>CAVWVQ010000001.1:0-429539 GCA_963758525.1 uncultured Phycisphaerales bacterium
CCGGCCTGCCCGGCCCGCCGCGTGGTGTGCGCGGAGGGCCGGGGCCGCCATCTCGGGCGGTTAGGGCTTGGCATCGCCGGAGGCCGGCGTCTCCGGCGCGGGCGGCGAATCCGGACGGTTCAATGGTGAGGAGGAATCTGACGCAGGACCGCCGGCGGGCGCAGCGGCGTCGGGAACCTGGGCCGGCGGGTTTATACACTGCGGTTTTACTTCACTACCGGAGTGCGGATTTCCTGGCTGCCTTCATAAACGGCCAACTCTTCGTGCAACCGGGCGATCATCTTGCGTACGCCGGCTTTGGTAAAACCCTTGGACCCGGCGGGATTGGTTTGCTGAAGGCGGGTGAGGCGGTCGGTTAGATCGCGGAGTTCGGCCTCGGCTTTTTCGTACTCGACGGTTGTCGTGATCATAGCTGAATCTCCACAAGGCCTTTGCGGCGGCCATCAGATTCGCGAGTGCGGGCGAAGAATTCGAACCATTCGATCCAATCTGATTCGTCTTCGGCAGCCAACAACTCCTCGGGCCTGCGAGTGAGCAGCATTTCCTCCAATTCTAGCGCGGACTCATCGCCTTGTTCAATCTGAACGGCGAAATTGACGGGCAGCAGGGGTGTGGCGCTCGAAAGTGGCGATCGGCTCCGAGTAGGGCGGGATTCATCCCGCCGATTTGTTGGCCGGCTGAGAAAACGGCGGGATGAATCCCGCCCTACGATCGCAAAATCTGCAATCGCCACAAATAAAAGTTACACCCGCGGCACGTAGGGGAAGAAGGGGGGCTGTTTAGCCGGCGAGTCCCGGCGCGCCGGGATCCGTGGTACTCCACGGAGTTTCCGGAAATCGTTTTCGCCTGCGGGGACACGGCGGGCATGCCCACCGGCTAAACGAGGGGGAATCCGCTGAAAGCACGGGTGAGATGAATTGATGGCTTTGTCAACATTCACTTCCTCCTCGATCGGCACAGAGCAACTTCAAAAGTGTGCCAATTCGTGCCATTTCGTGCCACTTTACGGGGGGAAGCGGAGGTCGGGGCTTTCTGATTGCAAATTCTTCTGATCGATCGGGGGTTTGTGGTAAAGCGGGTCGAATGCATCAATTCCCACGGATTGCAATCCGTTGGCTTTTGGAGATTCAGAAGAGACATCGGGCTGCGGCCCAGGCAGCGCAATTCCGGCGGACGGTCCGTCGCCTTCAGGAGACACGCAATCAAAGTGGATTGCCGTCCGGGCAATCTGCTAGAGACAGTTGGATGAATAACTCATCACGGACAGCGGAGAGCGCCGTCGAGGATTCTCGCGGAAGTCGAGGAATGGTCCGCACGGCGGCTCGACGCTGTCATCGATTCGAGGCGTACCCAGGAGCCGCCGAGCGGACCCTACGGCTTTGGAACAGACGGAAGCGTTGTTAGCGGAGAAACCGGAGGCCAATCAATGTCGCACGGGGGCGAGCGAAAAGGATAGCGTGATGCAATCACAACAGATCGGCGTGGACAGCCGCAGGTTCAGCACCAAGACGCACTCCGATGGACGACGCGCGGAGACCATGGCCGAGCGCGTGGGAATCAAGGAGCGAATGGCCACAAAAACACAAAAACACAAAAAGGAAATCGAGAGGCGATGGGCAACAGCAGAAAGTGAAACCGGAAGCTGCTCTGGTCCCCAGGCTCTCTTTTTTTGTGTCTTTTGCGTTTTTGTGGCAATCACTCTTTGGGCTGGCGCGGCTGGAGACCGGCGGAGGAGGCGCATGGTAAACAGCAATCGCGCGGGGATGCCGCGTTTTTAGCAAACGGCGAGCAACTGTTGCGCGCGGTGTCGCGCGGAGCCGGGAAGTATCCCGCGCCATTGCAAGGAGTTGGAGGCCGGATGCGACATGCGGCGCTGCAAAATCTGTCGCGCGATGTCGCATGAGTGGGGAGAAGGCACCCGCCGCGGCGGGTAAACTGCGGCACGGAGGGGAGGAGGGGGAACTGTTTGGCGGGCGAGCTTGCTCGCCGTTTGGGGGAGCGCGCGATGCGTCAAATTCGGCGCGGTGACGACATGCGACGGGCAAAAAAGTGTCGGGAGGAGGTCGGGCACACGGGCAGAGTTGGCCGTCAATGGCGATTTGCTGCCGCATTCTTCCACAACTCTTTGCGCCGGCGTTTCTTCTCCCGGCGATCCAACTTCTCCCTCGCGGGAGAGTGCGGCAACAGCAGATGTGCGCCTGCGGCTAAGAGTGCCGCCGCAACGACCAGTGGACGTACGAAGACTTTCAATGTGACTCGATACCACAGCGGATGGGAGGGATTCTGAGACAAAGTGTCATTGGTCATGGGTACCGAGCCAGCACCGCAACAGTTGTGCCGTACGCCCAAAAGACCGGTGCGCACGCCAGAACACCCGGTTCGGGGCGTCGCACCGCCAACCCGACACCTCGCTCATTTCCATTGCTGCCATGCCCGCACGGAATCCGCGTGGATTGTCCGCTCCCTTCCGCACGGTGGCGGGCGATGATGCAGAAGTTCGGATGATGCGGAAGCTCGATTGTCTCCTCGGAGGTACACACCATGTCCAGCGTCGCTCGCACTGTATTGTTGGTCGTTCTTATCCTTCTGGTAATTGGCTTGCTGCCGACCTGGCCTTACAGCTCGGGATTCGGGTATTACCCGAGCGGTGGCTTGGAATTGGTGCTGCTGGTCCTTATCATCTTGCTGGTCTTGGGAAAGATCTGATTTCGATTACCGGGCTGGCAGACGCAGTCGCGTCGCGTCCTTTGTGATCGAAGGGAGCGACGTGCGAAAGCTTCAGGCCTGGATCAAGGAGCCGTTTCCCGCCCTGTCCCATTTTTGTGGCGCGATACTCTCTGCGGTCGCGCTGGTCGCGCTGCTCTTTCACACGCACGGACGACTGCATCTGATCGTCGGCTTCGCAGTCTACGGCGCGTCGCTGATCGCACTTTACGTGGCCAGCGGGCTGGCGCACGCACTGAACGTCTCGCCCAAAAATTCCGCGCGGCTCGATCGTCTCGACTACGCAGCGATTTTCCTGCTGATTGCCGGCACCTACACCCCGCTTTGCCTGGTCACGTTGCGCGGCCCGTGGGGCTGGAGCCTGCTCGGCGTGGAATGGACGATGGCGGCCGTTGGAATTTCGGTTGTCGTCTTCGGCCGCGGCTCGTCTGACTGGTTTCGCGTTGCGGTGTACTGCGTGATGGGCTGGCTGGCGGTGATTGCCATCATTCCGCTGACCGCGGCGTTGCCGCCGAGCGGACTGGCGTGGCTGGTCGCCGGCGGATTGTGTTACTCCATCGGCGCCGTGATCTTCGCCGTCGACCGCCCGCACTTGTGGCCCGGCGTCTTCCATGCCCACGACCTCTGGCACCTCCTGGTGCTCGGCGGGAGCGCCTGCCATTTTCTGGTCGTATTCTGCTTCGTCGCTCGAGCGTGATGAAGCGATCGACATTCTCGGACCTTTGGTGCCCCTTGCCGACGGAGTTGATGGACGTCGTCGGCACAAAGCCCCCCGTCGCCCGCCTCGCGTGCCTTCCGGCTGCATTTGCGGGTCTGCAGACGTAAACCCGCTGCGATCCCGAGACGAATCTCTTGCGGTTGCAGTAGCCGGATGGGTCGGAGGATGCGATGGAAATCTACGACAAAGCGCGAATCGCTCAGTTGGCAGCGAAGCTCAGGCTGAACGCGCTGAACGGAAATATCGCCAACGGCTCGACGCCCGGCGCCTCGGTCAGACCGCAGAAACAGAATCTCGCGCGCTCATCGCCTGCGTCGACCGGCGCGGTCGGGACCCCGGCGCGTAAATCACCGGTCACCTTGCCGCCGACCTACTCGAAGCTGAAGATTGACGTTGACGAATTGATCCCGCACCTCTCCAACGCGCGCGAGCTGTACACGGCCAAGTCCGCGGTCAGCAAAACGGCAAACCAGCTTTACGGAACCATGGTCGATGTGATCGAGGACAGCGGCGACATGGAGGACTGCATGCTCGAGGACGATGCGGCGATGATCGAGGAAGGGGACATGGAACTCGAAGCAGAGGCGCTGCGCCAGGGCGAAGGAGACTCCGACGGCGACGACGAAAACTCCGGCCAGACCAGCGCTGTCGCGGGATCGGAGCTCGACGCCAGCGCGTAGCTCTGCTTCTGTTGTTCCTACTTCTCTTCTTCGATCGCCGGCGCTGATTCGGTGATGACCGACTCCACCGCGCCGACGACTGCGCCGGTGGCGGTCGCCACCGCGTGGGTAACGGTTTCGGCGGCTTCGCCTACTGCCTCGCCCACGGTGTACGCCTGCTCCTTGATCTGCTCCACTACCTGGCGGGCGACGGCGGGGGCGCGCTTCGCTTTGCGCATCACGCTGCGCGATGCGGACTTCACGGCCTTGACCGTCTTACTCATCCTCTTGGCGGCTTTCGCCACGGTTTTTTTGGCCGGGGTCTTTTTCATGACCTTGGACTTCTTCAAGTCCTTCACGGCTGTCTTGGCTTTGGCCTTGACGGCTTTCTTGACTGCTTTGACAGCGGGCTTTTTCTTCTGCGGTTTCTTTGCCATGCGGGTCTTCCTTTCGTTGAGTCTGGTTATTTGTAACCGAAGTCAGCCCTGAAGCGGAGCGCAGTGCAGAATTTCAACAGGAATCTCCCGGATGTAGACTACATGACTCGCGCGAGTACGCGCTCGTGCTGGCGCATCGCTGCCCTTGGGGGCAGCCGCTAAAAGGTTCTGGGACTGGGAAGCGCAGTTGCGCAAGGTCATATTCGTCTTGATGCGCTGTTCTCCTCAACGCCGGGCATTGGCGCTCGCTCTCCTGCTGGCGGTGCCTTTTCTCTTTCTCGGCCAGACGTGGGGGTTACCCAGTCGGGCCGCTGATCCTTATCTGTTCGGCAGCAACTCTCCCTGGTCTGGAGCGACCATACTGCGGCTTTCGGGGGGATGGCCGGCTGATCCCGCCCGCGGAGCTGACGTCGCGGTCGACCCGCTGACAGGCCGCGATCGACCGCTCATTCTCAACCAAACTGACGCTGCTCGCGCCAAACTTCTGCTTCGCTACCGTCTCTACAGCGAGCAGCCCGACGAAGCCAGCACATTTCGCGCTCTGGGCGGCATGCACCCCGGCCACGGCCCGCGCGGCGGGCTGGATCCCCGCCTCTATCAATACGGAGGGCTGTGGCTCTACCCGATCGGCATCCTGCTGAAGGTGTTGCCCGTGACGGTGCGGTCCGATGTCGCCTGGTACCTGGATCATCCCGAAGCGTTCGGCCGGTTCTACGTGATCGCCCGCTGCTACTCCGCCGCCTGGGGACTGCTGGGCGTCGCGGTCGTCTTTCAACTCGTGCGGCGCATCTGCGGCGGCTGGGCGTTTCCCTTCGCGGCCGGCATGCTCTTCGCGATGCTGCCCGTCGTCGTGAATCAATCGCACGAGGGCAAGCCGCACCTGGCGGGAGCAGTGCTGATGCTGTGTGCAGCACTGGCCGGATCCGTCTACGTCGAAACCGGGAAGCGCGCCGCCGCGGTGTCCGCCGGGGCTCTCTGCGGCGCTGCGACGGGCATGATCCTTTCGACGTATCCCATCTTCATCATCTTGCCTGTCATGTCCGTGCTGCGCCGGCAATCGGCGCGCAATGGCGTGCGCGAAATCCCGGACCAGAATCCTACTGTGTCGGCGCGGTTGCAGTCGCAGTCTGGAAGCTTTCACCACCAACCGCCGGCCGAAAATTCGCGCACGCCGCTGTGGGGAATCGCTGTTCCCCTGGCGGTGGCGCTCTGCGTCTACATCGCGACCAATCCGTATGTCGCCATCAATCTGATCTGCAATCGCGAAGTGTTGCGCTCCAACCTTGGCACTTCCGCGGCGATGTATCACACGGGATTATCCCTCTCATCATTGCGGAATGCAGCGCTGCTGATCGCGAACGGAGCCGGTGCACTGACAGCGCTGGGGGGCGCGATCGGCATGGCTCTTCTCGCGCCGCGCAGGCGCAGATGTGGACAAGACCCGACGTGATGGAAACGCGCCGCCGCGCCACCGGCCTCCTGCTCGCGCTGCCCGCCATCTGGATCGCGGTTCAATTCCTTGTTTTCGCCACCGGCAAGCCGGGCGAATACGGCAGATTCGCGCTCTACGTCGACATTGTCCTGGCCATCGAAGCGCTTGCCGCAGTCCAGACCTTCGCGCGTTCACGCGCATCGCAACTGGCTCTCGTTACGATCCTTCTCCTGTCCAGCGGGCTGCTTGGGATGCGCTATCTCGCGGGATTCATTCGCGATTCCGGCACGGCCAACTCGCGCCTCGCCGCGGCGCGAATCCTTGCTGATTCGCATCGGCAAGGGAAGCATGTTCTGCGGATCGCTGATGAACCCGCGCCATATTGTCTTCCGCCGGTCGATCTGTTTTCCTGGCAAATCGAACTCGCCCCGCGCGGCCAATCGCTCGCACTACAGAGTGCTGACGATGTTTCGGTGAGACCCGTTGAGGACGACCGTCTGCTTGCGGCATTGACCGCGACCCGCATCAGTTGGGCCGATAAGCAGTTCGAGATCCGATCATCATTGCCGCATTGATGGTCTGACGCGATTGCGCAGCACAGCGGAACGGCGCCGCCTTGGGTGCGGGGCTTGGGAATGCGGCTCACCGCGGTTTTGTCAGCAGGCGCATTGCCCGCCGCGGCGCTACAATCACGTCTGGTCATGCAGAAAGGATATTTATGCTGCGCACGACAACAGTGACGTTCCCCGAACTCACGCAGATCGCCGCCACGCGTGTGATGCTCGGTGTCGGCGTTGGACTGCTTTTGTCTGATTATCTTCGGCCCGAGCACCGTCGCCCGGCCGGCTGGACGCTGTTTGCCGTTGGCGTTCTCTCGACCATTCCCCTGGCAGCGATGGCGATTTCCCGGTCCGGCGGCCAGGCGCACCCATTCATTGACGAGGCAGCGCGATGATCCGCAAACTTCCCTCCGGCGGCTATCGCCTCTACTCGCGGAAGAAAAATCCCAAGACCGGCAAGCGCCGAAACCTCGGCACGTTCAAGTCGCTTGCCGCGGCGCAGAAGCATGAGAAGGCGGTTCAGTATTTCAAGCGCAGCGGCTAACGGATTCGCACCGCTGCGTACGCGGGAAAGATTCCATCTGCGGAAATCGCGTCAATGTCATCGACCGCGCTCAGACGAATGCCAGGTCGGCAACCCGATGGCGGGTCCTGGCGGCGAGATAAATCTCGGCCAGGGGACGCTGGCCGTCCCAGGTGTTCCAGAGAATGACGCGCTGCCGGTCGGGGGAGACGGCGGCGACGAGCGACGCGGAGGCGGCGACAATGCGCAGCCCGCGATGAGGGCTGACGTATTCGGTGACGACTTGATCGTCGAGGCCGACGCAGGCGATCGCGCCGTCTTCAGAGGCCAACAGCAGGCGCTGACTGTCCATCCAGGGGACGGCTGCCGTCGCGCGGATGCGAATCGGGCGATGCTGCAGCAACTGGATTAGTCCCGGCGAGCGACGATCGAGCCGGGAGATCGTGCCGTCTTCACGGACGATCAACAAACTATCGGTTTCGGGGATAATGCCGACGATTTCCGAGCGGGAATCGTCGGCGGCAACCGGCGCGATTGACTGGCCGTCCCAGGTGAACAGATCGGCTCCGGCGCAGAAAAGCATGCGACGGTCGTCCAGGATGCAAAGGTGCTTTGGCCCGCGACTGCTCGAGATGCTGCCGGTCGAATTTGTTGTCGGTCCCGTGAAGGGGGCAGCAAGGAATTGCGCAGGCGGCACGATCCGGGCGGGCGCGGCGCCGTTGTTGGTATCCCATTGCACGAGGCCGGCCTCACTGTGCGTGCCGGCGAACGTCCGTCCGTCATTGCCGGCGATGATGCGGTTGAACCCAAGCGAGGATTCGAGCGCGGGGAAGACGTAAGCGCGCGGTTTGGAAATGTCCGTGGGCTCTGCTGCAAAGAAGCCGCGTTGAGCGCCCAGGAGCAGCGTTGTCTTGCCGTCGATGGTGGCGGACTGCACGCTGCGGAGGGGGCCCAGGTCTGATGGAAGCGGGAAAAGGTCGGGGGCGTGTGTTGGATCTGCCGAGTCGATCCTCGCCAGGGTATTGCCGGCGACGATCCAGAGGCAATGCGCGTCCGCCTCGCCGCCGCGTGCTGCTGCAAGCTGCAGGGTGCGCAGCATCGTGCCGCGATCGGCTGGGCTGATCTGATCGAGAACGCGGCCCGCAGAAAGCTCCGGAGCCGAGCGTCGAATCGCTTCGAAGCGCTTGAGCAGATCGGCGGCACGCTCGAGGTGCTCAATCTCGCCGGTTCGCTGTTGCTCGATCAGGGTTTGCTGCATCGAACGGAGTTTTTGCCGTTGAAAGCTTTCGCTCTGGAACTCGAAAGCGAACGGAGCCAGCATCTCGAGCCCGCAGGCAAATGCGACCGGTCTGGCGGCGGCCTTGAGTGCGGCGAGCAGGGCTTCGCGTGCGTTGCTGTCGGGGGCGAGCAGCGCCGGGGCCGGAAACTGTTGCGCGGCTTCGGCCGCGGCGGATTGCAACGCCGGCATGAAATGCAGGGCAATGTCATCCTGGGTCAGTACGGCGCGGTCGGCCAGCAGAACTTCAGCCAGCATGCGGCGTTCGATATCCTCCTGCACGGCGCACACGCTGGCAGTGAACACGCAGGTGACATCGTGAGAGTCGGAGGTGGTCAATCCCTTGAATGTCCAGCGGACGCGCATGGCGGCGTCTCGCAGCTCAAAGCCGCTTGAATCCAGACGGGCGAGCTCGTGCGATTGAAGAGCCATTGTTATTGCGGCGAGCGGACGACCGCTGCCGGGACGGACAAACGCTCCTTATCATATCCAACGTTGTGGTGCGAGATGGGCATATAAAAGAACGTGATGGATAGAATCGCATAAACGCCCAGGAGCATGACGCCCTCGAACCAGTTGGTGTCGCCGTTGATGCCCAGAACGATCACCACCGCGACGGAAAGCAACACCGCGGCAACCTCCATCGGGGAGAAGATCAGGTCCATTCGGTTCCCCTGAGCGGTCCCGGAAAGCAGCGACCCGAAGATGACCATGACCGGAGTGGCGAACAGCGCGATCTGCAGGCTGCTTTGGTATGTGATGGTCATGGCGGTTTCCATGTCATTCCGCAGCGCCAGGAAGATCGCTGTGGAATGCTCCGAGGCGTTGCCGACGACCGCGATGACGACAATTCCGACGAAGACCTCGTTCCAGTGCAGCGACTGAGCCATCTGCTCGACCGTGCCTGTCAGCAGTTCCGACGCGATACCAACAAAGACCGATGCGACGCTCAGGATGACAACGCTTTTGCAAATCGTCCACGCGGGATGCAGTCTCGAGATTCCGGCTGGTCCTTCGTCGCTGTCGGCGGGCGCTGGAGAGAAGATATGCGCATGCGTTTTGAGCGTGAAAATCAGCCCCAGCGCATAGACGGCAAGCAGGATGATGCTTGCGCCGATCGACAGGCTCATCTCGTGATCCAGCAGTTGGGGGTCGCGGCCTTGAAAACTGAAGTGGAAGATGGCGGGAAAGAGCATTGCCGAAACGGCGACAGCGAGCAGGCCGGCATTGGTCTGGGCGGCGGCGCGCGAGTAGGCCTGCCGCTCCCGCTTCCAACCTCCGACAACCATTGCGCCGCCGGCCACCAGCAGGAGGTTCCCGAGAATGGATCCGGTGAGGGAGGCTTTGACCACCTCGGTAAGTCCCTTGGTAAGCCCGACGAAACCGATGATCAGCTCGCACGCATTGCCGAAGGTCGCATTGAGCAGGCCGCCCCAGGTCGGCCCGGCCCGCTCGGCGAGTTGTTCGGTGGCGATGCCAATCAACCTTGCCAGTGGGATGATGGATATTGCGGACAGCAGAAACGTGATCCCTGGCTCCCACGATCGGCCCGTCGCGCGATAATGAACGGCAAAGGCCGCCGGCAGGCAGAGATACGCCGATCTGAAGAACCATTTCATCGCCGGGGATTGTGGGGCGTGCGGGAAGGATCGTCAAACGGAAGGGGGAAGGCACGGAGGCACGAAGGGAGGGAATTGCAAATTGCAAATTGGGGAATTGCAAATTGCAAATTGAGGGAGGGCAGGTTCGCTGCCCTCACCGGGTGTTGTTCCGAAAAGAGATGCGATTGGGCCCTTGGACATTTCTGTTCTGAAGAAACGGGCGATGCATGGATATAATTCGTTCAAGCAGTGGATTGCGTCATGTCATTACAAGTATTAGACGACAAGCGGCGGCTGCAATCTCTCAAGGAGATGCTGCATCAATACAGCGGTCCGGCGGCGGAGGCGCTGATCGAGCGGAAGGGCGATGGCGCCGTTCAGTGCTTTGCGTGCGGGCACCGCTGCGTGGTGAAGCCGGGGCGCGATGGGGTTTGCCGGGTGAGGTTTAACGAGGGGGGGCAATTGCTGGCGCGCGCGGATATGTGGGGGCGCTGGCTTGTGATCCGATCGAGAAGAAGCCCTTCTTTCATGTTTTGCCGGGGAGCGACGCGCTGACCTTCGGCATGCTGGGGTGTGATTATCATTGCGGCTACTGTCAGAATTGGGTGACGAGCCAAATGCTGCGCGACGCCGATGCGGCTGCGCCGCCGAGGGTGACCACGGCGCGGGAACTGGTCGATTATGCGATCCGCCATCAGGCGCCGGTGATCGCGTCCAGCTATAACGAGCCGCTGATCACCAGCGAATGGGCGGTGGAGGTCTTTGCCGAGGCGCGCGAGCGCGGCTTGCGATGCGCGTATATCTCCAATGGGAATGCGACGCCGCAAGTGCTGGACTTCATTCGGCCGTTTGTCGAAGCCTATAAGGTCGATCTGAAGACATTCAACCCGAAGCACTACCGCCAGCTTGGCGGCGTCCTGGAAAACGTGACGGGAACCATCCGCATGCTCAAGGAGCGCGGCTTCTGGGTCGAGATCGTCACGCTGGTCGTTCCGGGATTCAGCGACGATGCGGATGAGCTCAAACGAATGGCCGACTTCCTCGCCGGGATCGACCCGCTGATGCCCTGGCACATCACGGCGTTTCATCCCGACTATAAGATGATGGACCATCGCGCAACGCAGGCGGAAGATCTGTTGAAGATCGTGGAGATCGGCACGAACGCGGGGATGCGGTATTTGTACCCCGGCAATCTGCCCGGCAAAGTCGCAGAGTGGGAGAACACGCGCTGCCACTCATGCAACGCCACGGTCATTCGCCGACGTGGATTTCTGGTGATGGAGAATCGGCTGGGAGACGGCGGCCAGTGCCCCGGTTGCGGAGTCGTCCTGCCGGGGATCTGGGGAAGGGCGTCGGGACACGGCGACGGACGGGTGCGGGGGATCGTGTAAAACTTGCTTGGATGGCGCTGGCTTTTTACGATCAGTCGGGAAGAGTGGGCTCGCCTGGCAGGAGAAACGATATGCGGCAACGACGGATCCTGGCGACAGTTGTGATGATCTGCGCCTTGTCCTCGTCGCTCCTGGCACGCCAGGGGACGGTCATCACCAAAGATAACAACCCTTTCGAGGGAGACATTACCGAAGACCAGGCAGCGGGAAATGTCACCGTCGTCACCCACGGAATCCACTACACGTTCAAGCTGGCCAACGTGGAATCCATCATCTACCTCGATGAGGTCGACAGGGATGTTCGCACGAAAATGTCGGCGCTCGCGGCCAACGATGTAAAGGGCCGCCTGGCATTGGCGCAATATGCGATCGCTCATCACGCGTTGCAAACCGCCCATGACGTGCTGACGGACGCGCAGAAGATCGACCCGAACGACCCGGATGTGCGGGATACGCTCGAGCGCGTGAAGCGCAATTACGGGCGCGGCAGCCCGCGGCGCCGCCGATTGCGCCGGTCGCCGCGACCCGGCCGACAACGACGCCAAGCACCGTCCCGGCGGTGGCCGTCGCACCGCTGAAATCTGATGCGCCGCCGACTCCCTCGCCAGCCGGCGCGGCTGTCCGCCAGTTGACGGCCGACGAGATCAACCAGGTCCGTCAGTTGGAGCTGCGCGACGGCGACAACGTGCGCGTCAGGATCGATCCTGATTTGCGAAGGCGGTTCGCGGAGTACATCAACATGTCGGTGGCGGACTTCAACAAGCTTCCCCCCATGCAACAGGCGTTCATGATCATCGATAAGGGAAAACCGGATATGGCCCGCAACGTGAAGATTCTCAGCGACCCGCCGGCGATCGCATCGTTCCGCAAAGACGTGGAGCGCACGCTCGTCGCCGGGTGCGCCACGAGCAAGTGCCACGGAGGTCCCGCCCCAGGGGCGTTTCGGCTCTTCCCGCGGGAGAACGAAAGTGCGGCCTTTACGAATTTCGTGATCGTCCAGCAGTACTCCGCGCATACAGGGCCGCCAGGTATTTCTCATCGACCGGGAAAATCCGGAACAGTCGCTGCTGCTGGATTATCTGCTGCCCCCAGGGATCACGGACTCCCCGCACCCTGACGCCAAGGGATATCACGGGGCCGTGCGCAACAAAGCCGATCCGCGCTACGGCGCAGTTCTGGCATGGATTCGCGATGGGCTCAAACCCGTGCCTCCCGATTACTCGAAGATCGATCTCACCCGGCCCCCCACGACGCAACCCGCCGAAGCGGCAGCAACGCCATGAGTCCCGGCGGGCTGCTGTGCCTGACCTTCGGCCTGACCTGCGGCGCAACGATCGCGCAGCGGGTTGTCGAACACAATCGCCGCAAGGCGCTGCGCCGATTAGCGGCGGCATGGCGGATGAATTTCAACGCCGGCGATCAGTTGCGGCTTGCCGCGCGCGTGGCCCACTATCTGCCAATTCCTGGCGCCGCCAATGTGACGGTGGGGGACGTGATTTATGGAATCGACGGAGACTTCTACCGATACATTTTCACTGCGGAGTACACGGTGGGGGTCTTAGGCACCAAGCGACGCTGCATGCGCGTTGCGGCATTTGCCGAGCCGCGCGATCGCAACCGCCCGCAGCCGCCGGATCAGGTGATGCTGGCTCCGCTGGAGTTGCCGTTAATCGAGCAATATCAGAGGCTCTCGCCATCGAGCGTGGCGCCAACTGCCGCGCACGAATCTTGATCAATTTGAAACGGTGAGTGACGCAATCATGTAGCACGGCCGTATCGGCTGTGGCCGTGCGATCACAGCCGGGACGGCCGTGCTACAGGGGAATCGCCCGTTGCTGTCGTCGAAATTATCGGACCAGTTTATTCGTTCCCGGCTTGCCCACAGTCGCTCGTCAGGAATTTCCTGAGTAGGAACCGGACAGTTTTCGTTACGCCCACCGCGTCGCGCAGCGTATAATGCAATCGTTGCCGTAACGCGGGAAGAAGGCTGACATTGGGCTGCCGAATTCTGATTGTTGACGATCACGTCGATACGCTGTCGGTGTTGTCGCGCCTGTTGAAGGGCGAAGGTCACGACGTTGCCGTGGCCGCCACCGCCCAAAGCGCGTTGGAGCGCATCTGCAAACAGACTTTTGACCTGCTGCTGATCGACCTGGGTCTTCCGGATCAGGACGGGCGCGATCTCCTTCGCGGGCGCGCGCTTTCTGCGGAGCCCCCGCGATCGCGCTGACCGGTTACGGCATGGAAGCTGATTTGGAAAGCTGCAAAACCGCTGGTTTTGCGAAGCATCTCATCAAGCCGATCGCGTTTGATGTTTTGCTGACCGCGTTGGACGAAATGAGAGACCTCATCCCCGCTGGCGCCGCCGACCCATACGGTGCCGCGGCATTTCCAAAGGGCTGATCCCGTTCATCTTGCAACTGACTTGCGCAAATCGCCATCAGGCTTTTGCCCGGCGTGCTGCGCGGCTATACTCCGCGTCCACGGCGGGTCGGCGGACCCGTCTGAGCGGAGCAGTGACGGTTCGTACTGCGCTCCTCCCGATTCAGTATTCCGAGATTAAGAACGCCTGGCGACGGGCAGCCTTTCATGTGGTATTTCGCATACGGCTCGAATCTGAACTCGCAGGCGGTTACCGAATGGTGCCGCCATTTCGGCCATCGTCCCCCAGCGATGAAAGCCGGAAAAGCGGCCGTCCTCGACAATTACAGGCTTTGCTTTCCAATCTTCAGCGAATATTGGGGCGGCGGAATTGCCGACATCGTCTACGATCCCGGAAAGTACGTCGCTGGCGCGATGTTCGAAGTGACCGACAATGAAATCGCCGTATTGGACCTGAAGGTTCAACGCAAAGTGGACAGCTCCGGAAAAGAGACCGGCGTGTACCGGCGGATCGAAGTGAAGGTCGCCCCGCTGGGCCGCGGCGAGGCAGTGACCGCCGTCACCTATCAGGGCCTTAACGCGGATCGCTACAGTATTCCGCCGACGCAGCATTACATGGATTCGGTGATACAAGGGGCGTACGGATTTGGGATGTCGATGATGTGGATCGCGTATCTGCAGAGTTTCAGCACGCAAGTCGGTCGAAAACCACGCCCGCCCGGCGCGGGCGACGCGGCTCCGAGGTTGTAACCCAATGTCCAACACCAGCGAGATTGTCGAGCGGGGCAGCAAAACCCTCATCGGAAACTACGCGCGGCTTCCCATCGTCATGGACCGCGGCGAAGGGTGCCATCTGTGGGACGTCGAGGGAAAGCGATACCTCGATCTGTTCGCGGGATTTGGCGGCGGCATTCTGGGCCACGCGCATCCCGTGCTGGTTGCCGCGGTCACCGAACAGGCGAAGAAGCTCTGGCATGTCGGAAATACGTTTCACACGTTGCCGCAGATCGAGTTGGCCGAGCGCCTCAATCGCCATGCGTTTGCGGGCCAGGCGTTTTTCTGCCACAGCGGCGCGGAAGCCAACGAGGCGGCCTGCAAGCTGGCGCGGTTGCGGGGGGTAGCCGAGTCGCCCAATCGATTCAGGATCATTTCGCTTCAGCACAGCTTTCATGGCCGAACGCTGGCGATGATCGCTGCCACCGGCAACCCCGCCGTGCGCGCGGGGTTTGGGCCGGAGGTTGCTGGATTCGATCAGGTTGACGCGGGCGATTTCGAGTCGCTCAGCCGCGCGGTCTCGGATGAAACCTGCGGAATCATTTTCGAGCCGATCCAAGGCGAGGGAGGAATCAATCTCTATCCCGACGGCTATGTGCAAAAAGTGCGCGAGCTTTGCGACAAGCGAAAGATCACGTTGATTTTTGACGAGGTCTGGACCGGTTGCGGTCGAACGGGCCGGTGGTTTGGCCACCAGCATGTTCGTGACACGGCTGGAAATGTGATCGAGCCGGATATCATGACGCTGGGCAAAGCGATCGGCGGGGGGCTGCCGGTCGGCGTGATGTATGCCAGGCCGCAATTGGCGTCGCTGCTGGTTCCCGGAAAACATGGATGCACGCTCGGCGGCAATCCGATCTGCATGTCGGCGGCCCGCGCGGTCTTCGACGTGATCGAGAAGGAAAATCTTCTCGCCAACGCCGCGGCCCAGGGTGAACATGCCATCGCCAGGTTGCGTAACGAATCGCGTATCAAGGCGAAAGTCGCGGGCATTCGGGGTCGCGGGCTTTTCCTGGGAATTGAGCTGAAGGAGGCCCCGACCCGGATCGTCGAGAAGGCGCTGGATCGCGGCGTGATCATCAATCTAACCGCCAAGAAAGTGCTTCGGCTCGCGCCGCCGATCAATATTCAGCGTGAACAATGGGACCAGGGGCTGGATGTGCTGGTGGAACTGATTGCCTCGCTCTGAGGCGCTGGGATTCGGTATGAACCGAGAGCTGCCCACCACTTTCGGCTTGTCTCTTTTCCCTTCCTCTGGCCCTCCCCCGGAGTATCAGCGGAGGGGAAAAGAGAGAAGCGGGAAGCTTTTCGTGTCCACGCACAGATGGCGCCCCCTCGCGATACTGCCGCTGCTGATGTTGACCGGCTGTCCGGGCGGCCCTCCTCCTGCAACCGACCCAGTCGTGCATTCGGCTCCCGATGATGCATCATCGCCGACGCAGGGGACAACTGCACCGGTGGACGGAAGCGATGCTCCGGAGAACGGTCCGAGAGTGGTGGCGTTGGATGTTTATCAACTCTCGGTGCCGCTGGGTTCCATCAGCCGTAGCGAGGAATTTTGGAAACATGTGGAGGAGGAGTCCGCGATCGACATCGGAACCTACGACCTCCTGCTGAAGAATTGCGTGAGGGTTGGGATCGGCGACAACAAAGACTGGCCCTTTTTCAAGTCGCTGATCGACAACAATCACGCCACCGCGATGCGCGGCTCCTCCAGCCCGTCGGCGCAGGGTTTTCTGCAACTGACGCTCAAGTCCAAGATTCCGTTCGAGGACGTCTTCTGGACCGACGATCACAACATCCTGACTGGCCGAACGTTCGAGGACTGTGAGAATCTCCTGTCGATCAGCTTTGAGCCGCATCAGCGAAAGCTGGATCATGCCGTGCTGAAAGTCTGCCCGGTGATTCGCGGCACCCGCAAGCTGTTTCGATTTACGCCTCTGAATCACGAAGAGCCCGGGCTCGAAGCGGTCTATCCCGAACAATTGCTGCAACTTGCTGTCGAGGCGGACGTGCCGCCGGAACATTTTCTGATCTTCGGGCCGACGGCAAATTCGCACCCTGACACCAGCCTGGGTCGAACTTTTTTCGTGAAGGGCGGAGATGCGGAAGAACTGGAGACCGTGCTGATCCTTTCCCCCAGAACGCTTCATCTTTCGCCGATGCGTTGAGGAACGGGCTCATGATCCAGAATGCCGACCACGCCGAGTCTGAGGTACTCCGAAGGCTCGGATCAAGCGCCGGAATATCCGAGCCTTCGGAGCACCTCAGACTCGGGGTGGAATTGTGAAACAAGCTCTGATCGAGAAAAATGGTTTCTATGGACGTCACGCAACGGTTGATTTGCAAATGGTGTCAAAGCCAGAATCCCGCGGACGCCACCGCCTGCCGGACCTGCGGAGCACCGCTGGATGTGCGCGACATGGTGAGCGATTCGGGATGGACCGCCGCGCCGCGCATCCGCGACATGACGGAGATCCATTTCGGGCAGAGCGTCTGCCAGGTCGAGGGTCAGATTGTTCCTGTCGCGGAGGTGACGCTGGGGGATGGCGACTCGATTTATTTTGAGCATCACACGCTCCTCTGGCGGGATGAGAGCATCCGCATTTCATCGATGCCGTTGACGGGGACGATCAAGCGATTGCTCGCGGGGATGCCGTTTGTCGTGACCCGCGCGGGCGGCTCGGGACACATTGCCTTCTCGCGCGACGCCACCGGCGAATTGGTCGTCCTGCCGCTCCATCCGGGCATGGAAATGGACGTGCGCGAGCATGCGTTTCTCCTGGCATCGCATTCGGTTCAATATTCGTTTATCCGCGTGAAAGGTCTGGCCAATATTTTTTTTGGCGGCGAAGGGATGTTCATGGATCGCTTCGTGGCCGCCGGCGAGAGCGGGCTGCTCATTCTGCACGGGTACGGGAATGTGTTTCAACGGACGCTCAAGGCGGGAGAGAGCATCCTCCTGGAGCCGGGCGGGTTTCTCTATAAGGACGCATCGGTGAAGATGGATGTGGAGATGCAGAACTTGAGCACCGGTCTGCTCGGCGGCGCGGGCCTCGCCTTGGCGCGGATGACCGGGCCGGGCCGCGTCGGAATCCAATCGATGTATCACCACCACAAGTCCTCCTGATCCGTGATGACCGCGAACGATCCAGCCTCGACCTCGTCCGACCGCTGCCCCTGGTGCGGCGCCGCTGCCGATCATGCGCAGATGAGTTGCCCCGCGTGCGGCGCCGCGCTCAAGTTCAAGCCGCGGCGGGATGACTCGGGTTGGGTTGAGCTTCCGCCGATCAAGGACATGGCGCGGCTGCGCATCGGCGCTTCCACTTGCCAGATCGAGGGGGAGTATGTTCCAGTCGTCGATTTCAATCTTGCCGCCGGTGACGGCGTTTACTTCGCGCACCACGTGATGCTTTGGCGCGACGTCGGCGTCAGGATGCAGACGATGCCGCTGAAAGGCGCGCTGCGACGATTTGTTTCTGGTCTCCCGGTGGTGATGACCGAGGCGTCAGGCCCGGGACACATCGCCTTTTCCAGCGACATTCCCGGCGAGATCGTTGCCATTCCGCTGCAGCCAGGCCAGTCGCTTCACGTCCGCGAACATGCATTTATCGCGGCCACCAGAGCCGTCTCGTACGACTGGCAACTCTGCGGAGCCTGGTTCCAAACCGGCTCGGGAAAAGATCAGCAGACGCACTATGCGATCGGGCGTTTCATCGATGAATTCTCCGCGACGAACGATCCAGGGCTGCTGCTGCTTCACGGCGGCGGGAATGTTTTTGTTCGCGATCTGGGTCCGGACGAATGGCTGTTCGTGAAGCCGGCGTCGTTCCTTTTCAAGGACCCCTCAGTCCGTGTCGGAATGATCACGGATGCGACGATGGCCGTGGTCGGATACCAGCGCATTCTCTGGCTGCAGCTTGTCGGACCCGGTCGGATCGGCATCCAGTCGGCATATCCGCCCCTTGAAGGAGAGCACGAGGCCGTCACAGGCATTTCGGGGCGTGTGAGCGGCGCTTGGGAAAAAGGCAGAGCCGCGCCGGCCTTTGCCGCCATTTCCGGCAATCGCGGAGATCGCGCACGACAACTTCTCACCAACAGCTCGACACAGGCGAGCATTCCAAGAACGCCGACGTACCATTTGTCGGCCACGGACTACCGCGTGGGCATCTCCAGGCGAATTGCCGAGGCGATGGTGGATGGTGAGCTTCCCCCGGGGGCGATGTCGGAAATTGAGGCCGACGCCGCAAAGCGGGGGCTCTCGGCGCATGATCTGCGAATGCTGATCAATCACGTGAAAACCGACCTCCGCGGCGGTGGGCGTAATGGCGTCGCGCCGAAGAAGGTCTGTCCGATGGATGCGCGCGTCGATCGTCGGGGCGCTGGTTGCCTACGTTCTGCTGATTCCATCCGGCTGCGCGGCGAATTGGCTGGTGCTTGGCGAAAACCATCAGACGATCGATCCGCACGGCGCGCGTCAGCGGATACTGCATGTCGATGGAAGGGCGATCGAATGCTGGATCGCGCGATCCCCCGGAGCGAAGAATCGTGAGCCTGCGGCGTTTTCGATTCTGTTCACCGGCAAGGGCGATCGGGTCGACCGTTGGATCAACGTTGTCGCCGACGCATGGGGCGATAAACCGGTCGAAGTCTGGGGAATGAATTATCCCGGGTCGGGTGCATCGAGCGGGCCGGTCAAGCTCAAGCTGGTCGTGCCTTCGGCACTTGCCGTCTTCGACGAAGTTCAGAAGGTTGCCGGTCGTCGTCCTATTTTGCGCAGGGGGCGAGCTTTGGAACAACCGCGGTTCTCGCCATCGCCGCGCACCGCCCGCTGGCTGGAATGATCGTGCACAACCCGCCGCCCCTGCGGCAACTGATTATCGGCAACTATGGATGGTGGAATCTGTGGCTGATTGCCGTTCCGGTGGGGATGCAGGTTCCTGATGATCTCGATTCGGTCGTGAACGGGGCCAGGAGCCGCGCGCCGTGCGTCTTCGTTTTTTCCGAGGCCGACGAAGTCATTCCGCCGCGATATCACCAACTGGTGGTGGATGCATATAAAGGGCCGACCAGGATTATCAGAATGCCCGGGGCGATGCACGACGCGCCCCTCCCGCGGGATGCCGCCGACGAGCTGGCGCGCGATCGCGACTGGTTGTGGAGTTGCGCCGGGCTTTGAGCCATTTCTTCTATCCGATGGCGCCGCATTGACTTATGTTTAACCGCGCATTCGGCGCGTCTGATGGTTTCCGCTAAACAACAGTCCGTTCAGACCCGATATGTGCAACGGCGACCATACTCGGATCGCCGCGGGGGACACCCGTGTAGTCTGAACCGGAGCGTTTTTGATGCGCGCTTTGATGGTCGATGACGACGAGCTTTCGCTGGAGCTGCTCGAAGGCGTCCTGCGCGAGCTCGGATACGAGGTGGAGCGCGCCACCAACGGAAAAGAAGCGCTGGAAAAGCTTCGCAAGGAGCCGATTCATCTGGTCATCACTGATTGGGACATGCCCGAAATGAACGGACTGGAGTTGAGCCGTGCGATCCGCTCGGAAGACTTCGACGGATATGTCTTCATCATCATGCTGACGGGACGTGACAGCGGCAAGCAGCGCCTCGAAGGTCTTCACGGCGGGGCCGATGCGTTTCTGACCAAGCCGCTCAATCCCGACGAATTGCTCGTGAGCCTGAAAACCGCCGAGCGGATCCTGGCGCTGGAAACACGCGATCTGGCGATGTTCGCGCTGGCGAAGCTCTCCGAAAGCCGCGATCCCGAAACCGGCGCTCACATCGAGCGCGTTCAAAGTTATGCGCGCCTCCTGGCACAGTACCTTTCGACCACCGAGCATCACTACGGCTTGATCGACACCGAGTTTGTGCGGCTCATTTTTCAGACCAGCCCGCTTCACGATATTGGAAAAGTCGGAATTCCTGACGCCGTGCTTCTCAAGCCGGGCAAGCTGAACGAGCAGGAGCTGCAGATCATGCGCACCCATGCCAGTCTCGGCGCAGACCCTGGAAGCATCGCTGCAGAGATTCCCCAATGTGCAGTTTCTTCAGATGGCCCGTGACATCGCACTGTACCACCACGAAAAATGGGACGGGTCCGGATATCCGCACGGGCTGGTGGGGACCAGGATTCCCATCGCCGCGCGAATCGTGGCGCTGGCCGACGTTTATGACGCGTTGACCAGCCGCCGTGTGTATCGCGATGCGATGACGCACATGCAGGCAAAGACGCTGATTCTGCGCGAGCGGGAAACGCATTTTGATCCGGATGTGGTCGATGCCTTCCTTGCCGTCGAAAAGCAGTTCATTTCCGTTCACGAGCGTTTCCACGACGACGAACGGGAAGAGCGTTCCATGCAGCAGACCGACGCCACGCGGGAGAAAGAGGCGCAGCGCCCGCGGTCGACCGAAGGCGCGTTGGTGGTCGACGACGATCCACTGGTGCGCGACATGTTGCAGAATTTCCTGAACATGCATGGCATGGAGTGCATGGTTTGCTGCGATGGAGGCGAGGCGCTCTCGCTGCTGGAGATTTACAGTCCGCGCCTGATCATTTCCGACTGGGAAATGCCGGGGATCGACGGGCTCGAGTTCTGCCGGCGCGTTCGCTCGCGGGTCGGCGCGGATCACATCCACTTCATCATGCTGACGGTCCACACCGGCGAGGAAGAGCTGACGCGCGCCTTTGACGCGGGCGTCGATGATTTCCTCGCCAAACCGTTCAACGACGCTGAACTGATGGCCCGCATCCGCACGGGGATGCGGGCAATCGGGCTTTACGATGAGCTGGCCCGGCAGCACCGCGGCTCGCGGCAGCTCAACGAACAGTTGACGAGCTTCAATAAACGCCTCGAGAAACTCGCGATCACCGACGATCTGACCGGCCTGTACAACCGCCGCCAGGCGATGCACCGGCTGGAGGAGCATTGGGCGCTGTGCGAGCGCTATCAACGACCGGTAGCGATCGTGAGCCTGGATATCGATCACTTCAAGCAGATCAACGATGTCCACGGTCACGCCGGCGGCGATACCGTGCTGTGCCAGATCGCGGACATTCTGCGGCAGTGCGTGCGCAGCACCGATACGGTCTGCCGGATCGGCGGCGAGGAGTTTCTGATCGTGCTTCCCTATCAGACGCAGCAGGAAGCCGAGATCTGCGCAGGCGCTGCCGTCAGGCGGTCGCCGAGCATCGGTTCGGATTCGGCGAGCAGACGATTCGCGCGACCATCAGCGCGGGCGTCGCGAGCCGTCGCAAGGACATGGCCCAATGCTCGGAGATTCTCGTGGAGTCCGATGAGGCGCTGTACGAGGCCAAGCGGGCCGGCCGCAACACAGTCTGCTGCGCCCGCGGGGATATTTCTGAGCGCGTTGCAGCCGCAATTCCGTGATATGGCGACAGGGGCGCCTCCGGGTCCGATAAATCCGCATTTCCCATGCGCTGCGGTCGCTTCGTGAGAATCTGGTGCGTAGGCGGGGGCCTCCGGGTCTAATAATTCCGCACTTCCCATTCCACCACCGCGGTGAAACTTGAAACGCGGCGTTTGGGCGCGCACAAGTGCGAATTGTTCAGCCCATCCGCTCGGCTGGCCCATGAGGCCGGAATAAACCTGACAGACCCGCCAACCGATACGACAGACAGCCGCGGCAAATGTCTTTGGCCGCTGCGCGCATGTTCGAAGCACCTCCCAACGCTCGCCGGAAACCATCGGCGGCATTCGCACGCGCTATCTGGGCACTGGTCGCGCTGCTGGGAATGGCGCTGACCGCGGCGCACTCGGCGCGGGCTGACATTCTGATCGTCCGATCTTCGGACGCCGCCCCGTACACGGAGGCCGACGCGGCCCTGCACGATCGGCTGGGTAGCCGCGCGGAACCAATCCGCAGCGTGCTCGCCAAGCAGCTTGCCGACAGCGGTTTGGCTGCTGGCATCAAACCCACCGATACGATCGTGGCAGTTGGAACTCCCGCCGCCCGCTGGTTGCACGCTCGGCTGCCCGCCGAAAACCGCCTTGTCTATTGCATGGTAAACAATCCCGCTGACGCCGGTCTGCTGCAGGGGCATCCCACTTGGGGAGTGACGACCGACGTTGCCATCGACGACCAGATTCATCTGATTGCCGAAGCGCTGCCGCAGGCGCGTGTGGTTGGCATGCTCTACCGATCGGACACCGCTGCCGGCAAGGAGGCGGTCAAGATGCTCACTGCCGCGCTCCCGGCCGGCTGGAGCGTTGAACCGGTCGCGGTGAACGAGGCGCCATCGATCGGCGCCGCGATCGAATCGCTGGTCGCAAAGAACATCGACGTGGTCTGGACCACCGCCGACGCAAATCTGTTCGACGCCGCCAGCGTGCGAACCCTGCTCCTGGCGGGCATCCGCAAGAAAATTCCCGTGTGGGGCTATTCCACTGCGTTCGTGCGCGCCGGCGCCCTGATTGGTGTCGGCGTCGAGCCGCGCGCCCAGGGGACGCAGGCCGCGGAAATCCTGATCAAGCTTCTCGACAACCCCGCGTCCCTGAAAGAACCAGCTCAGTCTCCGCGCGAATTTCAGATCGCGCTGAATTTGATCGTGGCCCAGCAGCTCTCGGTGGAGATCCCCGAGTCCCTGACTCGCCGTGCGGCCTTTGTGTTTCGACCGGAGTAGGACATGTTGCGAAAATCGTGCTCGAAACTCAGTCTCCGTGCCAAGGCCACCGGCCTGAGCCTGCTCATTACCACGCTCTCGCTGGTGGTGGTGGCGACGACAGGCGTCATTCAGATCCGCGCCCAGATCGCCGCGGAGCAGTTGCGCTCCGCCGATGCCGTCGCCATGGGGATGGCGCGCGCGGCGGAATTGCCGCTCGCGGTCGGCGATCGTCAGGAGCTGATGCGCCTGACGGCGAGCTTTCTTCGCGACGAAAACATCCTCTTTGTCGCCGCCTACGGCCGGGGCGATCAGCCGCTCGGGCTGGCCGTGCGCGATCAGGCGGCGTGGTCCGATTTTCAGTGCGGCCGGGCCGACGCTTACCGGTGTGTCATCGGGAAACGCGCGGTGGAAGCGTTCGCCGCGCGGGACGAGTTTGCAGGCGACGGGGACGCCGATCCGTCGCTGGCGCCCGCCGCCAGGCCCGCTGCACAGGCAGGCGGACTGAGCGGCCGCGTCGTTGTGGGCGTTTCCACCGAAGCGACCGTTCGCGCGGAGAAGGATCAGATCCGGCTCACCCTCGCGGCAACCGCCCTGGCGGCGGTTCTCGGAGGCGCGGTGCTCTATCTCTCGCTCAGCGCCTGGCTCCGGCGCCTGCAGCGCCTCGCGGCCGCCAGCGTCACCATGGCTGCGGGCGATTTCAATCAATCGCTCACCGATCTGCACGACGACGAGATCGGAAGCCTGGCGCGATCGTTCGAAGAGATGCGTCTGACGCTCCGGGAACGCGACCGCAAGCTCCAGAAGTTTACCGACACGCTGCAGGACCAGGTGAAGCAGCGCACGCTGGATCTGGAGACCGCCCTCAAGGCCGCCGAGGAGGCAAGCCGGACCAAGAGTCTTTTCCTGGCCAACATGTCTCACGAGCTGCGCACGCCGCTCAATGGCGTGATCGGAATGGTCGATCTGCTGCTCGCGGCCGAGCCCAACATGCAGCAGCGGCGATACTGCGACGTCGCCAAGACCTCCGCCCGCTCCCTGCTGGAGCTGATCAACGACATCCTGGATTTCTCCAAGATCGAGGCCGGCAAGCTGGAGTTGGATTCCACGGCGTTTGACCTGCTGGAAATGATTGAAGGCGTTGCCACCATGTTCGGCGAGCGCGCAGAGAAAAAGCGGCTGGAACTCATCTGCGGCGTTGCCGCCAACGTTCCCCCGATGGTTAATGGCGATCCGGTACGGCTTCGGCAGGTGCTGACCAATCTGGTGAGCAACGCCCTTAAGTTCACCGAGAGCGGGGAGGTGGTGATCGACGTCGCGGTACAGGAGCAGACCGCGACGCACGCAATGGTCCGCTTCAATGTGCGGGACAGCGGGATCGGCATTCCTGCCGACCGCGTCGCCCGGCTGTTCCGTTCCTTCTCGCAAGTGGATGCGTCGACAACCCGCAAGTTTGGAGGCACCGGTCTGGGCCTGGCGATATCACAGCGAATCGCCGAGATCATGGGCGGCCAGATCGGCGTCGAGAGCACGGAAGGGAAGGGATCGACGTTCTGGTTCACGGCCCGGCTGGAAAAGCTCGATATTCCCCGTCCCACTCGGCGCGAGACGAAGATCGATCCGCGCGGGCTCCGCGTGCTGGCGGTGGACGACAACCAGACCAACCGCGAAATCCTGCGCACCCAGTTGGAAAGCTGGCATCTGCGTCCCAGCGTCGCCGATGGCGCGCACAGCGCGATGCAGATGCTGCGGGATGCCGCGCGAACCGGCGACCCCTATCGCTTTGCCATTCTCGACATGCACATGCCCGAGACCGACGGCGCGCAGCTGGCGCGGCAAATCAAGGCCGAACAGGGCCTTCGCGACGTCATCCTGATCAGCCTCAGCTCGATCGGGGATCGGATCACGCCGCAGATGATGGAGCAGATCGGATTCGCCGCCTGCCTCACCAAGCCCGCGGTTCCATCGTTTCTGTATGACTCGATCATCGATTGTCTGGCCGCCGGAGCGCCGCGGGGCCGCCGTGACGACTGGGGAATCCCCCAGGCCGCGCCGGCGCTGCGGCTTGATGGAGCCCGCTGCCTGCTGGCAGAGGACAACGAGATCAACCGGATGGTCGCCTGCGAACTGCTGCAGCAATCCGGCGCCGTGTGCGACGTGGCGGTTGACGGGAAGGAAGCGCTCGGCAAGGCGCTGCAACAACAATATGACTTCATCCTCATGGACTGCCAGATGCCGGAACTGGATGGGTTTGAAGCGACACGGCTGATCCGTGCGGACGAAGCCGATGCCGGGGGCCGCCAGCGGCGCGTGATCATCGCCCTGACCGCCAACGCGATCAAGGGGGATCGCGAGCTTTGCATCGGCGCAGGAATGGACGGGTACGTCACCAAGCCGATCGACCCGTCGGAGCTGCTGGGGACCATTCATTCCCTGGTGCCGCGGCTGCGACCCGCGGGGAAAGCGTCAACCGCTCCTGCGCCGGCAACGGAAGTGAAACCCGTCGCCGCGGCCTTGAAGACCGCCGCAGCAGCGCCGTCGACCCCCTCCGTGGAAACAGTCTCCGACGGTCGACCGCTGCCGATCGACGTTGTCTCGCTGCAGAAGCGATGCATGGGCAATCGCAAGCTGGCCGCCAAAGCACTGGCCAAGTTCGAGAGCGTTGTAAGCACGGACATCGCATCGCTGGCAGAAGGCATCCGCAACGACAACGCAAAGTCCGTCGCTGCCGCGGCGCACAAGATCAAGGGGGCGGCCGGCAACGTCTCGGCCGAAGACGTTCGGCGGATCGCCGCCGAGCTGGAAATCCTCGGCAAGGAAGCCCGCCTGCAGGACGCGCAGGACGGTCTGGAAAAACTCCAGGATGAGGTGGGGCGGTTCAGGCAGTATCTCGCATCGGCCCTGGCGGATCTGGGCGTCGCCGGCGAATTGGCGCCCCCAAGGACGGAGCAACAAAATGCATAAAGGGCTCATCGCCATTTTCAGCGTCTGCGCTCTTTGGGCCGCCGCCGCACGCGCCCAGAGTTTCGAGCCGGACACTTCCGATTTTCCAACGACGGCGCCGACAACCGCCCGCAGCGGCACGGGCTTCGATGCGCAGCCCGCTCAGGACGCCCCCGAACTGATGCTCTTCAACGACATGCCCGTCGTCGTCGCCGCCGGCCGGCGCGAGCAGACGCAGCAACAGGCCGCCGCCTCAGTCAGCGTCGTCACCGCCGATGATATCTCGCTGTTCAATTACGAGTCGGTCTCCGACGTTCTGCGCGGGCAGCGCAGTTTTTACATTCACACCGATGGTCTCAACGACTTCGCCGGAGTCCGCGGATTTCTCCGTCCCGGTGAATGGAATGCGCGGATTCTGGTGCTGGTTGACGGCCGGCCGACCAATGAAATGAACTACGGCCAGACGCACATCGACAAGGACTTCGTTGTGCCGATGGAAGCCGTCAAGCAGATTGAAGTGGTGCGCGGCCCTGGATCGGCGCTGTATGGAAGCAATGCGGTCTTTGGCGTCATCAACGTTGTGACCAAGGAGGGGGCGGACGTCAATGGGATCCAGGCGAAGGTGGAGGGCGGGACCCAGGACACCGCCCGTGTTTCCGCGCTGGTTGGCACCAAGACCAGCAACAACTGGGACCTCCTCGCCTGCGTCACCGGCTACACCAGCCAGGGAGACCACGACGTCTTCTACGATCAGGTGCATGACGCCGCCCACAACTTCGGACATATCGAAAATTCCGATTACGAGGGCGTTGAATCCATTTTCCTCAAGGCGAAGAAGGGGGAGTTTACCGGCGAAGTCGATTTCGAAAACCGTCAGAAGGACAATCGTGCCGCAACCTACGATACGTCCTTCTTCGATCCCGGTTCCGAGCACGAGGAGCGAGCCAACCTCGCGTTGCACTTCGACCATGAGATCGCTCAGGGCGAGAGCCTCCACGCGATGCTCTATTATGGATCGTATCACTACGAGCAGCGCTGGCGCATCGACTCGGACGTGCCGACCGCGTATGAGTATCACACCCTCGGCAATGACGACTGGGTTGGCGAGGAAGTTCACTACGACTGGCAGGCGTCGGACACCTTCCACGTTCTGGCCGGCGCCGAAGGAGCGCAATCGCTCTACACCTATCAGCATGATTTCGACTCGCTGCACGGCTCACTTCTGCACGCCGATCCTTCGTTCAACACGGCGGGAGTCTTCGCCGAGGGCGAACTGAAGCTCACCAAGTGGTTCACGATCGTCGCTGGCGGCCGAGTGGACAAAGTGCAGCGCATCGGGGTCAACGTCAGCCCACGCGCAGCCTTCATCCTGCAGCCGACCGCGCAGGATACGGTCAAGGCGCTCTACGGACGCGCCTTCCGAAGTCCCAATCTCTACGAGCAGTTCTATAATGTCGCAGGCTTCAATACCGGCAACCCGCATTTGAATCCGGAAATCTGTGACACCTACGAAATGGTCTACGACCATCAGTTCAGGAATGGGTGGCGCAGCACACTCGATGGTTATCTGTGGCGTCTCTCTGATGCGATGGACGACGTGGTCCTGGCCGATGGAAGCGTCCAGACACAAAACCGCGGCACCACGTGGGCACACGGAATCGAAGGTGAAATCGACAAATCGTGGGACAGCGGCGCCAGACTGCGTCTGTATGGAAGCTACACGCGCGATGAACACTCCGGCCATCTCATCGCCAACTCTCCCCAGTGGATTGCCGGGACCTCATTGGCGTTTCCAGTCTTCAACCGGCGGACGTTTCTGGCACTCGAACCGCAGATCATCGGTCCTCAATCCAACGATACCGGCTTAATGACCCAAGCGACCTTTCTTACCAATGTCGTGCTCACTTCGCGGGATGTCGTCAAGGGTCTGGATCTGCAGGTTGGCGCCTACGACATTTTCTCCAATGGGGCTCGCATGCCTCGCGACAGCGCTTTCAACCAGTTCCAACCCACATTGAACTATCCGAGCACGAAATTTCTCGCCAGCTTAACATACAGATTCTGAAGGATCGCCGTGCAATACGGCGGACCACAATATTTGCCCCCGACCGATCCGAAAAGTATTACTATAACGCTTGCATTGCCGCTGGCGTGTGGCACTCGAAAAGCCTGCGCATTTCATGCCGTTTTTCCTTTGACACTTACACTGGACCTAATCTATATTGCGTCCCCCTGAGGGACGTGAGCCATACACCTTTACGGGGGATACATGAATAACAACAACGTGAGACTCCTTCGCTGGGCAGCCGTGATTGGCGTGAGTATTGGAGCTTTTCAAAACACCGGCCGCGCCGCGATAAATCCGACTATTTACTTCAACGCAGGCGGCGATCCGCCACAGAGCCCAGGCGCGCTGTTGCCCCTTCCCCAGTTGGTTGCATCGGGATCCGGTCAGCACACGGGCGTGTTCACCTCAAACGATTCAGGCAATCTTTCGAATCCGGACGGGGCCAACACGCTGAAGGTCATCGGCAGCAACGGAGTCTACGTGCCCGGGTATGTCGACGGGATTAATGGCGTTGCCGGCGATTCCTCGGATTACCTGAAGATCACCGGGTTCGCGCCATCCACTGACAACATCTATGTTGCCCTGAAACTGGATGATGCCGGAAAATATATCGACCCGTCGAACACAACGGTGCTCAACCAGATCATCCAGGACATCAACGACAACCCTTTTAATCCCAACTACCAGGGGCCGTTGGCGTCGACCGTGTCAGGCCAATTTCTCGGGGTGTTTCCGGGCTACGATGTTCTTTTGGCCTTCCCATCCACCTTCTCCGGAGGCACGCGACCCGCGGCCGGCACGGCAGAGCAGTTTGATGTCGGCTTTGATTTTACCTACTTTTCAGACACTCACTTCAGCAGTCTGACCGTCACCGACGTTGGCGTCGTGCCCGAACCAGCATCTCTCGGCTCGCTCGCTGCGGCCGGACTGGTTCTCCTCCCGCGCTATCGCCGCCGCAAGCTTTGAACGCCGCTCACGCGCATCAGCTCCGTAAGGGGCGCTACCCATCCCATTGTGATTTGCGAAGTAGCGCGTCTGTGGCTTGACTGCGCCCTGCACCCCGCGGCTTGCTGCCGATCGGTTTGCGACGCGGCCTATCGCAGGATGCCTGCGTCCGACGTTGCCTCGTCTGCGCCCTGCGCCTCCCCAAGCCAGCCCACAGAGCGAGTGCCGCGTACATCAGTGCAAGAACGATCCACATCGTCCACGGAAGCCCTGGCGCCCCGCTGTTGTCTTGCGGATCGTAGTACCCGCTCTCAATACGCAGCAGTCGCTCCCGCGACCAGCGGGACTGGGCGATGTAGGCGTAGATGCAACTTGCCGCCGCTGCCAACGCCCAGAGGATCGAGAGCGGAACGATGGCATCCGTCTTCCGGTGGCGTACTTTCCACGCGGTGCAGATGGGAACCAGAGCCGCTACGACGCATAAGAACAAAATACCTGAAGAAACGACGATAATTGCGATCGACGCGTTGGACTGATCCGCTGCATCCGCATACGCAAGCATCAGATCCATCTGTGCCATTCTACCAAAAGCTACATGGCTGGCATCGCGAACATGCCAAGCACGGTAGATGATGGGTGTGGCGCTCGAAAGTGGCGATCGGCTCCGAGTAGGGCGGGATTCATCCCGCCGATTTGTTGGCCGGCTGAGAAAACGGCGGGATGAATCCCGCCCTACGATCGCAAAATCTGCAATCGCCACAAATAAAAGTTACACCCTAGATGATGTCGGCAGATTTCGCCAAACGCTGGTAATGTGTTGATGCTGACTTGGTCAAGCCCACACCATAAACGGCAGCGACCGCTTGAAAGGCAAACACGCGATAGGCGTCATTCTCGTCGCCGGCGTTACCCGTGCATGACTTGCGACATTTAGACGCCCTCGCGTCAATCCGGCGTGCAATAGCACGGCATTAAGCCATTTCTTTCTAAATCACCGTACGCGAACACGCGCCGGCAATGTGCCAGGTTCCGCGCGATTGCATGAAGAAGGAACACGAATCTGCACCAATGGGCACCAATCCTCACGAATAAACGCGGGGAAATCTTCTTCGTGTAGATTCGTGCGAATTCGTGTCGATTCGTGTTCTGCATTTTTTCGGTCACTGCAGACCGGCCGGGATCGCGCAGGGCCATTTAGCCCGTTGCGCGGGTATGCGGCTTGATATGCCTGAGGGCGGTTCGCCACCGGGATCCTCAAGTGAAGACGTCTTATCCCCAACCAAGTACTGCTCGCATCTCTGAGTCCGGCTCCGACCTAGCGAAGGGGAAAGCCAAACAGCCTGAGGCAAAAAAACCATATAATCAAATCCTTTACGAGGAGGTCAGTGCGGGAATGCGCGAATTGCGCAGGCCCGCGATCAGCCTTTTTCTTTCAGGATTGTCCGCGGGTTTGGATGTGGGGTTCAGCCTGCTGTTGATGGCTGCGATGCTGACGCTCGCTGGCGGCTCGTTGAGCAAGCCGGTGCTGGAACTTCTGGTTGCCAATGTCTACCCCGTGGGCATTTTGTTCGTCGTCCTCGGGCGATCGGAGCTCTTCACTGAACATACAACGCTTGCGGTTCTCCCAATGCTCAATGGGCAGGCGGCAGCAGGCACCGTGGTACGGCTGTGGATCCTCGTGTACGCGGGCAACCTGCTTGGCGCGGCATTGTTCGCGGCGCTGGCGAGTTACGCCGGGCCGATGATGGGAATCATTGAGCCGCACGCGTTTGGCCTGATTGCCACCCGCCTCGTGAATCATCCGCCGATGGCGGTTTTCTTCGGCGGAGTTCTCGCGGGTTGGCTGATGGGGCTGCTCTCCTGGCTGGTCACCGCGTCGCGCGACACGATCAGCCAGATCGCCATCGTCTGGATCATTGCGTTTGTAATCGGATTCGGGCACCTCCAGCATCCCATCGTCGGCAGCGTCGAAGTGCTTGCCGCCGTCTTTTCGCGGCAAGGCGTCTCCATGGGCGACTTCGGAACGTTTCTGCTCTGGTCGACCGTGGGCAGCGCGCTGGGCGGCGTGGTGTTTGTCGCGCTGGTGAAGTTCAGTCATGTGAGTCTTGGCTCGACACGGATTAGCGCGAGCGAGTGAACGGTTGACGCACCGCAGAGCCGGCGAAACGATTATTGACGTTGTCGCCTTTGAAAACGGGTCATATTATCAAAGCGGTCACGGGAAGACCCTCCTGCAGAAAACGACTTTGTGAAGCAGGGACGCTGGCAAAACGCTGGCGTCCCTGTTTTTGGTCATGAGCCTGAGCAACTACCACAGGAAACGCGATTTCACTCGCACGCCGGAGCCCAGGGGAAAGTCCGCACCCAAATCCAGCGGCGAGCTGCGTTTTGTCGTGCAGAAGCACGACGCGTCGCGCCTGCATTATGATTTTCGCCTCGAAATGGACGGCACGCTGAAAAGCTGGGCGGTGCCCAAAGGCCCGTCCCTCGACCCGGCGCAAGAATCTCGCCGTCCAGGTTGAGGATCACCCCATCGATTACGGCGACTTTGAGGGCGTTATACCCAAGGGAGAATACGGCGGCGGCACCGTTCTGCTCTGGGATCGGGGAACGTGGGAACCGTTGCACGATCCGTTGGAAGGGTACGAAGCCGGGAAGCTTCATTTCGTTCTGCATGGCTCCAAGCTCAAAGGAGAATGGAGCCTCGTCCGTATGCACGGCCGGGCCGATGACGACGGCAAAAACTGGCTGCTGATGAAGCTCAAGGACAAGTTTGCGGACACAAAGAAGGACGTCCTGAAAGGCTTGCCCGATAGTGTAAAAAGCAAGCGGTCGATTGAGCGGATTGCCGACGAGCGTGAGAGCGTCTGGTCGGGTGACGCCAAAAAAACCGCGAAGCTGAAAGACGCAAAGACCGCCGCGCTTCCCGCATCGCTTTCGCCGCAACTGGCGGTGCTGGCGACGCGTCCGCCAGTCGGCGCCGACTGGCTGCACGAAATCAAATTCGACGGATATCGAATTGTTGCGTTCATCAAATCGGGAGAGGTCACGCTTCGCACCCGTAACGGGCTTGACTGGACCGCGAAATTCCCCGCCATCGCCAAGTCGCTCGGCAAGCTCAAAGTTGATTCCGCCATTGTGGACGGCGAAGCCGTCGTTCTGGACAAGGAGGGGCGCAGCGATTTTCAGGCGCTGCAGGCGATGCTGAAGAACAAAGCTGACGTGCAGCCGGCGCTCTACGCCTTTGATCTTCCATTCTGCAACGGCTCGGATTTGCGCGAAACTCCGTTGATCGAGCGGAAGAAACTGCTCGAGCAGATTCTAACCAAGAGCAACCTGGCGCCACGAGTGCTCTACAGCGACCATGTTCTGGGTGACGGGTCGGCGGTGATCGAAAAAGCCTGCCACATGTCGCTGGAGGGAATCGTCTCCAAGCGGGTGGATTCGTCTTACGTCTCGCGCCGCGTTCCGAGCTGGCTCAAGAGCAAATGCGATCATCGCCAGGAATTCGTCATCGTCGGGTACACCGATCCGCAGGGAGGCCGGCAGAATTTTGGTGCGCTGCTGATCGGGTATCACGGCGAGAAGGGGGAGCTCGTCTATGCCGGTCGCGTGGGGACCGGCTTTGACGACCGATTGCTCCGCGACATGCATCGCCAGCTCACTTCGCTGGAGCAGAAGGAGCCGCCGCTGAAGATTCCCGCCGGCGCCCGCAAGGGCGGAATCCATTGGGTGAAGCCAACGCTGGTGGGTGAAGTGCGGTTCACCGGCTGGACCCGCGACGGCGTGCTCCGCCATCCGGCGTTCATCGCATTGAGGACAGACAAGCCGGCCTCGCAAATCGTCCGCGAAAACGCAGTCGAACCCCGCGCCGCCGCGCCCGCTCCGGCAAAGAGCCGCGCCGAAAAATCCGGCGCAAAGTCTGAGGCGTTAACAGCGCTCCGATCGGACGCCGAACAGCGCAGCCTCCGCACCGTCGCGGACTCCGCCGCGAAGAAAACTCGCGGTTCTCACGCCGCTTCCAAGCCGCCGCACGCCGCCGCGCAATCCTCCGATGGGCAATCCGTAGCCGGCGTCAAGCTCTCCCATCCCGATAAAATCTTCTATCCGGAAACGAAAACCACCAAGCGGCACGTCGCGGACTATTGCGAGCTCGCCGCTCCGTGGTTATTGCCGCATGTGATCAATCGCCCGCTGGCGTTGGTCCGCTGTCCCGAAGGGTACGCCGCCAAGTGCTTCTTCCAGCGGAACTGGTCATCCACGCTGCCCGCCGCCATCGATCAGGTAAACGTCGGGGAGGGAAAAAAGAAGGAAATGCACGTGGGTGTGCACGATCTGACGGGCGTGGTCGCGCTGGTGCAAATTGGCGTGCTGGAGTTGCACACCTGGAATTGCCGATCCGGAAATATCGAGCACCCCGACCAGTTGATCTTCGATCTGGACCCTGGACCCGATTTGAAATGGGACCGCGTGATCGAGGCGGCGCGAATGCTGCGGGAGACGCTTTCCAAACTCGATCTTCCCGTCTTTCTGAAGACCTCCGGCGGGAAAGGTTTGCATCTGACGATTCCCATTCAGCCGAACATCGGCTGGGACGAAGCAAAATCGTTTTGCGAGACGATCGCCAAAGACATGGTCCGCCAATCTGATTTATTCGTCGCGAATATGCGCAAGGATTTACGGGGGGGAAAGGTGTATGTCGATTATCATCGAAACGGCCGCGGCGCAACCGCGGTCGCGCCCTATTCAACGCGTGCCCGATCGGGCGCGCCTGTCTCCATGCCGATCTCATGGAAAGAGCTCGGGAAACTAACCTCGGCCGCACAATTCACGGTAGAGAACGCGCGCCGATATCTCGAAGAAGCGCAAAGCGGATCCCTGGGACGACTTTGAGCAATCGCGCGTCGATCTGCACAAAGCCGTCGGCCAGAAATCCGCCGCGTAGCAGTTCCTGAATCGGGTCACCGGCGTCGTTGTCAAGCGACCCACTGGCGATCCCTGCTGCGAACTGCGAAGGAGCATCGTCATGGCACGCCCCGTCTGGAAGGGCTCGATTAACTTCGGGCTGGTCAACATTCCCATTCAGCTCGAGACCGCCGTTCGTGAGAAAAATGTAAGCTTCCATATGCTCTCGAAAGACGGCACGTGCCGTCTGCGGCGCAAGCTTGTCTGCCCCGACACGGGAAAGGAAGTCGATTTCAACGACACCGCCCGAGGCATCGAGGTTGGCAAGGATGAGTACGTTCTCATCGACGACAAAGAGATCGATCGCATCAAGCCGGAGAAGGGAAGATCCATTGCCATCGAGCAATTCGTCGACCTCAACGAGATCGATCCAATCTATTTCGACCGCATTTATTTCGTCACCCCCGCTGAAGGCAGCACGCGGCCGTACCGGCTGCTGTTTGAGGCCATGAAGGAGAGCGGCAAGCTCGGCCTGGCCCGGTTCGTGATGCGCGGCCGGCAGTACCTCGCCGCTCTCCGCGTCATGGGCGAAGGCATCGTGCTCCACACGATGCACTACGCCGACGAAGTTCTTTCCCTGGACGACGCCTTGCCCGGCACGCTCGCCAAGGCCAAGCCCCCGGAGAAGGAAGTGAAAATCGCCCAGCAGCTCATCGAGGCCATGACCCATCCGCTCGATCTGACCGCTTTCAAGGATGATTACCGCGAGCAGGTGGAGCGCCTGATCGAGCAGAAGCGCAACGGCCGAAAGACCGTCACCGCCGCCGACGATCACGAAGAGGAACCGCCGCCGCCGACGATCAACCTGATGGACGCCTTGAAGCGGTCGCTCAGCGCCAAACCTCCGCGCGGCGCTGTCGCCGCCGCCCGCCATCCGCGTCGAAAGAGCGCGTGACAGTGCCACGGGTTTTCAGCCCGTGCGAACGGCATGGTGCGAAAGAAAGACTTTGAATGCAGGTGATGCATTATTGGACTCAATCTACCTTTCACGCACCTTGCACGGGTTGGAAACCCGTGGTACTCGCGAGGATCTGAGCCCACTCGTCGGCGGCACGCTCCAGGGTGTACCGGCTCGTCGCCAGTTCACGGGCGGCGGCGCCCATCGAGGCGCGCAACGGGGCGTCGCGCGCCAGCGTCACAATCGCTTCGGGCCAATCTGCAGCTCTTGCCGGCAGAAACCCCGTGATTCCCTCGGCCACCAGCTCCGCATTTGCCCCCACTGGCGAAGCAATCACCGGCAGCCCGCTGGCCAGATACTGCAGAATCTTGAACCCGCACTTTCCCATCGTCCAGTCGTCCCGCGGAGTCGGCGCGATCCCAATATCGCCTTGGCAAAGCGCCGCGGCCTCCCCCGCCTCGGTCCATTCGACGTGCTCAATCTGCAGGATATCGCTTTTCACGCTCGCGTTGGCGATGGTCACCAGCCGCAGCCCCGGCAACTGGCGCACGGCTTCCTCAAACGCTGGCAGAAATTCCTGGACGTACTGAATCGTCGATCGGGAGCCGATCCAAACCAGTCGCGGCGTCTGTGTTGCCGCGTGGGTCTTTACGAGGTACCGGCGGCTGTCCAGCATCGTCGGGATGATCGTCACCTCCCGCCCGCGCGCACGGAAGATCCCGGCCAGGTATTCGTTGCCCGCAACGACGTGATCGACGACGTTCGCGGTCGCCTCAAAATTTCGCCCCGTTCGCCAGCGCGACAGCCGGCCCACCTCGCGGTTGTGATGCATCAGGGCATCGTCAATATCGTAAAGAATTCGCCGGGCGTGACGCCGAAGGACCCTGGCTTCCGCCGGTGCAAGAAATTTGCGCTGGATCAGGACAGCATGAAAGTCACCGGCGCGGGCGAGTTTCGCCCGCAGCGTCGGCCCCGCCCGCCAGCCGCGCGGCCGCACGTATATTTCCAGCTCATATCCGCGTTCGGCAAGCAAGGGGGCCAGCGCGGCGATCCTGAGCCGAAACGACGCCTGGGCAAGATTTGTCGCGAGAACCAGAACACGCTGCATCCAGCGCGATTATAGCCGGAACATCAACCCCAGATACGCTTCGGGCCCATTGAGGCTCGGATTGTGCGCCGGGCCTTCCAGGCGGGCGTTGGAGAGATGGAAGTAACGCACCCCGACGATCAGATCGACGTTGTCGGCAATCGGATGATCGACGCCGATTCCGCAGTGGAACGTTAAATTGAAGTATGTCCCATTCTGCGGCACCCGCCGGCCGGCTTCGAAGATGCCAAATCCGACGTCATTGAAGATCGAGGAATTGCCAAAGTGATAGAAATCATGGCGCAAACCGAAGCTCCCCTGCACCGCCGCCGCGTCCGCGGCTTCGGTGCTGACGCCATATGCGGTGAACTCCGATCGCAGGCAGAAATTCGTGTCGGTGTAGTAATCAAATGCGATCCGCGCACCGCCCATCGCGACGTGCCGGTTGGTGACATCCGCCATCCCCGTGCCGAGGACCTCCAGGCGCCAGCGGTGCGGATCGAGCATCGGATTCCTCGGCTGCGTCGCTGCCACGTCGAGCGTCAGCGGACTCGTATCCGCCGCCGCCTTCGCGGGTTCCGCGGCCAGGAGAATCGTGGTGACAACGCAAATCAGGGAAAGTTTCGCAAACATTGTCCGCTGAATTTGGCGAAAAGATGCCGGCCGTCAAATGCGCCGACCGAATTTAACGCGAGCCGTGGTGCGACGTTCAGCAATTGCGATTTCACCGCGCGTGCGGAAGTCTGTCACTTCTTCTGATGCACGACCGGCTCAAACCCCGGCTCGATGCAGCCAAGGATATCCCGCGATCGCAACGGCCTGTCGACGCGCCCCGTCATTGACAGGAGAAACGTCGCGCTGTCGAGCTGGTTTAAGCCGCCGTGGGTGGATTCCATGGTGATGTATTTTTCGTACTCCTCGAGGCCGGCGCAATACCCGTCCCGCGTGGTGAACATCACGCGAGGCGGATTGACCACCGTCGCGTGAAACGCGTCCCACAAGCGACGGGGCGCGTCGGGAAACTTCGTGTCGAGCGTCGCCCGAAACCATTCGTCATCGGATGCGTAACCGTTGGCGTCCGTCTTGAGCGACTTTGTGATTTGTTCGTAGCCCAGCACATCGTGGTCGATGGGGACGTATCGCAATTGCTGATGATCGCATTCGACGGCGGCCGACCCCGTTGCGTCGCGGACGATGACGCGGTTCCCGTCCAGATACATCGCCAGCTCGATTTCCCGATGACCGACCAGTGCGCTGGCGACGCGCCGCGGCTGCAGCGTGTCGATCGCGGCATACGTCACCAGTCCGTTGATTTCGAGGAAGACGTCATTTGAGCCAGCAATGGTTTCAGCCGGATGGAAGCCCGCGTCAATCATGTATTGAGCGATCGGCAGATTCTTCGAGCGCATCAGGTTGTGCCCGTGATCGGCCATCAGTGAAATCTTGATTGCCCCGTGGCGTTCGTAGAGCAACTGCAGACAAAGCCGATCGGCCCCATCGAGCACTTCGTCAACCCCGGCCTTACCGTATTTGCAGACCAGGGATGCGGCGCTGATGAAGTAGACGACAGTCACGCGGTTCGGGCTGTCGTCTATGGCCATGCGGGCACGTTCCAACTCGGCGGCGTACCAGGGCGCGGGTCGAGAAATGACAAACCGCCTTCAGAATACGATGCGTGATAATCGCATCGCTGTTCCCACGGCTCTTCATACCCCCATATTCGCGGCCAAAGCCCGCTTCGCGCCTGCCGGGTCTTGGGGTCATAACTCTGATCGATCATTCCCGTAAGCGGCGGGCAATGCAGCACGCTGGAGTAGCAGATTTCCGTCAGCGAAGGAAACGGCGGGATGATCTTTTGCGGCGGCGCGCAATAGCGAAACCCGCCGACGTTGTAGCGGTCGACCACGCTTTGGTAAGGGATTGAATCCAAAAGCACGATCACGTGCGGGACATCGGCGTCGGCGTAGTCCGCCAGGCGGTAGGTGCGGCTGATTGTTCCGTCGTGCAGATCGTCATAGAGCAACGCGGAAACCTTGCCGTTCGCGTCGTACGCCAAACCGAAGTCTCGCGTGCGTTTCCCGGAAAGGTCATACCAGACCGCGTCGGCCGTCCGGCTCAGCGGGTGGGACGGAAATGTGAGCCGTCCGCTGGGAGCCGCGCAACCGCCCGCGCACCAAACCACCCAGAAGCAAGCCGCAGCCCGGATAGTGAGGGGAATGTTCATGCAGAGGCGGCGAGGCCGTGACTCTATCGACTCCCAATCCGCCGCTCAAGAAGGCGCGCATCCCCGTGGGCGCTCGCGCACGAATAACCTGATCGAATGTCGAAGCTAAAGCGACTGAATTAAGTAGCACACCCGTCTCGGCTGTGGCTCGAAATCACAGCCGAGACGGCTGTGGTACGGGGATGTGCTCCGCGCGCTTCGGAATGAATTGCGAAGGTTATTCCTGCGCGGCCTCTTAGCCTCGCGGTGGAGAGGACGACTCGTCCAGATACCGGGAGATGTGGGGAAGCAGCTCGGTCCAGCCGCCGCCCTTGACGACGAATTCGGCTGCGCCAAGCTTCTTTGCTTCGGCACGCACCACATCGTCGCGCACGGCGGTGTAGAGGATCACCGGTAGTCCCTTTGTGCGCGGATCGGCTCGGAGCGAGCGAAGCAGCTCCAGGCCAGTTCGATCCGGTAACATGACGTCAAGCACGAGCAGTTGCGGCAGGTGACCGGAAAGCATTTTCACCGCTTCATTCGCGTTGAAAACACAGGTCGCCTTGTGCCCTTCAGCGCGAATGAGGCGCGCGACTGTTCGACACGTCAGGGAGTCATCATCGATCACCAGCACTTCCGCCAATTTTAATCTCGCCTCCAAAAAACACGGGTGCAGGTCAAAGGCAATTTACCGGGAGGACCGTCGTTCGTGGAACGGCGAAAATCCCACACCTCGTCGATGCACCGCCAAGCCAAAACCCGGGCGGCCGGTCCTCGGAATCCTGGCTCAAGGCCCGTGCCGAGGTCGAGGTACGCCAGCGGCCCCTGGGGGGGCGTGAGCTTTTGAAGTCAATGTACAACGCCGGTGGCGCTTGGACGGCCAATGCTCATTTGCCCGCGGCGCGGTGGAATATGCCCTTTTCGCCCACTAGCATTGAATATCGACAGGCATGTGTGTCTGCAGGAGGCCTCAATGAATCGCTTGGTTCAACTGGCGGGGGCCGTGAGTCTTTTGGCTGCAGTGGTTTCGTTCGCGGCGGATCCCGCACCGCCGGCCCCAACCCCAGGGCCGGCGCCAGTGGCTGCGCCGGCGGCCCCGCAGTCCTACTCGTCTGTGCTCGTTCTGCCCTTTGCCCCGGTTGCGGGAGCAAGCGATTGGATCGGCAAAGGCGTGCAGGAAGATCTTGCCACCGAGCTTGTCAGGCAGAGCAAGCTTGACGTACTCACTCCGGCTGATGTGCAGGCCGTCTCCGATCCTGCGGCCGCCGCGAAGGTCGGACGCGACAAGGGCGCGTCGTTGGTTGCCTTCGGCAGCTATCAAATCCTCGAAACAGAAGTGCGTATCAACGGCCAGCTTGTGGATGCCGCCACCGGAAAACCTCTGGCCGCCCTGAAGGCAACCGGGCAGCGCCGCGACCTGTTTCACATGGAGGACCTGCTGGCTGCACAAGCGGTGGCGTCGCTCCCGCCGAGTTCGATCAGGGTTGGTGGAGGCGCGTATGCAGCCTCGAGCGAGCCGGCTCCCGCGCCCGGCAGCACGTCGACTCAGTCCTACCAGCCGTACAATGCGCAAGGCTACTACGTCACCCCAGGCCCGGACTATACGCCCGCCTACAACTACGCTGCCGCCGAGACGACCGCTCCCACGACGACCTATGACGGCGGATATACAACCTATCCGCAGCCGTATTACAACTACGGCTATCCGTGGTACGGCTACGATTATCCATTCTGGGGCGGCAGCGGCTTTTTCTTCATTGGCGGTGGTGGACGCCATCACGATCACGATGGTCACTGGCACGATGGTCACTGGCAGAACGGAACCGAAGGGCACAACCTCGCCTTCAACGGCGGCCTCAACACCCGCTCGCCCGTCGTCACCGGCGGCACGCGGTCGATCAATTCCTTCGGCGGCACAGGCTTCCGCACGTCGACTCCAAGCTTCCAAGGCTCCATCGGCGCTCGGAGCGGCGCCGGCGCATTCCGTGGCGGAGGATTCAGCGGCTTCCACGGCAGCGGCGGCTTCAGTGGCGGATTCCACGGCGGCGGCGGCGGTCACCGATGACCCGTCGCTGGGCCCATTGCGGCGCTGCGGTTAGCCGCGACGCGCAGCGGAGCGCGTATTGGAACGATAAAAGCGCGGTTAGTACGCCCGGTCCATGTCGCAAATACGCGCTCCGCTGCGCGTCGCGGCTAACCGCGGAAGGAACATCGGACAGCCGCTATTTTCCAAAAATTCGTCGCAGTCCGGGCGGTGTCGTCGCAATCACCGTATGCACCACAAAAAGAAGAATGCCAGTCCCACAACCGCGCAGACGATCCCGCCGATCGCTTTCTTTTTGTCTGCGGAACTGCCCGCCTGCGACGCCTGGCGGTATCCAATGCTCCCCAGAATGATTGCGAGGAGCGCGGGCACGATGACGCAACCCATCGGCAGGCTGATGATCCCCAAAACGAGCGAAGCGGTGCAAAATCCGTTGCCGGTGCCCTGGGCCTGCGTGGTGGTTCCCTCCAGCGTGAATGGCATTCCGCAGTTTTTGCAATTATTTGCCGAGATCGGACTTTCCGCTCCGCAATGGGTGCAACGGATGATTTGCGAGCCGTCGTCGCGCCGAAGGATCGTTGGCGCTGCGCGCCCGCGGCTGCGTACGCATGAACCGGGTGCGGGTCGGGCTTGATGATCTGCCCGCTCTTGGGATCGATCAATCGCCCGTCGCGATGCAGGATGGGGATGGTGATTTTGTTGTCGCAGGTCGGGCAGTGACCTTCCTGTCCGCTCATCGACTCATGGGCTTCAAGTCGAGACGAGCAGTAGCCGCATTGGAACGGGAACCGCCGCCCCGATGTCTTGAGGGAAACCGGGGCAGTTGCCTGTCGCTGGGGAACCGTGACCACCGTGAGGCAGGTGGGACAGCGCACCGACGAACCGCCCTGCGCATCGTCCGCGGAAAGCGAGCTTCGGCAAACGTGGCAAACGAAAGCGATCATGCCCGCATGAATCGTACTTACGGTATCGCGCAATTGGAAAGGGCGCGTGGAAGGCACGAAGGCACGAAGGCACGAAGGCACGAAGGCACAAAGGCACAAAGGCACAAAGGCACGAAGGGAAGGAAGGGGATTTTAGAAGAGGTTCAGGGGAACATCACAAAAATCCCCTTCCTTCCCTCCGTGCCTTCGTGCCTCCGTGCCTTCGTGCCTTTCTGTCCTCATTCTCTCGCCCCCTCAAGTTGCCCGGCATCGCGTCCTCGGGAATAATCAAACCACATGTTAGAGACTCTCAGCGACAAGTTGGGCGGCGTATTTCGGAATCTCTCGGGGCGCGGGCGCATCAGCGAGGAGAACATTCGCGAGGCCATGCGCGACGTCCGCACGGCGCTGCTCGAAGCCGACGTGAATTTTGGGGTCGTCAAGACCTTCACCGAAACGGTGGTTCAGAAAGCACTGGGCCAGGAAGTCATCAAGAGCCTGCAGCCGGGCCAGTTGATGGTGAAGCTGGTGTACGACGAACTGGTCGCCCTGATGGGGCCGGTCGACACGCGCATCTACCTGGTGCAGCCGCCGCCGACGATCATCATGATGTGCGGACTGCAGGGGTCAGGCAAAACCACCACCTGCGGTAAACTTGCGAAATACCTGGTTTCCAAGGGACATCATCCGCTGCTGGCGGCGGCGGACCTGCAGCGCCCGGCGGCGGTCGAGCAGTTGCGCGTGCTGGGCGAGCAGGTGGGGGTGCCGGTCTATACCGATCCCACGAAAGTTGCGCCGCACGGCGAGGTTGCGAAAGGTTCTGCCGTCGCGGTCTGCCGGGCCGCTGTCAGTCAGGCAAAGAACAACGGGCAGGACATCGTCATTCTCGATACTGCCGGGCGGCTGCACATTGACGACGAACTGATGGGCGAGCTCCGCGATGTGCGCACGCAAGTCCGGCCGCATCAGATCTATCTCGTGCTCGACGCCATGAGCGGCCAGGACGCGGTCAACAGCGCCAAAGCTTTCAACGAGCAGCTCGAAGTCGACGGGCTGATCCTCACCAAGTTTGATTCCGACACTCGCGGCGGCGCACTCCTGTCTGCCAAGATCGTCACGGGCAAGCCCGTCAAATTTCTCGGCGTCGGCGAGAAGCTCGACCGTCTCGAAGAATTCCGCCCCGAAGGAATGGCCCAGCGCATTCTCGGCATGGGCGACATCGTCGGCCTCGTCAGCGAGGCGATGGAGAAATTCGACCAGGACGAGGCCGCGCGTTTGCAGGCCAACATGGAGAAGGGCCAGTTCACGCTGGACGACTTCATGGCGCAGATGACGCAGGTGAAGAAGCTTGGGCCGATGGGGAAGGTGATGGGAATGATTCCGGGCATGAGCGACATGACCCGGAAGATGAACATGAACGAAGGGGACATTGAGAAGCAGATGGTGCACATGCGTGCCATTTACGACTCGATGAACAAGAAAGAGCGGGCCAACACCGACCTGCTCGACGGCGCCCGCCGCCGGCGCGTCGCGCGGGGGGCCGGGGTGGAGCTGAACGAGGTCGGGCAGTTCATGAAGCAGTTCGAACAGAGCCGCGACATGATGAAAGCGGTGGGGGGCATGGGAATGATGGGCCGGATGAAGCTCATGAAGAGTCTGATGAGCGGAGATCTGGCGAGCCTCGGCATGCCCGGCGGCCCGACGCTCCGCACGAAAAAGTCGGGCTTCATGGAGAAGAAGGACCGGAATAAGAAGAAGAAACGGCGGTAACGACGGTCGAGGCGAATATCGGAGGCGCGAACCTTTTCTAAGGTTGCACAAACTAGAACGCGCCCGCCACGCTGAGTCTGAGGTGCTCCGAAGGCTCAGATTTACGGCGCTCGATTCAAGGCTTCGGAGGAGTTCAGACTCAATCAATCGCGAAAGGTTTTTTCTCAATGGCCGTCACTCATCGTCCCGTTCCCGCGCTTCCTTCCTGTCCTCGCGCACCATCCGTAGCCAAAGAAATTCATCGCTCCTATCCGACCGGCCGGCTGGAATTTGCCCGGGCTTTCGCTGGGAGCGTGCTGGAGCTTGCGATCTCCACTGCCGGGCAGTTTCCCGCGAAGATTCAGGCCGCGCTGGTCACCACACTCAACGCGAGCCGCGCGGGTGAATGGAAAGACATTTCGTTTGTACGGACCGATGAAAAGACATTTACCTGCCGAATCGTCCCGGACCGGCCGGGCCTCTACTCCTTTTGGGCGCGCTTCTCAGTCGATGGCGGTTCCACCTGGATCGCTGATCCGGTTCCCGATGCCTGGGTCCTGGTTGATCCGCCACAGGTCGACCAGATGCGGCTCTACACGTTAATTCCCAGTGTCTCGGGAACGATCGCGGACTGGTCTGCCGAGTTGAAGAGAATCAAGGATCTCGGTTTTAACACGGTTCACCTGCTTCCCCTCACGACGCTCGACAGTTCGCAGAGTCCATACTCCGCCAAGGACTTGTTCAGCGTCGATCCCAGTTATCTTGCCAGTGGCACCAAGCGCGACGGCCTCGCTCAGCTCGAAGAATTCATCGAAAATGCCAAGGCGATGGGCATCCGGCTCTGTTTTGACCTCGTGCTGAATCACGTTGGCGTCAACAGCAATATCGCGCAACAGGCTCCCGAATGGATCGTGCCCGATCATGAGAGCCCCGACGGCCTGCGGCGCGCCCGCTACTTTTCCGACAAAGGCTGGCTCCCCTGGAACGATCTGGTGCTGATCGATTATGAGCATCCGTCACAGCGGATTCGCTCCGACATCTGGGCCTACATGACCGAATACGCGCTCTTCTCGGCGCACTATGCGAACGCGACAGACGGCTTCGTGCGCTTCGACAATCTGCACAGCAGTGACAAGGGCTTCGTGGATTCAGTGACCAAGTCATTGCGCACTGAGTACCCGAACGTGGGGATTATCGCCGAGTATTTCACCGACGCCGGCACGCTGCTGAGCACCGTTCCGAAGTGGGACCTGAATCTGATTCTGGCCACGCCTTGGGACAATCGGTTCGTGCCGCAGCTGCGTGATTATCTCAAATGGATTCACTCCGTCTCGGAGCACGTGCGGTTCTTCATGCCGATCACTTCGCACGATTCGGGTTCGCCGGCCCAGGAGTTCGGCGCCGTCGAATCGACAGTTCCGCGCTACATCGCCGCGGCATTGCTCGGAACCGGCACCACCGGCATCACGCAGGGTGTCGAATGGGGGATGAAGGAAAGGATCAACTTCATCGGGAAGCAACCGCGGTTGACGCACTCCGGCGAGCCGATGTTCGGCGATTTCCTTCGCAAGGTGCATGAGATCATTGCCGCCGAGCCCACCTTCCGCCGCGGCAAAAACTGCCAGTTCGTCGACGGGAACCACGAGGCGGTGATCGCCGCCTTCCGCAGAGATGCCGGGCCCGCAAAGCCCCGTTTCCTGGTCGTCTGCAACTTCGACATCCTCCACGAGCATGCCTTTGAGGCCGATCTTTCGGTCTTGCTCGGGCACGACGGCCCTGTTCACTGCGTGGATCTGCTGACCGGCAAGGAATTCAGTTTCTCAAGTGCGCGGGTGTGTCTTGTATTGGCGGTGTGCGCGGCGCATGTTTTGAAGTTTTAGAGCGATTGATGGGGGGAAGTTTCCAATCGGTGGAACCCGCATTTTGCAAGCAAGGAGATCGCTTGAGACGGGAGGAGAGACTGCCACGCCGTCAGCGTTGCTGTCCGATCTATATCCTCTGCTGTCACGATTCTTCGGCGAGCTTGCGCTGCCAATCCTGGGCGGTGTGAAAGACGTGAAGAATGTGGACTTATGTATCGTTGAAATTGCAGACGGCCACGTGCCCGTGTCCGCCGGCTCTCTGCCGCATGATGACATATCGCAAGTCCGGGCGCGTGCCGACTGTCTTGCCCCTGGCATAACTGACGGCCAGATCCGCGATGCACTGTTTGAGGTAATGCAGATACACATCAGCGTGGGATACTCCGTAGCGTTCGGGCATTCCATCGCCAAACTCACGGCCTGCCGTAAAAAACGGGCAACAGTCGATTGCCGAGCAATTTTCCGGTGCAAGCCGACGGATTGCCTTCCGTTGATCCCCGCTGAGGCCGGGTGAGGCGTCAGACCGATTTCGCGGACAGCAGCAATTATTCCGGAAGGGGGACATGGATAACATTGCAACGACCGGAGCGAACCGTGCCGATCCGTTCGACCGTTCGACCCCCTTGCCCGCAAACGCAACCCGCGTATGATGCGAGGCTTGGGAATGAGCGGAGTCACCGACGGGAAAAGCGACGGTATTTCAGGTGATCACCGGATCGTTGACGACACATGCGGCCGAGTACCCAAGCGGACTAAGGGGAATCATCAAAAACACGGGGAAATAAGCAGACTTTTGCCGCCGGTGGACCAAATGTGGACCACGGCTTACGGAAAGTCATCGCGGCATGGCCGACACTGCCGGCGAACGTCCGCGCGCAGATCCTTCGACTCGCGGAGCGGCAAGGGTAGAATCGAAACGAACATCGGGACGGCCGACTAATTACCGGCCAAGCGAATCGACGGCGGAGCCGTGTCCACCAGCACGACCCGCCGAAGATTCGGCCCGTGAAAGACTGGTGGAAAATGGAAGAATCGCAGGCACTTCGTTTTATCCGTGGACAAGGCAGTCAACCGGCACGATTTGAACGGCCCGACCGGAAGCCATCACCGGAGGTTGAAGAATGCCGGAAGCTGCTCAGGGGCCCGGACATTCCCGTAATTCCTGCGGAGCTTCGTCGCATCGCCGACGTGCTCGACCGCGTTCCCGGGATGAACGAATTTGATGCGATGCGTACGACCGCGTCTGGCTGCCTGCATGACGCGATTAGAGCGGGCGCGTTCTCTGGAAGCCGCTGGCTCGATTTCCGTATCAAGCTCGCTGTCGGGCCCGGCATCACCACCGCGTACTTTCTGATCCTTGACAACTCGGAAGCGTGGGGCGTCACGATCGACAAAACGAAGCGATCACCCCGTGCCGAAATTGAACTGGGTTGCCCGCTGATTGCCGCTCTGCTGAGGGAGCAAGCTCCTCAAAATTCCCTCCCGGCGCCAGCCCCAAAGGCGACTACAGACGACGCCGCCGAGGCGGTGCGAATCATCGCCGATCGTGCAGCCACCAAGCCCAGGCTGCTCTGGCTTAAGTTCTATCTCGACCAAAATCCGAATGCGACGCTGCGCGACATTGAAACCGCCGCGAAGCTCTTACATCACTCCCTTCCAAGGGCGAGCACCAACGGCATTCTCGCGAGGGAAACATGGATAGGTCATCAACCGCGCAGGCGATCGCACCGAGACACGTCAATTGAGCCAATCCTGCACCGTATCCCGTCCCGATAGCTGTCCGAACTGTCCGGCCGCTGCATTTCTTCGGACAGCGCATTTTTCTTGCCACTAACTGACATCGCTTGAAAACAGGGTGATTCCGCGCGCCCGCTTGCACGCCGCTGTCCAGAAATCCGGACAACCCCTAGGAATGAAACGGTGCACCCACGGGGACAGGGTGCGCCATTCAGGAGGCAATATGACACACGAAAACGACACGCCGTCTCTGCTGCTGCGAGCTTCGACCGTCGCCCGCATGTTGGAAATCGGGGAACGCACGCTCTGGCGTTGGGTCAGCGAGGGCGATTTCCCTTCACCGGACTACCGGAAAAACGAGCGGATTGTCCGCTGGAAGCGGGACACCGTAATGAACTGGGTGCACACCAACACCACCACGACGGCTGCTGCCATCACCGCTTAAACCCACTTACCGCTGCGGTTGCCCGGCGCATAAAAACGCCGCGGCAGGGCTCGCAACCCGTACCGCGGCAGAAACTCGACTGATGACCATCGTAGCAGAAGAAATCGAAGCCCCCAACGAAATCGAAGATTCGACGAGAATCGTCGAACAAGTTGATGTTGAGGCCATCCGCGAGACGCATGAGAACTGGCGGATCTACTGCCGGCCATCAGCGACAGACGCAGCGTTCATCGAATTGGTTACGAGCGTGATGGAAAGCGGCATCAACACGCCGCTGGAGCTGTCAGCCGATCGGTACATCATCAGCGGCCACCGGCGCATTTTTGCCGCCCGTGCTGCCAAACTCGCGACCGTTCCATGCCTCATCGACCACGACATCTACATCGGACCGATGGACGCCGCGGAGCGTATCGCGCTGCTGACGGAACGCAATCGCGGCGTCAGGGTCAAGTCAGACGCGGAGCAATACCTTGAAGCCGCTGCGAAGATCGATCCCGAGGCTGCGATCCGGGACGCACAGCAGCGCAAGGCACAACATTTCAACAAGGCAAAAGGTTCTGTCGAACTGGTGGAGACCCAGGGCAAGAGTCGTCGCACGGATCCATCAAAGGCGCGTAGCGAGCTATTGAATGCGGTTCTGGAAGTTCTGGAGGAACTGCGCTGCAATGGTCATCTGCCGATCGGCTCCAGGCATATTCACTACAGATTGCTCCACAAGAAAGTGAGGACAAGCAGCTACGCCAACGGATTTATATACGGCACGCGCAAGGGTTCCGATGGGTTACTCAGCAAACTTCTGACCGACGCGCGCAGCAAAGGCATTGTCGATCCAGACGACATCGGCGACGACTCCCGCCCTACGCAGAAGATGGAACATGATGGCAATATTGCTCGATACGTCGGCAGGGAACTGGACGCGCTCTTCGGCAATTTTTTCTCCGACATCCATGCAGATCAACCGCATCACGTTGAACTGCTGATCGAGAAAAACACGGTCTACCCGCTGATCGCAAAGCACGTCGGAAATAAATTCCGCGTGCCGCTCACGTCAATGCACGGCTACGGCAGCTTCCCCTCATCCCGCGACATTGCCGCCAGGTTCAAGGCGAGCGGCAAGGAAAAGTGCGTCGTGATTTATGTCTCCGACCTCGACCCTGAAGGCGTGAACATGCCAGCGGCGGTCAAGAAATACCTCCTCGAAGACTTCGGAGTGACCACCACCATTGTGCGGGCCGGCGTGACGATGGAACAGGTCAAGAGGTTCAAACTGCCGCCGGATGCCGACGTGAAGTTGTCGAGTACCCGCGCAAAAGGCTTTATTGCGAAGTACGGGCACCAATGCTGGGAACTCGACTCGATGCCCGCCGACATCCTCATCAGCGAAACCGCCGGCGCTGTGTCGAAGTTCTTAGACATCGACGCGTTCAACAGGGCATTCGATCGCGAACGAGAAGCTGATATCGAGCTGGCTAGGATGAAGGCAGCCGCGTCCGCGTTCGTTCGTGACCAGTTTCAGGAACAACTCGGCCAGGGGCGCAATGAACAAGCACCTCCAATATGCCGGCGGGTTCTTTGTAACACCGCTGAGCGGCGGCTTGCCATTTGATGAGGGGTTGCACTTCGCCCGCATCGAACTGCAGCGCGTTTCGGCATCGCTGGAACTGATCGGGAGTTGCTGGCAGGAACCGGTTGAAGCCGTGCGGATCTGCGCCGAAGAGGGCATCAATTCATCTGCCTTTGACGACGACAGCCGGATTCTGTTTTTGGTTCTGGAGCTTGCCGCCAAATATCCAGACGCAGACCGACGCAGACTTGCGCGGCGGTGTCTCAGAGCAAATCACCATTGGGACGATGCGGCGCCGCCGATTGAATTCGGCCGGCTCGGCTGGTCTGACAAAACGCTCGCGGTCCTGGCCGAGAGCTGGTTTCACTCGCCGCTGTTGATCCGTCTCAACGCTCGAAACTTACTCCGGATTCTCGTTTCACGGCGCGATGCGGCTCACCACCTCCGTGAGGCCCGCCGCCTTCTCGCGGATCCCGCACATTCTGAAACCCACAAACGCCCCGTGCACGTCATCAACCGCCCGGCACAGAATCGGAGGCGATCCGCATGATTGCACTCGAATACGACAACGAGATTCTCAACGGCGATTACCTCGCGACCGTGCGAGCTGTAGACACCGAGCGGGAGACAACCATCCACGAGCGGCGGATAAGCCTTCTGGACGTGACACAGCGCCAGAACTTCGCGGACGCCGTGGCGAAAAGCATCGGCGATCGCGGCGCGGCGGAAGCAATCCAATTCAAGCTCCAGGAAAAAGCCAACGAATGGAAGCCGGAAGGACACGGCACGCTGAAACTCACGACCCACGAGGAAGAGCCGGAAGCGCAGACAACCAGTGAGGGTTACAACCTCGTGCCCGGCGACTACACCGACGACGCCGGCAACAGCATCGAACGCGGCACCGACGACTTCACAGACGAAGTAATCGGCAATCTGCCCACCGGCACGATTTACTCGCGCGGCGGTGTTGCTGGTCAAGTTGAGGGCGAGCCAGGGGCGCGGTTCTTCTCTGATCTCGCACCGGACGGCATGCGCATCATCGTCGACTCCTGCATGAAGCTCGGGAAGTGGCGCACCCGTGGAGCCGGGAAGAACACCTATCAAGAAATCGGCTATGTGTCCTGCACGCGCGACCATGCCGGGCTCGTGTTATCTCGGGCACCCGCCGATCGGCGCGTTCCGGTTCTCAAGTTCCTCACGTCGTACCCAATCTTTCTTCCCGGCTTTCGACTCTCAGAGCCGGGTTTTCACGATGGCGTTTTCTATGATGAGCCAGAAGCAATCCGGCAGATTAAAAGCGAGACCGATGCGGAAATTATCCGCGACACACTCTATGACCTCGTCATCGATTTCCCGTTCAAGGATGAAGCCAGCCGGCACAACTATTTCGGGCTGCTGATCACGCCGCTGATCCGTCCGGCGATCGCCGGCAACGTCCCCGGGCATCTCATCGGCGCGCCGCTGGAACGAACCGGCAAGACACTTCTCGCGGAGATTGTCGGCGCCATCGTTAACGGGATGCGGACGCCCGCCATGCAAATCTGTGAATCGAATGAGGAAATGGACAAACGGCTCCTCGCGATTTTGCTTCGCGGGGAAACCCTGCTCCACCTGGATAATATCCGCGACACAATCGACCTCCCGTGTCTCGCCTCACTCTTGACCGCTAGCGTTTACAAAAGCCGTTTGCTCGGCGCGTCCAAGATGCTGGCGATTGAGAACAACGTGACGCTGATCGCCACGGGCAACAACCCCCGGGCAACTGGTGAACTGGCAAAGCGGTTTGTTCCCATCACGCTCCAACCCACTACCGACGCGCCAGAACTGCGGAAGGATTTTCGACACCCCGATCTATGGGGTTACGTCACGGAGCATCGCCGTCAAATCCTCGGCTGCCTGTTGGGCGCGGTGCGGATCTGGACCGACGCCGGCTCACCCCGCGGCGAACAACCGATGGGCGGGTTCGATGAGTGGGCAGCCGTCATCGGCGGCATCATGAAGGTGCTGGGTTTCGATGACTGGATGGGGAATGCCGGCGAATGGCGCGACTCGGCAGACTGGCGCCGATCCGACCTGCGGGCACTGGTGAAGTGCTGGCACGAACGGCACGGCAGCGGGCCCGTCACGGTTCGAGAAGCCCTGGCGATCGCGGAGGAGTTGGAACTATTCGGCGACGTGCTCATCGGCAAGGAAGGCAAGGCGCTGCTCACCAGCTTCGGAATGAAGGTGCTGGGGCGCAACACCGACACGCCGGTCGAAGGCTTCATCATCCGCAAGAACAGCCTCAGCCGTCCGGCAATCTACTCACTTCAGCCGCTGGAAGGGGTGACAGCGTGAGAAATTCAACACCTTTCAACACCTTTCAACACCTTTTCAAAAAAGGTGTTGAGCGCAACCAACGCGGTGATAAGAGTATACGCAACAACCAACACCTTCAACACCTTTCCAGTACCCCCCCACATGCGCAGGCGCGCGCCTGAACCACGAACGGGTGGGCTGGAAAAGGTGTTAAAGGTGTCTGAAGGTGTTGATTTGGTCCTGCACATCACCATTCGGCCGCACGAAATCCCGTGGGACGTTCGGCTTGCCGGCGAGATCAAGCGGATGGGGCGTCATCCGCTTATCCAGTTCGACGTGACGCATTACGCGATGGCTGGCACCGCCAACGCGTCCGCGAGCACCGCGCCCACGTCCGCATCGCACGAACCAGCAACGCGGGAAACAGGCTGCAAACGCAAAGGGAACCAATGAGCGACGAACTGGCAACCATCACCATCTTTGAACCGCGCCCGGCGCTCCCGGACCTGCTGGCGGCACTGCGCAGCCGCGGATTGAAACTCAGAGCCGGCAGAGACATCGACCAGCCGCACTACCGATGGCTGGACGTGATGCCAGCCGAGCGAGTCGGGAACTTGTGGCCGGCGATCGAAGCGAACTTCAGCGCGTTGCACACACTGGCAGAGCAGGTGGCACCATGAGCACGGATGAACAGCAGACAGACAGCAGCAGTGCCGACGCCACGATTACGCGTTCGATGGGCGACTATGAGGTCGAAACTGCCAAGGTGGCACCCCCCCATGAGGTTCTTTTTTGGGGCCGGTGGCATCTCACGGGTTCGCCGCAGAGCCAGCGAATGACCACCTACGCCGCACTGTAGCAGGAATGAAAACACGACTTGACGGTACGACACAATGCCGAATGTTAAGATAGTTAAGGTGGGTATACTGGGTCCTCTCCGGGCCGCACGCCCTTTACGCGGGTTTGCGACTGCCTTATTCCCAGAGATTGTTGCCTTGAACGTGATGAGTTAACGCTTTCCACGCAATGAAAAAGCACCGCAAACAACCTCTGCCGCCGATCACCAGCGCCCGGAAACTTGCCACGCTGATGCAGCGGAGTCACGTCGCCGTCAGCAAATGGCTGAAGCGTGCCGACTGGCCGTTCGGTACGCCGCCGTGGCTCGCGTCACAGCTTCCATCGATCGCAAAATGGTCTGATGAAACGCTGCGCCCATCAGTCGACGCCGGCAACGAAGACGCTGCCGCGGTTGATCTGCGCCGTCAGAAGCTACGGCAGGAAATCCGCCGTCTGAACGCCCAGGCTGACGCTTCTGAGTGCGCCCTTGCCAAAGAGCGTGGCTCCCTGATGGACGCGGGGGAAGTTGTCCGGGAGTGGCAGTCAATCACAGCGGCGCTGACGGCTGGCGTGGGCTCGCTGCCAGAGTCGGCTGCAATGCTGGCGCTGTCGCATGGGATGCCGCACGAAGCGCGGGGAACGTTCAAGCAACAGGTACGGGAAGCGATCGACGCCATTCTGCAGCGGATGAACGCGCGGAGCGTGGTGGAACAATGAGGCTGTCTTAGGGCTGCCGGGTGTTCCGGCCGCCCCAGAGTTTTTGAAAACAAACAGCCGGCGAACTGTCGGCGGAAAGATGAGCGATGAACGCATCAGAAACATGGCAGGATCACACGGAGGCGATCGCCGCCAATCGGTGCGCCGAAGCAGGTGCCAGATACCAAGGGTATCGCCAGCTCCTGCGCGAGATTGCATCCGATGGCAACCTGTCCGACGGTCGCAAGGATCAGCTTGAAACCCTCGGTCAATCGCTCGCGATACCCGCCGATGAGATTCGCCGGGATCTGGCGACGATGACGGCCGCGGTGGCGCGGGAGAAACTCGCTGGCGGTTCCGACGCCGCAAGGGTCGCGGCGCAGGCGGCGCGTGAGGCGGTTGACGCTCACGTTACCGAAACCGATCGGCTGGTGTCCGCGCGGGAAGAGGAAACTTGGCATCTTCGGCATGATCGCAAGGTGACTGAGAACGAGCTTCGCGCCGCGCACGAGACGGCAGAGCGAGGCGTATCGACGACAGCCGAAGCGCAGGCGGAGCTTGACCAACTCCGAATCGACCACGCGCAACTTTTGAATCATCCCACGACGGCCCCGGTGTCCCCGGCGGCTCATATCGTGGCGTGACTATTAGCCGGCAAGTTCCGGCGGAAAGAAGAAGCAATGGATTTTCTGAAACGACTGAAGGCGCGGCGAGCCGAAAAGCACGCCACCGTGATTGAGAAATATGCGGCACTGATCCGACGAGCAGCGAATGGAGGCGAGCTCTCTGAAGCGGATACGGCGCGGCTTGATGCTCTTGCTGCGGAACTGAAGTTCGAACCGGAGCGCATTGAAGCGGACGTTGAGACGATCAAGCGCGTTGTAGCGCTCGAGGAAATCGCCCCGACGCTGGACGCAAAGAAGGTGGAACACAAGGCGTTGACCGTCGAACTTGGCGCGGCTCACGATGAACTGAAGACGATTCTCGCGAGGTTCAATGAGCGCATCACGTCGATCGAAGGACGCAAGGGACAGGCGGGCGTTGCAATGACGGAGGCGAGCCAGGCGGTCGATGAACTTGCCGATCTGCGTTCCCGTCACTGGCGTTTGCTCGGCTTCCCCGAACCACCCAAACGCGAAGTGCCGGAAACGATCATCGATCCGATCAGCGATGGGCATCGGATCTACCAGGATTCCTACGCGGAGGTCTACGGCGGCGAGAGTAAGACGCCGAAGCCGCTCCCTGAAGTGATGGCGCCGTTGCCGGGTCCGCCAGCACGGGTTCACGTCACAGCATCGGCGGAAGAGACGGGCGTTAAAGGACGGATCCGCGGGACGATCAGTGTGCAGCCAGCTTAAACCCGCCGGCCAGGGTGTGCGGGGCCGCTCACGGCACCCCGCGTTACGAAGACCGTGAGCGGGTGAATCGTTTCGAGCCCGGCCAGCGGTGGATTTTCGTTCGTTTGTCCACCGCGAGAGACTTAACCCCGAAGGTCCGGCGGGATGCGAAAATCGACGACGGACCAACCCCGGCAGCGGTGAAAGCTGATGTCGGGATTTGAAAGAACAACTTAACCGCGGCGAATGCCGCAAGGAATTTCAAATGACCAAGTCTTCAACACTTCAGCGGCGGCGCAGCATCCGGGTCGTCATCTCGGGCGACCTTGGGCAATTGCACCGCGCGACTTCGAGCCAATCCTTCAGAGTGTCTCAACCCTGAATTTCAACAATGTGCCGGCACCGTCGGATGATGACGCCGCGCCTTATCGAGTGGTCAACGGACTGGCGATTGTCAGCGTCGGCGGCCCGTTGGTTTCGAGCGCCGATTGGATCGATGAATACCTCGGCTTTGTGGGGCTCGACGACATTGAAAACGCCGTGAATCAGGCAGCAGGCGATCCGCGGATCAATGGCATCATGCTCGCGGTTGACAGCCCGGGCGGCACGGTTGCAGGAACAAGCTCCGCTGCGGCCGCCATTGCCAGAGCAGCAAGGATCAAGCCTGTACACGGTTACTCGGCAAACTGCGCGTGCTCGGGCGCTTACTGGCTCGTCTCGCAATGCAACCGCTTCACTTCCGGCGATACTGCCGCCGTCGGCAACGTCGGAGTGTACGCGGTTCTCTGCGACAGCACCGGCATGCAGCAACAGCTTGGATTGCGGCTTAGTCTCGTCTCGACTGCGCCGTACAAAGGATTGGGCGCTGACGGCGCGGTGAGTGATGCGTTGATCGCGGACGTGCAGCGCGAGATCGCCGATATCAATCAAGTCTTTCTTGCGGCGGTTTCCCGCGGGCGGTCGCTCGATTCTACGAAGGTTCTGTCGGTCGCCGACGGACGCGCCCATATCGGGCAGGCTGCGGTTTCGCTCGGACTGTCCGATGGCATCTGCAGCTTTGAGGACGCGTGCCTCGCGCTGCTGAAGGAAACAGGCGATGCCGGTTCACCGCTAGGGCCCGCGTCGGCGGCGCCGGTGAAGTTCGCTCCCGACGATGACGCCAGCGAACCCATGCCCGATATCGATCCGCTGTCTCGTCGATCGACACAATCACCCGAGGCTGCCGCGCTCGCGGAATGGCAGAGCGATCCGAGTCTCCGTGAGACGTGGAAGACGCAAGAGCGGTTCACGAAATGGCGCACCAGCACTGCCGGGATTGCGCATGCCCAACGATCGCAGAGCCGCATCGCGGGGACGTTCCGATGAACGCCACCTATCAAACGATGATCGACCTTGTTCTCTGCTATCGCAGCTCCGCGCAGATTGGCGCGATGGCACGGCTGAACTGCGGACAGATCTGCGCGATGTTCCGGCGCTCGCTGGCGGCTGGCGTCGGCGATGCACTCTCAGGACGTTTCTACCGCAAACACGCGGCGCTCGGACGGAGCTGCCGTGCCGACATCGCCGATCTGTTCAAGCGTGAAGCTGATCGGTGGGCGCTTGCGCTGAGTGGATATGCGAAGCGCCGCAACTTGTTCGGCGCGGTCGAAGATGACCTCCGCGTTGAATCTGAACGTCTAGGCGGAACCACCCGCATTTAATCGAGGTAACCAGCAATGGCCAAAAGTGAACGACAAGTCGATATTGCAATCACGGCCCGCGACGAAGCGTCAAGCGTTTTCAAGAGCGTTGCGGCGCAGGCGCGTGAGTTCAATATGGAGGCGAAGCGCAGTGGCGAGGGCGCAGTCGAGCGGCTGCTAAAAGGCGGCGGTGCCCTTGGTCTCGCGACATTCGCGCTTGAGGGCGCGGGACATGCTGCCAAGGCGTTCAGCGAATCGCTTGCGGAAGTTGCCAACGGTGAGCGGTCTGTCCAGGAAGGCTTCGGACACATGCTGGAGGGGGTCTCCGGCGCGGTGCCCGTGCTGGGGACGTGGGTCACGGCGTTCCGTGAAATCGAAAATGCAGGATTCGACGCCGCAGCTTCCATCGCCGCCGCCTTCGGCGCAGACAAGGCAACGCAAGAGGCCATTGAAAGTTCCGACACCCTCAAGGCGCATTATGAGGCGCTCTCCAAGGCGATCTACGAAGGCGAAAAGCTGGCGATGGCGGGCAAGGCAAAAGCCACGATCGCCGGATTGACGGGCATAGAGAGAGAGCGGGCCGAGGCCAACAAGGCATACCAAGAGGAGCTCGACCATATCGAGCAGCTGCGCAAAGAAAAAGAGAAGGGGTTGGACGCCGACGGGAAACGCGCCGCCGACAAAGGATTCAATCAGGCGCGTATCGAAGCTGAGAACGCGCTCAATCAGAAGCTCGCCGAACTATCCCGCGAGGCGGCAGACCAAAAGGAAGAAAACCAACTCAAGCACCTCGAGCGCGTCAAGTCCCAAGAAGACTTGGCCGACGAAGTTCGGCTTCGTGAACGCGGCCGCGATCTTGAGGCTGATCTGGTCGCATTGACGGCGGCGCATGAAAAGGAGCTCGCGGAAATTGACCGGCTGCATCAGAAACAAAAACTCAGTGACCAACAGGCAAAAGAGGAGCGTGCCGCTGCTGATGAAGCGTTCGAGGCGCGATCCGGCGAGGCACGGGAGAAGGATGCCGCGGCCAAGCTCGAACGGAACGATTCGATCAATCAGACGCTCAACGCCGCCAAGCTCGCTGCGCTGAAGGAACAGGCCGCGATGGGCGATCAGGGGGCAGCCGCGGAGGCCAGGAAGTGGGAAATCTCCCTGAAGTACACCGCCGAAAAAGAGAAGCTCATCCGACTCCTGCGCGATGAGAAGGGGTTGACTGATGCCCAGCACGCGGCGGCAATTCAGGCGCTGGGGGATCTTGAGAAAGCCAGAAACAAGGAACTGGAAAGCAGCAAAGTTGAACCGCAGGAGAACCGCAAGGCGGCCCTCGAGGAATCATCACAACTGGCTGGCGTGTCGGCATCACAGGACATCGCAAAAGAACATCTTCAAACCGCGAAGGATTTACTTGACGAGGCCAAGAAGAATAACGACACGCTGACCCAGGCGGCCGCCGACATCGCAACGATGGTGGGATATCTGGACCCGAGCAACGCCACGTCGGCGAACAGCGTTTTTGGAGACAGCCAATGACCGATCCACGCGTTATCGACATGATCGAGGCGACCCGGCGGAGCTTCATCGGGCTTGAGGAAAGCTACGCCAAGCACTCTGAAGTCATGGACCGGCATGTCGAGTACATCGGCGATCCGGATGTTTCGACGCGCGAGGACTGGAAAGCGCTCCTGCCAGAACTAGCGAATCTGCGTCGCCGGTTGGCGGTGTTTCACTCGGCGCTGGGACGGCTGGAAAAGCATATCAAGAGGGAGTGAGGCGCGCCGGTGCGGAACTATAGGAATTTAGTTCTTGACTATGATTCGGTACGCCTCTATATTTATTCCATAGTCATCAACCAAGGAGCAGCCATGACAACCGGGACGCGCCCGACCGCAACCCTGAAGAGAATGATTACCGCGGCAGCCGCCGATCGCGATGCCATGCTCCGCGAGGCCGGCGACTATGCCGGAAAGCAACGCTCGGATCGGTATTGTGAAGCTGATCGGCTCGACGGTGTTCTCAACGCACTGAAGGCGGAGCTGATCGAAGCGGAGGGGTGAATCGGGGGCGCCCGTGTCACAATTGACGAACCTCTGCGAAAAGTGGGCTCTCAGACTCCGCCTGCATAAACGCCACGGTAAACCTTTTCACAGCTTCCCCTTCGCCAGCTTTCCCTTCGGGCGCCCAGGCTTGCGGACACGCACGTCGGCAAGGCTTTTCTCTTCGATCATATAGACATTGCCGAACTTGGAGGCGCGAAGCCGGCCGGCGGTGATAAGGGCAATCACGCGGCGGCGGGTGACTTTGAGCTTCGCGGCGGCGGCGGTCGTGGTCAACATTGCCGCCAGAGTCTACAGACTGACAAGAAAATATCTATGCACCCTTGCGAACAGTTCCCCGCGTTGTATAGTTTCTCGTAGCTTGCCGAGTGGCGAGCATTCAAAGTGCCCCCGCGACGTGTCACCGTCCGGGGGCCGGTCAAAGCTTTTAAGGAGCAATGACGATGGAAAATGTACTGCATACCGCGCCGCGTTTGAATCTTGCGGGTGTTCCCAAACATGCCCGCACGATCATCCGCAAGGCACCGGCGACCTGGCACCGCTGGCTCGCGTTCCTGAATGCCGCCGACGATCCCGACTTCGAGCTGGTAGCCGAAGAAGCGGCGCCCATGTTTGAACTGGTGGCAAAGCTGACACGGCTGGGCGTCCCGTTCGATGAAAGCTTCCTGCAGCGCGTCGCGGAACTGCGGGAGGAAATGAAGTGGACGGATGCCGACAGTGACGGCGATGTGAGTGTGGACGATGGGAAGGAAGAACCACCCGATGAGCGGTTCGGACCCTGCGACAACGACGATCCGGCTTGCCGGGAGGACCTGCAACCAACTATCCGCCGGGACTTTGACGGCACCACAAGCCAGCACAAGCCTTTGCTCAGCGAATGGGCGGGGGTGCCGCGATGAAAACCACCAATGATGAGAAATCGTTGCTCCTGCTCAAATCGCTCTACGATCTGACGGACGATCAATTCCAGATGTTCCTTCTCGACCATCAAGTTTACGATCTGGACCCCGCCCACCGCCTCATCGTTCCGCTGAGAAACCGCGACGGGTCGAAGACGAATTTCTTGACCCTCGCCGCGAGAAGGCTCAGCGCCTTCCGGACAGGGGAATACGTCGGTCGCGAAGGCCCCTTCTGGTGCGATGCTGAGGGCAAGTGGTCCGACGTGTGGCTGAGCGACGAGCCGCCCGCCGTCGCGAAAGTTGGCATCCGTCGCAAGGGGTTTCCCGAGCCGGCGTGGGGACAAGTCACGTGGAACGAGTATGCCCGCTGGAAGAAGGGGAAAGGCGGCGCCCGTATCTATACGCGGTTTTGGCGATTGATGCCGTCGCACATGCTCGCGGTTGCCGCGGAACGGAAGGCGTACAGCATCGCCTTCCCCGATCTGATGGTTGGACGGGCGCTCAAGGAAGAATCAGTAATTGCACCCGGCGAGCTTCGATTGGCGGCGGAAGTATAACTTCTGATCGGTTGTGGCAAGATTTCCACAACCGATTCTTTGATCGAAAACTGACACGGGCCGTCCGCTGGCTAACGCTGGCGGAGGCGATTGAAAGGAACGTGAACCATGGCTGACGTATTCAAGCGAAAGAGCAGTACGGGCGAGGCGCTGAGCATTTACTACGGCAAGTTGAAGGTCGTGCCCGGGACGTGGAAGCGCGTCAGCCTGTACACCGACAAGGAATCGAGCCGCCGGCGACTGCGCGAATTGCAGACCGAAGCAGACCAGCGCCGCGCAGGTATTCTCACCCCCGATACCGACCGGCTGGCGTTGCCGATTACCACGCTGGCGGAGCAGTACGGCGAATCGTTGCGCACCCAGGGGCGCGACGGGGATCACCTGCGCATCGTGAAATGGATGAACGAGCAGCTTATCGAGCTTGGCGGCTGGAAGTTCTACCGGGACATCACCCGCGATTCGATGGGGAAGATTCTCGCCACGCTGGAGGGGCGGGGCGCCACCGCATCGTACCGCAACAAGTATCTGGCGCGGTGAAAGCGCTGGTGAACTGGCTTCTGCCTGATGGCGCAGCGTCTCCGCTGGCCAAGGTGAAAAGGATCCGGGAGAAGGGCGCAAAAAGACACGCGATCGGCGAGCCGCGACGGCGGATGAGCTGGCAGCGCTGATCGCGCTGGACATGCCCGACGATCGACGCCTCGCGTATGCCCTGGCGGCATTCAACGGGCTTCGCAGGAATGAAGCCGCGCGGCTCAAGTGGAAGAGCCTGGCACTCGCCGCGGTCATTCCGTTCCTGGCGGTTCGCAGGAAGCAGGGACAGACCGACGAGCCGGATTACATTCCGGTGCATCCCTACGTTGCGAAACTCCTGGCCGGGCGGTTGGCCATGCCAGCGGCGACGGTATTGCCCAACGTCCCCGACGTGGCCACGCTGGAAAAGGAATGGACCAAGGCGGGCGTGGCGTTCGCTGATGAGAAGGGGCGCAGGCTCGACTATCACGCCCTTCGTCACACCTTCCAGACCACGTTGGACCGCACGGGCTGCAGCCGGGCAACGAAGAAGAAACTGATGAGGCACGCGAATGAGGACGTGACAGACGGATATGCGCATGCCGAGCTTTCGGAAATGCTGGAGGCGATCCTGCGCGTGCCGTCGCCGATGGAATGGCAGACGTTGACCGCAGCGGCAACCGGCACCGATCCGGCGGATATCACAATCTTGCGGGTTGGTGGACCAAATATGGACCAAGCCGCGACCCTTGAGCGGCAACGAGCGGCAACAACCCAGACCGCCGATGGGTTGATTTTGACCCCTTGCCCGGAAACGCAACCCGCGTATGATGCGAGGCTTGGGAATGAGCGGAGTCACCGACGGGAAAAGCGACGGTATTTCAGGTGATCACCGGATCGTTGACGACACATGCGGCCGAGTACCCAAGCGGACTAAGGGGACGGATTGCAAATCCGTTATTCGTCGGTTCGAATCCGACCTCGGCCTTCTTCGCCGGAATGTTTTGTCATCCTCCATGTCAACTCGTTGCTGAGCGGTCTTTGGAGGGGTGCTGGCGGACTTGAGGGCAGATCTTGGAAGCACTGTTACGGCTGAATGCCATCACGAAAAGCTTTGGCGGCGTGCGAGCGCTCAAGGGCGTTTCGTTTGAGCTTCGCCAGGGTGAAGTGCATGCGATCGTCGGCGAAAACGGAGCGGGCAAATCGACTCTCATCAAGATTATTACGGGGGCTCACCAGCGCGATTCGGGAACCATTGAAATACGCGGTCGGAAAATAGACGCGAATGATCCCAGCGCCGCCAGGGCGATGGGCGTTGCCGTGATCTATCAACAGCCGGCCCTCTTTCCCGATCTGACGGTGGCGGAAAATATCGCCCTGCGGCTGGAGCAGGGCGGGGCGTGGCGAGTGCTCAAATGGGGTGAGCGGCGCAGCCGGGCCAAGCAATTGCTGGAGCGGGTCGGCGCCGGAATTTCGGCTGATGCGCTGGTCCGGCACCTGACCATGCCGGAGCAGCAGTTGGTCGAGATCGCCAGCGCCCTGGGCGGCGACGCGAAGATTCTCATTCTCGATGAGCCGACGGCTTCCTTGAGCGACCGCGAGGTGGATAATCTCTTCCGGGTCATTCGTGAGCTGCGGACGCAAGGCGTCGGGATGATTTACATTTCTCACCGGCTCGACGAATTGCCGAAGATCGCCGACCGCGTCACGGTTTTGCGCGATGGAACCTACATTGATACGCGCGCGGTCGCGGAGGTGGATCGGGCTGAAATGATCCGGCTGATGGTCGGCCGATCGCTCGATGCGGTCTTTCCGAAAGTCGAAGTGGCACCCGGTGCGGTCGTTCTCGAGACGATCCGGGTCGGCCGGCCCGAATCGGGGGTGCAGAATGTAAGCCTGACGGTTCGCGCGGGAGAGATCCTGGGTCTTGCCGGCCTCGTCGGGGCGGGGCGGACGGAATTGGCGCGGATTCTGTTCGGCCTGACTCCGGCGACCGAGGGGGAGATTCTTCTCAGAGGTGAGCGGATCATTATCGACAGTCCGGCGTACGCAATCGAGCGTGGGATCGCTTATGTTCCCGAGGACCGCCGCCGTCATGGTGTCATTCTGGAGATGCCCGTCGATGCAAACACAACGCTCGCGATTCTCAGTCGGATAGCCCGATTCGGGTTGATAGACGTTGGCGAAGAAAGAAGCGTGGCGTCGGATTACGTGACGCGATTCGGAATCAAAACACCCTCGCTCGACGTGCCGGTGGGCAACCTGTCGGGCGGGAATCAGCAGAAGGTTTCGCTGGCGCGCTGGCTGGCGACGAAGCCGTCAGTGATCGTGCTGGACGAGCCGACGCAGGGAGTGGACGTTGGTGCGAAAGCGGAAATCCATCGTCTGATGGGAGAACTTGCCAGGCAGGGGCTCGCCATCATCATGATCTCCTCGGAACTTCCCGAAGTGCTCGGGATGAGTGACCGCATCGCCGTCATGCATGGCGGCAGGATTGTGGGAGTCCTCGCGCGCGGTGAGGCAACTCAGGAAAAAGTGCTCGAACTGGCGCTGGGGCATGTGCCGGGAGAAGCGACCGCCGCATGAGCAGCATCGCCCATTCAGCCATCGGAGCGCCGCCGCCCAAAGCGTTGTCGGCGCTGGCACGATATCTCCGCGAGATATCGGTCGGTCTGGCCTACGCGGTTCTGTTGGTGATCCTTGGAATCACGCAGCCGGGATTTTTCCACGCGAAACCGGGCGAGAATCAAAGCGAATTCTTTTCGATCTGCGTCAACATGGCGCCGATCCTCATCGCCGCAATCGGAATGACGATCGTCATTGTCGCCCGGCACATTGATATCTCCATCGGGTCGCAACTGGCGGTCTGCTCGGTGCTGGCCGGACTCACGGCCAAAGCCGGCTATCCGATGCCGGTGGTCGCGCTTGTCAGTGTGATTGCGGGGGCCCTGATGGGCATGCTCAATGGGGCGCTGGTCGCGGGATCGGGCCTGCCGAGCATTGTCGTGACGCTCGCAACGATGGTGATCTTCCGCGAATCGTTGCGTTGGCTGCGCCAGGGCCAGTTCGTCAGCGATCTGCCAGACGGATTCCAGTGGTTCGGATTGTCGCAGACCGCCGGGCAGTTCCTGCTGCTGGGCGTCGCGGCTGCGGTTCTCCTGCTGTTCGGCTTTGCCCTGCGATGGACGGCCGCGGGACGCACCATCTATGCCGTCGGATCTGACCTTGAAGCAGCGCGCCTGGCGGGTATTCGGCCGCGCCGGGTGATCTTCCTGGTCTTCATGCTGATGGGCGGACTCGTCGGGCTTGCCGCACTCCTCAGCGCCGTGCGTTCTCCCGACGTCGATCCAAGCGTCGGCACCGGATGGGAGCTGACGGTGATTGCGGCGGTCGTGGTCGGCGGAGCCGCCATCTCCGGCGGCCGCGGAACCCTGGCGGGAACTTTGATCGGGGTGGCTCTCCTGGCGACCGTCGGCCCGGCGCTGGAATTTCTCGGCGTCCCGTCGCAATGGGAGAAGGCTGTCCGCGGGTTGATCATCCTCATCGCCGTCGCGTCCGACGGCATCTTCCGGAGGTCGGACTAACCCATGTCGATTTCCGCCCCAGCGCCATCGAGCCTCCCCGCGCCGCAACCCGCGCTGCGATCTGCGTCGCGGCCGCGCCTGCTCAAGCCGCAGCAATTGGTCCTCGCGCTGCTTCTCGCCGGCGAGGTTGTGGCCTTTGCGACCACCGGTAGCAACTTTCTCTCCTGGAACAATCTCTTTGAGATCACGCGCAACAGCGTCGAACTGGGGCTCCTCGCGCTGGCGATGACGCCGGTCATTATCACCGGCGGGATCGATCTTTCCGTCGGCTCATTGATGTCGCTCTCCGCGGTGCTGCTGGGCAAAATGTGGCACGATGCGGGAGTGCCGATCTGGCCGGCGGTTGGATTGACGCTGGTGTTCGCAACGTTCGCCGGCGGCCTCAATGCGATGCTGATCACACGACTGCGCATTCCACCATTGATCGTCACGCTCGGAACCTATTCGCTGTTCAGCGGATTAGCCGAGGGCGTGGCGCACGGCCGGGACAATCCGTCCAACTTTCCCGCGCCCTTCGTTTCCCTGGGCAACGGGTACATCGGTCCGGTTCCCGTGCAGGTGATTCTGCTGCTGCTCGGCATCGCCTTCTTCGGCGTCCTCGTGCATCGCGCCGCCATCGGCCGGGCAATTTCCGCGATCGGTTTCTCTCCCGAAGGAGCGCGGTATGCGGGAATCGCGGTTGAGCGAAAAGTCGCTCTCACCTATGTGCTGGCCGGCCTGTGCGCGGGGTTGGCGGCGATCGTTGCCGTCGCCCGCGTCAACACGGCAAAGGCCGACACCGGGGCGGGCTACGAGCTGTGGGCGATTACCGCCGTCGTGCTCGGCGGAACGTCGATCTTCGGCGGCCGCGGCAACGTTGTCGGGACCGTCATGGGGCTCTTTGCCATTGTCATTTTGCAGAACGGTCTGAGAATGGCGGACCGTCCCACCTGGCTGACGAGCCATCTGGGAGGTGAGCTGGCGGGAATCCTCACCGGCCTTCTGCTGCTGTTTTCCATTGGTCTGGATTGGCGTCCATCGGCGTCTGCCGCGGCAGGCGCATCGCAACCGAACGCCCAGGAGTTTCACATGAAGAATTCGCAAGTCGCGGTGCTGTCCATCGTCATTCTCGCAGCCGCCATGATCGTCAGCGGCGGCAACTTCCTGCTGGTTAAGCTCCTGTCGCAGAACAACTGCTCCATCGTTCCCGGCGGAGCGACAGCCGGCCCCGCGACTGCGGAGCCGGCGAGGCGCGTGAAAATCGCGATGATGCCCAAGAGCAAAGGCAACGCCTATTTCGTCGCAGCCCAGAAAGGCGCCCAAGACGCCGCCAACCAGCTTGGCGTGGATCTCATCTGGGATGGCCCGACCAACACCAACCCCGCCGAGCAGAGCCGGATCATCGATACGTGGATCAACCGCGGCGTTGACGTGATTGCCGTCGCCTGCGAAGACGGCAAGAGTCTGGCGACTTCTCTCCGCAAAGCCCGCGCAAAGGGGATCAAGGTGCTTACGTTCGATTCCGACAGCGAACCAGATGCGCGCGATTTCTTCGTCAATCAGGCGACTCCCCAAGGCATCGGCTCAACGCTCATGGACAACGCCGCCAAGGCGATGGACAACAAGGGCGAGTTCGCGATCATCACCGCCTCGCTCAATTCGACAAACATGAACGAGTGGGTGAAGAACATCAAAAAACGACTGGCCGAGAAGTATCCCGACATCACCCTGGCCGACATTCGGCCCTGCGATGATCAGCAAGACAAGGCATTCGACGAAGCCAACACGCTGCTCAATTCGCGAAAAAATCTGAAGCTGATCATGGCCATCTGCTCGCCGGCGGTTCCCGGCGCTGCCGAGGCGGTGAAGCAGTCCGGACGCAAAGACGTGAAGGTGATGGGGCTTGGGCTTCCCAACGATAACAAGCGTTACGTTCACGAGGGAGTGACCGACGACATCGTGCTGTGGAACACCGTCGACCTGGGATACCTGACGGTGCTGGCCGGCGATGATCTCGCAACCGGCAAGCTCAAGCCCGGCGACGTGTCGATGGACGGAGGCCGCCTGGGCAAGATAGAAATTCAGGGGAGCGACATCCTGCTCGGCAAACCGTTCACGTTTAATAAGGAAAATATTGATCAGTTCGATTTCTGATCTCTTTTGTCCGAGGCTGGCGGTTGGCAAAGAAGTCGCTGAGAAACGCACACCGGACGTTCCCAACTTTCATAAATGCCAACGGCCTGCTTCGATAACTGCCGGCGCGATATAGAATGCGATGACATGGTCGTCGCGCCGCACCATCGACACTCTGATCATCCGCCGATCTCGGTTGGGAGCGTCAGTTTTCTCAACGCCAAGCCGTTGATTTACGGGCTGGAGTCCGATCCTGACATCGCACTATCGCTCGCAGTTCCGTCTCGCCTGCTGGACGGACTCATGAGCGGTGCGATGGATGTCGCGCTGTTGCCGGTAATCGACTACCAACGAATGGATGGCCTGCGCGTGTTGACCAGCGGAGGGATTGGGTGCGAGGGGCCGACGCTGACCGTTCGACTTTTCAGTCCGATGCCGCTGGAGCGCGCGGAAGTGGTCGCGTGCGATGCTGACAGCCACACCTCCGTCGCGCTGGCGCGGGTAATCTTCGCCGAGCGATATCACACCAGACCGAGGTTCATCGACCTGGGCCCTGGCGTGGATCTGCCGCCTGGCGCCGCCCGCCTGCTCATCGGGGACAAAGTCGTCTGCGACGAGCCGAAGGAACTGCCCTATCAACTCGACCTCGGGGACGCCTGGAAGCAGTTAACGGGCGAGCCGTTCGTCTTCGCCTGCTGGATGGCTCGGCCTGGTGTAAATCTGGGGGATTTACCTGATCGGCTGATTCGGGCCAAGCAGCGCGGCCTCAAACACGTCGAATCCATCATTGCAGAGCACGCTGTCCCGCGCGGTTGGCCTGCCAGCACGGCACGCCGTTACCTTCTGCAGCACCTCAAGTTCGATATCGGGGGGAGGGAGTTGGCGGCAATCAGCAGCTTCCACCAATTGGCTTTCAAGCACGGTGCGCTGGAGCAGGAACCCCACCCGTTGCATATCATAGGGGCTTCGACGCCTGCAACTTGACCCAAGCGTTCGAGTAACTACTGATAATTGCCTAAAGAACCGATCCAAACAGGAGGCGTATTTCCGCACGTTGCGGAACGGATCGGTCGCCGTTCGGCGGCATTCCCCTGGAGGCCTGGCGTGAAGTCCGAGCCATCGCAATGGCGGTCTGTCAGTCTTGTCCGTGCAATAAAGCCCGGGCAAGACGATCTCGCTGCGCACGATATTCGACTGGCGATGTGGTCCGAGACTCTGAGTGCAATAAAGCCCGGGCAAGACGATCTCGCCGCGCCGTCAACCTCCCCGTCTTCCGCACGTTTCCCGCGCATACCCGCCGAGCAAGCGCAGGGCGCGACATACCGGGCAGCGCGGCTGTGTAAATGACCTCAACGTAGGGCGGGATTCATCCCGCCGCGCCTTCCGCAAGACGGCAGACCATGGCGGGATAAATCCCGCCCTACACCAGACAGACCCGCAAATGCCGGTGGAATGTACTGCTATCCCTCCCCCGGATTACCAGGGGAAGGGACAACGCTTTGCGCGAAGGGGAGTAGCCGCCCGATTTGCCCCCGGACTATCCGTCCACCTCGCGTTCGGTCTGTTCCTGATCCTGTCATTTCCACCGGCGCTTGTGCTGGCAGATCGCCCCGTTTCCGTCGACACGCCTGTCGCGGCTCCGCAGGCAGTCGACCCTGCCGCCAAGAAACTCGTGGCAGCCGACGGGCTATTGCAGCGGAATCTCTTCAAGCTCGCGGCTGACGAGTACGAGCAATTTCTCCACGATTATCCGCAGGACGCGCAAATCACCGCCGGCCGCTACGGCCTGGCGATCTGCCGATATCGGCTCAGCCAGTTTGATCTGGCGGCGCCGCTGCTGCGGCAGGTTCTTTCCGATCAGCAGTTCGGCCAGACCGACCAGGTGCTGGCATTGCTCGGATATTGCGAAATGTCCGGCAGGGATTACGACGATGCGATCCAGCACTTCGATCAGCTCATCGCTAAATACCCGCAGAGCCCCCAGACCGATCCTGCCCGGCTTTATCGCGCCAATCGCTCTATCTGTCAGGCAAACCCAAAGAGTCGGCTGACGCATGCCAGGAATTTCTGCAAACGCATTCCAAGGGCGCCGACGCCGCCACGGCGATCTATTTTCTCGCCCTCTCGAATAAATCGCTCGGCCAGAACGATCAGGCTCTCTCACAACTCGATCGGTTGACGCGCGACTTTCCCGATTCGCCATACCGATTCGATGCCATGCTCCTCAGCGGCCAGGTCATGGAAGCACAAGGCAAGACCGAGCCGGCCCTCGACCGCTATCGTAGCCTTTTGGCGATCGCGCCGGCGGCGCGCAAAGCCAACGCGCATTACACGCTGGGCCTGGCGCTCTTCAAAGCGCAAAAGCTGGAAGAATCGGCGAAGGAGCTTTCCGCTGCCGCCAACGACCCGACCAACACCACCTACGCGACCTCTGCCAAGCTGCAATTGGGCCTGGTCGATCTTGCCCTGGGGCGCGTGCCTGACGCTCGCGACATCTTTACGACACTGGTCGCCGATCCATCGCACGCCACGGAGGCCAAATATGGAATCGCCCAATGCGATCTGGCCGAGAAGAAATTCACCTCCGCCGAGGCCGGTCTCCAGGAATTGCTGGACCAGCAGCCTGCGCCGCCCAATCGACCGCAAATCGCGCTCTATCACGCCATTTGCCTGATGGAGCTGACGAAATACGCCGAGGCGTCCAAAGAGCTCGATGCGCTGGCGGATGCATCACCCGCCGGTCCGATCGCCGCCGAGGCGTTGTATCGCTCCGCATATTCGCTCCACAAGCTCGGCAACTACGACGCCAGCCACGACCGATGCCAGCGGGTTCTCAAGTTGCCGCCGTCGGCGATGACCGCTCCCTCAGCCGAGCTCGACGCGGAAAATCAGTTTCTGCTCGGCAGCTACGCCGATGCGCACCACGCGTTCGACGCGCTCATTCCGCAAACGAGGGACGAACAGCGGCAATTGCTCTTCCGCCTCCGAAGCGCGCAATGCGACTATTACGCCGGCAAGTTTGCCGCGGCAGTCGAAGAACTCGCGCCGCTGGCTGATGATCCGCGCGTCGCGCAGTCGCCCGATTTGCAGCAGGCGATCTTTCTGCTCGGAGACGCTCAGTTGCAGCTCGGCAAAAATGCCGAGGCCGAAGCTGCTCTCAAAAAATTCGCGACGCTGGGAGCGGGTGACACGCGGGAGGCGCAATACAAGCTGTCAGTGGCCGAGTTGCGTGACGGACACACCGCCGCGGCGACTGCACTTCTCGAGACGCTGGCAAACGGTCCCGCCGACTCCCCGTGGGTTCAGCGCAGCCTGCTGGCGCTCGGGCAGATTCGCTGCAAAGCCGGGCAGTCCGAGACGGCCTCTGAGGTGTTGAACAAACTGCTCGACGCGAAGCCTCCGGCCGACCTGGCGGCCTCCGCTGAATATCTGCTCGCCTGGATCGACTTCGATGCCAGGCGATTCGCACAAGCCGCCGACAGGTGGAGCGCGGTGCACGAAAAGTCACCCGATCCTGCGCTGGCATCTGATGCCGCATTCCAGCGCGCCATCGCGTTGCAGCAGGCGAATCAGAACGACGATGCCGCTGCCGCGTTCATCGCGTTTGCTGATGCCTATCCGAAATCGCCCGACGCGACGCGCGCGCGCCAATCCGCCGCGGCGATTTTGTCCGCGAAAGGAAAGAACCGGGAAGCGCTGCGCATCCTCGCCGGGCTTGGCAAGGAACCTTCCGCATCCGACAGTGTTCTCTACGACCTCGCCTGGGCGCAGCGCAAGGCATCGGACGTGCCCGCTGCTGAAGAAACGTATCGCCGGATTGTGTCGCAATATCCGGAGGGCGCGATCGCGCCGCTGGCGCGCACGGAAATCGCGGAGTTGCTCTACAACGATAAGAATTACACGCAGGCGGCCGCCATGCTCTGGCCGGTGGTGGACGGCCGAAAAGGTGACCCCAAGGTGCTTGCCGCCGCCGGGTATCGGCTGGGCTGGTGCTATCAGAAGCTGGGCGATTTCGATAAAGCCGCCACTTGCTTCCGCGATTTTGCGGCGAGCTTCCCCCAGGATGAGATGGCGCCGTCAGCGATGCTGCAATCGGCGATGGCTGACGCCGACGCCGGCCGGGACGATCAGGCGCAGGCAGAACTCGTCGCCATGCTGAAAGCGTATCCGCATCATAAAGATGCCCCGGTAGCGATTCTGAAGCTCGCCGACGTGCAGGCGGCGCAGGGCGACTTTGCCGCGTCATTGCAGACGGCGCAGGCTTTTCTGACGAAGTATCCCGGCCATGCGCTCTCGTATCGAGCGCAGTTTTGCGCCGGCTGGGCGCTGGAAAATCAAAAGAAATACGCGCCGGCCAGGGCCGCATACCAATTGGTCATTGCCGCGAGCAATGGGGAAACCGCCGCCCGCGCCCAGTTTCAAACCGGCGAGACGTTTCTGGCCGAGCAGAAATTCGAACAGGCGATCCCCGCGTTTCTCGCCGTCGAGGATGTCTATGCCTATCCGAAGTGGTCCGCGAGGGCATTATTCGAGGCCGGCCGGACATTCGAGCAACTCAAGCAACCCGATCAGGCGAGGTCGCAATACAGCCAGGTGGTCACCAAGTATAAAAGCGCGCCGGAAGCGGAGCTTGCCGCGGGGCGGCTCAAGTCGATCAGCGGCTCATAGCCGGCGCTTTCGTATTGAAATCAAATGGGAAGGATGAACGTGAGACGGCAATCAATCTTCGCAGGATGCGCGGCAATCTTGTCAGCCTCGACGGCCTTCGCCCAAGAGGTCGGGGCGCAAGCCGCTACCGCTACGACCCAGCCCGCGACCAACACGAGCATGCCCCTGATCGAGCTGTTTATCAAAGGCGGGATCTTCATGTACCCGCTGGCGGCATGCAGCATCATCGCGGTGGCGATTATCTTCGAACGCATGCTCTCCCTTCGCCGCAGCCAGGTGATTCCCAAAAATTTCATGAAGGGCCTGCGCGGCGTGACGCGCGATCTGCGCGAAGACCGCCAGCGCGCGCTCGATTATTGCCGGCAGAAGGATTCGCCGATCGCGCGGATGATCGCCGCCGGGATCAAGCGCATCCCCCGCGGCTTCGCCGCCGCCGAGAAAGCGATCGAAGATGCCGGCGCCAATGAAGCGCTGAAGCTTCGTCGCAACATGCGATTTCTCTACGCCATCGGCAGCGTCGCCACGCTGCTGGGTCTGATCGGCACCATTTACGGCATGATCAAAGCATTTCAGGCTGCCGCCGCGGCCGGCGTCGGACGCATCAACGAACTCTCAACCGGGATTTACCTGGCGATGGTCAACACTTTCTCCGGCCTGGCTGTCGCGATCGTGGTGACGATCTTCTACTACTTCTTCGTGGGACGCATCGAACGTCTCATTTCAGAGCTCAACGACGAGTTGACCGATTTCTCCGATCAGTTCGGCTTCAACGCCGAATCCGACCGGCAGTTGCGGACGACGTCCACGTTGTGACGTGAGATCGTTTAGTGAACTGGGAAATCTGAGATTGAAATTTGAACTGTGAAATCTGAGATTTGAAATTTGAAATCTCAAAACAGCGAGTGTTCCCCATGAGGATTCGAGATCCACTGCACGAGGCCGAAGAACCCTACAACCTGGTTCCATTGACGGACATGGTCTTCAACCTGCTGATTTTTTTCATGGCCGCCACAACGTTTACCCAGGTCGAAAAGGAGCTCGGCATCGAGCTGCCGCACGTGTCGACGCTGACGCCGCTCTCGGCACCGCCGAAGCAGTTGATCATCAACATCAAGCAGGACGGAACGACGGTCGTGGCGGGAAGAACGTACTCGCCGATGGAACTGATCCCGCTGGTGCAGGCGCTGATGCGAAAAGATCCCGAGGGCGCCGTAATCATTCGAACTGATGAGCGAACGGTCATGCGTCACTTTGCGGACGTGACGCGCATCTGCAAGCAGCAGGGCGTGCAGGAAGCGAAGATCGTGTATCTCGAGGATCAGCCCAAAGCGCAGCAATGATTGCGAAAGGTTGAAGCTGAATCGTGGCCGTCGTTACTCCCAGATTTCGCCCCATCCCCAAGCCTGCCAGGCCGCGCTGGCGCTTCATCCGCGTCTTCGTGTATCTGATGGCACTGTCCGCGGCTGGCGCCGTCTCACTCTGCTGGTTCGTCGGCCTGCCGCAATCCTGGGCGGATGTCATCGCCGCGCACCTGCAGGGACCCGCTGCTCAACTGCAGCGTCTGATGCCGTTGCTCAGTCACGGCCATCCGCTGCCCAAGCTTGGATGGAGCGGCTGGGCGATGGTGGCGTCGATGGCCGTGATCATCCCGCTGGTGCTTTTTCTCCGTGGGAACAACCGCCGCAACAATATGCTGCAGCGGTGCCTGGTGCTCTCGCTGCTGATTCATGCGCTGATCTCGTTTGGGTTGAGTTCGATTGTCGTCACCCAGCACGTGAGCCATTACGTGAAGCAGGAAACCGGCGTCGATCTGTCGCTCACCTTGCCCAGGAGCGTCGAGCTGGCCTTGTCGCTGCGCAATCCGCGCAGCAGTGAAGGTCCGCAGGCAACCGCCCCGCGCGATCTGAATCCATCGCTCAATCCGCTGCAGCAGCCGCATGCGCCGGCTGCGGTGCCGGTGGACGTGCCGCTGAACACCGCCGTGAGCGGTCGCGGCTCGGCAGCGTCGCTCATTGCTCCGCCATTGGTGGTCCCCGCGCCACCGCCATCGATAACGGCAGGCCCCACGGCCTTGGTGCCGCTCGCCGCGCCCCCGATGGCGTCGTTGACCGACATCCCGCTGCCTTCGCCTGTGAGTCAGCAGGAGCTTCAGCCAACCGTGACAACCCCGGGGCCGGAACTGCTGACCAAATCCGGGATCAGTTCGGCGCCGTTTCCCCCACCCAGCGCGCACGGCGTGACGCTGGAAGCTGGAGGGGAGAGCGCCGCGGATCATGTCGAATCCCTGGCCGCGCCAGCGCCAATCCAGTCGCCGCAGATCAAAGCTCCGCTCATTACCGGCGGGCCCTCGGCGCTGGCGCAAGTGACAGCGGGCCCGCAGGTCAGCGCACCGCCGACACCGCTTCCCAAAGTCAGCGCCGCGCCGACGCCCGATCTGCTCGCGTCCGCCGATCCGGGAGCCGGCGACGATGCGGAGTTGGGGCGATCCGCGGAAATCGGCGCCGGCGCCGCCGGTGTGCGCTTCGCGCCGATCAAATCCGGTCCGCGCGAGCTTCCCGGCAGCATCGGAACTGGCGCAGACCCCGGACCGGCCGTCGTGATGCCTCCAGTGCCAGGCAATCTCGCTCCCGCTTTGCCGGTGCAGATCGTAAAGCTGAACACCGACGATCTGGTCGTTCCCAACGTGCCGCTGATTCCCGCGCCGCCGGTCGCGCCGACCATGCATCGCGCGATGGTGGCCGTCACTCCGTTTCAGCGCGCCCCCGAGCAGCGCAAGGGTCGCATCGCCAAGCTCGGCGGCACCCCCCAGTCGGAAGAGGCGGTCGATCACGCGCTCAAATTCCTCGCCCGCCAGCAGGAGCCCGACGGCCGGTGGACCGTGGTGCACGATGAGAGCGCGCCCGGAAAACGCGCATACACGCCGCACGACATGGCATTCACGGGTCTGGCCCTGCTGACCTTCCTCGCCCGCGACAATTCTCCCTTCGAGCCCGGACCTTATCGCGAAACGCTGCGGAAGGGTTTGAACTATCTCCTGATCAATCAGTCTGCAGATGGCGATCTTCGCGGGCCTCCTGAGTTTCGCGGCGCAGCATCGCAGCAGGCAAACCTGTACGACCACGCCATCGCGATGCTCGCCATCGCCGAATGTGCACTACTCACGGGCGATGCCCGCCTCGCCTCAAGCGCACGTGCCGGCGCGCGGTTCATCGTCAGCGCCCAGGACACCGACGGCGGAGGATGGCGCTACGCCCCGGCGCAACCGGCGACACCAGCGTCTTCGGCTGGGAGATCATGGCCCTCCACACCGCCGAGTTGCTCGGCTTCGAAATCCCTCCTAATTCACGCGGGCTGGCACATCACTACATCGCCAATGCCTCCGCGGGCCCGGGCAACGTCTTCGCAAGTTATCAACCCGGCCTCGATCCCACCCAGACCATGACTTCCGAGATGATCTTCGCCAGAATCCTTCTCGGCGACCACTTCTCCGACTCGCAGGTGCAGGACGCTTCCGACTTTCTCGCCCGCTACGCTCCGGACGCCGCGCATCCCGACCTCTATTGCTGGTATTACGCGTCCCTCTGCATGTTGCAGATGAACAGCCCCGCCTGGAGCGACTGGAATGCTCGCACCCGCGATACCCTGATCCAACTGCAAACCCGAGGCGGCTTCGCCGACGGATGCTGGGAGATCGACGCCAAGGGAATTGACCGCGCCGGCTATATCTTCACCACCGCAATCGCGACGCTCACGCTCGAGGTGTATTACCGATACGCCCCAGGACTCGCCGAAGCGCCGCGCTGAATTCTGCTTGAAAGTCAATTCTCCTTTGCCAGCCTCGTGAACAACTCTCCCCGTTCCTCAAAGTTCACGAACTGATCCTGGCTGGCGCACCCGGTGCTGAGCAGAATGACATCATCTGGCGCGGCGATCTGCCCGGCGATCTTCATGGCAGTGGGCAGATCGCCGCATTCATAAACGTTTGCCGCGCCTTGATGCGTCGGCGAACTGGCCATCAGCGATGCGATCTGACTGCCCGTGGCACCGATGCACAGCGCCGCCTTGGCACGCTCGACCAGCGCGTTGCACATCGCGGTCAGCGCCAGGCCCTTGTCCTTCCCGCCGACGATCTGGATCACGCGCTTCGGAGCAAACGCCTCGAGCGCGGCAATGGCTGCTTCGGGAATCGTCGCGATCGAATCATTGAAGTACCTCACGCCGTTGGATTCATGCACCAGTTGCAGGCGGTGGGGCAGTCCGGCAAACGCACGGACGGCTTCCTGCGCGTCAGCTTGCGTGATGCCCAGAAGCGAGGCCGCGGCAAACGCGGCCTGCGCGTTGGACTGGTTGTGCCGCCCGGGAATGATCAATTCAAAGGGCTCGCGGTTCTCGGTCGTGAAATAAATCACCCGGCCCGCCGTCGCTTTCGCCCAACCGACGGATGCCGCGTCCTCCGCGTTGAGCACCGCGAAATCATCCGGCCGCTGAAAGCGGAGGATATTTTTCTTCGCCTCCAGATACGCCCGCGCCGAGCCGTGCCAGTCGAGATGATCACTGGCGAGCATCGTCACCACGCTCACATGCGGTGACCACCGCATCGGCGCGAGATATTCCAGCATGAAGCTGGAAAGCTCCAGCACCACCAGATGCGTCTTATCGATCTGATGCAGTTCATTGAGCAATGGCCGACCGATATTGCCGCCCACCCATGTCGTGAACCGCTTCTTGAGCATCTCCCCAAGCAGGGCGGCAGTGGTCGATTTTCCCTTGCTCCCGGTGACGCCCAGTATCGTCGCCGGGCAACGCTCGATGAACAGACGGATCTCGGTAGTGACTTCCACTCCCGCTTCCGTCGCGGCCCGAAGGTATTCGTTGCTCGGCGCAAAAGCGGGAGACGCGATGACCAGATCCGCCTCCGCAAAGTCCTCGGTGCGATGCCCTCCCAGATGAAACTCGATCGGCAACCCCGCGAGCTGCTCCATCGAGCTGGCGAGCTTTTCCGGCTGGGCCTGATCGGTGACGATCACCCGCGCCCCGTGCTGCACAAGCCATCGCGCCGCGGCGATCTGCCCGCCGAAGCGGCCAAGGCCCGCCACGGTCACCCGCTTGTTCTCAATGTCCTGCATAACGCTGAGTCTCAATCATTCGACGTCGGCGGAGGGCGGCTCCCCTGTAGCACGGCCGTCCCGGCTGTGATTCCAACGCCCCAGCCGAGACGGCTGTGCTCCAGGATTGCGTCATTCATCCTTACGGAATTGATCAAGTTATTCACACGCGAGCACTCGGCGAGGCAATCGTTCGACACGCTTTCGTGGAAACGCCTTTACGGTTTCAACACACCGGCAATATCCGACTTCATGTCCAGCACCGCCGCCTCGACGCACATCTCCCAATTGCTCCCGAAGCGATCGGCATATTTCTTCTCGCGATGTGCATAGAGGATGCTGCGGCTGGCCGACACCAGCGCACCGCGCCCATCGATAAATGCTGCGCGGGTCATTTCGCCTGTCGCGCCCTGCGCCGTAGCCCGGCAGCAGAAACATCGACTGCGGCAGCCGTGCCCGCAAGCTCTGCATCGTCTGCGGCTGCGTCGCTCCGACGACCGCGCCCACCGAGCTGAATCCCTTCGATCCGACTAATCCATCTGCAGCCGCGATCAGCTTCAATCGATCGGCCAGCATCTCCGACCACGTGCGGCCGTCCTCCAGCCGGGCGTCCTGCAACTCGCCGGAGCCGGGGTTGCTTGTTCGCACCAGGACGAACAACCCCTTGTCGAAGTCGCGGGCGGTTTTGACGAATGGGGCGATCGTGTCCAACCCGCAGAACGGATTGATCGTGATCGCATCCGGCATGAAAACATCTTCCGACGGACCGGCCCCGCGAATCCCCGGATCGACCAGATGCCCGACGGCGTACGCCGCCGCGGTGCTGCCGATGTCTCCCCGCTTCACGTCCCCGATCACCAGCAGCCCCTGTTCCGAGGCTTCGCCGATCAGGCTGAAGTACGACTCCACGCCGTCCCATTGCCATTGCTCGAAGTATGCGGACTGAAACTTCACGCACGGAACATGCGGCGAGACGATCTGCAACACGCGCGTGGTAAACGCAAAGACCGCGTCGATCACCGCCTCGTGATCGTTGGCATCGCGCTTTGCGGCATCGCCCGCGATCGCCTCCGGCAACATCTCGTAGATCGGATCGATCCCCACGCAGATCGGACAGCCCTTGGCCTCAATCGCGTCGAGCAAACGGTCGGCAAAATTCTCAGACATCAATATTCCATAGAATTAATGTGAACGGGTCCGATCCATGCAGCCGTCGAGCAAGCCCGGCGGCTAAAGCGCGGTTTCACGACCCGGGATTCGCCCACCACGCCGAGTCTGAGGTACTCCGAAGGCTCGGATTTCCGGGCGTTCGATCCGAGCCTTCGGGGTACCTCAGACTCGGCGTGGGGTTGTGAAACGGGCTCCAAACGGAGCCCGGGGCCGCAATCAGTCTTCCGGCTGCCTCGCCCGTTCGTCGAGCACGCTTTGCAGACGTTCCACGTCCGCGCCGCACGTCCGCAGCGCTGCGCGGATTTCCGATTCGGGATCCTCCAGCAACGCCCGCAGCAGCAGCCGGGTGGAGACGCGCGGCTCGCGCGCGGCTTGTGCGCCGGTCAATGCCGCGTTCACCGCCTGCTTGGCATTGGGAGACAGCGGCAGATTCCCCGTTACCACCGGCGGCTCGGCGCAGTGAGGCAGCGCGTCGACGAGGCTGCCGCGCAGCTCATCGATATTCACTTCGCTGCCGCGCAGGGCGTGCACCGCCTCTGATTGATGATCCAAGGCATGGTCCGTCCCGAGGATCCCCAGCAGCAGGTGCTCGGTTCCCACGAAGTCCTGGTTGAGCTGCCGGGCTTGCGCCTCGGCTGACTCCAGTGCCAGACGAAGCTGCTCGGTCATTGCTTCACGCATGGCCAATGCTCCAACTTTTCCGGGGCGATTCTAACAACCCCCGCGCGGCGCGTCATTGTGAAAATGGGCAACGCGCGGGGGTCAGAGAACGAGCGCGAGTACGCGCATCCACTCGACTTTTAGCCGCTGCCCACGGGCAGCATCTCATTTGCACAGCCGCGTACTCGCGGCCGTTCATCCGATTGATTGGAATGACTTATCGCTTACGGCGATCGCGGCGGGCCTTGCGCTTCTTGCTGCCGATTTTACGGCGGCGGCGGGGCTTGGACATTGCGGGAGCTCCTTTCCTTGATGCTTCCACTGATTGAATTTTCAGACCGAACCTCAAACGTAGCGGGGTAAAATAGCGTGCCACGCGCCCTCCGTCCACTGACGCAGCCGTGTGCGCGGGTTCCGGCGCGTTCCGGGGGCGCAGCCGAATTCCCTGCAGCACGTTGTGGTGCGGCCTTCCAGGCTGCAATTGCGCCCCTTCTGAACCGCAGTCTGCTCCTTCTCGGAAGGAATTCCCGGACACCCGTTCCGGGGCGGGAACTCTGGTGCCGGTTCGCACCACGCGACCCCTGCAAAGTGCAAACGCATTCCTTCACCCACCCCGGAAGTTTGTGCACGTTTACTGCGCGTTATGGGGCGTAGCTCAAGTCAGGCACGAGAGTTGCTAAACGCTCTTTGGAATCAACCGGGCCAGGAGACTGCCCAATGATTAAGCTTGAACCGGGGAATGTGCTTCTCAAGCCCTCACAACGCAGGCAGGTAATGACCGGCCTTCGCCGATCTTCCCGCCTTGGCGATCGCCTTGGCAATTTCGATCTGACGATTTCAATGCAGCGCAGCGGCAGGTTCTACGAACTGCGCGCCGATGTGCATGCCGCCGCTTCCGACTTCGGATGCCGGTCCCGTCGTCACGATTGGCAAACCGCCCTGCGTGAGTTGTCGGCTGACATCACCCGGCAGTTGCACGACCTCTGCGTCCACGGCCCCGCTCTGGCATAGAGCCGAGGCCGACAAACCGGAAGTTGTGTACGACCCAAAGCGTTGCAAGGATGCGGCGCCGATGGTGCTGCTCCCTCCGAGTTTTTGGTCGTCACTGTTGCGAAGCCACAAGGGCGCTCTGTCCCGAATAAAGCGACCAGAGGCAGTCGGAGCGACGACCAGACGCCGGTTCAACCCGCGAGTCGGCCCGTCTTGCAAACCCCCGTGCTGTGCGCTATTCTTCGGCATCAGCCGCCGAAGTAGCTCAACGGCAGAGCACCGCTTTCGTAAAGCGGGGGTTAAGGGTTCAAATCCCTTCTTCGGCTTGTTCGACTTATCGCAGAAGGGCTCGTGATAGGCGATATCGTTTCCCAAACGAGTCCCTCCGCGGGATACGACCTTAAGCGATCCGGCCTCCCGATCGCAGGCATTGCTCTTCCTCAAGCAAGCCCACAAAGACTGCGTTACGACGCGTTTTGGGTAATTGCAGCCCTCAAGGCGATCCTACGCGCCCGCGGCCGCGACTGCGTCTGGGCTTCTGGCTTCGGACTCCTCCACTATTGAACGCGGTTGAACGCGGAAAGGCTTGTTCGCGTGAGCGTTCTATGGTCAAAACGCCTTGTCCAGCGGACAATGGGTTTGGCGGAGGGAAGACCGAAGCGATGCTTGATCCTATCCATGCACGCGCTCGCCAGCAGCGCCTCCTTGCCGCGATGCAGACGCGCCGGCTGGATGCCGCTGTCATCGGGTGGCGCTCCCATGTTTCCTATCTCACGACGCACATTCCGTTCTGGCTGCATGAGTCGGCGCTTGTACTGTTCGCGGATGGGCGTTCGCTGCTGATTGCGGCCAAGGACTCGGCAATTCGGTTTGCCACAAACGATGTGCTGTTCTATGACGCCAATTGGCTGGGGACGCAACGGGAGAATCAGGCGGGGCTTGTTGCAGAACAAGTGACCGCTCAGCTTCGCCGGCGCGGGGTGCGAATTGTGGGGATCGACGCGTCGGGCGTGAGTGCGGCGGTCGCGCAGCGGATGGATGGCACATGCGCCGCAATTGATGACGAACTGCTGCGGATGCGCCGGCGCAAAGACACCGACGAGCTTGCGCTGATGCGCAAGGCGATCTCCTGCTGCGGCTCGATGTATGCTCACGCCCGGCGGCTGATCGAGCCGGGGGTTCCGGAGCTGCGCGTTTTTGGCGAGCTTCACACGGTTGCAGTGGACATCGCGGGCGAGCCGCTCTCGGCATACCTGGGCAATGACTTTGCGAGCGGCGCGATGGGCGGGCCTCCGCGCAAGGCGCACGCGGCGGAGGCGGGCCAGATCTATATTCTCGATCTGGGCCCGGCGTATCGCGGTTATTTCTCGGACACCGCGCGATGCGTCTGCGTCGATCGCAAGCCGACGGATGCTCAACTTCGCGCCTGGGAAGTCATGCTTGGAGTGTTTCCGATCATCGAGCGGATGGCTCGTCCGGGAGTTCGTTGCCGCGATCTGTTCGATGCGGCCGAGGCTCATCTGCGCGAGGAGCATGGGTCGTCGATGGTGCATCACCTGGGTCACGGCGTGGGACTTTCGCCGCACGAATTTCCGCATCTGAATCCGCGTTATGATGACGTGCTGTCGGAAGGGGAAGTGTTCACGTGCGAGCCGGGGATTTACAATGACACGCTGAATGCCGGGCTGCGGCTGGAGAATATGTATCTTGTGACGGCAGACGGCGTGGAGAACATGACGCCGTTTCCGATGGAACTGGCTTAATGACGGTCTCTCGCGACACATTTGAACGATATCGGCAGAAGGGGCTGGACGCCCGCCGCGCGGGGCAGTGGGATACTGCCCGCATCTATCTTCTGGAAGCCGCCCGCGCGATGGCCGCTTTGAGCAAAACTGCGCAGGGAGAAGACCTGCGCGAGGCGCGCCGGCAAACCGCGCAGCGGCTGCTCGATTTGGCGCACGACTGCGACACCGCGGCGAAGGAAGGACGCAGAACCTCCACCTTGCCGCGCCGTGTGCCTGGGAAAGCCGCGCCGGACGCGGTGGGGGAGTCGGACGGCGAGACTTCGGCCCAGCAATGGATCGTAAAGGAAAAACCGGCGCTGCGATTCAGCGACGTGGCCGGGCTTGAGGATGTGAAGGAAGACATCCGGCTGAAGATGATCTACCCGTTCGAGCATCCGGAGCTGGCGGAGAAATTCGGAATCCGCGCGGGGGGCGGCGTGCTGTTATACGGGCCTCCGGGCACCGGCAAGACGCTGTTAGCCAAGGCCACCGCCGGCGAGATTGACGCCACGTTCTTCCGCATTTCGCCGGCGGATGTGCTGAGCAAGTGGGTGGGTGAAGCCGAGCAGAACATCAAGAAGCTGTTCGACGCCGCGGCCGCCGAGCCGCGCAGCATCATCTTTATCGATGAGATCGAGGCGCTGGTTCCCGCGCGGCGGGATGAGGGTTCGAGCGTGATGCAGCGGGTGGTGCCGCAGATTCTGCAGGGGGTCGAAGGGTTCGACAAAAAGGCGAACCGCTCGCTGCTGCTGATGGGCGCGACTAATGTCCCCTGGCAACTCGACCCGGCGATGCTGCGACCGGGGCGATTTGATGAAAAGGTGTATATCCCGCTGCCGGACGTTACCGCCCGGCGGAAGATGCTCGACATGTATCTGTCGCACCGCCCGGTTGACGCGGCGGTGAATCTCGATGAACTGGCCCAGCAGCTTGAAGGTTTCAGCGGAGCAGACGTGAAGTACATCTGCGACCGCGCCGCGACGATCCCGTTTCTCCAGAGTGTCGCGACCGGCCGGGAAGGCGCCATTACACGCGAGATTCTTTCAGATGTTGTTAAGGACGCGACGCCGTCGGTGACGCCCGATATGCTCGGTCGGTTCCATCAATGGTCGCAGACCGCTGCGACCGAGTGAAGCGCTGATCGTTGCACACGAAAGATTGCGCCATTTCATTCAAACGGAGGTTTCTTCCATGCACATCCGCCGAGTCCTTCCGATTCTTGCGATCGTGTTTGCGTTTTCGGCCATCGTCCGCGCCGACGCGAAGTATCTGACGCCGGATGACATCACCGCGACGATTGCGCTTCTCTCTCCGCCGCCGGAAGACGGATCGCCCGAGCAGAAAGCGGAGATTCAGACGCTGCTGGATTTTCAGCAAAAGCGCACGCCCGAGGACGTCGCGCGGGCGGAGAAGAATTCCCATTTAAGCGGCTTCATGTTTGCAGATGTGCTCGGCGAGTGGTTCAACGCGAAGGAACTTCCCGTGACGGCCAAGTTCCTGTCGTCCGTCGCCCCCGAGAGCAAAGCGGTGGTCGTGGCGGCCAAGCCGAAGTTCCATCGCGTTCGACCGTACGTGACGGATCCGCGCATTCAGCCATCGTTGGAAAAGGAAACGGGCTTCTGTTATCCGAGCGGCCACGCGACCGGCGGAATGACCTATGCCCTGATTCTGGCGGAGATGTTTCCCGATCAGAAGGACGCGCTGATCGCCCGCGGCAAACAGATCGGCGAAGACCGCGAAGTTGGCGGCATGCACTACCCCAGCGACGTGGCGGCCGGGCAGACCATCGCCGCGGAGATCGTCAAGCGGCTCCTGGCAAATCCGGAATTTCACGCGGCGCTGGAGAAGGCGGTCGAGGAATGTCACGCGGATGCGCATGCGGGAAAGTAGGGATGCGCAGGGAGAGAACGCTTCGCGCCGCTTGGCGCCGTGAATAGAAAGCGCTTTCAGAACCTGCTTAGCCGGGCCTCGCAGTTAGGGCCCAGTTTTGCTGCGGTCCCTTCTCCCGGTACGCCGGGAGAAGGTTAGGATGGGGGTGATTTCGAGCACCAAATGCTCTCGAATTCCAAATCACCCTCACCCCCAGCCCTCTCCCGGAGTACCGGGAGAGGGGGTAAAGAAACGAGCTCTAAGTACACATCCCCATAAGTAAGGGACCATCAATGTAGGGCGGGATTTATCCCGCCGGATGCCTCCGCCGGAAGCGAATCGGCGGGATAAATCCCGCCCTACATGTGGCCCTCTTTCAATGGGGAGATGTACTAAGCAGTTGACGGAGTGCCGGCGAGATTTTCCAGGGTGGGTGTACCCGCGTGTACTCGCCCCCCGGATTTTCTCGGAAAGCATGGTGGGCGAGTACACGCGGGTACAACCACCCCACATTCTCAGCGAGGTCGTGAATGCACTCCTCAATCTGCGGGAATAACGCCCTCAACGGTGATCTCGTCTCCGACTTGCAGGATCTTGCTCGCCTCGGAGATCGGCACGAGGGTGTTGACGGCAAGCCGGTAGTAGTGATTGAAGCGGGACTGCTCGGCCCATGGCGGAAGCGTCTGCCTGCGGCGCTCGGCGAAGGTTTTCGCGAAGTTCGGATACCCTTCGCCCGTCAACGGATCGCGCGGAGGCACGGCGCAGCGTTGACACGGGTTGTTCCCGTGAAAGAGAACGTCGCCGATGCGAAACTGGATGCGGGATCCTTTGGTTGTGTACAGCCTCTCCTCCCAGAACGGCGCGGGCGCCGAGAGTTCCAAGTTGGTCCGGAGCCGCAGGCGAAGCTGCGACACATCCAGAGGTGGAAACCAGCTCGCGACTTCGGCGAGCGTGGCGGTTGAAATGATGGTGGGGCCGGGGCAGTCCAGATCGTCGGGGAAACCGACCTCGGAATTGTGTTTCAGCGTGACGGGGAATCCGAAGAACTCGGTCAGCCATTCGTGAAGCTCCGATCGCTGCCGATCTATCTGAAATTGAGCGCAGGCCGTCGCGTCTGGTCTGCGCAGAGAGAGAACATTGGTGACCGGATCGTAGGCTGAGCGCAGAAGATGGATTTTCGCGTGCCGTTTGCCGTTGACGAATTTGTCTTCGGAGTCGAACAGGCCGAACGCGCGATCGCCGGCCAGCGCGCCGGACTTGAGCACTGATATTTGCTGAACGGAAACGGGTTCGAGGGATTTAATGGGATAGATCAGGATTCGCGACAAATGTGGCATGCCGGCCCGCGGGTTGGAAGTTGGCGGATCAACATCCATGCGCGGAGAGTTTCTCCGCGCATGGATTGTTTGTCACGTCTCAAAGCGACTAAATGAGCTTGCGCGAACACGCACGTTCGATCCGAGCCTTCGGAGTACCTCAGACTCGGCGTGGGGTTGTCAAACGGGCTCGATGCGGCGTTATGCCATCACTACCTCGCCGCCGGCGTCGGCGAGCGGTTCGGGAGTTGGCACGGGAGCTGAGGACATTGCCTTTTCCTCCAGCACCAGCCGGACGCTTTCGATTTCGCTTGTGCTCTTGCTGCGGATGGCGATGAGCACGACGCCGACGAGCAGATAGGTCCCGAAGATATAGGGGAACCAGTTCATCGGATAAGGAGGTTGTGGCCAGATCGTGCCGACGATCGGAACCGCCAAAAGGAGAATCGCAATGACGGCGACAATCACGTGGTACGGCTTCATTTCGCCGATCTTCTTTAGATAGAACGGCGTGGCCAAAGAGATCAGCACATACGCGCCGCAGAAGCCCATGGCGCCGAAGAGCCCGGCATAGTTAAACTCGTCAAACGGGGCTCCGATCTGCAACTGTTGCACCGCGCCGGCATAAGACGCAAGCATGAACACCGACGGGATGAGAAACTGGATGATGGCAAACGTTGTGATCGCAAAGTGAGGTGTGAGATTGCTCTTATGCGAGCTGCCCATGGAAATGTGAAAGATCCCGTAGCGGCCCATGGTAAACATGATGCGCGAGCCTGCGTTCAGGCAGGACATGGCCAAGGCGAAGAAACTGGTCATGGCGCCGATGGAAATGATGACGCCCATCCACTTGACGCCGAGGTTTTCGCTCAGGGTGGAGAGCGGGGCAGTGAGCGCATCGAGCGTCGGGGTGTTGTTGGCCAGGGCGTGGGTTTCGACGTAGGTGATGAATACGAAAAAAGCCCCGGTGAGGAGAAGGCTGGCAATGACCGCCCGGGGGATGGTGATCAGAGGCTTCTTCGCTTCCTCGCCGAAGGCGGTGGCGCATTCGAACCCGACGAGACTGAAGATTGCCACCACGACGCCCAGGTCGAAGTCCTTCAGTCCGTGCTGGGAGATCGGGTGAAGCTGCGCGGTATCCACGGCCCCGGTCTTGGCGATGGCCAGGATCGCGAGGATCAGAATCACCGCGACCGAGACCCCTTCGAAGATCAGCATGAGGATCGTTGAAAAGGTGATGTCCTTGTAAGCCAGAAACCATGCACAGGCCACGCAGATGAGAAAGAGGGTGATGGACGGATGCGACAGATAACCCGTGGCTCCGGCCTGCGTGAGCAGGAGGGAAGCGAAGTGCGTGAAACCGGTGACCCCGGCGATTCCGATGAACATGTACGCCCAAATGAGACACCAGCCGGACATGCCGCCGATCTTCGGACCCAGTCCCTTGACGGTGTATTCGTACATGCTCCCGGCGGAGGTGTATCGCTTGGCGAACTGATTCAGGCTGAAGGCGACGAACAGCAGCAAGATCGTGCCAAAGAGATAGCAGAGCCACCCGGCCGTTCCGGCGCTGGCGAACATGAGGGGCACGATGAGGGCGGCGGTCATGCTCGGGGAGATCAGCGCGATCGCCTGCGCGAGCACCTCCCAGAAATTCAGGGCATTGGATTTCAGTTTGGTGTGGGTGTTCTTGACTGTCGCTGCATAATCTAACGCGCTCATGGCAAACTCCTTAAAAGCCCTCAACCTGCATGAAGGCCGTTCCGGGGCAACGCACCGTCAGATCCGGCCTCAATGCGGGTTTCCTCTGCGCCGCAGGTTTTCGGTCGTTTCCTGTTCCGCCGTGCGAGTGATATGCCGGGCCTACCCTGCAAGGCCCGCGGTCAATTGGTGCGTCAGCTCGTGATTGCGGCGAGACGTGCCCGCCGCATTGAGAGAGACTGGTATCGGGCATGCAACGAGAATGATCTTTGCGTCGTTGCCGCCCAGCGCGGTGAGGCGATGGGGAAGGCGCGAGTCGAAATGCGCCGAATCGCCAGGTTGGAGAACATGGTGCGCGCCGTCGACGGAAACCCGCAGGCTTCCGGCGAGGACGTGCAGCCACTCTTCGCCGTCGTGCTGATAGGTTTCGTCTCCCGGCCGGTCAGCGGGAATGGTGACGGCAAGCGGTTGGATGTTGAACGGTTTGGTTGAGCCGCTCAAGGGAACAAACTGGAGGTTGTTGATGGATTTCGGAATGGCATTTTCGCCGCGAACGATAATGCAGTCGGACGAGCGGTCGGGCTGCTCGAACAAGGCGGCAACCGATACGTCAAAAGCGTTGGCGATCGAGCACAACGCGACGAGAGACGGCTGCCGTTCGCCAGCTTCGAGCCGGCTCAAGTAAGGGCGCGACAGCCCCGTTCGCCCGGCGAGTTCTTCCAGCGTCCAGGTTCGCGACTCCCGCATCGAGTGAAGACGCGCTCCCAGCGACTGCATGGTTTGCCGAGCATGGTCGTGGATCGTTGCCATTCAGGTGGCGCATTTTAACGGGAGTTGCCTGTGTGTCAACAAAAATCGCCAAAGACGCGTAAAGTTATCGCTATGGCAACTTGCGGCGGTTCGGAAGCGGTCGGGGGTTTCGGTTTGCGCTGCTTTACGGTTGCGGTATAGTCGGGTGCTACGAATGAGCGATTTACGGGAGCAGTTGCAAAACCTCTTCGGGCTGGACGACTTTCGTCCCGCGCAGCGCGAGGTGATTGAAGATGTGATTGGTGGCAAAGACGTGATGTGCGTCATGCCGACCGGATCGGGGAAGAGCCTCTGTTATCAGCTTCCGGCGGCGGTGCAGCAGGGGCTGTGCGTGGTCGTTTCCCCGTTGATTTCGCTCATGGAGGATCAGGTTCAGCAACTGCGGGACGAGGGGATCCCCGCGGCGATGCTCAACAGCAGCTTGAGCCCCGCAATGCGGCGCGAGGTCGTGCGCGAGCTGGAAGCCGGGTTCCAGGGATTGCTGTACGTCGCCCCCGAGCGGTTCTTTACCCCCGATTTCCAGGAGCTTGCCTCTCAACTGCGCCCGATCCTTTTTGCGGTCGACGAAGCACACTGCGTCAGCCAGTGGGGCCACGATTTTCGACCTGAATATCTAAAGCTCGGCGAGGTGCGGCGTCAGCTCGGCTCTCCGCCGTGCATCGCGGTGACGGCAACGGCCACGCATGACGTGCGCCTCGACATCATCCGCCAGCTCGGGCTGCGGGAGCCCAATGTCGTCATCACCGGCTTCGATCGGCCGAATCTCAGCTATCAGGTGCGCCGGACCGCGAAAAATGCAGAGCGCGATTACGAGTTGCTTTCGCTGCTCAAGGCGGAGCCCGGGAGCATCATCATCTATTGCTCGACGCGCAAAGCCGTCGACGCGGTTTCGCTTCTGGCGGCGGAGTCGATGCGCGACCGGGTGGTCTGCAGCTATCACGCGGGCATGGAGATGGGGGATCGAACCGCCAGCCAGGAGCGGTTCATGCAGACGCCCGGCGCCATCGCGGTCGCCACCAATGCGTTTGGCATGGGGATCAACAAGCCGGACGTTCGGCTGATTATTCATTACAACCTGCCGGGCACCCTCGAAGCCTATTACCAGGAAGCCGGCCGCGGCGGGCGCGACGGCCTGCCCGCGCAGTGCGTCCTTCTATTTGGCTATCAGGACCGCTACACGCAGGAATATTTCATCGATCGGATTGGAGAAGACCATCCCGGCGATCCGCGACGCATCGCGCAACTCAAGGCACATGCGACGCAAAAGCTCGATCTGATGATCGGCTACGCCCAGACGCATCGCTGCCGACGGCAGATGATCCTCGACTATTTCGGTGATGAGACAAAAGCCGTCGCATGTCACTGCGACGTTTGCGGCGTCGGTGATCTCTCGATGCCCGCGGCACCGATCGCGATCGTTTCCGACGAGGCGATTCTCCTGGTGCGTCAGCTTCTCTCCGGGATCGCCCGTCTGCGCGGAAACTTCGGTGTCGGCGTTGTTGCCGAGGTGCTCGCGGGGGCGGACAACGAAAAAACACAGCGATGGGGTTTCGACAAGTTGACGGTCTTCGGTCTGCTGCGTGCGTACCCGGTCAAGCGAATCATTGCAATGCTGCACCGCCTGATGGATGCGGGCCTGGCGCGACAGCGCGATCCTGATGGGGTGAAATTCCGACCGGTGATCGAGTTGACGCCGGTCGGCATTCGGGTGATGAAAGCCGAGCAACCGCCCCCCGTGAGCCTCGCCGATCTGGCGCCGCGCGCCGCGGCAGGGTGGATCGTGAATCGTCGTCGTCTCGAATGATCCCCGGCGCGCGGAAGCTCGAGCGGTCGAGTCGTTGGATCCGGACGCCGAGCAGCGATTCGAACGGCTGCGATCGTTGCGTCTGCAACTGGCAAAGTCGCGCCAGGTGCCGCCTTATTGCATCTGTCACGACAGCACGCTGAAGGAAATTGCCGTCGCCGCGCCAAATGATCTGTCGGGATTGGAGCAAGTGAAGGGAATGGGGCCGTACAAAGTAAAGACGTACGGCCCCGCGTTTCTGGAGGCGGTGCGGGGTTGAAGTCCCCAATTCTGAGGTGAGAAGACCATGGCTGCAGGAGACGACACCATCGCGGGCTTGCGCGACGCATTGCGGGTTTCCCCCAACAATCTGCCGCTGCGCCAGCATCTGGCGGACACGCTCTGCGGCCTTGGGAGATATGACGAGGCGGAGGCGGAATACAAGGCCGCCATCAGCCTCTCGCCGGAGAATCCAAAGATCAAGCTTGGGCTGGCCCGCGCGTTTTACCTGCAGGGGAAAAACTCGGCCGCCCTGGTGATCGTGGAGGAAATGCTCAAAAGCCCTTCTCCGCCGGGCGCGGCGCTGGTGCTGCATGCAAGGCTGCTCGAGCGGACGGGGGAAATCGAGCGCGCGGTTCGGCAGTACAAGCGAGGCGTGAGCGACGATCCTTCGGCCGGCGATCCCGAATTTGCCGCGCGTCTGGGCATCCGAGCAAGCTCTGATGCCGGCGACGACGAGAGTGGCGAGGTCGTCGATGGCCGCGTCCGCGCCTCCCGCGAGCATGCGGCAACGCCGGGTGACGCCGAAGTGGAACGGCCGAAGATCAAGTTCAAGGACGTCGGCGGGATGGATGCGGTCAAGGACGACATCCGCATGAAGATCATCCACCCGATGAGTCATCCCGAACTCTACAAAGCCTACGGCAAAGCGATCGGCGGGGGGATTTTGATGTACGGGCCGCCGGGCTGCGGCAAGACCCATCTGGCCCGTGCCACCGCGGGGGAGATCGAGGCCAATTTCATTTCCGTCGGCATCAGCGATGTTCTGGACATGTGGATCGGCTCGAGCGAGCGCAATCTCCATCAACTTTTTGCGCAGGCGCGCCGCAATCAACCGTGCGTGCTGTTCTTCGATGAGGTCGACGCGCTGGCGGCGAGCCGTGCCGACATGCGCGCAGCGCCGGGCGGCACATGATCAACCAGTTTCTCGCCGAAATGGACGGCATCGGCGCATCCAACGAGGGCGTGCTGACTCTCGCGGCGACCAATGCTCCCTGGCACGTCGATGCCGCGTTTCGCAGGCCCGGGCGATTCGATCGCATCCTGTTTGTGCCGCCGCCCGACGCGGCGGCGCGGGCGGCGATTCTGAGAATCCATCTGGCCGGCAAACCCGTCGATGCGATCGATCACGAGCATCTGGCGAAAAAGACCGAGGGGTTTTCCGGCGCCGACCTCAAGGCGGTGATCGACGCGGCCGTGGACGAAAAGCTTCGGCAGGCGATGAAGATCGGGCGGCCCGAGCCGATGACAACGCGCGATCTCGTCGCGGCGGCGGCGGGGATCAAGCCGTCGACGAAGGAATGGTTTGCGACGGCCAGAAATTATGCGCTCTATTCCAACCAGGGCGGGACGTACGACGACATTCTCAAATATCTGAAGATGTGACTGCTTCATGAGCAATGAGCGCGGCTCCATTTTGTATCAGACCGGCCGGCACGAGGCGGCGGAACAGGAATTCCGCGCCGCGTTGGCGCAGGACTCATCCAATGCGCTGTCGCACGCGATGCTCGGGCTCTGCCTCGCCCGGCGCGAGGCCTACGACGAGGCGACCGCCGAAGCGCAAGAGGCGATCCGGCTGCGTCCGGACTGGCATTTCGGATATTCAACCCTGGCTCACGTTCTGCTCGATCGCGAGCGCCTCAAGCCAGCCGCCGAGGCGATCGTCAAGGCCATCGAGATCGATTCGTTCAATGCCGGCTATCACGGATTGCTGGCGACGATTCGCCTGCAGCAGCGGCTGTGGCTGGCGGCGCTGGCGGCCGCCGACGCGGGGTTGCAGATCGATCCGGAAAACCAGTTCTGCCTGAACGCGCGGGCGCAGGCCCTGGTGAAGCTGGGTCGCAGCGACGAAGCGAGCCTGACGATTGACGGCGCATTGCGGAAGGATCCCGAAAACGCCGTGACGCATGCCAACCAGGGGTGGGCGCTGCTGCATGCCGGCAAACACCGCGAAGCGATCGTTCACTTTCGCGAGGCGTTGCGGCTCAAGCCGGAAATGGAGTGGGCCAAGGCCGGGCTGGTCGAGTCTCTCAAGGCGCGCAATATCATTTACCGGCTGATGCTCAAGTATTTCCTTTTCATGTCGCGCCTGCGCGGAAGAGCGCAATGGGCGATCATCGTCGGCGGATACGTCGGCTATCAGATCCTGGTGGCGGTCAAAGACGCGCATCCGGAACTGAGAGTGCTGCTTCTGCCGCTGATCATCGCCTACGCGGTCTTTGCGATCATGACCTGGATTGCCCGGCCGTTGTTTGATCTGATGCTGCGCCTCCACCCCTACGGACGCTATGCACTCTCGCGCGATCAGACGATGGGCGCCAATTTGGTCGGCGGAACAATCGCTGTCGCTCTGGCGATCGCGACCGCGGGGTTGGCGCGGCACGACAGCAATCTGCTCACCTCGGCGGTGCTTTGCGGAATGTTGCTGCTGCCGATCTCCACCATTTACTCCAGGCCCTCCGGCTGGCCGAGGCAGGCGATGACGCTCTACTGCGGCGCCCTCGCGTTCGTCGGCGTCGCGATAGCCGTCGCCGGTTGGCGCCTCCATCGCGCGGGGCTCCCCGCCAGCGATTTTCTGTTCAACATGCGCCAGCAACTGATCACGCTGTTTCTGTTCGGCGTTTTCCTCAACGGGTGGGTCGCCAACGCGCTGACGGCCGTTCGCGTGAAGAAGTAGTTCGATGATTCCGTGTTCGCACCGGCAGCTCGATGATCCTATTATTTGGCGGCAGTGACTCCGGATTTCTTTGAATTTCGAGAGAAGATGACGGCGCGGAAGCGCGTCGTCGACAAGCCCTCGGGCGCGTCTGACGCCGGGGCGGCAGGCGCGATGAGCGTCAGCGAGCTGACCGCCCGGATCGACCGCGTGCTGAGGGAGGGATTTGCTGATGTACTGCTGGTGCGGGGGGAGATCAGTAACTTTTCGCGGAACGCCACTTCGGGGCATCTGTATTTCACGCTGAAGGATGCTCAATCCTGCCTCGACTGCGTGATGTGGAAATCGGACGCGGCGCGGATGAAATTCGCGCCTGCGGAGGGGATGGAATTGGTTGCGACCGGCCGGCTGGGAGTGTTCGGGAAGCGGGGCCGCTATCAACTCTACGTGACGTCACTGCGCCCGGTCGGGCAGGGAGCGCTGGAACTGGCGTTTCAACAGATGCGCGCCAAGCTGGCGGCAGAGGGTCTCTTCGATGCGGATCGCAAGCGCAGCATTCCCGCATATCCGCTGAGCATCGTGCTGGTCACCAGCCGCGAAGGCGCGGCCCTGGCGGACATCCTGAAAGTCCTCAGACGATTTCCCTGGGTTCGGCTCCGGCTGTACGCGGTGCCGGTGCAGGGAGACGGGGCGGCGGCGCGGATCGCGGCCGCGCTGCATCACCTGAGCAGGACGCTTGAGCGAGGTGGCGGCGACGTGGTGCTGCTGGCACGGGGCGGAGGATCCCTGGAAGACCTGTGGGCGTTCAACGAAGAGGCGGTCGCGCGAGCGATTGCCGCCTGCCCGGTGCCGGTCATTACCGGGATCGGGCACGAGGTGGACGTTTCCATTGCGGATCTGGTCGCGGACTATCATGCGCACACGCCGACCGAGGCCGCCCAGGTCATCTCGACCAAATGGCGCGACGTCCACGAGGTTCTGGATACGGATGCGCTGCGGCTCAATCGCGCGCTGAAGATGCGAGTGCAGGAGGCGCGGCAGTTCCTTGCCGGGGTGGAGCGCCATGAATTTTTCCGCCGGCCGTTTGAGCAGATCAATTTCCGACGGCAGCTTCTCGATGACCGCCAGCGGGGGGTGACGATTGCGCTGCAAAATCGGCTGCGTCTGGCGGAACAGCGACTCGGCGCGGCTGCGGCGCGTCTTTCCGCGCGACATCCGCGCGTTGTGCTGGAGCTTGGGCAGCAGCGCGCCAATGGGCTGTCAGCGCGGCTGGCGCGGAGCCAGGGATCGCTGTTCGCGCACTGGAAGGAGCGAATCAGCGCGACCGCAGCGCGATTGAATGCACTGAGCCCCCGCGCCGTTCTGGCGCGCGGCTACTCGATGACAACCCGCGCGGATGGAACCTTGATTCGTTCGACCTCAGAAGTGCGGCAGGGGGATCGGCTGCTGACCCGGCTGGTGGACGGGGTCGTCAAATCGGTTGCGCAGAATTCAGCTCAGATGGAACTGTTTGAGCCGACGGCGGGCGGAGAATCTCGGTAGTAGGGGGCCGCACATGGATCACTTGCTCCAATAAGTGCGAAGCCAGCGGAGAGCAATTCTCCCTTGCAGCCCGGCCGTCCCGGCTGTGTTTCCGGGCCAGATGGCTATGAATTGGGCCACAGCCGAGACGGCTGTGCCACGTAATGCGTTACTTGTGACTTTGAAATTGATCGAGCTGTTCGTGCGCGAGCATGAAGCTGGCGCTTTAGACGAACGCGCAAGCGCGGTCGCCGTCCTGTTCAGAAGAGTGCTGACCGCCGGGAAGAGAGCTTGCTCCGCCGCCCACGCCTCCCGCAGGTTCGCGGCTGGCTTCGCGGCGAATCTGCTTCTGGATGTGCTCGAGCTTGCGGCCGACCATTCCCATCGAATCGGGACGCTTCATCGGCGCGGTCCGAACGCAGTTCATGACCAGATCCGAAAGCGACACCGGCACACCTGGGTTCAGTTCCCGCGGCGATGGGATTGCCTCGTCCAGGAGAAAGCTGTTCTCCTTTTTGCCAACCCGAAAGAGCGTTGGAATATTCTTGCCGGTCAGCGCCCAGTAAAGCGTCGCTCCGAAGTTGAAGACGTCGGTTCGATTCGTGACAGGCCCGCGCTCGACCTGCTCGGGAGCGATGTAATCGGGCGTTCCCTGCACGCGCTCTTTAACGAGCCCGATTTTACAGGTCTGGCCCAGATCGATCACTTTCACATTGCCCTCGGCCGAGCGGAGAATATTGTTGGGCTTCAGATCGCAGTGAACGTAGCCGGCGGCGTTGAGCGCCTCCATGGCATGCGCGACTTTGATGAAGCAGTCGAGCGTCGAGTCCAGCGAGGAGGTCGGGCGCATTTCCAGCGATTGACCGTCAAACAGCTCCAGGATGAGAGCCGCTTCGGTCGGTTTGCGAAAAAGCGTGCGGTTGCTCATTAATTCGATCGAGCGGCGCAGTCCGGGATGCACCACGGCCCGCCCGATTTCGAATTCCGCGTCGAGCTGGGCGAAAAAGCGATCAGACTTGTCATTTGTCCGCACGACATGCTTCAGAGCGTAGATCTGGCGCGTCTTGGGATCACTGACGGCGTAGATCTCGCTTGCGGCGCCGGTCCCCAGGTGCGCAAGAACCTCATATCCAAATAAGACAGCCGGCAATGGCGGCTGTGTCAGCGTCGTCTTAACGGCGGAGTAGCCCATTTTCCTTCCCACATCCATTCAGAGCGGAACCAGCCGAATACACAGACCGAAGCACGCTCTGCCATACATACGCACGGACGGGGCAAATATTCGCGTAACAAGTCAAAATTTGAGGTGACAACAAAAAATGGCGGGGCCAATGGCATCCATTGGCCCCGCGCAAACAGCTATAAATTCCGACGTTGGAAGCGGGTGACTACTTCTTCCAAACCGTGGTCTTAAAGGTCTTTAGCGTCTCTTTGAGCTGATTTTCCAGATCGGAGGTCAGCTCCTTTTTTTCCGCCAAGCCTTGACGAAGCGCAGGCGCTGGCATCGACGTAGGCCAGCAGTCCGTTCTGGAATTCGCTGACGCGGTTGACGGCGATGTCGTCAAGGTAACCCTGTGTGCCGGCGTAGATGGCGATCACTTCCTGCTCGATCGGCATCGGCTTGTACTGCGGCTGCTTGAGCAACTCGACGAGTCGTGCGCCGCGGTCGAGCTGTTTCTGCGTTTGTTTGTCGAGCTCGGTGCCAAGCTGGGCGAACGCCTCGAGTTCGCGATAGGCGGCCAAGTCGAGCTTGAGACCGCCGGCAATTTTTTTCATCGCCTTCGTCTGGGCATTGCCGCCGACGCGGCTGACAGAGACGCCGACGTCGATCGCCGGGCGCACGCCTGAGAAGAACAATTCGGGGACGAGATAGATCTGCCCGTCGGTGATGCTGATGACATTGGTGGGAATGTAAGCGGAGACTTCGCCTTCCTGGGTCTCGATGATCGGCAGCGCGGTCAGCGATCCGCCGCCCTTGTCGGCGCTGAGCTTGACGGCGCGCTCGAGCAGGCGGCTGTGGAGGTAGAAGACGTCCCCGGGATACGCCTCGCGGCCGGGCGGGCGGCGAAGCAGCAGCGAAAGTTGGCGGTAGGCGGCGGCCTGCTTGGAAAGATCGTCGTATACCACCAGCGTCGCTTCACCCTTCCACATGAAGTATTCAGCCATCGCGCAGCCGGCATAGGGGGCGATGTATTGCAGCGGCGCGGGATCGGCGGCGGTTGCGACGACGACGGTGGTGTATTCCATCGCCCCGTGCGCCCGGAGTGTGTCGACGATTGCGGCGGTGCTGGATTCTTTTTGGCCCACCGCCACATAGAAGCATTTAACGCCGGCACCTTTTTGATTGATGATCGTGTCGAGAGCGATGGCGGTCTTGCCGGTTTTGCGGTCGCCGATGATCAGCTCGCGCTGGCCGCGGCCGATGGGAACCATCGCATCAATCGGCTTGATGCCGGTCTGCAGCGGTTCCTTCACGGGCTGGCGATCGGCGATGCCCGGGGCGACGATATCCATCTTGCGCGTCTCGCTGGAAGCGATCGGCCCACCGCCGTCAATCGGCTGGCCCAGCGGATTCACGACGCGGCCGACAATGGCTTCGCCGACCGGCACCTCGAGCAACCGGCCCGTGGATTTGACGGAGTCGCCCTCCTTGATGTCCAGATAACTGCCGAAGATAACGGCGCCGATCGAGTCTTCTTCCAGGTTGAAGACCTGCCCCATGACTCCGTTCTGGAACGTGAGCAGTTCGCCTGCCATCGCGTTACGCAGCCCGTAAATGCGGGCGATGCCGTCACCGACTTCGATGACTGTGCCAACTTCCGTGACGTTGACCTGCTGATGAAAGTTGGCGATTTCCTGCTTCAGGATGCTGGTAATTTCGGCGACGTTGATGGCCATTCAATTCTCCGGACGTTGAAAGTTGCTTCTGTGTAATTCCGTAACAAGACGCCTACCTGGGAGCGGCGGCGAACAGTTTCTCCTCGATTGCCTTGAGCTGATAACGGACGCTCGCGTCGATCATCTGGTCCTTCACCCGCAGAATCATTCCGCCGATGATCGCGTCGTCGACCTTCTGATGGACGAAGGCGTATTTCCCCATCGCGCTTCCGATCTGCTGACGGACGCGTTCGAGATCTTCATCGCTCAGACGCTGCGCCACGGTCAATTCGACCTCGACGTTCCCGATTTTCTCATCCAGCAGGTCGCGATATGCCGCGGCAATCTCCGCGAGATGGCTCAATCGCCCGTGCCGGTCGAGCACGCGCAGGAAGTCCATCACCAGCGGGGACGCGGTACTGGCAAAAATATGTTCCAGCGTCGCGGTCCGCTGCGAACGCTTGATCGCCGGGTCGGAGAGGAACGCGCCGAAAGCGGGGTCGGAATCGAGCACCTGCCGGATCGCGGCCAATTCGTCGCCGACGGGCTGCGCCACGTTCTGCTCGGCGGCAAGTTCCATCATCGCCCGCGCGTAGGAGATCGAGATGGCAGTGGGCTGACTGAGTGCCATCAGTTCTTCCCTACTTTCGCGAACTGCTCGATGCTCTGATTGACCAGATCACGCTGATCGTCGGGATTCAGATTCCGCCGGAGAATTTTCTCGGCGACGCTTGTCGCAAGCTGCGCTGCCTGCTGGTAGATGTCCGAAAGCGCCTGCGTACGGGCGGCCTCGATATCCCGCAGGGCGCGTTCCTTGATTTCTTCGCCTTCCTGCTGGGCGTTCGTGCGGATCTGCGCCGCCAGACGTTCGCCGTCGGCGGTGGCTTTGGCGAGCACCTCGCGCACCTGCTCAGCGGCAGTTGCAAGCTGCCCGTTGTAGTCCTTGAGCGTCTGTTCCGCCTTGAGGCGGGCGGTTTCGGCATCGGCAATGTCCTTGCGGATGCGCGACTCGCGCACTTTGAGACCGGCCAGCACGTTTTTCCATGCGGTGCTGTAGAGGAAGATCGCCAGCACGATGAAAATGAACATGACCCACAGCCCGCCGACAACATTGAGGTCGAGCAGCTCGGCTTTGGGCTCTGCCGTCTCGGCAGCATGCAGGGGGATGGCCAATGCCATCAGCACCGCGTTCATTGCAAAAAACTTCTTGAGCATCTTGCCACCTCGTCAGGGACCAGAACGTATCTCACGAATGCGTCCGCCGGGGTTTTATCCCGGCGGACGCGCAATGGTGCTTAGACCGCGTGTGCGAGCACGAACGCGAGAATGATCGCGGTGAAGGTGAAACCTTCAATGAGAGCCGCTGCGATGATCATCTGGGTGCCGATGCGACCCCCGGCTTCGGGCTGGCGTGCGATGCCTTCCATCGCGGAGCCACCAATTTGGCCGATGCCGCGACCGCCGCCGACAACTGCGATACCCATGCCGATGCCGGCGCCGGCGATGGCAAGGCCCTTGTCCGAGATCAGAGCGTCGGCCAGGGGGAGTAGGACTGTGGAAACCATGATGCTTCTCCTGCGGGCAAAAGCCCGTGAAATTTCGCGTCGTTGGGGCCGGATGAAAGTTGCCCTGCGACGCGACATGAATAATGCCGAGCTTGGTGTTTGGGACGCCTGGAGTCGGCTTTCCTGGCGAGGCTCGTTATGTGCTCACTTTTCCTGTTGAATCGCGCTTCTGCACCTCGCTTAGCGGCTGCCGCGAGGGCAGCGCTGGTTTCAATGCTCCGGCGCCACTGCGCTCGCGAGGAACAGCGTGGTCAAAAATGTGAAAATGTATGCCTGCAGAAACGCGACGAAAATTTCCAGCAGTTGAATGCACAGATCGAGCAGCCCGATCGGCACGCCGACGACAAAGTGAAGAATGCCCAGCGGTATCCCGACGATCAGGCTGATGAGCACCGCCAGCAACACGTGTCCGGCAACCATGTTCGCAAACAGTCGAATGCACAGGGCGAACGGCTTGATGATCGCGCCCAGCAATTCCAGCGCGAGGAGCAGAGCGAACATCGGGAGGTCCGCCGCCCACAGCAGTTTCGATTCGCCCTCTTTGGGGCGGAAGACATGCGGAGCGAAATTCCAGAGATAGATCGGAACGGCCAGCACGATCGCCAGCACGGGCGACATGATTGTGCCGGATGCCTCCTCGGCATGCGACTTGGGCGGATGACCGCCGAATTCATCGTCGTGATAATGCGCCGTCGGATTCATTACCGCGCGGAAATCGCCGGGAAGGTCCGCGGCGAGACCTTCGCCGCGGGCATGCTCCAAATCCTGGGAGGCCTCGTGCGGCGGATGGCCGTCGGAGGTGTGTTCCTCGTGATGGCCGTGTTCATGCCCGTAGGTGCCGTTCATCAACTTCTGGGCAATGACATCGATTCCGTGGGCGTGAATGAAGAAAAACGCGCAGATCGCCAGCGCCGCGGTTGTCGGCACGGTGCCCGTCGCGGCGCCGCCGAGATGTTCGATTTTCCCGCCCGTAATCAGTTCGAAAAACGTGGCAAACGGAATGCATCCCAGGACATTGCAGAACAGAATGAAGAAGAAGACGGTCCAGAGAAACGGTACGAAGCGGTCGGTGTTCTCCTTGAGCGCCGGGCGAAAAACCTCCAGCCGGAGAAATTCCAGGATCGATTCGAAGAGATTCTTGGCGCCGGTCGGCGGTCCGCTGTCCGGTTTGGGAAAGAGCTTCGGAAAAATCCAGGCCATCAGCACCGCGGCGACCAATGACATCACCATCGGATTGTTGACGTGCAGCGGCCCGATGCTGAAGAGGGTGTGCGGAAGGACTTCGTCGAGAGGATCGGATACGCCAAGGAGCATTTGCATGATTGCTGATGCCTTCTAATGCGAAAGTGATTCCATCGTCCCGGCCGGCGTCCGCAGCCTGCTCACAAACACGCCGCTTGTTGCAAACAGTGTTATCCAATACAGGGCCAGCATCCAGTAGACAAACGCGTCGGCCGGCCGCAGCAGCAGAATAATCGCGCACGCTCCGGCAAGTGAAACCGCCAGGTGCAGAATCGAACCCAGAAATGCGGCCTGAAATCTCGACGCATGACCAGGGTGGGAAAGACGAAGGATCGGAGTAATTCCAAGCATCGCCGCCAGCGTGGCAAGGGTCGCGGCCATGAGCAATTCGTGCGAATGAGGGTTCACCCCGACCGCGCGGCAGACCCCCGCTCCGGTCGCCGCAGCAACAATCACCACCAACGGACTGAGCAGCATCGAACGGAGCACCGCGATTCAATCCTTATTCATCCGGCTCACATCCCTGATGAGCAGGTACATGCCTGCCGCACATCCAATGAGCAGACCGATGAGCGTTCCCCAGGGACTTGATCCATGATGTCGATCCCACCAGGCGCCGACCACGGCTCCCAGTCCGGTTCCCACGGCAACCTCAAAGCCGTAGGACAACCCTTTACCCCATCCGCCCTGGTCATCGCCAGCCATTCAGGCTCCCACTGTCGCGACACTTGTCAGTGGCGCGGCGCGAAAGACTTTGGTGATTTTCCAGAGCATCCATCCGGGCGCGGACAACTTAGTGAGAATGCCAACCAAGGTCAAGACGGGGGACAATGGACGCATGGGTTCAATGCACTGCGGACTGGATGAACAGTCCGGCGGGGCAGCGGTCTTTTTCCCCCACGGGAAAAGGAACCGAGGGTGCAAGCACCGCTCGGCGTTCAATCTCGGAACCTGCGCGCTCCACTGCGTCAACGTCCCCGAACGCCGAGGGTGCTTGCACATTTGGGCGATCGAACTGGAGACGTGGGCGGGATCTGCGTCAACGTCCCCGAACGCCGAGGGTGCTTGCACCCTCGGTTCCGAAAGGTTCCCAAACGCGATTTCGTAACGAAAAATTCCCTGACAAAGCACTCGTAGCTTATAATCCATCCATGGGTCTTCAGGCGAGACTGCGCCATGCGATGGGGGAGCGGGTGCTGGAAATTCCATTGAGCGTCGCGGACCGGCCTTTTGTCATCGGTCGCGGACCGGATGCAAATTTGATCGTCCCTTCCGTCTCGGTGGCGCAACGGCAATGTGTGCTCTTCGTGAGCGACGGACAATGGGTGATTCAGGAATGGACGCCGGGAGGCACGCGAATCAACGGCCACGCGCCTGATGGACCCACGCCGCTTTGCGTGGGCGATGTGCTGACGATCGGCGCGGAGGGAACCGCCGCCACATTGGAGATCGACCCCGGCGGCGCTGAGTCCGGCCGTGCCGGGAGCCCGGCGTTGGATGGGGTCCGCTCGCCGCTACTGCGGCCCGCGCCGTCGCACGGGGAACGCGCTCAACCCGCTCCCGCGCTGGCGGCACGACCGCGGCCCGTGCCGCCGAGGACGATCGCAGCTTCCTTTCAGCAGCTGGGGTCTGCTCCGCCCCCGCCGAAACAAATCCGCAAGGCGCCGGCAGCGGCAGGGGACCCGGACGGGGAGGTTGTTGATTGGGTTCCAGCGGTTGATTCCGTGGAGGGGATCACGCTCGGGCACTCGCGGAAGAAGTCATCGCTGATACCGCTGTTGATCTGCATGGTGCTGGCGGCGGGGATCATCGGTGGCACCGCATGGTTTGTCGTGGAGCAGCTTCAGCATCCGCAGGTCGTGGTGATCGGTGCGCTAACGCCTCCGGGAGCCGGACCGAAGAAGCCGGCGACCGCGAGCGAAGGGGCCGAGACGAGTTCTTCCGATCCGACCGCCGATGCGCCCGGCGCAGGTTCGCCCAGCGCAGATGCGCCCGGCGCCGGTCCGCCCAGCGCGGATGCGCCCGGCGCAGGTTCGCCCAGCGCAGATGCGCCCAGCGCCGGTCCGCCCAGCGCAGATGCGCCAGACAATGGTGGTTCGCCCGCCCCGTCCGCTTCGGACGATCCGGACGCCCAATCGGGCGATCTGGATTGGACCGATGTGATGGTCGCGCGCGACCTGCCGGACCCCGCCCCCGCGATCGTTCGATACGAAGACTATCGCCGGCGCAATCCCGGCAAACATGACAAAACGCTTCGCCAATTCGAGGCCGAGGCGTTCGACAGGTTGTGGTGGCGGCGGATCGCGCAGTTGTGTCATCGCCGCGTGCGGCTGGCCGTGGAAATCGAAGCCAAGAAGAAGGCGATCGCCGAAGAAAGTGATGCCTCCTTCAAAGCGCGACTTCAGTTGGAATTGGCCTCGCTGCAGCAGGATGAAAAAGCATCGAGCGACGCCTTGCACAACGACATGGGCTTCGATGCCGCCGACCCGCCCGACCTCGACGACGAAAAAGCGATTGCCGCCGCGCGGGCAAATCGAAACAAGCAGAAATACGCAGAGTGGTCAAAGGACATCGGAACGTATGTTCGCAATCACGCCGGGGCGACGCCGTGGGGGGATGAGGATTTGTGAAAATCACCAATCACAAGCCCGACCTACCACGTCAGCGCATCCAGATGCCGCTGAATGTCCCCCGCGCTTCCAAAGCGCTCGAGGATCAGTGAATCTTTTTGTCCGCGAATGATGTCCTTCACCACCTTCGGCTGGCGGCTGTATCGCTTTCGCCCTCCGACGATCGTGTAAAACACTTCGATCAGATTCAGAACGTCCTTGTGGATCTTGCTGCGCGTCGGCCGGCCGAGATCGAAGAAGTCGAGCAGCTTTACTTCAAAGCCGATGCCGCGCCGGCGGATCATGATGTTGTCGTCGTGAATGTCGCCGTGATATTCTCCCACCGCGTGAATCGGCGCGATTCCCTTGGCCAGCACGTAAAGCACGTGGAGCGCCTCGAAAGTGGTCAGCCGGTGCTCGCGCTGGGCAACGAGAAACTCGCTGAGCTTCTGGCCCTCAACCAGTTCGCTGATCACCACCATGACTTTCCGCCGACGGAAGTAGGCGATCTCCTGATGGTGATACTGCATGAGAATGGGACAGTGCCGCAGCGCGTCGAGCTTGCGTGCGTATGCGATGGCGGCTTTGCCCATCGGGTCGCGATGGGGGTAATAGAACTTGGCCGCGCGGCGGATGCCCGTCGCCCGCTCGACGATCGAGTAGACTTCCCCTTCCCATCCGCTTCCCAGCAACCCCTCGATCAGATATTTGCCTGCGACGCTCCGCCCCGGCGGGAAGTCGAATCGTTTCACTTTGCCGGGCCTGTACATACGCTCATATTGGGAGCCGCCGGGCAATTTTCAATCGGGGCCGGCCGGCAGTGGATTTTGATGAAAAATCGCCGGTCGTAGACAGAAAGGCCTTCCCAGAGTCCCGCGACCGAGGAACACTGTGCACCTTTGCACACCGTTCCAGCAACGTCACGTTCATCGCGAGAAACCTCTGCGCACTGAAACATTCCCCGTGGCACGGGCGTCCCGCCCGTGTTAGCGACGCCGAAAATAGAGAAGCGTTGGATCAACCCGCGGAATCTGATTTGTCTTACTTCTCATGCAACCAGCATGGGCGGGACGCGCGGGACGCACATGCCACGGGGACGCCCTATTGAAACGCGATCCGCATTTATAGCCCAACGCTTTGCGGCCGAATTCGCTACAATTCTGCGCCGATGGATTTTCTCAAAAGCATCGGCGGGAAAATCGTCACCGGGCTGGTGGCGCTGGCAGTGATCGCGGCAGGGGTCTCCTGGTTTGAGATGGACCCGGGCACGCGGCATGCCATCGCCTCTGACGCTGGCCGTATTCTTGCGTGGTCCGGAGTTGTCATCCTCCTGCCGTGGGTGACGTTCTTCCTCATCGGCGCCGTGGCGCGGCAGGAGAGCAACCTCGCGGGAGCCTTGCTGGTGACGGGATATACGATCGTCGAGGCGGTCGTGCTGGCGTGGTTGTTTGGGTGGTCGCTCCGCGGGGCGATGCCGTGGGTCTTCTTTTCGGCGGCAGTTTTGTTGGCCGCGGCGTATAATCTTTTCACGTGCGACTGGATCGCCGAGAAATTGTGAAGCCATGATTACTCCAAATCAACGCGTCGGCGAATACGTTCTGCAGGAAAGGATTAGCGCCGGCACTTTTGGCGAGGTTTGGAAGGCGCATCACCACGTCTGGAGCGACCAGATCGTGGCGATGAAAATCCCCACCGATCCGCAATACATCCGAAACCTCCAGCGCGAAGGCGTCACCATTCACGGGCTGGTTCATCCCAACATCGTGCGCACGTTGGCGTTCGATCCGTTTGCCGAGGTCGCGTATCTGGCGATGGAATACATTCCCGGCACCAGCCTTCGACCGGTGATTCAGAGCCGCAAGCTCAAACCGGACGACGCGGTAGCCATCATGCGGCAGGTGCTTGCGGGGCTCTCGTTTGCCCATGAGCGCGGGGTCGTGCATCGCGATATCAAGCCGGAGAATATCCTCGTCCACGAGCGCGTCGCCCAGGAAGGATATTCGTCGCCGGGGTTGATCAAGGTGACGGATTTCGGATTGGGCCAGACGTCGCAGACGATGGCGGCGGGGTCGATCGCGTACTCGGCGTCCCTGCAGACGCCGCAGGCGCAGGAAATCGCCGGCACGCTCGACTACATGGCGCCCGAGCAACGGAGCGTCCAGGAGAAAATTGACGGACGCACCGATCTCTACGCCTGCGGCGTGGTCCTTTACGAGATGCTCACCGGCGAACGACCAGCCGGCACAGAACTGCCCAGCGAGCTGAATCACGCCGTTTCGCGGCAACTCGACGAAGCGTTCCGTCGCTCCTACTCCCGGCTGGATAAGCGATTTGCTTCCGCGGCGGAGTTTGCCAAGGCGCTGGGCGGCCCGCCGCCCGTCCCGCAGACGGCGCCGCGGAGCGTGCCGTTGAATATGATGTTGCTGGAAAAGCGGGCGTGCCCGCAATGTCGTCAGTCGGTGGAAGCGGCGGACCAGTTCTGCATGCACTGCGGCGTGCAGCTGGTCGAAAACGTTCGCCGCTGTCCGCAGTGCGGCGCGTATCCCGATCTGACGGACCAGTATTGTATTTTTTGCGGACAGACGCTCAGCCGCACTCCGATGCCGGCCGCGAGGTAAAGAATCATGGTGCATGTAGCCGTTGGCGCGGTGCTGTTTGCGGCCTTGATGGTCATCACCGCGGTGCTCTTCACGATCTGGCTGGTGGCCCTGGTGGCGCGCTGGATGTGGCGCCTGGTGATGGGCGGCACTTCGCGTTCGTCATATTCTTCCAAGGGTGTTCTCGACACACGGATGTGCAGCCGCGACCGCTGCCGGGCGGTAAATCCATCGCAGGCACAATTCTGTCGTCGCTGCGGCACCAGCTTGAACGACGCCGCCGCCGTCGGACGGCGCGTCGCCGTCTGATCTTCACGGAGACGATGCGTGAGTATGACCGTGCCCACGTCAACTGCCGCCCCGGTCGATCCCCCGGCGATGGATCCTCAATCGCAGATGGTGCGAGCCGCCGGTTCAACCGGGTGGGGCGTGATCACTTCGGCGATCGTCGGCGCGGTTTCCTTTGGCATACTTCCCGCATTCCGCTGGTCTGGACAATTCGCCGACATCGCCGAACGCGAAGCATCGCGCTTTCGCGGTCCGGTCCGCTGGGCGATCGCAATCGATGGATCGCAGCGGACCGCGCAGGAACTGAACGAGCGCGTTCTCGCGTCGCTCCGCGCTGGTACCTTACGGTTTTCAGCTACGCGCTGGTCGTATACGTTGCCGTTACTTTCTCGCTGGAATTTCTCAGGCAATCGTTTTCGATCGATCGGCTGATGCTCTATACCTATTCCTACGCGAGGCCTGAATCCGATTTCATGTGGAACGTTTTTGACGCGGACCGATGGGCTCGATCGGAACACGCTCGCGCAGCGCATATGCTCTGGTGCGTCGCGCTGTCCGTTGCGTATGGAGCCCATTGGCTGCAGGTCCGTTGGCATCGAAAGGCCGTTCGGCGGTTTGTTCGCACCTTCAATCGCGTCGTTCAACCGCGCGGCATCCTCCCCGTGCAAATGCGCGAGCCGGGCGCCTTTCATCCGATGCTGGTCGTGGGAGCCATTCTGTTTGGTTCGTTTGGCGCCTGGTGGGGAATCCCCATGCTGCTGGCCGCTTCGGCTCAGAGTCGATATACCTTGATAACGCGCCGGTCGCTTGCAGTGCAGTTTGCCGACCGCATGAGCAAAAGAGCGGTGCAGCGCACGGTCGAAAGGCGCTGCCCAACGCAGGGCTGCCGGGCGCTGCTTCCGCCGCCCGCGAAATTTTGTCCGCAGTGCGGAGCGCGGGTGCCAGAGCCGATGATCGATCAGGTGGGTTAGTCCATGCCGCAAATGTATCGAATGCTCGCGGTGATTGGGTGGACGTGGTGCATCGGGTTCTTCCTTTTCCTTGCATTCAAGCTGTGCCGTTTGCCGAGGCGGACGGATGCAGCAAATTCGGATGAGTCTTCGCGAGTTGCCTGATGAGCAGTACCGATCCCCTGATTCACCGCGAGCTTGAAGAGCAGATGATTCGGCACGTCGAACGCCTGCTCACCGATGATCGTCTTCGCATCGATACCGCGATCGGCCGCCGTCCGGTCATGACGTTTATCAACAGCCCGGTGAAATCGGATCATGCGGTCGAGCTCAAGCGCCTGATGAGCGAGATGAATGTGCCGGACCGCGAGTTGCAGGCGAAGATGCCGGTCGGTCTTTCGCTCGAGGTCGCGCTGACGCGCAGGAAGCTCTTCATTTTTACGCAGACGGTGGGGCGCTTGCGCGTGTTGTGCGTCCCGCCCATGCGCGCCCTGATTGGCGGTGAAGTCCCCAGGCCGATGACGACCGGCGAGTTGCAAAAGGTGCTCGCTTCACAACCGCCGTCGACTCCCGGAGCGCCGACGACGATATTAATCGTCTCGACCAGCGGCTACACGCTTGAGGCACACGAAGCGGCCGAGCGCCGCACCGATCGCACCGTTATACTGGCTGAGCCGAACGACGCCGGCGGGTGGACCATTACCGGTCCGGCCGAAACCAAGGCGTTGACTGATCTGTTCGATCCGGAGGTGGAGGACGAGAAGCGCAGCCGCGTTCGCGAGCAGATTGAAGAGGAGAAGATGAATCTCTCCGGCGCCGGCATCGCCACCGACAAGCTCGCGGCGCGAATGCAGCTTCCGGTGCAGTTTGTCGAGGGCGAGCTGAAGGCCTACGCCAAGGCCAACCCCGGCCTGGTCGCCCGGCGACTGGATGGCCGGGTTGTTCTCTTTCGCGAGGGGTCGGGTCCGCCGGCACTCGCCGCTGGAGGTTCATCCATGCCGTTGATCGATCGCGTCAAAACACTCTTTGCCCGCAAGGGCGAGGTCGAGAAAAAAATCGCGTTTCTCTCCGAGCGCCGCACCGCTCTCTCGCAGCAGCGCGAACGTTCCTACGAAGAGATGGCGGGTATCGAGCAGCAGGAAGCGCAGCTCAAACGCCAGTTCGGCGAGGCGACCGGTACGATCACCAAGAAGCGGGTCACGAGCCAGCTTCTGCAGATGCGAAAGGATCTGGAGCGACGCCAGCAGCTTCTCTCGGTGCTGAATCAGCAGGTGGATGTCGTAAGCACGCATCTGCACAATCTGGAGCTCGTTCAGCAGGGCCAGACCGCGAAGCTGCCGGATGCGGATGAGATGACCGCCGACGCGGTCAAAGCCGAGGAGATGCTCGCGGAACTTGAAGCCAACAGTGAATTATCCGCGTCAATCGGACAGACCGGCGGAATCGCGGGGCTCAACGCCGAGGAACAGGCGCTTTACGAAGAACTCGAGCGCGAAATGAATCCCGCGAAATCCATCCCCGCGTCCTCCCCCGGGCGAAAGATCGCATCGAAGCAGGATGAGCCGGCTCGTCCCGAGCCGACTTCCGCCCCCTCGCGGCAGCGTCGCGGCGAAGCCGAGCCCGGATAAACCATGGCACTGATCGACAAGTTGTTCAATCGCAAGAAGACGCTCAGCGAGCTGGACCGACAGGAGCTGCGCAAGGAAGAAATCCTGCTCGGCAAGCAGCGCGATCGTCTGTTCAAGAAGATCGAGAAGATCAGCCAGGACAAGCAGCGCATTTTCAAGCAGGGATCCGAGCAGAAATCGCCCGAGCTGCGCAAGCGCTTGCGCAGGACTTTGAGTTGCAGACCCAGGAGCAGCTCATGGCCGCCCGTGAGCTGAATCTGCGCAGCAAAGAGCTGATGACCGTCAGCCGGCTGCGCATGGTCCGCGAAAACAAAGACGGCGGCCGGGCGCTGGGCCGGCTGAATGTCACGGACAAGGACGTTGCGCGGATCAGCCAGTGGATCGAAGACGACTCGGTCACGCAGGACATGTATCAGGAACGGCTCGACACACTGCTGGAGTTGGGCGCTCAATCCGATAAAGACGCCGTCGCCCAGGCCGGGCTCACCGGCGCCGGCCAGGAGCTGATGCAGCTTTGGGACCAGCTCGATCGGGGGTCGATCAAGCAGGAAGAGGCGTTTGACGAAGCGGATAAAGCGGTGCGCCGACGAAATGCATCGATGGAAGGGGAGAGGTGACAAGCAAATCCGAATGACGAAACCAGAAACCAGAATCAAGCCCGAATGACGAAACCCGAAACCAGAATCAAGCCCGAATGCTCGAATGACGAAGCCCGAAACGAAGTTAGACCGCCGATTTCCTGGAACAATCGCGTCGCGGGGAGGACGATGACATCGCGGAGCGTAGCGTTCCCTGCCTTTGTTTCGTCATTCGGTCATTCGTCATTTGGGTTTGATTGATTCTGGTTTCTGGTTTCGTCATTCGGGTTTCCGTCGTTCCCCGCGCCTCCCGTTCTGCGCCTCCCGTTCTTGCAGTACTGCGGTCCCGGTCCTAAACTTGCGAATGTTCGCTAGGGGTGGTTCGGGCCACTTGGCCCGCACCTGAGAACAAACCCTTGGAACCTGATCCGGGCCGAACCGGCGTAGGGAAGCGAATCGTTGGCTTATCCCTTCTCTCCGCGCGGTACATTCCGGTCCAGTTTGAAAATGAAATGCTAAAGGAGTTGCCATGAGTCAGTCGCATGTGCAGGCAGATGGATCGTTTGTACTTCCGCCTCTCGGGGATAATCCATCAACCGATCGGCAGGGGACCTCGCCCGGCTCGTTCGCACAGCGCGGCCGCATCGGGACGCCGTGGACGTTCAGCTCTCCTGACACGCCGGGCATGCCGGGCGTTTCCGACGTCACGGCACTGGACTTCGCGTCGCCGAAAGATCGCGATGGCAAAACACAGCTTGAAGAGGCGCGCAGCGGACGAATCTCGGCGGAGATGAAACGCGTGGCGCTGCGCGAGCCGCATCTCACGGCCGATCAGATTCGCTTTGAGGTCGCGACCGGCCGCATGATCGTGCCGGCCAACAAGGTGCATCTGGGCTATAAGCTCGAGCCGATGTGCATCGGGCGCGCGGGGCTGACCAAGGTGAACGCCAACATGGGCGCGTCGCCGGTGTCGTCGGGAACTGAAGAGGAAGTGGAGAAGCTCAAGTGGGCCGAGCGGTGGGGCGCGGACACGGTGATGGATCTTTCCACCGGCGGCAATCTCGACGCCTGCCGCGAGGCGATCATACAAAACAGCACCGTTCCCATCGGCACCGTCCCGATTTATTCGATGATCATCGGACGCTCGCTGGAGGACCTTACGTACGATCTGATTTTGAAGGAGATCGAGAAGCAGGCGAAGCAGGGCGTCGACTATTTCACAATCCACGCCGGCGTGCTGAAGGAGCATCTGCCGTTTGTCCGCAAGCGCCTGATCGGCATCGTCAGCCGGGGCGGAAGTTTGCTGGCGAAGTGGATGCTGCATCACAACAAGCAGAACCCGATGTACGAAATCTTCGACGACATCTGCGCCATCATGCGCGAGTATGACGTCAGCTTTTCCCTCGGCGACGGCCTCCGCCCAGGCGGCCTGGCTGATGCAACGGATCAGGCGCAGCTTCTGGAGCTTCGCACGCTTGGGGAGTTGACCGAGCGCGCCTGGGCCAACGGATGCCAGGTGATGGTCGAAGGCCCCGGGCACGTTCCGCTCGATCAGATTGAATACAACATGAAGCTGCAGCGCCAGCTCTGTCATGGCGCCCCGTTTTACGTTCTCGGGCCGCTGGTGACCGACATTTTTCCCGGCTACGACCACATCACCAGTTGCATCGGCGCCACCAGCGCCGGCTATCACGGCGCGAGCATGCTCTGCTACGTCACGCCCAAGGAGCACCTGGGACTTCCCAAGAAGGACGATGTGAAGCAGGGGTGCGTTGCCTACAAGATCGCCGCGCACGCGGCGGACGTCGCATTGGGAATCCCCGGTACGCGCGATCGCGACGATGAACTCACCAAGGCGCGAGCCGCGCTCAACTGGCAGCGCCATTTCGATCTCAGCTTCGATCCCGACCTGGCCCGCGCCTATCACGACGAAGACCTGGAAGTGGACACTGACTTTTGCGCCATGTGCGGGCACGACTGGTGCTCGGTCCGCATCAGCAAGGAAATCGTGGAGTTTTATAGCGGAAAGGATGAACAGGCCCAGCCCGCCAAACGCGCGCTTGCTTCACCGGGCATCAACGTCGCCGGCGCGGAGATTCTTGAAAAGCGCGGCGTTCTGACGCAGGAACAGATCCACCAACTCGCCCACAAAGGAAAGAAAGCCGCTTGTCACAGCGACAACGTAGGTGATGAGACGGCCGCAAAACTCGTTCAGGTGAACACGCTCAAGGCACATGGGGTCGCGGTGAATGAGAGCGGGTTGTAGTGGTTCTTGGCGCTATTACGCTATAGGACCGAGGTGACGCTCACCCCCGGGCAGGCGGTTGTGCTGCGATTAAGCGGTGGCCACGAGCTGACCGTGCCGGTTGCCGATTTGCTTCCGTAACTCTTGTCACCGCGCAGCGCCTATCATTCCGCATGATGCGACGCCGCACCTTGATCAAATGGCTGGGATTCGCCGGGGCGGAACTATTCCTCTTCGGATGTGACGGCGCAACCGCGAAGCAGCCGGAAAAGGAGAACTCTGCAATGCCCGCGACAACCCAGAGCACAATTGTCAAAGTGAAGGTGTTCAACTCCAAAGGACAGCTCGTCGGTCCGATCGAGATGCCAAAAGTGATCAAGACGGACGCGGAGTGGCAAAAGCTGCTCACCCAAGACCAGTACGAGATCGCGCGGGCGAAGGGAACCGAACGGCCCTTCTGCGGCACGCTGCTGGATAATCACAAAACCGGGATTTACACCTGCATCTGTTGCGGCCTGCCGCTCTTCTCCTCCGACTCGAAATTCAATTCCGGCACCGGCTGGCCGAGCTTTTTTGCGCCGGTCGCCGAGGAGAATGTCACCGAGCACACGGACAATTCGCTGTTCATGAGCCGAACGGAGATCCTCTGCACGCGATGCGATTGCCATCTCGGTCATGTCTTTGACGACGGTCCCAAGCCCACGGGTTTGCGATTCTGTGTAAATTCCGAATCACTCTCCTTCACGCTCAGCACCGATCTGGCCAAGATCGCTGATCCCGCCGCGGCGTCATGATTTGTTGTGGTGCAGACGTTCAGGCTGCAACCCAGCGGCAGGCTGGAAGCCTGCACCACAAAAATGCAGCCAGCGGTCATCGGGGTGCGATCTTAATTGTGGCGATTGCGGATCTTGCGATGGTAGGGCGGGATTGATCCCGCCGCTTTCTCGGCCGGGCCAACAAATCGGCGGGATGAATCCCGCCCTACTCGGAGCTGATCGCCACTTTCGAGCGCCACACCCCGGTCATCCAACTGGCGGCTCCCGGCGTTTGACGGTTGGCTGCGAATCCTCTATTAAACTTCGCGAATGATCATCACGATCGATGGTCCCGCGGGCACGGGCAAATCAACTGTCGCTCAGCGGGTCGCTGAGCGCATCGGGTTCGATTTCCTCGATACGGGGGCGATGTATCGAGCCGTCGGTCTGGAGGCGGTGCGCAGAGGCGCGAAGCTCGAAGACGCGCGCGAGCTCGCGTTCATGGTCAGACATTGCCGGATCCGTTTTGACTGGAGCCAGCGCCCCCCGGGCCTGTTGCTCAACGACGTGCCGGTGGGGCATTTGCTGCGCGGCACGGAGGTGACGCGCGCGGCATCTTTCGTGGCGAGGGTGCCGGCCGTGCGGGAGCAGTTGGTGGGCGAGCAGCAGCAGATCGGCCGGGAGCATGGGAATCTGCTCACGGAAGGACGCGACCAGGGAACGGTGGTATTTCCAGATGCGGCCCTGAAGGTCTATCTCGACGCCACTCCGCAGGAGCGCGCCCGCCGGCGGGTCGCACAATTTCGAGCGCGTGGAGAAATCGTTGAGCTCGGCACCGTGCTCGCGGAGATTCTCGAGCGCGACCAGCGCGATGAGGCCCGCACCATCGGCCCGCTGGCGGTGCCGTCTGGGGCGGTCTTGATCGACACCACGAACATTTCCACCGAACAGGTGGTTGACGAGATCGTCCGCCACGCGAAATCGCGAGGGGCCCAGTGAGCGGAACATCCGCTGGCACGGCTGCAGAGCCGGTCGTGAGGAGAGGCGCGCGCAAATCCGTCATGTGGAATCTGACGCGCATCTTCTGTCGGATCATCTGCTCGGTATTTTTCGACCTGAAAACCTACGGCGTCAAAAACGTCCCCAAAACCGGCGGCGTTCTGCTCGTCTCCAACCACCAGAGCTATCTGGACCCGGTCCTCATCGGCGTCCAGGTCTTTCGTCCCATCAGCTACCTGGCCAAGTCCGAGCTGTTCGAAAACCCCATCTTCGGCTGGTTTATTCGCGGGCTGAACGCCTTTCCCGTCCGGCAGGGAGCCGGCGATGTCGGCGCGGTGAAAGAAACGATCCTGCGCCTGCAGGAGGGCGGTGCACTGAACATCTTCCCGGAGGGATCCCGTTCAGAAGACGGAGCGCTTCAGCCCATCGAGAAGGGCGCAAGCCTGGTGATCCGGCGGGCGAAAGTGCCGGTTGTTCCCGTCGTCATTCAAGGATCGTTCCGCGCCTGGCCGCGCGGGCAGATCATGTTCCGCAGTGCGCCGATCCGCCTTTTGTACGGCAAGCCGATGGAATTGGCGCACCTTCGCCCCGACGAGATCGGCCGGACGATCGATGCGACATTCCGTTCGATGCTGGAGGAGTTGAAGAAGCGCAAATAGCCGCCTTCGAGACAGGTGGGGTTCAGGGTGTCAGGGTTCAGAAAAGAAGGGCGGTCGCAATTCTTCCCCGAATCCTGACACCTGAACCCGGACACCCTGAACTCTCTACTGATCCGCCGCCGGCCCGACGATGATCCGGCCTTTGTGCGGGCGAGTGGTGGGTTGGGTCGTCGATTGCGTAGTCGTTTGAGTTGCCGGCGGGGCGAGGTCGATGTCGATCTGTCCGCAGTAATATCGCCAGCCTCGGCCAAGGAGCAGTTGGTCTTTGAGCATCTCGGCAATGCCGGCCTTTACCAGGCCTTCAAACCGCACTCTCTTGTTCACGATCACGGTGATCGGCGCTCTCAGATTGACCATCTGGTCGTTCAGGTAAATCCGGAACGACTCGACATTGTCGGTGGTGACATTGAATCGGTTCGCCTGGACAGTCGCATCCAGCCGCCAGGGATTCTGATCTACGACCATGTACCCACTTCCGTGGCGAAAATAGAGACGGCGATCGTCGCCGGGAGAAAACGGCTGCCAGATTTGCACCCAGTCATTCCGGTTGAACACGCTGTCCGGACGATTCGACTGAAGTGAGACCGACTTCGGATAGAGCTCGCGCGTGCGGGCGCGCAATTTCCCATAACACTCCTCAATCACCGCGTCGCTGGGCGCGTGACCCAGGTCTTTGGTTTCGACGAATTCAACGTCGAGCTTCAGTGCCCGCAGCGCCTTGACCAGTGACTTGGAAGCGATGGGTTTGATGATGTCATCGCTGTCATCGCACCAGACGACCGGCAGCACATTCGAAAGATTCATGAGCCGAAGCCGCTGCCAATCGGCGCTGGCCGCTCCGGCCAGCGGATTGATGGCGGCGAAATACGTCGGGCAGTGCAGCGCCAGATTCCAGACCGCATGCGCGGCTTCGGAGTGACCGATCAAATAGACGCGCGCAGGATCGATGTTGACGCGATCGGCCACATCGATCACCGGCTGCAGCGCGTCGTTCATTCCCGCGTAGCCCGGCCCATACAACTCCTTGAGATCCAGCAGCGGCATCACCACGACAGCGTCGTCGTGACGAGCCAACTCCTCCTTGATCCAGGCGGTGTAGATCTTGACGATGTCCTTCGCATCCGGCGGAGGCTCGGTCACAAACGCCTGAGTGGTCGGCAATTTCACCACCAGCGGCCAAGGCCGGGAGCGATCGTATGCGGGCGGGAGCCCGACGAAGTATTTGGCGTCGTACGGCCCGCGTTTCTGGTTGATGTAATAGACGCCGCCGCCGGCCAGAGCCGGCCAGTGCGTTCGCAGCCGAACGAGTCGTCCCACGGCAACGGGATCGAGTCCAAGCTGCTCAATCTGTTGCGCGATGCCGTTGCGATCTTTGGACGTCGCGGCCGCGAAATATTCTTCGATCAGGTGATGCGCAGACAACAGCTTGATGGAGTCGCTGGGACGAAACGCATCGCCCAATTCGGTGCGATACATCGCGACCAGTGCATCATCGGGAATGACAGCCCCAACGGGCGCTGCCGCCGCCTGAGTCGTTGCTTGCCCTTTCGCAGGTGATATGAACGAAGCAGCCGCTATTGCGCAAAGCAGCGCCTTCACAGCCGCGCGACATCCGATCGATCGCTCCCGTGTCTGCGTCACATTTCGATTACCAGATGAACGGGCGCGAGTACCGCGGCGCCTTCACGCTTCTTCGATCGTCACGCTCTTGAGTGTATCGCCCTGACGCGTGGCGTCGACAACTTCCTGTCCGCTGCTCACCTGGCCGAATACCGTATGCTTTCCATCAAGCCAGTCGGTGGCGATGTGGGTGATGAAAAACTGGCTTCCGTTGGTATTCGGGCCGGCGTTGGCCATCGAGAGCGACCCGCGCTGATGCTTGTGGGGGTTGTTGCGGGTTTCGTCGCCGAATTTATATCCCGGTCCGCCAGCGCCTGTTCCTTCCGGGTCGCCGCCCTGAATCATGAAATCCGCGATAACTCGATGAAACTTCAGCCCGTCGTAGAACTTGTCCCTGGCGAGAAACACGAAGTTGTTGACGGTCTGCGGCGCTTCCTTCGGGAAGAGCTGGCAAACGATTTTGCCGCGCGACGTCTCGAACGTCGCGGTGTATTTCTTACTGGCATCGATCTGCATCGCCGGAGCGGCGGCGTACTTCTTGGGCATAGGTCGGTCTCCCTTGTTGCACACAAGCTTTCACGTCGGCGGCTGCTTGTCAACTAATGCGCAACCGTTCCACGAAATCATCAAGGATCGCGCGCGCTGCGCTTTCTGCAATTACCGCGGGCCGGTAGGTCAGTGCCAGAGTCAATTTACCGTTCATTTCCGTTGTGCTGAGCACTGCGGGGGCGATCGGGCCAGTCGGCGAGATGCGAACGTAATCCAAGACTCCGCTGCCCAGTGGCTCGTCGCGGGCCAGGCTGACACTTGAAAGCCCCGCCGCCAGCGGCATGCTCTTGCGATAGAAATGATAGAGCCGCCGCCGCGGCATGAATCGGCCCAGTGCGAGCCCCGCGTTGACCCATACAGTGCATGCCGGCGCAATGCCGCTGCTGCGCAGCATTGCGGTCTGCTTCCGCACCTTCTTCAGCAATTGGCCCCGGCTGGAAAAATCATTTGGCGCAGACGATGCTGGTAAATCCGAGAAACAAACCGAACGTATTGGATAGATTTCGGACGGCATACGGCCGAAGGTTGACGATGCATCCCACCGCAACGTCGCGCCGATTCTGCCGCGGCTGCAATGGCACATGCCGGCGCACGGTTTCGAGCAGTGCCGTCAGCATCACATCGCTCACGCGCGTTTGCCGCGATTGACAATCGCGCCGCAACTGGTCGATCAGACCATCGGGCATCGTCCCAGCATGACGCGCACCGGATAATCGCCCGCTCCGCTCGTGACTGGCTTTTGCGCTGATCTGAGACGGTGGTGGCCCCGGATGAACGTGCTGACCGTCTGATCCAGTTGCACCTTCGCATTGCGGCCCGTGAACAGCTTCCAGTAGCTGCCGTTTGTGTGTGTCAACGGCTCGATTCGCGACGTTGAATCGCCGGCGAGGGACGCGAGCCAATCCCGCATCAGCATCCGGATGGAAACGCTGTCGGCGACGCAGTGACGGTACGTGAGCCCGATCCAGGTGTTCTCGCCGTCGCGCAGCAGGAATGGTCGAAAGGGATGGCCATCAACATCGCTCGCGAACGTGCGATTCAACTCAAATGACAGGTGCTCGTCCAGAGCATCAGACGGCGTCAACAGCGTGGTCGACGTATCACTCGGCGCGCGGGCGGGAATTTCGCTTTGAGTATGACCATTGATCCGCCCCGTCACCAGGTGGAGCGCGCCTGATGCCAACTCCCACGCTCGCCTCACGTCGTCCTCTGCCATCCTTCCGCGAAGCTTCACGGCCTGCGCGGCATTGTATGGATGTACCGTCTCCCAACTCTGGAACAGCTTCTGCACGACATTCAAGGATGCGGCTTTCATCGCGAAACTACTCACATCCGTCACGAATTCACCCGGCCCGCAACTTGGGCACGAACCCGCCAACCTGCGCGCGATAACGCGCGTACACTTTGCCGTGCGATCGCAACATGTGCTGTTCCTCCCGCCACGCTTCCCAATGCAGCAGAATCAAGTGGAGGAGGCCGGCAATTAAAAGCAACGGCGAGGGAATCGCCAGGAGCGACGCAAGCATCATCATCTGCGACAACGCGTAGATCGGGTGTCGAAGCCAGGCGTATGGACCGCTGGCAATCATCTCGGTTTGCTCCGCGGGATCGATGCCCATCCGCCAGGACCTGCCCATTTGTCTCCAGCAAAATATCGTGGCGATGAAACAGCCGCCTGCAAGTAACGCGCCGCTCCAAGCGGCGATCGGATCGTGCCAAAAAGGGCGCACGATGCCGCGCGGCAGTCGTGACAGAGCCGTGACAAACGGCGTTACGATCCAGATTCCCACGACCGGAGTCCAGATGATGCGAAGAACCCGGCCGAGGAACTCGGCAGGAACCAGGTTCGCCGCTCGACCGGTCTTGCGACGCGCTTTCGCGCCATTCTCCCGACACGCATCCAATAGGCGCCGATGACTGTTCCAAGCAGCAGCCACGCAACCCGCTCGCTTGTGGCGCAAGGTTCCAGCTTGCTCGCCAACGGCAGACTCGAAGCCTGCGCCACAAGAGGGAGCAATCGATTCGACATCACCGCAGGGTCACCTGTCCAGAAATGATTCGATGGACGGTCCGTCCGTCGCTGAGCAGCAGCCTTCCGGTGCTGTCGAGCCCCTGGCACTTGCCGGACAGGACCGCGTCGTCCGGTGCATTGGAAATGCTGATCCGCCTTCCGACCAGCGCATGATGTGAATCATACTCTTTCAGGACAGCCGCGAATGGATGATCGCTTCCTCGCTTCAGCACCGCGCGGAGATGCGAAGCGATCAGCAGCAGCGCATCGTTCGGATTGATCGGCGCGCCGCGCACTTGCGCGAGAGTCGTCATGCGCTGTCGCAAGGGCAGGGGGCGCGAGAAACATCGACGTTCAGATTCAGACCGATGCCAACGAGATCGGCTTTGAGTATGCGTTCGCAGAGCAGCCCGCCGATTTTGCGATCTCCAAAGAGGAGATCGTTGGGCCACTTCAGGAGGATCTCCTGACTCCCGCTCAGCTCCGCGGCCGCGTTGCGAACCGCCAGCCCCGCGATCAGCGGCAGTTGGTGCGGTGCGATCTGCTCATCGATCGGCAGCGCGATGGTCACGGTCAGGCATCCAGCCGCAGACCACCAGACGTTATCGCCGCGCCCGCGGCCCGCGGTCTGCCGGCCAGCGAGCACCACCGCCGGCGCAAAAAGATCACCGCGACGGCGCAGGGCGGCCGCGTGATCGTTGGTGCTTCGCAGGCGGGTAAACCAGTGCAGTCGAAAAGGTTTCAGCCCGCGTCGTAGTCGCGCAAGATCGAATCCTGCGGTGTGTCTCAGTGCCGTATCAACGGCGGCGCTGGACGGGGCGTTCGTCAGCGTTGGCTTTCGCAGATCAACCCTCCAGGACAATCAGCAGATCCTTGGCGCTGACAACCGATCCCGCCTTCACCAGCACATCGCCGATCTTCGCGTCCCGCGGACTGTACACCGCCGTCTCCATCTTCATCGCCTCGATCGACAGCAGCCGTTCTCCGGTTTTCACGTCCTGCCCTTTCTTCACCATCACGCTCGAGACTTTGCCCGGCATCGGCGCGGCAACGTGATTGAGATCATCCGGATCGGCCTTGGGCTGCCGGTGCAGTTTCCCTTCCAAAGAACGGTCCGGGACGTTGACTTCGCGCGGCTGGCCGTTGAGCTCGAAAAAGACCGTTCGCAGGCCGTCCGCACGCGCGTCGCCGGTCGTGAGGTACTTGATGATCAGCGTCTTGCCCGGCTCGATCTCGACGGAAATCTCCTCGCCGCTCTGCAGGCCGTAGAAGAATGCCGGAGTCGGAATCACGCTGGTGTTGTCGTACCTCTGCAGATGCTTCGCGTAATCGAGATAGACCTGCGGGTAGAGCACGTAGGACACGGCATCGATGTCGCGTACGTCCTGCTTGAGCTTTTGCTGCAATTCCGTTTTCACCGCCGTAAAATCCGCCTTGGGAAGCTTGGCGCCGGGGCGTCCCTTTATCGGTTGGACATCCGCATTTTTGAGGATGATGCGCTGAAGCACCTTCGGCCAGCCGCCCTCGGGTTGCCCGAGCATTCCCTGCATCATCTCCACGACGCTGCGCGGAAAATTGAGCTTCTTTTCGGGCGCCAGCACGTCCATCGCGGACAGTCCGTTGGTAACCATGAATAGTGCGAGATCGCCGACCACTTTGCTCGAGGGCGTCACCTTCACGATGTCGCCCAGCAGTTCGTTCACCTGCGCGTACGCCCGGGCAATTTCCTCCCAGCGCCCTTCAAGACCCAGGCTCCGCGCCTGCTGGCGAAGATTCGTATATTGACCGCCCGGCATCTCGTGCTGATACACCTCGGCCGTTCCGGCTTTCATCTCTTCTTCAAACGGATAGTAATATTCGCGGACGCCTTCCCAATAGCGGCTCAGGCGATTGAGCGCCTCGAGATCGAGCGCGGAATCGCGCGCCGTATGCTGCAGCGCCGCGACCAGCGAATTCAGATTCGGCTGACTGGTCATCCCGCTCATGGCCGCCAGCGCCCCGTCAACGATGTCGACGCCGGCATCGCTGGCGCGCAACACGCTCGCGGCGTTGACGCCGCTCGTATCGTGCGTGTGAAAATGAATCGGCACGCCCACCTCATCGCGGAGGGCTTTGACCAGCGCGTAGGCCGCGTATGGCTTGCACAGCCCCGCCATGTCCTTGATGCCGAGAATATGCGTTCCCATGTTGACCAATTCCTTGGCCATCGAAACGTAATATTTGAGGCTGTATTTGGTGCGCCGCGGATCGAGGATATCGCCCGTGTAGCAGATGGCGGCCTCGCAGAGGGAGTCAGTTTTCTCCCGCACCGCTTCGATCGCAACCTTCATGTTTTCGGTCCAGTTCAGCGAATCGAAGATGCGGAAGACGTCGATGCCGTGTGCTCCGGCTGCCTTGACGAATTCGCGGACGACGTTGTCGGGATAATTGGTGTAGCCGACCGCGTTGCTCGCCCGCAGAAGCATCTGAAAAAGAATGTTCGGCACGCGCGTCCGAAGTTGGTCGAGCCGATCCCACGGATCCTCCTGCAGAAAGCGCATGGCTGTGTCAAATGTCGCCCCGCCCCACATTTCCAGGCTGAACAGGCCCGGCGTCAGATGCGCGACGGCGTCGGCGATCGCCAGCATGTCGTGCGTCCGGACGCGCGTTGCCAGCAGCGACTGGTGCGCGTCGCGCATCGTCGTGTCGGTGAACAGCAATCGCTTCTGCTTGCGCGTCCACTCGGCAAATTTCTCGGGGCCAAGCTCGCGAAGCCTGTCGCGCGTCCCCGCGGGCGGACGCGTTGCCTGCGGATAGGCGGGAATAATCAGTTCCGGCATGCGGCGATGCGGGTCGAGCTTCTCCTTGACCTCTGGCCGGCCATTGATGATGACGTCGCCCAGATAGCTGAGGATCTTCGTCGCCCGATCGCGACGCGGCCGGAAGTGAAACAGCTCCGGCGTGTTGTCGATAAACGTCGTCAGGGCGTCGCCACTGACAAACGTCTTGTGCGAAAGAAGATTTTCGAGAAACGGGATATTGGTTTTGACGCCGCGCACGCGAAATTCGCGCAGCGCCCTGTCCATGCGCAGGATGCTTTCGCCAAACGTGCTGCCCCAGGTGGTGACTTTCACCAGCAGCGAGTCGAAGTAGGGTGTGATCACGGCGCCGCCAAAACCGTTGCCTCCATCGAGCCGAACGGCAAAACCGCCAGGAGAGCGGTAGGTGGTCAATCTTCCATAGTCGGGGATGAAATGATTCTCCGGATCTTCGGTGGTGATCCGGCACTGGATCGCGCAGCCGCGCGTTTCGATCTTCTCCTGTGGCGGAATGCTTAGCGGAGCCTCGTGCAACTTGAATCCCTGCGCGACGAGGATCTGGCTCTTGACGATGTCGATGCCGGTCACAACTTCCGTCACCGTGTGTTCGACCTGCACGCGCGGATTCACTTCAATGAAGAAAAACTCGTGCCGATCCAGATCGAGCAGGAACTCCACGGTCCCGGCATTGCGATAATCCGCACCTTTGCAGAGCCGCACCGCTGATTCGCAGATCGCTTTGCGAAGTTCGAGAGGAAGGTTGATGCTGGGGGCAATCTCGACCACCTTCTGATGGCGGCGTTGGACGGAGCAGTCGCGCTCCCACAGATGAACGAGGTTGCCATGCTCGTCGCCGAGAATCTGCACTTCGATATGCTTGGCCCGCGCGACATATCGCTCGATGAAAACTTCTCCGCGGCCGAAAGCGGCCCCCGCTTCCCGCTGCGCCTCTTCGAGCCTGGGCATCAGTTCCTCGGCGGTGCGGACCACGCGCATCCCGCGCCCGCCGCCGCCGAAGCTGGCTTTGATGATGAGGGGATAGCCGATTTGCTTGGCGGCGGCCTTTACGTCAGCCGGATCGCTCAGCCCATGCTCCGTGCCGGGAAGCGTCGGGACGTTGGTTTTCTTCGCGAGCCGTTTGGCGGCCGTTTTGTCCCCGAAGGTTTCCAAAAGCTGCGGCGTCGGTCCGACGAAGGTGATGCCGTTATCCTTGCAAGCCTGTGCCAGCCCCGCATTCTCGGCAAGGAATCCGTAACCGGGATGGATCGCGTCCACGCCGTGCTGCGTGGCGATTGCCATCAGCGCCGCAATATCCAAATATCCTTTGACCGGGCTGCCCCCTTCCGGCGGGCCGATCAGGTAGGACTCATCCGCTTTGAAGCGATGCAGCGAGAAGCGATCTTCATAGCTGTAGACAGCGACGGTATCGAGCCCGAGCTCGGTAGCCGCGCGAAAAATACGAATCGCGATTTCACTTCGATTGGCGACGAGGAGCTTGCGCATCAGATCCCTGGAAGCAGAAGGAAGGCGGTTAAACGCCGGCGCATCACCGCGCCGGCGAGGTCGGCGGTATTGTGAGAAACTGCCGGTGATTTGCAAGGGAAAGCGACGGAGAGCGAACGGGTCAGGCGTGCGCGAATCCCCGGGGCGAGGTGCTTCACGGCGATATCCGCTCTTCCCCCTCCCCTGGTACTCCGGGGGAGGGTTGGGGTGGGGGTTCGTCCGTCCGGCGGGCCACGGCACACTTACGATTCTCCTCCCACCTCAGTCCTCCCCGCGGGTACGAGGGGGGGAGGCAAGACAACTCTGCCCGGAAAACGCACGCCCGACGGGTCCTCGAGAAAATGTCCGATGGGAGATCGCGCGTATGGCTTGCAACCCACAAGGCCGACTACATTACGGACAGCACGATCTTGTTTACGGGGAAAATCGCCTTGTCCCTGTTTCGCAACGAGAGGTTGATCATCGATGCCCGAACTTCCAGAACATCACTCCAGAACGGCTCACGCCGGGCATCAAGACCGGCCAAAGCCCTGGAAGACACTGCGGGCTTCCGTTCCATACCGCTGGCTGCGGCCGATTCTGTTCGTCGACTGGCTCACGCAATGGGCCGTATACGCGATGAGCCATGTGTCGCTGCTGGAACTGCTGGAATATTGCGGCAGCTTTTCCATCCTCATCGCGGTGATCTTCTACTTCAAGGACGGCCCGGAACGAACGAAACTGAAGCACTACCAGGCCTGGCAGGTCATCAACACCGCGCAGGGAAAGGGAGGCAGCGGAGGGCGCACCGACGCGCTGCACGAGTTGAACGAAGATCACGTGCCGCTGGTGGGCGTGGATGTCTCCGATGCATTTCTGCAGAAGGTCGATCTCAAAGATGCCGATCTTCGCCGGTCCGACTTCCACGGAGCCGACCTCAAAGGCGCCCAGTTGTCGGGCGCGAGTTTTGAGCAGGGGGAATTGGAGTCAGCGAACCTGCGGGAAGCCGACTTGTCGAAGGTAAACCTGACCAGCGCCCGGATAGCCGACGCCGATCTCACCAATGCGAATCTCACCGGCGTCCTTCTGCACGACGCGACATTTGATCGAGCGGATTTGCGCGGCGTGAACCTCGCGGGGGCACGGCAATGGGACGCCATCAGGAGTCTGACGCTCGCCAACATCCACGGGGTTCGCAACGCTCCGGAGGGCTTCGTCGACTGGCGCTGCACCGCGGAGCGGTCGACACCGAATCAGATGACGCGTGGGAGCAGCAGATCAGCTCCCAAAAGGTGACGCCGGCGACGAAGCCTTAAATGACCTTGCGCTCACGCGCTGTCAATCTCCCACGTTCTGCGCGAATTCATGCGGATGAAAAAATCCGGTCTGACGCGGCGTGCGCGAATTTCCGGGTGCAACCTGTTCGCGGCGATACCCCGCTTTTGCCCCCTCCCCTGGTAGTGGACGCCGCAATGATTGAAGGTAAAGTCTTTGGCTCCTGCGTCTGAGATCAGAGGGATCGCGGAATGCCGCGGAGCGACGGGATTGCTGTTCTCAAGCGGGATTGCTTTTCTCAAAAAGGAGGCCGTTCGTGGCGATCAACGAGAACCTGACGGAGTTCCAAGGGAAACGAGTCGAAGAGTTCGATCCCGAGCCGTTGCTTGGCGACGCTCGCACGGTGGCATACCGCATTCGTCTTGATTGGGACGAGGGCCAGGGCGGGACACGGTGGGTCGACAAGTTTGCCCAACTGCTTGAGAAGCCCGATTCCCGGCAGATTGAGACGCTGATCATCGGAGCGTGGGAAAACACCGCCGGCGGGACCGACTCGTCGTCCATCGTCGAAGCCCTGGTCGCCGCGCGGGACGTTCTTCCCAAGCTCAAGCATCTGTTCTTCGGAGACATCATCATGGAGGAGAGCGAAATTTCCTGGATCAACCAGACCGACATGTCTCCGCTCTTTGAGGCTTACCAGGGCCTGGAGCATCTCACGATCCGCGGCGGAATGAATCTTTCGGTCGGTCGCATTCGCCATCAGAAACTGCGCGAGCTGATCATTCAGACCGGGGGCTTGCCCCCGCAGGCGATTCATGAGATCACCGCCTCGGAACTTCCTGCGCTGGAACATCTGGAGCTTTGGCTCGGAGAGCCCAATTATGGGGGAGACGCCACCGCGGAGGACCTGGCGGCGCTGCTTCGCGGCGATCGTTTTCCAAAACTCAAATATCTGGGCATCAAAGACAGCACCGTTGCTGACGAGATCGCGGCTGTTCTTGCCAACTCTCCGATTCTTGGAAAGTTGGATGTGCTCGATCTGTCTCTCGGCACGCTCGGCGACGAAGGGGCCGGTGCTCTGCTGGCCTCACCGCACATTCGCGGTCTGAAAAAGTTGGATGTGCACCACCACTTCATCTCGGATGATTTGGTGACAGAGTTGCAATCCCTGGGAATCGAAATCGATGCCGGCGACAAGCAGGAACTCCAGGAATGGGGCGGTGAACAGCATCGATTCATCGCGGTGAGCGAGTGAACGCGGGCGCAGCGGCGCACCTGATTCCCCGAGACGGGCGGCCGCCGCGTTTCGTTGTCATCGGTATTCCCGGCTCGAGGCGGGTTGAGCTGTTTGATGCCGCCTTGCAACGGCAAGGCATTGCTGCATCGCTCTTGGTCCCATGGCTGCAGTGGATTGAGGGCTCGCATGCACTTGCCGGCACCTTGCGGGCCGGGGACATCGTTCGCATCGAGTCCCCGGGTCAGGATTTTGCCGTGGAACGCGCCATTCTCCGCGAAGGTATTGAGTCCGCCGAAGACGACAGATGCGCAATGCTCGGCGCTGCGGAACTGGCGCGGCTGGATTTCGACAGAGGGCGAATTCTTTGCCCGCGCCAGTGGTATCTCGGATTCGCGCGGTTGCTCGGCCGCCTGAAGAACGAGCTTTCCGAAATCAATGATCTGGTTCTGATGAACGACTGCGATGACATCGCCCTGATGTTTGATAAGCCGTCGTGTCACCTGGCCATGTTGGAAGCTGGGATTTCCGTCCCCGCGTCATTGGGTCAGCCCAATTGCTATGACGAATTGGTCGCGGAGATGGTGCGCAGAAAAATCCATCGCGTCTTCGTAAAGCTCGCCCACGGATCAAGCGGATCGGGAGTGGTTGCCTATCAGACGGATGGACGGCGGCACCTGGCCTGGACGACGGTTGAAACAGCGCGCAGTGCTGACGGCATCGGATTGTACAATACCCGCAAGCTGCGCCGCCTCAGCGGCCACCTCGAAATTGCCCGGCTCATTGACGAACTCTGCCGGCACCGGGTGCACGTCGAGACCTGGATTCCCAAGGCCGGGATCGAGGGAATGGTGTTCGATCTGCGCGTGGTGATGATCGCGGCCGCGCCGCGCAGGTGGTTGCTCGACTCAGCAATACGCCGGTCACCAATCTGCATCTGCTGAATCAGCGGCGTGCTGGGTCGCTCGTGCGCGCCCGCATGGGGGAATCGGCCTGGCACGGCCTGATGAACACTTGCACCGATGCCATGCGACTTTTCCCTGGCAGCCTGCACGCGGGTATCGATCTGGCGGTCACACCCGATCTGAGGCACCATGCGGTTCTGGAGATCAACGCTTTCGGCGATCTGATTCCCGGAGTTCTGCATGAGGGCATGGAAACCCACGACACGGAAATTCAGGCGATGATGACAAGTCACCTGACGCAAGGGGCCATTTCGTGAACGTTGCATCGATGATCGGGAGCCACGATATCCTCCTGGTGACGCTCGATACGCTGCGCTATGACGCGGCGGTCGAAGCGATGGAGCGTGGTCTCACGCCAGCGCTGCGCAGCGTTTGTCCCGGCGGTCGCTGGGAACTTCGGCACTCGCCAGGATCGTTTACCTACTCCGCACATCACGCGTTCTTTGCCGGCTTTCTCCCCACTCCGGCCGCGCCGGGAACGCATCCGCGTCTTTTCGCCGCGCGATTCGTCGGAAGTGAATCCACCGGCGCCCAGACTGCCGTGTTTGATGCCCCGGATATCGTCGCCGGCGTCGCACACGCCGGGTATCACACGGTCTGCATCGGAGGCGTCGGTTTCTTCAACAAGCAGACGCCGCTCGGATCGGTCTTGCCGTCGCTATTTGCCGAGAGCCACTGGAGCCCGGAAATGGGCGTGACGTCGCGCGATTCGACGCAACGGCAATTTGAGTTGGCAAGCGCGATCATCGCAGAGTTGCCCCCTGACCGGCGCCTCATGCTGTTCCTGAACGTCTCCGCGATTCACCAGCCAAACTGCATCTACGTTCCAGGCGCCGCGGTCGACGACAAGCAAACGATGATCGCGGCACTGGCGTATGCCGATTGCTGGCTGGGGCGTCTGTTCGAGATGATGCGTCGCCGAGCGCCGCTGCTGGGGGTCGTCTGTTCCGATCATGGAACTGCCTACGGCGAGGACGGGTTCTGCGGCCATCGGATCGCCTCCCCGGTGGTCTGGAACGTTCCGTATGCGGAATTTGTCCTGGAGAAACTGCGATGAGCCTCGCGCAGTTTCCGCTCACCGTCGCCTCGCTGAAATCGGCAACGCCGTACGCGGCCTACTCGTATTCCTATCCGCACAAGACGGCCTACCGCCCGATCTCACCCGCGCTGAGCCTTCACGATGCCTGGAAGAACGAGGCTGTCGATTCCCTGTTCCTTTACGTTCACCTCCCGTTCTGCGAGATGCGCTGCGGATTTTGCAATCTCTTCACCACTGCAAACCCATCGGAAGACGTGGTTGACGTTTATCTGCAGGCGCTGCAGAGGCATTGCCGGCGGATCAGCAACGCGATCGCCTCGCCGCGATTCGCGCGATTCGCGATCGGCGGCGGAACGCCCACCTTTCTATTGGCACGGCAACTTCAACGACTCTTCGATCTGCTCGCCCGCGATCCCGCCGTCGATCCGCGGCAAACGCCAACTTCCGTCGAAACGTCGCCGCGCACCGCGGATGACGATCGTCTTGGCGTGCTGAAGGATCGCGGCGTCAGCCGGATCAGTATCGGGGTGCAGAGCATGATCGACAGCGAAGTAAACGCGGCCGGCCGCGCGCAAAAGGAGCAGTGGGTCACCGCGGCGATCGACCGCATCCGAAAACACGGATTTGCCACGCTGAACGTTGATCTCATGTACGGTTTGCCAGGACAGAGCGCTGCGTCTTTCGCGCAATCGCTGAAGCGTGTTCTGAAGTTTCGGCCCGAGGAATTGTACCTCTATCCGTTATACGTGCGGCCGCTGACCGGACTGGATCGATGGGGCGAGCAGCCGGCAGATCAGCTCCGGTTGGACTGCTATCGGGCAGGACGCGACCTGTTGCTCGCGGGCGGTTACGAGCAACTGTCGATGCGCATGTTCCGGGCGAGTTGGGCGCCCGATCAGGGCGGACCAGTGTATTGTTGCCAGGACGACGGAATGGTCGGGCTCGGCTGCGGAGCGAGGTCTTACACAACCGGGCTTCACTACTCGAGCGAATATGCCGTCGGCGCTGCGGGCGTGAAAGCGATCCTGCGCGATTACCTCACCAAGACCGATGCTGATTTCGATCGCATCTCATACGGCTGCTTTCTCGACGGCACGGAACAGCAGCGAAGGTACATCATCAAGTCGCTTCTTCGATCCGAGGGCTTGAGCGAAGCTGCCTACGTGAGACGATTTGGTAGGGAATTGCTGATCGACGTGCCGGAGATAACCGACTTGGTTCAGGAACGACTGGTGGAACGGAATGGCTCTCTTCGATTAACAGAAAGCGGGATGGAGCGATCAGATGCGATTGGCCCATATCTCTATTCCGGCGCGGTGAAGCAGATGATGGATGATTACGAGCTTCATTGATGACGTCATACACTATTTTGTATCGCGGCCCGCTTTCGAGTTGCAATTACGGTTGCGGCTATTGTCCCTTTGCAAAGCGAAGTGAAACCCATGCCCAGTTGCAGGGCGATCGGGATGCGCTGGAGCGATTTGTCGAGTGGATTTCACGACAGAATATTTGCGACACCGACATTTCCGTATTGTTTACCCCCTGGGGCGAGGCGCTGATCCGCCGCTGGTATCAGGATGCGATTGTGGATTTGAGCAATCGAACGTACGTCCGCAAAGTTGCGATTCAGACCAATCTCTCTGGTTCGCTTGATTGGCTCCACCGTTGCGACCTGCAGAAGCTGGGGCTCTGGTGCACGTATCATCCGCGAGAAACGCCGCGACAACGATTTCTGGAGCAGTGCCGAAAGCTCGACGAAGCCGGCGTTCGATACAGCGTCGGCGTCGTCGGAGTCAGGGAACACCTTGACGAGATTGAGGCCATGCGAAATCTTCTGCACCCGGGCGTCTACCTGTGGGTCAACGCTTACAAGCGCGTGGACGACTACTACACCGGCGATGAACCATCCCGGCTCGCCGCTATCGATCCTCTCTTCCCCGTGAATAACACGCGTCACGCGAGCTTCGGCGAGCGATGCAACGCGGGCGAAACGGTTTTTTCCGTGGACGGCGACGGGAATATCCGCCGCTGCCATTTCATCAATGAAGTGATCGGCAACATCTACAACCCGGATTGGGCCCGGTGCCTGCAGCCACGAACCTGCACGAATCAAACCTGCGGCTGCCACATCGGCTACGTCCACATGCCGCGCCTTGGGCTGCAAACTGTCTTTGATGATGGGCTGCTGGAGCGAATTCCACGGTCTCGCGCAGCCGCTTTCGCTCTTCCCGTACTGCCGCGGCCCAGTGCCGACACTGCGAACGAATGAATGACGTAACGTGGGATACCTACCGCCGTTTTGTTGCCTAGCCTCGAGTGCTTCGCTCCATCAGAATTTGCGGGGCGATTGATCCGCGGTAGGGCGGGATTCATCCCGCCGCAACTTGAGAGGCGGCGGGATGAATCCCGCCCTACACCCGCAGTTTCAAGCGAATGATCCACTGGTTCTTCCGTCTGCGTCGGTGCCTACGTTTCGCTCAGCGGTCGATATTGATCCGGGTCATCAAAACCGGCGATCCACGCCGCCGCCTGATGGCACGTTGCCGTGGTCGGAGGAACTCTCAGAACGTAGCGTCGGGCGGTGGAGGGGCAGATGACGCTGAGGCAAACAAGATCCTCGTCCCCTTCCATCGGAACTTTCACCAGCCTTCTCGGGCCGCCCGCATCGCGATCTTCGTCGAGCGTCTGGGCGTTCGCGTCAGCCAGGAACTTTTGATACCCCATGCGCTCAAGCATCACCCTGCGTTTTTCAGCATTGGGTTCCGCAAGAATCTCCTGCGAAGTAATGGTTTCGGACAGGAACGCGATTCGCGCATCGACGGGGACCCCGCGCCAGCGAATCTGAACGCCGTAGAGCGAGCAGGGCAGCGACGTGACTCCCGTGCCCGCAACGTCAATCCAGGATGAAACCCGCAATCCTTCCGGGAGGCTTCTCAGATTGGTGCAGTCGCGCAAATCCAATTGGGCAATGCGACACAGCCACGAAGGGAGTTCGCGAAGCTGGGCGCACCCGCGAGCGGTCAGCCGCCCGACCGAAACTGACGCGTGCGCCGGCCATCGCTCAAGCCCCGTGCAGCCGCTCACATCAAGGAAGTAAGTGTCCAGCCCCTCCGGCAGCTCGGCAAGAGAAATGCAGTCGCGCAGATTCAAAGACCCGACTTTCAGACCGGCTGGCAGACGTTGCAGCGCCGTGCATGACTCCAGATCCAATCGGTACGATACGCGCAGTGTCGACGGGATCGAATCGATCGAGGTTCCCTTGAGGCTCAGTTCATAGCAATTCAGCCCGTCGAGCAGATGTGATGGATTCCAACTGCCCTCCAGAGAGAGCCGCCGGACTGCAAGACCTTCGGGAAGGCTTGTCAACTCCGGAATCTGTTCCAGCACGAGCGAGTTGACGCTAAGACGGCGGGGCAGCCGGATCGGGCATCCGGGCTTGCGAATCTCAAGAACGCCCGCCACGCGCAGTTCCTGGGCGCGGTACCGTTCAGAATCATCCGCAGTGCATCGCCGGGGGAGACGTGGCCTTTGGGTATCGAAGGTGGCCGTGGCATGGAACGCCCGAGGATTAGTCAACCACCCGCCGAATGCCTTTCGGCGAATACTCCCGCTGCTGCCAGAAGCGGTACGTACCGCGCGGAAGTCGGATGGGATGGTGCTCGTCGTGAATAAGCGTTGCCGATTCGCACTCAACCCGCAGGAACCCGCTCCCCTCAAAATCGAAGACTTCCACGTCCGTCGCATCGGCGATCCGATGACTATGGCCCGTCGCCTCACCCCGAGCCAGAATCGCCGAAGGCCTTCGCGCAGCCTCGGCCGGAATCGAAGCAACGGGCATGATGATCACGTCCCCATGGCGGTACATGCTGTCTCCTGCTTGGCGGGAGCTTGTTGAAGCACCCCAACGATTCAGTTGTTTTCGATTGGGCGATGAGGGGCTCGAATCCCCGACCTCACGGGTGTGATTCGCCTTCTTTAACCGCACCAGATCGGTCCCAAGAGCTTTACTTTGCATAAGATAGCGTCCGGAATTATCTGTCGCAACCCCTCTTGCTTCGTCATGTGATTCGCCGCAGGACTCGTTGGCTGGGATGGCGGCATGCTTTGTATAGAAGCATTCCCGCGATGGCGGCGGTGGAGACCAGCACGGCCGATTTCATCGTCGCGATGCGACGCGCGCGAGCGCGGGCACGGATGAGTCCCGCTTCGGGTCTTTCGCGTTGCGGTCCATTGGGCCCTTGGTGCAGGGCCATCTGCAGAACTTGAGCAACGTGCAGGGCGTGGCGGTTGGTGTCCTGCGAGATCTGCTCGCGGCAACTGAAGCCGTCAGCAATGATCAGCGTGTCGTCGTCCTCTTTACGGACGTTTGGAAGGAGCACGCGCTGGCCGGCCTTGACAGCGACCTCGTAATGCAAGCCCGCTTCAAACCCGAACGCGCCGGCCATGCCACAGCAGCCGTCCTCGGGCTCGTGAAAGTCAATGCCCATCTGCTTGAGCACATGCTTCTCGGCGAACAATTCGCCAAATTCCTTGTCGTTCAAGGTGTCCAACGACTTCTGATGGCAGTGCCCATGCAGCAATGCCTTGCGATGCAAGCGAGGGACGCGGTAGTCGGGAGCTTTCTTGCGCAGGAAGTCGGACAGGGTGTACGTCTGCGCTTTCAACCGATCGCCATCGCGGTTGTTTGGGAGGATGTTGCTCAACTCGTCCTTGAACACCGCCCAGCAACTGGGTTCCAGGACCACCATGGGTGTGCCGGCCTCGATGTGCGGCTGAAGTTTCTCCAGGATGTCGAGCAGCCATCGCTGCGCCATGTTGAGGAAGCCATAGTCGTACAACGGCCGGCCGCAGCAGATGTCCTGCATCGGGACGATCACGCGGAAGCCGGCATCCTCGAGTATTTCAACAGCCGCTTTGGAAGTCTCCACGTGGAAGTAATTGTTGAAGGTATCGGCGAAGAGAATCACACGCGGCCCGGCCGGGTGTCTGGGCTCATGTCTGGCGAACCATGCTTTGAAGCTTTCGGGGGCAAACGGGGGGATGCGGCGCTTCTGCTCCATTCCCGCCATCCATTTGGCGATCGCGCTTAGCCCCGGCGTCTGGGTGCACCAGTTGAGAAGCGTCGGCGCAACCGACGCCAGATGAGACCAGATGTGAATCCATCCGAAGGCATAGGCGTAACGTGGGCGCAGCCGCCCTTCGTAGTAGTGGCTCAGGAACTCGGCCTTGTAAGTGGCCATGTCCACATTCACGGGACAGTCGCCTTTGCAACCCTTGCAACTCAGACAAAGGTCCAGGGCGTCCTTAACCGCCTCGCTTTTCCAACCGTCCTCGATGATTTCGCCGTTCATCATTTCGAACAGCATCCGGGCTCGGCCGCGGGTGCTGTCTTTTTCCTCGTGGGTGACCATGTAGCTGGGGCACATGGTGCCGCCGCCCTCGCGCCGGCACTTGCCGACACCAACGCACCGCAAAGCAGCTCGGGAAAAGGAGTGACGGTCCGCGGAATAGGAAAAGTGGGTTTTAGGTTGCGGCGGGTTGTAGTCGGGCCCGATGCGGAGGTTTTGCTCCATCCCATAGGGATCGATGACCTTTCCGGGGTTCATTTTCCATTGCGGATCCCAGATGCCTTTGAATTCGCGGAATGCGTCCATCAATTCGCTGCCGAACATCTTGGGCAGCCACTCGCCGCGCGCTTGCCCGTCCCCATGCTCGCCGGAGAAAGACCCGCCATATCGCACGACCATGTCCGTCGCTTCGTTCATAAACGCGCGATATTGCTGCAACCCCTGGGCGCTATAGAGATCGAAGGGCACACGGCAATGGATACATCCCTGTCCGAGATGGCCATAGAGCGACGGGTGAAAGCCATATTTGTCAAAGAGCTTGCGAAGGTCGCGAAGATAGGAGCCTACTTTCGGCACAGGGACGGCTGAGTCCTCCCAGCCCGGCCAGGTATCGGGCAAGCCAGGCACCCAGGCGGTGGAGCCCAGGCTTCCCTCGCGCACCTTCCAGATCATCTCCTCCTGCTGCGGATCGTCGTACAGCTTCATTGACGGTGGATGTTTTCCTTTGGCCAGAGCGTCCATGCACCTGCGGGCCCGGGCATCGGAGTCCTCCTTTGAGTCGCCGCCGAACTCGACGAGCAAGAAACCTTTCCCCTCAGGAAGCAGAGCCAGGTTTGCGTTCTGATCCCCCTTTTTCTTGACGTATTCGAACAACAGGTGGTCCATCCCCTCCAGCGCCGTGGGATTGAACGCAAGCACTTCAATGTTGTGGTCCGCGGCGGTGGCGATGTCCGGAAAACCGAAGATCACGAGCGTTCGCGCCTTGGGCTCGGGCACGAGTTTCAAGGTTGCCTCAAGAATGGTGACACAAGTGCTCTCGGTGCCAACCAGCGCCGCGGCAACATTGAAGCCGTTCTCCGGGAGCAACATCGGAAGGTTGAAACCGGAGACGCGCCGCTCTAATTGCGGGTACTTCGTACGGATGGCAACCTGGTATCGGTCGCGCAGGGATTTGAGTTTCGCGTAGATCTCTCCCTTGCGGCCCCCGGCGGCGATGATCCGCTCCAGTTCATCCGGCGAAGTGGGACCAACGCGAAATCGGGCGCCGTCGTAGGTGAGGATCTCCAACTCGTGCGTGTTATCGCTGACGCGAAGCCCCATCCCATTGTTCTTGCTCATCAGCGAGTGAACGCCGCAGGAGTTATTGCCGAGCATGCCTCCGAGTGTGCAATGGTCGTGAGTTTCCGGATCGGGACCAAAGTTCAGGCCGTACTGGTGGATGGCAGCGTGGCGCAGGTCGTCGAGCACGCATCCGGGCTGTACTGTGCCTAGCCTCAATTTGGGATCGATGTGAATGACTTGCCGCATGTACTTCGAGAAATCGATCACCACGGCGACGTTGCAGCATTCGCCGGCCAGGCTGGTTCCCCCGCCGCGTGCGAGAATAGGTGCGCTGAACTTTCGCGCCAGCGCCACGGTTCGCTCAACATCCGCCGCGTGGCGCGGAATGACTACGCCGATTGGCACCTGTCGATAATTGGAGGCATCGGTCGCATAGAGCGCGCGGGCGCCGGCATCGAAGCGCACTTCCCCGTCGATCACCGCCTTCAGCTCCGCTTCAAGTGAGTCGGGATGTGCGATGGACGTACGAGTATCGTCGATCTCCTCCCGTCGAAACCGCCGGGACTCAGTGTTCTCACGCAGTACTTTTAAACTCTGATTCATGAGGCACTCCAATATTGATGAGCCCGCATCCGGCGCGACGCGTGCGCAACCCTGATAGATCATTCAACAGATCGTGGGCGGCTGCTGAGGCGACGCTAACAACCCCTGGGCCGAACCAAGTACCACGCCATTGGCTGGGGGAAAGTGCGTATTTTCCGCATAAGTACCCTCATGCTTCCCCGCCATACTCCGCGACTTCTCCCAACTGGAAATTCGCAGGGGCTCCGTGGCGCAGCTCTTGCACCCCCACTTTGAGCGATTATCTCACGCGTAATCATCCGGCCGATGCCACTCCGCGCGGGCGCCGGAACTTCTTCAGCATTAAATGAGACAACCCATGACTCAAGAACACGATCGTCAGCGCATGATGCTCAATCGACAGGTGTTGTTTGGCGGCAAAATCGACGCGGTGGTGTGCGCTCTTCCCGCCGACGTGCTGATGCTGTCGGGATACTGCCCAGTCGTCGGCAACAGCATTGCAATCGCCACCCCTGAGTCGACGATTTTGATCGTCCCCGACGACGAAGCCGAATTAGCCGAGGCCGGCTGGGCCGATGACGTTCGCACGTTTGAGAGCGGTTCGCTGCACAAATTGGAAACCCTCACGCAAGCGGTTCGGCCCGTTCTGGACGACGCGCTTCGTTCGCTGAGGCTCAGCGGGTCGCGCGTGGGATATGAGCAAGGCCCCGCCTTTCAGGCCGCTCCCTATGTCGCGATGGCGGTTTATGGTCCGTCTCTCCTTCACTTGTTGTCGAATTGCCTGCCGGGTTCGGCGTTTGTCCCCGCCGACGACCTGCTCGAGCAATTGCGTTTGGTGAAGACCTCCGGCGAGATCGAGAAGATTCGCCACGCCTGTCGAATTGCGGGAAGTGCATTTACCGATGGAATCGGGCACGTTCGCGCCGGACAAACCGAAACGTGTATCGCGTCCTGTTTTCAGGATCGGCTCTTGCGGTCTTGCGAACAGGATCGCGCGATGGGATATGCCTTCTGCATGTCCGGCCCCAATGCGGCCAACGCATATAAGGCCTACCAGCGCTCGGGCCAGCGTGAGCTTCGGCGCGGCGACCTGGTCCTGGTTCACTGCAACTCGACAGTTGGCGGCCTCTGGACCGACGTGACGCGCACTTATTCGCTGGGCGCGCCAGTCGAAGCGAAACGGCGAATGTACGAGGCCGTCTTTGAGGCGCGACATGCGGCTCTAGGGGCCGTGCGGCCGGGCGCCCGCGCCGCCGATGTTGACCATGCCGCCCGATCCGTTCTGACCGCTCACGGGTTTGGCAAGCAGTTCAAGCATCCCACCGGCCACGGGGTTGGCCTTGGCGCCATCAACCACGAGGCGTGCCCCAGGCTGCACCCTCTCTCGCAGGAAGGGCTGGACATCGGAATGGTGTTCAATGTCGAGCCGGCAATCTATTTCACGGGAGACTGTGGCCTGCGCCACTGCGACATGGTCGCCGTCAGTGAGACGGGGGCGGAGCTCTTGACGCCGTTTCAGGATCGGCTCGACCGGCTTGTCATCGACTGATCCATCGTTCCATCGGCGGCATTGTTTGAGAGTTCACCCCGGTGATAGAGCTCGCGCGCCATGCCGTTGAGTGGAAGACAAGACCGCCAATTCTGAATGATCTCCGCATAAGCCTTTTGAACTGGGCGAGGCTGCCGTTCTTTGTTGTAAAGCCCGCACGGGTTGGTGTTGTAGTTGATTTCGCGCAATGCCGTGTCCCAATCAGTCTGGTCAATCAGGCTATACCAGGTAAAGCCCAGGATCGGGACGGCATCCTGCTTCAGGCGAGTGACGTTCTTCCACTGCTTCTTCAACCAGTCCTCCGCTTCTTTCTCACTGCTGCGCCGGTTCGTCTCCGTATGCATAACGGGCAAATCATAACGATCGAAATACTGGTGAGTAAGCACATAGTATCCGAAGATATCGCCGGTCGGCGGTGTGCTTCCGTCGCTCTTTACCAGAATTTCGTTTGTGCCGTAGTAGTCATTCCCCATGATGCAGTAAGGGGTGAGGAGACGGCCATTGTCCAGGAACCAATGATATTCCTCCCTGGTGAGCCCATTCTCTCTCAAGAACTCGTAGATCAATCCGTTCACGTCGTGCCCGTAGATCAGGTCGAGAGCGACGAACCGTTTTTGATTGTCAAAGTAGGCTTCGCGATGGGTTTGCGGACTCTCCTGATGGTAGTACGTGGTTGATTCGCTTTGTACGAACAGCGCGTCAGGTTGTACCTGTAAGATGGCCTGTTCGGCGAGGATCGTCGCCTGACACATGTGCTTCAATGCCGTGACGAACGCTCGGTCGCTGCTCAGCCGCTCGTTCCACCAGCCGCGGCGCGCGGAAAACTCTGCACAAATGAAGATTTCGTTCACCGGGGTATACAGCACGATCCACGGATAACGTTGGGCAAACGCCCGCGCGAAGTTGGCGAACGCGTGCGGAAATTCGGCGTTCTGGAAGCTCCCCAACCACTCTGGCAATCCGAAGTGGCACAGGTCCACGATCGGATGGATCTTCATGTCCCGCAGCTTGTTGAACGTCTCGTCGGGGAAATCCCAATCGTAATGCCCCTGCCTGCGGCTCACGTTGTGGTATTGCGGGCTATAGCGGAGGAAATGGATGCCGGTCTCCTTCACCAATTCGAAGTCTTGGCGCCAGTTCTCGTAATGTTTGGAAAGCTCGTATCCATCGCGTCGGACGAGTTTCCCTTGCCACTCGACGATGGGATAACTGCACTCGCAGCCTGTGGCAAAGATGAAATCCTGGTCGGCACGCTTTGCACGGATAAGTGGAAAGTCGCTGGGCATTGTGAAGTCCCTCGCTTGGGTGTCGGTCGGACTGGCGGATCATCCTGCACTACATCCGTGCTTCGTCGCCTTTGGCGTTTGTGCTGCTCGTATCGGTGCGAAATCGATAGCGGTTCACCTGGCGATACGTCTGACCGGGCCGGAGGATGGTGCAGGGAAAATTCGGATGATTCACGGAGTCAGGGAAGTGTTGCGGCTCGAACGCCAGCGCTCCGTACTTCTCATAGACGCCGCCAATTCCTTGAAGCGACCCATCGAGCAGGTTGCCGCTATAGAACTGCATGCCTGGCTGAGTGGTCCGGATTTCCATCGTTCGGCCGCTCTGCGGATGGGAAACGATCGCATAGGCATCGGAGCGACCGTCCCCGGCTGGACCGAGGATGAAGTTGTCGTCGTAGCCCGCACCTTGGGTGCAATCGATCCTTGCGCCGACCCGTGCGGGCGCGGTGAAGTCCATTGGTGTGCCGGCGACCGGGCAAACTTCGCCCGTTGGAATCTTCTGACCGTTCACTGGCGTGAATGTCGGGGCTCTCAAGGTCAGGATGTGATCCAGAGCCTCGCCCGATCCCGCGCCGCCGAGATTGAAGTAACTGTGATTGGTCAGATTCACCGGGGTGGGCCGGTCCGTGCTCGCTTCATATTGGATCTCGAGCTCTGCCTGGTCGGTCAGCGTGCAGGTCACTGCGACAGAAAGATCGCCGGGGAAACCCTGTTCCATGTGCGGGCTCAGATATGTGAACTTCACGCCGCTACGATCATCCGCCTCAAACGTCTCTGCCCGCCATACTCGTTTGTCGAAACCGCTGGTCCCTCCATGCAGGGTGTTGCCACCATCATTGATAGGGAGGTGGTAGGTGCGTCCATCGAGCTCGAAGCGACCGCCGGCGATTCGATTCGCTACTCGACCAATCGTTGCACCAAAATACCGTCCTTTGGGCAGGTACGGGTCGACGGAATCAAATCCCAACACCACATCGGCAAAAGATCCAAAACGATCCGGCACGTGCAATTCCGTCAGTCGTGCGCCGAAATTGGTGAATTTGGCGGTGATGCCCCCGGCTGCGGCTAAGACGTACTGTTGCACGTGGATCCCATCGAGCGTGGTGCCGAAATCAAACGCTGCGATGCTCATGAATACTCCCCGTTTCTTCCGCCTCTCACAGCCATGGCGGCCAGACCCACACCGATCACGGCCAGTCCAGCCCATAAGCCGGTGCGGTGCTTTGCGGCCCAGAGTTGGGCGCTTTGCGACCACGCTTTGTTGTCGAAGGGACCGTGCGATCCATGGTCGCCGGGCAGCGGCTTCCAAAAATTGTTTGGCTTGTCCCGGTCAGCCGGCTGGGGCAACTGCGATCCCTCCCACGCCGCGTGAGCGAGGTAGTGGTCGAGCGCGCCGGGGATGAATTTTTCGCCGACCACCGCTTCCACCGTGGGATATCCGAGCAACACTCGCTTGCGCTGCGGATGCTCCGCGGTAAAGACGATCGCGTCGGCGGCCACCTCCGGCTGATAGATGGTCCCCGATGGGCGCGGCTTGTGCGGCATGCGGTTCAAGGTCCAATCGAACTGCGTCGTGTTCACGCCGGGCAGGAGCACCGTGGTGATGTTGATTTTGCTCTTCTCGTGAATCAGCTCAGATCGAATGGATTCGGTGAAACCGGCGATGGCATGCTTGGCGCCGCAGTAGGCCGATTGAAGCGGAATCGATCGATGCGCCAGAGCCGATCCGACTTGCAAAATGGTGCCGTGGCCGCGCCGCCTCATGCGCTTGAGCGCGGCCATGGTGCCGTACACTTGCCCGAGGTATGTGACGTTGGTGATGTGCGCGTATTCTTCGGGGCCGATTTCCCAGAAGGGCGCGTACATCGAAACCATCGCGTCGTTGATCCACAGATCGATGGGGCCGAGCTGGCTCTCAACGGCCTCGGCGGCTGCCTCGACCTGGTCGTAATGCGCGACGTCGGCCGGAAGAACCAGCCCGCGCCCGCCACGTTCCTCCACGTCGCGCTTTGCGCTTCCAGACCGTCGCGTCCGCGGGCAAGCAGGCCGATGGAATATCCCTTTTCGGCCAGCCGTCGGACCACCGCACGCCCCACGCCTCCCGATGCGCCGGTGACAACCGCTACGCGACCGTTTCCGATCGCCCAGGTGCTATTTGTGTGTTCGGAAGTGGACATTGTTCTGCCTATTAAAATGGTGAAACGGGCGGCATCGCGCCGCGATCAATTGGTTTTGCCTGCGATACGGTCCGAGGTCTCGTCGTCCACGATTGGCAAGACGTGGCCTCCGTAGCGGATCACCGCGACCGTCGCGTCCTTCCCCTGTTTATCCAGCGCCATCTTCAGCGCCTCCTGGGCCGTATTGGCGTAGCGAAAGCCGATTTTTGTCGCGTCTTGCGCACGCACTCCCGGCGAGACCATAATGCAGTCGGTCTTGTCCACGATCTGGCAGACATCGGCGAGAATCGCCACGCCCACCAGATCATCCACTTTCCCTTGCTGAACCAGCCGGACGATTTCCGCGTGCGGGCGATACCCGATCTCAAGCAGGTTCTCGTGGTTTTTGGCGATTCCCTCCGGGTTGGGCGAGACGAGGATCAGCGAGCCATTGTCCTTGACGGCCATGGTGCCGGCGTAAGGGCCTTTGGCACTTTGCCAGAAGTCGCGGTCGGCCGAGTGGGAATCAATCAGCACGATGTCCGCGCGGCTCGGAAGGTGCGCCGCGTAGACTTTGCGGCTGCGCTTGCAACCCTCGCGGTGCGCCTCGACAAAATCGCCGATGAAGCAGCCGACGACTTTGTGCCGGATGTCGTACACGACGTTGACGATGTACGACAGCCCCGCGAGCCGAGCCGCCTCTTCCATCCGCAGGCGCATTGAATTCTCCGGAATGCCCATCACCGTTTCGGACATGTGCATCGACGCTTCCCATTGATTGCGTTCCATGATCTCCTTGCCGGCAATTCCCGGAATCATGATCTTGGCCCCGCCGCTCAGACCCTTCACGCGGTGCGGCAGGATGGCTCCGACACCCAGGACGAAATCGAACTCGGTGACAAGTTTATTGACCGTGACGCGCGTCCCGTCGCGAGTGGCTCCAAAGTCGTGCAGGCTCTTGTAATCCTTGTAGTGATGCTCGTGAACCTTGTACTTGCCGTTGAACGTGCCGAGCTTTTTCTCCAGCTCCTCTGGGTTCATGGGCCGATGCGTGCCTGGCGCTTGAAGAAATTCGATCGCGTCGTCTTTGATGCCGGCCGCATGAATCTCGGCGAGCACATACGGCAGGATGCGGGCGGTCGGCGTCATTCGCGTGGCATCATCGATCAGAATCAGCACGCGGCGCTTGCCTTTGACTGCCTCGCGAAGGCGAGGCGCGCCAATGGGATGGGCAAATCCGCTCTTTAACACCGCCGCTTCATCCACGTCATCGAATGCCAGGGGAGAATAGACACCCATCAGATTTTGATCGCTAACGTCCAGCGGCGCGATCTTCTCATAGCCGGGGTATGGAAAGTCGATCCTCAAGGTGACTCCTCCGATCTGCGGATGGCGTCCGCGCGAACCTCGAATGTAATGCTAACACTGCGCCGAGTGCCGAGGACCGCGCCATTTGCTTGAGGACGACGAGTCTTTTGCTCGCTCTGTCGAACCTGCTTCAGGATGTGTCGCGCTGATCGAGCGCGGCGATGACTGCTTCACAGGTTGAGTTCTTTCGCTGGACGTCGTGCGATTGACGGGTGGGCAGTATTTCAAACGAACAGCCCGGCCCGATGCCGCGGCGCAGCGACCGTTCGCCTTTACCACCGGCTGCTCGGGAAACGGATGACCCGAATCGAGCAAATCACGCGTCGGTTCGAAGAAATGAGCTTAGCTGTCACGGGCCTTAAACTATCGTGACGAAACATTTCGTTCGCCCGATTCTGTCACTTGGGAGGGTGGATTGGAGCGATTTCAAGTGGTGGCTCGCCCGAAAAAGATCTTGCTGGTGGAAGACCACAAGGACTCGGCCGCTTTGTTGGCGCGCATTCTGAGAAGCTACGGTCACAGCGTCACGATTGCCTGTTCGTGCGAAACCGCACGCCAATTGTTCGCGACAGAACGGTTTGACCTGCTGCTGATGGACATCCGCCTCCCCGATGGCGACGGTTGCGACCTGCTGGAGGAGCTGGCCCTGATGCGAAACATTCCCGCAATTGCGGTCACTGGCTACGGAATGCCAGTTGACACCCAGCGATTCAAATCCGCGGGATTCGTCGCGACGCTGATCAAGCCGTTCCAACTTTCAGCTTTGCAAGATGTGCTGGCTGCCATACCGGCCAACTCCGCAGGCGCTTGAGCACAGGCGCTGGAAACGGAACAGGATTCAATGCAACGCCGTCACGCCTTGACGGATTGCGTAATGGGTCAGCTCCGCGACGCTATCAAGCTTGAGCTTGTCCATCACCTGCCGGCGGTGGGTGTCCACCGTTTTCGCGCTCAACTTCAGTATCATTGCGATTTGTTTGGAGCTCTTGCCGTCGGCGACAAGCTGTAGAACTTCGCGCTCGCGGGGTGTCAAGGTGCCGCCGCAGAATTTGCTGCTGTTGACTCCATCAACGCAACCCTTGACGACCACTCCCGCCACCTTCGGGCTCAGATAAACCTCGCCCGCCGCCACCGCGCGGATGGCGGCGACCAGTTCAGCGAAGGGACAATCCTTCAGCAGAAAACCAGACGCGCCAACGGCAAGCATTGCAGTGACGAACTCCCGTTCCAAATGCATGGACAAGCCGACAACCTTCACCTGGGGATGCGCCGCCTTGACTTGCCGGGTTGCCTCGATGCCGTTCAGTCCCGGCATCGTGACGTCCATGACCATTACCTGTGCTCTTGAATCAGCGGCCAGTTCCACGGCCGAACGTCCATCACCTGCGTCGGTAATCACCTCGAGGCCTGGCTGGTCCGACAGCATGTTTCGCAAGCTTCGCGGAACATCTGATGGTCGTCGGCCAGCACAATTCCAATATTGGCTCCTTCCGTTTTCACGAAATAGTCCTCTCTGTAGCCACTGAAGTCAGTGGTACGATGAGCCTAACAGATGAGCCATTTCCTGCCTGCGCTTGTATTTCCATTCGTCCTCCCAGCCCGGCCAGCCGTTGACGAATGTTGAACAGCCCGAAGCCCCCGGTTTGTCTTGCCTGAGGGTTCGCCAAGGCTTGACTACATCCTGCTCCGTCGTCTTTTACGGTGAGCTTCGCATTTTGCCCATCGCGCTCGATGAAAACAGTGCAGGTGCGCACGTTGGCGTGCTTCGACACATTCAACAGCAGTTCCTGCACCGCCGCAAAGGCAATCAGCCTCGCGGCGTCCGAAAGAGGCTTGGTTTGACCATCATCCTGCACCTCGACATTAAGCCCGTATTGCTCTCGAGCCCGCCCGGCCAGCCAGCGAACTGCCGCCTCGAGACCGAGCTCATATAACACCGGCGGACTGATCTCCCATGTCAGTGATCGGGTACGACTGATCGTCTCCTCGATGAGGCCGTGGATCATCATGAGGCGTCCGGCAAGGGGCTTGGCCAGTTCAGATTCCACGGCCGCCCCCAACTGAAGCTTGGCAACCGCCAGCGTCTGCCCGATCGAATCGTGCAGCACTGTCGCGATGCGCCGTCGCTCGCGCTCCTCAGCGAGCATGAGCTCCGATGACAGCGCAACCAGTTGTTCCTGGTGCGCGCGCAGCTCATGCTCGACGCGCTTGAGATCGGTCAGGTCCAGTGCGAATCCGACGCATTCATCCGGCGGATCGTCCAGCATCGCGCAGCCCACCAGCACGGGAACACGCCGCCCATCCGGGAGCACATGCTCTTTTTCATAGGGAGTGCAGACGCGACGGGTTTTTAGCTCCTCGATCGCCTTGCTGTCGAGGTGGCGATGCTCCGGTGCCGTAATCGAGAGCCAATTCACGTCGTGCCGTTGTATTTCTTCCCGCCTGCAGCCAACAAGCCGGCGAAATTCATTATTGCCCGCGCGCACATCACCGGCCAGGTCAGAAAAGAATACGGCGATCATGTTGGCTTCAGATAGCGCCTGGCGCGCGCCTCGCTCCGTCGCGCTTTGCGCTCGCTGATTTCGCACCGCCGTTTTGATCTGAGCAACTGGCCGTTTAGATAGGAAATCAGCATCCCCACAAGCGAAAATAGCAATACTCGCGCGATGTCCCCAGATTGTTTCAACCCAAAAGAATGGGGCGGATTGAACAGGTAGTAGTCTACAGCCATTGCTCCGATGGCAATGACAAGGACGCCCGGTCCGAAACCCCCGTACCACGAACTGATAGCCACGGCGGCATAGAACAGCAGGAACGGAACAGGCTCGCCCAATCTGTGGTGCAACGCCGCCACGGCACCGAAGGCCATCGCCGAAGCTAGAACGGCCAGCCCATAGCGGCGTACAACCTGCGTCGGGTGGTCGTCGGAATCTCCGGAAATTTGTGTTGCCCGTCGCAATGGCTCAGCGTATCGCATTTCCGCAGCGGTGCGAATCGTGAATCGCTTCGACGTGTCCGATCGCGGTGGAACTGTCAGGCCTTTACTGGAGATTTTCTCGCTTCTGATCGGCCGAGGCCCAGCCCCTCCACCGCCTGGACTCCGTGATACCCGAGGACGGTGTTATCCCGCAACTGGCGGTCCGCTTGAACATGCGTTTGGACAACCATTCGCCGGTGACGCGGTGGTGTTCAGCGCGGCTTGCAACGGTGCCGTGGGCGCCGAGCCAACATCGCGGCCGCTCAAGGTGACAACGGTTTGTCCGCTCTGGCGATGCAGGCGGTAGGAGGGGACTGAGCTTTCTTGGAGCTTTGGCGTTGCAGTGCTCCAGATAGCCAAAAACGGAAGTCTTCCGTTTTTTCTGACCGCACTGCCTTCACGTGAGCAGGTGAGTTAACTTAAATCTCGGCGTATTTTACTTCGATGGGCGATGAGGGGCTCGAACCCCCGACCTCACGGGTGTGATCCGTGCACTCTGGCCAACTGAGCTAATCGCCCGACGGCATGCACTGTACGAATGCCACGACGACAAATCAATTAAAAGTTACACCCCCTGCGGGCGTACGCGACGATTTGCTCAACGAGCGGCGCGTTCGCCTCGGGGAAGGGAAGTTCCGCGAGCCGATCGCATTGGATCCATCTCACCTCCTGGCTCGCCAGAGCTTTCGGCTCGCCGGCGTCGATGCGGCAGAGCAAAGGGGTCAGCCGGACATGGATGGTCGGGTAGTCGAAATCGACCGGATCGAATGCGCCGATGATCCGCGCTGATGCCGAGTTCTTCGGTCAACTCGCGCGCCAACGTCTGGTGAACCGTCTCTCCTTCTTCGCGCTTTCCGCCGGGGAATTCCCAGAGGCCGGCGAACGCGCCGGCATCAAGCCGACGGCAAACGAGCACGGTTTGATCGCGAAGGATGATTCCGAGGACGACCTCGACTCGCCGCATTCACCCTTTGTACGCGCAGGCCGAAGCGGCCGCCAACAAATCTTCGACGCCACCGCGTGTGCGGAACGGGTCGGTTCGCCCCCTGAAAAGAAAGATTTGAAAATTTTATAAAGCCATTGTTAGCATGATTTTATATAGCAAAATCCCTCCTCGGGATCAGTTTTCATTGAATTGACAAGCCGTGCGAGGCAGCGGTATATTTCCGGGGGTCTTTTGAGTCTTCTGACGACGAACTTTCGAAATACGGCTCCAATGCCGTGGCGCGCTTCCGGAGGTGGACAGGAGCCACCCCTCCGGAAGCTTTTTTTTTGATTCGTGCCATCGGGAAAAGCACCCATGATCGCGGCTCCACGCAGCCAGTTTGTCTCGAGGGTTGTCTCCAACACATTTCTTTGCCGGGAACATTACCGGCTTGTGCTGCGCGTCGCGTCGTTTCCGCCGACAGAGCCGGGGCAGTTTGTGCAGATCTCCTGCCGGGCAATGGATGCGGATGATCAGGCCGAAATGGAACTGACGTGGAGCGAAGAGCAGCTTCCCAAGCTTGCCGGGAATGACTTGAGATCTCCCAGCGCGGTCCTTCGCCGGCCCTTCTCGCTGGCGGGACGACGCGATACGCAAGGAGGCGCCGAGCTTGAGATCATTCACCGCGTTGTCGGCGTCGGCACCGAATGGCTCAGCAAGCTCGCGGCAGGTGACGAAGTCCATCTCCTTGGGCCGTTGGGCAACCGCTTTATGCTTCCTCCTGAGGATGTGCCGGCCGTGCTGGTTGGCGGCGGCGTGGGAATCCCCCCCATGCTCTATCTCGCCCAGCGCCTGGCGGGACGAACCGCCGTCGCGTTCTGCGGCGCGCTGAGCCGGGATTTGCTTCCGTTCACCCTCAACGAGCCAAGGCGGGCCGCGACCGCGCGTGCTTCGGTGGATGCGGTTCGGCCGGAGTTGATCGTGGAAGAGTTCGCCCGCCATGGGATCCCTTCAGTCATCACCACCGACGACGGGTCGTTCGGCTTCCGCGGATTCGTCACGCAGGCGTTGGAACAGTATCTCGATGCCCGCAATGCAAACCCGGTCATATACACCTGCGGCCCCGAGCCCATGATGAAACGCGTGGCGGAAATCGCCGCGGCCCGTGGCTTGGAGTGTCAGATTGCCGTCGAGCGCACGATGGCCTGCGGCATGGGAACGTGTCAAAGCTGCGTCATTCGAGTTCGGCGTCCAGCGACCGCCGGCCGTGATTGGGTCTACCGCCTCGCCTGCACCGATGGTCCGATCTTCAGAGGGGACGAATTGCTGTGGTAGGGGGGAAAGGGCAGAGGAAGGCACGAAGGGGGAGGAAGGCACGGAGGCACGAAGGGTGAGGAAGGGGATTCTATAAAAACAGATTCCCGCCGCGCAGCGTCCTTCCCTTCGTGCCTCCGTGCCTTCGTGCCTTCGTGCCTTTCCCTCCCCGTGCCTTTCCCTCCCCGTGCCTTTCCCTCCCCGTGCCTTCCCCTCCCCGTGCCTTCCCCTCCCTCCCCCACCCCGTCGTCTTGACATGCCTCGACCCCCTTCCTATCGTGCCCAAACCCTTAGATTTGTGCCCTACAATCATCATACGGAGCAGTGGACATGGCCTTGAAGGTCGGCATCAACGGTTTCGGACGCATCGGCAGGCTCGTCTTTCGCGCAGGTGCGAAGAACCCGAATATTCAATTCGTCGGGATCAATGATCTGGTGCCGCCGGACAATCTCGCTTACCTGCTGCGTCACGATTCCACGCACGGCAAATACAAAGGGACCGTCGAAGCCAAGAGCGACGGGATTGTTGTTGACGGAAAGGTGGTGCCTTGCGTGTCGGTCCGCAATCCCGCGGAACTTCCCTGGGCCAAGCTCGGGGCGGATTACGTCGTGGAATCAACCGGCCTCTTCACCGATTATGCTGGGGCGGAGAACCATCTCAAGGCCGGCGCCAAGCGCGTGATTATCTCCGCGCCTACCAAAGACCCCGAGAAGGTCCCCACGCTGCTCGTCGGCGTCAACGAGAAGAAATTTGATCCCGCCCTGCACAAGGTCGTTTCCAACGCGAGCTGCACGACCAACTGCCTTGGCCCCATTGCCAAGGTGATCAACGATAATTTCGGTCTGGCCGAGGGGTTGATGACCACGGTCCACGCGACAACGGCGACGCAGCCCACGGTTGACGGGCCGAGCAAGAAAGACTGGCGTGGCGGGCGCGGTGCCGGCCAAAACATCATCCCGGCAGCGACCGGAGCGGCCAAGGCCGTGACGCTCGTTCTCCCTGAGCTCAAAGGCAAACTGACCGGGATGGCCTTCCGCGTCCCGACGCCCGACGTTTCGGTCGTCGATCTTACGTTTAAGACCACCAGGGCAACCAGCTACAAGGAAATCTGCGCGGCGATGAAGGCCGCCGCCACCGATGGCGACCTCAAGGGCATCCTCGGCTACACCGACGAAGAGGTCGTTTCGACCGATTTCCTGGGTGATTCGCGCTCCAGCATTTTTGACGCGGGCGCGGGCATCGAACTCAACGCCAACTTCTTCAAGGTCGTCGCCTGGTATGACAACGAGTGGGGCTACTCAATGCGAGTCGTCGATTTGATGGTCTCCATGGCAAAAAAAGAAGGACTGCTGTAACCAGGAATTGCGTTGAGCGAAGAACAGAGTTGATCGTTTCAGGAAAGTCTCTACACTCGCGTATGCGGCGTGGCGATGATGCTGCGGGCCGCGCAGAACCTCCGCCGCCCAGATTGGCAGAAGACGTTGACGGAGTTAACAGAATGGCTGTAGCCAACGAAGTGGAAGCGCGATCGGCCGGCCGGAAAGGCGCAGCCGCATCCTCGTCGACACCCTCGCAAACCAATGGCAATGGGCACGCGCTGAGCACGGACGCGGAAACTCAAATCGACCGGCTGCGCATGATGATGCTCATCCGCCGATTTGAAGAACAGACCTTTCGCGAATACACCAAGCCTGGGCAGAAGATCGGCGGATTTTGTCATCTGTACAGCGGGCAGGAAGCGATCGCCGTCGGCACGGCTGCTCTGTTCGACAAGAAGCGAGATTACCTGGTCAACGGCTACCGCTGCCACGGTCACAGCCTGGCGCTGGGCATGTCGCCTCACGTTGCAATGGCAGAGTTGTTCGGCAAGGGAACCGGCTGCTCAAAGGGGAAGGGCGGGTCGATGCATCTGTTCGATGTATCGGTCGGCAACATGGGCGGCCATGGAATCGTCGGCGGGCAACTCCCTCTGGGAACGGGATTCGCCTTCGCCCAGCATTATAAGAAGACCGGCGGCGTAACGTTCACCTTCATGGGTGACGGCGCAATCAACCAGGGGACGCACAACGAATCATTGAACCTCGCCAGCCTTTACAAGCTCCCCTGCATCTTTGTGGTGGAGAACAATGGCGTGGCGATGGGGACGCAAGTCGAACGCTCCAGCGCCGAGAAGGATCTTGCCGAGCGCGGCTCGGGATATGCCATGCCGCACTATCATGTCGACGGCAACGATGTTGACATCGTCATCGCGGAATTTGGAAAAGCCGTCGAGCGGGGCCGTTCCGGCAAGGGGCCCAGCTATATCGTCGCCGACACCTATCGCTTTCGCGGCCACTCCACATCCGATCCTCAGAAATATCGCAAACTTAAAGATGGAAGCTGGGCGCCCGAGGTGGAGGAAGCCCGCAAGCGCGATCCGATTACCTGCTATCAGGCCCGCCTCGTGGAGAAGGGTATCATCACCGCGGAAAAGGCCGAGGCGATGGAGCAGGAAGTAGCCGACGAAGTTGCCGCCGCCATCGAGAAGGCGGATGCCGACTCGTTCCCCGATCTGAACGACCGGTTCAATGACGTGCTTGCGGAAAAGTATCCCGTGAAAAACTAGTTGTGCCATTCGGCGGATCAGCGTCTGATCCGCGTTGCCCGCTCTTCAACGCCTAACCCCCCAAACCCATGCCCCAGATGCAATTTCGCGAGGCTCTCCGCTCGGCCATGATCGAGGAGATGGATCGCGACGAAAATGTCTTCCTGATGGGCGAGGAAGTCGCCGAGTACAGCGGCGCATACAAGGTTTCCGAGGGGATGCTCGAGAGATTTGGGCCCTCGCGGATCATCGATACCCCTATCAGCGAGTCCGGATTCTCCGGACTGGGCGTTGGCGCCGCGATGTGCGGCCTTCGGCCCATCATCGAGTTCATGAGCTGGTCGTTCACGCTCGTCTGCATGGATCAGATCGTGAACAATGCCGCCAACGTGCGCTACATGTCGGGCGGGCAGTTCAAGGTGCCGATCGTCTTCCGCGGTGGAAATGGAATCGCCCACCAGCTAGCGGCGACGCACAGCCATCGAATGGAAAGCATCTACGCGCGAATCCCCGGCCTGATCGTAGTTGCTCCATCGACTCCCGCCGATGCGAAGGGCCTGCTCAAAACATCGATCCGCTGCGATGATCCGGTGATCTTTCTCGAATCCGAGAAGATTCTCAATGAAGTCGGCGAGGTCCCTGACGGCGATTTTGTTCTCCCGCTCGGCAAGGCAAACGTCGAGCGCGAAGGGAAGGACGTGACGCTCATCAGCTACGGTCGGCCGATGCAGCGCGTGGTACGCTCCGCAGTCGCCGCGCTGGTCGATACGCATGGCATCGACGTCGAGCTGATCGACCTGCGAACACTTCGACCGCTTGATATGGAGACGATTCTCGCGTCGATCAGGAAGACCAATCGCTGCGTGATCGTCGACGAGGACTGGGGTTATTGCGGAATGGGATCCGGCATCCTCTACAAGATTCAGAAGCCGGCGTTCGATGATCTGGACGCGCCGATCGAATACGTTCACAGCGACGAAATTCCAGTTCCGTTCAGCCATCCGCTGGAGGAGGCGATGCTCCCCAGCGTCGACCGAATCGTCACGGCGGTCAAAGAGGTTACATACCGATGAAGGCACGGAGGCACAAAGGCACGCAGGCACGAAGGGAAGAGAGCGACATGCGAGTTATTCTTCACATGATTCGCGCGACCGATGTTCGGTGTGAAGTGCTGTTTCCGTGAGTTAATCAGAGGCTCAAGTTCCTATGCCTTCCGAAATCACCATGCCTCAGCTCTCGGACACCATGGCCGAGGGCACTGTCGTGAAGTGGCGCAAGAACGAAGGGGACCGCGTGAAGGCGGGCGACATCGTTGCCGAGATCGAAACCGACAAGGCAACCATGGAGATGGAGGCTTTCGAGGCGGGCACTCTGGCGTTCATCGCCGTGCCCGAAGGGGGCAAAGTCGCCGTTGGCGCCACTATCGCGATACTCGCGATCGGCAAAGAGAACTCCGCCGATGTGAAGAAGCAGTTCGCGTCGAGGAAGACTGCGGCATCGTCCGCCACGGCCCCTGCGCCAGTCACGGCCGAAGCTGCCACGACTGCTGAAGCTTCAATCCCTCCGCAACAGGCGCCTGCGTCGGCGGTCGCCACGCTGGAGTCAGCGGTGAGCGGCGAATTGCATGAACCCGATGAAGTGGGGCATCACGCCACGCGGAGCGTCGTTCCTCCAAACGAAACGGCCGCCGCTCCCAACGGCAGCAATGGCGGCCGAGTGCGCATCTCCCCGCTGGCGAAGCGCATCGCCGCGGATAAGGGCTTCGACATCGCACAGATTACCGGCACTGGCCCGCAGGGACGAATTATCCAGCGCGACGTGCTGAATTTTACCGCGCCCGTCGCGCGCTCCGCCCCTGCGGCTCTCGCGCCGGCGGTTCTTGCCGCCGCCTCGCGACCCCCAACGGGCGCCAAGACGGTCATCCCGCTGACAAAGATGCGGGCGGTGATCGCGCAACGCCTCCAGCAGTCGAAGCAGACGCTCCCGCATTTCTACGAGACGGTCGACATCGACGTCGAGGCCGTTTCCCAATTGCGCGTTCGCCTGAATCAACAACTGGAAGCCCAGAAAATTCGCCTGTCCATCGGCGACTTCGTCGCCAAGGCCGTTGCCGTCACTCTGCTGCGTCATCCCGGCTTGAACGCCACGTTCGACGGCAAGGAAATCACCCGCCACGCCTCGGTCAACCTCGGTATCGCGGTAGCCCTCCCCGAAGGCCTGATCGTCCCCGTCCTGCGCGGAATCGATCAACTGGGCCTGCGCGAGATCCGCCTGCGCAGCGCCGACCTCGTCGAGCGCGCCGCGCCCAGCGCCTCAAGCAGGACGAACTTTCCGGGGCGACCTTCTCTGTCAGCAACCTCGGCACCTTCGGCGTCCGCGAGTTCAGCGCCATCATCAATCCCCCCGAAGTCGGCATTCTCGCCGTCGCCGCGGCCGAGAAGCGGGCCGTCGTCCGCAACGATCAGATCGTCGCCCGCACGATGATGACCGTTACGCTCTCGGCCGATCACCGCGTCGTCGACGGCGCCGCGGCAGCCGAGTTCCTCCGCACGCTCAAGACGCTGCTGGAAGAGCCGGGGTTGATGCTCGCCTGACTCCCGTCGCGGCGCAACTCGTCCACCCCGGGGATGCTACGCCAATCAGGACGTTCCGCACCCGCGGGCCTCGCAATACAATTCTTCTGTCCCGACAAACCGGAAACAGGAGAAATCCATGAGGCTCATCACACCCGCTGGAAGCGCACTATTTGTGGTCTTCTCACTGCTGCCGTCCGCGCGGGCAGACGATCCGTTTCAAATCTCCGCCCAGTCCACCAGCGGGCCTCCGGTCACCAGCACCGTCAACGGCAGCAACTTGCCAAGACTGCTGAATGACCTGATCAAAGGGAAGGACGGGTTTTCCTCGCTGCGGAATGTCAGCAGCACCGCGTCGGTGCGATATGGCACGGAAAATAATGCGATCGTCGTCACCCGCAACGCGGGCGGAACCGCCGCGAGCGTGTCGATTCCGTCGATCAACTTCAAAAGGAATTTCACCGGCACCGACAGCGCCGATCTGGAGAGGCACGTCGAGAAGTTCTTCAGAAAAGACGGCGCGGACACATACGGAAAGTTTGTCGAATCGGTCAACCAACGGACAACACTCGGCGTCGTCGATGGCAACCCGCTTGCCGCGACGGCGGTCTTCGCAAATCAGCCGTACGTGCAGTTTGGACTGCAGCCCGCGCCTACGCCTCCCGGGGAACACGCCGTTAATCGGCTCGATCAGGTGGCCACGCCCAACTTACGGTTGGATGTCAACGGCGGTTACTCGCACAGCGACTCCGGCAACGGATATTACGCCGGCGGCGCCTTCAGTTTCGGAGCGAAGCTGGGCGACCGTGTTGGACTCGTGTCGACGACCCCGTTCGAGTATCGATATGTTGCCGGCGCAACCGCGTATGACGTTGCCGAAGAAGTATCGCTGCCGGTCGTTTTGCTTCCGCCGCGCGGGCGGGCGAGTCTGGATTGGATGCTGACGCCGACGGTCTTTGCCGGCGGAGCCGGGTCCGTCGATCTGGCGGCGGGGGGCGTCTTCCTCGGCGGAGGACTGACCAGCTCCCTCTCGTTGCGATTTGCAGGCTTTATCTTCACGCTTGCCGACGAGATCAATTATGCCCACGGGTTTCCCATCACCGTCGGCGACTACAAGTTTGACACACGCGTCGAGCAGGAAGTGGCAAAGAACGGCGTGAAGATTACGCGATTCATCGGCAACGATCTGTATGTGGATGCCGGGATCACCTACACCGAGTTCCTGCGCAAGGCCGCTGTCGGCGAATACTGGACCCCTACGGCCGGGATCGGGGTACGGCTCGGGCCCGGTGCAGGCTTGCGCATGGGATACTCCGGGGATTTCGGACCGGGCTTCATCGATCATGGCGGCGCGTTGCAGTTTTATCTGAACTATTGAGCGCACTTTCCATGCGAAGCGATGCTGACGCCAAAGCCCTGGCGCTGCGGGGCCGCGCGTCCGCCTTCGCGTTTTCCCTGGAAAAACGCCGACGATGAAAACAAATATCGCGCCTGGGAAAAAAAGTACGCGGACCGCACACGCCTCTTTGCGGTCTGCAAGCTGGTCGAGCATCTCGGGCCTCCGGAAGTTGCGGCATCCAGCCGGCCAATTGTTGATCTGCACGATCAGTTCACTTGCGGATCCGCCACCCACCCGCTCGCCTGAGCGCGCTTCGACACTCCCGTCACGTTCCAATCACCAATCACCACTAATTTCGGCTATAATGCCCATCCGAGGAGACCGTTACCATGGCAATCAGCGACACGATCAAAATGGGACTCATTCGCGCTCCGCATCGCAGTCTGTTGCGGGCGACGGGTGTGATTCAGAGCGACGCGGATTTCAAGAAACCATTTATCGCGGTTTGCAATTCGTTTGTGCAGATCATCCCCGGACACGCGCATCTCGACGTGGTCGGCAAGAAGGTGCGCGAAGCGGTTCGGGCGGCGGGGGGCGTGCCGTTCGAATTCAATACGATCGGCGTCGACGACGGCATCGCCATGGGACATGGGGGGATGAAATATTCCCTTCCCAGCCGGGAAATCATCGCCGATTCGGTCGAGACGATGCTCCGTGCTCATTGCTTTGACGGCGTAGTCTGCATTCCCAACTGCGACAAGATCGTGCCGGGAATGATGATGGGGGCGGCCCGTTGCAACATCCCGGCTGTCTTCGTCTCCGGCGGGCCGATGATGGCGGGCGTCGCCCCGGGAACCGGAAAAGCGATCGACCTGATCTCTGTGTTCGAAGGTGTCGGCCAGGTCTCCGCCGGGAAGATGACCGAGCGCGAGTTGACCGAACTGGAAACCCACGCCTGCCCAACCTGCGGCTCCTGCTCCGGCATGTTCACCGCCAACAGCATGAACTGCCTCTGCGAGGCCCTGGGCTTGGCGCTGCCGGGCAATGGATCGATCCTGGCGGTCGATCCGCGACGCGATCAATTGTTCCGCGACGCGGGCATCGCAATTGTGGATCTCGTCAAGAGGAACATCCGCCCCAGCGACATTCTCACCCAAAAATCTTTCGAGAATGCGTTCGCGCTCGACATGGCCATGGGTGGATCGACCAATACCGTGCTCCACGCGCTGGCGGTCGCGATCGAAGCCGGCTGTCCGTTTGATCTGGCGAAGCTCAACGAGGTGGCGGAGCGCGTGCCGCACGTCTGCAAGGTCTCCCCGGCCGGCAAGCATCACATGCAGGACGTCGACCGCGCCGGCGGGATCAGCGCGATCCTCAAGACCATTGCGGGCAAAAAGGGGACGCTGCATCTCGACTGCATCACCGTGACGGGCAAGACGCTTGGCGAGAATATCGGCGATGCGATCGTGAAAGACGCCGACGTGATCCGCCCGCTCGACAACGTCTACAGCGAGAAGGGCGGCCTGGCGATTTTGTTCGGCAACCTCGCACCAAAAGGATCGGTCGTGAAGACCGCGGGAGTGCAGCCGGCGATGATGAAGCATCGCGGCCCAGCCGTCATCTTCGAGAGCGAAGAATCCGCCGCCAAGGGAATCCTCGCGGGACTGGTGAAGAAGGACGACGTGGTGGTGATTCGCTACGAGGGCCCGCGCGGCGGACCGGGCATGCAGGAAATGCTCGCCCCCACCTCCAACATCATGGGCCGCGGCCTGGGAGAATCGGTCGCGCTGATCACCGACGGCAGATTTTCCGGCGGAACCCGCGGCGCCTGCATCGGCCACGTAAGCCCCGAAGCCGCCGCGGGCGGGCCGATCGCATTCGTCGAGCCTGGCGACATGATCGTGGTCGACATTCCCAATCGGCGGATCGACCTCGACGTGCCGGAAGATGTGATTGCCAAACGCAAGGCCGCGTGGCGTCCGCATCCGCCGAAGATCACGTACGGTTACCTCGCGCGATACGCGTCGATGGTGACCAGTGCGGACACCGGCGCGGTATTCAAGAAGCCGGAGTTGTAGACGATCAGTTCGGGAGGCCATCGCATGACGTTACAAACCCTCAAGATTTCCGGCCGGGAATTTGTCCTGTTGCCCAAGCGGGATTTTCAGAGGTTGGCCGCGCAAGCGGAGAAGCAGTCAGAGGATGACTATTGGACGCAAGCTGCCCTCGCGACTGAGGCCGAGGCGCGGTTCAAACGGGAAAAGCCGATTCCATTTGAGCAAGTGGAGCGAGAATTGGACGCGCTCCGGAAGCGCACGCCACGCAAGCGGAGCGGCCGGGAGCGCAGGTGATTCAGCGCACGACATGGCACGTGGAAATGCTGCCCGCCGCACGCAAGGAACTTCTGGCACTTCGCAATCCAACTCAAAACCGGATCCGGGGCGCGCCAGCGTGCACTCGCCATGATCGCACAAACGGTTTGCAACGCGATCGAGAGTTCCATTTTTCACTGTGAACAACCCTCTCGGCTCTGAACTCGGAGCCATAGCCGAGACGGCTCTGCTACGAGCAAATACAGCGGCGAAAAATGGAGCGGCTTGAACGAATTATGGCTTCGGCGCATCGGCTCGCTGCTCCGCCCGATCCTTGGCCGTTCCAGAGAGTGCCGGCATCGCCTGTCGATAGAGTTCTGCCGCGTGCAGGCGGGCGCGGTCAGATGCCCGCCCGCTGACGGATGGCGCGTAATCCCACCACCCATCAGCCGCGGACGCGATTGAGTTTGCATCGCGGGCTTCGAGTTCCTGCTCCGCCAAGGCTTTCAGCTTTGGATCCGACCCCTTTGCCAGGTACGGCAGCCCCTGCGGCCACAATTCCCGCACGAAACACGCGTATTTTCCGACCAGCAAATTCGCCTTCCCATCCTCGGGGTGCAGCTTCACGCGGTCCATCGCGGCGAGCACCGCCTTCTGCTCGCGCACAGCGTCCATGATCGCCACGTGCTCCTCTTTCACCAACTGCTTCAACGTCGGGTCACGCTGCTGATCGGCAAGCATGCTCGCCAGGGAGTAGGCCTTATTCGCCAGGTCGACTTCGCCCGTTGACAGAGCGGCATCGGCAACCTTCAGGTATTTGTCGATTAGTTGCGACGCCGGAAGCGTGGATTTGTCGATCATTGCCGACATTGCGGAAGCCTTGAGCTCGCGCGCGTCGATGACGAACAGCCTGTTCATGTCGTCGATCGCGCCGAAGGCGGCGTCGAGGTCGCCGGCATCGACCGCCAGCTCGCGCGCCTCGCGCAGCATGACGAAGCGCGTCGGCGGATCGTCGGCAAATTGATCGATCTCATCACGCAATTTGCGGGAAAGTGCCAGTTGATCGGCCGGGTCGTGCTGCGCGAATTCTCTTTTGTAGTGTTCGCGGACGAAATGTTCGGACTTGGATTGGGCGGCGAATTTCGGAATCGGATTTTTCGCGGTCTCTTGAGCCTGTCCCGATGTCGCAAAAATCAGAATAAAGGCCAGAGTCGCCGGGACGCTCGCGCATTTGATTCTGATTTCGGATTTCGTCCCCGTGCGCCGGGATCTTCGACATTCCAACTTCCCCTTTGGCGAAGCGAAAGGGTCACAGGTCTTTGTCCTTGTCTGCCGGTTGCGTCGCTGGCTGCGTTGTCGGCTGAAAGTTTTCCTCCTTCATCATCTTGCGGAGCTTATCAAACGCCTGCTTCTTCATCGCATCGATATATTGCCGAAGATCAGGCGGACACTCGCGCTCTCGGAGAAAGAGCTGTATCCCATTTGGGAGTTGTATCGTGCCGATCGCGGGATCGCTCTTCGCGGAGGTGGTGGTCCCCGGATCGGGGGACTGATTCCAGATATAGACCTCGCCGCCTTTGATGACGTATCCCAAGCCGGTGAAGCCCGCGAGGCTCTCCAGCGCCTGCCGCACGGTCGCGTTATCGAGCACCAGCCGGACGGTGCGAAACTCCGGCGGCACGCGCTGCACGGCGCCCGGCTCGATCTCAAAGTGCACGCCGGCCAGTTGCGAGAGCTCCTGCAGCACCTGCGTGACGTCCTCGCCATTGAAGCGCGTGTCGATCGTCTTGAGCAACTGGTTGCGCACCTGCGTTTCTTTGGGAATGATCAGAATGCTTCTTCCCCAGGGGTACCAGGTGGCGTCGGTGTCCTTATCCAGTGACTCCAGAGCCTCAGCCATCGTGGAGCCGCGCGGAACGGTCACGACTGCGGTCGGCTTCAGCAGATCGCCGGGGCGAAACTCGATGGCGAAGGGGCTCTTGAGCTCCAGCAGCTTCTGATCGACCGCGTCAACCACCTGCTGCATCGTCACTCGATCGCTCGAAAGACCCAGGTCGGTGCGGCTGAGAAGATCGAGCACTTCCAATTCCTGGACGGTAGAGCGGCGTCCGAGCCGTGCCAGGGCCGGCATCGGTTCGATGCGCACGGCCTCGGGAGCAAGCTCGAACGTCAATCCCAGCCGCCCGGTAATCGCGGTCAACGCCTGGCGGAGCGTCTGATTCTCGATGCGGGCGGAAACATTGGTTTGTTCTCCCCACGGGAGCAGATTGTAAACGTCCGGATCCGGACGCAGCGGAACACCGGTTTTGTCTTCGATCGTTTTGAGCACCTGAGGCAGCACGCCCTCCACCTGGAGCTGCACGAGCTTGTCGAGTTCCTGATTGATCAGTGCGGAAGTGTCGGCGGTGCGCAGCGCAGGAGCAGCTAAAAACAATAGGATAAGAGCCGCGAAGACGCCCGTGGCGGGCGTCTTCGCGGCTCTTCCTGTCGGCTGCACTGCGTTGCGGGGAGTTCTGTAACTATTGGAGATCGCTAAATCCGATTGCACTGATTGCTTCATGAACACTCCATCTGATGTCGACAACCAACGAAGTGTCGGCGCGACGCGGGCGGCGGTCAATATGGAAGCGATGACGCATCGGTCGACGTGGGCGGATTGATGCCGCTGGCGATCACAACACGTGCCTGGCGGGTCACCAGATCACTGGAATAGCGGGAGACTGCCGCAACGCCCAATTCTTGCGGGCCGGGGCCGACAGAAACGTCGGCGATGCCGTTTGGCGCTGCTTCGGCAACGGGGCCGGTGACGATCAGCACGGGCTTGGCGACGGCAACCTGTGGAATAGATGCCGGCGTCCGATGCGCGGACGACAAATAGACGCTGATTCCAATCCCCGTTGCGATGAGGAGCGATGCCGCCATCGCCATCCGGGCGGGAAGCCATCGCGGCGCGAGTCGATACGACTGCGCCGGCTCCGATGCTTCCCCTACGCGGTCGGAGATGCAAGCCGCCAGCGCCTCCCAGTCAACTGCCTCCATCGGTGCCGATGCCGCGATCAGGAAATTCGTGAATTTGCGCTCGTCGGCCAGCATCCGGCGCGCGCTCTCATCGTCCGCGAGAAGTGCTTCCACGACAGCGCGGTCGGCATCGCTGATCGTGCCATCCACGTACTGCGAGATGAGATATTCCCGATCCATGTCAAATCACGTCCTTCAACAATTCACGCAGTTTCTTTCGGCCCTGAAACACATGCCACTTCACCGCCTCCACACTGCAATTGAGCGTCTCGGCAACCTGCTTCTGCGGCATCTCTTCGATGGTAAACATCGTAATCGCCAGCCGCTGCTTCTCGGGCAGTTGCTGCAACGCCTGCTGCAGCCGCCGGCCCATCTCTTCGCTCTCCAGGCGATGAACCGGATCGCCCCCTCGCGCCATCCACTCGCTGCCCCCGGCATCCGAGGCGCTGCCGTCGGTCGGTCCCAGCAAATCATCCAGCGGCAACTGCGAGCGCGTCCTGCGGCTGCGGCGAAAATTCAGCGACAGGTTGGAAACGATCCGCATCAACCAGCCGCCAAACGCTTCGGGTTTTTGCAGCGTGTTCAGGCTCGTGAAGCCCTTGACGAATGCTTCCTGCGTCACTTCCAGCGCGTCGTGTGAGTTGCCCAGGAGCCGATACGACACCGCAACCGCCTGCCGCTGGTAGCGGTTGATCAATTGATCAAACGCCTTGCGATCTCCAGCGAGCGTTCGGGCCACCAGCGCGCCGTCGCTTGGAAGCTGCTTTTCGGAAAGATCGCTCGGGCGCGGTTCCATTCGGTAGACACTCTGACAGCAACCGGGGTTAGAGAAAATCCAACAATTTTAATTGTGATACGAAGCCCCGGCCCTGCTTTTCAGCCCGGAAGCGATGCAAGCCCTCATCCTATCCCACATAAGTGCAAGATGTACAGTATGTTGCGGATGTATTGCGAGTGGTCCGTTTTCCGGACCTCCCGGCGGCGCGTGGGCAAGAAGCCCCTTCAAAACTGGTAACGGCGCACTCACCTGTTTAGCCGCGACGCGCAGCGGAGCGTGTCCAGGGGCGCTTGCTAATAATATAGAGCGCGATTCGGCAGCACGCGCAATGGGACACGCTTCGCTTCGCGGCGCGGCTAACCGGGTCCTGAATTTAGCTTTAGACCGACCGATGTACCGCGAATGAACTAACGCAGAGCAGGACCCGCAAGCCAGTCAATGGCGTTGACGAGATCAACGGCGCTTTGGCCCGCAACCGGGTCGTTGTGATCCGCCCCAAGCACCGTCACAACTTTCTTGGGCCCGCCGTAGGCCGCGACGACCATCTGCTGGTAGGGCGGGGGAACAATCGTATCCTTCTCGGCGAGAACGAAGACCGCCGGCACGTGAATCCGCGGGCCGTTCCGCAGGCTGTTGAGATCCGCAGGCACTCCCGACGCAACGGGGCCCGCAAGCAGCCACAGGTTCCACCATCCGTGGCGCTGCAGAATGAGCCGCTGCAACGGCGGTGGATTCTGGAGCAGCAGACCTGCCGCCGGTCGATGCGCGGCGACATACAGCGCCACGGTCGTTCCCAGGCTGCGCCCGCTCAAAAAGATCGGTCGCGAACCGGCGTGCTCCGCGAGCTGATCGTAAACCGCCAGCGCCGCCGGCGGGATTGACCCCAGCTTTGCCGGGCCGGTGCTTTGCCCGTACCCCGGATAATTCATCGACCAGACTTCGACGGCATGCCCCTGCCATTCGTCTGCCACCATCTCGGCTTCGATCTCGCCGCGCGATGCATTGCCGGTAAAATTGAGCACAAACCCGACCGGCTCGCTGCCGGGCGCACTGCGCTCGGTCCAGACTTCCACCTTGCCGCCGGGCGCGGCAACCTGCACCGGCAGTTCACCGGCAATGTTGAGCGCCTGAGTGGACGGGTAGAGAATCAGCCGATCAGCACAACCGCCAAAGAGCATGAGCAATCCATACGCCGCAACAGCGGCGCACAACGTCACCCGCCCTCGCCGTCGCGACCCCGATGTTCGCATGCCAGGCTCTGTCTGAAAACCAGTTACTGGGATTCAAATCAAAACGTCCGCTGACCAACTTCGCCGGTCTTGCCGCTTGAGCGGCGAGCACTGCGCAAGATTCAATTCGATTCCGATTACTCCGGCTGTCCCTTGCTCAGATCGTACACCCACGTCCGAACCGCCGGCTGCCAGTCGAGCAACTCGTCGGGCTTGAAGAACAAGCTCAATTCTCGCTGTGCGCTCTCAAGCGAATCGGAGCCATGAATCAGGTTGAACGTGTTGCTCACGCCAAAGTCTCCGCGAATGGTTCCCGGCTCGGCTTTGGAGCCAAACGTGGCGCCCATCATCTTGCGGCTGATGACAATCGCATCTTTCCCCGCCAGCGCGATCACCACCACCGGAGAGCTGGTCATGAATTTCACCAGCCCCGGATAAAAAGGCTTGGCCTTGTGCGGCTCGTAGTGCATCTCCGCGAGGCTCTGCGGAATTTTCATGAACTTGAGCCCCACGATCTCAAAGCCCTTCTTTTCGAAGCGGGTGAGAATCTCGCCGCAAAGCCCGCGCTGAACGGCGTCGGGTTTCAGAATGATGAGCGTTCGTTCCACGATGCTTGTCTCCTTCCAGAGGCATACTTCGATTCGTCTGCAAATCTACCGGCGGGATCGTAACCGCTGCCGGTCGTCGTTCCAAGATAAGGCGGTCGGCTCTGCTGGGCATCGCTTTCTCCATCTGGCCGATGCTTGGATCGCGCGGCTTGATACGCCTGCTGCACTTCGCAAGCGAATCGGCGCAGAGCGACCTCAAGCCGCATTCGGAGGAATCGCCCTCTCGCGACGAGAAATGAAAACGCGAAGCCGTTGGAACCGCGGATTTCGCGGACGGGCGCGGACTCGTGGGGAAGCGGCTCTCCGAAAACCATCTCTTCGTGTAGCCGGTGGGCATGCCCGCCGTGTTCCCGCTCCCTGGGAACACAACGGAGAGCCGGATTTGCGAACATGCTCGCCGGCCACTGGGAGATTCCGCTGGCTCCGACCCTGCCGTCTTCCCGTGGGCCTTGAGACTTGGGCCTTTGTTGGCCATTGGGCCTTGGGCATTCAACTTTCCTCTGACGCCCTGCACCAACGAATTGATACTGCAGAGTGAAGCGGAGCAGCTGCATGCAGCCGCTTTACAATCCAGAACAACGCGAGTGACCGCCGGGCGATCAACCCTCATCTGTCGCTCGGAATCAGCGGTTCGCTTTACACAACTTTACGGAATTTTACGCTTTGGAGCAGTGCGTAAATAATAAAACATTGCTTGCCTTATGAAAATAAATGGACATGCGCCTCCCGCTGATTCGGTGCTTGAATTCGTCTTCAAAGTAGATGTTCATTCGCTCCTGCCGTTGCTGGTACACCCGGAACTCCCCCTCCACTTTCCACTCTCTACAACTCTCCTCTCTCGCGGAGCGTGGTGCAGGGGAGCCTATGAGAGAAGGCCGTCTCTCCCGTGCGGCCCTTTCCGCAGTCCGCATCTGCGGCCTCGCCGTCGATCTCCGGCTTTGCATTCGACCCGCGGATGGGGGACGCGTCCGGAAACCGGCATTAGTGTTCACGGTCTCGATTTATTTTTTGATTTTTTCTGATCGTAGCGACAAGTCATTTTTGTGAGGCTGAGAACATGAGAACCAATGAGCACCACCATCGGCCAAGCGTTCGTCATCGCTTTCCCCTCCCCGCATTATCGAGAATTGAATCGCGATTCGCACCGCACCGTTCATGCAATGCCGTCCAGCCGCCAAGGTTAGCCGCGACCCGCAGGGGAGCGCGTCCGGCGGACGTCGATGCTGAGCGACGTGCTTTCGGACGCGGCCGCGCAACTGGACGCGCTCCCCTTCGGGTCGCGGCTAACCGGTGTGGAAGCGCGTTGCCGCAGGCAGTGCTGCTCTGCGTATCTTTCATCGCCTCCTCCGTCGGGGCGTGCGTGCGTTGTTCGCTGGTTTGCCGCCGGCGCTTTCGGTCGCAAATTCGGCTTCGATTTGTTCGATGCTCGGCAGCGATCCCGCCAGTTGTTCCGGAAGCGATTCGATCAGCCTGGTCACGTACCGGGCCACGCCGACCGGCTTGGCGAGGTCGCGCAGGGCGTATTCGGCGATCGTCTTTTTCCGGGTTTTGCAGAGGATCAGCCCAATGGACGGCTTGTCGTCGGCGTGGCGCATCTGGTCGTCGACCGCCGACAGGTAGAAATTCATCTTCCCGGCAAATTCAGGTTTGAACCCCTCGACTTTCAGATCGACCACGACGTAGCAGCGGAGGCGCAGGTGATAGAAGAGCAGATCGATGAAGAATTCTTCGCCGTCGACTTCGAGGCGCACCTGCTGGCCGACGAAGGAGAAGCCGGCGCCCAGTTCCAGCAGGAATTTGCGGATGTGGGCCAGCAACCCCTGTTCCAGTTCCCGCTCGGCGGCGTCGGTGGCCAGCGTGAAGAAGTCGAATTTGTAGGGATCCTTGATTAGTTGTTGGGCCAGATCGGACTGCGGCGCGGGCAGGGTTCTCTTGAAGTTATTGATCGACTTGCCCTGGCGCGTATACAAGCCGGAGTCGATCCAGTGCTCGAGCATTGATCGCGACCAGCCGTTCTCGATCGTCTGGCGGGCGTACCAGAGGCGTTGGACGGGATCAGTTAACTGAAAGATCAGGGCGATATTGTGGCCCCACGGAATTTCCATCAGGACAGACGGCGGAAGCGATTCGGCTATTTTCGGCACAGGCTGTGCCGAAATTGGCGGCTGCATGTTCGGCACGGGCTGTGCCGAAATTGCCGGCACATCGGCCCACGCCAGATGGAACGCGCGCATGCGCGAGATATTGGACGGAGAAAATCCCTCGATTCCGAGAAACGCCGTCCGAATGTCCTTGGCCAATCGGTTGATGACGCCCGCTCCCCAACCCTCCAGATGCTGTCTGGCCACGATGTCACGCCCGATGCTCCAGTACAAACCGATCATCTCGCGATTGACCGACAGTGACGCCTTGATCTGCGCTGTGCGGATCCGCGATTTGATATCTTCCAGAAGCGCTGGATATCCGCGCGGAAGGCCGGCAGCAGAGCTGCGGGCCAATTGTCCCGCAGGCTGCGGGACAATTGTTTTAGACGGTTGCCGCCGCGCCGTTTTCTTGGAGCTTTTTCGGGCCATTATCGTCCCCTTTGTGTGGTTCGCGACCAGGGCAGAGGAAACAGATCGCACGCGAATTGTGAATTCCCAGACGGCGTCTGGGAAATTGCCAGACGCTGTCTGGCAAATCTTTCCTCAAATTTGCAGCGGGCTGCTGCAGATCCGCGATTGTCGTTCGCGCCGAGCATTTTTGCCACCGGCGGTGGAAAAATTGGAATCAGTGGCAATTCAGCAGACGCCGTCTGCTGAATGTGTGCGCATGACAACTGCCCGGTTCGCGCTGGAAATTGCCGAGCCGACAGCGCAATTGGACGCGCTCCCCTTCGGGTCGCGGCTAACCGGTAGTGACGGACGCTGTCGCGCCGGCGGTTGGGATGTGTCTGGATCATGCTTTCGGCCCCTCCGCGAGCAGCGCCTTGATCTCGCCCATGATCTCCAGAATCCGCTTCTCCTTCTCGACGATGCTCTCCACCAGCTTCTCCGGCGGGAGGTGTTCGAGGTCCTCCTTCGCAGTGGGATTTTTAATATCGAGGTTGCAGCCGTTCTCGATGATCTGCTTGGCCGGGATCCTCCAGGCGCGGTCTGTCTCCTTGCGCTTGGTCCACCAGGCGATGCAGTCGGCGAATTCCTCCAACTGAATTGGCGCGGTCTTGGTGTAGTTCTTCTTTCCCTCCGGCAACGGCTGCTCGTAGTACCAGACATGTTTTGTCGGGCCGCTGCGGTCGAAGAAGAGGAGATTCGTCGGGATGCTGGTGTAGGGCGCGAAGACGCCGTTGGGCAGGCGGACGATCGTGTGGAGATTGAATTCCTTGAGAAGCTCCTCTTTGATGCGGGCGCAGACGCCGTCGCCGAAGAGGGTGCCGTTGGGGACGACGACGCCGGCCCTTCCCGGCTTCGGCTGGCGGCGCAGCTTGCGCATGATGAGCTGCAGGAAGAGGAGCGCGGTTTCGCTGGTCTGTTTGTCGGCGGGGAAATTGTTCTGGATGCCGCGTTCTTCCTCGCCGCCGAAGGGGGGATTGGTGAGGATGATGTCGACGCGGTCCTTGTCGCCCAGCTCGGAGCTTCACGTCCAGGCTGTTGCCGGGGGAAATGCGCGGATAGTCCATCCCGTGCAGCAGCAGGTTCATCTGCGCCAGCAGGTACGGCAGCGACTTGGCTTCCCCGCCGAGAATGCTTTTTCTTTGCAGCGTCTCGCGGTCCTGGACAGTCTTGGCCTGTTTTTCCAGATGCGCGTACGACTCGACCAGGAATCCGCCGGTGCCGCAGGCGGGATCGAGGAGCGTCTCGCCGAGGCGCGGGTTGGCGCAAACGGCGGTGAATGTCATACACCTCCTATTGCATACCGGCCTCGCCCGAGAAAACGAAGCAACCTAGCGTCACGGAGTACTTGGAGCTGTTGTCGAATCTTATCACGTATATGCGAATTCCCGGGGTGTAGTGAAGCCAATTCGCTCTCTTTCGAATAGACCTCGGACAAAGTAAATGTCTGCTTACCGAGAGACTCGACTGCGCGGAGGACGTCTAGCGTCCAGCCCCGGACCGACGGGCGTAACGATGCGAGAGGTTTTGTGGCTTGGTAGATACGGCGTACGGCACCTGGGTCTTCCAGCTTTTCATTTGCGACTATCCGAATCTTTCCTTCTCTCGCGATTTCGCTGAGCAGGATGTTACACCCGATCCACCCGACCCGTCGGGCCGTAGCGGCGAGAGGCTTGCGTCGCTCGACGGCGGATTCGGCAAAAAAGAAATGCGGCACCAAAAGTAGGTTCCCCACCTTCCAGTCCGCCGTGTATTGCATCACTAGAAGGTTGGGCGTTTTGTCATCGCGAATTGCCTCAATCATAGCTGCATAGCCCGCATCTGGGATGCGGCGCTCGTTCCATACCCGTGACGCCTTCAGCTGATACCGAGCGGTGCATACAGGGCATGTGAAGTCGGTAGCTTTTGCATTGCAGGGCGCCTGCACCACCGATGGACTCTCACATGCAGCGCAAAAGAGGTTGTTTGTTGCCCATGCTTCGGTAATGCATCGCGCACGCTGCGAATTGCTGAAATATCCATCGCCAAATGAGCGATCCATCTCCAGGAGCATTTAGCCCTCAATCAGTCCGCAAGTTCAAACGCAGATTACCGTATGACTTGGATTTCGATGAATGCATCAAAATCGGCGGTGTGTGCTAGATAAAAATTGCCGCCGATCTCTTCGATCTCGCCAGCAGATTTTGGATTCTGCATCTCCCATCGCTTTGACTCTTGGAGCGACATTTTCTGACCATGAGTTGCCACAAGCCGGGTGTACGCAGTAACGGCGGCACCAACTTCCCGAGTGACGAGATCGACATACGGAATTCCTCCGACGCTCGAATAGACAACCAAGACCTCGTCCGCCTCTGGGCTTCTTAGTTTTTTACAGTTCATGTTGTCCTCCGAATGCTCGGCGCTCGCGACCTATGACTACTAAACTGCCTCCCCTTGCATCGATTTGGCTGGGTGAATGTAGAACCCCTCGAGTGTGTCAGATAAATCCTGCAGGGCGTCGGGATAGGCGGAAGACGCGATTAGAAGCCTGTGGCGGTGCTCCTCAACGACGTGGCGAGCAGAATGACGGGAGATAAATTTCGCCGGACTCATACGTGTAGCTTATCCATACCCTCGGACGACACAAAGAGCCCTGCGCCGGAGCCCTTGCGCAATGAAATCAGTCGTTCGAAGTCTTTGGCCTGGTATTCGTCGTCGGGGATCTCGCGGCCGTAGCGGTCGATGTCCCCGGCGGTCGGTCGCCAGCCGGCGGCGTCTACGCTGGTGATGATGCGGTGGACGCGATACGGGGCGAGAAAGCCGTCGTCGATTCCCTGGCGGAGGCTGTAGGTGTAGATCGAGTTGCCGAAGTATTGGTAGGTGTCGACGTTGTCCTGGCGCTTGGGCGTGGCAGTCATTCCGATCTGAAAGGCCGGCTCGAAGTATTCGAGGATTTCCCGCCAGGAGCTTTCGTCGTTGGCTGAGCCACGGTGACATTCATTGATGATGATCAGGTCGAAGAAGTCGGCGGGATATTCCCTGTAGAGGCCGGGGCGATTGGCGTCCTTCGCGATCGCCTGATAGATCGCGAAGAACATCTCCCGGCCCCTGTTGATCTTCCCGTTCTCGATCTTGAAGCGGGCGTCGCCGAACGCGGCGAAGGTCTTGGCCATCGGATCGTCGACCAGGACGTTGCGGTCGGCCAGGAAGAGAATCTTCGGCTTGCGGTATTCGCCGGTACGGTTCCAGCGGGATTCCCAGAGCTTCCAGGCGATGTTGAACGCGACGACGGTTTTGCCTGTGCCCGTGGCCATCGTCAGCAGGATGCGCTTCTGCCCCTGCAACACGCACTGCACGGAGCGGTTGATCGCGATCTGCTGGTAGTAGCGGGGAACCTTGCCGCTCGTCTGGTTGTATGGCTCCAGCAGCGTCTTCTCGGCTTCGCTCTTGAGTCCCGCGCCGCGCGTATACCGGAGCCAAAGCTCCTGCGGCGAGGGGAACGCATCCAGCACCTTCTCTTTGCCGGTGAGGTAATCGAACTCGACGATCTGATGCCCGTTGGTCGAATAGGCGAACTTGAGGCCCAAGACCTCTGCGTAGGCTTTCGCCTGCTGGAGTCCTTCGCCAGCCGGTCGGTCTTCGGATTTGGCTTCGACCAGCGCGATCGTGAAATCGCGCGTGTATTGCAGGAGAAAGTCCGCCCGTTTCTTCTGCTTCCGGCGGACTTTGGTGCCGATCAGAACGATGCGGCCATCGGTGAAGCAATGTTCCTGGGCGAAGGAGTGCGGAGCGTCGTCCCACCCCGCCGAGCGGAGTTGGGGGACGATCAATCGAGTGGAGGTATCGGCTTCGGTCAGCATCCAGCCCTTTTTGTCAGGGCGAGATCATATCGCGAGATTGCTATGCCTCATAGAGCCGGCGATGGCCCTCCCTTGGTATGCCCGGAATCGAGGGAAGAAGCGCAATTTCCCCTCCGTTGGCAGAATCCGGGACGGCGCGAGTACGCTCTGTCCCGGCGTGACTGGCGAGGCGATGTCTCCGGCGACCACGCCGGGGCAGAGCTTTAGCGCCGCCCCGGATTCGGCCATGGGAGGAAGCAACTACGGCCTCTCTTCTGCACGCCGTTTGGGAAAGATAATGTGCCAAAACGTGCCATTTCGTGCCACTTTACGAGGTAAAGCGGAGGTCGGGGCTTTCTGATTGAAGTGCTTCTGATCTATCGGGGGTTTGTGGTAAGCGCGGACCGGATGGATCAATTCCCACGGATTGCAATCCGTTGGCTTTGGAGATTCAGAAGAGACATCGGGCTGCGGCTCAGCGCAGTGCAATTCCGGCGGACGGTCCGTCGGTTTTGGGAGATTCACAATCAAAGTGGATTGCCGTCTGCGGAATCGGTTAGGAACTGGTTGAACGGACAGTCCATCATGGACAGCGGAGAGCGACCGGCGGGGATTCTCGCGGAAGTCGAGGAATGGTCCGCACGGCGGCTCGACGCTGTCATCGATTCGAGGCGTACCCAGGAGCCGCCGAGCGGACCCTACGGCTTTGGAACAGACGGAAGCGTTGTTAGCGGAGAAACCGGAGGCCAATCAATGTCGCACGGGGGCGAGCGAAAAGGATACCGTGATGCAATCACAACAGATCGGCGTGGACAGCCGCAGGTTCAGCACCACGGCGCACTCCATTGACGACGCACGCAGACCATGGCCGAGCGCATTGGAATCAAAGAGCGAATGGCCACAAAAACACAAAAACACAAAAAGGGAAAGAGAGAGGCGACGCGCAACAGCAGAGAGTGAAACCGGAAGCTGCTTTCGTACCCAGCATCTCTTTTTTTGTGTCTTTTGCGTTTTTGTGGCAATCACTCTTTGGGCTGGCGCGGCTGGAGACCGGCGGAGGAGGCGCATGGTACACAGCAATCGCGCGGGGAAAACCCGTTTTCAGCGAACGGCGCGCAACTGTCGCGCGCGGTGTCGCGCCAGCCTGGAGAGCATCCCGCGGAAGGAAAAGGAGTTGCGCGGCGGATGCGACATGCGGCGCTGCAAAATCTGTCGCGCGGTGTCGCATGAGCGGGGAGAAGGGTTTTTTGTCGGATGCGGACCGTCATCGGCGCGGCGCACTGTGCCGCGCTGCAACGCTCCGGACAGGCTTCGGGAGGCATTAGATATCGAAATACATGCAGAACTCGTACGGATGCGGCCGCACGCGGATCGCGTCAACCTCGTTCTCTCGCTTGTACTTGATCCAGTAGTGAATCACATCAGCCGTGAATACGTCCCCATTGAGCAGAAAATCGTGATCGTTTTCCAATTCATTGAGCGCTTCGTCGAGCGCACCGGGCGCGGATCTGATCTTGGCCGATTCTTCCGGGGTGAGATGGTACATGTTTTTGTCGAGCGGGTCGCCGGGATGAAGCTTGTTTTGAATTCCGTCGATTGCCGCCATCAGCATGGCACTGAACGCGAGGTAGGGGTTGCAACTGCTGTCGGGGCAGCGGAATTCAATGCGCTTGGCTTTGGGCTTTTCGCTGTACATCGGAATGCGCACGGCGGCCGATCGATTTCGGCTGCTGTAGACGAGATTCACGGGCGCTTCATACCCCGGCACCAGCCGCTTGTAGCTATTGGTTGTGGGATTGCACAACGCGCACAGCGCGCGGGCATGGCGGAGAATTCCGCCGATCGCGTAAAGGCCAATATCGCTCAGCCCGGCATATTTGTTTCCGGCGAACAGCGGCTTGGCGCCCTTCCAGAGCGAAAAATGCACGTGCATTCCCGAGCCGTTGTCCTGGAACAGGGGCTTGGGCATGAATGTGACAACCTTGCCGTGACGGGCGGCAACGTTCTTGCAAACGTACTTGTAGTTCATCACGTTGTCAGCCATGGTCAGCAGATCCTGAAATCGCATGTCGATTTCGCACTGCCCTCCGGTGGCTACTTCGTGATGGTGCATCTCCACGGGAATTCCCAGGTTCACCAGCTCCGCGACCATTTCGCTGCGAATATTCTGCATCGAATCCATCGGCGGCGTTGGAAAATATCCCTCCTTCAAGCGAATCTTGTAGCCCAGGTTCAGCGGATCCTCATCGCCCCGGCCCCAGACGCCCTCGCGCGAGCCGACGTAATATTTCGCAAAATTAATTCCCTGGTCGTAGAACGCCTGATCGAAGATGAAGAATTCCAGCTCCGGCCCGAAGAACGCCGTATCGGCGATTTTTGTCTTCTTCAGAAATTCCACCGCTTTGCGAGCGATCGAACGCGGGTCGCGGGAATATTCCTTTTTGGTGATCGGATCGCGGACGTCGCAGATCATCGACAGCGTCACGTGCTGCATGAAAGGATCGATCTTCGCGGTGTCGGCAACGGGGAGCAGCAGCATGTCGGATTCGTTGATCGCCTGCCAGCCGCGGATGGAGCTTCCGTCAAAACCGAATCCATCGGAAAAGCTGTCGAGGGTGAGTTCACTGATCGGCGAGGTGGTGTGCTGCCACAGGCCGGGAAAGTCCATAAAGCGAAGATCGATGAACTCCACGTTCTTCTGCTGACAGAGCTTCAGTACGTCGCGAGGGGTCATGGTCGCATGCTATCCCGCGGGCTTCCGAAATCCAACCGCCGCCCCTATCCTGCTGGCGATGCCGATCGTTGGACATGGGATAGACATCGTGGAAACCTCGCGCATTCGCCGGATGGTGGAGGAGCATGGGCATCATTTTCTCGACCGCGTCTACACGCCGTTGGAGCAGGCGTACTGCGCCCGCAACCCCAAACGGTATTTCGAGCACCTCGCCGGCAGGTTCGCCGCGAAAGAGGCGGTGCTGAAAGTGCTCGGCACGGGCTGGCGCGGCGGAATTGCCTGGACCGATGTGGAGGTGCAATCGCAACCTTCCGGCCAGCCGACGATCCACCTGACCGGCGAATCGTTGCGGATTGCGACTCAACAAGGGATCGTGCGCTGGCACATCAGCATCAGTCATATCGAGACTCACGCGACGGCCAGCGCCATCGGGCTGCTACATCGCGCGTGAAGACGCCAGGTCCCGTAGGGGACGGCCCGATGACAGATCGGTGTCAGCCGCTGCAACAGCGGCTGGCGAGTAAAGCTTCGAGAGCTTGCTGCGGGCACACAATAATTCTGTTACGTTGCCCGTTCTCAATCCTTATGAACAGCCGTTCGCTCGCGACTTCATTTCTCTTATTGCTGTGCATCTCAGTTGTGAGTGCAGAGCAGCGATCGTATGCCGGGTCAGTCACTCGCGATTGGACGCAGTATCCCGCGATAGTGTCCATCCCTGCACCCAAGCACCTCTATGCGCTGGGCGACGTTCACGGTGACTACGACCGACTGGTCCAGCTTCTGGCGGCAGGAAAGATTATCGATGGAGTTCCCGCGTCCCCGGCAGCGGTTCATTGGTCGGCCGGCCATGCGGTTCTCGTATGCACCGGCGATCTGATCGACAAATATGACCACGGCATCGAAGTCATCGCAGTGATGAGGTCGTTGCAGCAGCAGGCTGCCGCGGAGGGCGGAGAGGTCATCGTTACGCTCGGCAATCACGAAGCCGAATTTCTCGCTGCGCGAGGCGACGACAAGAAGTCAGCGGAGTTTGCCGGCGAACTCAAACGGGCTGGCGTCTCGCCGGCAGACGTGGCGCTCGGACGTGATCCGGGCGGCATCGGCGCATGGCTGCGGAATCTCCCGGCGGGCGCCAAAGTGGGCGACTGGTTCTTCTGCCACGCGGGCGACACCGGAGGAAGAACGCTGGCCGATTTGGAAAGCGAAATTCAACAGCAGGTGACCGCGCAGGGGTGGAGCGCGCCGATCCTGGCCGATTCCAGCTCCATGCTCGAAGCACGAATGCATCCGCGCCCATGGTGGGACTCCGAGGAGCCGAAGCTCAAGGATATCGCCAAGCCGGAGAAAGCGAAAAAGGGCAAAAAGGAAGTACACGAGACCGGCGATGCCTCGGAAGAACATCGCTTGACGAGCTTCGTCGAAGCGCTTGCGCGCGTCACCTGGTCTTTGGCCATCAGCCTGGCAGAGTTAGATTTCTCGACGGCACGGAGCGGGCCGAGGGGCAGATGTACAGCAAGTACGACGGTCTGGTGTTCATGATCGACACCGGGATGAGCCGGGGGGTCCAGAGCGGGCGCGGCGCTGCTGCAGATCGAGCCAATCAGCAAACATCCATCAGCAACGGCGCTGTACTCCGACGGGGCCACCGCATTGCTCTGGCCGTGAGCAACAACGTGCATCGCTTCATCGCTGAGCGCCCAATTCGCGAACGGCGTTCCTGAGCCGTTCGGCGACGGTTTCCCAGCCGACTCGGTCGTTGGATACGTCGGCAAATCGCAGAGCGTTGCCGATGCGAAGTCGAATTTTGACAGGTCGCGGCAGCCGTCGATCTGGCGGAAGAGCCTCGAAGGTTCCATCCAGATGGCATGGGACGACCGGCACGTTGCTGGCGGCGAGCAACCCGCCCACTCCCGCCTTGAATGCACCCAGGGAGCCATCCCGGCTGCGCGTCCCCTCCGGGAAGAGAATAAAGACGCATTCCTCATCGCCGAGGCGTTGGCGGAGTTCGTCCAGCGCGTGGCGTCCCGCGCTGCGCCGCCAGACCGGCAGCGCATTGAGTGCGGCCGCGGCAAACGCCGACGAAAAAGGGGTTTTGAAAAAAGTGTCGCCGGCCGCGATGGGAAAGACGTGATCCCGCATCGAGCGCGACAACTGCGACGCGAGCACCAGGGCATCGAGGTGGCTGCTGTGATTGGCGACCACGACAAACGAGCCAGTCGTCGGAAGCCGCTCGCGGCCGATGACGATCAGACGATGTGCCGTCCGAAGATAGGTCCGCACGAGCATCCACCACAGTCGCTGGGTGGCCGTTTCGACCAGCCCGCTCTCGCGCCGCGGGCTTTTGAGCGCACCGACGCCGTGAGCCCATGATCGCGCGCGGGTTGGAGTTTCCAGGGGTCCATGTGCGGTGTGCGTTACCAGGTTGTCGCACTCCCTCAGGGTTCAGGGTGTCAGGGTTCAGGGTTCAGAAGAGATTCGAGCTGCTGATTCCTGAACCCTGAAACCCTGAACCCTGAACCCCCAACCGAAGGGTTCCAAAACGGCCTCTAACCGCCGGTGATAATGCGCTGGTCTCCGGCTACGCCAAGGATGCCGTAGTATCCGACAAAATGAAACACCGCGGGGGCGACGAGGATCAGGCTGTCGAAGCGGTCGAGCAGTCCGCCATGGCCCGGGAAGAGAACGCCCATGTCCTTAATATCAAGATCGCGCTTGATCGACGAAATCAACAGGTCGCCAAGCTGGCCGAGGATGCTGATGATCAGCCCGAGTGCGACGAGGCGATACCAGTGGTCGATGACGGTGTTGCGAAAAACATAGTGCGCGATGAAAGCCGCGAGTCCCGTCGTAAGCACCACCGCCCCGATCGCGCCACCCAGTGTTTTGTTGGGGCTGGTGTGGGGTGCGAGCTTGCGATTGCCGAAACGTTTCCCGCTGACATAGGCGAAGACGTCATTGAGTTCGACGGTCATCACGATCCAAAACAGGATCGGGCGATAGCGCGCGTTATTGGCAAAGTAGCCCAGATGCCCGAAGCAGGAGCCGAACAGCGCGAACGCCAGCACCCCCAGCGCCACCCGCTGGATATAGCCTTTAGGCCGATCGCTCAGAATCGCGACCCCGGCAATTGCGCCGACGGTGAGCGGCCAGAGCGCCACGAAGAATGCGTACCAGTTGTCCAGTACCGAGAACGTGACTGCGAAAATCCCGAGTGCGACGATCAAGCTGACCGCCCGTTCGCGAAACAATCCCGTGGCCCGCGCGAACTCTCGATAGCACATCATGCTGAGAATGCCGACCCCGATGATCGTCCAGAACGCCCCCAGAAGAACCGGCACGATCATCAACGGCGCCAGCACGAGCCAGGACGTATACGCGCTGCCATAAGTCGTTCGTGAGCTTTTCTGAGAGTTTGTTTCTCCGCTGCAGGAATCGAATGACCACCGGCGCGGCGAGCAGCGCTGTGACTGCCGCGAGTGTCAGCGTCACCGTGAGCGGATCGTCGAACGCAGATTTCCAGCCGAAGAGGCGGTCGAGGGCGGCATGACTCAGCACGATCGCATTCTGGCTATTTGTTCGCTCGCGGAAAGCCTCTGTCCCCAGTTCGCACTTCGAAACCGAGCCGCTGCGCAATTGCGCGGATCAGGCAGTCGCTCATCTGCCGTCGGCGCCCATCCGGTGGAAACGCGCTCGGCGATCTGCCGTGCCAGCTGCCAGTCGGTGATGCTGATTGCTCCCTTGTCGACGAGTTCGAACCGGCTCAAGAACGACTTTGCCAGTTTGAGTTTCGCGCTGTCGGTCTGACCGCATAGATATTCGATGTAAACGGGCGTGACGATCGCTCCGGCATCCTCGATCTCAATCAATTCATCTGCCCAATTCTCTGCATGCTTTGTTGATACCGTGCGGGACCCGTCGCGAAAGCGGGAATAGCACCGCGTCCAATGATTGATCAGGAGATTGGTATCCAGAATCCGCCGCCGCACGCTCAGCCCACTTCCGCGAGGCTTGAAAGCTGATGCAGGTGTCTATTCCAGTTCTTTGCAAGATCTTTCAAAATTCCTCCGAGTTCGCGAGCATCGACCTGTCGAACCGCGCTGCAAACAATTGAAATCTTCCTGGCCGCACCGATCTTGCTCTCGTAGCGATACGGCCAATCTCCGGGGTCGATACCCGCTGGTATTTGTTGCGCTGCAGCCAGCAGAGCGGCTTTAATTTGCGGAGCATGTTCGGCGAGCCACTGTCTGGCGCCGTCCCCTCCTGACGGCAGAACCATGCCGCTGCAACGGACATCGACATACCACCGAATGGCAGGATCCGGCTCGTCGCCGCTGCCGGCATTGAACCGAGTCAGAACCGAATTTCCGTTGACGTCGACCCCGCTTCGAACGCCGGAATCCTGCCGCGTCTGGATGAAGAAAGTAATGGTAGCCATGTCTTGGTCAATCCTTTTGCTTGTTCGCACCCAGCTCCTTGGCGATCTCGCTTTCCAGTTCGTCGAGTTTGCCAAGCTCCTGCTTTTCGGCCGCCAGTACGTCCGCCTGGATCATCCGGTCGATCTCGTCGTCGCTGACCAATTCCTCCTTGGTCGAGCCGGCAGATCCGGCGATGGCGGTCTGCTCCATCGAGTCGAGAAAGAGGTCCATGCGCTCTTCCATGCTCCCGGCCTGGGAGACGGCGCGTTCCCACTGCGCCTGTGTCTGCGTAAGGTCCATCTCGCCAAAAACGCGACCGATCTCGCGGGCCATGAGGTTCATCGACTCGGCGAACTGCTGACTCGCCTGCGCCTGTTGTTGAATCAGCATCGCGTTCCTGATGGCGAGCAACTGCCGTTCGAGCATTTTCTTAACGACGGCGGTCTTCTTCAGCGCCCCGCGGATAAACTGATACTGATTCTCATCGCCGATCTTCTTGGCATGCTGCGCGTTCTTGATGAAGTCGTCGGCGAACTTCTCCTGCTGGCGGATCGATTTCTCAATGGAGCGCATGCCCGAGCGAATCCGCATCTCCCGTTCCACCCGGCGTTCGTCTTTGTTTTTGAAGAGGCCCATATGCGGAGAATGTACCTGATTCCGGCCTCCTTCCGTAGCGGAAATCATGGTAAGCGGGCCATCGGGGTGTGGCGCTCGAAAGTGGCGATCGGCTCCGAGTAGGGCGGGATTCATCCCGCCGATTTGTTGACCGGCTGAGAAAACGGCGGGATGAATCCCGCCCTACGATCGCAAAATCTGCAATCGCCACAAATAAAAGTTACACCCAGCCATCGTCTGGTTTTCGAAAACGAAAATGAGAAAGCGATCGGTTCTGCGGCCATTCAAAAAAAGACGGTCGCCTGATGGGCGACCGTCTGATGGCGAAATTGCTGGCTGCTTTTAGAATCAGCCGTGGGCTTTGACCGTGATGGTGATCGGCGTGCTGGAGAAGATGTTGTCCAGCTTGTTGGTCTCGGCGATGGCGTCGCCGGTGTCGACAATCGCGACAACTTTGTAGGTCCCGGGCGTCGTGCCGACGGGATACCTGAAGGCGAGTGGAACGCCGACAAACTTGTTGGTCTTCAGTTTGAGCTTCACGCGAGCGGTTTTGAGCGTCGTCACCTCGGTGGCGACGGTGCCGTCGGTGGTGAGCAGCAGGGCGACGTTGACGAAGCCGGTGGCCGTTCCCGTGCCTCTGTTGAAGATGCGGATAGCGGCGCTCGCGGCGGTTCCCGCCCGCACGGCTTTAAACCTGTTGGTGAAAACGCCGGTGAGATTGACGGTGGCGCTGCCGCTGGACGCTGAGGTGTTGATGAAGTTGATGCCGGCGACAGTCTGCCCGGCGGCGACGCTGACGCTTTGCACCCCCGAGGCGGGTAGCAGCGTCTGCTGGCCCGGTGCGGTTTCCGCGATGCTGAAGGTGCCGTCGGTCAGCCCGGTGAGGGAATAGGCTCCCGAGCTGTCCGTGGTGGCGCTGGGTTCGCCGGCCTCGAAGATCTTGTCACCGTTGAGATCCGCGAACACGGTAGCGCCGGCAACGCCGGCGAGTGTTGCGTTTTTCACGGTCCCCTGGACGGTATTGGGGAGCGTGACTTGGAACGTTCCCAGTGTTGCGGCGGCTTCCTGATTGCCGCTGACGTCGGAGAGGGGGACTGCGCCGGTCTTGACGGTGTAGGCGCCATTCGCAGTCGGGCCGGGAATCTGGTAGGTCACCACTTCGCTCGAAGCGGACGTGAGTCCGGTGGAGACGAGCGTCGCGCCCTCGGTCGTACCGCCGGGGAGCTGAACCAGCAGGTTGTTGTTGCCGACGGTCGCGGCGTTGATCAAGCCGTCATCGCTGTAGGTGACGGTGAACTGATAGGGAGAAGAACTGCTCGCCTGGATCGAGGGAGCGGAAGTTAGCATTGCAGTCGGACGCGTGGTGTCTGCCGTGACACTGAACGAGCCAAGCGAGCCCGCGGCGACGAAGTTGCCGTTCACGTCGCTGACCTGGTTGGTGTTGAGGCTGATCTGGTAGGCGCCCGCCTGCGTCGGGGCGGCAACCTGATAGGTCGCGGTGACGCTCGTGTCATCCGTCAGTCCGGTCGAAAGCAGCGTGACGCCGGGCGTCGAAGTGTTGGGAGCGGTGACGGTGATGTTGGAAGCCGCGAGCGTGGCGGTGTTGATCGCGACACCGCTGTTGTAGGTGACGCTGAACTGATATGGCGCGATCTGCGCCATGCACGGTCGGCGTGTTCCCCAGAATCGCAGTCGGCCCGGTCGACGGGATGACGGTCAGATCCTGGAACGTCGCGGTCGCGAGAGTCGTCGGGGCGTTTTGCGAGGCGACGGCAAGCCCGACCAGCACGCGGTTGCTGGGAAAGCTGACGGCTGCCGTGGCAAGGCTTTGAAACGTCACTCCGTTATCAGTCGAGTAGGACGCGTCGACGTTGCCCGCCGTGCGTGTGAGCCGTAGAAGTTCGGAAAAGCTGCCCACTTGGCCGGGGTTGTTGTTTCCGCCGGTGGTGGCGTTGAACGCGCGGGAATTGACGAAGACCGATCCGTCGTCCCGCGCGCCACAAACACGTTGGCCGCGTCGGGAAGCAACGACGTGCGGATGTCGAGCCCGGCCAGCGATTCCCCGCTGTTGGCACTGTCGCTGTCGATCTTCACGGTGATCGTTCCGTCGCCGTCCAACGGCTCGTACACGTAGTGGAAGGCATCCGACCCTCCGATAATATCGTGGCCCGCGCCGGTGACGGTGATGATTCCGGTGTTGCTGTCATAGCTGTCGGACCCGCCTGCGGGCGTACCGATATCGGCTCCCATCAGCGGCGCCGGGATCGCGGAGAGCAGGAGGCGCGACTCCAGCGCTTCCAGCAGGCACTGGCACGCGACGAGAAGACGGCCCTGGGCCGAACGCGACGACTGAAACTGCTGACTGTACACTGGAAAATCCTCCTTGCAGGACGCCAATCGATCACCCGGTTTCCCGCGACGATGCGCGAAACGTCTGTTCTCGGCAGTTGCTTGATTATTCCAAAACGGCAACGGGCGTTTGGTCATTCAAGCAGACCGTCGTGCGCGGAAGGTCGCAATGCATCCGTTCCTCGCCGATTAGAAGAGGCTCCTCGTCAAGCGCCGCCTGCGCCACATTGTTCGATGTTTATCGGCGAAGGCTCGCTCGCGGCTTCATGCCGAATGCGAGGTCACAAATGTTTAGTGGATCAGCCGGGGGTTAGCCGCAACGCGCAGCGGAGCGCGTATTCGAACGATAAACAGCGCAATATTAACCTCTCGCAATCCCGCAAATACGCGCTCCGCTGCGCGTCGCGGCTAACCGGGCACATTCTGGAACGAACCCGATTAACTCGCGCCCGACGGCGTTTTCAGGCGGTCGGAATCGCGACGCTGAAGGTCGCGAGCGTCCCGATGGCGACCTGGTCGCCCAGGAGATTCGCAGCGCGATCGATGGACGTCTTGATCGTATAGGTTCCGTTCACACTGGGCGCGGGGATTTTGTAGGTCGCGACAATCTTGGAAGCGGCAGTCTTCACGCTGGAAGCAAGAAGCGTCGCTTCGACGGACCCGTCGGGAAACACAACGACCCAGTTGTTGTTGCCGATGCGAAGCGGATTTACCAGGCTGCCGGTCGCGGTGTAAGTGACGGTGAATTTATAGGGAGCTTTGGACTTGTGGGAAACCTTCGGGGCCGACTTGAGACTGGCGACGATGAAGTGCGTGCCGACGCTGCCCTGGGGCGTGATGTCGATGGCCGAGCTGGAAAAGACGTTGTCGAGTTTGTTCGACTCGGCGACCGCGTTGGCGGAATCGACAACTGCAAGGACCTTGTAGCTTCCAGTCGGGCTGAGGGGATACGTAAAGCTCACGGGCACGACGACGGATTGCCCGGCGCCGAGATTGAGCTTGACGGATTTGGTATTGAGCAGAGCGACCGCGCTCGAGGCGGTGCCATCGGGGGTGAGCAATTCGGTGACGTTCACCGTCTTAGTGATTCTGGTCTTGCCGTTATTGATGATGCGTACCTTCGAATTGCTCAGGGAGCCGGCTTGAATCGAAGTGGGAAAACTGGTGACGAAAACGCCGGTAAGGTTCGTCGTCGAGCCGGCTGTGTTGGCGGCGGTGTTGACGAAGTTGACGTTGTTGACAGTCTCGTCGCCGGAGAGCGTGACCGTGTCCGAGCTATTAGGCAGCGTCTGCTGGCCGGCGGGAGGAGTTTCAGTGATGGAGTAGGTGCCGTCCGACAGGCCGCTGAGAGAGAAGGCCCCTGACGCGTCGGTGACGGCCGAGCGCTCGCCCGTGTCAAGCACTCCATTATGGTTGGAATCAACGAAGACAGTGGCGCCGGCGATGCCGCTTAATTGCGGGGTGCGCACCAGTCCGTTGACGGTATCCGAGGGAGCGACGCTGAAGGTCCCGAGCGTTCCGCCGGGAATCTGAGTTCCGTTGATATCGGTGACCGGAGTGTTCCCTGTCGTGATGGTGTAGGTGCCGTTGGTGGTCGGCGGGTTGATCTGGTAGGTCGCCACGATCGTCGACGCGTTCGTCAGGCCGGTGGTAATGAGCGTGGCTGGTTCTGTCGATCCGTCAGGAAGCTGCACCACCCAGTTGTTGTTGCCGACGGTCGCGGCGTTCACCAGATTGCTGGAGTTGTAGGTGACGGTGAACTGATACGGCGTGGTCGTGTTGGCGGAGACCGCGGGCGCCGAAGTGAGCGTTGCGGTGGTGCCGGTCGCGGGCACGACGCTGAAATTGGCGAAGGTAGCCGTGGCGAGCGTGGCGGGCGCGGTTTGGGAGGAGACGGCCATTCCAACCAGCACGGTGTTGGAGGTGAAATTGATCGTTTGCGTGTCGAGCAGTTGATAAGTGTTGCCGCCGTCAGTGGAATAAAACGCCTTGACGGTGTCTCCGGTGCGGGTGAGCCGCACAAATTCGGGCAGGGTGCCGGGAACCCCGTTGTTGTCATCGTTGCCCAATTGGTTGTCCACGAGGCGCGAGTCCACGAAGACCGATCCCCCGTCTCGAGCGGCGACCCACATGTTGGCCGAGGTGGTCGACAGCGAGTTGCGAATGGTCAGACCGGCCAGGGAATGATCGGTGTTGGCGCTGTCGGAGGTCACCTGAACGGTGACCGTCCCATCGCCGGTGAGAGGCTGGTAAACGGTTTCGAAGCCGTCCGCGGCACCGAAGATGTCGTAACCAGCCCCGGTAATCGTATACGTATGAGTGGTGCTGTCGTAGGTGGCTGATCCGCCGGTCGGCGTGCCAACTTCGGCGACCGCAAGCGGAGAAGGGATCGCCGAGAGGAAGACGCGCGATTCGAGCGCCTCCAGGACGCTGCGGCAACCGAGGGCTAAACGTGAATGAAGAGAACGACGGCGTTGAGCGGAACTGATCACTGGTGCTTTCTCCATGGCGGCCGCGCTGCCTGACGGAACCGACGGCCCGCGACATCGCGAGCAAATCGTCAGTTTTCCGCGTCCAACCGCGTGTGAGCCGCGATTGAGACGCTGCCGCAAGCAGACTGATGGAATACGGGGTCGATCATAGCGTGGATAATGGCGCGCGTCAGGAAATTATCGTGAGCGTCACAGCCGGGGGGGGTGTGGCGCTCGAAAGTGGCGATCGGCTCCGAGTAGGGCGGGATTCATCCCGCCGATTTGTTGGCCGGCTGAGAAAACGGCGGGATGAATCCCGCCCTACGATCGCAAAATCTGCAATCGCCACAAATAAAAGTTACACCCACAGCCGGGCCGGCCTAATGCCACTGGGGCGGGCGGTGTCTTGGACAGTCTGGACAAGCTTCGCCGAGTTGCGCTCTTGATTTGTTGAAACCATCACGTACACTTTCCACTGTAAAGCTCATCGGGAGACTCGCATGCACTTGGATGACGCGCTGGTGCAGATCGCACAGATACGAAGGCAGTTGGCCCGCAGCGAGGTCTTTCGCGGATATCGGGCCGCGACGACCGCGTTTTCCGGCGTCGTCGCGCTGACGGCGTCGCTCGTGCAGGGGTGCTGGTTGCCGGACACGCTGGGAGCGTATCTCTCGCTGTGGATCGGCGCGGCGGCGCTGAGCGTGGCGGTCGTTGGCGCCGAGATGTATGTCAGTTGCCGCCGAGCGCAGTCTGCAATGCGAAACCAGATGACCTTCTCGGCCGTCGAGCAGTTTGTGCCGTCGCTGGTCGCCGGCGGATTGCTGACCTTTGCGCTAGTGCGGTTCGCCCCTGACACTCTCTGGCTGATGCCGGGATTGTGGGCGGTGTTGTTTGGGTTGGGAATTTTTGCCTCCCGCCGCCTGCTTCCGCGCGGGGCCGGTGCGGTGGGATTCTGGTATCTGCTGACCGGCTTATGCTCGGTGGTTTGGGCTTCGCAATCCCGCTACGAGTTTTCCGCCTGGCACATGGCCATCATGTTTGGCATCGGGCAACTGATAGCGGCGGGGATGTTGTACTGGAACCTGGAGCGCGCCAATGGCTGGAACCGATGATTCCGTTCGCGAGGCCGGGCGGTACGCGTACGACGGCTTGGAACGCCTGCTTCATGAGCGGGCGCGCTTGAGCATTCTCTCGTCGCTGGCGGCACACGCTGACGGTCTGCTGTTCAATGATCTCAAGTCCCTCTGCTCCCTCACGGACGGAAATCTCAGCCGGCAGTTGCAGACGCTTCAGGAAGCGGGATTGGTGGAGGTCTGGAAAGGGTTCAAGCGAAACCGCCCGCAGACGCTGTGCCGAATCAGCGAAGAAGGGCGTCGGCGATTCCTGGAATATGTGAATGTGCTGGAAAACGTGATTGCCGATGCGGTGCGGTCAAAATCGCACGCCGACCGAAGCGTCGCGCCGCGCAGGGTCGCGCCGGCATAATTTTTTTGCCGGGTCGCTTTACAGTACAAAGTATTCTCAAGTAGGAAGTTTGGTGTCTCGGCCTCTTCCTGGATCGTACGCTCATGGGCAATTTGCTGACGACCATCGCGACCCTGCTGGATAATTCTAATCACTCGTCGAAGGGAAATCTGATGTCAGAAACAGTTGGGATCAGTCCCATTACTGTGTGGCGGCGGAGTTGGGTTCTGCTGGCGATCGCGACGCTGTCGTCCGCCATCGCGGCCGATCTCTTCTTCTACGGGCATCCGCTCGGCTGGACCGTCGGCGCCTACCTTCTGCTGCTGACCGTCCTGCTGTTGCTTCGGCTGTGGCAAGCGCGTCAGCCGCGTTCCGCGGCACTGCTGCTGCTGGCGGTCTGCGGTTTGGGATTCGGGCTGGTTGAAGCGCCGACGCGATTCAATATCGCCTGCGCGATTGCGGCGATCGGAACATTCGCGCTTGCGCTGCGGATTCCGACCCGTTTTGGTGCGCCTTCCTGGCTCGCGCGGTGGGGCGTCCTGCTGATAGCGCCGCTCACCCGTCCGCTCCACGACGCCGGGCGGGTGGCACGTTGGATTGCCCGTCATCCGCGTTCCGCGGCGAAGCCGCTGCGCACCGCCGGCCTTTGGATGGCGCCGGTCATTCTTGGCTCACTCTTTGCCGGAATTTTCGCGATCGCCAATCCGATTGTGGAACATTGGCTGACAGCGACTTTCGACTGGCTCAATAAACTGCTGGCACAGCTCGACGTGCTGGTTCAGCCGGATCGGGTCGGACTGTGGGTGCTGGCATCGGCCGTCACATATGCGCTGTTGCGTGTCTCGCGGAAGCGACGGCGCCGATCCGATGCGGCCTCAGTCGCGCGCGTAATTCTGCCGGTCTCCGGACCGATGGCGTTTATTCCGGAGACCGCCATCGTCACGCGCTGCCTGTTGGTCTTCAATCTGGTTTTCGCGGTGGAGACGGCGCTCGACATGATCTATCTCTGGGGCGGCCGCGCGTTGCCGGCCGGGCTGAACTACAAAGAGTATGCGCATCGCGGCGCATATCCGTTGATCGCAACCGCGCTGCTTGCCGGAGTGTTCGTTCTCGTCACCTTTCGAAACGACGCGGACACAAAAGACAGCCGCGCCGCTCGCTGGCTGGTCTACGGGTGGATTGCGCAGAACGTTCTGCTCACGCTGTCGGCGGCCTGGCGTCTGTGGCTCTACGTGGATGTCTCGTTGCTGACGCACTGCGCCTTGCCACGTCCATTTGGCTTCTGCTCGTCGCCGCCGGGCTGGTGAGTCTCATCTGGCGCATCGTCCGCCGTCGCGATAACGACTGGCTCATTCGCATCAATTGCGCGATGGCGGCGTCAGTGCTTTATGTCTGCTGCTTTATGAATTACGACGGATTTATCGCGTCGTGGAACGCCGACCATTGCGATTTCTTGCGGCACGGAGCCACCGCCGCGGGCCTCTCCTACTTCGCAACGCTGGGCGAGGAATCGCTCCCCGCGCTCCGCCGGCTGAAACCGACGCTCGACACGCCCGAAGCGACCGCCGCCGCCAACGGCATGATCGAAGGCTTCAGCGATCAGCTTGCCGACGAGCTCGACGATTGGCGCGGCTGGACCTGGCGGCGGGCGCGCCTGCAGGCGCAGTTTCCCGCTCCCAACGCCTTGACACGCGCATCCTATCGCGCCAGCCGCTCACTGCCCGGCCGCGGCGCCGACGGCTGGAACAACACCGATCGAAGCGTGTGGTCCTATGGACGATGATCCGCGCGCATCTGTCCCGAAGTTCGATGGACACTCCCCGGCTCAAACATTACGATTGGCCCATTCGTTCCCGTAGCGCAATTGGATAGAGCGTCGGCCTCCGAAGCCGAAGGTTGCAGGTTCGACCCCTGCCGGGAACAGTGGAAAACAAGGGGTTTTTGAAAGGCGGGCGGCTTGGGGACTACCGGGATGGCCGGCGATCGATGCTCATTTTGAATTAGGTGGCGGCGAAGATTCGCAAAATAGGGACCAGGGAACAGAATGACCGCCGCACTCTTTATCGGATTCTTGGGGTTGGTGACAGCGGTGGTCGTCGTCGTATCAGCCCGCTTCCTTACCCGTCCGGATCGCTTTTCGCGTGCTGGCCGTGCTTTCGATCTGGTTCATTTATGCCGGCTTGCTCGGATATTTCGGAGTCGTCAAGAAGACGGCGATGCGCCCCCCGGGATTCAGCCTTCTTCGTGCCCCTTGCCGTGGTGCTGCACGTGCTTGCCATGCGAGCGATCGGCATCCGGCTGCGCTGCGAAGCTTCGGGTGCGGTTACGGCTGATCGGGCGGAGCCGCTGGGCTTGGCCCTGAAACGATACATCTCGTGTTGTGCATTTCCGGTAGCCGCGGAGCGGGCTGGATCGCGTACAGACATTCAAAGTCCCGGATCGGGTTCCACTTTTTGATCGCCCGCGACGTTTTCTGCCTATGATCGGATCGACTGCAGAGGCCGTTTTCTTTACTCGGAGATGGACCATGAAAGAATCCACGTCGCATCGCGCTTCACCCCGACATTCCGTGCAACCCAAAGAGCCGGAAATCCAGGCGTATAATGCCGTCGGCGAGATGCCGATCGCGCTGGCCGGATCGGCACGCAAGGAAAGCGTCGACAACCTGAACCAACTGCTCGCCGATCTGATCACGCTTCGCGATCTGTACAAAAAGCATCACTGGCAAGTGTCGGGGCCGACGTTCTATCAGTTGCACCTGCTGTTTGACAAGCACAACGCCGAGGTGGCGGAGCTGGTTGACGCGACTGCTGAGCGCATCCAGACGCTCGGCGGCGTCAGCATTGCCATGGCACACGATGTTGCCGAAACGACGTTGATCCCCAGGGCGCCCAAAGGTCGCGAATCGGCTGACTCGCAGATGCGACGCCTGCTGCACGCGCACGAAGTGATCCTCGAAGAGTCAAGATCCATGGCCCGCATCGCCGCAAAGTCCGGCGACGACGGCACCAACGACTTGATCGTCAGCAGCGTCATTCGGACCAACGAACTGCAGGTCTGGTTCGTCGCAGAACACCTGGCTCCGTCGACTCGGCAGGAATGATCGCACTTCCGGGAACCAAGGATTAAGCGACCGATATTGCTCATGTCGTAAGTTTGCTGTGCTCCATTTGAATGATTCATGCTTGCCCCCGACCCAAAGTTGACTGAACCGACTCCGCGCGGGTCGGGCACGACCGCCGGGCATGCGCCGCAGGACGTAGCACGCGATGGCAACCGCCTCATCGTCCCTCGGGGCGGTGACATTTCCGGATTGTGCCTCTGCTGCGGTCAAGCGTCCGCCGGGCGGATCACGTGCCATCTGCGCCGCGCCAATGGCGGCGTGTTTCACAAAAGCACGGGCAGCTCGTCGGGAAGCAGCTTGCTGCTGATTTTGGATTTACTTGAACTCGTCCTGTTTTGCCTGATGTTCGTGACCGATCTCCCGGCCTCGCGAAAGCGAAAGCTGACCTACGGCCTGTGCGCCAAGCACCTCAGCAAACGCAGGTGGATGCGGACGAGCGCTCCCGTGGTTTTTCTGCTTGGCGTGGTGTTGCTCGGCTATATGTTTACACACACGTCTGCGCCAGCTTATATCGGCATTCCCGCGGCAATCGTCGGGATTGGATCGATCGCGGGGGGGCCGATGCTGTATTTCATGTCTCCCCGTCCCTCACTGGCCGGAGAAAATCCGCAGTATCTGTGGTTGAAGGGAGCCGGCAAGGCTTTGCTGGATCAATATCCCCAGCAGAAGAAGAGCACGCCCAACGTCTAAGCCGGGGAGTTCATCGCCGCGGTCCGGCCGGCGAGGCTTGCGACGACGGCCACGAGCTCAGCCGGCTCGACAGGCTTGGCGACGTGCGATTGATAGCCGGCGCGCACGCGCGGGTTCTGTCTTCAGATCTGGCGAATGCGGTCAGCGCCGCAGCCGGTGTGTGACCTCCCTGGGCGCCGGAAAGCTGGCGGACTTTGCGAATCAGCTCGTATCCGTCCTCGAATGGCATCCCGATGTCGCTCACGAGCACCGCTGGACGCTTGCGCAGCAGGAGTTCCATGGCTTCGGCTGCGGACGAGGCGACGATCACGTCCGCCTTGCATTCCTGGAGTACGCGGGCAACGAGATTGCGGGCGTCCTCCTCGTCGTCAACCACAAGCACAGACACGCCGGCAAGCGCATCGTGCTCACAAAACACCTCAGGCGTCTTGCCGTCCAACCGGCGCGGGTGTTTGCGATCCTTCGCAGGATCGCTCGCGAGAATCACCATCAGCGGCAGCGCGACGACAAACGTCGCTCCCATCCCCTCTCCGGCACTATCGGCGCACACTCTGCCGCCGTGGAGCTCGACAAGATTCTTCACGATCGCCAGGCCAAGTCCGAGTCCTCCGTGCCGGCGGGTCGTCGTTGAGTCGGCCTGTCGAAACCGCTCGAAGACGTACGGAAGAAAGTCCGCTTTGATTCCTGCGCCGGTGTCGGTCACCGTAATCTCGACGTGGCTGTTGACCCGTTCCAGCGCAACCTGCACCTTGCCGCCTTTGGGCGTGAATTTGACGGCGTTTGACACAAGATTCCAGACCACCTGCTGGAGCCGGGCTGGATCGCCGCGCACCGGCTCGATGTGCGTATCGACCACCTTTTCCAGCCGGATTTCCTTGGCCTCGGCGGCGGGGCGAACCGCCTCAATGGCGGCGTTGACGACCTCGCCCAGATTCAGTTGCTGCACGTCGATCCGAAGTTTGCCGGAGATGATTCGGCTCATGTCGAGCAAGTCTTCGATGAGCTGCGCCTGCACTCGGGAATTACGCTCGATGACCGCCAGTGCCTCGTCGAGCTCCGGGTCGTTCTGCTTGCGCCGGCGGAGAATCTGCGACCACCCGAGAATCGCATTGAGCGGCGTCCGCAATTCGTGCGACAGGGTCGCGAGAAACTCGTCCTTCAGCCGGCTCGCACGCTCGGCATCCGTTCGCGCCGCTCGCTCCGCGTCCAGCAGCCGTTCGCGCTCTTCCGCAGAACGTTTCTTGTCGGTGATGTCCTGAGTGACCCCTGTCAGCCGCACAGGCGTGCCATCAGTTGCACAGATCGGCCGGCCGCGGGCGAGGATCCAGTGCCGGGTTCCGTCGGGCCAGATGACGCGCATTTCGGCCGCGAAGTCGTCCTTCCGTTCGATCGCACGTTCGGCTTCAACTCGGGTAGGCTCGCGATCTTCAGCAACGATCGCTTCCCACAGCATCGCATAGGTGAACGTCGCGCCGGGCAAAAGACCGAAGTGCGCCCGGCAACCATCGGAACAGGCCAGCTCGCCGGTCAGCAGGTCCACCTGCCATGTTCCCAACCGTCCCGCTTGCAGCGCCAGGGTTAGCTGCTCGCGGCCCTCGCGAAGCGCTTCCTCGGCGCGCTTCTGCTGCGAAATATCAGTGTTCGTCCCGAACCAGAGCACGATCTGGCCGTCATTTTTGAACGGCATTACCCTGGTCAGGAAGGGACGGAACGTTCCGTCGGCACCACGCAGCGGAAATGTCATGTCAAATGGGCGCCCGCTCGCGATCGACGCCTGCCATTCTTCCATCACGGCAGGAAGGACCTTTGGATCATGGACACTCTGCCAACCCCATCCCTCCATTTCGGATTGAGTGGTTCCGGTGTAGGCGTGCCAGCGTCGATTGTACCAGAAAATCCACCCGTCGGGGTTGGCCATCCAGGCGAGCTGCGGGATGAAATTGGCCATCGCCTCAAACCGATTCTGCACCTCGCGGATGGCATCGATCTGCTGGCGTATTAAATATTGCCGCTCCCGGCCTCTGACGGCCGCCTGCACGGCGCTGACCACCGAGCGCGTCGGCGCCGGTCGCTCCAGGAGCGTGACGTTGGTCAGAGAGCGGAGGACCCGGGCGGCCGCCGGCGCGCTCCGATCGCCTCGCATGAGCAGGACAACGGGAATGTCCGACCAGGCTGGCTGCGCTTCCAATTTCGCGAGCAGCGCGTCCAACCCTCTGGCGCCAAAGGCCTCGTCGGTCAGAATGATCGCACCGACTCCTGCATCGATTTCGCAAGTGAGCTGCAGAAGGTCGGGGCAGACGATGCAGTGCAGGCTCTCCGCGGCCAGCAAAGACCGCGTGATCTCGCCATCTCGGGCCGTCGCCGCCGCCAGCAGCACACGCGTTTCTGAGTCTGATCGCACGCTCAAAGCCCTCGGGTCGGACTCGCAAGAGAGGCCGGGGACTGGGATGAAGACTCGACGGGTACGCCGGTCAGGATTCCCCGGAACTGCGTTAGCGGATCGCTGAGATGGATGCCGTTCCCGTCAAAACGCAATTCACGGATGCTTTCTTCGTGCGCGCCGCTTCGCTTTTTCAAAACAGAGATCGCCTTTTTCACTCTTCCCGCGTATTCGAAGTAGCGGAAAAGCACGACCGAGTCCGCCAGATAACTGGTGTCGACGGGCGACTGCATGGTCGTTCCCAGCATGCCGTGCTGAGCAACCACCATCAGCGTCGTCACTCCGCGCCGGCCAAGATACGACAGCACCTCGTGCAGCTGCGCGGTCAAGAACCGCTCGTCCGGCATCGCGTGCATGTAGCCGTTCAGGCTGTCGATGACGATCACGCGGGCGTGATCATTTTCAACGGCCTGTCGAATCCTGAATGCGAATTCTCCCGGCGACAGCTCTGCCGGATCCACCTGATGGATGCGAACCTCGCCCGACTTGCTCCCTTCGAGCAATTTAGTGCCGAGCGCTTCCGTTCGAGCCTCAAGAGTCGCGAGGCTTTCGTCAAACGCGAAGATCACGGCATGATCGCCGCGCGCGGCCGCCGCAATCGCGTATTGCACCGCGATCGTCGATTTGCCCGATCCGGCAGGCCCCATGAGCAGCGTGCTCGTGCCACGCTCCGGTCCGCCGCCCAGCAGAGCATCGAGGGCCGTCACTCCGCTCTTGATGCCTCCGCGCTGGAAGGGTTCGTGGTGCTCGGAGGCGATCAGCCGGGGGAACACTTCCAGCCCGCCGCGCGCGATTGAAAAATCGTGGAAGCCGCCGCGATATTCGGTCCCTCTGAACTTCACCACCCGCAGCCGACGACGAGAAGCGCCATAGACGGGCGAGAGCTGCTCGAGGTTTACGACGCCGTGCGCAATGCTTTGCAGTTGCAGATCAGAGTCGTCCGATGTGCGGTCGTCCAGGAGAAGCACCGTGCATTTGCGGCCGATGAAGAACTGTTTCAATGCCAGAATCTGGCGCCGGTAACGCAGTGAACTCTGCGCCAGCAGCCGCAACTCCGACAGCGAATCGAATACCACCCGGGCCGGGTTAATGTTCTCGACCACCTGGAGGACTTTGCGGGTCGTCTCTGTCAATTCGACCTCGGACGGGTGATACATCGTCACCTGCTGAGCGATGTCCAGATCGCGCTCATCGGCGATGAGTTGCATGATCTCGATGCCGTCCAGCGACCACCCGTGGGACGTGGCACTGGCAAGCAGTTCTTCCTTGGTTTCCGACAGCGTAATGTAAAGACACTTCTCGCCGTGTTTGCTGCCCTCGATGAGATATTGCAGTGACAGCGTGGTTTTGCCCGAACCGGGATCTCCTTCGATCAGATAGAGGCGATGCTGAATGAATCCACCGTGCAGAATATCGTCTAATCCGACGATGCCAGTCTGAGACCGTTCCGTGCTCGGCACCCGGGCCTTCCTCATCTTCGCGTCCTTCGAAATGAGCCCTCAAACTTCCTGCCGCTGCTGATATCATTTGCCGTAAAAACACGGAACGGCAAAAATCGCACGGCGTGCGTGGCTCGCCGCCGATTTTGGGTGAGAATGGCCGCGCGATGGCAGGCTTGCGACTCGTCGACATCGCACTCGACAGCATTCCATATGCGGGCGGCGCAACAACTTGCGACGCGCTCGGGATGGGTCTTCCGGTCATCAGCGTGGTGGGAACAGCGGCGTTCGCGCGTGGCGGGCTCAGCATTTGGTCAAATCTTGGGCTGCCGGAATTTGCAACCGCGTCGCAAGAGGTACGTGTGGTTCAACTGGCCCAAGACCAGCCCCCTCTTTCGCAATTGCGCAACTCTGCGAAGCCGCCTGCGGCGGTCGGCAATCATGACCGACCGGGACTTTGCTAGGGATGTTGAACGGAACTTCTGATCCATGATTAAATGGTTGCATACGGCTGCGGGAAAGATGTAGGCTGATGCATATTGGGGTGAGCCATCATTTCCGCAGCAGATCTTGCGGCGTAGAATAGGACAATATGGCGGTACGAATTATTCTTGTCGACGATCATCACATTGTGCGCCAGGGGCTGCGGACGCTGGTTGGTTCGCACGCCGATTTCGAATTAGTGGGGGAAGCCGGCAATGGTCGCGAGGCGGTGCGCCTTGCGCGGGAGTTGAGCCCGGATGTGATCGTGATGGACATCTCCCTGCCCGAGCTCAACGGCGTCGATGCGACGCGCCAGATTCTGGCGATCGTTCCATCGGTTAAAATTGTCGCGCTCAGTGCACATATCGATAGCCGCATGGCGTCCCACATGATCCACGCCGGGGCGCATGGATTGGTTCCAAAAGATGCGGCATTCGAGGAGTTGCAGCGGGCAATTCGCGTTGTCATGACGGGGAAAATCTATGTGAGCCCGCAACTGCGAGTACAGATCGACACGACGTCGCCGGCATCGGCGCGGAACAACGGCGGGGTCTTCAGCAAAATTACTTCTCGTGAGCGTGAGGTGCTGCAGTTGATGGCCGAGGGAAAATCAACAAAGCAGATTGCCTCCGACTTGTCGTTGAGCGCGAAGACCGTGGAAACCCACCGTCGGCAGTTGATGGGGAAGCTCGGGCTCGACAACGTCGCGGAGTTGACCAAATACGCCGTTCGAGAAGGACTGACATCGCTGTGAGAACTCGCCGCTCCGTCGAAACTTTGCCTGGCGTATTCTGCAGCACCCCGAACGGCGAGGATCAGTGAGCGGACTGAATGGAGCGGAATACCGGCAGCAACGCCACCAGGCGATGCTTCCGCCAGATGTCATTCAGTTCCCGATCGTCGGCATGATGAACCCGGCAGGAGGCTCCGTGGTGCGGACCCACAAAGGCGCAAGTGCGATCGCGGGCCACGAAGAGCACTTGGTCCCCAAGATCAAAGCGGTCAAGTTCTGAGGACGTGTAATCTTTCCACGGTGTGGTAAATCCAGTAGTCATGGCGTTGATATCCGAATTTGACAAGCCGCTTTTCTCCCTGAGGGAAAGTTAGCAAGCATCTTTTGTTCTGAATAGTCGGGAAGTCCCTGATTTTGTATGAGCATTTGATTGAACTCTGATGAAGACTATTTGCAGGAGTGAAACTATGTCGGCGCGCTCGACGTTTCTACCGCGGCTGAGTTTGGGGCTGCCCCTTTTGATGTTTTGCGCGTTGACCATGGGCGATCAGGACAAGGTTCTGCAGTTCAAGAGCGCCCTCAAGACACAGATCAAAGGGAAGGATCATCTGGTCGTGCTCTCGAACCTCCCGCGCGGCCGCACAGCGCGGTTGGTCGTCGCCAATGCCGACCCTGCGGGGCCGTACGCTCCCGTACCCGATCAGGCGCAACTGATCCAAGGCCTCAAGCCAGGCGACTTGATTCAAGCTTCCTGGGACACGGCCGGCACCGTCAATACCATCAGCGCCATTGCCCGCTACACGCCCAAGCCGGGTGAACTGATGCCCAACGGCTACATCTTTGTCAAAGCGGAGCAGAAGGATAAATCAGACGATCTGAACATCGTGCTGAACAAGCTCGGCGAGATTACCAATGCGACTGTCGCTGCCGAGAAAGATGAGAACGGTGATGTCCGACACGACGCATTCATCCAGACCACTCTGGACAGCCTGCATCAAGGGGATTCGGTGTGGGCCGATCTAACGACAGAGGCATCTCCGACCGTGATCGCGATGCTTCCGTACACCGACCCCGCTGCCGGGAAGCTGGTGAAAATCGACACGACCGACCTCAACGGCCAGCGCGTCGCGACAGTGCAGATCGACGCTGGCGGTACAGCAATCTCGGCGATCATTCCCGGCAAGCTCGTCAAGGGCAAATGGGTCGTCAATTCCCGGCTCATCGCCGCCGCCCACCGCTGCAAGCCGGGCGCACCCATTCTCTATCGAGTCCAGAGCGATGGCTCGGGAACGTGGCTGCGCGATATCCAGCCGCAAGCGCAGCCCAACCAGCCCGTCGCCCGCCAGGGAAACCAGGACAACGGCAGCAACGTCGACGCCAACGGCGTTCCCAAGGGGCGAACCATCGGCGGAGCCGGCCTGGTCCCGGGCGTCGGCGGCGGAATCGGAATCGGAGGGTTCTAAGCGCAGTCTCATCGCCCCCTGGACGCCTACGCAGCTGTAGGTTCTTGATTTCCTCAACCCGATTTCAGGACTACTGCGCCGTCATCCCCTTCACACACACCAACTGCGCATACGTCCGCGCGAACAAACACCCGTCGGCAATCGCCGGCGTGCTGTGACACTTCTCACCCAGCTCGGTTCTGCCCAGCAGTCGATAATGATCCGATGCCGACAGGGCGATAACCGATCCCTTTTTGGTCGTGCAGAAGAGCATGTCGCCGGCGCAGACGGGGGAGCTGTAAAAGCTTCCGCCGATCCGTTGTTGCCAGACGACGGCGCCGGTGGAAGCCCGGCAGCAGGAGAGATTGCCGCCGTCGGTCAATACAAAGAGGAGGTCGCCGCGAAGCAGGGGGGTCGGAACGTAAGGCGCGCCGGCAGTGATCTTGTAGGCGACCTGTGCTCCCGCGCCAGCATCGGCCGGCGCACGGGCGGCGACCAGGACGTGGCCGCCGGAGCCTTCGCCGCAGGTTGCGAAGATGAGCCCGTCGCCGGCGACGGGAGAGGAAATCGTTCGTGAGTTGAAAACATTGGGAAGGGCCCACTCCACTTTGCCGGTTTGCGGATCAACCGCCGTCACTCCCTCGCCCTTGCTGGTGAAGACCGCCAGCGGCGACGCGCCGTCGCGGGAGAGAAGCACGGGCGTTGCCGCGGAGAAGCTCTGGCTGTTGCGTTTGAGCTTCCAGAGGATCCTGCCGCTGGAGCGGTCGATGCCGAAAAGAAAACTTTCGCGCCCCTCCTGATCGTCGCCGAGGAGAACGACATCGCCGACCACGATCGGCGAGTTGCCGCCCCCATGCTGGCTGATGAACGGGCCCAGATCGTCTTTCCAGAGTTGCTTACCGTCGTGGTCAAACGCGAAAAGCGTAAATTCCTCCGGCGTGTTCCAGCAGACATACACGCGATCGGCATCGACCGCCGGCGTCGAGCTGGCGTAGCTGTTGTCCTGATGCTGGTGAAACAAATGCGTCGGAAACTTGCTTTGCCAGAGCGTTTTCCCATCAGACGCCGAGATGCCCAGCACGCTGCGCTCGGCCGTCGCGTCATCCGCGCAGGTGATAAACAGCCGATCGCCCCACAACACCGGCGAAGAATGTCCGCCGCCCGGCAGGGTGATTTTCCAGCGATAATCTTTTTCGGTCCACGTCGCGGGGATCTTCGTCGAGGAATTGATGCCGCTTCCGTTCGGGCCGCGAAAGCGGGTCCACTCCTGCGCACGAGTGGCGCTGGAGGCCAGAAACATGATCATCAACGCAGGACAGATGCGGGAGGTGATTCGCATTACACCATTGTACCTGATGGGGGAACGGTCGTTGTGAAAAGGGCCTGGGTGCCTTGATGTCGGGTGTGGCGCTCGAAAGTGGCGATCGGCTCCGAGTAGGGCGGGATTCATCCCGCCGATTTGTTGGCCGGCTGAGAAAACGGCGGGATGAATCCCGCCCTACGATCGCAAAATCTGCAATCGCCACAAATAAAAGTTACACCCTTGATGTCACATTTGTGGTGCAGGCTTCCAGCCTGCCTCTGGTGAGCAGGCTGGAAGCCCGCACCACAACGTCCGCAACTCCAACGTTTCGAACTGCCCGAAGTCTACACCGAACCCGCACTGGCAGCAGGCGCGACGGACTCAATCGGGCCCGATTGACGCACCAGATCGATTCCCCGGGCGACGGCGTACTCCAGGTCCGGGCAGATGTTTTCGAGGCGCATGATGCTGTCGATCTGAGCGTCGATCAACATGCGGTATTGTCGCGGCGTGATGCCGGAAAGCACCAGCCGCCGACCGCTGCGGCGCAGACCGGCGATGGCCGATTTAAGATCGAGGACGGCATTTGCATCCAGGCGGGTCAGCGGACTCAGTGCCAGAATAATCACCCGCCATCGCCGGGGGATTCGCGATGCCCAAATCTCGAAATCCGGGGCGCGGTGCATCTGCCGATTGCTTCGACAGGAAACCCGCCAGATCCCCAGCTCAGGAGGAAGCAGTGATTTGAGGATGCCCAACATTTTCAACTCCGGATCGCCCAACAGATCCATCTCGCGTACGTCGGCGATCGGCGTGCGCCAGTCGACCAGAAAGATCCAGACAAGAAAACCGATCGGAAGCGCCAGCGCCACTTCGCCAAATTTCAGATAGCAGGCTGTCCCGATCCCAGCGCCCAGCAGGAACGATCCGAAAATGCTCGCCAGCAGCGCCACGCGCCCGAGGCTGGGGTGACGCTGAGAGACGCGAAGCACGCGACCGGCACGCTGCCACCGCCAGGTGCGCAGCCGATCCCAGAGCCACAGGCAAAATGCGACGCCTTCCAGCCCGAGATCGGTGGTGACGCCGGTCAGGTGCGTGGTGCGGACCACAGCGCCGGAGATCTTGGTGATGGTGGCGTTCTGCAGGCCCATCGCCAGCGAGGCCAATCCGGCCGTGAGGTACAGTCCGCCAAGAGAGTGGTGTCGATGCGCGTGCAGGGCGATGGTGAAGAACGTGAGCAATAGCGCTTCAGCCATCATCGGCGGGATGTACTTCGATGCCATTCCGCGGCGCTTCGCGGTTTCGGTCATGAGCGCCGATGCGATCGCGCCGAAAAGAAACATGCCCCAGAGATATCCGGCAAAGAGCGCGCCGCGCAGGTCGCCGCTGATGAGATGGTGTCCGATCAGTGTGGCGGTGCCGGTGACGTGGGAAACGAACGACCCGCACGCCATGAACGCGATGACATTGGTGTATCCGCCCACCCACGACAGAGAGATCGCCAGGCGTGATTTCTGACGGAATGAGTAGGCGCTGGCGGAAAGCATGGATTTGACGTAAGCCCCGATCGTTTTGGCCCGATCGCGACGGTCAGCTATCTTATCGACAGATCGGCTTTATTGGACGACAACGTGGGTATTATGGTCGGTGTATTGCAATTGCCGATAACATCTTTCGCCACCGGGCGCAACTCGCGGAATCAGCGGACGCGGATCGAGGATCATCAAAGGTTCACATTTCGCAACGATCTGATCCGCTGTGACGGGGCGGCATTTTTCTGTCAGAGCGTCGGACGCGACGAAGCGTTGGCTGTGATCACGCGGTATACTGCCTGCATCTCATGTTGCTTCAGACCAACAGTTACGTGGTGCCAAAAGACAAACGCAGCGAGCATGCGCGGCTCGTGCGCCGCTTCCGCCAGTCGCTGGCCAGGCTGGGCTGCGAGCACTTCGAGGTCTACGAGCAGGTCTCGCAGAACTGGAGCGGCCAGGATGCGGGCGGGCGATATGTCCAGATCATGCGCTTCCGCGACCGCCGTCATCAGATGGAAGTGCAGGCGGCCGAACGCTCCGACCCGATGGCGCAGGCATTGATTCAGGAATTTTGCGAGCTGATCAATTTCCCCTTTCAGCAGCAGCAGGGTTTGTTCGCGGTGGGATTTTACAACAGCGTGCTCCCAGCAGTCTCGTCGCGCGAGCCGGATGCGCCGGGCGAAGCCGCTCCCCCGACGGCCGACGCCGACGCTGCGGAAGAATCTCCCGCGGTCGCGCCCCTGCCCGAACCGCCGCCAAGGCGTGCCAACGGCCGGGGCGGCTTGCCGCCGCGCAGCGGTTCCGCAGCGCCGCGGCCCGCGGTTGCCCCGATCTTCTTCGAGAACGCCGTCGCCGAGCCGGCCCCATCGCCTCCCGGTCCGAAGCTGAACGCCGACGAATTTGATTCGGGGATTACCGATCTGTCCGACTCGCATCTGATGCAGCTCGATTTGCCTGCCGCGGAATCCGACGAGGCCGGGGCTAAAATTCCTTCTGAGTCCGCAGAGCCCGCCGAGTCGCACGACAGCCCCGCCGCAATCGACCGTGCCGAGCCGCACTTTCTCGATGAGGATGACGAGCCGGGCCCGCCGCACGATCATCTCGAAGGGCGCGATGAAATTGAGCCGCACACCGACGGTGACGTGCATCGGCGCGACGCCTCCGCAACGCACTCTCACATGCGTCTGGTGCAGGATGATTCGAGCGAAGAATCAAACGTGGAGCTGTTTGAGCGCGACGAGCCGGTGAGTCCATTTGGAAATTAAGACCCCTGAGGATGGTCCGCACGGCGGCTTCGAGGCGTGCGAGCGGACCCTGCGCAGCCCTCACGATTCACGTCAAAGATGCTACGTTACCGGCAATGATTCGCCGAAGAGCACATACCAGTTTCGCCGGGCATGCTCTGCGAGTTGCGGCTCAGCCAAAAAAGAGGCACCTGAGTGTTTTAATCGCGTTGCGAGTTCGGCTTTATCAATCGTTCCCAGCGCAGCGCGCAGGTCATCCAGATCCTTATCCCGCGGGCTGAAAAGTTTGCTCAACAGCACATCGCAGGAATCGACCAGGAAGACGTCAAGTTTGTCGAAGCGCCCGAGCGATCGAAGGCGTGTCTCCCAACCGACTGGCAGGAAATGCGACTGGAAATGAGCGAGGTGCAACCCGTAACGTCGCAGGAGATTGTCAAAGAGGGCGTGTCGATCAACCAGGGACGCCGGGAGACCGTCGACAATATGGATGTCGTCGGTCTGCCTGCTGAGCACGTGGCACAGAATCAGCGACGTCGAGCCCCCGATTTCCAGCCGGGACGGATGATCGATCTGGGAGCCGAGATCGCGCAGAAGCTGCAAGATGGTTTCAGGCTTGGTAGCGTCCGTGATGCGCCGGGCAAGTGAAGGGAAGCCGGCGGCCCCAAGATCTGCGAGCTGAAACTGCTCGAGCCGCGGAGATTCTGGTGATCCTGCAACCCATCGACTGAGTCGATCCGGCCCCCAATGCGCTGCCAGCGCCTGTAGTCCGTCACGAATCAACAGTCGTGTGCGGAAGTCGGGGTGTTCCTCGCCGACCTGATCCTCGATCGCGGTTGCTAGGTCCGCCGCCTCAATCGGCAGTCCGCTGCGAGCCAATCCCCAAAGGGTTGGTTTGAGCGTTGTCATAACCTTTAGTAGTTTGTTCCATCAGAATTTGCGATTCTGTCAATCTGCGGTAGGGCGATTGATCCCGCCGCGGTTTGAGACACGCGGGGATGAATCACGCATTACACGCGCAGCTCGGGGAACAGCCCACCAGACCGATCAGACAACCTGCACGGCGCGCCCGACGCGGCGCTTGCGGTTGATCATCTGACGGCCCTTCTTGGTCTTCATTCTGCCGCGAAAACCGATGTTGCGGGCGCGCTTAATCTTGCTGAGCTTGTGGGGGTAATGCATGTCCTGTCTCTTTCCTGACTCTCGCTATAGGGCCTTGCGCGATCAGCGCTTCCAAACACTATTTTTCACGGCCGCCCAGAGGCTGCCAATCCTTTTCACATCGCGTACTGGCGCGTTCAAGCTCTTCAATTCGACCGGCTCACCGCGAGGCGGTGGGGCCTTCCACCTTCACGAACACGTTCTGAAAGGCCTGATTGCCCTTGGAATCGGTTGCCCGCAGGGTGACCTGATGCGTCCCGGTCGCCAAGCCTTTGATGTCAAAACTGATGGATTCAGTGGGACTGTCGTAGATGTTACTGACTGGAAGCACCAACTGCCAGTCCTTGCCCGAATCGACGACGTAATCGACCGCCGCAACGGTGCTCGACTGGTCCGCAACGGTCAGGGCCAGATGCACGGCCGCGCCGCTTTGCTTCCATTGAATGTCGCCGACATCGGGAGGTGTATTGTCCACCACGATCGGGTCGCTGACGCGCGACGCCGTCTTTCCCTGGCCGGGGGCGTTGGCGCCGGCATCGGAAGCGACCACTTTGATCTGATAGCGACCATCCGCCACCAGCCGGGTGTCCCATTGGAAAGTATTATCGGTCAGCCCGTCACGAAGCAGAATCCACGGGAGATCGGAGCCGCGGCGGAAGTAGAGGGAATAGGAGAGCGGGTCGCTATTGGGGTCGGATGCGTCCCAGACCACATTGACCACCGGTTGCGGTTCCACGCGCCGCGCATCAATCGGCGCCGGCGGTGGAGGGCTGCCCGCCTGCGGAGATGCCTGCTGCTGCGCCGCCGCGGCGGCGCTCTGCGCCGCGGCATCCGGTCCGCTGACCAGCCGTATCGATTTGATCTGCGGCGCCAGGTTCGGCATCTGATACGCGACGGTCACGTCATCAACGATCGGTGACTTCGTGCCGTCTTTGCTGCTGAGCGTCAGGCGGTATTGCATGAATCGCGCCGAGGGTGAGGTGACCGGCAGAAAATCGTGCGCGGAGACGTCGTCGGTCCACTTCGACCAGTCCTTGTCGGACGCCTCCTTTACGTTGCCGCTGCGCGTGCTGACCATCAGCGTGGTGCCGGCGGGAAGCGAGCCGTGAAGCTGCATTTTTCCGAACCGGCTGATTTGCGTGGCGTCCAGAACCGAGCTGATATACGTGCCGCGGGTGGCAAAGCCTTCGCTCATCGTGGCGATGCTTCCGACATTGGCCATGCCGACATAGAGCTGCCCGTCATGCGCGGCCAGGAGGCAGGTTACCTGTTTGGCATCGACTTTTGCCAGCGCCACGGTTTCCCCGGCGTCCGGATCGACCTGGAAAATCTGCCCTTCGCTGCCCGTCGCGATCAGCAGTGTCCCATTATTTTCCACCATCGCCAGCACAAGCACCTGCTGGCGGAAGACCTCGGTGACAAAGCCGTCCCGATCGATCTTGTAGACAGCGTTGCCCTCCGGCTTGGCTTCGCCGGTCCCGGCGGTGTCGACGGGAGGCTGTTTCGTCACATCGGGGCTTTCCGAGGGCGCGGTCTCGGGCTGGGCTTTGGGAAGGGTGGCCGAATCGTCAGGAGTGTCTGCCGCGGGCGCATCGCCGGCTCCAAGGACGCACTGGATGACCGGCGGGGTCTGACAATTTCCAGGCGACAACGGACCGACTGCGTTTACATGCCCGCGATTGCAGGCTGGAAGCTTTCTCGACAATGTGCTGCTCGGAAATTCGCCCATGCTCACGACCGGCTGGCGAAGGCGAAGCGCGGCGTGCTGCTTGGGAATCGGATCAGGCCGGCCGGGATTGGGATCGGGCGGGGCCGGCTTCTTTGGCGCTTCGGGAGGGGCTGCCGGGATCGGAACCCCGGTCTGCCCTCCCTCGGGCCGGCCGGTTTTGTCCTGGGCATCAGGATTCTGCGGCGGAGCGGGCGGTTCCTCGCGCGCCTCGCCCGTGGCGGCATACAGATTTCCTTTTTGGTCCAGCGCCAAGGCCGTGATCTCCGCCTCGGGCGCGTTGTACACGACAAAACTTTCGCCGGTGTTGCGATTCACGCGGTAGACCAGCCCGTGAGGGTCGGTGCCAACGTAGAGCATCTCCTTGCCGTCTGAAACGAGGCTCAGCAGGTTGTTCTCCGCCGTTTCGAGCAGGACTTTCGACGAGCCGTCCGGTTTAATCTGAAAGAGTTTTCCGGTGGGCCCGGTGGCTGCATACAGATTGCCATCGAGAGTCGCCGTCAGCGACCAGATATATTGAACGCCGTCGGCGGAAAAAATCTCCCGCGGCTTATCGCCCGGCTTATCGATGCGCAGGATCTTTCCATGTTCGCCTCCGGTTCCGACCAGCAGCGCGCCGGCCTTGTCCACCGCCAACGAAAGCACGTCCGTCGCGTCAGCAATCTGCGCCGCGGTGCTGACCTTCTGATCCTTCACCTGCAGCAATACCGCGTTAGGCCCGGTCCCGGCGTAGATCGTGCCGTCGGGCGCTTCAATCAGCTTGTTCACCGTGCTGATGCGCGGATCTTCGTCTAAAAGCGTCTTGACCGCTCGTGAAAGCTTCAACTCGCCGAGGTTGGTCGCGACCACGCTGTCGAGCGTCCCGCTCTTGAAGTCGGCCTCGCTCGTTTGCGTCCAGTAGCTGGTGCTGACCGCCAAAGCCGGCGCAGCAAACATCGCAAGCAGACCGAGCACCGCCCACCATGGTTGCCGGCAGGAGGAGCCGGAAGCGATCGATGTGCGCCGCGAGAAGCTCGTCACGAAGTTCTTGTAGGGTCGACGTACTTGCCCGCCGCCTGGAAGGGGAGAAGAGGTGGGCGGGTACACCCGCCCTGCATTTTGATTCTCTCTGGGGGAGTGCAGCGTCATGAAAAACTCCGGGCGAGGGTCAGGGGATGGGTCGGAGACAGACGTTTCATAAAACTACTCAAGGCTCAGGACTTTTTGCAGATCTTCGGCGCCGGATGCCGGTCCTGGACGGTCAAGCCGGAAGAGGAGCGATTGGGGATTGCAAATCGCAAATCGCAAATTGCAAAATTTGGAAAGGCGGCCACGGCCCCGTCCCCAATTTGCAAGTTGAAATTTGAAATCTCAAATTTGCAATTTGCAATCCTCAATTTGCAGCTCCCCCCGAATGCTCCGCCGGCGCGACGGCGGGGGGGCTTCCCTTATCGGCCTTGGGCGCCTGCGGCTCGTTGTTCTGCGCCTTTCCCGGATGCGATGCGCCAACGGTCACTTTCGGGCTGGTGTCAATCGTGATGGCAAACTCCGCCGACCCGCTCATCACGTCGTCGGTTGGAATCACCTTCACCGTCGAGCTGACAAATGCCGTCGTCGCGCTGCGGCCCGCGCCCAGCAGAATCTGTCTGCGCGATGATGGAAGCCGCTGCAGCGCCGTGCGCCCGATCGCCACTCCGTCCGGCTGCCGTACCAAACGCACGTAGAGCGCGTTGTCGCGGATTTTCGCAAGGTCGTGCAGCACCGAGAAAACGTCATCCACCTTCTCAGCGGTGAAGCGGAACGGCTGCGACTGCTGCTCATCCTGCACGTATCGCTGCGCGTCGGAGACGATGAGCCGATACGTTCCCTTCGGCAGATCGCGCGGCAATTCCATCTCGATCGGCAACGTTCCCTCATTGCCCCAGAACGGCTTGTAGGTCGCGAAGCCCTTGAGCATTTCCCCGGGGCGATATTTCTCCTTTGGAACGGTGATGTCGATCAATTGAGCCGCGTGCGGCGTCCCGCTGATGCGGATGGTGCCGCTCACACGCCGGATCAGAACGCGCTGAAACGGATTGTCCGCCGCCGTCACGATCGGCGTGCCGACTTCCCCAAACAGATCGGCCGCGGCGGCGTTTGCCGCGCGGTCCTGAATCCGCAGCGTCTGTCCATTGGCAAAGTCCATGACCAGGTCGTAATCGACCGTGTTGTATTGCGGCAGATCGTTGGGTCCCGTCAGTGCCGAGCCAAACGCCACGCCCGCCACCATCGGCGTCAGTTTCGGATGCAGCGCGCTTTGGAAGTGATACGACCGCGTCGGCGAGCCATCGGCATAAGAAACCACATAGTCCATCGGCACCATCGGAGGCACCGCGCCCACGTGCCCGGCAACGCCCACCGACATATCCGTGGTCAGTGTCCCGCAACCTTTTGACATGGAGCCGAGCTTGAAGCTTGTCTGCAGGTTCGCGATCACCCCCTGAATTTCCCCGCCGCCCATCGGCAGGGCGATCGATCCTTCATTATTGAACGGATGCCCGAACCCGAACATCCGGTCGCCCAGCACTTCGGTCACCGTGCCGATGGCTGTCAGATCCGCATCTCCCGTGAGCAGGGGAACGGCCAGCACCGAGCCTGGCTGCAACGGCAGACCGTTGCCCTGCGGCGACGATCCGCCGCCCGATTGAAGCATCGTCAGCCCCATCGACTTGAACGCCGGCGTCAGCTCGTCCATCAGCCGCGTCGAGATTCCTGACGCCATCAGCGGGGTCGTCAACGGCCGCAGCCGCGGGAGCGATTCGCCATTGCCGGCAAGCGGTTCGTTGCCCGTCGATGCCTCATCGACTCGCCCCAGGCCGGCCAGAAGATGATGCACCGATCGATATCGTGCCTGCATCATCAGCGCCACATTCGTCATCGACCATGCCGCCCGGCCCGCCGCCGGAGCATCATCGGTTTTAACCTGGCCGTCACCGGTTGCCGCGCTCTGCGAAGTCGTCGGCGACGGCTTCGCCCCCGGCAACGCCAGCATGTATTCGATCGGCTGGACGCCCGCCACCGGATCTTTCGTCAACGGCCACCCGTACGCGAATGCCCCGATCATCCGATCGCGACCCCGCGCGTCCCGCAGGTAAATCGGCGAGCCGCTCATCCCCGCGATGCTCCCCGCATGCTCCAGGAAATCTCCCTTGCAGCGAATCAGCACCACATCATCCTGCGGATTGAAATTTCGCAGGATCGAGAGCACTTCGATGTCAAACTTTTCGATCTTCGAGCCTTGAAACACGCTCAGCCCATACCCGGTCATCCCCGGGCGAACCTCTGAAATGCGCATGTGACGGCCCGGGTCAAACAGCGCCGGAGCGGGCGTCTGCTGCTCGATTTGCGCCTCGGCTCGCACCGATCTGCACAGACTCAACCCCAGCACCAATGCCACCGTCGCAAGACACACAGACTTCATGTGCACCTCAATCAAATCCAGCGCCGAGGCTCGCTCCCAAACGGACCATACCATCGTAGTGGCCCAGCCATTTGCCAGCAATGGCGGCAAGAGCTCTTGCCCGCTCCCGCCTTTGTCTACTCTTTGCTTTCCACCCTCAAATTTCCCGCGCAGCGAGCCGATCGAGCGGGCTGGTTACCGCCGTCGCGGGCTTATTCATCACGTGCGTGTAGATCATGGTGGTCTTGAGGTTGGCGTGCCCGAGCAGTTGCTGCACCTGGCGGATGTCATAGCCTGCTTCGAGCAGATGCGTGGCAAAACTGTGGCGAAAAGTGTGCGGCGAAACACGCTTGCTCACCCCGGCGCGCCGTGCCGCCGCGGCGATCGTTCGTCCCAAAACCCCCGGATGCGCATGCCAGCGAAACCCGCGGCCCTGCTCGTCGCGACGAAGCGTCGCGCTGGAAAAGACAAACTGCCAGCGCCAATCCACCTCCGCCGACGATATTTTGTTGGCCACCGGATCGGGCAGCGCCACGTACCCGCCTCCCTTGACCACATCGCGCCCGTGAACGGTTCGCACCCGCCGGCACCGCTCCGCCAGGGCCGCGCGCGATGACGTCGGGAGCATCACCATTCGGTCCTTCTGCCCCTTTCCGTCGCGGATGATGATCTGGCCCCGATCAAAGTCGATGTCGCGCAGCCGCAGCGTGCAGCATTCCATCACCCGCATCCCCGTCCCATAGAGCAGTTCCGCCATCAGCCGATGCATCGATCCCGAGCGGATCGCGTCGAGCACCACCGCGGTCTCATCGGCACTGAGGACCGTCGGCACCCGCGCCGGCCGCCGCGAGCGCTCCGCGGCGAATCTGCCCAGATGATCCTCCGGCACCTCGCCCGCGAGAACCTGCTTATAAAGAAAGACAATCGCGTTGGTCGCCTGATTCTGGGACGAAGCGCTCAGGCGTCGATCGCGCGCCAGGTGGGTCAAAAATGCCTCGACGTCCGCCGCTCCCAGTTCCCGCGGATGGCGCCAGCGGACCCCCGAGGTCGACGGCGCAACCATCGCCGCCGACGAATCATCCATGGCAAGGAACTGATCGATCGCGTCCAGCGGCTTGGTTTCAGCCGGCTGGCGCAGTAGCGCAGAAACTCTCGAATCCATCGCTGATAACACTCAACGGTTTTCCGCGCCAGGCGCAGCCGGGCCGCCACCTCGCCGACGCGCTCCAGCAACATCATGCATCCTAACCTAGCGCATGAATTCGTCCTGTCAATATTCCGGCGATAGTTGACACAGGCTGCGAAAATAAAGATGATTCTGGAACCGCGAGGGATTTCCTGTAACCGCTATAGGGACCCCAGCGCGTGAGATTTGTAGTTCTCCCGCACAGGCGCCTCCCTTGGAAGCGACCATCGAAATCATCAACACGCGCCCGGAACGCAGGCGGGTCTGGATCGAGCCTTGGTGCTCGGAACACTTCCTCGCGGCCGACCAGCAGCTCGGTATCATCATCGAGCACGCTTCAGAACCAACCTTCGATGTTCGGGAGGACGAGAACGTGACGGTTGTTTGGCTGAACCAACACACGGCGGCTTACATCTTGGACCACGGCGTGCGCCGCCACATCCTAGACTGCTGGTGCGAAACGCCGGCGTCGCCTACCGGAGGTGCGGGAGAACCAGCCGTTGCTGTGGACGGGCCCGCGTCGCGTCGTTAGCTTATTCTTTATCCGCGTTCTTCCGGCGCGTCGCGTTGCCCGCCACAGAACGTCATCCGTTATCTGCCTCGGTGCTCGCCATGTCCAAGCGATTCTCGACAACCATTGCGGCCGTCGCTCTGCTCGTCTCGGTGTGCCTTGCCGGCATCCGATCCGAGGGCAAGTACAGCGGCGTAGTCATCTTCGATCGTTGGGGTGGGTGCACGCTCTACAGCGGCATCTACGTCATGTACGTCTCCGAGGGCGTCAAGGAGCAGCTGCGACCGGAGGCAGGCAAATGCGTGCAGCTTGACGCGACGAAGGTCGAGCAGCCGATGAATCCCGGCGATGGATTGATCAAGCAGTTCAAACTTCTCGGGGCCGCTCCCGCTGCTAAGGAGTGGGAATCGCCGGAAGGATTGAAGCTCACCGTTGTCCGAGCCTTCGAGGATGGAAACGCGCCGGAGTTCATCATTCAAGTCGAGAATGTCAGCGATAAGCAGAGAACACTTCGCATGGACTCCCTCGCTCCGACGCTGCTTGCTGCGAAGACAAAGGGCGGCGATCGGTGGAGCCCGTCCGACGGACCTTCGGCTGCGGTTGTCACGCGCCAATCATTTTGGATCGGCACCGACGGGCCCCGTATGCAAGGGGCCAATGAGACCTGGCAATGGAAGGTCGTTGCCCCGCAGAAACTGGTCGAGAAAGTATCGCTAGATCCAAAGGCGGTTTTCGAGCTGCGATTGTCGTTCAAACTTCCGCCCGGGGAATATGAGTTCCTGGCTGGCTACGGCGGCGGCACGCATGACGGTCAGTGTATCGCTTCAAATCTCATTGGCTTCGATGTGAAGGAAGATGGCACAGCGGTCCTGGCGAAATCGGCCGGCAGATAACCACGCACTGGAACGGACCGGCCGGGCAGAACGGTCCTTGTATTTCGAGAGATGGTCGAGCGCCCGGCCGGCCGTTCAATGCTGATCCGTTATACAGCACGAGGAGCTCTCCATGTCAATTGCATATTGGTGGATTCCGAACATTCTCGCCGCGGTCGGTCTCGCTGTCTGCATCACTCAAGGCATTCGTCGTCACAGCCTCGGCCTCCTGCTGTTCGCTCTTTATTTTGCTTACAATCTTACGATCGCCGTTGTCGCGGCTGTCCGGCAACATGAGCAGGACGCCGAGTATGTTCGCAACTTCGTCGCTCGCCAGGTAGGTCCCAACACGTGGACGGCACCGGTGCTGCACAGCAGCGTGAATTTGGCGGCTCCGTTTACTCAGGCGTTGTTGGTTGTGGCGGTGATCCTCTTATCGCGTCGTCTGGCAACCCGGCGTGCTGTATAACCAGCCAATGCTGTGGACGGCCCCGCGTCGCGTCGAAAGTATGTCTTTGGTATAATGTCCCCCGGCGCGTCGCGTTGGCCGCCACAGATTGTCATCCGTTATGCCCCTTGAGCCCTCCCGAGAACTAGTCCTCAGGAAGATCCGCGACTGCTTCCCAAATCCGCAGTCCGCGGCCGACGCTTTGGAGATCATCGACTTATACGGGACCAAGGACTCGCATCGTGAGCGAGAACGAGTTCAGCTCGCGATGCTCATGCAATCTCATGGCGACCTTGGGCGGCTTTGGCAACTTGAGGAGTTGGCCGACCGTGACTTCCGGGACGCGCTGGTTGGAGCCGAGTTCCCAGAGCAGTTCCAGGCACCGTTCAAAACACCGCCCGAGGAAATGGCGGCCATTCGGCAAAGGGATCGTGCGCAATACGAAGCGTGGCTGCAGTCCGGCGGGGCATAACCAAACACTGCTCTGGACCGTCCCGCGTCGCGTCGTATGATTGTCCCCGATCCTTGCGTCCCCTCGCGCGTCGCGAGGACGGCCAGAGAGTGTTATCCGTTCTCCCGCCTCTGCACTCATGTCAGATGCCACCGACGAGTTTCGCCGCAAGCACCTCGACGAGGGTAACGGCGTCCGTTGGCCCAGCGGCGACGCCGCGAAAACGGACGTCGCCCAAACATTGCTCGGCATTCACTGTGTCGGCACCTGCGACTACTGGTATCAATTCGCCGCCGACCTGATCCAGAACCCGCAGCCGGAAAAACCGTATGTCAGGGCTTGGAATGACGCCGCCAAGAAAGACCGCGCGTACCGCGAAGCTTTTTCCACGTTCAATGATGAACAAAAGCAGGTTGTTCTGCGGCTGCTCCGGCAGGTCGTCAACGGGACAATGTACTCGGCGCTCGTGACGCTAGATCAGTTTCCGCACGCCGATGTAGTGATCCAGTTTGTCAATCGAGAAGATGATGCCGTGTACACCGTGCAAGTGCTGCCAGGCGAATTCAACCTGCATGAGCGCTGGCATCAATGGGTAAAGGAGTTCTCTGATTTGCCGCAACCGTGACGGCAGCGGAACGGCCGGCGGGAGAACCAGCCAATGCTGTGGACGGCCCCGCGTCGCGTCGAAAGCTTGTCTTTGGTATAGTGTCCCTCGGCGCGTCGCGTTGGCCGCCACAGATTGTCATCCGTTGAAATCGGGGTAGGGAAGGCCGGTTTCCCGGCCTCCCCTCCCGCCGAACCGGACTGGCGGTTCTCCCGCATCCGGCTCTCCAGTCAGTGGGTTCCCGTTCGAGCGGGTTGACAGGCCAAGCGATGGGCTTGTAACAGCGAGAAAAGTCCCAGCTTGGCAAAGTATGCATTGGGCCAGCGGTAGTGGTCACGACCACCGCCACGTCCACGCCCGCCGTGGCGTCGCCGCAAGATGCTTCGCAGCCTCATACGGATCCACGCGTCCAGCGGAGCGAACGTCTCGCGTCGGCTGTGTTTGAAGTAGCCAAACCAGCCACGCAGCGTCTGATTGACCGTGCCGATGATGCAGACCATTCGAGTGCCGTTCCGACGTTGGGTCTTTTCACGAATGGTGTCTTTGAGTTTCTTGAGGCTCTTGCTCCGGGGTTCTCTTTGACCTTGGCCAAAGTGATAGCCCAGGAAGTCGAAGCCCTTTTGTCGCTCATCGACGATTCGTGTCTTCTCCGGATGCAGCGTCAGACCGGCTTGCGCCGTCCATCGTTGCACCTCGGCCAGCGCCCGCTCGGCCTCCTCTTGGCTCTGACACAGGATCACAAAGTCATCCGCGTAGCGCACCATCTGGAATCCCTGCCGGGCCATCAGATGGTCCAGCGGGTCCAGATAGACGTTACTCAGCAGTGGGCTGAGCACCGCGCCTTGCGGCGCGCCGGATGCGGGCGTCCACTGGTCCAGTCCTTCCAGCACGCCTTGCGTGAGGAATGATTCGATCAGTTTCAGCACTCGTCCGTCGGCCACCTTCTGGCTCACCCGCTCCATTAACTGCCGGTGCGGGATCGTGTCAAAGTAGCTTTTCAGATCCGCGTCTACCACGTACCGGTATCCGTCGTCCAAAAGTTTCTGCACGTGACGCAGCGCGTCTTTGCATCCCCTTCCGGGGCGAAAGCCGTAGCTGTGCTCGTGAAAGTCCTTCTCGAAGATCGGTTCCAGCACGTGACGCAGCGCGCCCTGAACCACGCGGTCCTGCACAGTCGGTATCCCCAGCGGTCGCCCCTGGGCGCTGCCGGGTTTGGGGATGTAGCACCGGCGGATCGCCTTGGGCCGATACGTCCCGGCCCTCAGTTCTTCCGTCAGATGCTCGATGTGCTTTTCCACATGGCGCTCGTACTGCTTCACCGTCACATGGTCCACGCCTGCCGCTCCCTTGTTGGCCGCCACCTTACTCCATGACGACCAGAGGTTGCTGCGTTTGTAGACTTTATCAATCAGGCTGAACCAGATGCCTCCTTTGACCCCTTGTTCAAGGGCCTGCAACATGCGCGCTGTCCAGACCGATGGTTCCGCCCATGCCCATCGCGAGCCTGCGCCCGCGATGCGATGGGATTCTTCGGCTTGCTTAGCCCCGAGTCGGGGCACTCGCGCCGATTGTTGTTCCATTGGTCTATTCATCCCGCATCCACTTTCCTGCGTCCCTTGGCTCCACGCCCGTTAAGGCGTTTCGTCGCTACTACGGACGCTCTGACTCCTGCCCCGGCGGCTCTTCGACGCCGACTGGTTACGGCGTATGAACTCCGTTCGCTTTCCGGAACAGGTCTCCCTGCTTCACGCACCAGCACTTCCAACCATTCCGACTCCAATCACCCTCACGGCCCCGGCATCGCTTTACGAGAGGCTCGTCGCCTCTCTGCACGTTACCCTTCAGCTCACCGGGCTTCCCTTGAAAGATGCATCGCTCCCTCGCGGGTCTGGACTTCGCCACTTTTAGGCAGGCTCGTCACCGTTTCAGGCCGAATCGAGTTCACTTGTGTTTCGGACTGGTCGTTCACCTCCAGTTGCTCTCCACCTGGCCTCACGGCCACGCAGTTACTTTCAGTTACGGGCTGGAGAACGCTATGCCCGGAGAGGACTTGCACCTCTCTATGCTGGTACGCTCGCAGGCGCACCTAAACCGCTGCGCGGTGGGCAGTCGCCCGGCGTTCGGTACTCTAAGCATTGCCGCAGCCTTCTCTCTGACGAGCGATTATCAGTTTGCGACACCGCCTTTTTTGTCGGAAATATGCTATGAATACAATCCCCTGTAATAATGTATGCGCACGGTTTTTCGGGCTAATTGCTCCCGTGCGTTGACGTCCAAAATCGGTTCAGTTCAACAGACTTTATCCAGCGTGCGACAAGCGGTCGCGAGTACCGGCGTCGCTGGCGCACGCTGGATAAAGTCCTCTTCGTTATCGGGCACAAGACGATGCCGACCAGCGAATCCATGCGTGGTGCGTTCGCGACCGATGCGGGCATGCACGCCCTCTGGTCGCCGGAAGCCTTTTCGCAGGTCCATGACTACCAAACGTGGGCGCGGGAACTGGAGGATGACGCAGACATAACACGGCACATCTCGGCCGGCGACTTCGTCCCGATCAACATCGGCCGAGACATGGTCGCGGAGGTAGAGGTGCGTATGAGCAGCGCGGGCGTGGCTGCGCTTTCGGAGCGAGAGCGGCGATACCTGTTCCTCGCCTCCGAGCCGTACCGCTTCGTCTCCCGCGGGGCGGTCGCGGTCGGCGGAATCGAGCATGTTGCCGGGGAGGTGACGCGGTCGACACGGGCGATGCCGTTGGCGGCCGGGCAATGGTCCGTTGTCGTGCACATGATCAACTGGGACGACGAGCCGGGCGCATTCGCGTCCCCGGGCAAGCCGGCGGTGACGGCCCTGCCGGACTACCTGGTCACGATCAGTCCGGCCGTAAAAGGCCAAGCCTTCCGCGCCGAGCTGCGTACCTTCCCGCCGCCCGGAAGTGCCCGATAACCAGCCAATGCTGTGGACGGCCCCGCGTCGCGTCGAAAGTTTGTCCTTGTTGAAATCGGGGTAGGGAAGGCCGGTTTCCCGGCCTCCCCTCCCGCCGAACCGGACTGGCGGTTCTCCCGCATCCGGCTCTCCAGTCAGTGGGTTCCCGTTCGAGCGGGTTGACAGGCCAAGCGATGGGCTTGTAACAGCGAGAAAAGTCCCAGCTTGGCAAAGTATGCATTGGGCCAGCGGTAGTGGTCACGACCACCGCCACGTCCACGCCCGCCGTGGCGTCGCCGCAAGATGCTTCGCAGCCTCATACGGATCCACGCGTCCAGCGGAGCGAACGTCTCGCGTCGGCTGTGTTTGAAGTAGCCAAACCAGCCACGCAGCGTCTGATTGACTGGTGAGGAAAGGGGGTCATCAGCCTTTTCTGCCGATTGAGTTGATGGTATGCTGGTGGAATGGCCCGTAAACCCCGATTCTCTCCCGGCGGTTTGGTGTATCACGTGATGAACCGCACGCCGGGACGCGTCGAATTGTTCGAAGCTTCCGGCGACTATCAGGCGTTTGAGAAGGTGCTGATTGAGGCGCTGGATCTGCATCGGGGGATGCGGCTCTGCGCCTATTGCCTGATGCCCAACCATTTCCATCTGGTGCTCTACCCCAAGACCGATGGCCAATTGTCCCGCTTCATGCAATGGCTCACCATGACCCATGCCGCCCGCTGGCATGCCCATCGCCACAGCGTGGGGCGGGGGCATCTGTATCAGGGGCGGTTCAGGAGCTTTCCCATTCAGCAGGACGGCCATTTTCTGAGCGTCTGCCGCTACGTTGAGCGGAACGCATTGCGGGCCAATCAGGTTGCCAAGGCACAGGACTGGCGGTGGAGCTCGCTATGGGCCCGGGATGATCGCAGCAGTGCGATCGCTCCTTTTCTGGCTCCCTGGCCGGTGGAGAGGCCGGCCCGATGGGTGACGCTGGTGAACCGGGCGGAAAGCGAGGAGGAGCTTGCCGCGTTGCGCCGCGCGGTTGCCCGCGGCCGGCCGTACGGCGATGATCGCTGGTCGCAACGGACGGCGAAGGCGCTGGGCACGGAAAGCTCGTTGCGCCCGATCGGCCGTCCGAGCAAATCAAAGTCGCGAAAGAAAGGCTGATGGCGGATGCCGGAAGATTGGCTTATGACCCCCTTTCCTCACCCGACGCGCTCAGGCGTCGATCGCGCGCCAAGTGGGTCAAAAATGCCTCGACCTCCGCCGCTCCCAGTTCCCGCGGATGGCGCCAGCGGACCCCCGAGGCCGACGGCGCAACCATCGCCGCCGACGAATCATCCATGGCAAGGAACTGATCGATCGCGTCCAGCGGCTTGGTTTCAACGGACTGGCGCAGTAGCGCAGAAACTCTCGAATCCATCGCTGATAGCACTCGACGGTGCTCCGCGCCAGGCGCAGCCGGGCCGCCACCTCGCCGACGCGCTCCAGCAACATCATGCATCCTAACCTAGCGCATGAATTCGTCCTGTCAATATTCTGGCGATGAGTTGACACATGTTGCGAAAATAAAGATGATTCTGGAACCGCGAGGGATTTCCTGTAACCGCTATAGGGACCCCAGCGCGTGAGATTTGTAGTTATGCACCCGATGAGCACCGCCCACCAAGACATGCTCGCCGGCGGTTGCGTGTCCATTTGGCTCGGCGACATGGCCGACGAGGACGAACTCGACGCATACCTCGGCGAGGACTTCGCCTCCGACTTTGGCTTCGACATCCACGAGCCGAACGGGCCGGAGTACGACATTCAGGATTCGACCGACGTTCGTTCGCTGCTGGAGGGGTTCTCGCAGTGGCGGCAATTCGTCGGCGCGGCGGTGGCGGCCGCGGCAGACGCAGGCATCACCGAGGCGACGACCGCGGTAGTGTTCTACTCCCTCAAGTACGACCCCGATCTGGCCAACAATCCGGTCGCCCCGCTGCGGTTCATTGGCACGGTTCCGCTGTCGGCCGCGTGACTCGCGGCATCCCGGCGGTTGCATAACCAGCCGCTGCTGTGGACGGGTCCGCACGCGGCTGTTATCGTTCGTCCTCCAACGTCTGTCGGCGCGTGCGTTACCCGCCACAGAGCGTCAGTCGTTATGTGCCTCGTCGCATGAGCAGTCCGCCACCCACCATCGACGGTGCCCGTGTCCTCTGGTGGGCATGGGCGGGCGACCAGCCATTCGGAACATCCGGCGACATCGAAGTTTTCGGGTTCGCGATCTGCCAGTACGAGTCCGGCAGCCTTTACCGCTTTAGCTGCGATCGAAATTGGGAAACGGTGAACGACTCTGATCATTGCGACGTCGAGGAAGCGAAGGCGCAAATTCCCCAGAACTATTCGGCAGCCGCCGACAGAATCCACTGGCAGTCGGCCGGCACATAACCAGCCGTTGCTGTGGACGGGCCCGCGTCGCGAATATATTCTCTTCTAATCTGGCGGTTGTCAGCGCGTCGCGTTGCCCGCCACAGAACGTCATCCGTTGAAATCGGGGTAGGGAAGGCCGGTTTCCCGGCCTCCCCTCCCGCCGAACCGGACTGGCGGTTCTCCCGCATCCGGCTCTCCAGTCAGTGGGTTCCCGTTCGAGCGGGTTGACAGGCCAAGCGATGGGCTTGTAACAGCGAGAAAAGTCCCAGCTTGGCAAAGTATGCATTGGGCCAGCGGTAGTGGTCACGACCACCGCCACGTCCACGCCCGCCGTGGCGTCGCCGCAAGATGCTTCGCAGCCTCATACGGATCCACGCGTCCAGCGGAGCGAACGTCTCGCGTCGGCTGTGTTTGAAGTAGCCAAACCAGCCACGCAGCGTCTGATTGACCGTGCCGATGATGCAGACCATTCGAGTGCCGTTCCGACGTTGGGTCTTTTCACGAATGGTGTCTTTGAGTTTCTTGAGGCTCTTGCTCCGGGGTTCTCTTTGACCTTGGCCAAAGTGATAGCCCAGGAAGTCGAAGCCCTTTTGTCGCTCATCGACGATTCGTGTCTTCTCCGGATGCAGCGTCAGACCGGCTTGCGCCGTCCATCGTTGCACCTCGGCCAGCGCCCGCTCGGCCTCCTCTTGGCTCTGACACAGGATCACAAAGTCATCCGCGTAGCGCACCATCTGGAATCCCTGCCGGGCCATCAGATGGTCCAGCGGGTCCAGATAGACGTTACTCAGCAGTGGGCTGAGCACCGCGCCTTGCGGCGCGCCGGATGCGGGCGTCCACTGGTCCAGTCCTTCCAGCACGCCTTGCGTGAGGAATGATTCGATCAGTTTCAGCACTCGTCCGTCGGCCACCTTCTGGCTCACCCGCTCCATTAACTGCCGGTGCGGGATCGTGTCAAAGTAGCTTTTCAGATCCGCGTCTACCACGTACCGGTATCCGTCGTCCAAAAGTTTCTGCACGTGACGCAGCGCGTCTTTGCATCCCCTTCCGGGGCGAAAGCCGTAGCTGTGCTCGTGAAAGTCCTTCTCGAAGATCGGTTCCAGCACGTGACGCAGCGCGCCCTGAACCACGCGGTCCTGCACAGTCGGTATCCCCAGCGGTCGCCCCTGGGCGCTGCCGGGTTTGGGGATGTAGCACCGGCGGATCGCCTTGGGCCGATACGTCCCGGCCCTCAGTTCTTCCGTCAGATGCTCGATGTGCTTTTCCACATGGCGCTCGTACTGCTTCACCGTCACATGGTCCACGCCTGCCGCTCCCTTGTTGGCCGCCACCTTACTCCATGACGACCAGAGGTTGCTGCGTTTGTAGACTTTATCAATCAGGCTGAACCAGATGCCTCCTTTGACCCCTTGTTCAAGGGCCTGCAACATGCGCGCTGTCCAGACCGATGGTTCCGCCCATGCCCATCGCGAGCCTGCGCCCGCGATGCGATGGGATTCTTCGGCTTGCTTAGCCCCGAGTCGGGGCACTCGCGCCGATTGTTGTTCCATTGGTCTATTCATCCCGCATCCACTTTCCTGCGTCCCTTGGCTCCACGCCCGTTAAGGCGTTTCGTCGCTACTACGGACGCTCTGACTCCTGCCCCGGCGGCTCTTCGACGCCGACTGGTTACGGCGTATGAACTCCGTTCGCTTTCCGGAACAGGTCTCCCTGCTTCACGCACCAGCACTTCCAACCATTCCGACTCCAATCACCCTCACGGCCCCGGCATCGCTTTACGAGAGGCTCGTCGCCTCTCTGCACGTTACCCTTCAGCTCACCGGGCTTCCCTTGAAAGATGCATCGCTCCCTCGCGGGTCTGGACTTCGCCACTTTTAGGCAGGCTCGTCACCGTTTCAGGCCGAATCGAGTTCACTTGTGTTTCGGACTGGTCGTTCACCTCCAGTTGCTCTCCACCTGGCCTCACGGCCACGCAGTTACTTTCAGTTACGGGCTGGAGAACGCTATGCCCGGAGAGGACTTGCACCTCTCTATGCTGGTACGCTCGCAGGCGCACCTAAACCGCTGCGCGGTGGGCAGTCGCCCGGTGTTCGGTACTCTAAGCATCGCCGCAGCCTTCTCTCTGACGAGCGATTATCAGTTTGCGACACCGCCTTTTTTGTCGGAAATATGCTATGAATACAATCCCCTATAATAATGTACGCGCGCGGTTTTTCGGGCTGATTGCTCCCGTGCGTTGACGTCCAAAATCGGTTCAGTTCAACAGACTTTATCCAGCGTGCGACAAGCGGTCGCGAGTACCGGCGTCGCTGGCGCACGCTGGATAAAGTCCTCTTCGTTATGCAGCCATGGCATGTCGGAGCAAACAACTTACCGCCGCAATGGACTTCGCCTTCGCAGAATTGAAACGCCTCGGCGGTAAACCTGACCATTTGCCCGAACCGCTGCGAATCGTCGTCATCATCATCTCGGCTCAAGGCGTGATCGATAACGGCGGTCTGCAATACTTCCTTGAAGAGGACTTCCCGAACAACCCGCCGTATTCGGTTTTCGTGGATGCGTACCGGACGATAGGTGTTGGAGCCGCTGCCGACGCCATTGCCGCGGCTGTCGCCTTATTCCCATTCTCCGAGCCTCATCTCTTTAAGAAGAAGCGAAACGAGTTTCTGGATTCATTTAACGACGAGGACGACGAGCCGGTTGATAGTCCCTTTGAGCCGCTGTCGGACCAGCTGTGTGGTAATCAAACTATATGGCAAGCGCTGGACGCGTATGTCGGTCGGCATAGCCTTGCCTTCCAACAATCCGGCGGCGGTCGGTAGGCTGCATAACCCGCCAATGCTGTGGACGGCCCCGCGTCGCGTCGAAAGTTTGTCCTGGGTATAGTGTTCCTCGGCGCGTCGCGTTGGCCGCCACAGATTGTCATCCGTTCTCCCGCAGGAGCGTTCCCAGTGACCCCCACCGAATCGGACACCGAACTGCGCCGTCGAGTCGGCGTTCCGCTCGACAGTCTGGCCGTCCGGCAAGGCATCGAAGCCATGCTGGCCTTTTACGCCGATCAGCGAGCCGACGGCGTCCACATGGACGAAGATGGCGACATGCTTTTATTCCAATGGGGCGTGTATAGCTTCTCGGGACCTCCGACTTTTCAGCTTAATCTGACTCGGCAATTCATCTTGCCAGATGAGGACGAGCCGTACCAGCTTTCGCTGACTTTCCATCATGCGCCTTCCGATCAAATGAAGGCGTTGGAGGCAGGAAATCGCTGGTGTCATTCGACCGATGATCTGCCGGAATTCAGGACGTTCATCGATCGTTCGGCAGCAGTCGCAGCAGCAATGGGTTCTCAACCGCTCAAGGTGGATCTCACGTTCAGCCAGTGTTGAGATCATCCGCCATCCGGCCTGCGGGAGAACCAGCCAATGCTGTGGACGGCCCCGCGTCGCGTCGAAAGTTTGTCCTTGGTATAGTGCTCCTCGGCGCGTCGCGTTGCCCGCCACGGAACGTCATCCGTTAATGCTCCAAAGGTCTTCCGATGGGATTCCGCGTGCAACTGATCGCTGTAACGGGGAAGGAACCGCGTGCAATCCAGCGGGACTACGGCGTCCTGCCCTCGGGTGATCGCGAAGAAATTCCCGAGTCCCCGATCGTCGGAGCAGCGCTGCCAAACGACGTCTATCTGCTGTACATCAACGACCCGAGCAAGATCATTCCTGATGATAAGGTCTTCGCTCGTCTCTCAGAAGGCGCGTCGCTGGTTGCCTGTTACGCCAACGAGACCGTAATGAACAGCTATAGCTGCGGTTGGGCAAACGGCGCAGAGAAGTGGTCTGTTTTCCACGACGCCCAACAGGATATCAAACACCTTGAAACGAGCGGGAATCTTCCGCCGGAGTTCCACGCCATTCGCGATCGACTTTTCGCGGAGCAAGAAGGCGGTGATGGTGGCACTGACTTCGTTTTCGATATCCCAGTCGAGTTGTTTGCCGCTCTTGGGGGCATCAGATACGACCATGACATTCCGGGTGCGGGACCTGACCCGTGGGAAATTCTGGACCCGCAGTAGCAGCGGTGCGGGATAACAAGTCGCTGCAGCTGACCAGGGCCGCATTATGGTTCTTCGAGCGCCACTGCCCTTGCAGCGGCCCCGGCAGGTGAGCTTGGTCGCTATACGCTCGCGGCCGCAAAGCGATGAACGTACTTCAAGTCGATAGTGCTCGCCCCATCAAAGGCTGCTCATCTGCCGCGGAAGCGATTTCGGCGGCGAAGGGAAATCCGCGGCAGCCGAAGGCACGAGCGGACGGCGCGTTGCTTGCCGGTCAATCTTTCGTGGGTGGACGCGCCACGTATTCGCGATGGTGTCTTGAGTTCACCGGACCAAAATTTGTTGACATCATTTGTGGCAACGACGAGGTCGAGTGGCAAGTCACGCAGGAACCGCCATCCTTTGAAGATTTGTCCGAGGCGCATGCGCTTCAATGGACGTCAGGCATCGAAAGCACAATCGATCCATCGGCGCTGTTTGCGAACCGCGCAGGTGCGGAGTTCTGGCAACTTTGGGTGAACGAAGCAGGCTTTTATGTTTATCTTCGTCGAAAGTTGATCCTGAACTTTCACGCAGTGCGCAGCGTTGATGATCGGTCGTGCATTCTCGCGGTGTGCGAGGACGACTAGCGCGAGGTATCACCCAACGCCGCACTGGACCGGCCCGGCGGAACGGGTCCTCGTGATTCGAGAGTTGGTCGGCGCCGGGGAAACCGAGGGTGCAAGCACCCCCGGCGTTCGGGGAGTCGGCAGGTGCCTGCAGCAACGTTGCGGCTATGGCAGAACGAGCGGTGGTCATTGATGGAACGCACGACGCTGAATTTGAAAGCCGCGCGGTGCTGGCACACTCGGTTCTTCGACTTTCCGCGAGACGACGCCCCGGCGGCACGCTACGATGCGCGAAGCCGCAGTCGGGTCAGTTCAACAGACGTTATCCCGCAAACGACGAATATTGGAGATCCGACGGTGTCACACCTCCACGCGCGAAGCAGCGCTGCTACCCTCGCAACCTTCATTGCTCTGCTTGGGGGATGCGCAGCATCAGCGAACAAGGGTGCCGCGACAGTCGAAGCAAAACCGTCGCTCGAAGTTCCATACGCTGTTTCCTTTGAAGGCGCCCAAGACGTATTCGGCCGAAACGCCGTCGGTGATGCGATTGTGGTTACCGCAGTCCACGGAACCGCTGCAACGATCGCGATTGGCAATACCTATCGCATTGACGGAGCATATACCTTGGCATCACACGAGCAGGCGATGCTCGCAGCATTCGCGACGGCCACTGTGCCCGACGAACCCCATCGACAAATGATCGCGGGGCAGTCACTCACGATCAAAAAAGGGTCGGGGACTTTCACGCTCTTCCTGAAGGTAGAGGATCCCGAATGCCCGCATGTCAGTTTTTATCCGAGCGGCGGCGGTGAGAGCTTTGCGGGAGAATACTTTGGTACAGGTAGCTTCATTCCGCCTGAATCCTGGCGGCTTAAGACCCAAAGCGCGGTACGCTGACGGGAGCGGGACGCTGAATTTGAACGCCGCGCGGTGCTCGCACCCTCGGTTCTTCGACTTTCCGAGAGACACTGCCCCGGCGGCACGGTACGATGCGCCAAGCCGAAGCGGGTTCAGTTTGGCACACCTCATCCATCGTGCGAAAACCCCGAGGAGCGGCGTTCAGTTGCAAGCAATCTCACTTGCCGGATAATCCATGCGGGGCGGTGAGCCCTGTAGCATGGATGCCAAGTTGTTGGAATTTGCCCGGCAGGTGATCGAGACTGAGGCGGGGGCGGTGCGCGGAATGCTGGCCGCGCTGGATGAATCGTTTTTGCGGGCAGTGCAACTGATCGTCGATTGCCCGGGCTCGGTGCTGGCCAGCGGGATCGGCAAGGCGGGGCATGTCGCCCGGAAGCTGTCGGCGTCCTTCAGCAGCACGGGCACGCCGAGCCATTTTCTCAACCCGGCAGAAGCGCTTCACGGCGATCTGGGGGCGATCCGCAAGGGGGACGTGGTTCTGATTCTCTCGCATAGCGGGGAGAGCGACGAAATCCTGCGGATGATCAGTGTCATCCGCAAGCTGGGCCATCCGATCATTGCCATTACCGCGTCGGGCGAGAACGCGCTGGGGCGTTTCGCGGATGTCGTGCTGAAAACGGGGAAGATCGAGGAGGCTTGTCCGCTGGGGTTGGCGCCCAGCGCATCGACGACGGCGATGACGGCGCTGGGGGACGCGCTGTTTCTCACGGTGATGCGGGCGCGGAACTTCACCGCCGATGACTTTGCGATCTATCATCCCGGCGGACAACTGGGGCGGAAGCTGATTCGCGTTGCCGAGGCGATGACGTTTCGATTGGGCGAGAATCTCCCGGTGGCATCGGATCGGTTGACGGTGGGGCAGGTGCTGCATGCGGTCAGCTCGATCAAGCGGCGCAGCGGCGCGGTGATTCTGGTCAATGACCAGGAGACGGTGAGCGGCATTTTCTCGGACGGAGACCTGCGGCGGGCGTTGACCGACGATGACGGCTCGGCGCTGTCGCGGCCGATCAGCAAGTATATGACACGCGACCCCAAGCGGATCGGCGGCGAGCAGCTTGCCAGCGAAGCGATCGGGCTGATGCGGCGATTTCGCATTGACGAGCTGCCGGTGGTCGATCAGGCTGACCGGCCGATCGGGCTGATCGATATTCAAGACCTGGTTGTATTGCGCATGCTGGACGTGGAAGCCTGATCGATCGCACTCATGCGGACTTACGTGCTTATCTTCGCCACGGTCGGACTGCTCGGCAGCGCGTTCTATCTTTATTGGCATCTGCAGCCCAAGACACTGGCGCAACAGGATGTGGTGCATCCCGCGGAGATCGCCACGAAGCCCACGACCGAGCAATATCAGGGCGTCAGTGTGGGCTCCCGCCCGTGGGTCAAAATGATCGACTCCAGCGGGAAAGTTTCATCTCAATATCGCGCGGATGAATACCAGCCGCGTCCGGACGGGACGGTGCGGATGATCCTGCCGGAGGCTGACTTTTTCCTTGGGGAGCATCAGCGGCTGCACGTAACAGGAGCGGACGGCAACGTCGTCATGCACGGATCTTCCAATGCCGGGATCGGCGCCAGCGGCTCGCAGCCCAGCGGGAAACCCAGCCGCGGGCGTCTCAATGACGTGATCATGACACTCATCGACGAGACGGATCCGGCAGATCCGCTCACCAATTTGACGATGACGACGAACAATATTGAGTTTGACAACGATTCGTTCCTGATCACCACCGGCGGATACACCGCGTCTGACGGGACGCGAATTTCTCCGGACCAGGTGCCGGTGAAGGTGCGCGGCGAATACGACTTTGACGGCCGAGGCCTGACGCTGCGATGGAACGATCAGGACGATCGCCTGGAGATGCTGGAAATTGCACACGGCGAAATGCTGCGGATCAATCATCCGTCGAATCAAAAAGGGCAGCCCGGCGCCGGCGCGAAGACGCGTCCGACGACCGAGCCGGACTCCGGAAATCTCACTTCCGCCAGCGGAGCTTCGGGAGAGCGCGGGAGTGAAAACCCTAAGTCCGATCCGAGCCCCGATGCGCCGCAGTCCAAGACACGCGAGGAAACTGCCGCTCCACTCATCTCCCCGAACGCCGGGCGGGGTGGCCATGAGCCCGCGAAGTCTGCCGTGGCTGCTTCAACCAGCCCATCGTCCGTCTCGAAGAAGCGACCCAAGGCGAGCCGTCCGGTGTATCTGGCGACGTTTGAAGATGCGGTGCGCATCACGCAGGGCAATGAAATGCTGATGACGGGCGACTTGCTGCGGATGCACTTCAAAATGAAGGAAGAAAAAAAGGCCGGCACCACCCGGCCGAGCGAGACGAAGCCGGCGCAGACGACGCAGGGCGGTGCGAGACCGGATGACGCACTTCGACCCGCTGAAAGCGCGGAGGCTCAGACTCGGCGTTGTCAGCGTGAATGCGCATCGACGCTGCTGCCCTTGCACAATTCGATCTCTGGACCGCCCGTGATGCTTGTCGATGCGCCCGCGAAGTCGCGCGGGCCCGCGCTGGCGGACGTTCCGATCGTGGTGCGGTGGACAGGGAAGCTGAAAATGATTCCCGAGCCCGTCGCGCCGCCGCGCCCGGTGTTGCCGGGGGATGCGATCATGGAACTGGTTGGCATAACCTCGCCGGTGCATGTGTTTCGCACCGCAAGCGAAGATTCGCCCGCCACCGAGGCGCATTGCGCCATGCTGACCTACGTCACCGCCGACGAAAGCGCGCTGCTCGTGGGTTCGCAAGCACTCGGCCAGGTTCAATTGGTGCGCAGGGCGTTGCCCATCTCGATGGAGGACGATCCTGGTCCGCCGACGATTATTACCACCGATGTGCTCGATTATGTCGGCAGCGCGCATTTCGCGACACTGAGCGGCAGGGGCCATGCGATCATTCCGGCGGCACAAAATCCGGGCGAAAAGCCGGCCGCGATTGACGCGACCTGGTCAAAGCAGGCGACATTTGATTTTCTGCCGCGCACCAATGATGAGATGGCAATCAAAGACGCGACGTTCGCCGGCGATGTCGTGATCACCCATCCGCAGCTTGGTCTGACCGCGCAGCTGTTGACGCTGCTGTTCGACGCGCCGGCGGGAACCGGCGCGAAATCGACGACGGGGCAGTCGCCGGCTTTAAGCGAAGTGAGGGCGACGGATCCTGGCGATCATGTACATTGCGAACTGATCGACGCGGCGGGGAAGAAGCAAACCATCAACTGCCAGACGCTCGACCTGCGGACGGCGCGCACGAATGACAATCGCGTGCTGGCCCGGCAAGTGGATGCCGCGGGCAATGTCCACGCGTCCGACGGCGCGCAGAAGCTCGACTGCGATCGCGTGCAGATGCTGCTGCGGCCGGCGAATGGCAAAGCTCGAGCCGCGCAGGAATCGGCGGGGGGCGTCGATACGTCGTCGGTCGAATTGGAGCGATTGGACGCGCGGGGAAGCGTGAAAGTGACCTCCAAGGACGGATCGGTTGCCCGCTCGGATCAGTTGCTGGTCGCCAACGACCCCGACGGCCCGCACATGATGCTCACGGGCGATTCGCTCTGCAGAATCACCGACGTCAAAGCCAACGAGCTGACGGGCGAGAAGATTGTCATCCAGCCGAAGCGGCAATTGGCGCACGTCATCGGTCCTGGAACGCTTCACACCATCGGGGAGCAGGCGAAGGGCTCGCCTCCCGGCACGGCGGCGCGCAAGATGGACGTGATCTTTTCCGACGGCGCCGATCTCGACGCGGCGGGCAATCAGATCAACATGCGCGGCAAAGTGGTCGCGACGATGCCGGACTCAGACGGCACAATCAACACCGCGCAGGGCGACCGCGTGCACATCGATCTGCGGACCAAGCCGGCGCCCGCAACGCAGGCCGTCGCGAGCACCAGGCCTGCCGCCACCACGCGACCGGCGGACGATCTGAACCTGCTGGGCAATAAGGAGCCGAGCATGATCACGCTAGACGGCAATGCCGTCGTTGCATCCAATTTGTCGGATGCGACGGGAGTGCTGCGGCAATTCGAACTCAAAGCGCCGCGCATCATCTACGCGGTTTCCGGCGCCCAGGACATTGCCGATCACACGCTGCTGGTGCCGTCGGCCGGAGTCATGCTCGTCCGGGACCATCGCAATCCCACGACAGCGCCCGCCGGCGGCGACGACGCGGGACTCGGAAGCGGGCGGGGCGCGACGGCGTTCAAGTGGACCCGCCGGCTGACTTACAACGAAGATACCCGCAAGGCGATCATGAACGGCGATGTGCTGGTCGTGCATGAATCGGACAACGCGAAGGAGCTGCCGGTCCAGCTCACCGCGGACCAGGTGACCGCGCTCTTTCAGCCCGCGTCAGGGAAGAAAACCCCGACCACCCAGCCGGCCGGATCGCAGGCGCTGGAAATGAAGAGCATGGAAGCCGTCGGCAACGTCGTGGTGAACCGCGGCCCCACGCAGATCAACGCGCAGCGGATTTATATCGAGCCGGCCAGTCACTGGATGACGGCGCAGGGAACGTCGCAGTCGCCGGTGACGATCATCGACGAAAAGGGGACGCAGTCGAGCACCGACGAGGTTCGGTGGAATACGCAAACGTGGGACTTTGTGATGAAACACGCAGGCGGAGAAGCCAGGCGGTAAATGGCCTTGCGCGATCAGGCGCTATCGATCACCGCTTTTAGAAGCGGGTTCAGAACGCCCGATTCACCGCGCCACGCCGAGTCTGAGGTACTCCGAAGGCTCGGATTTCCTCGGCGCTCGATCCGAGCCTTCGGGGTACCTCAGACTCGGCGTGGTTGTAACGCACGGAGTCCGACTATGGACTGGCGCTCAACGCACGGCGCGGAGCAATGGAGGACCTTCGGATTTGCGTTTACCAGTCGTTCGTCTGGCCGCCGAAGGAACCGCCGACAGTGGAATGGCTCTGCGAAATGCCGCGCGTGGATGGCAGAATCTTGCCGGAAACCCACTTCAAGCCCACGAGCATCCCAATGCATGCCACGAAAAACCACGGAAGCTTCATGCGTCGCCGGCGCGGCACGCAATAACGTTTATCACGTTTATCGCGGTTATCGATTTTCTCCATCTTATCCATGATGCACTTTCTCCCTCGAAGCGCGCGGCAGATTACTGATCCAGCAACTTGAAATCAAGCAGGAAATGCCTGTTTTTAACGGGTTTTCAGCGTTGAATCGGCACGGCGCGGGACCATTCCGAATGCGCCAGTTAAACGCCTTCGAGGACCTCGATGGTCATTGAGCCGTAAATGCGGACGTCGCGGCGTGCAAGGGGCGCCAAATCGAGGGTATCGGCGGCGTCATGCCGGAAGAGCACGGTTCCCTGGCGAGCGAGATGGTCTTCCGCCAGCCGAGCCGCGAGCGCGCAGATCGCCGGGCCGTTCGGCAAGAAACCGATAGGGGGGGTCGAGAAAAACCAGGTTCGCCCGTTCAGAGGTTGCCCGGTCGGCACTCTGAAACCATTTGAAGAGGTCCAGGGCAACGATCGTGCTGTGATGCGCGAAACCCAGCGTGACAACGTTTTGCCGAAGCAGGCGCACCGCCGAGCGGTCCGATTCAAAAAAAGTCGCGTGGGTCGCGCCGCGGCTCAGCGACTCGAGGCCCATGCTGCCCGTCCCGGCGAACAGATCGAAAACGCGCGCGCCCTCGATGCGCGGCGCGAGCATGTCGAACAGAGACTGCTTCACGCGATCGGTGATCGGCCGAGTGGCATCGTTGGCTGGCGAGAGCAGCCGTCGCCCACGATGTGTGCCGGCGATGATTCGCATGAAAATACTCTAACTCCAGCGGAGGGTCGGGCGAACCATCGGCGGGTATCGAAATATTATCGTTGCGCTAAGCCTCCGCTGTAGCACAGCCGTCTCGGCTGTGATCTTGGGCCACAGCCGAGACGGATGTGCTACGAAAAATCAACCCCCATCCTAACCTTCTCCCGGCGTACCGGGAGAAGGGATCGGAACGGGTCCGGGCTTTAGCCGTGCGAAGAGGAATGAACAGGTGCCGAGGCGCGTTCGAGGTTGCGACACGGTGCTAAGTTGAGCCCATCTTCATATCCACGGTCAGCCCTGACGCGCAGGGGAGGCATGTTCTGAGCGATCGCTCAGAAATCGTATCGGTTTTATAAGCCGCATTCGCTCGCAATTTCCAGCGTTACCTGCTTCACTGCTCCGGCGGGCATAACCAAAACACATTTGGGAAAGGGAAGGGCGATGGAAGCACGAACGTGGAAGCTGATGGGATCTGGCGGAAGGAACTTGTTTGTTCCGGTTTTCCTGGTCATGGCCGTCGCGGTCGGATGCTCCAAGCAGGATGCTTCGACGCCTGCCGCATCTTCGTCGGACGCTCCGCAGGCGACGAACGTTCCGACGGATCCCAACGCGCTGCAGCTCACGTTCGTCTACGGCTCGGAGAAAAAAGCGTGGATCACGGATGTGACGGACGCGTTCAACAATGCGGGGAACAAAACGCCGGATGGCAAACCGATTCAGGTGAAAGCCATTCCGATGGGATCGGGCGAGTGCGTCGATTCGGTGCTCGATGGAAGCACGCAGGCCGATATCATCAGCCCCGCGTCGGGCGCCTTCATCAAGCTGGGCAACGCGCAATCACGCAGCAAGATGGGAAGTGATCTGATCGGGTCGACCGACAATCTGGTGCTTTCCCCGGTGGTGATTGCGATGTGGAAGCCGATGGCCCAGGCACTGGGTTGGGGGAGCAAGCCGGTCGGCTGGGCGGATATTCTCGCCGTCGCCAAAAATCCCGATGGCTGGGCAGCATATGGACACCCCGAATGGGGCAAATTCAAATTCGGTCACACGCATCCCGATTACAGCAACAGCGGATTGATCTCCTCCCTGGCGATCGTCTACGCCGGCACCGGCAAGACCAAGGGCCTGACGCTCGACGATGTTTCCAATCCAGCAACCGGGCAATTCATGTCGGAGATTGAATCGGCCGTGCAGCACTATGGCAGCTCGACCGGCTTCTTCGCCGACAAAATGGAGTCCGGCGGGCCGGGGTATCTCAGCGCGGCAGTGCTGTATGAAAGTCTCGTCTGCGATTCGTACAAGCTCAAGGATTCGCTGCCGTTTCCGCTGGTCTGCATCTATCCGAAGGAAGGGACGTTTTGGAGCGATCACCCGGTCGGCATCGTGCAACGGCCGTGGGTCACTGACGATCGCAAGGCAGCGGCGAAAGTCTACATCGATTATCTGCTGGCCAAGCCGCAGCAGGAAAAGGCGCTGACCTACGGCTTCCGTCCCGCCGACCCGTCGGTGCCACTGGCCGCGCCGATCACGGCGGACTTTGGCGCCGATCCGAAAGAGCCGATGACCACGCTGGACGTTCCCTCCGCCGACGTGATGAATGCCATCCTGCAGCTTTGGCATCAACATAAGAAGGCAGCCAACATCGTGCTGGTTTTCGACACGTCGGGCAGCATGAACGACGACAACAAGATCAGCAGCGCCAAGGGCGGCGCGGCGCAGCTTCTGACGCAACTGGATGATGCCGATCTGGTGTCATTACTGCCGTTCAGCGGCGCGTTGCGATGGTCCGGCCAGGGAATCTCCATGCATACCTCGCGCCAGCAGGCGCTGAATGTTGTCGACAATCTGATTGCCGACGGGGGCACGAGGCTGTACGACTCGATCGACGCGGCGGTGCAGTATCAGGTTTCCCATCCGACTCCAGATCAGATCCAGGCGGTAGTGGTGTTGACTGACGGACAGGACACCGACAGCGCGATGAACCTCGAGACGCTGATCCGACACGTGCAATCACATGGCGAGCACCAGGCGATTCGAGTATTTACCATTGGCTATGGGCACGATGCCGATGAATCGGTGTTGAAGAAGATCGCCGACGTGACGGGCGCGAAGTATTACAAGGGGACGCCGCAGAACATCAAGGAAGTGTTTCGCGACATCGCGACGTTCTTTTGACGCAGGAGTATTCGACCATGGCCGATACCACGCAAAGCCCGGACGGTCCAAAGCTGACGTTCATCGGCAAGCTGTTTGTGCTGCTGGTGATCGCCGGCAGCTTCTGCGGCGCGTACTACCTCTTCTTTCAGGGCCATGGCAAAGAGGCCGTTCCGAATGCGACGAGTGGATCGGGCAATGCGCCGACCCCTGCCGCGTCCGGCGGCTCAGCGCCGACGCCCGCTCCGCTGAATCCAGTGACCATCGGCGTGGCGTATGGATCGGAGAAGGAGAAGTGGCTGCTGCAGGTGGTTGACGATTTCGCGAAGACGCCCCAGGGGGCGAACATCAAGGTGAATCTCATCAGGAAAGGCTCCATCGAAGGGCGCAGGAAATCCTGCGCGGCGACGATGCCGCCAAAAAGATCAATGCGTGGGCGCCCGCAAGCTCGCTGTACAAACAGGCCTTTGTGCAGGACTGGCAGGACAAGTTCGGAAACAACCCGATTCTCAAGGAGGAGCAGCTTGCGTTGACGCCGATGGTGTTTGTTTTCTGGGACGAGCGATATCAGCCGTTCGTGCAGAAATATCACGAGGTGAACTTCAGGACGATCGGTCAGGCTCTGAACGAGAAGGGGGGCTGGGACGCCATCGCCGGGAAAGCCACCAACTGGGGATTCTTCAAGTTTGGTCACACGCATCCCACCAAATCCAACAGCGGCCTGCTGACGCTGGTGCTGATGGGTTATGACTTTCGCGACAAGAGCCGCGGACTGACGTTGGGCGACATTACGGCTCCGGATTTCCAGGACTGGATGAACGGCATCGAGCGCGGCGCCAGCGACACCGTGGAAAGCACCGGCACGCTGATGCGCGACATGGTCCTCAAGGGACCCAGCACCTATGACGCGCTGTTTGTCTATGAAAGCGTCGTGATCGACTACCTCAAAAGTGCCGAGGGACGTTCTGGGAGACTGCATGTTGAATATCCGAAGTACAATATGTGGAACGACAACCCTTATTACATCCTCGACGCCCCATGGAGCACTCCTGACCAGCGACAGGCCAGCCAGGTTTTTCTCGACTATCTGATGAGCGAGCCGGTGCAAAAGCAGTCGCTGGTTCACGGTTTTCGGCCCGGGGATCCCAATGTTCCGATTAAGTTTCCAGAAAGTCCCTTCGTGCAATACGAATCGTACGGACTGAAGGTGGACCTTCCGGTGGTGTGTGAATCGCCCAAACCCGAGGTGATTCAGAATTTGCTGGTAGGATGGCAAAGAAGCAATGGGGACCGATAGGCCGGCATGCTGAAACCAGAAGCCCGAATGTTGAAAATGAGTACAGGAGACTCCGCTCATGTTTGCTCGCATCGCTAATCTCTTCAAGGGCTTTATGAGCCTCTTTATTTCCGGCGTTGACGCAAGAACCCCCAGGCGTTGCTCGAGGTGGAGAAGGAAAATCTCCGCAAGCAGATTGCGCGCTACAACGACGGGCTGGCTTCCCATGCCGGGCTTTGCGAGCGGCTGATGACGCAGGTGAAGAAACTGGAGAATGAAGAGCGCGACCTCCGCTCCCGCGCGTCGGCGAATCTCAAGGCGGGGAATCGCGATCTGGCAGGGCAGTATGCGCTACGCCTGCAGACGGTGACGCGCGAACTGGAGGAGAATCGCACCCAGGCCACGCAGGCCGAGCAGACTTATAAGAGCCTGGTCACGGCGCGCGACGTGGCGATCAAGGCGGCCAAGGACAAGATCGAATCCCTGCGGCAGAGTCTGGACGATCTGAAGGTGAAGAAGGCGATGGCGGAACTGACCGAGATGGCTTCGGGAATGGTGTCGAAGATCGGTGGATCGGGCGATACGCTCGATCGTCTGCATTCGATGGTGGAAGAGGACCGCGAAAAAGCGGCAGGTCGCGTGCGCGTCGCCAGGGACAGCTTCAATACCGCCGACATCCAGCTAAAGGAATCCGAGCAGAAGGCGCTGGCCGATCAGGCGCTGGCGGATTTTGCTTCGCGGGAGGGCATCGCGCTGGAGGCGAAGGACTCCACTGCGGTCAGCGCCGAATCTCTCGACGGGGATGGCGCCAAGAGCATGGGCCCCGTGAAGGAAGGCTGACCGCCGAATGTTTCGTTACCTCAAAGCCGCTTTCCTCATTCGTCCGGTGGTTCCCGGACTGGGGGCGCTGCCGCTGAACGCTTTGCTGGTCGCGGCGATGATCATCCTGGGGTTTGGCCATCCCGCGTTCTGGCTCCTCGGTCTGGGGCTGGAGACGGCGTTTCTGGTGGCTCTTTCGACCAATGCGCGATTTCAGAAGGTGGTCGATGCGATGGCAATCGACATGGTCGAAGGGGACGCCGAGTCCAAACGGCGGGGGCTCATCCAGGAGCTTTTCGTTCCCGAGCAGCGGCGCATGGCCGACCTGGATGCCAAGTGCAAGCGGGCGGCCGATCTGGCGCGCGGGCAGGGCGTCGAAGACTACATCATCGACAGCAATAGGGACGCGCTGAACAAACTCGCCTGGTTGTATCTGAAACTCCTGCTGGCCCGGCAATCGCTCCGGTCGCAGGAGAGCGCGGCCAACGAACCGGAGTTGCGGCGGCAAATCGCCCAGCTTCAGCGCGAGGCGGGCGATACGAAAGTCGGCGCGGCTCTGCGCGAATCGAAATCGGCGACATGCCAGATCCTGCAGAAACGGCTGGAGAACTCGCAGCGCCGCGACCAGTCGTTGCAGGAAATTGAAAGTGATCTGACGCGGATCGAAGCGCAGGTGGACCTGGCGCTGGAGAACGCGGGCATGAGTGGGCAGCCGCAGGCAGTCTCGTCGAATATTTCGCTGGTGAGCCAGTTGCTGGAGCCCGACCTGTTTGGGCAGTCGCAATCCGCGGTCGCGGATCTGGATCAGGCGTTTGGAAAAGAGACCGCGCGGGAAGGCGCCTGACCATCTATGCCCCCGATTCCCCCGACATCCTCGCGACCCGCTCCCGCGCCGCTGGTGCTTGCACCCGGCGCGAGTCTTCCCAAATGGGCGTCCGACCTCATCGCGCAATACGAAAGCGACGCGGCGAGTCAGTTCATCCTGTATGGAAACGTCGGCGATCGGATGGTGCTGCCGGTAGGGGAGAGGCCGGAGCTTGGCTCGCTGCAGGATTTCCTGTTGCGGGGATTGCTGCCGCGGTTTGACGTGGTGCTGAGCTACGATCTGGGCAATGGAATTCGCGTCGAGAAAGGGGAGGAGATTTTCGCGCAATGGCCGCTGATTAAGGAAACGCCGCAGCTCCCCCGCGCCCCCCGGCAGGCGATCGAAGCCTTGACGCTCTTTTTTCGGTACATCGCGAACCTCGCCCGGCTCAAGCGCGGGCACTTTCACGTCGCCTGCATCATTCGCGGCGCGTCGCTGGTTGCTCCGGCTTTGCAGGGTGGATTGAACTACGATCTCAATGCGCTGGCGCTGCTGATCCGCGACTGGTCGACCGATACGCTGCTGGCCGGCCATTCTCTGGCGACGTTCCTGGTGGCCGAGAACCTCAACGACCTGCATCCGCTGCTGGCAACCAACACCCGCGCGGCTCAGGTGAAGATTCCGCTGCCTCCGCCAAAAGAGCTGGCCGACGCCTTTGGCATCATGTCCGCAGCGTATGTCACCGCGCTGCAGGGATACGCGAATCGAACTCCGGAACTGGCGGCGCAGCTTGCTGGCGCGAGCACGGCTTCGATTGAGGCGATGTTGAAGACCGCCGAGTATCGCAAGCAGCCGCTGATCGATGACGATATTCTTCGATTGAAAAAACAGTTGGTTGAGCAGGACTGCAACGGTCTGATCGAGTTCATCGAATCGAAACGGACGCTCGACGACCTGCACGGCCAGGAGAAAGTGAAGGCGTGGCTTCGGCAGGATTTTGCCCTGTGGCGGAAGAATGATCTGCCCGCGATGCCAATGGGATACCTGCTGTGCGGCCCCGTCGGCACCGGGAAGACTTATACCGCAGAATGTCTGGCGGGCGATGCCGGCGCGCCGGTCGTGAAGCTCAAGAACTTTCGCGACAAGTGGGTGGGCAGCACGGAAGGCAATCTCGAGAAAATCTTCCGGCTTCTGCACGCGCTGGGACGCTGCTTCGTCTTTATCGACGAAGCCGATCAGACGCTGGGCAAGCGCGACAGTCAGTCGGGGGACAGCGGCGTTTCCGGGCGGGTCTATTCGATGATGGCCGAGGAAATGAGCAACACCGCCAATCGCGGCAAAATCATCTGGGTGCTGGCCTCCAGCCGGCCTGATCTGATCGAGGTCGATTTGAAACGGCCGGGAAGAATCGACGTGAAGATTCCGCTGTTTCCCACGTCGACCGCCGGCGAGGGCCTCGCATTGATCCGCGCCTTGTGCAAGCGCAAGGGGCTCCAGATCGAGACGGACGATGTTGCCGGGATCGAGCCGATGGTCCCGTCATTGCTGACCCCCGGAGCCGCGGAGACGCTGGCAACGAAAGTGTATCGGCTGTCGCGAACGCAATCGCTGACGGCGGCCCAGGCGATCAAGGCATGCCTGACGGATTACCGCAATCCGGTTCCGAAGGAAGTCATGGATTTTCAGATTGCCCTGGCCGTCCGAGAAGCCAGCGATGCGGAGTTCATCCCGCCCGCGTTTCGCGGTGTATTGTGAGCATGGCGCCTACAACAGGGCGCGGCCCGCGCTTGTGAGCGTTGCTGCGCACGCATTGAGAATGCCCTCTCGGTAAACCGCGAGCAAGCTCCTCTTCGTCCTCACTCCACTCCTCGTCCTCACCCTTCGTGCCTCCGTGCCTACGTGCCTTCCCCAATGTTTGTTATTCAGGTCGCAGGGTTCTAAAATAATGACCGAACCTCCGGGGTGCCCGCATGGATCGCAATGTTCATTACGAAGCCGCGTTCGAGGCGTTTTTGCGCGATCGGGGGATCCCTTGCGTGGCGGTGGATGAAGCCAAGAAGGCGCTGTTTGCCAATGCGCGGCTGAAGTCGTTCGACTTTGTCGTCTACAGCAAAAGCGGGCCGAACTTGCTGATCGACGTCAAGGGCCGGCAGCTTCGCAATCGATCGGCCATCAAGGGTTTCGAAACCTGGTCGACGGAGCAGGACGTGACGGACCTGATGCAATGGCAGCAGGTGTTCGGGGAGGGATATCGGGCGCTGCTCACGTTTGTCTACTGGATCGATCCGCCGTTGAACCCCGAGCCGGGGATGTATGCGTACCGCGGGCGGTGGTATCTGCTGCTGGGGATCGACCTGGAAGAATATCGAAAGCACATGCGGCGGCGGTCTGCCAAGTGGGAGACGGTTTCTCTGCCGGCGCAGGAGTTCCGTTCTCTTGCCCGGCCGATTGAGAACTGGTTATGATGATGGGCATGAAGTTTCGGCGGTTGCTGATTTGTCTGTGGCTTGCCTGGCTGGCAATTCCAACTGCCGTGGTGCGGGCCGACGACGACGAATTGCCGGATTTTGACGCACGCACGCAGGGATATCCCGCCGGCTTCACAACACACCTGACAAGCAGCAGCACGCTGGGCGCGTGGTTTTTGTTTGTGGTGGTGGGCTCCGTAACGCTCTCGGTAATGTTGAAGAACTCAAACCGTTCACACCTGGACTGACGACGCGCGGCGCCTGTCCGATCCGGGCGAACCGATCCCCTTTTTTCCGCTGGAGGACGATATGAAATCCAAGACTGTCGTGGCGCTGGTCGCCCTGAACTGTCTTCTGCTGGCTGCGCTGCTGATGCAGTGGTGGAAGCCGACGCCCGCATATGGTCAGGCGGCGGGGCGTGCATCGGACTACATCATGATTCCCGGAAAAGTGGTCGGCGGAAATTCGTCGCTGGTCTACATGATCGACACGCAGAACGGTCTGCTCAGCGCCCGCACCTACGACGGGACGCAGATCCAGGACAAGCGGCCGGCCATCGATCTGGATCGCGTGCTGGGCCGCAACGCAGGCGCCCCACGGCGTTAAGCTGAATCTGACCAGGCGACCCGACGGGAGAAATCGTCATGCAAGGAACTGTCATGCTCGACCGCAAAACATTCATCATCGGAATTCTGTCGCTCTCCGCAGTGCTGCTGCTTGCCGCCAACATCGTCATGCCGCGCGCGCCATGGCCGATCAACTGGTGAAGGATCGTGACTACCAGGCCGTCACCGCGGGGATCAGCGTGCCGGGCGGAGATGCGCTGTACATCACCGACACGCACAGCGGGATGATGGCCATTTACATCTACGATCCCAACATCAAGGACCTCAAGCTCGTGGGCGTCAAGCCCGTGATGGAAGCGTTTCCGAATGCCGGGCGTCGGGGCGGATGAACTGAGAGTCCGTTTCACCCCCTCCCGAGTCTGAGGTACTCCGAAGGCTCGGATCCCGCGCGGGCTGGATTGACCGGAGGTTTTTGAGAAATGCGCCACGATTGGACGCTGGACGAAATTCGCGAGTTGTTCTCCGCGCCGCTGCTGGATCTGGTGTTCAGAGCAGCCTGCGTGCATCGCGCGCACCACGAAGCGTCGGAGGTGCAGGTCTGCAAGCTGATCTCGATCAAGACCGGCGCGTGTCCCGAGGATTGCAGCTACTGCTCGCAATCTTCCCGCTACCAGACCGAAGTGGAGCCCTCGCCTTTGATGCAGCGGGAGCAAGTCATGGAGATCGCGCGACGCGCGCAGTCTGCCGGCGTCACGCGCGTCTGCCTGGGCGCGGCATGGCGCGAAGTCCGCGACGGGCGGCAGTTTGATCGCGTTCTGGAAATCGTGAACGACGTCGCGTCGCTGGGCCTGGAAGTCTGCTGCACGCTCGGCATGCTCAATGAGCAACAGGCGGTCCGTCTCGAACAGGCCGGCCTGTATGCTTACAATCACAATCTCGACACATCGGAAAACTACTACTCGACGATCATCACAACGCGAAAATATGCCGACCGGCTGGCGACGCTTGCCAACGTGCGCAAGACCAGCGTGACGCTCTGCACCGGCGGAATCATCGGCCTGGGCGAGAGCGAAGCAGACCGCATGTCGCTTCTGCACACGCTTGCCAACATGCATCCACATCCGGAGTCGGTGCCGATCAATGTGCTGGCAAAGGTGCCTGGCACGCCGCTGGAGAACCAACCTGACGTCCCCATCGAGCAGACCGTGCGGATGATCGCCGCCGCTCGGATTCTGATGCCGGGCTCCGTGGTGCGGCTGTCGGCCGGCAGGGCGTCCATGTCCGGCAGCGATCAGGCGCTCTGCTTTCTGGCCGGCGCCAACTCGATCTTCTCCAGCGACGATCGCCGGATGCTCACGCAGGCCGTCGAGTCGCCCGATTACGACGCCGACCGGCAACTCCTGGAGACGCTCGGCCTCAAACCGCGCCCGCCGCGAAAAACGGTGGCGGGGGGGATCGGGAACACTGAAACGATCCACGGCGTTTCCCTCGAATCTCCCCGGGCGTGATGACGGTGGCGTCCAGCGCGGAAAAGCTCGCCAGCGATCGCCCGGCCGACATTCCGACTTCGCCGCTTGATCCTTCCACGCCGGTCATCACTTCGGCGGGGCTCGTCACCGCACTGGGCCAGACCTCGGCCCAAACGTGGGCCGCACTGCTGGAAGGGCGATTCATCTCCGATCACGCGCGCGTTCCCATCCCATCGTCCCAAGACGAACCGCGCGTTGTCTCTCTCGCCAGAGCCGCGGTCCGCGAAGCAAATAACAAACAACAGACGCACAGCCCTCACGCGCCCGATCGCAGTGCGCTGGTCGTCGGCACCAGCAAAGGCCCAATTGAGCAGTGGCTCAAATCCCCTCGTCATATGGCGCAATCGCCATATGATGGCGAGGGCCTCGCGCCAACCGGCCTCGGTCAGATCGCCGAGCGGCTCGGCAGTGACTTGCTCCTTCGCGGCCCCCGCCTCACGGTCTCCGCCGCCTGTGCCAGCGGTCTGCTGGCACTGATCCGCGCCGCGATGCTCATCAAAAACGACCAAGCCGATCGCGTTCTCGTCGTTGCCGCCGAGGCGTCGGTTCACCCGCTCTTCATCGGCAGCTTTCAACGATTGGGCGTCCTCCCCAAGACAGGCGGCGGGTGCCGGCCTTTCGATCAGCATCGCGAAGGATTTCTGATGAGCGAAGCCGCCGCCGCGGTCTGGCTGCACCGCGCGGATTGCGTCTCCGCTCAGACGGATGGAGACGACGCTCCCATCCGTGTCGCGGTCGATCGTTTCTCCTTCGGCGCCGACGCCGCGCATCTCACCGGGATGGATCCCAACGGCAGGGTGCTCCGACGTGTCATCACGGATGCCGTCGGCGGTCGCCCGCTCGATCTGATCCATGCCCACGGAACCGGCACAACCCTGAACGATCCCGTCGAACTGGCCGCGATCAACGAGGCCGTGGCGACCCACGCGACCGTTCCGGAAATCTACTCGCACAAAGGCGCGCTCGGCCACAGCCTCGGCGCCTCCGGCCTGGCGTCACTTGCAATCAACTATCTGATTCATTCGCAGGGAACCGTTCCGCCGAACGTGAAGACCACTTCGCCGATCCCCACAGGCCGATTGCGGATTCATCCTCACCTCGTCCAACGCCCCGTCCGGCGAAGCCTCGCAGTCGCCGCCGGTTTCGGCGGGACGATCGCGGCGGTTGCGCTGCAAACAATATGAAAGTCTGAACCGCATCCGTAATGAGCCACGGATTGCCGGGAGATCACCCGGCTCTGCGCTGGTTCATGACTAGTCGCAACCCTTCCGCCACCATTTGGGACCGCTTGAGTTTGTGCCGTTTCGCGAACGAGTCCGCCTCCTTGAGGAGGGTGCGTTCGATGCTGACGGACATCACCTTCGCGCCGGCGCCGACGGTGGGGCGTCCGCGCACCTTCCGCTGGAAGCGCTTCCATATCTTGCGTTCCGCGGCATTGAGGGGACGGGACTCCGAAAGCGGAACTTCTCCGCGCTCAAATATCGCCAGCTCCGCAGCTTTCTCGGCCGGGGAAAGTGCCAGGAATTTTTCCACCGCATCCGGCTCGCGCCGCTTTGCCTTTTTCATAAGAACGCCTTTCTTCGTTTGCATCATCGCCGCCGCCGGCCGGTCATTGGCATCGCGTGAATGATGTAGTACACCCCGTCGCGATCGATCACGTATGCCACCTGGACCCATCGATCGCCGACGCCACGGCCGATGACTTGCCATTTGTCATCCCTGACGCGCCGGGGATACGGGCGCGCGCCGCCCGCACGACGCGCTCCGCCTCCCAGACCGAACGCCGTGCCTGGCCGCATGTTCAAATTCCAGTCGTTCCAGCGGAATTCCGCTTTCATCTGATTTAATTATGGAGTTAATCCGCGTCGATGCAAACTTATTCCGACGGAAACTATTATTCTTGCGTCCACTCCGATTTTCGCATATATAATAATCGTGCGGCAAGCGGATGACTTCCGGTGGAACGATGCGAACTTGGAGCATGCGACGAAGCACGGCTGCACGATCGCTGAGATCGAGCATCTGCTGCTGAATATTCCGCACGGATTTCCGCGCAGGATTGATCGCCACAAACGGCTGGTCATAGGACGCGGGCAGGGCGGACGACTCATCAGGGTGATCTACCTGCTCGATCCGCCGCCCGATGCTGCTTACTACGTCCTCCACGCCATGCCGCTGACATCGCGGCGCAGGCGGTGAGGATCAACACCCGGCAATGCCGGGGGAAAGGCCACATGGCTCGCAAAACTGAAAAGGAACCAGCGACAGGCCGTGACTTCGAAGCCCTGCCGCGCGCCCAACGGGAGCGGATCATGGCGGAGCTTGACGCGGCCTCGACAGAGGAGCTGCTGGCCCGCTCCAAGCCGCTCACTCGCTCGCAAGCCGCCGCCGAGCGACGTCTGTGCGATGCGGTGAACGATCGCCGGGGACGCGGACGCCCAAAAGTCGGCAAGGGATCAAAACTTGTGGCTGTCACGCTTGAACAAGGTCTGCTGGAGGAAGTCGACCGTTTCGCCAAGCGGAAGAAGATGAAGCGTTCAGAGATGATTGCCAGCGGACTGAGACTCCTGATGGCTTCATAGAGCGTTCGCGGATCTTTGAAACCACACTTTTTAGGCAAGCGGCCGCTGCATAACCAGCCAATGCTGTGGACGACCCGCGTTGAGACAACGCAAAGTATACCAGTACCTTGCAACTTAACATAACATGGATTATCGGACGTGCAGAAGGGCGGCCAGAGAGGCCTATAACCGGCGGACACCGTTGATAGGTGCCCGCCAGCTAGAAGCCCACGGACTCCGGCCTGATGATAAGAGCCGGGCCGTGGAGAGCCCAAGTGTACGTCCGAATATGCCCCGAGGCAAGAAATCATCATATCACCATTGACTGACTGCTAGCGGCTTCTAACCCGCTGCGCCAGATACCACCGGTGGGCTTCTACTCCACCAACGATACCACCTATTGAACCAAACCCCGGCCCGACGTCAAGTGCCCTGCCCAGCAAAAATTAATCTTTTTTCGTCCCCAGCGCCGATTTGAGAGCGTGCCCGCCACAAAACCATTCAACCTCGACGACGCCTACAAACTCCAAAACATCTGGCGCGGCATGCGCGTCCTATGGCTCCCAATCACATTCGCTTTTTTCGTCGGCATGGGGATAACCATCCTCAAGGCACTTTTCACGCGACGCCCTCCAAGACGCCGACGATAATTCTCGGATTACAACCCACCACCCCTTGACAGCGATGCAATCGACCTGTAACGCGCCGCAGGCCTGCAGGCAGTCACCACAATTTTGCCCCCTTGCTGGCCAGCACCAACCGCCACGCCCGCAACCCCACCAGAAACCCCAACCCCAACGCGCTCGACTCCCCATACAAATGCAGCGCGCCCTCCAACCCCGCCAGCTGCGACGACCACGGCGACAACTCCACCGCAGCGCGCGAGAGGCGCGGAGCCACTCCTCCCCCGGCCGAACCCCACGGCGCGATCGGCCAAGACGCCACGTCGTCCGCCACCACCGCCCCGCCCACGAACCGGTTATCGGACGCTCGACCACCCGCCGAATACATCCCGTTCAGGATGTTGGTTCCCCAACCCTCGCAATCATTTCCGGTTATCAAAACATTGCTCTCGCCCATGATTTCAATAGCGGTCTTGGCCCACAACGACACGCCCGCATCCGGCCCGGTCTGCAATAACACATTATTGCTTATCGTAATGTTGCTGCCGAACCCCACCCACTCGGACCCGTCCCAATATCCGCCCGTCGCGCACGAAATCCCGATGTGCGAATCAACCCCGGCCCCGTCAACATGCGGCAACCAAGAGGACATCGAATTACCGTCGACCAAAAGATGCGTCATACCCTTTTGTAGCTCAATCCCGATCCGCGTCGCATGCGTGATCACGTTCCCTTGCACCGTCAGCCCGTCACAAGCGGCCGACAGATGCACCGGCTCGTAAACCGCATCAAACGTGTTGCCCACGATCCGGCCACCGTCCCCCGGGTAGCCATAAATACCGCTACCACTCACCCCCGAAAACGTGCAACCAACGATCGACCAGTCACGCGCCCCCGCCCCTATAAAGATTGCGTCCCCATCAATGCCACTGAAGCTCGACCCCTCCACCACCACCCCGACCGCCCCATCCGCAATCACGACCTGCACACCTGGTCCGGTCACACCCCGCAACGAATCGCCCGACCCCAGCCGCACAACCGACCCACACGCACCCGAGGCCCACAACAGCAGAAACACGCAACACCGCCGCTGAGTCACACCCAGGTCAGTCACCCCAATTCCAAGCAATCCACGCATTTCTCGTCGCACTCTTTTCCCTCCCTGACACGGCGACCCCCCAATGACCCCATCAAACCGTCCAGCAGCTGCATGAAAGCGCCGCACGTCCCCGCCCCACAGAAGATCGGGCCCACGAACGACCGCGAACCCCGCCGCCTCAAACCCCCGATCCATCAGGCCAATGCCCGGAAACAACGAAAGCACGACGCCGGCACACTCACACATCACGCACCACCTTCCCGGAGGGTCACACCACTCCACAAACAACACCAGCGGAAACACCCACAACCGATGCCACCGTGACACGCCCGGCCGAAACTCCAACCGCCACGCGACGCCACACGCTCGACAAAAGCGCCCCATCACGCACCACCTTTCTCTATTACTTGCCGACACCTCATCCTGCGTACTCCTCATGCTCCCGGATCAAACGACGGGCAGACTCCTCGATCACTTCCCGCACCGAAGCGCCCCCGCCCAACTCGCGTCGCACGTCACCGACCATCCGCGCCCACGCCTCGACCAGCAAAGTAAAGATCTCTCCCACCTCGCACACACACTTGTCACCTGCCATAGCGCACGTCCTTTCTAAATCGGCAGCCGATCGCAGTGACGCACAGGAGCCGGAGCCGGCTCATCTGGCAGAAGCTTGCGATCGCCGTCACTCATCCTCGAATGCCCCCTTGCAAGCAGATTCTGGAGAAACATTTCCGCCCAGGCGTCACCCTGTTCTCTCTTATGCCACTCATGAACCATCGCCAGACGCCGACTTACTGTTCTCTCCAACCATCGCTGCATCGCCTCAAGCTCCTCCACCTCCTTCGGGTAGACCTTCACCGCCGCCACGCCGAAGCCACCCCCGGATCGTCTCCCAAAACGGAGCCCGCCGGCGGCGCTCGACATGCAACGCGCGATCCTGATAGAAGTCGATCGACCCAGCCACCAACTCCCCAATCCGCCGAACCAACTCAGCGCCGGTGTACACGCCAAGCAGCTTGTCCCACACCGCGTCGGCATGAGCCTTAAAAAACCGTGCCTCATACCTCACCGCGTTAATCTCGCCATCCGATTCCGCCGCCTTGTCATACACGCACACCACCCGCCCGCCTTCACGCTCACCGAAATAAATCGTGTTCCCCTGCCGCCCCCCCTTGCCATCCCCCTCCTGGTGATGGCGGTGGCGACCCGGCCCAAACAATCGCGGCTCTGCATACCGCTCCCACAAGTCCGCCACCTCAATCACGCGCTCGAAGTCATCGAACGCACAATCCACCCGCGTCGCCTTGACCCCATGCACCCCACGCAGCCGCAACAGAAACCCCGCCATCGTCTCCGCGTCCAGCTGCGCAAGCCTGGCCGGTCACGTTCAGACAGACATCCGGCCTCGAGAACTCATCAGGGCCGCCATCCTCACACGGCGAGAAATTCAGCGTCACACCCGCCGTAAAGGCGTAGTGGCACCGATACCCCCGCACAACGCCGAACCGTTCCTCATGCGGCCACCCGAACACCTCTTCCACGATGTGCAGCAACGCCCCAATCTCCGTTGCCGGCGTCACAAACGTCAGCCAATCCAAACGAAGGACAGAACGACGTACACCACTTGGCGCATCCATGCTTACTCCGACTTGTCAATCTGGACCCCCTGTTAGAGGGTGGGGTCCCCACAGACCACCACCCGCCCCGCCCCACAACGACAACGCCTACTCTCACAACAGCGCCCGCCGTCGACATCCACCGCCAACCGAATGCGTCCACCGAAGACGATCACGACGACCCCGCCGCCCGGCAACGTCACCAACTCGCGAACGCACTCGAACCGAGAGACATCAAACCACGCCTCAGAGTTTTCATTTTCCCGCCCGCTCGAGCCGGCCCGAGCTCCGCCAGCCGGTCCCCGCCTTTGCTCAGAAACGCATTTACACGACGTGCGCATATGTCCACCTCGTAAAGTGTCAGATCTGATTCAATCGCAGAGCAGGGGGCGGCCCCCCTGCAACCCCCGGAAGGCGGCTCCGCCTGAAGGAAGCCGGCAACAGCACCGGCCACGCCGGCAGCAAGCCCACCACTCCCGCAACAGTGCTGCCGTCATGTCCGGTGCAGATGCCGGCAGAAAGTGAGCGCTGCGCACAAGGACGCTGCGCGGCCAATCTTTTTCCACCGCTCGCTGGGACGGAAGCGAGCGGCGGAAAAAAAATGTGCGGGGGGATGTTCCTGCCCGCACTCTCACGATGCCGCCGCGCTTCGCTTACCACCCGGCCCGGCCGGAAAGGATCCACCATGGCACGCCCCACCGAACTGATCGAGATAGACGGAGAAATCGAACACTTACGCCGACGCATCAACGATCTCACGCAATCACTCGCCGTCACAGACGCAACGGCGGACCTCGCGCGAAAGGAACTCGCACGGCTCAACGCGTACATCGGCGGAGTGCACGGCGAACACGGCCGCGGTATCGGAGCGTTACAGCAGACTTGCGCGGACCTCATCAAGAGCCTCGACGCGGTCGCAACCGAAACACAAAAGCGGCTCGACGAGATCCGCGCCAACCTCGACGAGCTCGACGACATCGTAGAGAGCCACCTCAAGGTCACGCAGAGACTCGACGCCCGCCAAAACCAAGCACACGACTGGCTAACAGCGTTAGAAGCTCGCATAGCGCAACTCGAGGCAGACGACAACCCCTGATGGATCAACACGCCGGCGGCGCACCCGCGCCGCCGGCACAGTCACACGTCCCCCGCCGCCGAGTCACAGCCTGGCGAGTCACACATCCCCACCACCGGCGACGGCCCACCCCCGTCCCGCACCGCACGCCACACCCGCTGCGCATCCGCCCCGTGCGCGAACTCCACGCGCCCGCCCACGAAGGAAATCACCAAGCGGTCCGAACCCTCCCACCGCACCGACGCCACGTAGCGCAGCACAATCACCGTACGACCCAAGACCAACCGTTCGTCCGTCACCGTCCACCTGCCTTTGCTACCGCTATCGCCGCCTCTGCCGCCGACAACCGATCCTGATCGGCCCGGTACACGGCTTCCCACTCACGGCGAATCGCCAACACGTCACGCCCGACCTCCTCGACCGATCTATCCACCGGAGCCGGCCCCCGCCCAGGCACGTCTACCGGCCCCACCGGCTTGAGCGGCACGTCCGGCGACCCGCTCGGCCTAGGGGCCTCGCTCCCGCCGTCCGTCCGCTCCACCGGCCCGCCTGTACCCCGGCCCACGCGCGTCACGCTGGCCCACAGCTGGACGACCCGGCCGGAGCTCTCCGCGTCCGCCAACGATTGCAGCCCCAGCGTATGACTCAGCGTCCACGTGCGGCGCTCCACCTCGCCCACCAGCGCCGTCCCACCAACGTCGATCGGGGCCGAGGCGGCGAACTGGAAACCGGTCGTCGTCGGAACCCCCTGATCAGACAGCGCCAGCAACGACGTGCTGGAATAATCCACCGTCAACGCAGCACGATCCGTCCCGGCCGGACGAACAGTCAACGTCACGTCGAGGCCCACCCGATAAGGAACCAACGTGCTTTGCGTTTGCGTCCCCTGATCATTCGTCGCCGACTGCGGCAACAGGTACGTCGTCCCATCCGACAACTTCCCCGGCACGCCGCCCGCCAGCACCATCAGCGGCGACACCAGCGCCCGCACGTGATTGTTCTCATGGCTCGCCACAATCATGGCCTGCAACATCGCGCTTGCCACCGTCGTGACTCCACCGGTCGCGACATGGCCCAACACGCCCTGGAGCGTCACAGTCGCCGAACCGTCCCACCCCACCTTTTGCAGAAACTCGCGCGACACGTCGAACGCGTAGACGTGAATCAGCCACGCATCCGCCGGCGCCGCATCAAGCTGCGCCAACACATCGCCTATCTTCTGGTCGATTTCCACGCTGTCACCCACGACTACGATTCCGTCCTCGGTCACCGAAAGCCGCCCGGCGTCCGACAGATAGACCCGCAACAGCGCATCCAACTTATCCGGCGCGACCCGAGCACACCGACCAACGAGAACCGCGCGATCCTGCGGCCGCAATGAGCCGATAAACCACAACGACCCCAGGCGAGTCACATCCGCCCCAACGCGCCTCGCGACCGCCGCCAGCACGTCGCCCACCGGCACGCCCTGCACCCGAATATTCACTGTTGACTTATCCAACTTGGCCTCACAGATCGCCGACACGCCATCATCCACCGCCAGCCGCCCGAGGAACTGCTCGAGCGTTATGCCCTCCGCTGACAACGAAACGCGCGCCCCCGTGTCCCGTGTCTGCAGCGCCGACGCCACCGGCAGCGCTGCCGAGTACGCCGCCCGGAACTCCCGCTCCGCCCGCAACTCCGGCGCTTCTTGGCACCCAATCGCGACCGAGAGCCACATGCCGCACCACCCCGCGCCGATCGAACGTAGCAACGCCTTCAACATCATTCACCACCTCAAGCCGCCAACCCAACGCGGCACCACTCTCCACAGTTTCGCCCACACGCAACACGGCCCCATCCTCAAACACGACCTCTTCCCGACGCACGAGCACCAGGCGAACAACCCCCACGCGATCGTCGACCAACGCCGGCCGACCAGCCGCTGCCCCCCCCCCCACACCACCTCCACCCCGATATCGCCCCCCGCCGAGCTCAGTCACACGATGCCCACCCACGCCCTGGTCGGTCACCCCCGCAGGCCCAGCGCCTTGTGACGCCGGCAACGCGGCCCGCATATTCTTCGCAGCAAACCCCCCGACCCCCGACACGATGCCGTGCACGAGGCACCCGCCGCCGCCACAGACGAAAAACAACGGCAACCACAAAAGCCAAGACCGCATCAACAACGCATAAAAGTGCTTCGACACGAACCAATTGATCAGGCCCGGCCAAGACCGCCGCTCATACTCCCTCTTGCGCGGCCCGCCCGCCTGCCCGCCCCCCGACTCCGGCTTGGAGTAGCTGTCGTAGAGCTCAAAGTACCGAGGCAGAAGGTAGTGAAACTTTTCGCGCTCGCGGATGAAGCGCGCATTAACTTCGCGCCCCAGTGTCTCCCAAACCGCCGCAAGATATGTCCCGGTAAGTTTTGCGCGTAATTCATACCAATCTCCGAGCTCGATGTGAAAAAACGGGTCGGGGCGCTCATCACTATGAACGAGCTCACGACGGAGCCCGCTCTCATTCTTGATAACGCGCGCCACCTTCATCTCGTTCTGACTTAGAAATTCTATAGTCGCCCCCTGATGCCGAATCGTCCCCAACCATTTCTGCCACTGCGCCAGATATGACATCTTCGCCCCGACCCCCGCATACTCATGGATTTCGTCAATGGCGATATGGGTATCGGCCAACGATTGCCCCTTGAAGAAATCCCACGGGCCGCGCTGCCCCAGCCGCCACGCCGCCAACTCCTCCTCCGGGAAACGATGCAGCCGCGCCTCATACTCATCAGCATCGCCATTCTTATTCTTCGACCACTGCGCCGCCAAGACCGCCAACGTGCGCGGCTCATACGGAAAGTTGCTCCAATGATGCAAGTTCGTTTCCGGCAGCAACTCCTCCGAGAGGAATTTCGCACACCGCAGCAAACTCTTGCCGCTGCCGGCCCGCCCCACTGTGAATTGAACCGACGTCCTGACGGCCATACTACTCCCAATCCTGCAACGCAACCCACAACAGCGCGGCCATCCCCCACCCGCAAAGCGCCAGCTTCACCAACAAGTCGACCACCACATCGGACCGCATCGCGACTCCCTGGACAGTCACGCCCCTCAGAACAGCCGCACGACCAGCTTGACGCAAAAGTACACAATGAACGACACCAGAAACCCCGCGAGGAGCTCACAAAGCGTATCCAGTGGAAACCACAGATTGAGCAGCGAGCAGTACGTCGCAAGCGTCGCCAGCGTTGCGTTAGTCGGGATCGTCGGCAGCGGCGCGACCGCCAGTTGCAGCAACGTGTACCCGAGCTCGCACGCCCAATTCTCGAGGTACCCCAAGAAGTTCAGCAGCGCCTGCAACACGTAATAAATCATGGGTCACCAGTCCTTCAACGTCTTCCACAACAGCCAACAAAACGACATGACCAAAAAGAATGTCGCCACCCCACGAACCGTGCCCTGCGCCCCCGACACAGCCGAACCATAAGGCGTACCGTTCAGCGTGAACGACCCCGACTGCGGGTTAACGTCGATGCGGATTTCCGACCCGCCAAGCACACTCGGCAGATGCCAATCGACCGGCTCCAACGTCATCTGTTCAGAGAGATTCGCCGAACTGAACTGCGCGGCGAATGGAAACTTCGTGGTCAGCAACGTCTCAATCTCCCCCATGCAACTGGGCGCCGTCGTCGCGGGTTGCGTTGTCGGAGAAGGGCTGGTCGTCGTCGACGTGTCAGACGCCCCGGTAGTCGGGGCCAGCCCCGTAATCGTGATCTGCGCGTACCCCGGCGGCACCGAGTGCGACGCCCACGCATTTTGCCCTCCATTCAACGCGGTGAACAACGGCGAGAATGCCATCGTCACGTAGTAATTCGTCGCCCCGCCACCCGACGGATACGACACGGGATCTTCCCCAAAATCCCCATTCAGCTTCGTGGCCGACGAATACGGCTCGCGCCAGTAGAACGTGTTGACATCGGTCCCCTGATCCCCAGCGTACACCTGGACCCCACCAATCCAGACCTGATACCCCGTCGCGTCGAGCTCGATCTTAAAATCCACCTCGAGCCGATCCCCGTTCGGAACGTACGCCGACCCGCTCCAGCGCCACAAATCCAAAGCAAACGTCCCCTCATAGACGCCATTACTCCCGCTAGACCCCAACCCGCACTGGACCGTCAGCAAGTTTTGAAATGAAGGGAACCCCGAATTAACTTGGCCCGGCGGCAAGAACACGTCCGGGAACCCCGCCCGTGGGTATTGCGTCAGCGCCCCGACAGGTCCCCGTAAAAGAGGCTGCTCCCGTATTGGTACGCTACCGTCGCTTCCGCCTGAAAATCCACCGGATTGCCAGCCGCCCCACCCGCCACGACCGACAAGGCCAGCGCCACGAAGGCAACCCGCATCGCACCCAGCTCAGTCACACCACCGCCCATCGCACGCCTCAAAAGAATTTGGACATCTTGGAGAGCATCACCAAGCGCCACAGCTGCAACCCGACGAGGAAACCGACGCCGAGCGCTATCGCCTCACCATATAGATTGATGGCACCCATCAACTGGCTGAACTGGTCATCCGTCATACGCTTCCGACCCCGAGCACTCATGCTCAACCTTGCAATGCCAGTACGCGGCCGACATGGACTTGACAATGTCACCACACATCGGACACCGCAACGTCACACCAGTACCGTAAGACACGGCGACCTCCAATCACAAAAGGGGAGCGGAGCGCCCGCAACGCAGGCGCCCCGCTCAGGCGGAAAACCGGGATCAGCCACCCTTGACGCCGCGACGCGCCCACTTCCAGAACGCGGCGAAGATCACCAGCGCGATGAACACGCCGAACAAGACACCGAGAATGGTGCCCATGTTCGCCGCAGCCGCGGTGGTCAAGGAGCCAGCGTCAACGCCGAGATCAAACGGCGTGGAATCCGCGCGGGCCGTGGCCGACAGACCCACAAGAGCAGTGCACATCAACAGTGCACCGACGATACGAGAACGGAACCGAGACATAGAAACTCCTCATACATGACGACCACACCGGCCGTCCCTCTTACCGAGGCTTGACCCGCCAAACACCCTGGTCAGTCACCACCCACCATCCGACCTATCAACGCTTCCGCTTTTCCACGACACTCCACGCAGCGCGAGTTCCCCGCAATCACAGGAGCCCCACATTCCCAACACGTAGGCGACTCCACCTCCTCCGCCTCACTCACAGCCCCCCCCGGCGAATTGTCCCCCAACTCGGAGCCCATCGACTCCAACGACTCTCCACCCGACACCTCCCCATACACATGATGCTCGACCGCCCCCACCACCGCGCCTTCGTTCGAGTCAATCACCATCCCCCCATCTTCGCCCGCCATCTGCCGCACGCACCGCCGACAAAAACCGCCGCCGTCACCATCGCGCTCAGCACGACTCAACCGAACCCCGCACCCGTCACACCGCCACGCATCAACCCCCGGCCCCTCCTCCACCGCAGGCTCCGTCCCGCCTCCCACCGACCGCTTAGACCAAATCCAAAACGCGCCGAGGACCAAGAGCACAAGAACACACCGAAGATCAAACCCAGGTGACCCCCCATCGCCGACGCCACGCTCGCCACCTTAGCCCCCACCGAACCCGAACCCGCCTTCCCCAAACCCGCCGAATCAAAGGTATAAGTGCCCGCCCCATCCCCCCCCCCACCGCCACCAGCCCCGCCACCCGAACCGCCACCACCCGAGCCACCACCGCCCGATCCGCCACCTGAACCACCGCCAGCACCGAAACCACTCCCAGGCGACGACCACAGGACCCCCGAGCCCGAAACCGTCCCATCCGTCCCCAGCGAAACGACATCGTCCACACCCGACGTCAGCACATCCGCCCCACTCACCGCGTCCGCTTCTGCCGCAGCTAACGCCGACGAGTCACCCGCGAACCCACCGTCAAACACCACCCCACTCTCTGAATCGAAGCCCACACTCTCACGGGTCTCACCGGCGGAAACCGTATCGTAATAAAACGGCGAACCATCCACACTCACCAACTCAGTCACCCAAAACCCCTCATCATTAACGCCACCAACCAGGTTCGGAACCGAATCATCAGAAAAACTAATCGTCCGAGACTGCGCCCGACACACCCCCGGCAACACTAGAAATGCCAGCAGCCAAACCACAAGCACGGGTAGCGCACGACCAGTTGACCGCACCACACCACCCGCACCACCCACAGAACCAAGGTTACCGCAACAATCACGATCCGAGCACATACACACCACCTTTCGACCGCGCACACTGACGACACGACCAAGCCTCGCATCGCGCCACCCCACACACACACGCGACCCACGACACGAGGCACCATGCGACTCCACCAAAACCAGACCACCACGACTCACAGTCGCCCCAACCCAACAACCGCAGCTATCGCACAACGCCACCAACGAACACATCACCCACCCCCCACAGCCCGAGCCGCATGCCTGGCCAGCGCCCCAAACACATTCAGCGCCACCTGAATCGACACCATCAAACCCACCACAAGCGCCAGCGTCGCCACGAGCTCACCCAACACTTCCAACGGCACAAAACCCGGATCAGGAATAGTCATCACTTGCCCTTAGAAAACGCCTTATCCACCCAACCCCAACCCCGCGCCGCCTGAATCAGCAGGTGGATCGTCAGGCCGCACCCGAATCCCACCCCCACCCCGATCCGCAGGAGCTCCCACGCCGTCGCGACCTCGATCGTTGGCATTGTCGTAGGCATCGCGCCGAACCTTTCTCACCCCCAACAACAACCCCAAAACCGACGCGAGCATCATCGCCAACACGAACCGCCCGAACGCACAGGACGCACACGCCAGCACCATGACAACTCCCAAAACACCCAGCGGGGTCGCTAGACCCCGCCGAGCGGACAGAAACACACCGACCAGCAACTACCTCGCAGCCTGGGCAGTCACAGGCCCAGCACCATTTCCGGGAGCCTTCACCGCCGCAGGCATGCCGCGCTTGCGGATGCCCATCGCCGTCAGGTCACATTCCGCCAACAGCGCTTCCGGCTCAAAAGACACCACACGCAAAACCGTCGTGCGGCCGTACGTCTCCTCCTCCACGTCCACGTTGACCACGATCGGACCACCGGCAGCGATCGTCCCCGCAAAATCGGTCGCGATCGCCTTCGTCGTCCGATACGTCTTGGCCTCATAGCCAAAGGCGCCCGTCTTCTTGGTCACACTGCCCATGAGCGCCCACAACTCGCTGTAGTCACGCCCGTCATCTGCCACACGCGGGTTCGCACCCGTAACAATCAGACGCATACCGGCCTCTCTTTCTATTGCGAGCCTATCACTCGCCACCACACTCCAGACCGACAGCGCACGAGAACGCCCCGCCCGCTGGTCAGAGTTAAAAAGCGCAAAAATTGAAATAAACGTTAATGCCGCAAGAATCGGCAAAAACCCCTCTTTTTCAATTGCATAACATGGATTATCGGACGTAGGGGGGCTAAGTCCTTATTTTCCGGGGATCTACGATCTGGCGTGATGGTTATTGCTTCAAACGCCGCCTACATGGCCGGCTTTGGGAGTCATTTCCCCGCGACATGAGCCTCGACGATTTGCTGCAGTCGTTCGTCAAACGCGCGGCAGGCGCCCAGAGCGTCAAAGCTGTGGAAGAGCTGGCGAAACTCGGCGACCGGGGGTTGCGGGGACTCGCGCAAAACCTCTGTCAGGCGGCTGGACAGCGCGTCGGCGCTGAGCTCGTACAGATAATTGCCCTGAGTCTCGAAGTCGCCGGGGAGCAGTTCCAGATAGCAGCCGGCGGCGGGGAGCAGCGGCCAGCAGCCGGCGACCATGCCGCGGATGCCGAGGTAGTCGCTGGGGGCGAATCGCTTGACGCTGAGGAAGATTCCGGCTTCGAGGAGGCCGATCATCTGGCCGTCTTCGTCGGTCTCGCTGATCGTCCGGCGATCGAACTGCTCGGCGAGGTGCTCGACCGGGCCGGTGGTGATCAATTTGAATTTTTCGCCGCGGCGGACGAGCCGTTCCAGCGAGTCGTTGAGCAACTCCATGTCGACATCACGCGTCTCTACGAAAATCGCCCGCGGGTTGCGAACCGGCTTGCGAGCCGGAGAGATCGCGTTGGCCGCGCCCAGGTCGATCGGCTCGAGCATCACCCGGGCCTTGCCGCGCACGTGCGGCAAGGGATTTCGGCTGGAAAGCTCGGCGTGCCTCGTGACGACCGCGGCGGCACGCTCGATGAAAGTTTCAAGGTGATAGGACGAGTTGAACCAGATTTCCGTCGCGGCGGCCGCGGTGTTGAGATTGACCAGCTCAAGCGCCCCGCCGTCGGCGCCGGGACGGGGAAGCTCGTTGGAATGGAAATAGACGACCGACGGCTTCCTGGCCAGCACGGGCATCATGCGATTCAGATTGGCCAGGTTCAGCGCCTCGCTGGTGAAGAGCAGATCGACGCTGCCGGCCCAGTGACGCGTGAGTTGTTCGGCAAACCAGTTGGCGGCGGCCGTGAGCCGGCGCTCGATTCGCCGCGGCGGAAGCTTCAGGAGCGTCCAGCGATGACGGCTGCAGCGGATGACGGTTTCGAGCATCGCGCGGTGCGCGCCGCCGTAGAACGGTTCCAGCGCCAGAATGTCCAGTTGCCGAGGCATCGATCAGTGTTCCCCGTGGGCGGCCAGTATTTGCATGTGCCATGTGACGCGAATTGAACAAGGCTCCAATTGTGGTGCAGGCTTCCAGCCTGCCTTTCGACGATGGCAGGCCGGAAGCCCGCACCACCCCGGGGCACATACGATTGCCACGTTTGCACGGCTCGCTCGAATCTTAGTCGGTAAGCCGGTCCATGAGAAATCCCCTGATCTGGTCAATGCCGATCCGCTGCTGGCGCATCGAGTCACGTTCCCGGAGAGTGACTGTCTGATCTTCCGCAGTCTGGCCGTCCACAGTGATGCAAAAGGGCGTGCCGGCCTCGTCCTGACGGCGGTATCGCCGCCCCACCGCGCCCTTCTCATCGTAGAAAACGGGCCAGTGCTTTTGCAGATCGTGATAGATCGCCATCGCCCGCTCCGGCATTCCCTCTTTTTTCACCAGCGGGAAGATCGCCGCTTTCATCGGCGCGAGGCGCGGCTTGAATCGCAGCACGGTTCGCATCTCCCCTTCGACCTGCTCCTCGGCATAGGCCTCGCACAAAAACGCCAGCGTCGCGCGCGTGGCCCCCGCCGCCGGCTCGATGACATGCGGAACGAATCGCTCCTTGGTTTCGTCGTCGAAGTAACTGAGGTCCTTGCCGCTGAATTTGATGTGCTGCTGCAGGTCGTAGTCGCCGCGGTGAGCGATGCCCTCCAGTTCGCCCCATCCCCAGGGGAATTTGTATTCGATGTCGCTGGTGCCGCTGGAATAAAACGCCAGCTCGTTCTTTTCGTGCTCGCGGAGGCGCAGGTTTTCGCCGGCCAATCCCAATTGCTGATACCAGGCGAAACGCCGGTCGCGCCACTGGCGATAGGTGTCCTGGCTGTCCTGCGGCTTGCAGAAATATTCGATCTCCATCAACTCGAATTCGCGCGAGCGGAAGATGAACTGCTTGGGCGTGATCTCGTTGCGGAAGGCCTTGCCGATCTGCGCGATGCCGAACGGCAGTTTCACGCGCGTCGAATCGCAGACGTTTCTGAAGTTGACGAACATCCCCTGCGCCGTCTCGGGCGCAGATAGACCGTCGCGGCATTCTCTTCCACCGGGCCGACAAACGTTTTGAACATCAAGTTGAACTTGCGGGCGTCGGTTAGCTGGCAGTCCGCGAACTGCCCGGGCGGCTTCGAGGGTTTTCGCGGGCAGGCGCTCTCGGCGATCTGATCGGCACGAAACCGCGCCTGGCAAGTCTTGCAATCCACCAGCGGATCGGTGAACGCCGCTTCGTGCCCGCTGGCCTGCCAGACGGTGCGGTTCATCAGAATAGCTGAGTCGAGGCCGACGACATCGTCGCGGGTGGTGACGTTGTCATGCCACCATGCGTTCTTGACGTTGCGCAGCAATTCGACGCCCAGGGGGCCGTAATCCCAGGTTCCGGTGAGTCCGCCGTAGATTTCGGAGCCGGGGTAGACAAAGCCGCGGCGTTTGCAAAGGGAGACGAGTTTGTCCAGCGTTCCAGCTTCAGCCATGATGAACGACCTCCGACCCCGCGACAGCCGCGGTTGCCGCTCCGCAGCGCCTCGCGTGGCAAAATCCCGGGAGGACACCCTTCATTCCTCCCCTGGTGCGCCCGGGGAGGATTGAGGTCGGGACAGACGGTGCGGATCGCAAGATATGGCTCCGTTAGCCGTTTAGAGCCGGTTTCATTACCCCCTCTCCCGGATTGCCGGCAGAGGGAGTAGGTCGCTCGAAGTTCTGAAACGTCCTCTTGGCCCGCAGCAGGCCCAAAGGCGTATTTCACGATTTCAGCGCGCTCCGTGCGCGTCGCGGCTAAACAGGGATCTGAAGCTGCCTCTAAGCTTTCGCGGCCGCGGCTTTCGCGGCCTTTTTGCCGGTCGCTTTGGGTGCCACCGGCTTGGCGACGCGTGCCGCGTTGAGACGCAGGGCGAGCCGGCTGCGCTTGCGGGCGGCGGTGTTCTTATGAATGGTCCCCTTGGCAGCCACCTTGTCGAGTCGGCGCGTCACCTGCCGCAGTTCAGTCTCCGCCTTGGCAAAATCGCCCGCCGTGAGCGCTGCCGAGAAATTCTTCACCACCATTTTAATCGCTTCCTTGCGGGTGCGATTGCGGATGCGTCCCTTGATGTTCTGACGGACGCGCTTCTTTGCCGATAACGAATGGGCCACGGTTGCAGTCTCCTTCGATTTCCTCTAATTCCACCACGCTCGCAGCGCGGGCTCTCAAGCATAAGGCGGAGGGGGGATTTGTCCAGTGAGGCGTCGGGGTTTCAGGGGGTCGAGAGGGTTCAGGGTGTCAGGGTTCAGGGTGTCAGGGTTCAGGAGTGTCACGTATTTCCTGCATCGTGAGGTCGAGAACGTTCAGAGTTTCCGGTGCATTGAGTCCAGGGAGAGCACCCGTCTTTCCTGAACCCTGACACCCTGACACCCTGAACCCTGACACCCTGAACCCTGACACCCTGAACCCTCTCGATGCCCTGAACCCTCCCGGCATTCTGCAAGCCATCGGCAACCCTACGTCGCCGCAGCGGCTCGAAGCCGCTTGATGCGCGTCTGCACGTCCCGGTAATTGAAATCCCACTGCGCGATCTGACTGTAGGCTTTGATTGCCGTGGGAATTTCCTTCTGCTGTTCGAGCGCGCGGGCATACCAGTAATACATCTCGCGCGAGCGCTCGTCTCCCTTGGTCGGGTACTCGTCGATGATGGCCTTGAGCGTCTCGGACGCCTCGTCGACGAAGCCTGCTTCGAGGAACGCTTCGCCGAGCATCATCGAGGCGTTGATCTTGAACTTCGGATCGGACCGCACGCCCTGGAAAACCGGAATCGCTTCCTGGAATTGCTTGAGGGCAAACAGCCTGCGCCCGACCTGATAGCGCGCTGATGCATCGGTCGGGTAAGCCTCGGCCAACAGCCGATACTCTTCCAACTCCATCCTGGTCTTTTCCAGCACAAACTCGCGAAGGGTCTGCTGCACTTCGACGTCAGTCGGATCGGCGGCCAATTGCTCCCGCAGGCTGCGCTCCATGCGGGCCATCTGCGCCATGCGGATCTCGCCCACCTTCTGGCGATAGCGATACTGCTTGGTTTCCTCGAAGAATCCTTCGAGAATCTCGACCGCCCTTTCCTCGTATTCGGCCTTCTCCGTGCGGCGCAGGGCATCGATGTATTTCGTGAGCTTCCCCGCGTCCTGCGGATCGCCGCGCCATTCCAATTCGGCGTCGTTGACCGCGCGAACCAGATGATCGACGCTCTGAACGTCCCGGTCGTTCTCCAGCAATTTATTCTGAAGACTCGCGTCCTTCATGCTCTCGCGGAAGCTCTTGGCTTCGCCGTAGCCGCCCTTGCTCATGGTGTGCTGCGCGCCGAGATTTTTCATCTCCGTCTGCAGGGCCATGTCGTTGGGCCGCATCTTCATGGCGTATTGGCAGGCGTCGGTCGCCAGCTTCCATTCGCCAAGCTGCTTGTAGATGTCCTTGAGGGTGATGAACTTGGCGACGTCGGGGCTCTTTGAGTCGGCGTTGGATTTCTGCAGGATCGGGCCGACCCACATCACCGTGTCGAAGTAGCCGGCGCGATGGGCATTTTGCAGGATCTGCAGCAGATAGTCGGTGTTGCCGGGGTCATACGAGACAAGCATCTCGAAGTTGAGCATGTTCTGCTTGTCATCTTTGCTGACCTTCTGCAGCTTCATCCGATCCAGCATTCCCAGTGACTTGCCGCCGCTGGCCTTGCGCCGCATGGCAATCTCGCGCAGAGCTCGATGGGCCTCGATCTCTTCGGGGTCGAGCTTCAGCCCGGAAATATACATTTCGATCGCGTATTCGTAATTGCCGGTATCAGCGACGGTCTTTCCGCGATCGAAGAACGCCTTTGCCTTGCGGCGGTCCTCCTCGGGAATATTCGCATAGCCTTCGGGAAGTTGCGGCACGGTACAATCCAGAAAAAGTTAACGGACTCAATGGCAGGCGTCCGGCGATACCAAACTCGGGAAGCGCAGTTTGCTCGCACGAATGTACGCGCTTTGCACAAACCCTGTCAACAATTTGATCTGTCCATTAAACTCGCGTGCTAAATGGTAGGCCTCGACTCCCCCACCGTCATGCCCGAACCGCTCCGGATCATCTTCTGGCCCGATCCCCGTCTGAAGCGCATCAGCCAGCCAGTGGAGGCCTTCGACCAGGAGCTGCGCGAGCTGACCGCGCGCATGTTTGAACTGATGCGCGAGAACAAAGGCGTCGGCCTCGCCGCGCCCCAGGTCGGGGTGAATCTCCGGCTTTTCGTCATGAACGCCACCGGCGACCCAGCCGACGATCGCGTGTATGCGAATCCCACCCTTTCCGACGCGGACGGTGAAGAGGAAGACGAAGAGGGCTGCCTCAGCCTCCCTGAAATCCGAATCCAGGTGCTGCGCAACAGGACCATGCGCATGGCGGCATTCGATCTGGAAGGCAAGCCGCTTGAGCAGACCGCGAGCGGATTTGTTGCCCGCGTCTGGCAGCACGAGTTCGACCATCTCAACGGCATCATGCTCGTCGATCGCATGGGCCCGGTGGCGCGGATGGCCAACCGCCGGCTCCTGAAGGATCTTGAAGACAAGTATGAACTGGAGCATCCCCGGCCGGCCCGCCCGGCTCCAAAGCGAAAGCCGCGCAAGTAATCTGACATGGGCTCACTTCGCGTCATTTTTGCGGGAAGCGGCGAGTTCGGACTCCCCTCGCTGGCTGCGCTGATCGAGTCGGAACACAAGCTGGTGCAGGTGATCACGCAACCCGACCGCCCCGCCGGTCGAGGACGTGCGCTCTTGCCGACTCCGATCGGGGCTGCTGCCACCGCGGCGCACCTGCCGGTGCTGAAGACTGCCGACATCAATCGTGAAAGCCTGCCGCAAGCGGATCTCATGCTGGTCATCGCGTTCGGTCAGAAAATCGCGCCGGCGCAGGTCGATCACGCCCGGCTGGGGAGCATCAATCTTCACGCATCGCTCCTGCCCAAATATCGCGGCGCGGCCCCGATCAACTGGGCGATCATCCGGGGGGAAACGGTTGCCGGCAATTCAATCATCCGCTTGGCCGAGCGAATGGATGCCGGCGCGATCCTCGCGCAATCGTCGCTGGGCATCGGGCCAGTCGAAACCGCCGGCGAGTTGCACGATCGCCTGGCGGTCGATGGTGCTCTGCTGGTGCTCCGAACGCTTGCGGCATTATCTGACGGAAAGAGCAACGAGGTGGCGCAGGACGAATCGGCAAGGACGCTTGCGCCAAAGCTCTCGCGGGAAGCGGCGGCTCTCGATTTTAATCACCCCGCCGACGAGATAGCGCGCCGGATTCGCGGCCTCTACCCCTGGCCCGGCTGCCGGGTCGCTTTGCGGGACGGAGCCAACACGCAGATCGCCCGTCTGAGATTGGTCCGTGCCCGCCCCGCCGTCGATGATGAAGGCGAGCGCTGGCAACCGGGCGAAGTGATGATGTCGGCAATGATCAGAACGCCGCAGGGCGCATTGGAAATTCTCGAAGTTCAACCCGAGGGCCGCACTCCGATGTCGCTTGCCGATTATCGTCGTGGACACCGCTGGGAGCCGGGAATGAATCTAACGCCGGTATAGGGGTGCCCGTGCCAGCGCAGCGCACGCCGTACCGCGTCGGAACGCGAAACGCCAGGCAGAAAATCATCAGGCCGCAGGAGAGAGTAAAGGGGACGTGGCAGAAGACAACCGGACGTAGCAGAAGACAATCGAACGCGCAGGGAACGCGGCGATGGGTGTGACACTTTCGGGCGGACTCTCTTTTCCCCTCCCCTGGTATTCCGGGGGAGCGTTAGGGTGGGGGCTCGATGGGAACGGCGTGGAGAGGCGATCGAGCGCTTGGGGACACCACCGCCCCCACCCCGAGTACCAGGGGAGGGGGAAAGGCCAGGCCCGCGGAAAGCATCGCGCACCCCGCGGAAAGTGTCGCGCACCCTGCGGAAAGCGTCGCGCACCCCGCCGCGATCTTCGGTCGACGGCTGACTGATCAAAGGTATCACGGCGTCGTCAGCCCGTAGGCTTCCACGGCGGTTTCGCCGAGAATCCTCTGCTGCTCGTCGGACGTCAACGTCGCGATGAAATCGCGCACCACGGCCTGCCAGCGGCCATAGTCGCAGGCAAGCAGACACACCGGCCAGTCAGATCCCATCATCAATCGCTTGGGGCCGAACGCCTGCAACGCCACGTCAAGATAGGGGCGAAGCTGGGCTGGGGTCCAGTTGTGATGATCCGCCTCGGTGACCATGCCGGAGATTTTGCAGTAGACGTTGGGACGGCGGGCGAGGTCGATCAGCCTTTCGCGCCAGGGCGAAATTTCTCCTTGGGCAATTCTCGGCTTGGCGACATGATCGAGCACGAAAATCTGCCGGGGATGGCGATCGACCAGTTCGATGGCGGCTTGAAGCTGCCGCTCGTAGATCAGGATGTCGTAGCGCAGTCCGAACTGGCGGAGCAGGCCAATGCCGCGATTGAAGTCGTCGCGCGCGAGATATTCGTTGGGCTCGTCCTGCAGCACGTGCCGAACCGCGATGAGTTTTTTGCGATCGACCAGCCGGTCGAGCTCGGCGGCAATTCGATCCGAAATCAACGGCACCCAGCCGACGACGCCGCGAATGAAGCTCGCGTTTTCTTCCTGCTCCGCCAAGTCGAGCAGCCAGTCGGTTTCCGCCACGGTCTGGCGAGCCTGGACCGAAATCACGCCGTCAACTCCCGCGGCGTTGGCCGCCTCGCGCAGGTCCGGGGGAAGAAAATCCCGCCGAAGAACGCTCATCGCGTCGTTGATCCAACCGTATTCGAGGGCGGTGTATTTCCAAAAGTGATGATGGGAGTCGATTGTGGTCATGGCTGCGTTGAGAATCGGCTCACAATGCGAAAAACGCAAGGCGCGGGAAGCGTTTGCGGCTTCGATGTCACTTGCGAGGTTCGGCGACGATCACGCCGGCAGCTTCCTGTTATTCGACGTTGCCGGCGGCACGGGCGTCGGCGGGAGATGCAGCTCGATTCGGCCCATCACTAGGCGGGCGGTCGGCTCGGACCCGAACAGCCCGACGTTCACACGGCAGCGGCACAGCGTCGGCGTCCGTCGCTCAAGATTCACTTCGATCCTTGATTTCCAATCGTCTTCGAGCTGGAACAACCAGACGTCGCCGCGCTTGCTTTGGCTGCAGTCGTGAACAATCTTGAGGTGCAGGTCGGCCGCGGCGCGGCGGACGGCGTCTTCGACCTGGCTGGAGTCGGCCATGAAGGCGGTGTCGAGCTTGCCGGCGGCGTATACCGCCGGGCCGGTGGAAACGGCCGCGCCGGCGATGTCGAAGACGGCCCCGAGCGTCGCCACCGGGATCAGCGCACATCCGCCGCAGAACGGCGCAATCGCGACGGCGAGGGTGATCAGCCGCGCGAGTCGAAAAACCGCCTGAGGCCTGCTTGCGAGAACCATGAGTTACGGAATGTACGGGCAGCTGCGTCGTTTGGCATCGTACAAATACGCCGATTGGGTGTGACGCTCAATTGCGGCGATTGGCCGCTCTTGCCCCCTCTCCTGGTACGCCGGGAGAGGGTCGGGTTGAGGGTGATTTTGGTTCGTCGGACGCCGTCGGTGCTCGAAATCACCCTCACCCTATCCCTCTCCCGGCGTACCGGGAGAGGGGACCGGAGGGCGTTCGCCGCAAACAAGATGCATGAAGGATTGCACGGGTCACGTCTGTTACACCGTGCCGATGGCGGCTATCGGGAGAGGTGCAGCGACTGCGGCAGTTCCAGCCGGCCGGCATGGACCGCGAACCAGATGCTCCCCGCGATCGCGAGCCCGATGAAACCGACGACCGCGGCACCCAGCAATGCGCGCCGGCGGGGAGTGCGGGCGATCGAATCGGGAGCATCTTCCGGTTGAACGAGATCGCGCGATTCGAGAAAGGCCGCGAGCCTGCTGCCGAGGTCGCGCAGCGTGGTCTTCTGCTGCCTGGCGGTGGAAAAGATCCTGCCGAGGGGAGTGTCAGATTCCCCGCGCATCTGCATGACATAACAGAGCAGGGCCATGACCGATTCGGCGTCAACCGCAGGTTCGCAATAGAGCAACGGGCTCACGTGCGTCAGCCGAATGCCCGCGCCGGGACGGACGATGATATTGCCGGCCACCAGCGCGCCGTGAATGATCCCCTGCAAATGGAGCGAGGCGGTCGCCAGGGCCAACTCGCGCACGGCAAACGCGATCTCGCGGGCGCGCGGCCCGGCGCGGCAGCGTACTGGTCGAACGGAATGCCATCGACGAATTCCCAGATCAGATAGGCCGCCGGCCCATCGCGTCCGACGCCGTGCAGATTGGCGACGCCGCCGTGCGGAAGCTCGCGCACCCGGCAGAGTCTTTCGCGGATGCTCGGATGGAGCAGCCCGTGCAGCAGGCATTCTTCGTCGAGCTTCTTCAGGACGATCCCGCGCCCGCCGGGACCGATGGCGAGGTATGTCCTACCCGCCGCGAGGGTCGCGGCGACGCTGTAGCCGCACAGGTCGGTCGGCGCGTCCGCTGGGCTCTGGGCCGGAATTTCCACGCAACTCCCCGATCACGCGATGGTGATTCTTCGATTCAGAGAGATGTCCTGAACAAAACCACCCTTCGACGCGGCGGATGATCCATCGACAGCGGGCATGGGATTGCTCCTTTCAACAGGTGCGACGAGTCTAGCTCCTTCGCGAAGAGACGCTCGTTCCGACATCGGGAGCGATGGATTCATACTCCGGGCGAGCAATACACTGATCTTTCTCGACACTCGTAACTTTCATTGGGACTGGCTGATTCTTCAGGGAGAGCCAAAGCCGCATCCCGACAAACACCCGGTTGTCCGTTCCCAAATCGATGGTCATTTCATGATCGGCGATGAACTGGCCGGCTTTGTTCGCTGCCGCCTTTTCCGCGGCGGAAATCTCTTTGACGCTTGTGACGTGCCCGGTGACCGGTGCGGGAAGCAGCATGCCAGCCCACTGGGCTGGAATCGCGGGCAAGCCTGAAACCGGCTTCTTCCAGTCATTGAGACGGAGCAGGGCGGTGGGATTCCAGTCATCAGTTCGCGGCTCAATTCCGCCGTTTACGTCATTGCAGAAGTCCACCATGTTTTCCTGATAAACCAGGTACGCCCTCTTGCCCCACTCGATCGGGATGAGCTTTGAATACGCCTTCTGGATGTCCACTCCGAGCTGCACCTGTCCATCGACCACCCGCGCGGATCCGTCGGTGCGATCGGCGCCGGTGCACGTGCTGCACTCCAGCGAAAAGGTGTTGTCCGAATGAAGCTTCAGCAGGAGACCGCTGCCGCGAATTCCGCCCTCTCCGGTGGTGAATGAGGCGTTCGGCAGAGTAATGTCCGGCTGGCGTCCGTTGGATGCCACTGCGCGATGCGAGCTTGCGGGAAGAGACGAGAGTGCAACGAGAAGTGCGAAACCGAACCTAACCCGTCGAAGCGGATCGAAACGCATTGCGTGATTATACCCTCGTCTCGGCGATTGCGTCGTCCTGCACGGAAGGTTTCCGCGCCGACATTCTCGCTCCGGATGTTCTCTGTGGTTGGCGGCCTATCGATCGGATCGCGAGCGACATAACACGCGCAAAAACCGGCGCGTCGCATCCTCGCACAAATTGCGAGATGCGACGCGCCGGTTTAAAGCAGCACGATCCATTAAGGTCCTATCGCGATCAGACTCCCTGCGGAACCGTTTCGCGCGACGTGATGGTGACGACTGGGGCCGGCTCCTCTCGAATCACCCGCGTTACCGGCATTGCCTCGGGCACTGCCGGGGGTTCGGCCAGGTGCTTGATCTTCAGGTTCAGGTGGGGATTGAACGCCGTACCGGCCGGGATCAGATGGCCGAGAATGACGTTCTCCTTGAGGCCCACGAGAGTATCGATCGCGCCCGCAAGGGCCGCCTCGGTGAGGACCTTGGTGGTCTCCTGGAAGCTGGCGGCAGAGATGAACGACTCACTCTGCAGCGAGGCCTTGGTGATGCCCAGCAGCAGCGTCTTGCCGCGGGCCGGCTTGGGACGCTTGCCCTTGGCGTGATCCTTGCCGGCCACTTCGGCGGCGTCGTTGGCTTCCTTGAGCTCGACCTTGGTGACGACGTCCCCTTCCTTGTAGGAAGTGCCGCCCGGCTCGCTGACCTTGAGGCTCTGGGCCACCAGATCGTTGCCGGCGCGGAAACGGAATTTGTCGAGCACTTCGCCCGGCAGGAACTTGGTGTCGCCGGCGTCCTCGACCTTCACCTTGCGGAGCATCTGATTGAGGATGATCTCAATGTGCTTGTCGTTGATCTTCACGCCTTGCGAGCGGTAGACGTTCTGCACTTCCGTCAGCAGGTATTGATAGAGGGCTTCCTCGCCCTTGATGCGAAGAATGTCGTGCGGAATGATCGGCCCGCGGATGAGCGGATCGCCGGCCTCGACGTAGTCGCCGGCGTGAACCTGCAATTCCTTGTCCTGGGGGACATGGTGCTCTTTCTCCATGCCGGACTCGTTCTTGATGTTGATGGTCATCTTGCCGCGCCGCTTGTCGCTGCGCAGTTCGATGGTTCCGGAAATTTCCGCGAGCACGGCCGGGTCTTTCGGCTTGCGCGCCTCGAAGATTTCCGTGACACGGGGGAGACCGCCGGTGATGTCCATCGTACCGGCCGCTTCGCGCGGCTGGCGTGCCAGCATCTGCCCGGCGTCAATCTTCTGGCCGTTGAGCACTTCGATACGGGCCTTGGCGGGCAGATAGTGGAAGTCCAAAATCTTGCCGTCCGCGCCTTCGATGGTGATGCGCGGATGACGCTCGCCCTTGTGCTCGATGACAACGAGCTTGGCCTCGGCGCCGCCGCCGCCCTTGCGCTCTTCCTCGGTCCGGACGGTTTCGCCCTCTTCGATATCCTCGTAGCGGACGATACCAGCCTTCTCGGCAAGAATCGGAGTGATGTGCGGATCCCAGACCACCAGTTGCTGGCGCGGCTTCACCTTTTCGCCGTCGGCGACGAGGATGGTTGAGCCGTACGGAACCTTGTACTTCTCGAGCTCGCGGCCCTTCTGATCGGCGATGACAAGCTCGCCGTTACGCTTGAGGGCGGTGAGGCGTTTGTTGCCCTCGGCGTCGGTGACCTGCACGGCGTTGATGTCGCGATGCTGGACAACACCGCCGGCAGCGGCCTTGATGTCGTTCTCGATGAGGCTTCCGGTGGCGACGCCGCCGGTGTGGAAGGTACGCATGGTGAGCTGCGTTCCAGGCTCGCCGATGGACTGGGCGGCGATAATTCCGACGGCAAGGCCTTCCTCGACGACCTGGTTGGTGCTCATGTCCACGCCGTAGCAGCGGGCGCAGATGCCGCGGGTGCTCTCGCAGGCCAGCGGCGAACGCACGCGGATGCTCTCGAGCTTGAGCTCCTTGAGCTTGTCCGCGATGTCGTTGGTGATCATCTGATTTTCAAAGACGATCGTTTCGTCGGTGATCGGATTGCGGATCGTGTCGCGGGCGGTTCGGCCCACGATCATGTCCTTCAATTCGACTTCGACGGTTTCGCCCTTGTAGATGGTCGTCTTCGACACGCCGTTGAGCGTGCCGCATTCGAGCTGCGTGATGATGACGTTTTGCGCCACATCCGCGAGCTTGCGGGTGAGGTACCCCGAGTCGGCGGTCTTGAGAGCGGTGTCGGCCAATCCCTTGCGGGCGCCATGCGTGCTGGAGAAGTACTCGAGCACGGACAGGCCCTCACGGAAGTTGGCCTTGATGGGCGTTTCGATGATTTCGCCCGACGGCTTGGCCATCAGACCGCGCATTCCGCCGAGCTGACGAATCTGGTCGACGTTACCGCGGGCGCCGGAGACGGCCATCATCGCAATCGGGTTGAGATACTTGAGCGTGCCACCGGCCTTGGGGGCCACGGCACGGCCGTCGGCGTCGCGATAGTCGTTCTGCAGACCAGCCATGAGGTCTTCGGTGACCTGCTTGCGGGCGTGGCCCCAGACGTCGATCAGCGCGGCATACCGCTCCTGATCGGTGATGGCGCCCTGACGGTATTGCTTCTCGATGCGGTCGGCCTTGGCCTGACCTTCGTCGAGAATCCGCTGCTTGCTGTCGGGCGAGCGGATGTCGGTGATGCCGAAGCTCAGACCCGCCAGCGTCGAACGTTTGAAGCCCAGCGATTTCATGTCATCCAGCAGCTTGATCGTCGCGGGACGGCCGAGCAGCGCGTAGGTGTCGGCGATCACGCGGCTGGAGCCCTTGGCGGTCAGGGCGTAGTTATAAAAGGGCATCTCCTTCGGCAGGATGTCATTGAACATGCACCGGCCGACGGTCGTGAGTATCACGTTGCTCTTGAACTTCGCGGGCTGCGGCTTGGATTCGTAGGCCGGGTCGCGATGTTTGCGCTGCGCTTCGAGCGCCTTCCACGAAACCTCCGCGATCGAGACAGGACCCGACGACTTGTCTTCAGGGACGACCTGCGTGCGGCCCGTGAGCCGGACGAAGACGCGCGAGTGCATCGCGATCTTGCCCAGTTCGTACGCCATCATCGCTTCGGCAGGGTTGTCAAAGAGCGAGAATTCGCCCTTATCCCCCTCGCGGTCGGTGGTCATGTAGAACGTGCCGAGCACGATGTCCTGCGACGGCGTGATGATCGGCGCACCGGACTGGGGCGAGAAGATGTTGTTGGGCGCGAGCATCAGCACGTGCGTTTCGGTCTGCGCCTCGATGCTCAGCGGAAGATGGACGGCCATCTGATCCCCGTCAAAGTCGGCATTGAAGCCTTTGCAGACCAGCGGGTGAATCTTGATGGCGTTGCCTTCGACGAGCACCGGCTCGAACGCCTGAATGCCCATGCGATGGAGCGTCGGAGCGCGATTCAGCATGACCGGATGCTGGTAGATGCATTCTTCGAGAATGTCCCAGACTTCCGGGTCGCGGCGCTCGAGCATCTTCTTGGCCGACTTGATGGTGTCGGCAAGACCATGCTCCTTGAGCCGGCGGATGATGAACGGCTGATAGAGTTCCAGCGCGATCTTTTTCGGCAAGCCGCACTGGTGGAGCTTGAGCTCCGGACCGACGACGATGACCGATCGGGCCGAGTAATCGACGCGCTTGCCGAGCAGGTTTTCGCGGAAGCGGCCCTGCTTGCCCTTGATCATGTCCGTCAGGCTCTTGAGCGGACGGTTGCTGCTTCCCAGCACCGGACGACGGCAGCGGCCATTGTCGAACAGCGCGTCGACCGCCTGCTGCAGCATGCGCTTTTCATTGCGGATGATGACCTCAGGCGCGTTGAGATCGACCAGTTTTTTCAGGCGGTTGTTACGGTTGATGATGCGGCGATACAGATCGTTCAGATCGCTGGTGGCGAAGTTGCCGCTTTCCAACAGGACCAGCGGGCGCAGGTCCGGCGGGATCACGGGGATCACGTCCATGACCATCCACTCGGCCTTGTTCTCCGAGTTGCGGATGGCCTCGACCATCTTCAGCCGCTTCGTGAGATCCTTGATCTTCTGCTTGCTGTTGGTCTTCTCGATATCGCGGCGGATCTTCGCCGCCTCGGTCGGTAGATCGAGCAGGCCCAGGTGCTTCTTGATCGCCTCGGCGCCCATCTCGGCGTCGAACTCCGTACCGTATTTTTCAAACGCGGCGCGGTATTCGTCTTCGGTGAGAAGCTGCTTCTTCTTCAACGGCGTCTTGCCGGGATCGGTGACGACGTAATCCTGAAAATAGACGATCTTTTCGATATCGCTGGTCTTCATGTCCAGCATGGAGCCCAGGCGGCTGGGGAGTGCCTTGAAGAACCAGATATGAACGATCGGCGCGGCCAGGTTGATGTGGCCCATGCGCTTGCGGCGCACGCGGCTGTGCGTGACCTTCACGCCGCAACGGTCGCAGATGATTCCCTTGTACTTCGTGCCCTTGTACTTGCCGCACGAGCATTCCCAGTCGCGCTCGGGCCCGAAGATGCGCTCGCAGAACAGGCCGTCTTTCTCAGCGCGGTAGGTGCGGTAGTTGATGGTCTCCGGCTTCTTCACCTCACCGAAGCTCCACGACCGGATGTCGTTGGGGCTGGCGAGTTGAATCCGGACCGAACCGTAGTCGTTGATACGATCGTAGACGCTTTCAGCCATGATCGTTGTCTTTCCTATTGTGACCGGTCAAATGCCGATCCTGATTCCACTGGTAACTCTTGAACATTTATCGTGCACACTTCGCGACCCGATCGGCCCGGATTTACCCGGGCACCGATGGAACGAGCAGCACGTTCAACTTCTCGTCGTCTTCCAATTTCTCTTCCGCCTGGGCGAGCAAGTCATAATAGTCATAGTTTCGCACTCCCTGCTTATCCGGTTGAACCACAACGTAGTAAGACTCCCCATCGGAGAACACATCAATCACATCCAGGTGATAAGCCTCGCCACGCTTGCTCTGATCAGTTAGTACTGTCATACCGAACCTCCAGTATGCGAAACACTGCGGCGGAGTGCGATACCGTACATCATGTCCTCGTCCTCTTCGGTCGCCAGGCCCAGCCCATGGCCCGTTCATTAGGCCGATCTTTTGCGAGCGCGGCCGCCGGACTGCGGCATCGCTTCCATTAGTTTCCGCAATGCGTTGTTCACCGCTTCGGCGTCCTTGAAAACCTTCGCGACGTCCGCATCGAGCACGATCTGCCGAATATCACGCGGTTTTGCAAACACATTTCCCGGCCCGCGACCGACAAACACAAAATCAGACGTGTCGGCCGGAACGTCATACGCCATCTCCTCGGGCGTAAACTTGACGTAACTCACCTTAGTCTTGCCCGGCGTAACGGCGCGTCTCTGCTTTATTCGCTCTGCGAGCACTGATGATACGGATCGCTTCATTGCAGTTTCTGTAAATGACCGCCACTAATCGGCCTCGCACGGAGATTCCCAGCAACAGCCATCGATCTTCGTCAACCGCGTGTTTTTCGTCATATTCGATCCATTGATTTGGATCGTCGAACGCGCTGCTTGCCTCCTCGAACGTCAGGCCATGCTTTTGGCGGTTAATTGCCGCCTTCTGCGACTCCCACTCAAATTGAAGATCGCTCAACGGCACCTCTCCGGCTGTTTCCCTTCATTACATCATGTCCTCGTCCTCTTCGGTCGCCAGACCCTTCTTCTTCTCCAGCTGAATGTTCAGCCCCAGACCGCGGATCTCGTTGCAGAGAACGTCGAAGCTGACGGGCGTACCCGCTTCGAGCGTGTTGGTGCCTTTCACCATCGATTCGTAAATCTTGGTGCGGCCTTCCACGTCGTCGCTCTTGACGGTCAGCAGTTCCTGCAGGACATATGCAGAGCCGTATGCTTCCAGGCCCCACACTTCCATTTCGCCGAAGCGCTGGCCGCCGGTGCGGGCCTTGCCGCCCAGCGGCTGCTGGGTGATCAGGGAGTATGGGCCGGTGGCGCGAGCGTGAATCTTGTCGTCGACGAGGTGATGCAGCTTCATCATGTAGATGTAGCCGACGGTCGTCTTCTGCTCGAACGGCTCGCCGGTGCGTCCGTCGTGGAGCTGAATCTTTCCGCCGTAGGGCATCTCCACGTCCAACTCGCGGGACGCGATCGGCTGGTGATGACCCTTGCGATCTTTGCGGCGCTCGCGGATGACCCGGTTGGCCTCCTCGACCGCCTTGTGGATTTCTTCCTCGTTGGCGCCATCGAAGACCGGCGTCACCGCCTGGAAACCGAGCACTGCCGCGGCCCAGCCGAGGTGCGTTTCGAGAATCTGGCCAACGTTCATGCGGCTGGGCACCCCGAGCGGATTGAGGAGGATGTCCACCGGCGTTCCGTCCGCGAGGAAGGGCATGTCTTCATCCGGCACGATGCGGGCGATGACGCCCTTATTGCCGTGACGACCGGCCATCTTATCGCCGACGGAAAGCTGGCGCTTGGTGGAGACGTACACCTTCACCATTTCGAGCACGCCGCTCGGCAATTCGTCGCCGCGCTTCATATGCTCCATGCGGCGAACTTTTTCCTTCCGGACCGATTCGATGCGCGGCCAGAAGCGGGAATACGTATTGACCGCCTGCTCCTTGGCTTCCTTCGATCCCTTGATCCAGTCGGCGTTGAAACCCTCGACCTGCTCGAGGATGACGTCGGCATTTTCAGACTGACCGACTTTCTGCCGGGTACCGGGATCGACGATCTGCTGGCCCGTCACCTCATTGATCTCGCCGATCATCTGTTTGAAGATCTCGATCGCCCGCAGGTTCATGTCGCTTTCGTACTTGTCGATGTCCTTGCGGAGGGCCTTCTTCTGATCTTCCGTCATGTGCATGCGGCGGCTGAACCGCTGCGCGCCGATGACAACGCCCTCTTCGCCGGCGGGCATTTCCAGCGAGTCGTTCTTCACGTCCTCGCCGGCCCGGCCGAAGATCGCGTGAAGCAGTTTCTCTTCAGGCGTCAGCTCGCTCTTGCTCTTGGGAGCGATCTTGCCGACAAGGATGTCGCCCGGCCCGACACGGGTGCCGACGCGGACGACGCCGTTTTCATCGAGGTTGGCCAGGGCTCGCTCGCTGACATTGGGGATGTCGCGGGTGAACTCTTCGCGGCCAAGCTTGGTTTCGCGAATTTCAACGTCGTATTCCTCAATGTGAATTGAGGTGAAGACGTCTTCCTTCACGAGGCGCTGGCTGATGACGATGGCGTCCTCGAAGTTGTAGCCGTCAAACGTCATGAACGCCACGAGCACGTTGCGCCCCAGGGCAAGTTCGCCCAGGTGCGTCGCGGCGCCGTCGGCGATAATCTGATTCTTCTTGACGCGCTGCCCTTTCTTCACAATCGGCTTCTGATTCAGGCAGGTGCGCTCATTCAGGCCGACAAATTTGCGGAGGATGTACTCATCCGCGTTGTCGATGAGGATGCGCGTTGCGTCCACCGCGGTGACCACGCCCGCGCGCTCGGCGCGAACGACCATGCCGCTGTTCTGCGCGACGGCCTTTTCCATGCCGGTGGCGCACACCGGAGGATCGGTCCGCAGCAGGGGCACGGCCTGGCGCTGCATGTTGGAACCCATCAGCGCGCGGTTGGCGTCGTCGTGTTCGAGGAACGGAATCAGCGACGCGGAGATCGAAACGGTCTGCCGGGGGCTGATGTCGACGAACTGGACTTCCTTGCTGGGAACGGTGGCAAGATCGCCCTGCACGCGCGCCAGGACGAAGCCCTTGCGCAGGTGCCCTTCCTTCTCCACGATGTCCGGCGGCGCGAGGACCGCCTTCATCTCTTCGTCGGCGCGGAGATACTTGTGCTCTCCGTTGACCTTCCCGTCCTTGACCACGCGATATGGCGTGATCAGGAATCCGTATTCGTCGAGATCGGCATAAATCGATAGCGACGCGATCAGGCCGATGTTGGTGCCTTCCGGCGTTTCGATCGGACAGATTCGGCCGTAATGCGAGATATGCACGTCGCGCACTTCGAAGCCGGCGCGTTTGCGGTTCAAGCCCCCAGGCCCCAGGGCCGAGAGACGACGCTCGTGGGTGAGCTGAGCCAGCGGATTGGTCTGATCGACCACCTGAGAAAGTTCGCCGCGGCCGAAGAAGAAATCGATCGAGCTGCTGATGCTCTTTGAGTTCACCAGTTCTGCGATGCGGCCCAGTTCGTTGGGGTCCTTGAGCGACATGCGCTCCTGGACCGTGCGCTTGAGCTTCAGGAAGCCCTTGCGCAGCTCCTCGGCGGCCAGCTCGTCGATGGTGCGGAGCCGGCGATTGCCGAGGTGATCGATGTCGTCGACATATCCTTCGCCGCTGCGGAGCTTGAACATGTACTTCAGCGAGTTAACCAGGTCCTCGCTGCGGAGCGTCATGACGGTTTCGGGGACGTTCTGATCAAACTTGCGATTGATGCGAAAACGCCCGACGCGGCCGAGCCGATAGCGATTTTCATCGAAGAACTTTTCCTGGAAGAGCGTCTGCGCCTTTTCGAGCTGCGGCGGATTGCCGGGACGCAGCCGGGCATAGATGCGCATCAGCGCGTCTTCATGGCTGGTGGCATTGTCATCCGCCAGCGTGTTGAGAATCAGCGGGTCGGTCACTTTCGTGACGCATTCGATGCTCTTTAGCGGCGACGCCTGAATCTTGGTCAGCGACTCGCCGATCTGCGCGCCGGCCTTGACCAGTTCTTCGCCGGTCTCGGTGTCGATGATCGGGCTGGAGGCGTAGTACGTCGCCTGAAGCTGGCCGACCTTGACGGTTTCGACCGTGTAAAATTCCTTGATGATTGCTTCGTTGCTGCTGTATTTCTTGTCCAGAGCGCGAACAAAAGTCGTCGCGGGAATTTTGCTCGATTGATCGATGCGAACTGCCAGCGCGTCTTTCTTCGTGACCGAACATTCGATCCAGCTTCCGCGCTCGGGGATAACTCGGCAGCCGTGCAGCGGGCGGTCGCCCTCCTGCACTTCAACCAGGAAATCGACGCCGGGGGAACGGTGCAGCTGATTGACGATCACGCGCTCGGCGCCATTGATGATGAACTCGCCGCCGCCGATCATGATCGGGATCTCGCCGAGGTAGATGGAATCTTCCATCACCTCGTCCTTGTCCTTGCGGACAAACCGCACGCGAATGCGAAACGGCATGCCGAACGTCAGACGCAGGGCGCGGCATTCGTCAGGCGTATAGCGCGGCTCGGAGAGATCGTAGCTGATGTATTCCAGGCGCAGATTGCCGTCATAGCTTTCGATGGGAAAGACTTCGCGCAGCAGCGCTTCGAGCCCGTCATCTTTCCGCTTGAGCGGATCGGTTTCCTTTTGCAGGAACCGCTGATAGGACTCGATCTGGACGTCGATCAGGTTCGGAATCGGCAACGCATCGCCGCGCTTGCTGAAATCGCGCGCTTCACGCACTTGCATCAGATTTTCCTTTTCCCGAATACGGAGGAGAGTGAGCCGTTGAGGTCATCCAAACGCACATTGGCTGAAAAAAGAGACAAGTCTGACTCAGAGCGTGCCGATATAAAAATGCGGATCGAACACGCCATCAAGTCATCCATCAACGAAAAAAATACAGAACCTCCCCCTCCCGCCGGCGGGGTCGTTCTTTGCGACTGAGATTATTTTTAAGCTGCCTGCACCAATAGAAGCTCTCAAAGTTTAGCAATCTGCGGACCAGAGTCAAGGGGGAAACTTCTTTCGCTCCCCGCACTCTTCACTTCTTCGCACGCGAAAGGCAACTTCCGCAAAGGGCAAGCAACGCACTGCCCTTTCGGCGAACTCCAGCATGCGCACGCCGGGCGGTCCCTGGAACGCGGGCCCGGCCAGGGTTCAGGGTGTCAGGTTCAGCACGTCTGAATTGCATGAACCCTGAACCCTGAACCCTGAACCCTGAACCGCTGCAAGATCTTTTGAGGCAGGCGATTGTCGTGCTTACTTGAGCTCGACAGTCGCGCCCTGATCTTCCAGCTCTTTCTTGAGCTTGTCGGCGTCGGCCTTGGGAAGGGCTTCCTTGACGGTCTTCGGAGCGCCTTCGACCAAATCCTTGGCTTCCTTCAGACCAAGTCCGGTCGCCGCGCGAACGACCTTGATGACGTTGATCTTCTTCTCGCCGGCAGCCTTGAGGATGACGTCGAAGTTGGTCTTGACCTCCGGCGCCTCGGCCGCGGCGGCCGGGCCAGCCGGACCAGCGGCAGCCATCACTGCGCCGGCGGCGGGTTCGATTCCGTGTGCTTCCTTGAGATAGGCAGCCAGATCGACCGCCTGCTTGAGGGTGAGACCGACGATCTTGTCGCCGAGTTCTTTGATTTCAGTTGCGAATTCTGCCATGACTTCTTCTCCGGGACGTGTCGTGTCCCAACCGTGTCGAGTTCAATCCCGCCCGAGAGCACGCCTCACATCGAGGCGATTTAATCCCGTGAAAGCCGGGAGCAGTCGGAGCCGTCGGATTTTTCTGAATCAGCTTCTTCGGGGTTCCCGTGAATACACGCTCCCTTCGGGTCGCGGTTCACCGGGAGATATCCTTCTCGTTATGTCGTGGGTGGCGCGGCGGGCGCCGTCGGCTCGGCCGCTGCTGCAGCAGGTTCCGCAGCGGGCGGCGCGACAGGAGCAGCTTCGGGAGCGGCGGCGGCCTCTGGAACCGATGCAGCTTCGGGCGCTGGAGCGGCCGATTCCTTTTCTTTTGCTTTCTCTTCGACCGTCTTGATGAGCGACGCAATCCGGCCGCCCTGGCTCTTGAGGATCCCGCCCAGCTTTTTGCCCGGCGAGAGAATCAGGGCCACCAGCGATCCGATCGCCTCTTCCCGCGTCGGCAGCTTGCTGACCTGCTCCACGCCCTTTTCGCCGGTGTAGATCTCACCGTCGAAGAAGATGCCGCGCAGCTCGAGCGTTTCCAGATTCTTCTTTTCATCGAGCAGGGCGCGGGCAACCGTCGAGATGCTCGCCTTGCCGAAGACGACGGCGCTGGGCCCGTCCAGGAGTTTATCGAAGCCCCATATCTTGCTCTTCTCGCCGACCGCGCGCTTCGCCAGCGTGTTTTTCACGACGACCATTTTCAGGCCTTTTTCGTGAAGCCGCCGGCGAATCAAATTGTTCTTGATCGCGTCGATGCCGCGCGGATTGATGACGGCCACACCGTCCACATCCTGGAACTTCGCGGTCATCTCGTTGGTGATGCTTTCTTTGACTCTTTTGCTCATCGGACACTTCCTCGCTCATCAGTCGATCGGGGTCGCTCGTTTGCTCGCGATCGCAGCCCCGGATGTACATCCGGGGCTTCTTCATTTATCGCTTCTTCAGTTATTGCACGGAAAGATAAACAGCGGGCGTCATCGTGCCCTTGAGCACGACCTTCTTAAAGTAGTGCCCCTTGCTGGTCGGCGGCTTCATTTTGCGAATCTGCGCAACCATCGCGTTGATGTTGTCGGTGAGCTTTTCCTTGGCAAAGCTCATCTTGCCCACGACGCTATGGATGTTGCCGCCGGTATCGTTGCGGAACTCGATTTTGCCGGCGGAGTATTCCTTGACGGCTGCCGCGACATCGGCCGTCACGGTGCCGGCTTTGGGCGAAGGCATCAGCCCCTTGGGCCCCAGGACCTTACCGAGCCGGCCGACGAACCGCATCATGTCGGGCGTGGAAACCGCGACATCGAAGTCCGTGAAATTTTCCTTCTCAATCGCCTGGACGAGCTCCTGACCACCCGCGCGGATCGCGCCGGCGGCGGTCGCCAGCGGAGCGAGGTGATCGGGGCAGAACGCGACGACGCGCTTGGTCTTCCCCACGCCGTGCGGCAGGGAGAGCGATCCGCGAATCATCTGATCCGCCTGCTTCGCGTCGATGCCCAGCGAGAAAATCAGCTCAACCGACTGGTCGAACTTGGTGGCGTCGAATGTCTTGAGGAGATCGATCCCCTTGTCGATGGAAACCAAGTCCGGAACCGCCTTCTTGGCGGCAGCCTTGTATCGCTTGGAACGTTCGATGACTACTGACTGGGCCATTTTGCCCCGTCGCTTTCCGGGTCGAAATCAGCTTCGACCAAAGCTCCCACTGTTACTGCCCGTGGTGCGGCAACTGTTGTACTCCGCGGCGTTATGCCGCTCCTGCCTCAGACGCTCTGGCATTCTCGATCCCGGTGCTGATGCGTGTCACCAGAAGCAGATCGATCCATTGAGTCCGCTCGCCGCCAGTGGCGACGTATATCGTCCGTCCGCCTTGGGTCCGCGACGCGAACTCCGGACCGATCACGCCAATCTTCGAGCCATCGGCAACGTGAATCGTAAATGGCTCGAAAGGCCGACGCTTTAGAAACTCGTCAAACTTTTCGACCGTCATCGGTTCGACCACCTCTCGCGCCTCGGCGGGGATCACTTCGTCAACGTCGGCGAGCAGAATCCGCGTGCGCATCTCGCCGTCCTCGCCGAACACTTCCAGCCATTGCATCCCAGGCGGAAACCATGCCTGGCGGGGAAGCGAAATTCGCACCGTCGCGCCAGACCTTAAGCCAACGACGAACGGCAGAAAAGGGTCTCGCCGAAGGCACGATCGAATTCGCTCGCCCGGCGACATCACTCATCCTTCAACCGTGATTCCCATCGACCGCGCGGTTCCCGCAATCACGCGGGCAGCCTTCTCTTCGTCGAAGGCGTTGATCTCCTTGCCCTTCTCCTTGGCGATCGCCTTGCACTGAGCCATGGTGATCTTGCCGATCTTATTTTTGTTTGGCTCGCCGCTGCCCTTCTCGGCCTTGACCAGATCCTTGAGCATGACGCTGGCCGGGGGGCTCTTCAGCTCGAAGCTGAACGTGCGGTCCTTATAGACGGTCACGAGCACGCCGATCACTTTGCCCTTGAGATGGGCCGAGGCGGCGTTGAACTGCTGGATAAACTGGCCGGGGTTCACGCCGTGCTGGCCAAGAGCCGGTCCGATCGGCGGCGCGGGGGTCGCAGTGCCACCGGGCGCCTGCAGCTTAAACTGAACTGTGATTTCCTTCTTCGCCATGGGACCGTCTGCCTCTCTGCTGTGCGGACGCTTGCTCCGCTCTAAAAAGTCACGGCGAGCAAACTCGCCGGCTAAATGTTCTGCGGAACGAAGCCGCAACGGCCACGCCGCAGTTGAGCTATTCCACCTCTGTATCGATCACTCGGGCGCTGGCTTGCCGTCGCTCGCTAGATCCGCCTGTCACTTGCACTTCACTGCCGGCCGGCCGGGTCAACTGCTTCAAAAAGCTGTAGATCGGCGCCGCCAACAGTAAAAGGGCGAGGATACTAATCAGAAACATCGCAATTGACAAGGCCGCGACAATCAAACCCGGAATCGCGGCAACAAAAACCAGCAGCCGCGCCCATCCCGGCAGCCCCACGACTCCGCCGCGAACGCCGTCAATCCTGCCAACATATGCCGAAAAGCGCGACACGTCATCCTTTCAGCCTCCGTCTTACGCCTCAATGCAGGGCACTCAGAACCGTATGCGAATCCTACAGCGCCGCGGCAATTAATGATTTCGCCCATTCCTGGTCGGCATCGCTCAGTTGCAGATCGCACGGTTGATCGTAGCGAATTCGCCGCCGGTACCGCCCCGCCTCATACGCGTGGGAAACGGCCGCTTCCAACTCCAGGCCAACATCTGCGTCACCTTCCGCAAGCGGGATGTTCACAACCGGCAATGCATCGCGCAGTGTCGTTTGATACAGCTCGAATCGATTACGTCGCGGCCAGCGGCTCACGCACGTTATGTAGTCAAACGGTTGAAACTCTTCCAGCCGCCACTGCGGAATGCTCAGGCTCCGGCTGCCGCTTCGCAAGAGATCAATTTCCACCAGATGACAGTCGCGAGCCAGCAACTCCTCCTGTTTCCGGAGGTAAGACGCCTGTCCTGGCCCGGGTCGTTTGTTGGTGGGGCTGAGGACTTCGATGGCACATACCAACTTTAGCTGGTCGTATGAATCGAGCACCTCGACGCGCCCCTCGCTCAACTCCAACTCTTCAACCTCAACTATGACTGCGCTGCCACCGTGGTGGAGCGAGCGCGGCGACAGTGGGCCAGGCTCCTTCGTGCGCGTTACCCAGACATCCGGCACACGTCGTTGCGGGCCTTCAATGAACACGCGCTCTTCAATCGATGTCACGTAGCGGGGATCGAGCTTTGGCTGAAGATGCTCGGCGATCGCGTTGATCAGCCGTGCGTGAAAGCCCTCCCAAAGGACGGGATGCTCCAGGGATGGATCCATGCCAGGAAAGGGGCTCTTCACCCGCTCATTGTACCAGCAGGATCACATTCTTTCGATCTGCCAGTATTCGAGCTCCAGCGGCGTCGGGCGGCCGAAGATCGTGGTGATGATCCGCACCATTCCCTTGTCGGAAATGACCTCGTCAACGTCGCCCTCGAAGTTGATGAATGCTCCGTTGGTGACTTTGATCCGCTCGCCCTTCTTGAACTGTGCCTCGAAACGCGGGCCTTCATCCGGGCGCTCGGCTTCCTCGAGCATCTTGGCCTGGTCCTTGGGGGACATCGGCGTGGGCTTCCCGTTGGACCCGATGAAGTCCCCGACTCCGTCGGTTTCCTTGATCAGGAACCAGACTTTTTCCGGGATGGTCCCGTTTTTGTCCAACTCCAGCTCGATAAACACGTAGCCGGGGTAAAGCTTGCGTTCGGTGTCGCGGCGCTTGCCGTCCTTCATGGAGCGGACCCGCTCGGTGGGCACCAGGATCCGGTTGACGACACCTTCGAGCCCTTCGATCTTGACCTTGCGCACAGCGCCTCCCGGACACGGTCCTCTTTATTGCTCGCCACTCTCAAAACGAAAAATTGCATGATGTTGCTCAGCCTTGGGACCGATCAGCTGCCAAACGGGCCGGCCTTCAGGACGCCGATGATGTGAAAAAGGTAATGGAACAGAATATCAACCACGAACAAAAAGACGGCCACCGAGAACATGAAGATGATGACGATCTTCGTCGACGCGATCAGATCGCGCCGGCTCGTCCAATTCACCTTCTTCATCTCACTGTCGGTCGCGATCAGGAACTCCACGTTGTCGGGCTTGTTGGTGATCCAGAATCCCAACAATGAAAAACCCACCAGAAAAACTGCGGCGGAAATCAGGGCGATCCGGAAATGCAGCGTCTCAGAGGCCCTTGAAACCGCTTCCGCATCCGCCGGGGACAATGTCGAGAGATACGCCTGCGATGGCGACGGCAGCAGGCTCGGCAGATTGACGAAGATGTTGTACGCCGTGAACAGGGCGAGCAGCCCGATTCCGATTGCCGTCCCCATCCGCGTCCAATAGCCATGGCCCTTCTTCTGGATGGTGAAGAAGCCGTCGGCGCCAGGCTTGCGCCTGAAGCCCTCATCCTGTTTGGGGACCTCCGCTTCGGCCATCGCCTTGCTCTCTTGTTCTGTTTTGGTCACTGAGGCCATGAGCTCCGCCGATCACCTCGGAAGCACCGATGCGACGATTTCGCGCGCCGAGCCTTTTCGCTCACACGCCAGGAGGGAATCGAACCCCCAACCTGCCGCTTTGGAGACGGCCGCTCTGCCAATTGAGCTACTGGCGTAGGGGAGGAAGGCACGAAGGCACGGAGGCACGAAGGCACGAAGGTAGAAAACCGCCGTGCCTCCGTTAGTCCTGCTATGCCATCCTGCCTTTCTTCCAGTCAATATCGCCAGAGGCCCGCCGCACTCGGCACGATGCACTTCACTTCGTGCCTTCGTGCCTTGGTGCCTTCGTGCCTCTCTTATTACTTTCTCTTGACCTTGTGCATCGTATGGCGGCGCAGCCGTGGGGAGTATTTCTTCACTTCCACTTTCTGCGGCCCGCCAGCGACCTTGATCTCCGTGCGATAGTTGAGGTCGCCCGTCTCGGTGCACTGCAGCCAGACCATTTCTCGGCTCTCTTTAGCCATGGAACACCTTACTCAAGGATCTTGACGACCACACCCGAGCCGACGGTCTTGCCGCCTTCACGAACGGCAAATCGCAGCTTCTCTTCCATGGCGATCGGCGACTGCAGCTCGACCTCCATGGTGACGTTGTCGCCCGGCATGACCATTTCCGCGCCGCCCAGCAGCTTGGCAGAACCCGTCACGTCGGTGGTGCGGAAGTAAAACTGCGGACGATACCCGGTGAAGAACGGGGTATGACGCCCGCCCTCTTCCTTGGTCAGCACATAGACTTCCGCCTGGAACTTCTTGTGCGGCGTGATCGACTTGGGAAGCGCCAGCACCTGCCCGCGCTCCAGATCTTCCTTTTCAATGCCGCGGAGCAGCAACCCGGCGTTGTCGCCGGCGATGCCCTCGTCCATGCTCTTGTTGAACTGCTCGATGTCGGTGACCGTCGTGCTGCGCGTGTCCTTGAGGCCGACGATTTCGATGGTGTCGCCCTTGCGGATCTTGCCGCGCTCGATACGGCCGGTGCCGACCGTGCCGCGACCCTTGATGCTGAAGACGTCTTCGATCGGCATCAGGAACGGCTTGTCGATTTCGCGCTGCGGGATCGGAACGTACGCGTCCAGCGCCTTGATGAGTTCATCAATGCACTTGTTGGCCGTGTCGTCGGTGGGGTTCTGCACCGCCGGGAGCGACGAGCCGCGGATCACCGGCGTGTCATCGCCCGGGAATCCGTACTTGGTCAGCAGCTCGCGGATTTCCATGTCCACCAGCTCCAGCAACTCCGGATCATCGACCAGATCGATCTTATTGAGGAAGACGACGATCTTCGGCACGCCCACCTGGCGAGCCAGGAGAATGTGCTCGCGCGTCTGCGGCATCGGGCCGTCGGCGGCGGAGACCACCAGAATCGCGCCGTCCATCTGGGCGGCGCCGGTGATCATGTTCTTGATGTAGTCGGCATGGCCCGGACAGTCGACGTGAGCGTAGTGCCGGCTCTCCGACTCATACTCCACATGCGCAGCCGCGATCGTCACGGTCTTGGTCGCGTCACGCTCGGTGCCGCCCTTGGCAATGTCCTTGTAGGCCTTTGCGGTCACGGACGTGAACTTCGCCGCCGAGCGGGCGCTCAGCGCCGCCGTCAGCGTGGTCTTGCCGTGGTCGATGTGACCAATGGTGCCGACGTTCACGTGCGGCTTTTTCCGTTCGAATACTCCCTTTGCCATGGTTGCTAACCTCCAGAAATCATTTGCTGTGACAATCAACCGGCGACTTGTGATCGAGTCCGCGACCCGGCGTGCATCAGAAATCGCAATTCAGAAATCGTTTCGTATCCACCTGACTGCTTGCCTGCCTGTGTCTGTCCAGGTGCTCAAGCTGGCACAGGGGCTTGAACCCTGGACCTCCACCTTACCAAGGTGGCGCTCTACCACTGAGCTATGCCAGCGATAACGCTCTGTCATCGGCGACACGACTCGACTTCAACGGCGGAATCAACACCGCGTCCGTGCGCACCGGAAGCGTTGAAGGGGGAGAAGTATAAGTGGCACTCAGGCAATGTCAATTCAGTCAGCCGGCTCATTTTAGCACGGCCGCGCACGAATTTCCGCAGAGTGACTTCTTGCCTCCTCCCCTGGGTGTGGCGCTCGAAAGTGGCGATCGGCTCCGAGTAGGGCGGGATTCATCCCGCCGATTTGTTGGCCGGCTGAGAAAACGGCGGGATGAATCCCGCCCTACGATCGCAAAATCTGCAATCGCCACAAATAAAAGTTACACCCCCTCCCCTCGTACCCGGGGGGAGGACTGAGGTGGGGGGAATCGTTCATTTGACGCGGCCCACTGAACGGACGAACCCCCACCCCAACCCTCCAGTAATAGGGGAGGGGGCAAGAGCGGGATATCGCCGCGAACAGGTTTCACCGAGACTTCGCGCCACTTCGCGCTCGACCGAGTCCCGGCCGCTCGACGTGGTGAAATCAGAAATCGCCGGCTATTATTCGAACGCGTTCGACGGATCTAACAGAGCGAGCTGCTTATGCGTTTTTCCGTTTTCATCCTGTTTCCCGTCGCGGCGCTCCTCACGGGCGGGTGCGTGACAGCGCATTACCGGTACGCCATCGAAGTGCCGGGGGCTGATGCGGCAACGCCCGCGACGGTGGAGCTTCGCTGGAAGGGCGGAAGCCGAGCCTTTACCGTCAAGTCGAATGAGTGTGTGGCGACGCGGTTCACGGAGCTCATGCAGCCGGCGGGATGCGTCTTTGCGGATATTCCGCGCGGGCTCAGCGTGCGCGTGACGCGCGACGGGTATCAGCCGTGGGAGCACGATTACCAGTATGTGGACGAAGACTTCCGCACGAAAAAGTGGGACAGTTTCGTCCGGCAGGACGTGATTCAGTTGGAGTCGATCTACAGCAAGGGGGACTCCAAGCAGATTGATGGCACGCCGGTTTATCGGTGAGCGTTGCCCGTCACGACTGCACGCGCCGACGACGGAGCGGGAAAGACCGCGATCAAACTCGGAGGCTACACGTTGGGAGTTTGCGCCTGGCGCGTGCTGAGCGATGCCTGCAGGCGCGCGAGCCAGTCTTTGTTCAAGAGCGCATAGGGCCGGAACTTCTCCATGGTGCCCTGTTCTTCGCTGTAAGCAAGGGCGCGGTAGGCGCCGAGCTTGTTGCCGGCGGGGCTGTCGATCAGGGCGCCCGAATCGTTGGCACTCATCTGGAACAGCACGCGGTGATCGAACTCGCGCATGATGCCGCGCTCGAATGTCCGGTCGATCGACACCGGCGTATCGACCCAGATCAGGACATGCATCCCGTAAGTCGGGCCTTCGCGAATCACGTCGCTGAAAATTTTGTCTGGCGCGGCGGGCTTGTCGGGATCGGCGGCAGAGAAGCTGAAACCTGCGTCTTCGGTCTTTCGTAGAACGCGATAGCGCTGCAGCCCGTAGACGATTACGAAAACAAACGGGGCGGCGGTGAGGCCTTCATCCTGCCGGCGCTTCAGTTCGACGCCAAGCTCGTTCATCGCTTCCCCGGCAAGGCGATACTCTACAAGCTTTATCTGGTGCGGCAGGGCTTCCTTCACTTTGGCGAAGACCTGCGCCAGCGGGGAATCAGCGGGGGTTCCATCAAAGATGACGAAACTTGCGGCCGAGGGCGGAAGCTGCAGCGTGAGGCTTGCGATGGACGCGGCCATCAGGGCCATCGATCCCTCTTCGGCCTGACCGACGAGCATGGCGTTGGAGCCGCTTTGACGTCGGAAGGTGAGGGCGGTGGGATCCTTGATGGCAACCGGATCGCCCAGCCACGCCAGGGGGACGTTACCGGTTGGCGGCCAGACGGGGGAGGCGATGAGGGACTCCATCACGCGATTTTTGGTGATGTCGGCCGGGGCGTTTCCTTCGAAGACCAGCGGCTCGGGCTGCGAGACGCCCGCCTTTTTCGAAAGAGCCTGCACCTTGTCGAGGTAGCTATCCTTCTTTTCATCGGAGAGATAGGCGATTTGAAAAGGACTGTTGTTTTCGACGAGCCCGCCGGCGTCGTTGTAGATCGCTTCGCCGGGACGCGTGAGAAGCCGCGCGGCGGAGTTGTTGTCGCCGAGAATCAGTTGCGAGTCGGCTTCGGAGAGCTGCAGCGCGATGCGAACCGCCATCTGCCCCAGCGTGCTGCGGGAGAGCCCGCCCGCGCCGCCGATGGTTTGCGATCCGAGCAGGACGTGCATTCCGAAGGCACGGCCCTGCCGCACCAGGCGTTCGATGAGCAGATTCGAATCCTGCGAGAGCTTGTCATCTTCGGAGAAGAATTCCTGGAATTCGTCCACCATCAGCAGCGTTCGCGGCATTTTTTCGGAGTCGGGTGTCTTGCGATAGGAGCTGAGGTCCTGCACTCCGGCTTTGCGAAAAAGATTGCCGCGGCGAGTCAGTTCCGCGTCGAGGCGCTGCAGCACGCTGATGCCAAACTCGCGGTCGCTCTCCACGGCGATCACCCGCGCATGGGGCAGTTCGTGGGTGGCGTACGTTTTGAACTCGACGCCCTTCTTGAAGTCGATCAGGTAAAACTCGACCTCGTCGGGGTTGTACCACATCGCGAGGTTGGTGATCATCGCGTGCAGCAGCGTTGATTTGCCCGAGCCGGTCTTGCCCGCGATCAGCGCGTGCTGGGCGACGCCTTTGCCCAGGCGAAGCATCTGCAGGCGGGTTGCGCCCATGCGCCCGATGGGAACCCGCAGCTCGTCGCGGGTGCTGAGCGTCCAGAATTCCTCGGGCTTGGGCGCGATGGTCTCAAACGCGAGCTCGACGCGCTTCGATTCCTTGGCGAGCTTGCCCACTTCATTGAGGATCTTGGTGAGAAACTCTTCGCTGGGGGGCGGATCGAGCGTCAGCGGGAACTGGCTGAAGACCTCGTCCTTCCAGATAAACCGCGCCGGCGTTCCCGCCGGCGCCTCCGGCGCTTGGGCGCCTCGACGATGCTGATGCTCCGCGACTCCACGTCGTCCATGTGCGTCCCGGCGGGCAATGCCACGCGCATGTCGCGCATCATGAGGATGAAGACGCCGCAGCGGGCCCCGCTGCTGGCGATGCTGTTGAGCCGGCGATAACTCTCCCCCTCGAACCGCACGGGAAAATCCGCGATCACCAGATACCGATACGGCTCGGCAAGCTCGCCGGCCTGCGCGTTGTATTCGTCGATCGTTTCGTATTCGTTTCGCAGGTATTTCTGAATGACCGTTTCCATGTGCTCGGTCAGATCGCCCAGCCGCTGCTCGATCTGCTCGGCATCGGTCCAGATGCGGGTGCCGACCAGCGCCTCGTCGTAATCGGCAAGATGCATGAAGCCCGCGAAATTTTCGCCCAGCCCCACAGGATCGATGATGGTGAACTGCACGCGACCCGGCGGCACCGTGGTCAGCAGGCGCACCATCACCATCTGCAGCGCCCGCACGGCTTCGTCACGCCCGCCGCGCGATGCTTCGATCAGCAGCGATGCGTGATTGGGATACGTGAGCAGCGCCGGCAGAATGAACGACTCGGGCAGCGGCAGCGTGAACTGCGAATCGCGCGGCAACGTGTCGATGATCTTCTTCGGATCGACGTGCAGTTCGCCAAAGCGGACGGCCGGAGGAAAAAGCCTGGGGGCTTTCCAGTTTTGCCAGATCCGATCGTCCCAGCCGGGAAAGCTGGGCGTGCCTTGCGATTCACCCATGGGGGCGTTGATGCGCGTCAGGCCCTGCGACCACTTCTCTTCCAAAGCTTTGCGAGCATCGGCGAATTGCTGCTGCGACTTGCAGACCTGCTCGTCATACCTGGCCTTGTGCGCCGCGATTTCCTGCCGCTGGCGCTCGGCAAGATCGGCGGTTTCCTGCTCGATGGTCTTGCGCGCCTCGGCGCGGGCCCGTTGGATGTTCCCGCTGATTCGGGCAAGCTTCGCCTGCACCTGCGAATCAATCGACGCGATGTCCGCCGCCCGCTGCTTTTCCGTGTTCGCCAAAACCGGGGCAATCTTCTCCTTGGCTTTGGCGACCTCGGCATTGCGCTTTTGCGTGGCCTCTTCGAGGTTCCGGCTCTGCTCGGCGTTGATCCGCTCGAGCCGCAAGGCGGCGGCCTTCTGGGCGACCGCCTTGGCATTGAGAAATTCCAGATATGTTTTGCGCGACTGCTTGCTCCCAAGCGAGAACATGAGAAATCCGAGTATCGCGCCCAGGACGATCGCGATGGCAATTGCCGTACACGCCCCGGTGATGTCGTCGTAGAGATATCCGCCGATCCCGGCAAGGACCAGGAACAACCCCAGCGCGAGGTAGGGCCACGCACCGACGAAAAAGCTCGGCAGTGTTAGCTTGCGCAAATCCGCAACATATTGCTCGGTGACTACCGCCGCGTGCGTGAATACCGTTTCCACATCCCCCGGCACCGGCGGGTCAACTTCCGGGGCCTCGGGAACCTTGTGGTGGTATCGTTCCAGCAGCGCCTCGGGCGCGACTTTCCATCTCCGCGAGCGTGTCCAGGAGCTTGTCGTTCTCCGCCTTGGCCTTCTTCAGATTGGCCTTGACCTGATTCTGGCTGACCTCGAAAACGCTGTCAGCCAGCCAGATGTCCTGGTTGAGCTTTTCCTTGATCTTGCGGACGATCGGATCGTGACCCGCCTGCACTTTCTGACGGGAGTTCTCCTCCGCATTCCGCAGCGCCGCGGAGTCTGACTGGTGCTTTGCCTCGACCGCGCCGAGGCTGGCCTGATGCTGCTGCGCAAGCTCGCTGGTTTCTGCCTGCTGACGCTGCTGGATCTGGTTGAGGCCCTTGTCGAACTGTCTTTTGGCAGTCTCCAGCTCGGTCTGACGCCGGCGAGCGATCTCCGATTCTTCCGCCGCACATTGCGTCGCCAGCTCAACCAGCTCCCGCAGCGCCTCGCGCTGGCGATCGCGATGCGTGGGGGCTTCGCCTTCCGGAGAGCCGTTGGTTTCCATTTCATTGCGAACTTGAGTCGTCATGTTCATCATCCTGCGTCGTCGCTGCAGTCCCGCCGCACGGTGGTCAGGATCTGGGCCATCGTGTCCATCGCGGAAGTGGCGGCGCGAACATCCATTTCCAACGCGACCAGAAATCGCTTCTCAAAATTCTGACTCACCGAATCGTCCCAATCCCCCTTGGTTTCCGCCCAGCACGCCAACAGCTCTTTCGTGGCCTTGGCAAGTTGCCCGCGTCCTTCGTAAACACCCATGAGACACCGTCCTCACTCGTTCATCTTTGTGGTGCGGGCTTCCAGCCTGCATCAGGGACTAGCAGGCAGAAAGCCTCCATCATAAATACTCATTGCCCGCCGGGAGAAGGAACCAGAACTTGAGCATGGGCCGCCTCCCCGGAAGTTGTGCCCTCGGCCGTGGGCGCGGCGCTATCGGTCGCTTGCGCCGGCGCTGCTCCCGCCGGCGCGGCCGGCTTCCAAAGGTCCTCGTCGCGCGGGCCGAGGACGGCGACCACGCCGCCTCCGTCGAGCACCACGAGAAATCCCTTTGGGAAAGCGAGCACGTCGGCAAGGTCGGGCCGTGGCGTAAGCAAATCCGACACGTTTAAACCGCCGCCGGCCGCAAAAATCCCATCATCGGCGCGGCCCAGATACCAGCCGCTGTCTCCCGGAAACGCGATATCGAGTCGTTCGAGATAAATCCGGCTGGCAGTGTCGAGGTCCTTCGCCACCACAATCTTGGCCTGCGGATCGGCAGGAGTTACTTCCGTCGACAGCTTGCGCAGTGAGTCCAGCTCAACGTTGGACAGACGCGCAGCCCGCAGTTGCACGGCCGAAGGATTGGAAGACGCGGCGCTGCGGCCCGCGCCGTCGGGAGTGCGGGAGCGCAGATGTGCCCATTGGCTGCGCCCTGCGCCGGCGTCGCCGCCGCCGCGAGACATCGACAGCTCGGCGCCGATGGCCGAACTCACGAGCCTTTCGCTGTCACCGACGCCCGCGACGCTCGGCGCGGAGACCGCGGCATACGCCTCGAGCATCGCGATGATCCGGCTCAACTGCGCCCCGGCCGTCGGCACTTCCGATTGCAGCGCCGTCGCAAGCCGTTGCGCCTGGCCCTTGTAGAGCAGAATGTCCTTGGGAAGCTTGCGGCTGTGCGACATCACCAGCTTGCATTTTTCCTCCCCCTGCGCGAGCCGCCTCAAGGCAACCACCAACGCCTTCTCTTCGTCCACCGCCGATCCCGGGCGTCCGTCGGCGCCCTTGAAAAGCTTCTTCATCCGCACGGCTTCCTTGGCGCGCGTGACCTCTTCCTGCCGCTTGCGCATCTGAAACGTCCAGTAGCTTTGCTGATCGCGCTCGAGCCATCCCATAATGCGCGACATCTCCCCCTCGGCGTCGGCCAGCGCCACGTCCGCCGTCTCGGCAAATTTATAGAGTGCTGTCCGAAATGCCCGAAGGGCATCAAACGAACCCACTTTCGCGCCAACGGCCATAATCTGCCCTACCGCTGCTTAAGGTAATCTTCGATCAACCCGGCCTTCTTGGCGAGGCTTGACGCATGCTGGTGCGACGCCTCGATAAAGGTCCCCAGAGTCTTCATCGTCTGGTCGAAGAACTCGGAAAACTTCCGCTGCTCCTGGTCGCGCCATGTGCTCTCGAGCGAGCGCATGCGGGAGTTGAGCCCGCCGACCAGCGACTGCAACTCGGTGTTGAAACGATTCAGATCCTGCGCGAAACGCCGAAGCTCCGCCGGATCGACATGCGCTTTGCCCATAACCACTCCAATCGTTCAGCCGCCAACGAGCGAACCGCCATCGCGGGTGCTCCATAAGTATACCCATGCAGGCTCGCTTGCGAAGGTAAATTGAATGTCGGAACAGGATAATCTTTGCGACAGCCCTGGGTATGAGCAGCTTCCATGAGGTTGCGCCTGCCATCTGGTGGCATGCGTCACATGTGGACGTCTCGTTTTAAAGCAGAAATGTCCAAGGCCCAATGGCCAACAGAGCACCAGACCCCAAGGCCCAAGGTCGGCTCTCCCTTTGGTCATGGCGGCTTGGGATTTTGTTGGCCATTGGGCATTGGGCATTTCTTCGTCTTCGTCGTCTGGTAACCCCGGCAGTTTCTTTGCAGAGTCGTTCGCGATTATGATCCCCCGCAATGACCCAGGGGCCCCAGCCGAGCGAATTGCTTGCACTTGACGGCATCTACGTTGCGTTTCCGAATCTGGTGGCCGTGCGGAATGTGTCATTCGCTCTGCATGGGGGCGAACTGCTGGGATTGATTGGCGCCAACGGGGCGGGCAAGACGACGCTGCTGCGTGCCGCTGCGGCGATTCAGCCGGTCGCGCGCGGAGCGGTCCGCGTTCTCGGCGAGCGTCTGGTCACCGCCGACAGCGAATTGCGACATCACCTGGGTTTCACGCCCGACACCCCGCCGCTGTACGAGGCGCTGACCGTGCGCGATTTCCTCATGTTCATCGCCATGGGGTACAACCTCTCCACCGCCGAGGCGAACGAACGGATCGACTTCTGGCTGGAAAAAGTCTGGCTCACGGAGAAGGCGGGGCAGAAGATTTCCGGACTGTCGCGCGGCATGCGCCAACGCGTCGGGCTGGCGCGCACCCTACTCCCCAATCCGCACGTCGTTCTGCTCGACGAGCCGGCGGCGGGACTCGATCCGGCCGGTCGCGTGCAATTCCGCGAATTGCTCCGCACGCTGCGCGAGCAGGGCAAGGCAATTATCGTTTCTTCGCACATTCTTTCGGACATGGCCGAGTATTGCACGCATATCGCGATCATGGCGAAGGGGTCGCTGGTGCAGTACGGGACCATCAGTGAAATTACCGGCGCGCTCACGGCCGACAGCGGCGCGCGACGGCGTCGATATTTCCTTCAGCTTGCCTGTGGCGCGCCCGGGCGCGGGATATTTTGGCGGCGATGGAGGGCGTGGATCAAATCGACGCCAATCATCAATCGATCAGCTTTGACTTCAGCGCCGAGCCCCCGAAAGCGGCGGCGCTGCTGGGGCAATTGATTGCCAGGGGGATGCCGATCGCGGCGTTCGCGCCTGCGTCGCATGATCTGGAAGCCGCGTATCTGCGAGCCGGCGTCGCACAGGTGGATTGATCAGTCCGGGAGGTGTCCATGTCACAGATGCTGGTGATCGACAATGCGATCGGGTGGGCTCATCTGCGTTTGCGGGGAGGATGGCGCAACCTGCTGGCCGTCGGCGGCGTTGCCGCGGCGCTCGCGGCGGCGCTGTGGCTGCTGGTCCCGCGCATCTTTGGCATATCGCAATGGAACTTTGCCACCGTCATGCTCAATGGAACGCTCGGGCTGGAAATACTTCTGTGGGTCATCCTGATCCCCCACCGCATTGGCGCGGCCGTCAAGGCAGACGTTGCCTCGCGGATGATGGAGTCGCATCGGCTCATGCCGATCACCGCAGTCGAGGCGATCGTCGGCTATCTGCTGGGGCCGCCCAGCGTGCTGCTGGCAACCGCGCTGGTGGCCGCCGCCGCGGGCGCGTTCGCGGCCGCGTCGCTGGGAATCGCAGTCGATCGTTATCTGCTGGCACTCTTTCTGATCGCATCCCTGGGAGGTCTGGTCGCAGTCGTCTCGCTCTTCTGCTCGTTCGTCGGAAAAATCGGCGCTGCGGTTGGCCTGATTATTTTCGTCCCGATGCTGTTTGCTCATCAGGTGATCGGGACGGTGCTTCCGCCGCTGGTGGTGCTCAGCGGGCCGTTCATGCGCAAGACCGTCTTCTCGATGCAGGCTGGCTCCGACCTGCTGCGTCCTTACGTCATCTGCGAAATCGCGCAGTTCTCCATCGGCGCTCTCTTTTTCGCGGCCGCCGCCCGGCGCTACCGGCGGCCCGAGCGAGCCGGATTCACGCCGCTGATGGGACTGTTGCTGCTGCTCATCTGGCTGGCCATCTCATGGACGGGAATCGTGCACTGGTCGGAATTCGCCTGGCGACGCATGTATTTTGAGGAGGCCGACGCCATCGCCCAGTGGCTGGCCTGCGGCATCTCAGGATTGATGCTCGCCCTGCTTCCGCTGGCCGCGACGGCACGACTCGAAAACGCCGCCGCTCTCGCGCGCAGGCTTCAAACCGCCGCCCCATCCCGGCGAACGGTCCCCGGCCCGCTGCTCGCGCTCCTCGCGGCGGCGGCAATCGCCGCCCTCCCGGTCTTGTGCTTGCACATCACTGCCTCCGACCGGCGCGTTCCAATGACATTCCTCATCTTCGCGGCATTCCTGCTGCAGATGTACTTTCTCCTTCGCATCACCACCCGTCTCGGTTCCGGTTCGATTCTGCTGACTGTTTGGGTTCTCATCGTCCTTGCCGGCCCGGTCATCGCGGGATTGATCGCCATCGCAATGGCCGACAATTCCCCCCGGCTCGACGAAGCCCTTCCCGGAGCGCTGTGCGCCGGCAGCCCACTCGGCGCATTGATCCAGCTATGGACCGGCGGGACCGCAAATCGGCAGCCTGGCATCGCTTTTCTGATTGCGCTGACCGTCGCAGCCGCGGGTTTGTTCCTGGGGAGTCTGCGAAAGAAACGGACGACCGCCCAAGCGCACGCAGCATAAAGGTCCTTAGGTATATTCCGCCCGCGTCCCAATCCCGCTAAGCATTGGCCCCCGGCACTCTCCGATCGTATATTCCCCCACCTATGGCACTGGAAGTCGGTATCGTCGGACTGCCCAACGTGGGCAAAAGCACCATCTTTAACGCGCTCACCGCGGCCGGTGCGCTGGCGGCAAATTATCCGTTTGCAACCATCGAGCCCAACGTCGGCGTCGTGCCCGTCCCGGATGCACGATTGAGCATCATCAACGAATTTCAGAAAACAGAGAAGATCATCCCGGCCGCGCTGCGCGTGGTGGATATTGCCGGCATCGTCCGCGGCGCCAGCACCGGGGAAGGACTGGGCAACAAGTTTCTCTCCCACATTCGCGAGGTCGATGCCGTTCTGCATGTCGTGCGCTGCTTCGCCGGCGGCGACGTCATTCATGTGGAAGGTTCCGTCGAGCCGATCCGCGACATCGAAACGATTGACACGGAGCTGATGCTCGCCGATCTGGAAACGGTGGAATCATCGCTGGATAAAGTGATCCGGCTCGCCAAGAGCGGAGACAAGGACGCGATCGTTCGCGCCGATATTCTCAAGCGGCGCAGTCGAGCCTCAATGCCGGCACGCCCGTTCGCGAACTCGAATTTTCTCCTGAAGAACGAAAGCTGCTTCGGCCGTTGGGTCTGATCACGGCAAAGAAAGTGCTGTACGTGGCGAATGTCGACGAGACAGATCTTCACGGTCAGGGGCCGCTCGTCGCCGCGGTCCGCGAACGAGCCGCCAAGGAAGGCGGCGGCGTGGTCCCGGTCTGCGGCAAGCTCGAGAGCGAGCTGGCCGAGCTGGACGCCGCCGATCGCGCCGAGATGCTCTCCAGCATGGGGCTGACGGAGCCCGCGCTGGCGGCGCTGGCCCGGGAGGCGTACCGCCTTCTCGGTTTGCACAGCTATTTCACCGCCGGCCCCAAGGAAATCCGCGCCTGGACCATTCCGATCGGCGCCACCGCGCCGCAAGCCGCCGGCGTCATCCACACCGATTTTGAGCGCGGGTTCATCCGCGCCGAAATCTACACGCTCGACGATCTGCGGCAATACAAGACCGAGGCGGCGATCAAAGCCGCCGGGAAGCTGCGGGCGGAAGGGAAGAGCTATGTGATGAAGGACGGGGATATCACGCATTTCCTTTTCAATGTCTGATGGAGATGGGGCAAGGAGTCAGAAGCCAGAAGTCAGAAGCAAGAAGGACAAAGGAAAGCCTTCTGTTGATCGCAGCCGGCAGGATTCGAACCTGCGACCGGCGGATTAGAAATCCGCTGCTCTATCCAACTGAGCTACGGCTGCCGCGGGCCGGATTGTATTGAAATGGCAATACAGAGCCAGAAGCGCCAACTCGCCTGAGCTTCTGCGAGCACCACGCATCCGATCCAATTCTTGCTCCTGACTTCTCCCAGCTAGAACGTCACCTTAAACCCTCCATACACCGCGAACCCTGGCTCGCCGAAGCCGTCGACTTCCTCGTAGTGCTGATTGAACAGATTATCCATCCGTAGCGTGAGCGTCGCATAATCGGTAACGCGGTAGGCGGTCGCCAGGTTGACCACGACGTACCCCGGCACGTTGGTATTGGCGAACGTCGTCGGGTTGATATCCGGCCGTTCACTTTCATAGACGACGCCGACGGTGATCTGCCCCTTGCGCGAGTAATCCCAACTTACCTGCGCCGACGCGGCATTGGGCGGACGACGAAGCAGCTTGGTGTCGGTGTCGGTGTCACGCGCGTCGGTATAGGTATAGTTGATGCTCGCGCTGACCGTCTCCCATGGCCGGGCCGTCAGCCCCAGTTCGACGCCCTGGCTTTCGGCATGGCCGATGTTGTCTTCCTTGAACGTGGCGTTGTTGAAGTCGATCAGATCCCGGTAGCGATTGTAAAAGTACGTCGCGCTGGCCGTCAGTCGATCGTGCAGAAAGCTCTGCTCGACGCCGCCGTCGAATCCGTCGCTCTTTTCGGGCTTGAGATTCGGAGACCCGAATGAGGAATACAGATCCGACAGTGTCGGCACTTTGAAGCCGGTGCCGTAGCTTCCGCGGATCGTGGTATGGGTCGGCAAAATGTAAGCGCCGGTGAACCGCCAGGTGAGATCTTCGCCGCCGATCCTGAAGTCGTCGTAGCGTACGCCGCCGGTGAGGAACAAGCTTTTGTTGAAGCTGACGGCATCCTGCAGATAGACCGCTGTCTGATCGTTGGTCTTGTGCGGCGTCGTCGTCGCATTGAGATTCTCCTGACCGAGCACCAGGCCCGCCGTGAGAATCTGGTTTTCCGACACCTCAACGTCGTTCTGCCAATCGAGCTTCGCAAGGCCTCCATTGAGATGGCTGGGAAAGCTGCGCTCGGTGTCCTGCCGATCGTAATAGGTGTAGGAGAGTTTGTAAGTCTCGATCAATTTGCCGTCCAGCAGCTTCAGATGCGGCTGGATTCCGAAGAAGGCTTCGTTGTTGCGAAGCTGTGCCCCGATCTCGTCTCCGCCCGGCCCGCCGCCTTTGTCGATGTCGATGTCGCCGTACTGGTAGCGGGCGATGAAATCGACATCCAGCTCGGGGCTGATGTTCCACCCGAATTTCTCCGCAACGGAGCTGATGCCGTAACCGTCGGACTCAGGATTATCGAACTTGCTGTCGGCCGCGGAGATCCCCTGCGAGTTCTGCTGTGAGAGACTCAACGAATAATTGATCGTTTTGTTGCCTCCGCTGATGCCGACTCCTTCCCGATAGGTGTTGAAAGATCCGTCTTCGGAATAGAAATATCCGCTCGGCGGCCCCTCGCCGCGTTTGCTCACGATGTTAATGACGCCGCCGACGGCGTTGGAGCCCCAGAGCGTGCTCTGAGGGCCGCGGATGACTTCGATGCGATCGATATCGTCGACGGTAAGCGTGGAAAAATCGAAGGCGCGGGACGGCGAGGTCGGATCATTTGCTTCGATGCCATCGATCAGCACGAGCGTGTGATCCGAGTTGGCTCCGCGCGTGAAGACCGATGTGATCTGCCCCGGCCCGCCCGACCGCGTCACGTTCACGCTCGGCACATACCGCAGCGCATCAGACACCAGCGGCACCTGCTCGCGGTCGAGGTCTTCGCTTGTGATGACACTGACCGAGCTTCCCACTTCCGACGCCGGCGTAGGAACGCGGTTGGCCGTGACGACGACGGGAGCCACTTCTACCGTGGACGCCGGGGCGGTTGTTGGAGCGTCGTCGGCTAAGCCCCGCCGTCCGGTGAGGGTTGAGAGCAGGACGAATGTGAGAAGTGCTGGAAGAAGAGACGATTGAGGATTGCAAATTGCAAATTGCAAATTGCAAATTCGGGGGAAAGTCGTCCAGCGCGGCCAAGGCGTAAAGGGAGAAGAGCCGCGAAGGCGCGAAGGCGCGAAGACAGCCGCGAAGGAAGAGCGGAAAAATCGCGTGCTTCCCCTCCTTTCTCGAAAATTTTCAATTTGCAATCCCCAATTTGCAATTTCCAATTCTCCCTCCCCGCCGCGCGATCGCAGCCCACCTGCTGCTCCAGGCTCCCCGCTTCCTGCTTCCGACTTCTGACTTCTTGCTTCCGGCTTCTCCCCTTCGTGTCTGTATTTCCCTAATCGCATTGCCATTCCCTTCAGCCCCAATCGCGTGGGGCAAAAGACGATCGGCCTCGCGGTGTGCTCATCGAGCACAGGGCAAGGCCGAAGGGCAAGCGATCAGCATGGCAGGCGGCGGGCGAACGGCCCCGCGCAAATGCCAGAAGGTGGCTGTGGCCCCGGCCGTCCCGAGTCGCGAGGACGAATCCGAAACGAGCGGGCGCACAGTGCGCCGGTGCTCAAAAGCCCACAGGCCGGTCTTCTGGCTCAGGGAGGTGGTCTGCGTTTTCTCAACGCCGACCGTCGCCAGCCGCCTTCCGAAAAGGCCCTGTCCCAACGGACAAAGGCCAAATCGTGGCGTCTGACTGGCTCAAACCTCTCCATTACAGCGGCGCGTCCGCGGCGGAATTTCACCGCCTTCCCATCACAAGGTCTGCCTTTAAACAGACCCCGAAGGCTTCGCAGCCGCCCGAGGGCATCGGTACAGTAGCTATGTCGATTCGGATTGCAATCAAACGAAGATTCGAGTCCGTCCCGGGTGTGGCGCTCGAAAGTGGCGATCGGCTCCGAGTAGGGCGGGATTCATCCCGCCGATTTGTTGGCCGGCTGAGAAAACGGCGGGATGAATCCCGCCCTACGATCGCAAAATCTGCAATCGCCACAAATAAAAGTTACACCCTCCGTCCCCCCTTCTCCGAGCGTGCTCGCGATGATTCATTCCTTCCCGCGTGCGCAGCACTCCGCAACCCGCGAGCCCTGTCGCTTTCCCATTACCCGCATTGACACAAATCCCCCATTTTCATACCCTTTCTTCAAGAGAGTCCCATCCTTCGGCGTACATCATCGAGGTTCCTGTGGAAAAGCGTCATTTCCCGCTCTTTGTCTGGTACGGCGTCACCTCGATCTTCGCACTCATCATCTTTGGGATCGGAATTTACCTGGCGGCAATGCCGCCGCATAACTGGGGGATGCTCTCCGCAGGGGCGGCCAGTCTCGTAGCATTGGGAGTGACCTGGCCAATTGCCCGCATTCTCTCTTCGGCCAAGGTGTTGGATACGGCCGGCACCGAAGAGTTGCTCCAGCCGCTGACGGATCGGATCGATCAGATGTCGATCTTGCTGAACCTCATGAGCGAACAGCAATTGCTCAGCGACCGGGCGAAGGTGGTTGCGTTTCGTGAGAAGGACCGCGAGGCCCTGCGGCGTGCGATCAACGAGGAAATGGCCAAGGGGGATTACGAAGCCGCCTTCGCGCTGGCCGACGACGTCGAACGGACATTCGGCTACCGCGCCGAAGCCGAGCGGCTCCGCAACGAAATCCGCAACAAGCGCCAGGAAGGCGTCCGCAAACAGATCAACGAAGTCGTGGCGATCATCGACCGCCACACGCGCATCGAACAGTGGAACGGCGCCATGCGTGAAGCCGAGCGGCTCATGGGCATGTTCCCCGACAACGAGCAGGTCAAGAACCTCCCGCACGAAATCGATGCCCGCCGCCAAGCGCACAAAAAGCAGCTCTTGCAAAGCTGGCAGGAAGCCGTCGCCCGTCACGATGTGGACGGGAGCATTGAAATTCTCCGTCAGCTCGATCCCTATTTGACCCCCGCCGAGGCCGAGGGAATGCAGGAGACCGCCCGCGGCGTGTTTAAGGAAAAGCTGAACAACCTGGGCGCGCAGTTCTCCAATTCCATCCGCGATCACAAGTGGCTCGACGCCATCAAAACCGGCGAGCAGATCATGCGCGACTTCCCCAACTCGCGTGCTTCGCAGGAAGTCAAAGAAAAGATGGATGCGTTACGCCAGCGGTCCGCAGAACCCGCTTCGACCGCCGCTGCCGTGACGGCATAGAACTGATGGTAGCCCCAGGAGCCACATCACAGCCCCCGAACATACCGCCGGCAAGCGCACCGGTGCGCATCGCCGGCTACGGCCCGGTGCGGTTCACCGTGAAAGACACGCTCTGCATGGTGGCTCAGGGAATTCTTCCAGAAGATTCCACGATCGAACTACTCGATGGATCGCTGGTCTACCGCGATCGCTTTGGGCTGTGTGGAGGGGAGAGGTGAGGTTTGGCCCGTTCTGCCAGTGGGAAAACCAAACAGGTCTATCTGTGGCCGCCACGCTCGTGGAAATGTGCCGCTGAGCGGTGCAACGGGTTGGCTTGGGCGGGTGCTATACTTTCCGCGTGAACGACGCGATCGTCATCGGCGCGGGCCCGGCGGGAAGTCTCAGCGCGCTGCTGCTGGCGCGAGCGGGTTGGCAAGTCACCATTCTCGAACAGCATGCATTCCCGCGCGACAAAGTGTGCGGGGAATGCTTGAGCGCGCGCGGGACCGATGTCTTGCGTCGGGTCGGACTCGCCGACGCCCTGCAGGCGATGCGGCCGATTGCGCTGGCCGGTGTCGCATTGCACGCGAGTAATGGACGGTCCGCCGCGCTGTCGCTGCCGCGGCCGATGACGGGGGTTTCGCGGCAACTGCTCGACGGCTTCCTGCTGGACGCGGCCGCGCGGGCGGGAGCGACGGTTCGCCATCGCGTGCGGTGCGAGCGCATTGAGCCTGCTGCGCGCCCCGCCGTTCGCGTGCGCGACCTTTCCAACAATGAGGTTCAGACGCTGGCGGCCTCGCACGTGATCCTCGCCGATGGGAAAGGCTCGCTGCTGGGGAAGCCTCCGCCGCATACCGGCGACTTTGGGATTAAATCGCATTATGAAGGGATCGACGGACCGCGCGACGCCATCGAGATGTTTGGATGCGCGGATTGCTATGGCGGCATCGCTGCCATCGAAAAGGATCGCTGGAACGTTTCGTTCTCCGTGCCGCGGACGCGCCTTGCGAGCGCCCGCAACGGGATCGATGTTCTGTTCGCGCAGCTCGTCGCGGAAAACCCGACGCTGCGCCGGCGCGTTGCCGCGCGCGGCGAGTCTCGCCCTGGGCGGCCTCGCCTGTCGCACGATTTGGCTCGCAACCGCCGATTGCCGCGAATCTGATTCGCGTCGGCAACGGCGCCGCGGCCATGGAGCCGATCTGCGGCGAGGGAATGGGCAACGCGCTGTGCAGCGCGGAGATTGCCGTTGAGGCGCTGCTGAATCCAAAGGGAGGAGCAAACCGCGATGGCCTTTCGCTGGACGCGCTGTCGCGCAGCGTAATCTGGTCTCTCCGAAGCGCTGCCTGCCGCGCGGGGGGCATTGTTGCAGCGTCGCCATCCGCATCCCGAGTGGCGCTGTCCGGGCTGCAACACTTCAGGCTCGGCGCCGTCATGCTCTGGGTTGTCGGCAAGAACTAGCCGTCCGGCTTGCATTCTTCGCGGCAATGTTGACCCTTCCCAAACGGATTGGTTTGACCCACAAGCAAGGAAGCGGGCAGGTTGATGTTCAGGAAACGCCTTCGGTTGATGATGCTGACGTTCGGGCTCCTCATCGGAGCGGTCATCGTGCACGGGGATAACGCGCCCTCTGATCCCAGCGATGTCATTCTTAAATATCTGGGAGACACCATCGATTGGTATCGGCGGGTGACGTCGTTCGCCCAGGCGCCGGTGAATACCGACGAGGTGCTCTTCCGCGACACGGTGGCGCAGGGAGCGTTGCAGACACTGAAGCTCGGGTTCACCTTCGCGCACGCCGATGCCGGTCTGCTGGCGGCCACCCGGAAGGCTTCGCCCATGACCGCGCCCACCACCAACGGGAGTTCCCTGCACAATGTTCAGCAGGCGGTCGATGCAGCGGCCGCGCGCGTGGCGCAGTTCCAATCTGAGTTGAACGAGATCGATCAGCAGTGGCAAACCGCGCCGCCGACCTCGCAGCCCGCGCTGCACTCCCGAAGAGAGAAAGTCTCGGCGGAGCTGGAACTGGCGATCCTTCGCCAGCACGTGCTGCAGGGATTTGCGGCCTTTTCAAGCGACCAGGGCGCTCGGGCGCCGGCACGCTCTGGCAGAAAGTGGACGACTTGCAGCGCGCCGTGCCGGAGTCTTCCGGCGATGGCGCGGCCACCCCGCCGCTCTCCGCCACGCAGCAGACCATCGTTCCCGAATCGCTGGGCGTGCTCGGGCTTGTCGGGCAGCTTTTCACGCTTTCGCATCGCATGAGCGAAGTGAATCGCCTGATCGAGGAGACCGAGACGCTTGCCGACCGCAACAAAGCGCTGCGCGACCCGCTGCGAACGAGCCTGCTGGACGCGGTGCATCGCAGCGAGACGCTGATGAAGTCGCGCGATTCGGAAGATCCCAAGGTGCTCGATGCCGAACGGCAGGAAATCGAAACGCTCACCGCCCGCTACAAGCTTCTCTCCGCCGCGGTCGTCCCGCTGGGCGAGCAGAGCTTTGTCATCGACGCGGCCCGCGACAATCTGCGCAGCTGGCACGAAACGCTGGCCCGCGACTACTCGGCGTATCTTCGGTACATCATTCTCCGGCTTGGAGCGATGGCGACCGCCCTCCTGGTGCTGATGGGCATCTCCAAGGCCTGGCGGAGCGTCACCTTCCGCTACATGACCGACATCCGCCGGCGCAGACAATTTCTCGTCGTCCGCCGGCTCGTCGTCGGAGCCTTCATCATCATCATTCTGATCGGCGGCGTCGTCACCGAGTTCGGATCGCTTGCAACCTATGCCGGTCTGCTGACCGCCGGCATCGCGGTCGCGCTCCAGACCATCATTCTCTCCGGCGTCGCGCATTTCTTTCTGATCGGCCGCTATGGAGTGCGCGTGGGCGATCGCGTCACCATCACGGGGATCACCGGCGACGTCATCGAGATCGGGCTCTTCCGCCTGTACCTCATGGAACTGAGCGGTTCGCACGTCTGCCTGCAGCCAACAGGGCGCGTTGCCGTCTTTTCCAACTCGGTGCTCTTCCAGCCCTCGGCTTTTTATAAGCAGCTTCCCGGCGCGGATTATTCCTGGCGGGAAGTGGCGATGACGCTCTCGCCCGACAGCGATCATAAGCTCGCCGAGACGCAATTGATGAAGGCGGTTCAAGGCGTCTATCAGGAGTATCAGGCCACGATCGAAGAGCAGCACACGCGCGTGAGCAATGCGCTGCACTTTCAGATTCCAGTCCCGCATCCGGAGGGACGGCTTCAGTTTGTGGAAGGCGGGCTCGAGTTTGTCGTTCGTTATCCGGTCGAGCTGCGGCGTTCGGCAGAGATTGACGACAAGGTCACGCGGGCGCTGCTGCACGCCATCGAGGTCGAACCGAACCTGAAGCTTGTCGCTTCCGGCACGCCGACGATTCAGGCCGTCGAAGCGTAAGACAACGTGCCGATCTGACGCGATGGGACCAGTGCGCCGCGCGCACGGACGCTTTGCAGATCCTTGCCGATCTGTTCGCGCAGCGCGTCGACGCTCGAGTATTTGCGCTGCTCGCGCAACCAGTCCGTGCAGTCCAAATGAAGTTCCCGGCCGTAGAGGTCGCCGGAAAACCCCAGCAGATGCGCCTCGATCTGGCGGGTGTTCCCGTCGAAGGTCGGTAATGTTCCCACGCTGATTGCTGCCGGATAATCCGTTCCGTCGACGACAGCACGCCCGGCATACACGCCATCTGCCGGCACGAGCTGCTCGGTCACCTTGAGATTCGCCGTCGGCGTGCCGATCGTGCGCCCGCGTTGGTGCCCCGCGACAACCTCTCCGCGCAACTGATATGGACGTCCAAGGCAGATCGCCGCCTCGCGGACCCGTCCCAGCCCGAGCAGCCAGCGAATCAGCGAGCTGCTGACGGTGACGATGGAGCAATTGAGCAACACCGCCTGCACCGGCGGCGCGACGTGCAGTTGCACGCTGCTCCCCTGGGCCCAGCTGCGCAGAGCATCCATGTTTCCCCCGCGGCCTTTGCCAAACGTGAACGACTCCCCTTCGATCAAGTGGGCCGGCCGCACATCTGTCACGATCATCTTCCAGAACTCCTCGGCGGTGAGACCCAGCACCTCCCGCGTCGGCGGCAGCAGCACCAGCGTATCCACCCCCGCCTCCTCCAGAATAGCCTGTTTCACCGGCAACGGCGTCAGCCGCGGCGGAGTCTCGGCCGGCCGCAACACCGTGAGCGGATGCGGCTCAAACGTCACGATCGCCACTCCCCCCGGCGAAGATGCCCGCAATCGATCTGCCATCGCCAGCAGGCTCCGGTGCCCGCGGTGAATCCCGTCGAAGTTGCCGATCGAAACGGCGGCGCCCTTTGCGAGCTGGCGGAAGCCGTCAAAGCCATGGCCGATGCGCATACGGCATTTATAGGGTTTGATCCGTGAAACGTGAAACGCGAGGGGACTCCGTATTTGATGGCGCATCGCGTATTGTGTTGCCGATGCTGGGTCTGATTCTCTGCTGCGTCGGCGCGGTATTTAACGTGTTGACCGACGCGTCTCGCAAAAAGGTGCTGGACCATCAGTTTGATGCGGCGCTGATCAGCCTGTGGTGCAAGCTGGTGGCGTTCGCCTGTTACCTGGCGCTGGCAGCCGTGCTGATCGCGCGCGGCATCAGGATGCAAATGCCCGCCATCGGCGGCACGCTCGGCATCCCGCCCGCGATCGCGTTTCTTCTGTATCTCCTCCTCAACGCGCTGTTGGAGGGGACTGCCATCCTTCTCAACTACCGGGCGCTCCAAGTCGCGCCGCTTTCCCTCTGCGTACCGTTTTTGGCCCTGACCCCGCTCTTTCTGCTGCCGATCGGCAGCATCTTTCTGCACGAAGCAATCACCGTCGGGATGGTGATTGGTGTATTGATGGTCGTGATCGGCTCGCTGGTGATCAACCGTCAGTTAGTCGCGAACGGCTGGCTCGAACCGCTCAAGAACATCTTTCGCGAACGCGGCAGCCGATACATGCTGATCGTCGCGTTCCTCCTCGCATGCACCTCGGCACTCGATAAATGGTTCGTCAACAGCTCCAGCGATACCCTGTTTGCTTCCCGCTTCTCCCGCTCGCTCACGCTCTCGATGGGCAAGTGCGTGATGCTCTCGATCTTCTTCACCAGCCTGGTCGTCGTCCGAAGCAGCGGCCGAAGACCATGGCGTGAATCCGCCGCGGCCGCGGGATCCGCGGCCGGTATCGACTGGGCTCGCGTGTGGCGGGTGGTTCCCGCCTGGCTGCTGGCGGCGGGACTTTTTGAGGCGGTGGTGATGGTGCTGCAACTCACCGCCCTGCAGTTCACCGTCGCGGCAATCGTCATCAGCATCAAACGCTCCGGCATTCTGCTTGCCTGCGCGCTCGGATGGTTCCTTTTCAACGAACGCGGCATCGTCGACCGCGTGATCGGATCATTTGTAATGATGTCCGGCGTGTTGATTTTCTTCCTCACCAAGCCGGACGGCGCCGGCCACACCACCATCAGCGGCGCCGGAGCAATGGGTGTCGCGGCCATTGCGCTGCTCGGCATGTGCGTGGCGCTCTATCTCACGCGCGACTTTCATAAGACGACCGCTCCCGCAGAGTTAATTTCGGAAGTTGAACTGGAGACGTAATGCGCGCTTCGGGGGAAATTTTGGTGCTTGCTGCGCACGCATGGGGCCTGCTGCCGAGCACGCCCCGCATGCGCGCACGACGGAATCTCGTCTTCACGCGCGTCCCTCGCTCTTCCGTCTCCGCAATTTCACCTTCTGCGCGGCGGCAGATTCGGATATCGTTTCGCCTGTTCGATTCTACAGGAGACGATATGAAGCTTTGGATGGTTGCGATGTGTGGCATTCTGTTGACGGGATCAGCACAGGCGGCATTGAAGACCGAAGTGGTGAAGTACAAAGTCGGCGACGTCGAGTGCCAGGGATTTCTCGCGTATGACGATCAGGCCGGGAAGCGGCCCGGAATTCTCGTCGCGCCCGAATGGTGGGGACTGACGGATTATGCAAAGCATCGAGCCGAGCAACTGGCTGGTCTGGGATACGTTGCGTTGGCGATGGACCCGTATGGAGACGGAAAGACCACCGACGATCCGAAGGAGGCCGGGAAGCTGGCGGGCGCGTTGAAGGCTGATCTTCCCAAGCTCCGCGAGCGAGCCAAGGCGGCGCTGGACCTCCTGAGCAGGCAGGAGACGGTTGATCCGGAAAAGCTCGGCGCAATCGGTTATTGCTTCGGCGGAACAACCGTGCTGGAGCTCGCGCGCTCGGGAGCCGATTTGAAAGGTCTGGTGAGTTTTCACGGGGGCCTGGCGACGCCAAACCCGAAGGATGCCCAGAACATCAAGGGACGGATTCTGATCTGCCATGGGGCGGATGACAAGTTCGTCTCCGCATCCGAAATCGCCGAGTTCCAGCAGTCCATGCGCGACGCCAAGGTCGATTGGCAGATGAACGAGTACGGCGGCGCCGTCCACGCGTTCACCAACCCGGACGCCGACAAGCACGGCATTCCTAACATCGCCTACAACGAGAAAGCGGATCATCGTTCGTGGCAGGCGATGAAGGACTTTTTCCACGAGGTTTTTGATGGGAAGTGAAACTGGTGATTGGTGAAGCTGGTGATTGGTGATTGGAACGTGACAGATGCGTCAAAGTGAAGACGTGAAACGTGAAACGTGAAGACCTCAAACGTGAGGACGTGAAACGTCAAGCGTGAAGGTTCGTATCGCGTAGTGCGTACCTTCGCAAAGGTTAGCCGCGACGCGCAGCGGAGCGTGTATTTCTCGGGTCTTTGAGGGCATCGGGGGACCATTCAACGGTATTTTAGCGGAATGGGGCAACATTCGCGGGTTCCAGGTCGTATTTCGAGATGACCGACTGTCATTCTCTCATGCGACCTTGTTGTAAATCATTTGCGGGTTCGGCTGCACGGATCATCAGGAATTGCGCACTGGGCTTGATCGTCGCGCGCTCCGCCGGCGCGGGTTCGGTAAGCACGTACGATCATTGGGCTTTCAAGCCGCCAACGTTACCGGCGATTCCGTCGGTGCAGAATGTCGCCTGGATCGCAAATCCGATCGATCATTTTGTGCTCGCGAAGCTCGAATCGGCGGGACTGGCGCCGGCGCCGCCGGCGGACAAGCGGACGCTGATCCGGCGGGCGACGTTTGATCTGATTGGTCTGCCGCCGACGGCCGAAGAAGTGAACGCGTTTGTCGCGGACAGCTCGCCGGACGCGTTTGACAAAGTGGTGGATCGGTTGCTCGCGTCGCCTCACTATGGAGAGCGATGGGGCCGCCATTGGCTGGACGTCGCGCGGTACGCGGATAGCAAGGGATACGTCTTTCAGGAGGAGCGAAAGTATCCCTGGGCCTATACGTATCGTGACTGGGTCATCCGGTCCCTCAATGCCGATCTTCCCTACGATCAATTTCTCCTTCAGCAAATTGCCGCGGATCGGCTCGCGACCGGGCCGGACAAGAGCTCGCTGGCGGCGATGGGATTTCTGACGCTGGGCCGGCGTTTTTTGAATCGCGAGCCGGACATCATCGACGATCGGATCGATGTTGTGTGCCGCGGAACGATGGCGCTGACCGTCGGCTGCGCGCGCTGTCACGATCACAAATTCGATCCGATCCCCACGGCGGACTACTACTCGCTCTATGCGATTTTCAGCAACAGCCCGGAGGACAAGAACGCTCCAATCCTGGGAACTCCCGATCAAAGCCCGGCAGCGCTCGAGTATTTCCAAGAACGAACCAAACGTCAGGCCGCGGTCGATCAGTTCATCGATCAGCAGCGAAAATCGCTTGCCGCGAAGGGCGTCGCCGGCGGTCTGCCGTTGCCGCGGCTCAAACAACTGCTGGATCGAAAGACCATGGAAGAATTGCGGCGGCTGGAAAAGGCCGTCGACGAGCTGGACGCGACCAACCCGGCGGCCCCGCCGCGGGCGATGTGCTTAACCGACTCCGCCACGGTGCATCCGCAGCACATTTTTCTGCGCGGCAATCCCGACGCGCATGGCGATGTCGTGCCGGCGGAGTTTCTGAAAGTGCTTTCCGGTCCGGATCGCAAGCCGTTTACGCAGGGAAGCGGCCGGCTGGAGCTTGCGCAGGCGATTGCGTCAAAGGATAATCCGCTCACCGCGCGGGTGATGGTCAACCGCGTCTGGCTCGAGCATTTTGGCGCGGGAATCGTGCGCACGCCAAGTGATTTTGGAATGCGATCTGATCCGCCAACGCATCCCGAGCTGCTCGACTGGCTGGCGATTCAATTCATGAACGACGGCTGGTCGCTCAAGAAACTGCACCGGCTGATCATGCTCTCCAGCACCTATCGCCAGTCGAGCGACGACAATCCCAGCGCCGAGAGCCGCGATCCGCAGAATCTGCTCGTCTGGCGGATGAACCGCCGCCGGCTCGATTTTGAAGCAACGCGCAACGCGCTCCTTGCCGCGGGTGGCGACCTCGATGATCAGATGTTCGGGCGCGCGGTCGATATCACCGCCGTTCCGTATTCCCATCGCCGAACGGTGTACGGCTTCATCGATCGGCAGAACCTTCCCGGTCTGTTTCGCAACTTCGATTTCGCCAGTCCCGACGCGACATGCCCGCGCCGGTTCACGACGACCGTCCCGCAGCAGGCGCTGTTTTTCATGAACAGTGACTTTGTGATCGAGCAGGCAAAGTCACTGATCCGCCAGCCGCAAGTCGCGTCGCGACAGATTCCCGGCGAACGAATCGTGGCGCTCTATCGGGTATTGTTTGAACGCGCTCCGACAGACGACGAGAAGCAACTTGGGGCCGAATTTGTGGCACACGAGTCGGATGATCCGGCACTGAGCGCATGGGACAAATATGCGCAAGTCCTCTTGGAATCGAACGAGTTTGTTTTTGTGGATTGAGAGTTGATTCATGCACCCGCTCGGAGAAGCCCTCACCCCAACCCTCTCCCGGTGTAGCAGGAGAGGGGGCAAGAGCGGAGGCGCGAGTGTCGAAAGTGGAAGGACGGCGTGATGTTGCATCATCGAAACAATCCCAACGATCGATTCTTGAGCCGGCGGGATCTGCTGCAGAAATGCGGCATGGGACTCGGTGCGCTGACACTGGCCAGCGTTCTGGGGGAAGCGCGCGTGTTGTCGGCGCAGACAGCTTCGGAACTCAATCCGCTCATGGCGCGCCAGCCGCAGTTTCCGGCGCGGGCCAAACGCGTGATTCACCTGTTCATGAACGGCGGCCCGTCGCACGTGGATACGTTCGATCCCAAGCCGGCGCTGGCGAAATATGCGGGGCAGGTCCTGCCGATCCCGAACCTCAAGACCGAGCGCAAAACCGGCGCGGCCTTTCCGTCCGCATTCAAGTTCAAGCGTTGCGGACAGAGCGGCATCGAAGTCAGCGAAATTTTTCCCCGCGTCGGCGCGTGCATCGACGACATCTGCGTGATCCGCTCGATGCAGGCGGACGTGCCGAATCATGAGCCGTCGCTCCTGCTGATGAATTGCGGGGAAGCGCGCCAGATCCGCCCGAGCATGGGATCGTGGATCACGTATGGGCTGGGCAGCGAGAGTCAGAACTTGCCGGGCTTCATTGTCATGTGTCCCGGCGGCTATCCCATTCAGGAGTCGCAGAATTGGCAATCCGGATTTCTGCCGGGCGCGTACCAGGGAACCTACGTCGACAGTCAGTATACGGACATTCACAAGCTGATCGAAAATGTGCGGAGCCGGGTCAGCTCGCCCGCCACCCAGCGCCGGCAGCTCGATCTGCTGATGAAGCTCAATCAGGAGCATCTTGCGGCGCGCCAGCACGATGCGCAGCTCGAGTCGCGTATCCAATCTTTCGAACTGGCATACCGCATGCAATCCGACGCGAGCGACGCCTTTGACGTGAGCCGCGAACCGAAGCACATCCACGAGCTGTATGGGCCCGGAACCCAGGCCCGGCAGATGCTGATCGCGCGCCGCCTCGTCGAGCGCGGCGTCCGTTGCGTGCAACTTTGGACCGGCGCCGGTCAGCCATGGGACAATCACGACGACTTATTTCAGCATCACCGCGAATTGGCACACGATTGCGATCAGGCGATCGCCGCGCTGCTGATCGATCTAAAGCAGCGCGGAATGCTCGAAGATACGCTGGTCATCTGGGGCGGCGAGTTTGGGCGCACGCCCACGGTCGAGCTGCCAACGCCGGGGGCCAATGCGGGAAAGGTGAACGGCCGCGACCACAATCACTACGGATTTACGACCTGGCTTGCCGGAGGAGGCGTCAAAGGCGGCTACGTTCACGGCTCAACCGACGAATTCGGATTTGCCGCCGAGCGCGATCCGGTGCACGTTCACGATCTCCACGCGACCATCCTGCACCTGCTCGGATTCAACCACGAAAAATTCACCTATCGCTACGCCGGTCGCGATTTCCGGCTGACCGACGTGCATGGGAATGTGGTGCATGATCTGATTGCGTGAACGCAATCCTCAAGTTCAAGCAATGTGGCGCCCACTACGTCGAGCGGAACGCAATGCCGTCATTAAACCGCAGTGGCAGGAGGATTTCGAACCGACGGAATGCGCTGCTCATACGTCGCGGGGCCTTCTACTGAGAACGCTATGCCTTCGATAGCGAGCTCGGCCAAGGCTGACTCGGGCACAACCATCTCTCCGGTCGCCCAACTCTTGATCGGGAAGCGACCCGCGAGATAGCCGAGTGCCTTCTGTTTGTTCGCGTGATCTGGAAATCGAATTCGAACCATAGCACAAGTAAGTGTATTAAATTCCCGTCACGTTCCAATCACCAATCGTCGCAAGGCATCGCTCACAGCTCATACCCGTCGCGATAATTGTGCGGCAATGACGTTGGGTGTGGAAACCGCCGAGCAGTTCGCCTTGCCTGACGGCCTGCGGCCTTCTTTGCAGCCGTTGACTGCGCCGCGGGCCACTTCTATGATCCCCTCGTCCAGCCAGTCGGCAAAAAACAACGGAAATAGGAGTTTCGATCATGGCTCAAAATGTCACCGAGTTCACCGACCAGAATTTTGAGTCAGAAGTGCTCAAGAGCTCCGTCCCGGTATTGGTCGATTTCTGGGCCGAGTGGTGCATGCCGTGCCGAATGCTCGCGCCGACGATCGAAAAGCTGGCAACCGACTATGTCGGGAAGGTGAAGGTCGGGAAACTCGATACCGACGCCAACCGCGACGTCTCCATCAAGTATGGCATCAGCGCCATTCCGACCGTCATCCTCTTCAAGGACGGCCAGGTGGCGCAAAAGTTTGTCGGGCTTCGTAACGAGCGCGATTTCAAGGAAGCGCTTGCCGCCGTCGGGGCGCGATAGGCCCTGGCGGTTCAAGAATGATCCCTCGCATCATCCGCGGGTCCCGGACTGCTTTCTGACCGCAGCGAGCACATTGCAAAACAAAACGCCCTGACCGATCGCGTCGTCGACGGCCACGTGATTGTGCTTCAGCTTTTCAAACCACGCCTTGGGCATGTTTCGCTTGGTCGAGTCGCGGTATCCCCTGCCCAGCGCGGCCATGGCGAGTGTCTTGATATCCAGGGCAGAGTGCGAAAAGGGACTCGCGCCCGTGAATCGCATCAGATACCAGTACACGAACATGAAGTCGTAAGAGGCGGGATATCCGACGAAGACCGGCCGACCGGGCAACGCGGCTACCCAGGCGACGTAATCCGCCATGACGATGGACGGATCGCGAGCGTTTTGCCGGGTGGCAGCCCACGCTTCGGGTTGGCTGCCCCACCATTGCATGGTTTCGGGATGGCCAGTTGCGCCCGGGAGTAACTCAAGGTTCGCGCTAAACACGCAAACCAGCGTCTTGTCTTCGAGAAACGCCGCCGAGCCGATGCTGAGCATCGAATGCGGCCCGGGGATCGGCCCATCCGCCTCGATATCCGTGCTGACGTAGATTTCAGGCAAAATGCCTCCTTGTGATCGAGCAGTGTATCAGTCCGAGCATTCCCAAATGCTCGCATCGGGCGTCGGCAAATCCAAGCCTTTTAGTGTACCGCTGACTCGGCGTGGGCGTGAAAACGTCTCCAAATCGGGGCGGGAAACGCACCGGCTCCACGAAATGGCGGTTAGGGGAGTCGACCTTCGACCCGGTTGTGTTTTTGTGCCTGAAACCGTCTCGTGTGGCCCTCGCGCTGGCGGTGGACGCGGCGGGGCCTATAATTCCCCGGCGATTAACAGGAGATGCGTTGGGCGAGCGGTATTTGCAGCACACATTTGCGAATGGACTTACGATTGTTGGCGAGCGGATGGCAGGGATGCAGTCCGCAGCCATGACGTTTTTGTTGCCAGCGGGGGCGGCGAGCGATCCGGTGGATCGTTCGGGCTCGGCAACGGTTTTGGCTGATTTGGTGCTGCGCGCGCCGGAAATCGGGATAATCGTCAATTGACGGACTATCTCGACACGCTGGGCCTGCAGCGGTCGGCCAGCGTGGGGGTGCAGCACGCGCGGTTTGGATGCGCGGCGTTGGCCCAGAAAGTGATGGAGGGGCTGGACGCGTACGCCGACATTGTGCGACGGCCGCACCTTCCCCAATCAGGCTTCGACGCGGCACGCGATCTGGCGCTGCAGGCGCTGGCGGGAGTGGACGATGAGCCGCGGCAGAAGCTGATGATCAAGCTGCGGGAATGGCATTTCCCGTCGCCCTATGGGCGCAACACAATGGGAGAACGTGCGGAGTTGGAGAAGCTGACGCTCGATTTGAGCCGGGCGGACTATTCGCAACGATATCACGCGCAGGACACCATTATTTCCATCGCGGGGAACATCGATTTCGAGCGTGTGAAATCCGAGATCGAACGCCTGTTCGGGGACTGGCAGGGTCCGGCGACGGCGCCGTTGAGACTGTTGCCGCCGCCGGGGCGGGCTCTTCACGTCGATCAGGCCAGCGAACAGACCCATATTGGCATTGCGTATCCCTCGACGCAGGAAATCGACGCGAACTATTATGCGGCGCGGATGGCGATTGAAGTGCTCAGCGGCGGGATGAGCGGACGGCTGTTCACCGAGGTGCGCGAGAAGCGCGCCCTGTGCTACTCCGTTTCGGCGGGATACAGCAGCCTGCGGGGAATCGGCAGCATTCTTGCGTACGCGGGGACGAGCAACGACCGGGCCCAGGCCACGCTCGACTGCGTCATGGCGGAGTTGCATCGCCTGCACGAGGGGATCACGAGCGAGGAGCTGAACCGCGCCAAGACCGGGCTCAAGGCCAGCACGATCATGCAAGGCGAATCGACCAGTGCGCGGGCCGGCGCAATTGCGCACGACTTCTACATGCGCGGGCGGATTCGCACGCTCGACGAGATCAAGTCGTCGATCGATTCCGTGACGGTCGATCAGGTGAACTCATATTTGAGGGCTCATCCGCCCGGACCGTTTACGATCGTTACCGTCGGTCCCAAAGAGCTGAAGCTTCCGTAATTGAATGTGAGCGAGTACGCCCACATGCCGCAGGATGCTGCCCGTCCGGGCAGCCGCTAAACACGAGGGTTGGGAAGCGCCCGTCCTCGCACACTCATCGAGAGGATTTATCCATGCTTTCGTTTCATCAGGCCCAACTTTCCAACGGCCTGGACATCATCGCGGAGGAAAACCCCGACTCCTATTCCACGGCGCTGGGCCTGTTCGTCAAGACCGGGTCGCGCGATGAGGCTGAGGAGATCAACGGCGTTTCGCATTTTCTCGAACACATGATGTTCAAGGGCTCCAGCAAATACACGTGGGAAGACGTGAACCGGATCTTCGATGAGATCGGAGCCAAGTACAACGCGTTTACCTCGCAGGAGATGACCGCCTACTACGCGAACGTGCTGCCGGAGTTCACTGAGAAGGCGATGGAGCATCTGTCGCACCTGCTGCGCCCGGCGATCCGAACCAGCGACTTCGAGACGGAGAAGAATGTCATTCTCGAGGAAATCGCGATGTACCTGGATGATCCGGGGCATCGGCTGTACGAGAAGCTGATGCAGATCCATTTCGGGCACCACCCGTTGTCGATGAGCATTCTCGGCGCGCCTGAATCGATCACGCGACTGCAGCGCGATCAGATGGCGCGATACTTCGCGCAGCGATATGGCCCGGGAAATATGGTGCTCGCCGCGACGGGCCGGCTTGCGTTCGACCAGATCGTCTCGCTGGCGGAAAAGTATTGCGGCTCGTGGCCCCATGTGGATGCGGCGCGCAACAACCGGCGCCGATTTATAAGCCGCAGCGCAGCGACATGTTCGACACGAAGCTCAACCGCCAATATCTGATGGCGATGATGCCGGGGCCCAGTGCGCAGGACGATCGCCGGTTTGCGGCGCGCGTGCTGGCCGATGTGATCGGCGACAGCGACGGAAGCCGGCTGTATTGGGCCCTGGTGGACAACGCGATCGCCGAGGATGCGGATTTCGGATTTTATCCGCACGACTCGTGCGGCAGCTTCTATCTCGCGCTGACCGCCGGTCCGGAACGGATCGATCAGGCGCTGAAGATCGCCCTGGGCGAATTGGCAAAGGTGAAGCACGATCTGAACGATGCCGAAATCGAGCGCGCGAAGAACAAACTGGCGAGCAGCCTGGTGTTGCAGGGGGAAGTGCCGCTGGGGCGCATGCGCTCGATCGGCGGGCAGTGGATCTACAACAAAGAGTATCGATCACTGGAGCAGGATATGGCCACGCTGCAGGCCGTTGATCGCAAGTCACTGCAGCAGCTGACCAGCGATTTCCCGTTTGATCCGATGACGATCGTCACGCTGGGGCCGGGAGCGACCGGGAACGGGCAGTCCGCTGATGCCGCTCGCTGAATAATCAGCGTGCGGCGCGGACCCTGCTAATCTGTCCGCCGCCGCGCTTCGGTAATGTCAGCGATCAGTTCCTCATCGCTTACGCCCATCGCTGCAAATTGCCGTCGCAGGGGCGCGAGTACGTCATCCATCGATTCCCGCGCCGCGGCGTGGGCCACAAGATGAGCGACATACGCTGATACGTCCTCTCCCGCGGCTGCGGCCCGCTCGGGAAGGCGAATTTCCAGTTGGGGGGGATTTCGATCGTCAGCATCATTGCCTGGGATTATATCCAAGTGGCGTGAGACCGCACTCCCCCCAAGAGGGATGATCTTTACCGCACGACTCCGACCGGCGATCCGTATATCATTCACCAAATGACCGATCGCGTGCCGCGCAAGTTCACGTTCGCCGATCTCCGTACCGCCCGGGCGACGGGCGCGAAGACTCCGTTCCTCACCTGCTATGACTACACGACCGCCAGGCTGATGCAGGCGGCGGGAGTAAGCGGACTGCTCGTCGGTGATTCGGCGGCGAATGTGATCCTCGGCCATCCGACCACCCTTCCGGTTTCTCTTTCCTTCATGATCGAAATTACGGCGGCGGTGCGCCGCGGAGCGCCTCTGGCGCTGCTGATGGCGGACATGCCGTTTGGGTCGTATCAGGGGTCGATCGACCGCGGAGTGCGGGCGGTGGCAAGAATGGTGAAACTTTCCGGCTGCGATTGTGTAAAGATAGAGGCGGGGCCGAGTCATCTCGGTCTTGTGACGGCATTGGCAGACTCCGGTGTGGCGGTGATCGCTCATTTGGGCTTGCGGCCGCAGTCGATCGGAGTGTTGGGTGGATATCGCTTTCAAGGTCGAACGGTCGAAGAAGCGTTGGAGATTGTGAAGTTGGCAAAGGGCATGGAACGTGCCGGAGCGGCGGGACTTCTGTTGGAAGCCGTGCCGCGGGAAGTCGCCGCGGCGGTGATGGAATCGGTCGGGGTTCCGGTGATTGGGTGCGGCGCCGGGCACCCGTGCGACGGAAGCGTTGTCGTGACGCACGATGCGATCGGACTCACGGCGCGGCCTCCCAAATTTGCACCTGCAATCGCCGACCTTGCCAAGCCGCTGGAGCAGGCCTTTGCCGACTACGTTCGACTGATTGCAAGCGGCCGCTATCCGGAGCCGGAACATCGCTATGAAATGCCGGCCGAGGAGAAGGCGAAATTTCTGGAATATCTGGAGCCCGCGAGCGTTTCCCGGCCGTAAGATGTAGTTTGATGTTTTGACGAAAATGCTTTGAGCGGCCGGCTTGTGCCTGTGGGTTTCGGATTCGTTCATTTATCAGCCATCAATGGAGACTATATGAATTCGTTTCGTAAATCGTTGGCAGTCATGGTCCTCAGCGGAGGCACCGTGGGCGGATTGCTTGTTGGGGCCGGGGTGGTGCGGGAGTATGCGTTCGCGCGGGCCGAGCAAAAAGTCGAGGCGTCGCGGGAGCAACTTTCCACGGTGACCGATCTGTCCACGGTCTTCCGCGAAGTCGGCAAGGCAGTGGAGCCGTCGGTCGTGAACATCACGGTGCATAAGAGCATCAAGGGCGTTCGGCGCGAGCTGCCGTTCGACGATGATCTGCTCAAGCGATTCTTCCCCGATCGCTTCAAGGATCAGCCGGACAAGAACAACAATGACGACAACGGCAACAACGATCAGCCGGATCCCAACGGCGGCGATGACGGCGCGGAGCAGGTCGGCACGGGCAGCGGCGTGATCATGGAAGTGGACGGAAAGTACGGGTACATCCTGACCAACAATCACGTTGCCGGCGGGGCGACGGAAATGCTTGTGACCCTTTCGGACGGCCGACGAATTGAAAACGCCAAAGTGCTGGGGACCGATCCGAAGAGCGATCTGGCCGTGGTCAAGATCGAAGCCGAGCATCTCATCCCCGCACGCTGGGGCGACAGCAGCACGCTCGAAAAGGGCGACTGGATTCTCGCCTTTGGAAGTCCGTTCGGATACGTCGGGTCGATGACGCATGGCATCGTCAGCGCGCTCGATCGGCAGGCCGGTATTCTCGGGAGCCAGGGTTACGAAGACTTCATCCAAGTGGATGCGCCGATTAATCCGGGCAACAGCGGCGGGCCGCTGGTGAACATCCACGGCGACGTGGTGGGAATCAATACCGCCATCGCATCGCGCAGCGGCGGGTTCCAGGGAATTGGCTTTGCAATTCCTTCCAACGAAGCCAAGTTCGTCTACGGCGCTCTCAAGGATAAAGGACATGTCACCCGCGGATGGCTCGGCGTAAGCATCAGCGACGTCGCCAATGACCTTCCCAAGGCGCACAGCTTCGGCTACCAGGGCACCACGGGCGTGCTCGTGGAACAGACGTTCCCGAACACCCCTGCCACCGGAAAGCTTCAGCCCGGCGATATCATTGAAGAGATCAACGGAAAGCCCGTCGAGAGCGTCCTGGCGCTGCGAAACAGCGTGGCCGCGAATCCTCCGGGGGCTGAGATGAACTTCAAGATTTTCCGTGATGGCAAGGACTCTGACGTGACCATCAAGCTCGGCGAGCAACCCGCCGATCTCGTTGCCTTTGGTCACGGGGCAACGCCCAGCGACAGCGGCGTGGCTCCGTCGAGCACTGCCGACGCGCTGGGAATGAAGCTGGTGACGCCCGATCAGCAGGCGGTCACGCAATACAATCTCTCGGAGAAAGAGGGCGCGCTGGTGGTGACCGTGAAGCCGCGCTCGGCGGCTGACAAAGCCGGGATTCGCCCGGGTGATTTGATCACGCATGTCGCGGGCCAGGTGGTCACCAACGCCAAGCAGGCCGGCGACGCAATTGCCAAACAGGATGTGACCAAGGGCATCCGCTTCTATGTGACCAACGCTGACGGATCACGATTCGTCTTCGTCGAACCGGAGAAGAAATAAACCGTCCAGCCTCTCATCCTGGTGAGACAACCGAAACTCCCGGTCGAAAGACCGGGAGTTTTTGTTTTTTATCGGACACGGCTTGCCGCCTGCATCCCCCTCATGGGTTTACCGGCCCGTCCCATAGAACCCGCGTTAACAGTTCCTTGCTCGCCACCGGCAAAAACTGCGCAACTCTGCTAAAGCTCCCGCGCACAATGTCGGATACTAACTGGTCAAACGGCTTCGCCGGCCGTAGGCGAAACGATCAGGCAGCATGTGACCCGTGCGGCCGCTTCGTCCGCCACCCAGGAGAGAAATGCAAATGAACGCGACAAAAGTAAAAGACGTGCTGACCACGGGCGAAGTTGCAAAGATTTGCAACGTCGCGCCCCGGACGGTCAGCAAGTGGTTCGACTCGGGCGCCCTGCATGGATACCGGATTCCCGGCAGCAAGGACCGCCGGATCCCGCTCAACCAGCTCATCCGCTTCATGAAGCAGCATGGAATGCCGCTCAACGGACTGATGACCGGCTGCACGCGAGTCATGATCGTCGACGACGAGCAGGACATCGTGGAAGTGCTCGAAAAGATCCTTGAGGACGAAGCGAAATACGAAGTCGAAGTCGCCTGCGGCGGATTCGCGGCCGGCGTGACCGCCGAGAAGTTCCGCCCGCATGTGATTCTGCTCGACATGCACCTCTCCGACATCGACGCGCCTGAAGTTGCCCGGCAGGTGAAGAAGAACGCGGATTTGCAGCTCACGAAAGTGATCGCGATGAGCGGGAAGCTCACCGAGCAGGAAGCACAGGGCCTTCTGCAGGGCGGGTTTGACGGATTCCTCCGCAAACCATTCCACGTTCGCCAGGTGATCGAGGCGATCGAAGACGCCACGGCGGTCGTTTACTAAGCTTTACGAAAATCTCGACGCAAGGATGCGCCAAGGGTCGTCTCGGAGGGGACGACCCTTTTTTTGTTACTGGGGATTGGTGGTCGGCTGAAAATCCTCGCCGGGCGACGCATCCGAAGGAGAAGATGACGGCGAGACGATCCCGCCATTGCGACGCGGCCGATTCTCCCTGCCCCAGTTTTCCGGGCCGTGTTGAATGACTTCCTGAAGCTGCTGACTGATCACCGTCTCGCGATTATGCTCGTCGGCGTCCCGCTTGGATTGGAGTTCCGCGGCCCAGGTTTTCATGCGATTGATGCGCGTCTGGCGGTCCTGCTGTACGTTGTCGAACAGCGCCTGAACCTGCTGCCGCATGGTCGCGCGGAGAGCCGTCTTCTGGCTGCCGCTGGCGGACATGTACTGGCGGTGCAGATCGAACAGGCTGTCCTCAATGCTCAACCGCTGGAGCTGGACCTGGTAGATCTGGGGAAAATAATCCTGCACTTTGCGCAGCGCCGCGTATCGGCTGTAGATCACCGTCCGCAAGTGCTGCTTGAGGGGGCCGTCGGGCAGCTCGCTGACCAGCGCCATTCGTTTGGGGCTGTATTGGTTCAGAAATGATGAGGCCAGCTTCCATTCTTCCTCGGTCGGGCGATGACGGCCGCCGTGGTAAGGCGCATCGGAACCGGCGGGATTAGCCTCCTGAGGAAAATTCGGATCGGAAATGCCCGATGCCGGATCGGCTGGGTGATCGGGTTGGTCGGCCAATGCGCCAAGCGGCAGCAGGCAGAGAAGCCACGCCGCTCCCCGCAGACCGAATTGACGCGGATGACCAGACTTACTCATTCTTGTCGCTCTCCACGGAAACCTGCGGAGCATCGCCCAACGCAAACAACTGATTGTCTTCCCTCTCGGTGGACGCGCCGAAGGAATTCTCGAGATCCTGAGCCAACGCAGCATTGTTTTGCTCGGGCTGAGTATCGGGCGGAGAGACTGGGTTTGTGGCGGGGTCAACGACCGGATCGGGGTTGACCGTTCGGACGGCAAGCGGCTCCAGGCTCTGGTTCCCCACGTTATAGTTGATTACCCAAGTCAGAAACGCCAGGAAAATCGCCGCGGCCGCAATGCCCGGATAGGCCCACCAGGCCAGGGCAAACCTGTTTCTCGCCGGCTTCGCGTTGCGACGCGCTTCCTCGGCCTGCAGGGCAAGCTGCCTTCGCATCGCCCGGCCCAGGCGGCGCACGATCACCGCCTCCGATGTGATCGGCTCGGCTCGATCGAGCGCGGCAACGCGATTCGCAAAGTCCCCGGTCATCTCCCGCAATCGATCCAGCTCGCGCCGCAGGTTTGCATCGCCGGCGAGCATTTGAGCGACCTCCCCGCGATCCACCGGCGGCAATTCACCCGCCAGGTACATCAGAAGAATGACTTCGTTATTTTCCAGTGATTCGAGCATTGAGTCTTCCGATCAAGCATCCATCAGTTGCTTCAGCTTGATCATTGCCTTGTGAACGCGTCCCAGCGCGGTGTTTAAGGGGCAACCAAGTATTTTCGCAATTTCGACAAACTTCAACTCGCTGTAATACCGCAACATCACAACCTGGCGTTGGTTTTCCGGAAGCTGCGATATCGCCCAGCGCAGCTTTTGTTCCTGCTCACTTCCTTCCAGTCGATGATCCGAGGCCGGGAATTCATCATCTGTTACCAGACGCAATCCATCTCTGGCATTTTTTTCCCTGCCGCGCGAACGCCAGAAGTCGTTCGCCTTGTTGGTCGCGATCCGGAACAGCCACGACTTGAAGCCGCCTCCGGAAAGCGACGGGTCAAATTTGTCAGCATGGTCCAAAACACTCAGCCACGTCTGTTGCAGCAGCTCATCGCCAGCCTGACTGCCTGTCAGTCGCTGCAAATACCGCAGCAGCGGCTGGTAATATCGCTTCACCAGCGCGTCCCCGGCGGCGGCGTCGCCGTTGCGAAGCCGCTGAAACAACGCCTCGTCGGTGACGACATCCGGCGAGGCGGTTTGGGACACAACCGGCAAGGGCATCGAATTTGGTCCAGCCGTCCCACTCATAACGCTCTGCAGCACCGATTATTTCGCCCGATTCAACGCTTTTCGTCTGAAACGTGGGTTTCATGTCCCCGCGGGACTACACCAGAGTAGAGGGATCGCCAGCTTGCGACAAATAACGGTGCACACGATCAAACCGCCAGGGTCAGCCTCTCCTCCGCTGCGACCCGTCGCGGCTCACCCCGACTAACCCTCGGCTAACCTCAGAATGACCTCGAATCACGATGCTGCGGATGTCCGCGCCTCAGCATCTCGTCAAACGCGCTACCAACTGTATTGATCACCTGCCTCCAATCCCCCGGTTGCTTCTGGCGGAACAACCGCATCGTCGGATACCACGGCGAATCCTCCCGACGCTCCATCCATCGAAAATCCGCCACCGATGCCAGCAGCACCCACACGGGTTTTCCTATCGCTGCCGCCAAATGTGCGATGGCCGTGTCCACGCAAATCACCAGATCGAGCGAGGCAACGATCCGCGCGGTATCGGCAAAATCCCGAATCTGATCGCTCATGTCGATCAGCTTCAACCCTTGCGGCGCCCTGCCCGTTTCGGCAGCCGCCTCTCCAAGCTGCAGACTGAAGAACGTGACGTCCTCGCGCAAGCGGTGCAAGCTGCCGAAGCGCGATCGAGCGATTTCGATCGCGCGCGTGCGCGGTCGATCCCGACCACGCCAACCCGACCCTCATCCCTGCTTCCTTCAACTCGCGCGGCTCCGCTGCCAGATAGGGCACACGGCGCGCAATGTCCGTCTCCGATCGCAGTTTCAACGCAAAGGGCAGACTCATCATCGGCAGATGCACATCGAAATTTTCGTCCGCGTCGACCGTTCCCCCCACCACTTTCATCCGGCTCGACTGCGCTGCGCTGTGCGCCAGGCGCATCAGCGGCTCAGGGCACTCCACGATCACTTGGCCGACCTTTTCGACGACAGCCGGCACGAATCGAAGCATCTGAAGAGTGTCCCCAAAACCCTGCTCGGCATGCAACAGGATCGTTTTGCCGCGCAACTCTGATCCATCCCACTGCGGCTGTGCGAATTGCCGCCTTCGATTGCGAAACGTTTCGCAACGCCAGCGCCATTCATATTCACGATATCCTTCCTCCAGATCTCCGCGCTGGAGCAGCGCGTGAGACAGATTCCCGTGAGCTTCCGCGAAGTTGGGATCGAGCGCGATCGCCGCGCGGAATTCGGAAATTGCCTCATCAGTCATTCCCTTCGACCGCAGGACGTCGCCAAGGCTGTTGTGCGCCTCTGGAACTCCCGGCCGCAGGGAGACCGCACGTCGGCAGCAGTTCACCGCCTCGTCGATTTCTCCCGCCGCGACCAGCGCGTGTCCCAGGTTGATCCACGCTTCGGGAAAGTCCGCCAGCAGTTCCACCGCCCGGCGATAACAGGTGATCGCCTCCACGATCTCACCGCGCGCCTGCAGCGCGTCGCCCAGATGCCCGTAAGCCTCGGGAAACCGCGGCCGCTGCGCGATCGCCTTTCGCAGCAGCGGGATCGCATCGCCATGCCCGACCTGCACCGCCAGAACTCCCAGCAGATGCAGCGCGTCCGCATCGTTGGGATGCAGCGAGAGCACCTGCCGATAAATGGCCTCCGCCTGCGGCAGTTCCCCCGCCCGATGATGCGCCTCCGCTGTCTCCAGTGCCTGATGAATAGTCGTGTCGTCCATGCGCTTCCCGGTGCCATGAGCTTACCACGATGCCACCCGCGGGAGGTCTACATCGGCCGGCCTTCTCATTTTCCCCGCGGAACAAATGCCGATCCGCGCGTATCCTGCCCTTCCCACTCCGGCGTGCTCCGCCAAGCGAACATGACAGCCCCCAACTGTCTTCCTTGCTTCCGTCGCTCTCCTTTACCGCTCATGCGACATCGCGCGACAGATTTTGCAGCGCCGCATGTCGCATCCGCCGCGCAACTGCTTGCCCTGCCGCGGGATGCTCTCCAGCCTGGCGCGACGCCGCGCGCAACAGTTGCGCGCCTTTGCTGAAAACGGGGTATCCCCGCACGCTCGCCGCGTACGACGCGCCTCCTTCGCCGCCCTCCAGCCGCGCCAGCCCAAAAGAGTGATTGCCACGAAACAACACAAACGACACAAAAAAAGAGAGCCTGGGGACGAGAGCAGCTTCCGGTTTCACTCTCTGCTATTGCGCGTCGCCTCTCTCTTCCCCTTTTTGTGTTTTTGTGTTTTTTGTGGCCATTCGCTCATTGATTTCAATGCGCTCGGCCATAGTCTCCGCGGATTGCCAATCGGTGTGCGACTTGCTGCTGCACCTGCGCCTGTCCCCGCAGATCTGTTGTGATTGCGTCACGGTATCCTTTTCGCTCGCCCCCGTGCGACATTAATTGGCTCCGGTTTCTCCTCTGCCAACGATTCCGTCTGTTCCAAAGCCGTAGGGTCCGCTCGGCGGCTCTTGGGTACGCCTCGAATCGATGACAGCGTCGAGCCGCCGTGCGGACCATTCCTCGACTTCCGCGAGAATCCTCGCCGGTCGCTGCAGCAGATGGGACGCCGCGCTTATCCGCACGCGAAGGAACTGCTGATCACCGCCGATTCCGGCGGCAGCAACGGCTCCCGCGTGCATCTGTGGAAATGGCGCCTGCAAAAACTGGCCGATGAGACCGGGCTGCGCATCTCAGTCTGCCACTTCCCGCCCGGGACCAGCAAGTGGAACAAGATCGAGCACCAGATGTTCTGCCACATCGCCGAAAACTGGCGCGGCCGGCCGCTGGTCAGCCGCGGCGTGATCGTGAACCTGATTGGTCATACGACCACGCGGCAGGGACTGCGCGTCAAGGCGGCGCTGGACAAAGCCAGCTACAAACAGAAAATCAAGGTATCCGACGAGCAGATCGCGTCGCTCCGATTGACCAGAGACGCCTTTCATGGAGACTGGAACTACAGTCTGGCTCCGCGTGAGTCAACATAGTAATTGTTCAAGTTATTTTGTTACGGTGCCTTAATCGTGGAGGTCGAATTTGCTCAGGCTTATGGCGAAAATGTTTCTAAGGCCTTCTGTCATCCTTTTTATACTTCTCTATGCGCGACTGCCTCGAGGCTTTTATGATACCGACATAGCTACACCATACAGTTGCGCAGTTTTTGCTGGATTGTGCGTTATTGCGCTTCTATGGTTTGTGGAGATATATCTTTTAATCGCGGTATACTGTGATGAGCGCGCTGGAAGACGGAGCCCGTTAGCCTGCAAAAAATGCGGTTACGATTTACGGGAAAGCCTTTCTTACTGCCCAGAATGTGGTGAACCGAGCACGCTGCGCCCGTCAATGCGGCATCGACCTCGTTCCTAGGCTCTGTCTGACGGATCGAGAACCCTCAGGTATTTCAGCATGATAGCGAGTTTGGCGAAGCTCAAGAAGTTAAGAGCCAGCTTCTCATAGCGTGTTCCCAGCCGACGACATTCCTTGAGCCATCCGATAGCACACTCGATGCGGCTTCGTTTGCGGTAGCTGCTTTTATCGAATCGCTCGCCCTTTGGTCGTGGCTGATTGGATTTGCGCGGGATGACGGCTTCGATCCCGCAATCGGCCAGGAACTGGCGAACGGTTTCGTAGCTGTACCCTTTGTCGCCCGCGATCTTCCCCGGCCAGCCGATGTGCAGGGGCGCTGCACCGCGTGCATCACCTTGTGGAGCTGCGTGGATTCGTGCGTTTGCCCCGCGGTAACGGTGACGGCGAGCACAAGGCCCTTTCCGTCAGTAACCACGTGGAACTTTGATCCCCATCCGCCGCGCGAGCGGCCCAGCGCGTGGTCGGCCGGTTCGAAGTCGAGGCCGCGCCCCCTTTGCGCGCCCCGGCGGCAGCGCGAGAAGCACGCACATTGGAGCCGTCGACGAGCCAGAGATCCCAATCGATCTTGCCCTCCTTGTTGAGTCGAATCCGCAGTGCTTTGAGGATGCGATCGAAGAAGCCTTCGCGCCGCCAGCGGTTGAAGCGATCATAGACGCTCTTCCATTTCCCGTAGCGTTCGGGCATGTCTCGCCATGGAGCTCCGGAGCGAAGAATCCAGAGCATCCCATTGAGCGTGATGCGGTGGTCGTTCCATCGTCCGCCACGTTTTTGTACGGGGAAAAGTGCCTTGATCAGGTTCCAGTGATCATCCGTGAGTTCGTAGTGCGCCATCTGTCCTCCATGTGGAGAACATCATGACGATCATAGAAGAACGCGCAATACCTAACGAGCGCCGAACATTCGATCCGTCAGACAGAGCCTAGTGGCCCCGCTACGAAGTCGTGCAAGAAATTGAGGCCACGTGTTCGGCGTACCATCGTCTCATCCGCTCGTTGGTCCAGGTCCACTGGAACGGATGAGCATACCGCCGATTGTACTCGTCGGACGCGGCAGTTACATGGTCGATGAAATGCTGGCGATCTTCCCAGGAGCCGCGGCGAAGGTAGTGCAAGCCGAAGTTGTCGACCAGCAACTCCGCTTGGTTGAGCCATGAGGCGTGAGCGGGGGTAAAGCGGGGCCGCCACCAGTGATGACACTGGGCCCAATACGCGGCGGTCTCGCCCGAGGTATGACTGGGATCTCCGTCCTGAATCAAGAACACTCCGTGAAGACCGCGATGGCGGCTGCGGAACCTTCGCAGTTGTTCGATGTAATGTTCGGCATCCTTCTTTGCCACCACGGCGGACTCCATCCGTCCGCTATGGAGGATCAGGAACAGGAGCAGATTGACGGTCCCATGCCGGGTGTACTCAAACTCCTGCTGCTCAATCGAGCCGGGAATGGCTGGCCGGATCGGCTTTCGTTCCAGGACCTGGTGGTTGGGGACTTCGTCAACCGCGACGGTCCAGACGCCCAGGTGGGCCAAATGGGCCGCTTGGGCATAGCACCAGAGCACTTTTTCCGCACGCTGCTTAAACAATGGATCGAGTCGGGCGGTTCGCCAGTACCGGGTGCGATGCGGTTGCAAGTTCACGTCCTGCAGGATTCGCCGGACCATACTGGGGCTGATGGTGTCGACGATTCCGTCGACGACGGCCTGATGAGCCAGGTCGGCGCTGGTCCAATGAGTCATGTGCAACCCCTCGGCAATCGGCTCCAGGCAGGCCAACTCGACAATCCGCGCCCTTTGGAGGGGGGAAAGCTGCTGGGGCCGGCCCGAGCGAGGCTGGTCCGCCAACAGTTGATCAATGCCGCTGCGCTCATACCGCCGGCAGAGTCGCCAGATGGTTGAAGGGTCGCAATGGAGGTCGGATGCGATGGTCGCAATGCATTGGCCGCCCGCGACTGCCAGGACCGCGCGGGCATGCTGCACTTGGAAGAAAGGCCGGCTCCGACTTCGGGAAACGCACTCGAGTGCCCGAACATCGTCTGCGGAAAGAATCAGCGGACAAGGCCTTCGACCGCGCATGGAAAATCCTCCGTGAATAACAAAAAGAATCCATTTACTATCTTAGCACTGCTAATTTCTTGCAGGACTTCGTAGCAGGGCCACTAGGAAACTTCTAACGGGATTGCGCCAAGTTAAGCTCGCGAGAGGAGGATGTCATGCAAAGCTGAAGCATTACTGAAACCTCTCTGTAGAACCTTGCGGGTGCGAAACCCGTCCGGCACAGCCTAGCCAGCAGCCGGTAGCGAGTCTTGCGTGGGGCGCGGGCAACTGCGTGCTGCGAAGCGTAGACAGCGAGTCGTCAAGCCATGCGATTGAGCCCCGAAAGGACAGTTGAAGAAGCCACGGCCGTTCCCGTATCCGTGGCCGCGCCGGATGGAGCGCCAGAGGCGGGTTCCGCCCGATTCTTCCGGGGTCGTTGGAGCATGTGCATAGCGACGGAGGGTTCTGCGAGAACTTGGGAGATCCTGTCACCTCCACGGAATAAATGGCGGCGTGTGCAGCAGGCAGCAGGAAGGCTGTTAAGGACATCCAACTTTCTTGGCGATGCTCACGTTCTCAATCGCGGCAACGGCCGGCTGGAGATCTTCCGCAAGGCGGGAGACTTCCTGGCGTTTTGCGATCTGATGGTCGACGCCAAGGAACGGGCGGAGATCGAAGTCTTCGGCTTCTGCCTGATGTCCAACCACTGGCACATGGTGGTGCGGCCGCGGCGGGATCAGGACCTGGCGAGGTACTTCTCCTGGCTGACCAATACGCACGTGAAGCGGTACCGTGCTCATTACCGTCGGACCAGCGGCCATCTGTATCAGGGCCGCTACAAGAGCTTCGTTGTCCAGGAAGATGGGCATTTGCTGACACTGCTGCGTTATGTGGAAGCCAATCCATTGCGGGCGAAGATGGTGGAGCGGGCGCAGGACTGGCACTGGTCGAGCCTGGGCTGCCAGAAAGAGCTGGCGAGACAACTGCTCGACGATTGGCCGATCGACCGCCCGCGGAACTGGACGGCGCTGGTGAACGAGCCGATGGATCCGGCCGCCGTGAAACGGGTGGCACTTAGCTTCGAGCGTGGCCGGCCGCTGGGAAGCGATCCCTGGACCCTGAAAATGGCGGGCCGGATGGGGCTGCAGTACACTCTGAATCCGAGAGGCAGGCCGAAGATCCCGGAAAAAGGCAAATAAAACGGTGGATGTCACCTTAACAGCTTCCCAACAGGCGCCTTCGAGAGTGGGACGCCGATAAAATCGGATTCAGAAACACACTGAGCGGACATTTTAACATCGGTCCGATCTTAACCCATTGGACACTGTTGGCGTACACCAGCGCCCAAGCGGCGAACTGCGCGGCCCTAGCCGCAGCAATCTGCCCAGATGGCCAAAAGCCGAAGGCGATCGATCTTGCTGCCGTGCCGGCGCTGTCTGCGGCGATTTACGCCGCTTTTCAGTCGCGTCAAGCATCGTCGTCGCTGCCAAGCATGACGGATTTTGCACTGGCTCCAGACATATACCCCGGCGGTTCGTCGGGTGAGTCATCTGGCGGGCCGACGGACTGGAATTCCATAGGGGAGGCAGCCGCCACGGGGGCGGTCGGCGCGACAGCAGTCGGTGCAGGATTCGCACTGGGGGCCGCGCTTGAGGAAGCGGCCCCCTTCTTGGTGCTCTTGTTGCTGTAGCAACACACTTGTGGACGTTTTGTGAGGTCGTGGAAATGGAATTGTCACTCCTGTGGAGGCATTCAACCGGTGGTTGGGTAAATTCCTCACCCGCCGTCGTAGACGGTAAAGTCTTCGTGCAAAGCGACGATGGCAATCTCTACTGCATATTTCTTTGCAGCGGGAGACTTCATTGGAAAGCGTTCACGGGAAACAAGGGTGGAATGTCTTCACCGGCGGTTGCGGCTGGGCGAGTTTATATCGGAAGTTCGCGGGGGACCCTCGATTGCTTCAGTGCCGATGCTGGAGACCTCCTCTGGAGCTGCACGACGGGCGGTAGTATCGCGTCCTCTCCGTTGATCGTTGATAAACGCGCGTATATTGGTTCTGAAGACGGTTACGTCTATTGTGTAGAGGCTGGCACTGGCGCACGCGTCTGGCGGGCGCAGACCGGTGGTGAGGTGAACTCAAGCCCCGCTAAGGGAAACGGCTGCGTGTTCATCGGCAGCGATGACTACTCTCTGTACTGTCTTTGCGCATACTCCGGTGCCACAATTTGGGCTCGGCAGTGCAAGTGGTGGGTGACAGCAACGCCTGCCGTTAGTGAAGAACATGTATTTATCACCTCACTTTATGACCTCGAGTGCGTTCGCGCGCTCGACGGCACCCTGGTGTGGGGAGCCAAAGCCGAGTGCGAAATTGCCTCTTCGGTCGCGGTGGGCCGGTCACATGTTTATGCGGGTGCCCTTGACGGGCGTTTCTACGCGTTTGACCGCGTCACCGGAAGAGCCGCTTGGAGGCGCGGGAGCGGACGGCTTGACGACATGATTCAGTCGTCCGCCTCCGTCGCAGGGGGGCACGTACTGTATGGAGGCCATGACGGTGCGCTGTACTGCTTAAGCGCGGATGATGGCGCAGTGGAGGCGCAGTATCAAATTGGCGGCGGTATAGTTTCCTCTCCAGCCATCTCGGGGGATAAGGTTGTCATCGGAAGCGATGACGGGGATGTCTACTGTCTTCAAACAGAGATACAGGCGGCGGAAGATTGGTGCTGCTTTCGTGGCAACAGCGAAAGAACAGGGCAAGGCCAAAACGAATAGCGGGCCGAAAGGGGAGAACCAGGTGACATCCATCTTTCCTGACGATGCTCATCCGCTGAATATATCATGCGGCCAGGCCCCGCACTTCTCGAGCCGCGATCGGCGGTCTGGTGTATCACGTTCTCAATCGCGGCAATGGCCGGCTGGAGATCTTCCGCAAGCCGGGAGACTTCCTGGCGTTTTGCGATCTGATGGTCGACGCCAAAGAAGAGGCCGAGATCGAAGTCTTCGGCTTCTGCCTGATGTCCAACCACTGGCACATGGTGGTGCGGCCGCGTCGGGATCAGGACCTGGCGAGGTACTTCTCCTGGCTGACCAATACGCACGTGAAGCGGTACCGTGCTCATTATCGGCGGACCAGCGGCCATCTCTATCAGGGTCGCGCAGGACTGGCACTGGTCGAGCCTGGGCTGCCAGAAAGAGCTGGCGAGACAACTGCTCGACGATTGGCCGATCGACCGCCCGCGGAACTGGACGGCGCTGGTGAACGAGCCGATGGATCCGGCCGCCGTGAAACGGGTGGCACTCAGCTTCGAGCGTGGCCGGCCGCTGGGAAGCGATCCCTGGACCCTGAAAATGGCGGGCCGGATGGGGCTGCAATACACTCTGAATCCGAGAGGCAGGCCGAAGATGCCGGAAAAAGGCAAATAAAAACGGTGGATGTCACCTTAACAGCTTCTCACCTTAACAGCTTCCCCAATTGAAGGGATCACTTGGGATGGCAGGCAAGTCGTAATCCGGCAATCGCAAATCAAGGCCGTGGGATTACTTGAGGCCGTACCTGCGGCCGACGCGGAGTTCCTAAATGCCGAATACGTGGTTGAGGCTTTCAAGAGCTGTCCAACGAGTTTAAGACCGTCGTCAGAGTTGCTCCCGTTGGCGGATTTTAGCAGGCGTAATATGGAACCACCGTTTTTGAATATTTTGCGCCATCGGGCGAAAGGTGATTTTGCAATCATGAATTGGGTGCGTGATCCTAAATTTGGCTATTTTGTTGAATGGGGACAGCCAATATTCCTTCCGGCTGAATCGATGCAGTTCGATGGAATTCATGTTGTCGTCTCAAATCTGGGCTCATTCGCGGCTCGTGATCCTGCAGCGAATCCGGGGAATAGCGCGAGCCGGCTCGAAAAGATTCGATTCAATCGGGAACACGATGTGGTGCAGGTGGAACTAGTTTCGCCATTATCGCTGACGCTAAAGCCGCTTCATCGGGACGGCGGCGGTCGCTACGTGGGCGAAGCGGGCACGGCGTCCGATAAATCGATCCGATTGCCATGTGAACCCGAGCATTTCTTCCGCGTGTTGCAAGATCGCTTCGATATCGCTAAGGAGCCAAATGCACGGAAGCGACGGTAGGCGCCAGTGGTCTTGTTTCCGGCTGTCCGAAGTGGCGATGAATAACGCATAGTGGCCTGGGCTTGCCGACATCCGTCTCAACACTGCGCACTGATCGCGAGCGTCGCGATGCAGACGACCACATTCGCCAACTACACCAACGGCAAGCCGGGCGACGTCACCGATCCGTTTGGCAACGTTACGCACAATCACTATGACAGCACCACCGGCGATTTGCTTTCCACCACCACACAATACGGTACCGTCAGCGCCGAGATGACGTACTTCACCTACAGCGACGGCACCGGCGCAACCGCGAGCCTTCCCAAAGAAGCTGTTAAGGTGACATCCATCTTTGATTGACAGACTTTTTGCCGGAGTTATGATCCAACTATGCCCCGCACGTCCCGCGCAGCTGTCGGCGGTCTTGTCTACCACGTTCTCAATCGCGGCAACGGCCGGCTGGAGATCTTCCGCAAGCCGGGAGACTTCCTGGCGTTTTGCGATCTGATGGTCGACGCCAAGGAAGAGGCCGAGATCGAAGTCTTCGGCTTCTGCCTGATGTCCAACCACTGGCACATGGTGGTGCGGCCGCGTCGGGATCAGGACCTGGCGAGGTACTTCTCCTGGCTGACCAATACGCACGCGAAGCGGTACCGTGCTCATTATCGGCGGACCAGCGGCCATCTCTATCAGGGTCGCTACAAGAGCTTCGTTGTCCAGGAAGATGGGCATTTGCTGACACTGCTGCGTTATGTGGAAGCCAATCCATTGCGGGCGAAGATGGTGGAGCGGGCGCAGGACTGGCACTGGTCGAGCCTGGGCTGCCAGAAGGAGCTGGCGAGACAACTGCTCGACGATTGGCCGATCGACCGCCCGCGGAACTGGACGGCGCTGGTGAACGAGCCGATGGATCCGGCCGCCGTGAAACGGGTGGCACTTAGCTTCGAGCGTGGCCGGCCGCTGGGAAGCGATCCCTGGACCCTGAAAATGGCGGGCCGGATGGGGCTGCAGTACACTCTGAATCCGAGAGGCAGGCCGAAGATGCCGGAAAAAGGCAGATAAAAACGGTGAATGTCACCTTAACAGCTTCCTGGCGAGGAATATGAGCCTGGCCCGTGAATGACATTCGGTATGCGCAAAATGGTTAGTCGTTTGCTGCTCGACACGCAGAAATGATCGCCGTGAGGGATACTATCGCGGTGTTGGACTCCGAATTGCAAACGGAAAGTGGAGAGGTGGCACGCTGGTGTCTCGCCTGTTGTGCAGTCTCGACGCTTGTTCTGCTATGGGTTGTAAGCTATTCCTATCGTTTCAGTGTTTCCTTCAATCGCTCGGGGAATTTTGCCCGTCGAGTCGAGACGAATTATGATCGCCTTAGCTGCAATCGCGGCAGGATCCTTTGGTGCCGCCAGTGGGCACAGCCTTTCGATCCAGATCCGCACACTGCCTTTGGGTCGCTTAACTTCGAACTGATGCACCTCAAACCAGGTCTTTCAGCAGCGTTATTGCCCTCATCTTCAGATGCTACTGGACGGATCGCTGTGTTCGGGTTCGCGCATTATCGATTTCACGAGGATGGACCAAATGCGCCGTATGGCACCCGGTCCAGGACTGATGAGTGGCAATGCCCTATAGCGCTATTCGTCGTTGTCGGCTGCCTCCCGGTTGCCGCAATGATACGACGGTTTATTCGCCAGCGACGTCGAGCGGGGCGCGGGTTTGCGATTGTGCGTCAGCGGGCGCCCAAAACTAGCCGCCTATGAGCGCTTCAAAACCAGCCACGGCACCCGCCCGGGTTCCGGTGGCATCCGAGGCAAAACCAGCCAGCGCGCCCGCCGGGATTTTCGCTCCGCAAGTGAACTCACATGCGTCGGAGCCGAGAGGGGAAACCGTCGGGTTATCGGGCGACGTGAGGAAAGGGGGACGTGAGGAACGGGGGTGAGGGTGAGGTTGCGGTGCGAGAACAGCAGGGTTTTTTTTTGCCCGAAGGCTCGTCATATGCGGCTACGACGGACAAGCAAGCCAAAAGAGCCGAGCCCCAGCAACGCCAGCGAAGCAGGCTCGGGGAGGTCGGGGTCAGCGTTGTATGCCATCCCGCTGGCGGCTGTGAAGCTGAAGCCGTCGGTCATTGGGGTCACCGTGAAAAAACCGGTGTCTAAGTCGTCCATCGTGATGCCTCCACCGGTGCCCTCATGGAGATCGACGCTATAGTTTCGAATCTGCAAGAGGTCGCCCAATACCACGGACGTACCCGACTCCAGCGTGAGGTCCACCGTCATCGTGGCGTCTTCGGGAGAATCTGAATTAAAGTTGTTGTACGCGTCTGGATAATGATCAAGTTCGGCGACCTTGCCGATATACGGTCCCCCAAACGCAACGGACCCATTTTCGAAAAGACTCAGTGAGTTGACATAATCGGCGTAGCCATATTCCACGTATTGGTCTGACCCGTACAGCCTGGCCGACCCGTCGAAGTTAAGTGTCACCTGGAAGTCGCCACTCTGGTTGGCGGGACCAGAGATATGGAACGTGTCGAACGCGTATAAGTCAGCCCCGTTACCTCCTCCTCCAAGGTTGGGAAGCCAAGTGGTCGCCGACGAGGCGTGCAGCGCGCCATCATTTATTGTGCCGGAGAACTGGCTGATCGTCCCGCTATTTGAAGTTAGGTTAAAGCTGTCCGAGTAAGAAAGCTGTGGCAAATTTGAAACGTTGACGCCGGGGGCCGAATCGCCGCCGACACCTCCCTGGTCAGCAAACGATATTCCGTAGAGAGGGGCCGCTCGGGCCGCTAACGGCTTCATCCACATCGCAAAGACACCAACGCCGCACAGCAGCGCGAGCGCATGCGGCGCTCTCCATCGCAGTGTAGACATTCTCTCCTCCGTATCCCTGGGCCCGATCTGCAGAACTTAGCACCAATTCATATTTTTTTGAAAGCAGGCAACCGGCAGCCCATTGGCCCAGTACCATGCAAACCGAACAGCATCGAAATTGTTTTACAAGTTCGTCCAGAACGAGTCAAGATATGCTCAGCTCGCTGGGCGTGGGGACAATTTGGAGGGGGTGCGTTGACCGGTGATGTCCGACACATGCCCCAAATCCCCAGCGGCAATCGGCGGTCTGACAATTGAAACTACCCTTGCGACCCCCTCCGGTGGCTGAACCCGGCGTAGATGAGCATGTTTCGCATCAACTCCGTGGCGCTCTTGGGCGAGTAGCCGTCTACTCCGTCCACTTTCTGCCCGACCATCCCCTCGGTGAGGTCTTCGCGGCTGTAGAAGACCTCGACACGCCCGCCATGCTGGATTGCGCGAATGCGCGGTGTCCGAACACTCCCCTCAAGGACGGAGCGGGCATAGGGACGATAGCTCACGTCCAGAATGGCCATCTTGGGGAGGTTGAATATCGGGTGGTCCGGCTGCAGCGTTTCGACAAGTCCTTTTTCCGCGTCGGCCCCAAGCGAAGTCCTCAGCTCCGCCTCGATGGAGTCGGCAAAGTCGCTGCTACCGCCGGCGGCGTCGATGATCAGCGTTCCGCCGCGGCTGATCCACTCGAGAAGCGCGGCCCGCTGATCGTCGGTCAGCTTAATTTTGGTCGTCCCGGTGAGATGGGCGACTTTGTAAGGGCCAAGAGAGCCGGCATCGAATTCTGCCGGAGTTGCGGTTAATGCGATCTTGGCCTCGTTGTGGAGAACAGCGGTCATCCGGTTCCATGCGCCAGGCTCAGGAATCGCCTAACGGGACAGGTCCAATTCTTTTGCCTTTTGCTCGCTCGCCTGCCGCGCGGCCGCAACGGGCCGAGCCCCAACTGTCTCTCGGTCTTGGGGGTCCATGCGGGCGAACCGTACGGACGATTATGCCGGATCGCGTGGAAAACCGCACCCATCTCCGCGTTGGTCTGCGGCTGGTTGACCCATTCGACCCAATCGCGACGCCGTCGGACCGGCCAGCGGCAGAGGGGAATGCGCGGCACGTCGTCGGTCGCCGGGCGCATCGACTGGCCAAGGCTGGACCATCGCCAGTCCTCTGCCCGCGTGACGATGTTGGCCCGCAGCGGATTGCGCTCAACGTATCGCACCAACGTGGAGAAGTGCGCATCGTCCTGGACGGGGAAGGACTTGTAGCGGCCCTGATAGACTGATCCATATCCCACCCGATGGCGATGTTCCACCCATCGCCGAACATGTGTGATGGTGAGCCGTTGCAAGTTTCGTCCGGTTAGAAGTTTTCGCGGCGCATCGGATAGCGCAGGACTCTACGTGGTTTTGGAAATCGGTTTCGCCTGCGGCGACACGGCGGGCATGCCCACCGGCTAAACGAGGAGGAAAATCCGCTGAAAGCACGGTCGGGCTCGGAAAATAATGTGCCATTTCGTGCCATTTCGTGCCATTTCGTGCCACTTTACGGGCAAAGCTGGGGTCTGGACGTTCTGATTGCAAATTCGGGCGACAGTAAACGTCGCATTGCAGACGGGGGATTTCGTAGTTTCAACGTTATGGACCAAAACATTCAAAATACCGAGGCACATAGGCACGAAGGCACGCAGGCACGAAGTGATGGAGTTCCGGAAGTGGGAGCGATCGAATACCCAGCTGGATTCTCCGAGGAGCAGAAGCGGGCACTGACGGCGATGGTGCAGGGGGCGAGCATTGCCGCGGCAGCGCGGATGGCGGGGGTGCATCGGGCGACGGTGAGCCGGTGGGTGAACGAAGGGGGCGAGTTTCATCGGGTACTGCGGACCGAGCAGGCGAAGAGACTGGCGGCGGTGCGCCGCGAAGCGCGGTCCATCGGCGAGCAGGCGGCCAATGTGGTGGCTGATGCGATCCGGGCGGGCGATGCGTCGGTGGCGATGGCGGTGCTCAAAGCACTTGGGGTTTTCGCCGAGCCGGAGTGGACACAGCCTTGGGGCGAAGATACAGCGGAGGGCAATCAATGTCGCGGCGGGTCGAGCCAACATGATACGGTGACGCAATGACTATGGATTTACCGGGACCGGTGGCAGGGATGATTCACGGAGGCGGCGCGGAACTCCCGCGGCAGCAGGCCATCGCGTTGATGCACCTGGCGGCGGGACAGAACGTGGAGTCGGCGGCGCAGGGCGCGGGCGTCAGCCGGGGAACGGTGTATCGATGGCTGCAGCGGGATGAGGCGTTCGCCCGCGGACTCCGCGACGCGCGGCACGCCGGGTGCGCCGCGGCCCGGCAGCAGATCGTCGCGGTGGCGCCAGCCGCTTTGGAACTGGTGCGCGGAACGGTGCAGGACGGCGACGTTTCGGTCTCCATGGCCGTCGTGCGAGCCATGAAGTTGCTGTCGCGGCTGGAAACCGCCGAAGCAGGTGCAGCGTGACCCGCCGGCGTTTCGGATGCCGCGTTTTTAGCAAACGGCGCGCAACTGTTGCGCGCGGTGTCGCGCCGGGCCGGAGAGCATCCCGCGGCAGGGCAAGGAGTTGGACGACGGGTGCGACATGCGGCGCTGCAAAATCTGTCGCGCGATGTCGCATGAACGGGAAGAAGGCATGGAAGCAGGAAGGCCGCGTTTTTGAGCGTAATTCGGGGTTTCGGGAACTTGCAGGAGGTGCGCTACTCCTGTGCGCCGCGCTGCGCAGCGGGCCGATGTCGCTTTCTGGACTTTCCCCTCCCCCGGCGTGTCAACGAATGCAAAGCGGCGCAGCGCTGGCGGCAACTTGAAGACGGCGGCCGGACGCCCCGTATCAGACATCGGGCTGCGGTCGAGGCGCAGATCAATTCCGGCGGACCTCAGTCGGCTTTGGGAGATTCACAATCAAGGTGGATTGGGATGTGCGAAATCCGTTAGAGACTCATTGAGTGGACGGTTCACCATGGACAGTGGAGAGCGTCGTCAGGCATTCGCGCGGGCGTCGCGGGAATGGTCCGCATGGCGGCTCGGCGCTTTCGGCCATTCGAGGCGTACACGAGAGCCGCCAAGCGGACCCTACGGCTGTGGAACAGACGGAATCGTCGGCGGAGCAGAAACCGGCGACTAATCAATGTCGCACGGGGGCGAGCGAAAAGGATACGTGAGGCATTGGGCAACAGATCCGCTGGGACAACCGCAGGTTCAGCACCAAGGCGCCCTCCGATTGACGGCGCACGCAGACCATGGCCGAGCGCGTTGGAATCAAAGAGCGAATGGCCACGAAAAAACTCAAAAACACAAAAAAAGGAAATAGAGAGGCGACGCGCAACAGCAGGAAGTGAATCGGAAGCTGCTCTCGTGCCAGGGCTCTCTTTTTTTTGTCGTTTACGTTTTTTCGTGGCGATCACTCTCTTGGGCTATTTGGCGCGAACCCCCAGGAACGTAAAAATCTGTAAAGTTCTGTAAAGTGGATCACGGTTTGGAGGGTCTGGCGAGGGGCGGGACTCGAACTGTTGCAAAAGGCGCCGAGGAAGCGTCAAGACGCGGCTGGGTTGCGACAATTACACCGCTCGCGCATCCTATCGGCGTGCCGACTGGCGGCGGCGGAACGCTTAATTGAAGGGATCAATGCGGGACTTCACAATTTGTCATTTCAGCGGTGTCGTACTGACGTGTCTTGTTTCGACGGCTGCCGTGTTCGCGCGGGTCGAGTGAAAATCGCGGCGAGCCGTTTCCCAGCGCGACGCCGCAAGCGGTTGTCGATGTGGAGGCGCGGATCTTTCCGGCGGTAGTGCGGATCGACGTGGCGCAGGAGATCTACTCCGAGGGGAAGCGGACGGTGCGGCGCGGCATCGGCTCGGGCGTCATCATCGATGACGACGGGCGAATTCTGACGAACTTCCACGTCGCCGGGCGGGCGGCGGAGCTTCACGTGACGCTCTTCAACAAGGAACGCGTTCCCGCCCATCTGGTGGGCGACGATCACTGGACGGACCTGGCCGTTGTGCAGATGGACATGGATCACATTCGCGACCAGAAAATTGAATTCAAGCATGCCGAGCTTGGCGAGAGCAAGACGCTGATCACCGGGCAGGACGTGATGGCGATCGGGACGCCCTTCGGGCTTGCCCGCACGGTGACGCTGGGGATCGTGTCGAACAACGATCGCACGTTTTATCCGGAGCAGATGCAGATCGATGAGTATGAAACCGGCAATTTTTCGAACTGGATTCAGATGGACACCCCGATCAACCCCGGCAACAGCGGCGGGCCGCTGGTCGACATGACCGGCAAGGTGGTCGGGATCAACACGCGCGGAGGCGGGCAGAATCTCAATTTTGCCATCCCGATTGACACGGCCAAGGCGGTGATTCGTCAGATTCTTGCCAGCGCCAAACCCGACAAGAAAGGGCGCGTCGATCGCAGCGACCTGGGGATCGATCTCAAGCCGCTGCAGGACCTGGAAACGTTCTACGACATTGACATTAACCGCGGCGTGCTCGTCAACAGCGTCGATCGTAATTCGCCTGCCGAGCGCGCGGGCGTTCTCACGCAGGACATCCTGCTCGACATCAACGATAAGCCGATCAACGTGCGGTTTCCGGAAGAAGTGGCGGCGGCACGGAAATTCATCGCGGACTTGCCGATCGGGTCGGACGTGCGTCTGACGCTGAAGCGCGGCAAGCAGACGGTGCACGTGGCCGCGCGCACGCAGAAGCTGCAGGGCGCGGTCGGCGAGGAGAAGGAATTCAAAGCATGGGGCGTTTCCGTGCGCGAGGTGACGCGAGCGTACGCCAACGAGCAGCAACTGGACGACGATCAAGGCGTGGTGGTTACGACGCTGAGCCCCGGCTACCCTGCCGCCAAGGCTGAGCTGCAGCCGGGCGACGTGATTCGCACCATCAATCAAGAGCCGATCACGGATCTCGACGAGTTCAAAAAACTGTACGACGCGTCGGTGAAAGCGGCGGACCCGGCGGTTCTGCTGGACATTCAGCGCGGGCGCGGCCGTCAGTCGGCCGTGCTCAAAATCACGTACTGATTCCGATCATCAGACTGCCAACTCTTCTGGAGCGTTCATGAAGCGAATCGTTGTGTCCCTCTTGTTGTCGGTTGCCGCGGCCGTTCTGGGCTGCGCCACGCGCCTCCCCCGCCGTCGCGCGCTCCGCTGTCGGCGGACGCGGCGGCGCAGCAATATCAGACCATTACTCCGTCCCTGGTGGCAGTGCAGTATGTGTGGGAGAGCGAACTGGGGCGTCGGGAGATCATCGGGGCCGGCATCGTCGTCGGTGATGATGGGCTGGTGATGACCTCGATCGCGATGGTCGGATCCCAGTTTCCCGACGAGCAGATGAAGGACTTCAAAATCATCGTGCCCAGCGACACGGGAGATCCGCAGGAACTCAAGGCGGTGTTTCAGGGGCGCGACGAGCGGACTGAAATGGCGTTTGTCAAAACGCTCGAGCCGCAGAAGTGGAAGAGCATCAAGTTTGCGGAGCAGCCGCCCGGCGTGGGCGACTATGTCTACTCCGTCGGATTGATGCCAAAAGAGGCGGGTTACAAGAGCTATTACATGTCGGGGATCGTTGCGACGACGTTGCGGGGCGAGATGCCGATGATCGCCGTGGACGGCGGACTTGCGGCGGTGAATTCCCCGGTATTCAACGCGCAGGGACAGGCGATTGGCGTGGTCGCGATCGCGCGGGACGAGCCGCTGTTGCTCAACAACCCGACGGACGCGCTGCACTCCGTGACGAATCCGCCGAAGCTCTTCACGCCGACGCGTTTTTTCGCTCAGAGCTTGAGCGACCCGCCGACGCCGGGCAAACCGGTCAAGCTTCCGTGGCTGGGCGTGGTGCAGATGACCGGGCTGACGAAGGACGTCGCGGAGATTTTCAATTTGAAGGGCGAGCCTGCGATTCAGGTTGGCGGAGTGATTCACGACATGCCTGCCGACCAGGCGGGACTCAAGCAAGGGGATATTATCGTCAAGCTGAACGGCCAGCCCCTGGAGCGCGGCGACGAGCCCGAAGAACTGCCGATGATTTTCAGCCGCAGGCTGATGCGGATGAAAGTTGGAGATGAGGTGGTGCTGTCGGTGTTACGGCGTCGCGGGCAGCCGTTGCAGGACATCAAAGTCACACTGGCGGAACAACCGCCGCGTCCGAACACCGCGAAGCGTTACTTTGCCGAGGACCTGGGCTTTGCGGTGCGCGACGCGGTCTTCATCGACACCTACATGCGGCACCTGCAGGCTGATGCAAAGGGCGTTATCGTGGCAGTGCTGCGGCCACAAAGCTCCGCCGAATCCGGCGGTCTGCATGACGGCGACATGATCCAACGCCTCAACGGCGAGATCGTGACCAATGTGGACGAGTTTCAGAAAGCGTATGAACAGCTGCGCAAGGACAAGCCAAAGGAAAGCGTTGTGCTGGTTGTATTGCGCGAAGGGCACGAGGACACGATCCGCATCGAGCCGCCGCAGTAGAATGCAGGCGGAACGTATTAAGCGAGTCTGCACCTTCCTTGGGCGGTTCGAAACAGCCAGGAAGAGCCGGCGGTGACGCCGCTTGCATTGCCGAAATAGGCCGCCGAAGTAAAGGCCTCTTTGCAAACGCCCTGATGTCGCTAAAATGCCGTCGAGTGTCCGGGCAGGTAGCTCAGTTGGTAGAGCAATGGACTGAAAATCCATGTGTCGTGGGTTCGATTCCCACCCTGCCCAATGAGAATTTCCCTGTAGCACAGCCGTCCCGGATGTGATTCAAAACCCACAGCCGGGACGGCTGTGCTACGGATCGCGTTTCGACAGGAGGGGGCGGGGCATGGCCGCTTTATTTCAGGCGGAAATTGCGGATCGGAATCATGACTCGCCTTTACATGCCACAGGTGCGCATTAGAATTCTGCCACCTCAAGCAAGGATGCGCGTGGACTATCGGGTTGAACTGGACGTCTACAATGGGCCGTTGGATCTGCTGCTCTACCTGATCAAGCGGGATGAGCTGGACATCTACGACATTCCCATCAGCCGAATTCTTGATTCTTACATGACATACGTGAGCCTGCTCAAGGGTCTCAAGGAGCAGGAGGGTTTGGACATCAACGTCGCCGGGGAATTCCTCGTGATGGCGGCGACGCTGATGGAGATCAAATCGGCAATGCTGCTGCCCAAGGCTCCAGTTGAAGCGAGCAAGGACGGTGCGCCAACCGCCGCGCAGGAATTGGCCGACCCCCGGCAGGAGCTGGTTCGCCAGCTCCTGGAATATAAACGGCTCAAGGATTCCGCAACGCTTCTGGATCGCAGGCAGAAGGAACATCAGAGCCGGTACCCGAGCGTGCCGGCCGCGCAGGAAGGAGCGGCTGACGAGCCGCCGCCGGTGGATTTGGAGGAGGTGCAGGTGTGGGACCTGCTGTCGGCATTTGACCGGCTGATGCGGGAAGTCGGGACGCGCAAGCCCAAGTATCATGAGGTTGTTTACGACGACACCCCGATCGATCTCCACGCTGCTGACATCGAAGATCGCCTCAAACGCGAAGGGCCGCTCACGTTGCGGGCGTTGATCGTCGGCCGCAAGAGCCGAAGTGAAATGATCGGCGTGTTTCTGGCGCTGCTGGAACTGATCAGGGAGAAGAAGATCCTCGTGAAACAGGAGTCGGCGCTGGACGATCTGGAAATCACTGCCGCGCCGGAGGAGCATCGTAAACAGTATGCGCACGCGTCTCTGCATCTGGCGGAGGAAACGCCCGAACCATCGGAATCGCCGCGCGAACCGGTCGCGCCGCCGATGGATGCGGCGGAGATTGCCTGAAATGCTGGTTGGGTTGGCGTGGCACGGGCATCTTGCCCGTGCAGATGGCGTTGGAACTGCGAATGCTTTGATATCATGGCTTTTCTACTACAACGCACTCAACACGGGCAAGATGCCCGTGCCATGGGGAACGTTGAATGCTTGCTGAGAAACTGAAGTCGCTGGGAGTCGAGTTGCCCACGGTATCGGGGCCGTTTGGAGCGTACGTTCCGGCGCGGCGCATCGGAAATCTGATTTACATAGCGGGGCAGTTGCCGATGAAAGACGGCAAGCTCCTCGCGACCGGCCCGGTGCCTTCGAGGACATCGGTTGAGCAGGCGCAGCTCGCGGCGCGGCAATGTGTGATCAACGCGATCGCGGCGATCGGAACTGTTTGCGATTCGATCGACATCATCGCCGGCGTGGTGCGGGTTGGGGTGTTCGTGAGTTCAGATGCGGGATTCACTCAGCAGCCGAAGGTGGCGAACGGAGCGAGCGAATTGCTGCTGGAGCTTTTCGGCGACGCGGGACGGCACGTGCGGGCGGCGGTGGGAGTCAATGTTTTACCTTTGGACGCGTCGGTTGAGATTGAGTTTATTTTCGAGGTGGCATCGTAACTTGGTGCGACTTGGTGTTACGTGGCTAGAGGTTCCTGCGACGAATCCTGTTTCTGTTGCTATGATTCTCCGAAAGCAATGATCCGCCCCGCCACAATTCATGACGTTCCGCACATTGAGGAGATCATCAACAGCCATGCCGGGCTGGGGAAGATGCTCTTCAAGAGCTACGCGCAGTTGTACGAGGACCTCCGCGACTTCGGGGTTTACGAAGAAGACGGTCAGGTTGTCGGCTGCTGCGCGGTGACGATTCTTTGGGCCGACCTGGCGGAGATCCGCTCCCTGGCAGTGGACGAAGAGCATATTGGCCGAGGCATCGGTCGTCGGCTGATCGAATGGAGCATTGATGAAGGCCGCCGGCTCGGCATTCGCCGCCTGATGGCCCTGACGTATGAGCAGGCGTTTTTTGAGAAACTCGGGTTCGATGTCGTCGCCAAGGAAACGCTGCCGCTCAAAGTGTGGAGCGACTGCGTGCGGTGTCCGAAGCGGGACAAATGCGATGAGATTGCGGTGGTGCTTACGCTGCATGAAGTTCCGGAAAACGATCAGCCCGCCGCCGCGCCGACTCCCCGGGGCGTGTCGATTCCGGTGCTGGAATTTAGTGAGGATTGAGAGGTGGGCGAGGCACGAAGGCACGGAGGCACGAAGGGAAGGACGCGCCTGAGGGCGCGAGCTTTTTGGGTTTGGTTCATTCGATGTTCGACATTCGATCTGCGATCTTCATTGGAGCATGCGAGCGTGTCATTTGGATTTCGGGCGTTCGCTGATTGCTCTGCCTTCTGATTGCTCTGCCTTCTGGCTCCTGACTTCTTCTTCTGCTACGCTCTTCCCATGATTCACGAGAACCTCTCGCAATCGATCGAAGACCTTTCATCCCGGATCATTGCCATCCGGGACTCTCTTTGACTTCCCCACCAAACTCGCTCGACGCAAAGCACTGGAAGACAAGATGGGGGATGCCGGGTTTTGGAATGACCCTGAGGGGGCGAAGTCCGTCGTCGCGGAGATGAAAACGATCAAGGGGGTCGTCGAGCCGGTGCAGGCGCTGCTGGAGGCGATCGACGACGTCCGTGCAATGTATCAGCTTGGCGAGGAAGCTGGGGATGCCGACACGCTGGCCGAGGCGGATCAAACGCTGGCAGCATTGGAGAAGCGCGGCCAGAAGGTGGAGCTGCAGTCGCTGCTCGACGGGAAAAACGATCCCCGCAATTGCTTCCTGCAAATCCATGCCGGCGCCGGCGGCACCGAGGCGCAGGACTGGGCGGAGATGCTGCTGCGGATGTACCTCTATTTCTTCGAGAATCGCGGGTGGGATGTCAGCGAAGTGGACCGGACCCTGGGGGAACAGGCCGGGATCAAGGACGTCGTGCTGCTCGTCAAAGGGGAATACGCCTACGGGTATTTGCGTGCAGAGGCAGGGGTTCACCGGCTGGTTCGTCCCAGCCCGTTTAATGCGCAGGGGAAACGGCAAACGAGTTTTGCGTCGGTCGACGTCGTCCCAGATTTCGAGGACGAGGGGGGCGATCTGGAGGTTCCCGAGGCGGACATGGAAATCGTTGCCTTCGTGCGCGCATCCGGCCCGGGCGGACAGAACGTGAACAAGGTCGCGTCGGCTGTGCGGATCACGCACATACCAACGGGGTTGCAGGTCACCTGCTCGGTCGAACGCAGCCAGCAGCAGAACAAGCGGCTGGCAATCGCCCTGCTCAGAGGCCGTCTGGAGCTTCTCGAACAGGCCAAGCGTGACGAAGAGTTGAAGAAGATGTATGGCGAAAAGGGCGCGATCGCCTGGGGAAATCAGATTCGCAGCTACGTATTGGATGATCGCCGGGTGAAGGATCACCGGACGATGGTAGAGACGAGCAACGTCGAGAGCGTGCTGGATCGGGGGGAACTGGACGGCTTCATCGATGCCGAATTGCGGCGGCGTAAGAAGGAGAAGAAGTAAGGGGAAGGCGCGAAGGCACGGAGGCACGAAGGCACGAAGGCACGGAGGCACGAAGGGAAGGAAGGGAGAGAGGGGCAAAACGGGGGGATCGGCTCCTCGGGGTACCGCAAACCGGGTGTTACGCATTTTCTACCGTGCCTGTGCGTCTCCCTTCCCTCTCCGTCTCCCATCCCCTTCCTCACCCTTCGTGCCTTCGTGCCTCCGTGCCTTCGTGCCTTTCCCACCCGTGCCTTCCGCAGTCCCTTTCCCGACAAACACTTACCAATCATTCAAGCCATTCCTGTGTTCGGTCCGATAACTTTGTGGCTGGTTTCGCAGCTGACGGATGCCCGGCCTCCGATTGACCTGCCGACAAAACTTCATAGACTTTCGTCCGTTATCGGGCTGGGCAGCATTGAAGCAGGTCAACGGAGTGGCGACTGTTTGCACGGCCGTTCCGCAGTGTTGCTTTTGAGCTGTAATAATTATGATCGTTGATTGTCATACGCACATCTGGCAGTCCCCTGACCAACTGGGTCAGCTCGACTTGGGTAACTCGTCGCCTCCATCGGCGCGTCGGCCCCTGCGCGTTTCGGCGCATCGAACCGTTTGGCGCTCCGCCGTCCCCGCGGCCGACCCGGATTATCATTGGGCTCAGAGCGGTACCGTGGACAAATCAATTGTCCTGGGTTTCAAGAGCCGGTACCTTCGCGCGGAAATCCCCAATCGTTTCGTATCTGACTACGTGAATCGCTTTCCGCAGAAGTTAATCGGCTTTGCCGGGATCGATCCGACCGAACGCTCGGCAGTTGCCGAGGTGCAGACGGCCAAGGAAGATCTCCTGCTGCGCGGGCTGACCGTTTCTCCAGCGAACCAGGACTTTCATCCAACCGATACCCGGGCCATGGCGGTCTATGCCGAAGCGGAGCGGCTGGGAATGCCGATCCTCATTCATCCCAGCGGCCAATTCACCGAACAGAGCAAGCTTGAATACGGCCGGCCCTATCTGCTGGACGAGATCGCCCGCACGTTTCCGAAGCTGCGGATTGTCATCGCCCAACTCGGCCAGCCGTGGATCGACGAGACCATCTGCATGTTGGGAAAGCATCAGCATGTTTATGCTGATATGAGCGGCCTGTTGATGCGTCCGTGGCAGGCGTATAACGCGCTGGTGCTGGTCCATCAGCATGGCGTAATCGACAAGCTCCTGTTCGGCAGCGACTTCCCATATACCAGCGCGACGGAGTGCATCGAATCGCTCTACAGCATCAACCAGTTCGCGCAGGGAACCAACCTCCCCCTGGTTCCGCGAGGCGCTTCGCGGCATCGTCGAGCGCGACACGCTGGGCCTGCTGGGTCTGGAGTAAACCCCCGAGTTTTGACGAAAGGGTGCCCGTGAAACCGATTGCCAGGAAGATTCTCTCACTCTCGATCACGATCGCAGCCGCATCGCTTTCCACGGGGTGCGCGGGCCATGCGGGCGGCATCACGCTGACTTCCATGCGCACGCATGAGAAGTTCGACCAGGGATTTTCCGATGCCTACCTGAGCCATAATGCGAACGGGGATCTGGATGTCGTGCTGATCGACTCGGCGACTGCCGACGCGCTCGCCGGGCATCGGTCGAAATCGCCAATTCAGCAGATTCTTCACCTTCGCGTGCTTTGGCAGCCGGAGCGCGATCTGAAGGTAACCGACGCGGCAGCGTGCAACGCTTCGGTTCATTGGTATGTGATGGGCGGCAATCCCAAGGGAATGCTTGAATACACCGGCACCGCGTTTGTTTCGACCACGTCCTTCAGCGATCTGGTGCGCGTGCATGTGCAAAACGCACAGGTGCGTCCGCTGCCGACCTCGGCCGGCCTGCAGGATCCGGTCGGCCCGTCCAAGCTCGAAGGCGCTGTCTTCGCCCACGAGGACGCGCGGGTCGTCAGCCAGTTACTGAACGAAGTGAACACCCCCTTGGCGTACGCCGCCGAGGCCGGACGCGCCGGTGTGCAAAACAGCATCGCACGGTAGCAGCCCGTGGTTAAAGTCGCGCGGCCGTTGTTTGGGTCCTCGTGCCGGGCTCTTCGTTGTCGAGACTTGCTAGCCTGCATCACAACGCCACATCAACCTGAAAACGGTTCTCACTCGCGGGAGTCGGTGCGGATAACGGACGGAGACTGCATGACCGCGCCGTCGAATCAATCCACAGGCGAGACAAATGCTCAATCGCCGTGCCTATTCAGCTCGCTGAGTCCGCCGCCTCGATTCCTGGTCCCCTGCCTCACGCACGCATTGCCAGGTTTGGCCGCCGACGTCGTCCGCGTGCGTCCGCCCGGCACGCAGGTCCTGGCGGGCGAACCGCTGGTCGAGCCGCATCCGGCATTGCGCTACACACCGCTCGCCCCCGCGCAGGGGACGATCATCGGAATGCAGGCGGCGCCGATTCTCCGTGGGTATGAGGTTCCCGCCGTTTTACTCCAGACCGCGCCGCGACCGCTCCCGCTGGCGGAGGATCCGCCTGCCGGGGATGTCGTCGCGCGCATGCGCCAGGCGAGCTTTTCCGAATGGATCGACCGCCTGCGGAGCAGTGCCCTCTGGACGGCCCGCTGGGCCTGCCCGGATTTGATCGAGCAGCTCCATCGCTGCCTGACGCGCCCGGTCGACACCGTTATCTGCAGCGTGATCGATCTCGATATGGCCCTTCCCGTCCAGGCGATGATCGCGTCGACCTGGGCCGACGATCTGGCTGCCGGAATGCACGCGCTGGCGAGCCTCACCGGGGCGGGACGCGCCTGGATTGTTGTGCCGGAGAGTCTTCCGCAAGGCTGCTACGCCCGCCTGGAAAAGGCCATTGAGGGGACCGACCTCAAGCTGATACCCATCCAAAACCGCTATCCGACCGCCCACCCTTCCCTGCTGTTGCAGGGTTTGACCGGGCGGCTGGTTCGCTTCGGAAATCTGCCGGTCGAGCAGGGCATCCTGTTGCTCGACGCCGCCGCCGCTCGCAGCGCCGGGCGCCTCTTCCTCCGCAACGCTCCGACGCTCGAGCTTCCGATGGGAATCTACGATCAGAGCACGCGCCGCGCGCACTACGTGTTGGCGCCGATCGGCACGCCGTTGGAGTATCTGCTGGAGCGGGCGGGCGTCGCAACAACGTTCTGCGTTCTCTCCGCCGGCACCCCGCTGCATCAGCAGGTGCTCTCGCGCGATTGCGTCGTGGGCGGAGCGAGCATGACGATCTACGCTTCGCCGCCGATCCGCGAGCTGAATCCAGAGCCATGCATCCGCTGCGGCTGGTGCATCGAAGCGTGCCCGGTTCACATTCAACCTGCCGCACTCCTCGAAGCCGCACAGACGCACGATGCGCACATGGCCGACGCATACGGGCTTCCCGCCTGCATCGAATGCGGCATCTGCACGTATGTGTGCCCGTCCTATCTGCCGCTGCTGCATGGAATCCGGACGCTGAGAGCGGGATCGCACGCAGAAGCCCAGAGCCTGGAGTAAGAAAATGGGGAGCAAAGAGTTGCAACCGGCGTTTGCGTCCCCGCCTTTCACACCGCACAATTCGCGGCGATCCCGATGAATCGCTCCTTTGCCCTCCGCCCTGCTTCCGTGACCCCGCTCTCACACAGCGGCATCACCGTAGCCGGTTTTTACTCAATGCATCTGCTCGGCATCGCGCTCCCGCTGACCGCCGGCGTGCTCCTCTACGGCTGGAGAGCCTTGATCGTGATCGGCGGCGTGCTCGCTTCGACGCTGGCCGCGGTAGCCGTCTGGCGTCGAATCGGAACGCGCGGACCCCAATTGCGGTACTCGCACGCGGCGTGGCTTGCCACGCTGCTCGCTCTCATGCTCCCGGCGCACTTGGCGACGAGCGTTCCTGACTCTCACGGCGAAGTCCCGTGGCTGATCCTTCCCGCTGCCGGAATGAGCCTTGCCATCATCATGTGGTTCATCGGCGGCCTGGGCGCGGGCAGGATTCATCCCACCCTGGTCACGTTTCTTCTGCTGGCCGCTTTGTTTGGCGACATGCTCGCCCCCCGCTACGTGCTGCGCCGCGATCACCTCTTCACCGGCGATCTGCTCAAAGCCGCCGCGCCCGATCAGCGAATCGACCACGGCGATTCCTGGATCACCCGCAAACCCGCCGGCGATCAGGACGCCGAGAGGGTCGAACCCGCCGCCACCGCCCTGATTCAATACACCACGGGCCGCGAGAGACCCGCACGCGGATGGCTTCCCGTGCAGGGACTTCTCCGCGACAGCATGCCTCCGCTGGAGGATCTCATCATCGGCGGACACCCCGGCCCCATCGGCATCAGCAGCCGGGTCACCGTCATCGTCGGCGGGCTTTTCCTCCTCTACCGCGGGCTCATCGACATTCGCATTCCCCTGATCATCTGGCTCATCGAATTCGCCGCGCTGCTGATCCTCCCCATCCCCAGCGTGATCGCCAAACACCCGCAGTGGCACTGGCTCGCCCTGCGCGACCCCAACGTTGGCGTCGCCACCGCCATCACTCTCGCCAACTACGAGATCATGGTCTCCCCCGTCTTATTCATGGCCTTCTTCATCGCCACGTCCCCGTCGATCCGTCCCATGACACGCGACGCGCGCACAGTCTACGCCGCCATCATCGGCCTGCTCTGCGCGTGCTCGCAGCTCTATGTATCCGTCGACTTCGGCCCCTACGTCGCCCTGCTGATCGCCAGTCTGTTCACCCCCGCGCTCGATTGGCTGTTCCGTCCGCGCCCGCTGATCTAAAGAGAAAGCTGGAATCGTCAGCGTCCTGGAGTAGAATCGCGACGAGCGATGATGGAACACGCCCCCGAGGCTTGCTCCTCACGCAGAACGGCCTCTTGGCGGAATTGGCAGACGCGATGGATTCAAAATCCATTTCCCAAAAGGAGTATCGGTTCGACTCCGATAGAGGCCAGTTGACTCGGGATGTTGCTAAGCATTGGGCGTTGCCCATTGCTTCGTTTCTGGCATCTCTTTTCGGGGCAGTGCCGACGAATCAGATGTTTCGGAAGGTGATTCTGCTGGTGAATTGAGCAGTGCGCTCCGCAGAAACTGCTCAATCTCACGCCAACAGTCAGCCGGACGGGCTTGAAGAAGCATATGGGGTCCAGGGAGCCGACGGACGCGGGCATCAGGGCGGGCGGCCAGGATTGATTCAAGCGCCTGGCGGGGAATCAGGCGATCTTCGTTTCCGATGAGATAGAGCACCGGCATCTGGCAGCGGGCCAGCGTGTCGGAGCAATCGACGCGGAATGATTCGCGCAGGCGCAAGAAGAACCTTCGGTCGCGATTGGCGGAGCGACTGGCGGACAGTGAGCAAGACCTCACGCGCCGCCTCCGACCCCATGAGATAGCGGCGCAGCGCGGCAAGCGAAATCGGCAGTCGAAAGAGAATCGGCGCCAGCAGCCGCTCATACCACGGGGGCAGCGGGAGGCGCACGAAGCTGGCGCACAGCACGACCGCGCGGACGCGCCGCGGATGCGCGGCCGCGAAACGAACGGCAAGCGGGCCGGAGAAGGATTCGGCGATCAGCACGAGCGATCGCTCGGCTTTCAGCTCCTCTTCGAGCCGCGTGAGCAGTTGATCGTACGGAAGATATTGCTCCGTTGGATATGAAATGGCCTGGCGCGGAAACTCAGCAGGCACTACTTTGAGAAATGCCTCGAAGAGATCGGCTGTACCGTGCAGGCCGGGGAGGAGGATGAGCGTCGGGGGCATAAATTCGGCGAAGTGTAGCAGGGGCAAGACGGACTTGTGATCTCTGCGTGCTGGGGATGGGCCGCAGAACAATTGGATACGACCGCTGGCGGGTGGAATCGAATCAACAAGCCAAAGTTCAGTCTGTTGTGGTGCAGACTTCCAGCCTGCCATCTGAGAAGCAGGTTGGAAGCCTGCACCACAAATGTGCCATTGACGTTCAATTCAATCGCCGGGGACTGTTTGGGAGGCAAAAGCGGTTCGCACGGGTTGGAAACCCGTGGTACGTTGGCGGGGTATGGAAATTAATCTGTTGGTTTTGAATGTTGGGAACTCGCGCATTGCCTGCGGAACGTTCGTCGCGGGAGAATTGAGAGGAGTGACCCGGCACCGGATCGATGAACGTGCTGCCTGGCAGAAAGCGATCGTTGACGCGTGGGCGAGCCTGGACGGACGCGATGCCGCCGTTGTCGCGGCCACGGTGAATCCGCCGTTGATCGAGGCGATTGAGCATGTCGTCGATCTGGCGATCGGACGCAACGTTGTATGGGTGGGAAAGAGCCTGGACCTGCCAATTCGAGTGTTGACGGACAAGCCTGCGGAGACGGGAGTCGACCGCGTTCTCAATGTGGCAGCCGCTCACGAGCAAATCGAATCGGCATGCGTCGTGGTCGATGCCGGCAGCGCGGTGACGGTTGACTGCTGCAACGACGGCGGAGATTTCATTGGAGGCGCCATCCTGCCCGGCGCTGCGATGATGCTCGCGGCACTGCATGCACACACGGCAAAGCTTCCCGAAGTCACGCTAGCGGTTCCGCAAGGCCCGGTCGGGAAAAACACCGAGCAGGCGATGCTTCATGGCGTATATCACGGAATACGCGGAGCGGTGAAAGAACTGGTCGAAATCTACGCGACGGATCTGGGCCGCTGGCCGGAAGTCATCGCGACAGGCGGCGATGCGAAACTGCTGTTTGATGGATGGGAGCTGATTCACGCGATCGCGCCGGATCTCACGCTGTATGGCATCGCGCTGGCGTATACGAATCATCATTTGACGGATGAGTAGGGCATCATGTGGGGAACCTCTTCCGTCTCACTTCTAGAGGATTCTAGAAAGAGCCTGCACCGCGATGAATTCGCAATCACCCTCACCCCAGCCCTCTCCCGGAGTACGATTCGACAACCCTCATCGCAGGCCGGGCGAGGGGGCCGGAAGCGCAACTGACGGAATGGGCCAGAGAGCAACTGAAGCACGCGGCAACATCGTGTTGCCGCTGACGGGTGCAGGGATGGCGGCTGTCGCGGTCGTGCGAGTCAGCGGCGCGCTGTCGGCCGATTTTCTCCGAATCCACTTTTCCAAGCTTGCGCGGAGCGGACGCTGCGTTCACGGCGAGGTGCGCGACGAAGGTGCCGTGATCGATGACGCGGTGGTCGTCCTGTCGGAGGATCAGCAACAGGCTGATATCAATCTGCATGGGTCGTCGTGGACCGTTGCGCGGGTGATCGAGCTGGCGAAGAAATTCGGTTTTCGCGCTGTCGACGATGCGGGCGAGCAGTTTCTGTTTGGCGCTGATGGGGACACGCCATTGGAACGGGAGGTGACGGCATGGCTGCCTCTGGCGCGGAGCGAGCTTGCGATGCGCATGCTGGCAGCTCAAGTTGACGCATGGAACACATTGCGTGAGACGATGCCCGAGCCGGAGCGATTGAAGGAAATCGGCGCCGACACGGCACTGTGGCGGATGCTGCATCCGCCTTGCCTGGCAATCGTGGGTCGGCCGAACGTTGGCAAATCGACTCTCGCAAATCGGCTATTCGGGCAGGAACGTTCGATCACCGCCCACCTGGCGGGGACCACGCGCGACTGGGTCGGCGACTACGCAAATATCGATGGGCTGCCGATCATGCTGATCGATACGCCTGGGGTCCGGGAGACAGAGGATCGGATCGAAGCCGACGCGATCGACGCCTCGCGGGAGCAGATCGCCGGCGCCGATCTTGTGCTTTGGGTGGTGGATGCGGCGCAGGCCAATTTCGACGTTCCGCAATTCCCCAAAGCGATCCGGGTATTCAACAAATGTGATTTGAATGAAAACAACGCGATCGGCGCGGCGGAGGGGTTGCGTGTTTCAGCAAAGACCGGCGCGGGAATCGATGGCCTGCGACAAGCGATCGTGGAGTTCTTCGGATGCGGGCAGATCGACGTGAACGAGGCGCGATGGTGGACCCAGCGACAGAGAGAAGTGCTGGAGCGGGGATCGATTCCGTAAGCAAGGCGTTTACACCTTCGGTCTCACAACCACCTAACGATATCGTGGTAGGTTACGAAGACGAAGACGCCGACCAGAAATGCGAGTCCGACATACTGCGCGATCGCCTGCGTGCGCGGCGACAGGGGCTTGCCTTGCAGCTTCTCCAGGATGAGGAAGGTGAACAGGCCGCCGTCCACGATCGGGATGGGGAGGAAGTTCACGACGGCCAGATTGGCGCTGATCATGGAAAGAAACCAGATCAGCCAATCGAACCCTTTGAACGCGAGCTTCTTGCCGGCGATGAAGATGCCGACGGGGCCCATCATGTTGGCGGGGCTGAGGTTTCCTTCGAACATCCGCCGGAGCGTGAGATAAAACTGCAGGGTGAAATCGCGGGTTTCGGTGATGCCCCAACCAGCGGCCTGCCAGATGCTGTTGGCTTTGCGGATGGCATTGCTCGGATCGGCCAGCGAAAGAAAGGTGACATAGCGCACCGCGTGAATGGCGGCTTCCTGAGCCGCGTCGATCACGATCTTGGTTTTCACATTCTCGCCGGAGGGGTTGATAAACTCGATCGGCACCGCAGTGTCTGGCGCGACATCCAGCAGGACCCGATGCACGTCGTACCAGGAGGAGACCTTGTGCCCGTCGATTGAGGTGATCGTCGCCCCGCGCGGAATGGAAGCGCACCCGGCAGGAGTGTCCTTGAGCACCTGCGCGGCCACGGCGTGATTTTCGTCGTAGCCCAGCACGATGCCCAGGCCGCGGCCCCCGCCCTCTAGTTTCATTCCTGTCTGCAGATCTTTCACATGAATGAGTTGATCGACGCCGTTGACCCGGCGAACGACGTCCATCGACACCATTTGACGTTTGTCGCCGGCGTCTTTGAGGAAGCTGGTCAGCTCTTCGCGTGTCGGAGGAGCGGCCACAGCATCATTGTTGGCATAAAAACCCGCCTGGATGACGTCGCCGGGGAGGAGCTTGCCGCGGGCAGGAGAATCCGGAAGCACGTTTTCGACCGCAGCGCGGGGAACCATGCCGATCAGGTGGAACGAGCCAGCCGAAAACGGATCGGCAAAATGACCGTGAATCGTTTCCTGGCGGACAGCACCGTCGGCGGAAGTGACGGTCAGCACAATCGGCTTGCCGAATGAGTTCTGGACGATCGAATCGAATTTTTCATAGTCATCCGGCGCGATCGGCCGCCCGTCCACCGCGGTGATGAGCTCGCCAGGCTTGACGGCAAGAGATTCGAGGAGCACGCGTTCACTGAGCTTTGGATCGTTCTCCACGACGGCGTCGGCGAGGCCGCGAAGATCGTGATAGGGTTCGATTCCCAGTGCCACGAACTCCTTCGGTTCGCCCTTGAATCGCTCGGGGGTGATTTCCAGATGAATATGCTTTCCGTCGCGAATCACGTCGATCGGGACGGTGACGTCCGGCTCCAACAGTGCTGCGTTGAGCCCGATCTTGGTGAAGTCGTACTGCTTTTTGCCGTCGAGCGTGTCGACGTAATCCCCAACTTGCAGCCCCGCGCTGCGCCGGGGAGTCGGGGAACAAGCCGCCCACCCTGGCCGGCGGAACGTGAAAGCCCATTCGGAAGACGATCATGAATCCGATGGCGGCAAGAATGATGTTCATGATCACGCCGGCCGAAACCACCGCCATGCGGGCGGGAATCGACTTGCGGTTGTAGGCGCGGGGATCGTCGGCCTGGGAGTTGGGATTCAGATCGTCCTGTCCGAGCATCTTCACGTAGCCGCCAAGAGGGATCCAATTCAGACGATATTCAGTGTCGCCCAACCCCAGAGCGGCCGCCGCCTGATCGATCTGCGCGTCGCTGAATCCATCGACCGTTTCATGCAGTTGCAGCTCCGAGCTTTTCTGTGTTTCGAGATACGCTTCGGCGCGCTTGCGGTATTCGTTATTGGTGGTGCCGACACGGAAGCCGATCCCCTTGCGCCAAGCGACAATGGCCTGGCCGAAACCGACGGCAAACTGTTCGACCTTGATCCCCACCCATTTGGCGGCGAGGAAATGGCCGAGCTCGTGGAAGAAAATGACAAAACCAAACCCCAGGATCAGCAGGGTGATCGTCAGCGCGTCGTTGGGCATGCGTTCAATTCCGAAGTTTCGACTCCGCCAGGAGTGCGGTCACATGTTGCCGGGCCCAGCGATCCGCCCCAAGGAGATCGTCCAAAGTCGGGTGCGTCTGGAGCCGATGTGCGTCAATTGTAAGCTCCACCGCCCGCGAAATCCCGCCGAACGAGATTTTCCCGCCGCAGAACGCCTCCACGGCGGCCTCTTTCGCGGCGTTCATCACGGCGCCCAGCGTTCCTCCCCTGGCGGCCACGTCGTAGGCGATCCGCAGCGCGGGAAAACGATCGAAGTCGGGAGGCTCAAAATGGAGCTTGAAAGCCTGCTTCAGATCCAGCAGCGGAGTCGATCCGGCAAGCCGATGCGGATAGGTGAAAGCATACTGAATCGGCGTCCGCATATCGGGCGGCGAAAGCTGCGCCAGCACCGAACCATCCACGAACTCGACCATCGAATGGACGATCGACTCGGGATGCACGACCACCTCGATCCGGTCCGGCGGTAGGTCGAACAGCCAGCAGGCTTCGATGATCTCCAATCCTTTGTTGAACATCGTGGCCGAGTCGATGGTGATCTTATCCCCCATGCGCCACGTCGGATGCCGCAGGGCGTCCTGAAGAGTGGCGTTCTGAATCTGCTCTCGCGTCGCGTTGCGGAATGGTCCGCCGCTGGCGGTGAGAATGACTCGCTGAATCTCATGTCCGCGTCCGCATTGCATTGCCTGGAAGACCGCGGAGTGTTCGGAATCCACCGGGAGAATCGTGATGCCCCGCCGTTTCGCTTCAGGAATCACCAGCGCTCCGGCGATGACCAGCGACTCCTTATTGGCCAGCGCCAACCGCTTGCCCGCGCCGATCGCCGCGATCACCGCCGGCAACCCTGCCGCGCCGACCACGGCGGCCAGCACCGTATCGACGTCCGGCCGCTGCACGATCTGCGTCATGCCGTCGGCCCCGCGGTAAATCTCAACGCCCAGGTCGCGGATCTGCTGCAGCGTCGCCCGATCGCAATCGTCATCGGTGATCACGACCGCCGAAGGGCGATGACGCTGCACCTGCTTGAGCAGCTTGTCGGCGTTGCGATGAGCGCCCAGCGCGACAGCTTCGTACGGCCGACCGAGGTGTTCGATCACCTGCAGCGCGCTGCACCCGATGGACCCCGTCGACCCGAGAATGGCGATGCGATGACTCAACCCGATAGAAGCTAAGCGCGGGCGGGGAAAAAGAAAAGCCGACGACTAGTGGTCAGGGTTCAGGGTTCGGGGAACCCACGTCTCACTTCGGCTTCTCGAAGATCATCACATGCTGCTGCGGCAGATCGTCGATCGTCTTCACATGCTTGAGTCCGACGGCGGACATTTCCTTGATCGCCTGCGCTTCGGTCATCTTGTGATGCGGAAGAATCTGCACATTCGGATCCTCGGCCTTGTATTCCACATCGATCACCCGCCCGCCGGGTTTGAGGGAAGCCAGAATCGCCTCCATCATCTCGCGCGGATGATCGAATTCGTGATACGAGTCCACGAACAGAACCACATCCACGCCCGCCGCCGGCAGCTTCGGATCGGTCACCGTTCCCAACACCGGCTCGACATTTTCAATCCCTTTTTCCTTGCTCCGTTTGCGGAGGATTGCCAGCATCTGCGGCTGAATATCCTCGGCCAGCACTTTCCCCTTCGGGACCAATGGCGCGATGCGAAAACTGAAATACCCCGTGCCCGCCCCAATGTCCGCGACCACCTCGTCCCCCTTCAGCTCCATCGCCTCGGTCACCTTGTGCGGCTGCTCCTCCTGCTCCCGACCCGGTCGATCGAGCCACCAGGCGGCCAGATGACCCATGACGTTGGCGATCTCCCTCCCCATGTAGACTTTGCCGATGCCGTCCGGGCTCGGAGGACAATCGGTATAGAGCGGCTCGGTCGTCGGCGGCGCATCAGCGCGCGATGCACCGCTCCGGAAAGTCAGCACGATCGCGACGAGAACGAGAAAGAGCGTTTGACGACCGCGTGTCATGTTTGTCTCCGGCAAGAGGGTAACCGCTGCGTGAACGCTGACGAAGCACTACTCAGCATGGCCGCCTCCCCGGGGAAAATCGCATGCGCCCTTTGTGGTGCAGGCTTGCAGCCTGCCGGCGTTTTGGAAGCAGGCTGGAAGCCTGCACCGCAACGCAAGTCATGCCAATAAGTGGCACATGGGATTGTGCCCGGCCGCACCCCGTTTCTCTGCTGCCTGCGTTCCAGTTTTCCCAGCTACCCGGTACCATCCAGTGTCGATTCACCAAGGGGCGGTCATCCGGAGGCCGATCATGAAACACGACATTTTCCATCGATGTTCCCGCAGGCCAATTTTGATTCGCATGGCCTGCGCGCTTGCAGTCCTTTTCATTGCTGGTTTGGGGCGAAACGCGGGCGTCGCCCTGGCAGACGACGCCTCGGACGCGCAGCATGTTCAACAGATGATGGAGGGCATGCATGGACAGCTTGCGGAACTGACGGAGTCGTTAGGCGGATTCTCCGACGAGCAGAAACAGAAACTGACTGCGCTCGAATCCTCAATGGCCGACAAACTCAAGGCGAATCCGAAGATGGAGCCTCGCGACGTGCGCGATCAGGCGATGGCGGGCTTTCGGGAAATTCTCACGCCCGATCAGCAGAAGAAATTTGACAACATGCTGGCGGAAAGCGCCCGGATGATGGCCTCAATTGTGACCGGCTCGCATCTGAAATTGATCGGCGTGGCGCTGATGTCTTTTGCCAACGATCATCAGGGGAAGCTTCCGGGAAATCTCGGCGCGCTGGCGGATCAGAAGCTTGATCCAAAGACATATCTCACCGGTGATTCCAAAACAACGGTACCCGCGGATTTCGACAAACTCGAGGCGGATCAAAAAGCCGAATGGATCGACGCGAAAACTGGATTCACGTTCATCGCCGGCGGAAAGGATTTGAGCAAGCTTGGCCCGGCTGTGATCGCCTACGTGAAGCCGCGCGCGGCCGCGGGCCCCAATAACTTTTTGCTCGCCGACGGCAGCGTCCTGGCGGAGGATGCCGTCACGTCGGAAAAGATCATCACGGAGTTGAAGGACGGCAAAAATCCCCCGCCGTCGCTGGACATGCGTCTGCCCGGCCCACCCGGCCTGGCGAGGTAACGCCCGTGCTTAAGTCTCGCCTTTGAGCCCCAACTCCGCCCGCAACTCGGCCTCGGCTTCCCGCCAGTTGTGATCGGAGTGGTTCGTGTATGTCTTTCGTTCCCAGATCAAAAACGCGCGTTGTGCAATCATCTCATAGCTGATCGCGATCTGAGGCCCCGGCAACTGGACTGCCACGGCCACGGGCGCTGACGCCAGCCGTCGCGGAGCAACCGCGGCAGCTCTCTTCTTCGGCTTCGAAGAGTTCTTCGTTTTCTTTGCAGTACGTTCTTTGGGGAGAGTTTTCGGTTTCCTGGTGATCTTTTTCTTTTTCGCAGCCATCGGCAAATCCTCGGCGCGTTGGTCCCGACGATCGTGCTGGATGCTGTACCAGATAGCCCGCGGCGGTTCAATGCAGCGACCGGCTGATCAGCGGCGAGGTGCGATTCCCGTAGCACGGCCGTCTCGGCTGTGATTTGGGGCCACAGCCCAGACGGCCGCGCCACGTCACCGCGTCATTTGAAGCCTCGAAGTTGACCAGGCTATTTGTGCGCGAGCCCTCAGGCGCAAGCGCGCTGGAATGCGTGGCTGGAATATGCGCATGCGCGTTGATGTGATTGATGCAATAGCACGGCGTCCCGGCGCACTGGGGACAATAGCGAAACTCCATCTTCCGGTCGCTCCTCTCCGTGACACCGCATGCCGTGCAGCGATGGAACGGTTCGATGGCCAGTGCCGTGGATTGGGCCCTGACAAGCATGCGCCGGTGTCCTCCTCTAACACGTTGCAGCAGCTCCCTGTGAAAGAAGAGCAGGAAGTTCGCAATGGCTGCCACGATCAATGCCTTATCCAACCAGGTGCCGACGCAGAATTGGAGGATGTAGAGTATCCACGTCAGCAGTGCCAACCACTTCACCTTGATCGGGAGAACGAAGAAGAGATAGATGACAAACTCTGGAAAGAGAAACGCGAACGCTAGAAAGATCGATTCCATCAGGTAGGCGTTGGTGGCCGGCAGCATCGGCAGCGCCAGCGACACCGCCACGCTTGCGACCCATCCGACGAGCAGGAAGAGATTGAAGCGGACGGTGCCCCAATGGTTTTCCAAGGCCATTCCCATCAGATACAAAAAGTACATGGAGAAAAAGAAGAAGATCGGGTTCGTGGTTGGCGGGATGACAACGAACGTGAACAGCCGCCAGACCTCGCCGTGACGAACGAGCGATCCCACGAGCACGAGCCGCGACAGAAAATCCTCCGCCCCTTCCCCCTGCCGCGCCTGCGACGCCATCCAGAGGACGTACGCCAGGCTCTGCAGGAAAATGATATAGATCGTGATTCGCGGGATCGCGTAGCGCCCCAGCAATCGTTCCAGTCGGGCCAGCAGTTTCATGTGGATGGCTTTGTATCAAGTTCATGGATCGTCTTCATATCTCATCTTCCAAAACGTTCTCAATATCCCGCGCACCATGCAGTACGGTAAGAATCTCAATTCCGCCGTCGAACGGCCGGTAGAAAATGAGGTGATTGCGAAACCCCTTCACGGACCACACCCGGATCCTAGCGAGCCTGGCATTCGCTGACGCGTAGAGGCGACCCATCCCCGGCATTCTCTCAAGCTGTTTGAAAGTTTCTTCCGTCGAGATCAAGAAGCGTTCGGCCGCCGAGGCACTGTCGACCGCGATGTACTCGGCGAGTTGAATAATCGCCTCGACAGCCCTTGGTTGCCGTCGGATCATTCGCCCTTCGCCTTGGCGGCGAGCCGCTCGCGAACCGTCTGCCTGATTTGGTCCCAATCGCGCGAGGTCATCTCCACCGCGTCACCGCTATCGAGCGCTTCGATGAGCTTGCAATCGAGTTGTTCGCGTGCTCTGCGTTTTTGCTCTTCACGTACGAGCGAACGAAAAAATTCGCTCACGGTCCCAAACCCGTCTGTCTCCACGCGGTCTTCCACCCATCGACGCATGGTGTCGGGTAATGAAATGTTCATGCTGCTCTGGCTTGCCATCCCCTGATAATAGTCGGAATGGCAGAATATGGCAAATCTCGCCATCAATCGGCGCCATAACCGCGGTTTCTCGCGTTCAGGCTGGTTTCATCTCGTCACTCCCATTACAAGCCCGTCGTATCCTTTCGTGCCGACGCTCTGTATCAACGTGGCGGAGAAGCGAGGCTCTTTGCTCATCGCTTCGACGCATCGACGCACACCGATAACGTCTTCGTCCGCGCTCTTCGCGTCAACAACCGCCCCCTTGCGAACGACGTTGTCGACGATGATCAGGCTCCCCGGCCGGGAGAGCTTCATGGCCCAGGCGAAATAGTCGGCATTGGAGGGCTTGTCGGCATCAATGAAAAACAGATCGAACGGACCGGCGCCCGAGCTCGAAAGTTTGGGGAGCGTCTCCAGCGCCGGCCCGAGGATCACCTCGACCTTGTCCGACAGGCCGGCCCGCGCGAGATTGGAGCGGGCGACGCCGGCATGCTTTTCATCTACCTCGAGCGTCAAAAGCTTTCCATCCGGCGGCAGCGCCCTCCCAAGCCAGATGGTGCTGAAGCCGCCCAGCGTGCCAATCTCCAGGATCTTCTTCGCGCCCATGGCCCGCGCCAGCAGGTGCAGCAGTTTGCCCTGTACAGCGGAGACTGCAATCGGGGGAAGCTTTGCGTCAACGCTTGCCTTGACCGCCGCGTCGAGTGCCGGGTCATTCGGCAACAACATCTGCTCGAAATACCGATCCACCGACGTCCAAGTGTCCTGGCTCATGGTTCCTGCTCCCAGTCTGAAAACAGATCTCGAGACGGCGCGCTGCCGGCCAGCTAAGATTATGCCAGATGAAAGGGACGGAGGGGAAGAGAGGGACGAAGGGACAGAGGGGAGAGGCACGAAGGCACGAAGGCACGGAGGCACGGAGGCACGGAGGGGAGGACGCTTCGCGGCAGAGTTAGAGCAGGGCTCTGCCGACTCTGCTGCTGGTTGGCGGGTTACGCGGGTCCCTGTTCTTGCGACTACCGCGCTCGCGACTCAGCATTATTATCTGCCGTCGCGAAGCGTCCTCCCCTTCGTGCCTCCGTGCCTCCGTGCCTCCGTGCCTTCGTGCCTTCGTGCCTTCGTGCCTCCGTGCCTCCGTGCCTCTCCCCTTCGTCCCTTTGTCCCTTTGTCCCTTTGTCCCTTCCCGTCCCTTCCTCCCCCTATCATTCATTGACACCACCGCCCCTCCGGCGCTAAATTGCGGTGCGAGGCTCTCTCTGAGACAATGCTCGGCAGGAGTGGCGGAATTGGCAGACGCGCAGGACTTAGGATCCTGTACCGAAAGGTGTAGGGGTTCGACCCCCCTCTCCTGCATCGAAATCCACCCCGAAGGCGGAAAGGATCGGAACATCATGCTCAACCCACAACCCTCCCGCTTCCGTTCTTCCCTCATCACGGCCCTGCTGGCCGTCATCACACTGCCGGTCGCCGCGGCTTCGGCGGACACGGTCTGGCATAAATCCGCGGGCGCGAAGAAGGCGCTGATGTATCAAAACGTGAAAGTTGAAAAAGTCGACGGCGACGATCTGGTCTTCGTCTCCGCAAGCGGCAACGAAACGCGCAAGAAGCTGGCGGAAGTGTCGCGCATTGCGATGGACGATGAGCCGGCGCTGACGGCGGCGGAGGAAGCGTACGACGGCGGGAACTTCGCCGGAGCGATCGATGGGTATCGCAAAGCCGCAACCGCCAGCGCCCGCGCGTGGGTGCGGCAGCGAGCGGCGCTGCGGCTGATCGACGCGGGCAACAAGGCGCCCGATTTCGGCGCGGCGGTGGCGGGTTTCGCGGCACTGGCGACGATCGATGCGGACTCGGCCCAGAAGCAGAAGCCGGTGATTCCACCAGATGCGACCAAATCCGCGCTCACCGCCGCGATCCGCGACGTGCAGAACGCCGAGCAAACCACCGGCATCAAAACCGCGCAGATGCGCGTGCTGCTGAATTTTCAGGTCGAGCTGATGAGCGCGGCGCACGATACCGATGGAGCCAGCGCTGCATTGAAACAACTGGCAAGGCTGGGCGGCGCCGCCGCTCCGGTTGACGCGACCCCCGGCGCTGCGCCCGCGGACAATGCCGCAATGGCGCGGTCGCGCGCCGAGGAAAAGATCAATGAAGCGCGCGTGGCGCTGCGCAGAAGGACTACAAGCACGCCAACGAAGTGCTGATCGCCGCCGGTGATGGGATCGTGGCGCCGGATCAGCAGGACGAGGCGATGTTCATGCTGGCCCAGGCCAAGGAGGGGCTCGCCAGTGATGATCCCAAGGCGCTGATGGACGCGGCCATCGCATATATGCGGGTGGTCGCGAATTTCGGAAAAACCCCCGACGCTCCGCATATCGCCGAGTCACTGATGAAAACCGCGGCAATTGAAGAGAAGCTTTCCAAGCCCGAGGAAGCGCTGCGGATCTACAACGATGTGGCAAGCAATTACAAGGACGCCCCCGCCGCCCAGGACGCTGCCGGCAGCGCCGCCCGCATTTCCGCGGCGATCAAGGCCAAAGGCTGATTCTGCATGACAAAATTCATTCGTAAGTACCAGAAGCAGATGCTCGCAGTTTTTGGAGTGGTGCTGATGGTGATCTTCATCATCCCGCCGAGCATGAAAAGCGGTCGCGAGTTCGTTCGCCGTCCGATCGGACACGTCGGAAGCGAAGCGGTTTACAACGACGACAAGATCCAGGCCCACAACGACTGGCAAGTGCTCAGTCACGTGCTTGCCCAAATCCCGTTTCTGCCGAGCCGATACAGCTATGATTTGTCGCTCGAGCCGCAACCTGCGCCCTACATCTTCAAGCTCGGATTCGAGCTGACAACCGCGATTGACAAGAATCCCGACATCTACCTTCTGTTGCAGCAGGAAGCGAAACAGCGCGGCATCGAAGTGTCGGCTGACGAGGTCGGCACCGTGGTCGCCAATGACCTCTACACGTCAGACTTCCAGAAAGTGTCGCCCGATACGATCGGCAGCCAGGACGCGTATGACAGGCTCACCGCCGCGGTTTCGCGCTTCTTGCCGGTGCTCACGCTTGTGCGCCAAGTTGAAGCCGATGTGAAGATCACCAAGCCGATGTGGGAGCAGACGCTGGCCAGATCGCAGTTGGTGCGTCTGGCGATCGTCGAGATGCCGGCTGATCGATTTACGGCCACCGTCGGCATTCCCACGCCCGAGCAGATTCAGGCGCAGTACGACAAATATCGCGACGTCGTGGCGCAGCCACAGGCCGCGGAAAGCGACGGCATGAACTTCGGCTACAAAGTTCCCGAGCGCGTACGCATCCAATATCTGAAGATTCCGCGCCAGTCGGTGCTCAACGCCGTCCGCGCCTCGCGATCGGCGTATGACTGGGAAGTCGACGCCCGCGTCTACTATTACGCGCATCAGTCCGAGTTCGTCGGCCTTCCCCCCGCCACGCAACCAACCACCAAACCCACAACCGGCCCATCGACGGCCACTGCCAGCGCAACCAGCGCGCCCGCCACCGCCCCGGCGACCGCAATGGCTGCAACCGCTCCGGCGACTCCCACGACGCGTCCGTTTACTGAAGTGCAGGAACGCGTGATGACCGCCATCCTCGCAGCGCCGGCCGACGAACTGGCGCAGAAGATTCAGCTCGCCCTCACCGCCCGGCTCAACGCCGACTTTGCCGCGTTCACTTCCGCGCCGGCGACACAGCCCGCCACCGCACCGACCACTGCGCCAACGAGCGGCTTTGCATCCAAGGCATATCTTGAGGGCGTCGCGTTGGACATCCAAAAGCAATTCGGCGTGTTTCCCGAAGTGACGCAAACCGGCGACTGGCTTGACGCCGCTGCCCTCGCCAAGCTCCCCGGCATCGGCTCGGCGTCTTCGGGAACCAGTGAGTTTGCCAGCATCGCAATCCCCGCCACGCAGCCCGCGTCCGGCGGATCTTCCGCCGCGCCGCTCGCGCTGCTCCAGCCCTCGGAGCCGTTGAAGGATCCGAATTCAAACATTTACATCTTCCGAATCGAGCAGCGCGAACCAGAGCACACCCCGCCGCTGAAGGAAATCATCACCACCGTGGCGGCCGACGTTCAAGCCGCGCACCAATATCAAGCCGCCCTCGACGCCGCCAAGGCATTGCTCGAAGCGTCCCGCAAACACGGGCTTTCCGCCGCTGCCGGCCTGCAGAATCTTCCGGTCATCACAACGTCCACGCCCTTCGCGCCCGGCTCTGCGATCCCCGGCTACACCGCTTCGCCGGCAGCATCCCGCGCCGTTGGCGCAAAGGCGGGTGAACTGCTCCGCGAGGCGACGGCCGAGAATCCGCATCCACTGGCCATTGTGGAATTGCCAGCCGACAAAAAAGTGGTGCTGGTGCAACTGATTGACATCGCCGCCCGGATCAAGCCCGACGACATGTATTTCATCCAACTGGTCCGCACCCGCCAGGAGGACGCCGCCCAGCGGGAAAACATCGCCCGGCAATATTTCAGCTACGACGCGATCAAGAGCCGGATCGACTACGTCCCCGTTAATTCTGACTTGGGCAAATCGGGTTCGTGATCGAGGGCCGTGATTCTCGTAGGGCGGGATTGATCCCGCCGCGGTTGACGGTTGCTCGGCGGGATCAATCCCGCCCTACTTTGCCAAGCTCGACGGCGCCAGTGCGGGGCCGAGCAGCTTGTCGCCGGACTCGACTGAACGTGACCGAAAGCGCCAGAACGCCAGCGTACTTGACTGATCGCCACGAGGTTATATCCTTCCCTCTCCGTTCGCGCCATTAGCTCAATTGGCAGAGCAGCTGACTCTTAATCAGCGGGTTCCAGGTTCAAGTCCTGGATGGCGCATGCGTTTGCCCCGATCCCGACGATTGCAATTTGCAGTTTTGACCGAACCAGACGGCCGCTGCTGCGCTTGAAATCATGTCACCTCTGCGAAGCGGACCTGAAATCCCCCTGCCAGCGGACCAGAAGGACATTGGCCGATTCCTCAAGGATGTGCTGCGCCACCCCGCTTATCAGGAGGTTGATAAACGGCTAAAGGGGCTTGCCGCGAGTTGCCCCAATGGAGAGGCTCAGTACTGGAGCGTTTTCCGGCATAAATCCGACGGAAAATGGAGCGCCGAACGGAGGGCCCTTCACGAAGCGCTGGTTGCCACCGCCCTCGCCGGCAAGCGGAGAGTGCCGAAGGGAGTCAAGCCCCTCGCGGTCCTTTTGATCGGCACGCCCGGCTCCGGGAAGACGAGCGAGGGCATGAAACACGTACCTAACTCCAAGGAGGATTTCGTCGTCATTAATGCCGATGATGTGAAGGAGAGTCTACCCGAATATCGCGGCTGGAATGCAGGCGCTTTGCACGAAGAATCGAGTTACGTCGCGGAGAAGCTCATTTTTTCCGCGGCGGTTGACAATCGTCACCACATCATTTTTGACCTCACCGGGGCCAATGGGATAAAAATGCTGGGCATGGTGGATGACCTCGATGGGTTGGGATACGAAATTCACGTGATTCTCGTGAAGATTCCCGCTTGGATGGCCGCCGGGCGAGTCTGGGATCGGTTCTGCAAAGTGCCATTCGACAAAAAATCTCCCAGTTCGATGTCCGGGCGATTCGTTCCCCCGGAATATGCGTATAATATCGTAGATGACAGGCCCGCAAACACATACAGCCTGCTGAAGCAACACGAAGCTGTTAAAAGCTGGACCTCAATATCCACGGAAAAGAAACCGGCTCAGGTTTTGGAACAGGATACCCGGTGACGTATGGCGAAAACGTATTTATCCAAGCTCTACGAGAAAATGGAAGAGTCTCGGATGGACCGCCTGAGCGAGACTTCCAAGCGAATTTTGGCCAAGCCTAGAAAAAAACAGGTCAAGACGACCAGGCTCCGGCACATGGTTGCGTCGGCGGCTCGCGCCCCCGCAACACCATAAGAGAACTCTTCGAGTCGAATGATCGAATGCCGAAAAAAAGCGAGGATTCTTGGGTTTTTCGGCGAGCGCAGGCAGCGGTTCTTAATCAGCGGGTTCCAGGTTCAAGTCCTGGATGGCGCATTCTTCCACGCTAAGATTCGGTATGGCAGTCGATCCTCATCCATTCCTGCAGATCGAAGGGCAGTGGGAAGAGCTCGTCAGGAATTCCCACGAATTCGCCGGCCGGCGCGTCCGGGTGACGGTGCTCTCCGATGACCGCGATGTGAATGTCGGTTTTATCGCCGAACGGCAGCGCTGGATCGCCGAAGGAAACGCATTGATCACAACGCCACCGGCCGCCAAAAAGTCCACCCCATTTGGCGACGCCCTAGTCGACAAATTCCGACGGCAAGGATTGGAACTCTGATGCTGGGCCGCTGGTGTCATTGTGCGACCGGAATCAAAGCACCCACCCTCGCTGCCAGCTTGTGCTTGACGCCGCCACGGCACCCGGCGTTCGACTATCGGGGGCTCCGATGCCTCAGTCCCCATGGTGCGTGCAGATATCATTTCCCACCCTCAAGGCTGTGACCGCCCTCACGCCCCCAGCACTTGCTCCGGGGTCCTCTTTCCGGTCCCCCGACCTGCTCCCTCAAGCCGTGTCGTATCCGCCGTATGCGGTGCAAACAATAACTCCGATCCATTGAGAATAGCACTATTCACACCTTGACGATATTCGTTATAACGACTATTGTCCGTGCGTGGCGAAGTTGAAGGACGAGATAGGAAAGGTTCAGCCGTTCGAGTTGATCGAACAGGAGGCTATGCTGAGCCTGTTGCGCACGGCTGATGCGCTCTCGCGTCCTTTTGAAGAGCTTTCCAAAGGGACCGGCCTCTCGGGGACGCAGTACAACGTGCTGCGCATTCTCGCGGCGCCGGGGAGGACGGTCTTCCCTGCGGCCAGATCATCGAGCGCATGATCACTCGCGATCCTGACATGACGCGCATGCTCGATCGGCTGGAGAAGCGCCACCTGATCGCCAGGTCACGCGATGCCGACGACCGGCGCGTGGTGCGGGCGAGCATCAGCAGGAAAGGGCTCTCGCTTCTGGCCGAGCTGGACGAGCCGGTGCTGGAAATGCATCGGCGACAACTCGGGCACATGGGAAAAAGCCGGCTGCGGCAACTGATCAAGCTGCTGGAAGAAGCCCGCGGCGACTCGAATGCTCCACCGAGTACATGTGATGGTCATTAAATGATTTATCGAGCCGGGACGTTCGTCCTGGCACTATTTTTTCTCATGTTTCAAGGAAGGAATGTATGAATTTTCAAAGACGCCCAATCGTGTTGTCTGCGATCGTTATCGGTTTGCTCGCCGTCGGTCAGGCGCGGGCGGCGGATACGTTTAAGATCGACCCCGTCCACTCGACCGCGATCTTCCGCATCAGCCATCTCGGATCGAGTTTTGTCTATGGCCGCTTCGATGACGTCGGTGGCACGTTTACGGTGGACGAGCAAAAGGCCGACGACGTGCACTTTGACGTCAGCATCAAGGCGGACAGCGTCGACACGAACAACGCTGCGCGGGACAAGCATCTGAAGAGCGCCGATTTCTTCTCCGTCAATGAATTCCCGACGCTCACGTTCAAGAGCACCGCGGTGAAAAGCGATGGCGACAAGAAGTATGACGTTACCGGCGATCTCACGATTCACGGCGTCACCAAGAGCGTAAACGCGAAAGTCGATTTCGTCGGCACCGCCGATGCGACGAAAATGAAAATGGGATTCCGGGCCGGGTACGAAGCACACCTGACGATCAAGCGATCCGACTTCGGCATGGACAAGATGGTTCCCATGATCGGAGATGAAGTGCAGCTCACCGTGAGCCTGGAAGGCGTGAAGGAGTAGTGGAGGAGGGTTCAGGGTGTCAGGGTTCAGGGTTCAGGGAAGAATGGATCTCCTGAACCCTGGCACGATAAACCTGAACCTAGCGGAAGAGAGTTGAGGGTGTCAGGGTGTAGGGGTTCAGGGTTCAGGGTTCAGGGAAGAATGGATCGCCTGAACCCTGACACCCTGAACCCTGAACCCTTACTGAACCTCATTTGGCCCCAAGCTCTTTCCAATGCTTACACCAACAGATCTTCTATACGGCGTGCTCCTTCCGTTCGTGCTGGCGACTGTCATCCTGCTGGTCGCCTGGCGACCCTGGAGAAGAACGGGCAGGGCGCCGAGCCGTTGGGGCGGACCGCTCGCGGCCGGTATGACGTTCGCCGGGACATTTGCACTGCTGCAGGGGCCACTCCATGTGCTGAGACCGGGCAGCGCAACTATGTGGCTGTTCTATCTTGACCTGGGATTCATGCTCCTCGGGCTGGCTGATTCGATACTGCAGCTCCCTCACGTCGTACGTGGCATCGTGCTGTTTGGCGGCGCCGTGGCGGCGGCGGGGTTGCTGCTGAAATTCAACTTCTCCAATCAGACGTGGGATGCGTTGCACGGCGCTCTGTGGCTCGGCGGGATCGCCGCGATCACGCTGTTGTGGTGGGCATCGTTTGAGCAAGCAGCCGTCGGAGGCGGGATGACCGCTCCGCTCGCGATGGCGGCCGTCAGCGGCGTCAGCGCGCTGATCATTGCGGTACTTGTCGAACAGACCACCGGGCAGGCACTGGGGGCGATGGCGGTTGCGTTGACGGTTGCAGTCGTTCTGGCGGCGTGGGCGCGGCGCGCTTCCGTCGAGCGTGGAACAGCAATGGTGGTCGCCGGCATCGGCGTCAGCGCGCTGGCGGCGGCGTACTTCATTTCATCGCTGCCGGTTCAATACGTTTTGATTCTCGCGACCGCTCCGGTAACACTTTGGGTCGGCCGAATTCCCGCCATTCGCCGATTGCGCCCGTGGCCGCGCGTCATGGTTCTCATCGGATTGCTGCTCATCCCCCTTGGAATCGCCGCAGGGCTGGCAATCGCCCAGGCGAAACGTGACGCGACACTGAATGGCGACCAATATTCGTTCGATTCCTTCTCTCCTTACTATTCACAGTGCGCTGGGCACTTGGGAGGAAGTTTTTCGGATTTGCCGTTAATGCCGAATTTAACGACGCTGTCGACGCACTAAGGTTCGTTTACCCGGCTGAGACGCAGCGCGCTTGAGCGTCATCTCACACCCGAGGAACGAGCGCATTCTTGGACGTCTTGCGGTGATCGACCCTCTGCCGATAATGAAATGAATCGCGCGATGACGCGCCCTTGCGGAAAATCGCCTGTTCTCGGGGCAGCCGCTCAACGAGTTTCGGAAGCGCGGAATCACGGAAGTTTTTGACCGCCATATCGTACTGTATCTATATCCAGACGCCGCGCCCGGGAGTCCCGGAAAGTCGCCGAGCGGGGATTCGGGGCGTGTTCTTAACCAACTTTGAGGTGCTGAAATGTTCGTGGAATTGCTTGAAGGTCGTACTCTGATGTCAGTCACACCGGTCAACACAACGGTGAAGATCGACCGGCTGGAAGTGAAGGCGGATCTGCTCAAGTTTCGCTCCGACCTCGCTTCCACCAGTGCGACGACTCTCGCTGACGTTGACACGCTGCGCAATGACGGGCTGAAAAATGACGCAGCTCTGAAGCCGCTGTTCAAGACGTTCCGGTCCGACGTGAAGAAGATGCATATGGCCTTGTTCTCTGACAATCTGAATGAGAGGGTCAACGTTTTGACGGATCAACTGGCGATCGTCAGAGAGCAAATTCAGATCCTCAGGGATCATGGGAATTCGACCGCGCTGACCGCCGATCGCGCGAGCTTGCTGGCCGATCGCGTGAAATTGCAGACCGACGAAATCGCGGGTCTCGACTCGCGCATCACCACCCGGCAAACGTTCTTCACAACTTTGTCGAACGACATCAATAATCTGGTCACCGCCGCCGAATCCGATCCCAACGCGTCGCCGCAGTTGCAGACGGATATTTCCAAGTTCGCGACCGATCGCAGCGCTACGTTGGCAACGCTGAGCGATGATCTGTCAACCATCGCTTCCGCCCGCACGCAGCTTGCGGGAGACCTGATGGCGCTGGAAACCTGATCGCCAACGGCGGTTTTCGACGTTTAGTGAAGGCCAAGCGGCATCCATCGTGATCGACCATTGCGTCGGCGCGATGGATGCCGGCATTTTCGGCCTATCCCATTTCGATCTCCGTCACGACGGGTGCGTTCTCCGCCGCTCAAATCCGCATGAGGGGCGCCTCCACAAAAGCGCGCGGAGATGCAAAGTTGCCAAGCACTGGCTCCTGGATTTAAGCTTCCGGCATGGCAATTGACTTTAGCGCTCTTCGCAAACAACTCGTCGCGGCCGGGCAGGAGCAGGTGCTGCGATTCACGGACCAACTGGATCATGCGGGGCAGGCACAGCTTGCCGCGCAGTTGATGGCGTTGGAGCTGCCGCGGATCGCGGAATTGGCTGACGCTTACGTTCGGCAGAAGCCGGAGGTGAAGCTGCCAGTGAAGATGGATCCGGTCGATGTCTACCCGCGCGAGCCGGGGGAGAAGCATCGCGCGCTCTATGCCGACGCGCGGAAGAAGGGTGAGGAACTGCTGCGGGCGGGGAAGATCGCCGCGTTTCTGGTGGCCGGGGGACAGGGGACTCGGCTGGGGTACGACGGGCCCAAGGGGGAGTATCCGGTCACGCCGATCAAGAGCAAGCCGCTGTTCATGGTGTTTGCCGAGCAGTTGCTGAACCACGAGCGGACCTATGGCAGGCGCGTGCCGTGGTACGTGATGACCAGCGATGTGAACGACGCGCCGACGCGGGCATTTTTCAAGAAGAACGCCTACTTCGGCTATTCGCCGGACGATGTGATTTTTTTCCAGCAGGGAATGATGCCGGCCTTTTCGATGGACGGGAAAATGCTCCTGGGGGCGAAGGACTCGCTGGCGCTCTCCCCCGACGGGCACGGCGGAAGCCTGCGGGCGTTGCAGCGCAGCGGAGCACTGGCCGACATGCGGCGTCGGGGCGTGGAGCATCTTTCGTATTTTCAGGTCGACAACCCGATGGTCTATTGCATCGATCCGCTCTTCATGGGCCTGCACGCGCTGACGGGCAGCGAAATGAGCAGCAAGATGGTTCCCAAGGTGGGACCGCTGGAAAAGGTCGGCAACTTTGTCTTCGCGGACGGCTCCGTGCAGGTGATCGAATACAGCGATTTGCCCGACTCGTTTGCGAAGCAGACGAATCCCGATGGGAGCCTGCGATTCGACGCCGGGTCGATCGCGATTCATGCGCTGGCCGTCTCGTTTGTCGAGCGGTTGAACACCGGCGGCGATCTGAAGCTCCCCTGGCATCGCGCGGAGAAGAAGGTTTCGCATGTCGACGAGAAGGGGCAGATGATCAAGCCGGACAAGGTGAACGCGGTGAAGCTGGAGCAGTTTGTTTTCGACGCGATCCCGCTGGCGAAGAACGCGATCGTGTACGCGACGGAGCGCGCGGAGGAATTTTCGCCGGTGAAAAACGCCGAGGGAGTCGACTCCCCCGCCACCTGCCGGCGGGATCAGATCCGTCGCGCGGCGCGCTGGCTGAAATCCGCCGGCGTAAGCATCCCCGAGGAGAACAACGAGCCGGCCGCGACGATTGAAATTTCGCCGCTGTATGCGGTGAGTCCGGAGCAGGTCCGGCAGCGCACCGGCAAGGTGGAGGTGAAGGCGGGATCGGTTATTTATTTCGGAGGCAACGGGGTGGAGCAGGCGTGACGCAAGTCGCGACGCGAAGCTCGAAGGAGTGCTTCAACGCGCTGGCGCCGGATACAGCCGATCGAACACGGCTCGATCCGATGGATCATCCAATCGCTCAGCGGCCGACTCGGCGAGCTGATACTGGGCGCGTGCTTCGTCGATCCGCCCGACGGCAGCGTAAGCCGCTGAGGCGCAGCCATGCGCGGTCGCCCGGTCAAACGCGGTTTGGGCGTCGCCAGCGTTGCGACTCAGGGCGAGGCACCGCTCCGCGTGCCGAACGGCGGCTTCGCCCAGACCGGCCCTGGCATATGCGGTGGCCAACAGACATTGGGCTCGCAAGTGGTTCAGAAGACCGCCTGCTTCGAGCCAATGAAAGCAGGCTCCGTGGGCGGCGTGGATCATGCGTTCGGCATCCTCTGCCGACCGTTGCTCCGCCTCCGCCAAGCTCCAGGCAATATATTGTTCAGCTCAACGGCGAACCATCGGTGAGCGGTTTTCAGATCGAAGGGTGGTTTGGCCATAGCACGCGCTCTGATTGGCAATTTCAAAGGTTCGCAATCGCCTGTAGCGTCTCGCGGGTCTTCGGGCCGAAACGCGAGATCTCTTCATCGGTGAGCAGCTGCAGCCAATGCATCCGCGCAAGCTGCACCATCGCCGTGGAACGGCGCGGATTGTTAAAGGAATTTGCGATCTCGTCGTCACCGAGATGCAAATGCTTGAAAACAGCCAGGTATCGCTCGTGGCTCGATTGCTGCGATTGCGAGGCAATTGATGTCATCTCCGACAGAATGCCTTCGCAGAGACGCTCCAAGGCAATCGCCCGCAACTGGCGGAAGATCTTCCAATCGGATTCAGGCATTTCGAGCGACATGTGAGGGAAACGCTGCCGGACTGCGACCCGGATGAAATATCACTCCGAATGAATGAGTGTGACCACCCGAACCAATGGGCGAGGCGACCATCATGGAGCGTCTTGCGCATTGTGGTGCAGGCTTCCAGCATGCCCTTTAAGAAGCAGGCTGGAAGGCTGCACCACAACAAGACGAAGATGCCTCGTACACTCGACTTGGGCCCACGCCCGCGTGTGCATTCAATTGCGTCGCACGCGAACCGATCCGCGTTCCAATTTCACGGCCGCTTTCTCCTTGCGACCCGTTGCGATCGCGGGGATGCTCCGTCCCAACGATCGCGGTACCGAATCCAATGGCAAATCCACAACCGTCGCTAGATGCGGCTAAAAATGCAGATTTGGACGGCCCGGCACTCGCCTGGTGGACCGGCACGCCGCTGTATCTGCGGATCCTTGCCGGGCTGGCGCTCGGCGTGGTCGTCGGGATGCTCGTGAAGCATCACAATCAGGCGTATGGCATCGCGCCTGACGACAGCCGACTGCTCGCAATCCTCTATCAGCCCAGCACCTTAATCCTGAAGGCGCTGGGCGCGCTCGCTCCGCCGCTGATCCTCGTGGCGGTGCTCGACACGCTGATCAAAGCGCGCCTTGCCGGAGGCGTGGCGCGGCGGATGGCGTTCCTGCTCGTGCTCAATACGGTCATGGCGATCCTGATCGGCCTGCTCGTGGCCAACGTGATCCGGCCGGGAGCCTGGTCGAAGATCGATCTGCCGACCAAGGCAGCGGCCGTGCAAACCGGGCACCACGTCGACCCCGTGGCAGAACTGCTGAAGAACGTCCCCGAAAGCCTGCTCGAGCCGCTCGTCAACAACAATGTGATCGGGATCATTCTCATCGGCATTGCCTTCGGCGTCGCGCTGCGGCGTCTGCCGGCGGAGGACCGGGCGACGGCCGAGAGCATGGTGGGGGTCGCGTTCAAGGCGATTGTCATCGTGCTGCACTGGGTGATCGAACTGGTGCCAATCGGCGTTTTCGGCATCGTCAGCCATGTGGTCGGCACTGCTGGATTCGCGCCGTTCAAGGCGCTGGGCGCGTTTGTTCTGGCGGTATTGATCGGGCTGTTTCTGCAGCTCGGATGGTATCTGACCCGCATCGGCCTGGGCACCTGGCTCCGGCCGGCGCGAGTGCTGGCCGGGATGAAAGACGCGATCGTCATGGCGTTTTCCACCGACAGTTCCACCGCCACGATGCCCGTCACGTACGCCTGCCTCAAAAATAACGTCGGCATCCGCGAGGAATCGGCCCGCATCGGCGCGCTGGTCGGCACGAATTTCAATAACGACGGCACCGCCCTCTACGAGGCCATGGCCGCCCTTTTCGTCTCGCAACTGATCGGAATGCATCTGGGGCTCTGGCCTCAGGTCCTGGTGGTGCTCACGAGCATCGTCGCCAGCATCGGCGCGGCAGGCATTCCCGAAGCCGGGCTGGTGACGATGACACTGGTGTTCGGTGCCGTCGGCCTCCCTCCGGAATACATCGGCATGCTGTTGACGGTCGACTGGTTTCTCGACCGGAGCCGAACCGTCGTGAACATGATGGGCGACGTAAACGTCAGTTGCATGCTGGACGGGAAAACGCCGCCGGGGGAAAGCGTCATCCCCGGTTAGCCGCGACGCGAAGCGGAGCGTGTCCAGTGGTGCGCGCTTATATCTTCATGCGCGAGGCGCGAAAACGCGCCGTTGGACACGCTCCGCTGCGCGTCGCGGCTAACCGCAGCGAAACAAGCGAGTGAGGGGCACGCAGGATCCGCGGGTATTCATCCGACAGTTACCGTCCCGCGTTTGCGCTGCTTCCCCCTCCCCTGGTACGCCGGGGGAGGGTTGGGGTGGGGGTTCGTCCGTCCGGCGGGCCATCGGGCGATTGAGGAGTCCCCGCCTGAAACCTCCCCCCAGCCGATTTCATCTGCTATAGTCCCTGCTCACGAGAGGAGCCCATGGAGACTGTGATTCGCGGCAAGGCGTATGTGTTGGGCGATAATATCGACACCGACCAGATCATTCCGGCCAAGTATCTGTCGTTTGATCCTTCGCTGCCGGACGAGCGGAAGTATTTTGGCATGTATGCGATGAGCAGCGTGCCGAACGGGCAGATGGGGCTGCCGCGGGGAGACATCCCCTTCGTGCGGGAAAACGAATTCAAGAGCGATTACCGAATCATCGTTGGCGGCAAGAACTTTGGGTGCGGGTCCAGCCGCGAGCACGCGCCGCTGGCGTTGGCCGAGGCGGGCGTGCCGTGCGTCATCGCCGAGTTCTACGCGCGCATCTTCTTCCGCAACAGCGTCAACGGCGGATATCTGGTTCCGCTGGAGTCGGTCGAACGACTCGTTTCCAAGGTCCATACCGGCGACGAGCTGGAAGTGCACGTCATCGACGGATATGCGGTCAATCTGACCAGGAACGAACGCTACGTGCTGCGCCCGCCGGGCGAAGTGCTGCCGATCATCGAGGCCGGCGACGTTTTCAAATATGCGAAGCTGGCCGGGATGCTGAAATAATTCGCATGTCTGGACCCGACGTCATCCTGATTGAGCACCCGGTCATCGCCACCAAGCTCGCGGAGTTGCGGGACGCCACCACCGACCATCGGCGGTTTCGATCACTGCTCGACGAGATCGCCACGCTGATGGTCTACGATGTGACGCGCGACTGGCCGACTCGGCCGCAGCCGATCCAGACGCCGCTCGAACCCACCATCGCCCACGTGCTGGCCCGCGATGTCACGATCGTTCCCATCCTCCGCGCGGGCCTGGGCATGTCCGACGGCGTCCTCCGCATTCTTCCCGAGGCGCGCGTCGGCCACATCGGAGTCTATCGGGATGAACGGACCCTCCAGGCCGTCACCTACCTTCAAAAGCTTCCGCCGGACATTGCATCCACCGAAGTGATTTTGCTGGACCCGATGCTCGCCACCGGCGGCAGCGCCTCTGTCGCGATCGCTCTGCTGAAGAAGGCCGGCGTGCAGGCGCTTCGTTTTGTCTGTCTCGTGGCCGCCCCGGAAGGAATCACGGCGGTCCGCGCCGCTCATCCGGACGTGCCGATCTACTGCGCCGCGATCGACCGGCAGCTCAACGAGAAGGGCTACATTCTGCCAGGGCTGGGAGACGCGGGGGATCGGTTGTTTGGAACGCAGTGAGGACGGGAAAGGTTGCGTGGGAGGAGCGAGTAACGGCGATGCGAAGCGGCAAGGCGCGGGGCGCGGACTAGGCTCTGTCTGAAAACCCTAAGTCCTCACGACGGCTCAGAATGGCTTTGGCCGCTAGGCGCCCTGGCGACATCAGGGTCCGTAGACCCTTTGAGCCGGGGCAACGACGCGGACGAAGCCATTCTGAGCCGCCTCCGGTGGGCCGGATTCGATCCGCCTGCTTCGTTGTCGCCCCTTGATGGCTCTACGGAGCCGGACTGCGGGGCGACGCCTCGCAGTCGAATCGAATCCGGCCCATCGTGAGGGCTTGGGGTTTTCAGACAGAGCCTAATACGCCCGCACCAGCCGAGAGCCCGGATACGCCGTTGTCGCGATGACTTCGTGGCGGATCCCTCGCGTCGCTTCGGTTTCCGCGCACCACTGGCATAACCCCACGCCGTGACCGAAGCCATGGCCGTCAATGAGGCGGATCGTGGAGACTTCATTCACGGGCTTGAAAAAGCTGCTGTAGATGGTCGGGCCGGTGCCGGCTTCGGTGTTGAAAGCCTGGCGGAAATCTTCGCCGGCGAGGCTGAAGCGCATGCCATGTGAATCGGTGACGACAAATCGCACGGGCCGACCCCACCTGTTCTCGAACTGAGTGTCGACGCGCACCACATCGCCGATGGCGCGTTCCGCTTGATTGTGAAAAGCGCCCAGGCGCGGATGCGGCGGCCCAGTTCGACTTTGGCAATCACCACCGGGCCCCAGTTGAAGTGCGGAGAGTCGGCACAGCGAGGACCGATGAGCTGATCTGAAAGGGGCGGGGTTGCGGGATCGCCGAAAGCGTCGGCCGCTGACTGCGTGATTCCGCCGCAGCAGGAGCTGAAGTACGCCTTGAAGATGCGCTCGTGTCCCGGCGCGCCGTAGCCGAGCACGATTCCCATCGTTGCATCGACGGCCTCGCGCAATTTGGCGCTTTCCGCCGAGATCCCGCCATAAACCTGGCTGCGCTGATCGCAAAAGAGGTCGAACTCGTGCCCGAGACCGGTCATGCGCGCTTCGTAGAGGGCGTACGTGCGCGCTACGATCGCCTGGGCTTTGTACGCTTCTTCGTGCCAGCTGGGATATAGCTCGCGCGAGGACGCCCTTGAGGTAATCCTCGATGTTGACTTCGTTGACGACGTCGAAGTGATCGTTGCTGACGGGAACGAGGCGAAACTTGCCGTGATACGGCTGATCGTTGACTCTGACGGACCCATCGACGGCCGGCGCAAGGGTCAGGGATGCGCGGAAGCGTCAGTGTGCCGATCGTCCAGCCGGCGGGCGTCAAGGCGACCGGCACGCTGCCGCTTCCCGGGAAATTCATCCGCTGCGCGGGGCCGTCGCCAATGTGAACTGTCGGTGATTCGGATGCGCTCAACCGAGTCTGCAGGCGGTTCTCACCAATGAGCACGCGGACGACAGGGGTGCCTGCAGGCACATGCGACGGTTCGGGCCCCTCGCCGCAGCCCAGCAGCAGCGAGCAGACAATCAACAGCGGCAGAGTGAGTCGTCCCATCGGCATCCGTGCCCTCGGGGAAAGCCTGTCTCGTGCTCAATCGAGCTTCCGCAAGAATCCGAGCCTTCGGAGCACCTCAGACTCGGCGTGGCAGGCGATCTGAGCTCCGCAATTTACTCCCTCTCCTGGTACTCCGGGAGAGGGTTGGGGTGAGGGTGATTTCGAGCACCAGCGGCGCCAGGCGCTCAAAATCACCCTCACCCCCGCCCTCTCCCGGAGTACCAGGAGAGGGGTAAGCTGCTCGCAATTCCGAATCGAATTCTAAAATAAATCGGGAGCAAAAATTACTACGGAACCTCTTCCTCCAGCTTGCGCAGCGACATGCCGAAGTTGCCGAGCTGTTGCTTGATTTCATTGAGGCTCGTCTGTCCGAAATTCTTGCAGCCGAGCAGTTCGTCTTCGGTGCGGCTCGAGAGTTCGGCGAGGCTGTTGATGTTGAGCCGCTGCAGGGCCTTGCGCGAGCGAACGGAAAGCTCCAGATCCGCAACGCTCTTGGCGAGCACTTCCGGCGCGACATTGCCGGGGGCAGCGGCCGCCACGGGGCGGCGAATCGCGATCTTGCTTTCATCGGCAACCTGCCCCAGCCGCAGACCCTTCTGGGCCAGCAACGATTTGATTTCGTTCAGGCTGGTCTCGCCGAAGTTCTTGTACGCCAGCAGATCCGCCTCGGTGGTCTTGAGCAGATCGCCGACGGTGCGGAGATTCATCTTCTTGAGACAGTTGCGGCTGCGGACCGACAGCTCGAAATCGGTGATCGGAATTTCGAGCACGGCGCTGCGGCGATCGCCGCGGCGATCCGAGTCCTCGTCGTAGTACATCGAGCGGGCCGACTCCACGTCCTTCATGTAGAGGCGGGCTCGCGCGTGGTTCGGGTTGGTGCGCAGGACCGCGTCGAGGCAGCGGTGCGCCTCGTCGTAGTGATTGTTGTCCTCGTACAAGACCGCAAGATTCATCAGGGCGTTGAGATGAACCGGGGGGCTGGTGCAGACGCGTTCGTACAGCTCGATCGCACGCGCATCCTCGGCGCACGGTCGTACAGAATCGCCAGCGCGAAGCACGCCTTCTCATTGTCAGGGTTTTCCCCGAGCGCGCGCTCGTAATATTCGGCGGCCTTTTCAGGCAGCCCGTGCTGCTCGGCCTCGTGGCCTCGGCGGAAATATTCTTCACTTGCACGATCGTTGATGGAGGAGACGGAAAGTTCGTTCATAGGATGAATCTGTGATAGCCTGTGGTTTTGACGAATATCTGCCCTGGACGCACTCCGCTGCAGATAACTGACCCTGTATTCTGAGGAATCTGCGACGCGTGTCAATGATCCTGCATCACACCCCGGCCAGTCAATATGAAGTTCGGCCGCATCAAACGACAGCATGGCCGCGTGGGAGGGTTGGACAAGATCCTCGACCGGATCGTGCGCGATTGTCCCCATGTCTCGCGCATCGTACCAGGACGCATCAAGGTGCGCCGCGGGCATTCGCCGGCGTCGCTGAAGGTCCAATATCCAACAGGCGCCGGCCTGAAATGCATTTTCACCGGTACGGGAACGGCGCAGGAGGTGTTCCTCATCTGTTCCGACGCGGCGGCGGCACATCGCTGGCTGCTCGATCAGAACATCGCGACGCAGGGGGAAGGCCGTGAGTGAAGTCGATCCGGTTGCAATCGGCGCCGCAGTACAGGTGCTGCGCGACGGCGGCCTTGTGGCGTTTGCGACGGAAACGGTTTACGGCCTCGGGGCGGACGCAACAAATCCGGCCGCCATCGCGCGGATTTATCAGGCGAAAGGAAGGCCGCCGACCAACCCGCTGATCGTCCATGTAAGCGATGAGGCAATGGCGCAAAATACACGGCGCGCTGGCCGGCCGCAGCTCAGACACTGGCTCGGGCATTCTGGCCGGGGCCGCTGACGCTGGTCGTTCCGCGCGCTCCCACGATCGCTCCACAGGTGAGCGCGGGGCTCGAGACGATTGGCGTGCGGGCGCCAAATCACCCGCTTGCCCAGATGTTGCTCCGCGCTTTCGACGGCCCGATCGCCGCGCCCAGCGCGAACCGCAGCACCCGGATCAGCCCCACAACCGCTGCGCATGTGCGCGCGGAATTCGGAGAAGCAGTCGGCATGATTCTCGACGGGGGCGCGTGCCAGGTGGGAATTGAGTCAACCGTGATTGATGTCAGCGGGCCATCCGCAAGAATCCTGCGGCCCGGAAGCATCACGAGCAAGCAGATTGCCGATCTGATCGGGGAAGTGGGAAGCGTCTGCATCGGAAGCGACGCGTCACAACCGGCATTAAGCCCCGGCCAACAATCGGTTCACTACGCGCCAAGCACGCCGGCGTACCGCGTCCCGGGCGAGCAGCTTGAGCGGGTGCTACGCGAGTCGGACGGGAACGACCGCAGGCGCGCCGCGGTCCTGCTGATGGAAGGCTCGCAATCGATCTCCGTTGCTTGGCAGCACTCGGCTGGCTCGCATCGCGTCGTCACCCTGCCCCGCGATCCTCGGGACTACGCGAGAATGCTCTATGCTGCGTTGCGCGATTTGGATGCTGGCGGGTTTAGCGCAATCTGGATCGAACTTCCGCCGGAGCGGCCCGAGTGGGTTGCGGTTCGAGACCGCATCATTCGGGCGACGGCGGTCTATCCGGCGCGCTGATTCGCCCTGTTCTCGGCAATCGTCAGGCCCGGCGCGACTGGACGATCTTTGCGAATTCCGCCGCCACGGCCTGCTCTTCCACGACCACCTCATTGGCCCCGGCCCGATGCGCCTGCATCCCGCTGGAGATAAAGCGACAGCGCGCGATAATGTGAATCGCCGGATTCAGGCGGCGGGCGATCGTGATCGCCTGCAGGACCGCCCCATCGCTTGGCACCGTAATCGCGAACAGCCAGCTTCGCTCGATGCCGGCGCGGCGCAAAGTCTCCTCTTCGACGACATCGCCCTCGATGATTGGAACCACGTGCTCGCATCGCCGAACTGTGTCGGCGTTGAGCTCGATCACGCAGAATGGAACATTGCGTTCGCGCAGCAGATCCCCCACCGCCCGGCCCGGCAAGCCGTAACCGGCAATGACGGCGTGCCCGCTGAGTGACTCCGCATCGACTTGTTCCTGCGTTGCATTCATTTCGCGATCGATACGCCCTTTGCGATATGCAGCAGACCGGGCTCGCCCGATGCTCGAGCAACCCGTGCAAATTCTATATCGTACGGCCCGGCGTGACCATCGCGCGGCAGCACGACCATTACGAGTGCGCGGGCTGCGCAGCCAACCAGGCCCCGAATGCGATGAACACGATGCCCATCCAATTGATCCCCGAAGGGCGTTCCCCCAGAAAGATGACCGCAAGGACCGCCGCCAGCGGGACGCTGAGTTTATCGATCGGCGCCACCTGCGAGACGCGGGCGATGTTGAGCGCTTCGAATCCGAAGAGCCAGCTCGTCGCCCCGGCGATCCCTGAGAGCACGATCATCAGCAGCGCCGTGGCATGCAGTTGCGGAACATGCGCCCATCTTTTTTGGACCGTACAGACGACGAGCATGAAGGCCATCATCACCACGCTTCGCAGCGCCGTTGCGAGGACGGGATTCACTTCCTTCATTCCGACTTTTCCGAGGATGCCGACGACCGCCGCGCTGGCTGCGGCCAGGACAGCGTAGAGAAACCATTTTTCAGCAAACATGGCGGAAGTATAGTCCAATCTGCTTAATCTGTTTCGTGAAGATTCGTGCGTAATTTCGTGTCGATTCGTGTTCAGCATTTTGGGTCACTCGGAACCGGGCAGGATCGCACGCAGCCATCGAACCAGTGGGAACTACCATTACGACAGTTTGGCCCGCTCGTGACAGCATTCCGCGGCCAATCGTCACGGAGGCGGTTGAGTTCGCCCAATAATCTCGTTTTTGTCGAGCGTTGCAGAGTTTGGTATGGCCCATGCTCTTATGCACGGCATGAAATACCTCACTACTCTCACACTCGGAATGGCGTTGTTCGGCTTTGGCTTCACCAGCGGGTGCACTGTGCATCATGAAGATACGGATAAACAGGGCCTGCTGGGCGGCGAGACGCACGAATCGAAGACCACCGTTCAGGACCCAGGCGGAAATACCGTCTACAAGAGCGACTCGAAGACGAGCAACTAACCGGGCAGCCTTCGTGAACTGCAGATGGCGCCGGGAACTCATTCCCGGCGCTACTGCGGTTTTGTGCGCAGCCCTAAGTGTGCCAGAAACTGAGCAGGCCGCGCGTCAGGAAAAACCAGAGTGCGGCTGCTTTGGTACCGTATCTTTCCGCGCCTTCGCGATCCCCCGTGACTCGGCTGACGAATGTTTTCAGAAGCAGCGGAAGCAGCCGGATGGGGGCATCGATCGTGATTCCTGTCTTGTAGACCAGCGCAGCCCAGCGGCTGCGATGGTGCTTTGCAAAATAGCGCACGAAACCGCATAGATACCCCTGCAAGACCCAGCCGCGATTGAGGTGTGAACTCACCCGGCCCAGATGCGTGATCGATATCTCCGCGAGATAGTAGATTGACCCGAAGGCCCCCAGACGCACGCACAGATCCACATCCTCCACGCCAAACTTGAATCCTTCATCCCACTGTCCGCACTGAAAAAACGGCTCGCGCCGCACCAGCAGCGCGGCTGCCGCCAATTGCGGCACCGCCGCGCTTCGCTCGGCGTCGAAGGCGTGCCGATATTCGCGATACTGCTTTGAAAAGAGATTGGTCCATCGAACCGGCAACACCGCCTGGTGCAGGATCGCGCGGAGCGTGATGGCATTGCGACCGGTCCGCTGCGGCATTCCATCGGAGCCGATCAGCTTCGGTCCCACGGCAACCACTTCCGAATGCTCATCGAGAAACGTCGCCAGCCCCAGCAAACTCCCCGGCGGAACAACCGTGTCGTTATTCAGAAAGAAAAGATATCGCCCCGAAGCGATTGCTGCGGCCTGGTTGTTCGCCGCCGCGAAACCGCGATTGGTGTTATTGCGAATCAGGGCGACGTCCGGGAAGTCGGTTGGAATGATGTCGGCCGAGCCATCCGTTGAATCGTTGTCGACGACAATAACCTGCGTCGTCACGCCCTCATGCCCATCCCGCAATGATTGCAGGCAATTGCGCAAAACTCGCTGCCCGTTCCAATTGACGATCAGAATCGAGACCACGGGTTGCACGTTCATCCGCCGTACCCGTAATGGGTCATCCAGGATGTGTTGCGGACGCGATCGTAAAATTCGCGCACGGCCGGATCACCTTCAAAGGCGTTTGCCCGCCCGGTATTGAGGCCGACATTCGCAACGGCGTCGCGGAGCGTTCCGTCACTCGCTTGCAAGTCGCAAAATGCTGCCAGTTCCTTGAGGGGCAAGATCGGCTCGGCGAGGAACGTCTCGAAGCGAATGACTATTTGCGGGTTGGGCGTCTGCTTCAATGCGCGTGCCGCCTGGGCGATGTATTGCTCCCAGACCGCAAAGCCGCCTTCCAGCGTCAGGCAACGTGCCGAACCCTTGAAACCCGCGCGTTGCAGCCGAAATCGTCCGCCCGCGGCCCGCTTACCGTCAAATTCTTTTCGCCGGCGTTCCAGTTCGCGCATTTCGCGCATGCGCAGGCTGCTGGCAACGTCAACGCCATTGCGCACGATGTAGATCAGCTTCGCGCCGGGAAACAACTTGAGCCACAACGGCAGCGTGAACAGCGTCCGCGGATCTTTCCATCCCCACGGCCGATCGAACGACAGCAGCGCGCCGCCCTTGAGCGACCATTTCTTTCCCAGAAATTCGCGCGTGCGGCTGGAAGAAAGATCATCCTCCAGACATCGCAGGGTGAGATCGAACGCGTCGGCATTTGCGAGGAAACCAAGAACCGGCTCGGGGTTATCCCACGCGGCATTCACCCGGCGCAACAACAGATCGTTCAGTTCCAGGAACCACGTCGACTCATGGTCTTCCTGCAACTCGCTCCCCTGGAACAGCCCCAGCGCGTCGAGCAGCCGGGCAATCATGGCCGTGCCGGAGCGATGCATCCCAAGGAGAATCACCGGCTGCCGGACGGACGAAAGAGCCATGAGGGCCACGATACTTCCCGATTGCCTCTGAGAGAAGCGATGCCAGAGACGAAGAGACGAAGAAATGACTAATGTCCAATGGCCAACAAAATCCCAAGCCACAATGACCAATGCGAGAACCAAGCTTGGGCCTTGGGGTTTGGTGCTTTGTTGGCCATTGGGCCTTGGACATTTCTGCCGCTTCCCGAGTCGACTCTCAGTTGCCAGGATTCGCCGCTCTTACCCCCTCTCCCGGTACTCCGGAGAGGGTCGGGGTGAGGGTGATTTTTGAACGCAGAAGGTCTCTCGTATCCGCATCACATCACTGCTTGCAACTCGGCGTAGAGCGACACGTATGCAGACTTCAACTGCTCGATCGCACTGGCCGTCGCCTCCGCGCCGCCCTCGGCCGGCACGTGAATCAGCTCGCCGTAATTGATCCCCTGCTTCCAAAGCTTCAGCGGAATCCAACGGCTCGGGCGAGAGTAATTTCCCGCTCCGAGCACGACGCACGGCAGGATCGGGACGCCGGCCAGTTGGGCGAGCCGAACGACTCCGGGACGAAAATTGCCGCCGTGGACAACTGAATCTTCCTCCTCGCGGATGTGGCCCTCGGGAAACATGGCGATCACTCTGCCGTTGCGCAGCCGGCGCTGCATTTCACGGACGGACGGATTATCGCGACGGGCGCGATCGACGAAGATGCAGTTCATGTTGCGAAAAAACGGGCCGACCCACGGCTTGCGCTGCATCTCGACAATGCTGACGAAATCCAGGTGCCGTCTGGTCGAAAGGATCAGCACCGCGGTGTCATAGGGACTCAGATGATTAGGCGCGAGAATGAACGGCCCTTCCCGGGGAACTCGATCGCGATGCAGCAGCACCCTTCGCGAGGCGGCCCACATCGGCGGCCCGCAGATCATCCAGATCGCCGTGTAATACCGATCGCTCATTCAAGGCACCGCCCCGTCAGGGAGCCGGTGCGCGTCAATCAGCTCACGGCAGAGCGCCACGCATGCGCGTTCCAGCGCCTCGGCCATCTGCTGGCGCGGGCCGCGGCAAAAGCGTCTGATCCGACCAGATCGGTTCTCCAAATGCGATCCACACCCGCGCTCGCCGAAACGGCAGCCAGGGACCGACGGTGTTCAGACATCCGGTGCCAAGCGCCACGCACGGAATGATCGGCACGTTGGCGCGGTAAGCAATCAGGCAGACGCCGCGTTTAATCTTCGCGCCTCGACAGACGGAGTTGAGTCCCGAAGCGACGCCGCCTTCGGGGAAGATCCCGACGACGCGCCCGGCGACCGCGCGACGGATCGCGGTGCGGATCGTGCTGACCGGCACTCCCTGGCGGTTCACGGGGAACGCCCCGATCAGGTTCAAAAACGTCCACGACCACCATCGGCCGTAAAACTCGATGCGCGCCATGAAATCGACGTGTCTGTCGACCATCAGCCCGATGATGAATGGCTCGAGATGGCTCAGATGCGTGCAGGCGAGGAGATACCCGCCTTCTCGCTCAGGGATTTGCCTTCCGGTCACCTTGGCGCGAACCGTCAGAAACAAGATCAGCCGACCAGTGGCTTGGAAGATGAAATAGACAACCGGGCTCCACCATCGCAATTGCGCCTGTTGACGATGCGCTGGTATCGGGAGATCGGGCCGCCTCGGCATGCTGCGGATCGCACCTGCCGCGAGGGTTCGGCCAGCAGCGGGTTCATTCAGCGGCTCCGGGCAGCGGCAGCAATGGGCGGATGGCGGACTCACGGTCGCCTCGCCCGCGGTCGGCGCGACGCGAGCGTTCGCTCATCGCGTCGGCAATCAGCCGGGCGTGCATCGACACGGCACGGAAGCTGTCGCGCCATGGCCGGAAATGACTCACGCGCGTGCCAGCGGGAAAGTATCGGCACGTCACCGGCAGGCTCATCACCGTCGCGCCGGCCCAGGCCAGGCGAACGATGATCTCTGTCTCAAAACCAAAATGCCCTGCCCGGCATTTGGCCGCCGCCACAACGTCCAGCGGGTAGACGCGCAAGCCGCATTGACTGTCTGCAACGCGCTGGCCGCATTCCCAGCGAACCAGAAGATTGGAGACTCTGCGCCCCAGCAGGCTCCGGGCCGGATATTCGGCGGCGTGCTCATCGCGCGCGCCCAGCACCAACGCCGCGGGCGCCGCCGCCGCGGCGGCTATCAAAAGAGGGATATCCTCGGGCGCCAATTGACCGTCGGTATCGATCGATACGGCGTGCGAAAATCCCGCGGCGCGGGCGGCTTCGAAGCCGGTTAACAAAGCCGCCGCCTTGCCAAGATTCGTCGCATGGGTGCGGATGTAACGATTATGCCGGTCGTGCTGCCACTCGCTCAAGATCGACGACGTCTGATCGGATGAGCCATCATCAATGGCGAATACCGGCAATCCCGCGGTTTCCAGGCGTTTCAACACGTCCCGCAGGGTTGAGGCATTGTTGTAGGTCGGCGCGACGACGGCCGGCCGGAACAGAGAAGGCGAGTTGATCGCGGGATTTGCCATGATGCGGGGAGCCGAGGCCGATTTCGGGGGCGATCTTATCCAAAACGTTTTGGTATGCTACCGCTTCGTGCCCTTCGCGGGAGCGTTGAAACATGAGTCACCAAACCGAAGCGATGGTTAGGCGAGCGTCGTTCATATCAGCGCTCCTCTTCGCATTGAGCCTGGCGTCCGGCGTCGCCAAGGGAAGCTCCGGCATTCCGCGGGAGACGCGCAAACTGCTCGTGCTTGCGCCGATCGTCGCGAATCCCGACCCGCAATTCAACTGGCTCGGCGTTGCCATTCAGCAGAGCCTGGCAACTGATCTGACCCGGCAACTTCCCGTGCAGGTCGATGCCAGCGCCAGCTCAGCGAACGATGCCGCCGAGGCTGCAATCCTGGCGAAGAATGCCGGGGCTCAAAGGGTCATCATCAGCACGATTCAAGTTGCCGGCGATCAGATCCGAATCACCGGGCAAATCATCGACTCCGCAAATCAGCGAGTGCTGCTGGCGCTCAAAGCGACCGGCCGGCTCGACGATCTGTTCGAGATGGAAGATCAGCTTTCGGGGCAGGCCGCGCGCGGGCTGATCCCGGCGCGCCCGCTGTCGAAGCAAGCTTCGCCAGCCGCGATCGCGCCTTCCGGCGCGCTTCGCCTCAACTACGCCACGGCCGACGCGCAGGCTGGCCTGCAATACGCGAGGCCCTACGAGAACAATCGTTTTCAAGCTGCGGAAGATCGTTACTTCTTCGGCTCCTCGTACGGCTCCAACTGGTGTTTCGGAGGCTGGTACGGCCTGGGCTTGGGGTGGGGTTACAGCACCTATCATCCCGCCGCACCGGGATGGGCGTGGTAAGCACACTCGCGGTAATGAGCGAAGATGTGGTTAGCCGCGACGCGCAGCGGAGCGCGTATTTTTGGGAGTTGCGAGGGGCGAGGTAATAGCGCTGCTTCTCGTTCGAATACGCGCTCCGCTGCGCGTCGCGGCTAACCTCAGCTCACCTTCGATCCTATCGTCAGTCAAAGCGAACAGAACTCTCTCGCTCCGGCTCTCACTTCACACCGCTCAGCAGTTCCCTCGCGTATGCAGCAGACAGGCTGGCGAGATCTTTGGGGCTCCGGCCCGGATTCGCGTTCACGACTTTGACGAACGCGCTTCCGACGATCGCGCCGTCGGCCAATCCCTGTAATTGTGCAAGATGGCGCGGCTTGGAAATACCAAAGCCGACGCAGATCGGCCGGTCGGTCAGGCCCTTGAGCTGGCGGATCCCGTCGGCCAGATCGGCAGGGAGATTTTCGCGCTCACCGGTCACGCCGGACAGTGAAAGGTAGTAGACGAATCCGCTGCAAAGCCGGGCAATTTCGCGGCGGCGTTCGATGGTCGTGGTCGGAGCCACCAGCAGGACCGTGTCGAGGCCCCCGCCGCGAATGACATCGCAGACTCGCTGCGCTTCAGGCGGCGGAAGGTCCGGAATGATCAGCGCATCAAACCCCGACGACTTGGCCGTCGAGACGAAACGCTCCAGCCCGTATCGATACACGATGCTGTAACTCACCATCGCCAGAAGCGGAATCGAAACCTTCGCGCGAGCGGCAGCGACTGCATTGAACACATCCGCAACCTTGAGCCCTTTGGCAAGCGCAAGCGTAAACGCCTCCTGGATCGTCGGGCCGTCGGCGATCGGATCGGAGAACGGGAAACCCACTTCGATCGCGCTGGCCCCGGCGGCATCGAGCGCGACGATGGTTTCGGTGGTCGTCGCGACGTCCGGGAAGCCCGCCGCGATAAACGGCAAAAGCCCAATGCGCTCCCGGGAACGCAAATCGTCAAATACGCTGCTGATCGTCTGTCGCATCAGGTTCTGTCTAATTTGAATGGCGCGCCCGGATGAGGTCGTCACGGCGCTGCGGGCTAAGACACGCTTTAGGAATTCGCTTCTCCCCTCCCCTGGGACTCCGGGGGAAGATCAGGGTGGGGGCGGCGGTCGAGGAAAAGTTGCAAATATTCTTCACTGCGGAGCAAAACGCCCCAATCCCAGCCCTCTCCGCAGTATCAGGGGAGTGGGCAAGGCATCTGACAACGATGTCACGGACCTGGCGCAGCGATAAGCCGCGCGACTTCCTGACAATCCTTATCCCCCCGCCCGGAGAGATTGATCACGACGATCTGATCGCGGCTCATCTTCGGTGCAATCTTCGCGACGTACGCGATGGCGTGGGCGGTTTCCAGCGCCGGCAGAATCCCCTCCAGCCGCGCCAGCAGTTGGAACGCATCCAGCGCCTCGGCGTCGCTGATCGTCACATACTCTACGCGCCCCAAGTCTTTCCAATAGGCATGCTCCGGACCAACGCCGGGATAGTCCAGTCCGGCGCTGACGGAATGCACATCGGCAGTTTGCCCATCGTCATTCTGCAGGACATACGAGAGCGACCCATGCAGCACGCCGGGCTTGCCGGACGAGAGAGCGGCCGCGTGCAGGCCCAGCGCCGACCCGCGCCCGCCGGCTTCAACGCCGATCAGTTTCACCGATGCATCCGGCGCAAACGGCGCGAAGATGCCGGCGGCGTTCGAGCCGCCGCCGACGCATGCGACGACCAGATCGGGCAGCCGGCCTTCGAGGGCCAGACACTGCTCGCGCGTTTCCCGTCCGATCATCGCCTGGAACTCACGCACGATCATGGGAAACGGATGCGGCCCGACGACCGAGCCGATGATGTAATGCGTCTGCTCGACGCTGCCCATCCAGTCGCGCATCGCCTGGTTCGTGGCATCCTTCAGCGTCCTGGAGCCGCTGGTCACTTCGATCACCCGCGCGCCCATCAGCTTCATGCGAAAGACATTGAGCGTTTGCCGGCGGATATCTTCAGAGCCCATGTACACATCGCACTCGAGCCCGAATAGTGCGGCCGCGGTCGCGGTGGCGACGCCGTGCTGCCCGGCGCCGGTTTCGGCGATCAATCGCTTCTTGCCCATCCGCAAGGTGAGCAGGGCCTGGCCGATGGTGTTGTTGATCTTGTGAGCGCCGGTGTGATTGAGGTCTTCGCGCTTGAGATAGATTTTTGCGCCGCCAAGCTTTTCAGTGAGCCGCTTGGCGAAATAGAAACGGCTGGGTCTGCCGACAAACTCCCGGAGGTAGTAGTCAAATTCGCGATGAAACGATTCATCAGCAATGGCCCGCCGATACTCCGCTTCCAGTTGCTGCAACGCGAGGATCAGTGTTTCGGGAACGAAAACGCCGCCGTAGGGACCAAAATGACCGCTGGCGTCGGGAAGCGTTGGCGAGCTTTTTGCCACAGTGGAAGACATCGGACGCGATGGTAAGGGAGCGACCAAGCAAACTGCAACAGGAGAAGGGTTTGATCCCCGCAGCTTGATTGGGGTTAGCCGCGACGCGCAGCGGAGCGCGTCCGAACGCGCTCTGAATCTCTCCTACGACTTTGCCGGGGACGCGGATTCCACCGCCGCCGGCTGATCCTCCACTGCGTCTTCAGTGTCAGGAATGCTCATCCAATATCCGAGCAGCGCGCCGAACATTCCAGCGCTCGCATAATCGAGGGGGAGAGGGCGCGCCAGCGGAGCCCAGAAGCCGTCGAGCTCGCGCGAGCCGGTGTTCCAACCCTGGCTCTGGATCGCGGCCAGCAGGTAGCCGATGACTCCGACCGCGATCGGAGCGATCCAATACCATCGTCCGGCTTGCGGCGTGGGGGAGTTTGACTGCATCACGCTGGAGCCGACGAGGCCGGCGATGAAGACCGCGGCCACGCATTGCTTCTTGGCGTCGGTCTGTGCCAGGATGAGCACGACGATTGCCATCAGAACGGTTTGCAGAGCGACGGACGTGAGAATTTTAGAAAGTTGGGGCGGCTCCGCCTCGAGGCTCGGCTCCTCCCAGAGGAAGAGCCAGATTGCGGCAATCGTCGCACCCAGGAGAGCCAGTTCGACTGCCAGTTGAGTGAAGACGCTCGCGCTGGGCGCGTAGAGGAGCACTTCGTGCATGGGGCCGCCGCGCATCGACCAGGCGCTCATGCCGGCCGAGGCCGCGCTGAGCGAGGCCAGAAACCACCTCCCGCGGAGAAAAGCGCTGGCCAGCAGCGTGCATCCGATCAGCAGCACGATGAGAGTGAAGAGCGAGAGTACGGCTGCTCCAAGGGTCGGCTGCCGCAGCAAGCTTCCGCCATGGCGGTACTCCGCGGGGATACGCAGGAGGGCGCCGGCGTACCAGAAAATCAGAAAGCAGCCCAGCGCGGTGCCGGTGAACAGCACTTGCGTTACTCGATACGACCAGCGAACTCCCGGTTCAACGTCGTCTTGTTCATCCATGAGATTTAACTCGAGCTGGCAGCCCTAACGCTATGCTAACTGCCACTCGGCTCCTATGATGAAAGAACCGTAACAGAAGTGCGGCGGATGTGCTAATAGGCCGCTGCATGTGGCACGGGCATCGAAACGCAATCGCAAGTGGCGCCGTTGTGCGCGAATCGCAATTGTGGTGCAGGCTTCCAGCCTGCTTTTGCGACCGTGGCAGGCTGGAAGCCTCCACCACAACGGGACTGCGATTGCCTGACATTCGGTGTCACGTGTGTCGTGCTTAAGCGACTTTGGTAATCAATCTCTCTTTGCTCCGCGCCGCTAACACGGGCAGGATGCCCGTGCCACGGGCAAAAATGGATCAGATCACACTATTTCCGCAGCCCCAACCTCCGCTGGAGCGGCCGGCAGAAGTGCCACTCGAGGGGCCGTTCGCGGCGGTCGCCTTGGAGCAGAGCGTCGACAAGACGCTCGATTACGCGATCCCGCCGAAGCTGGTGGCGTTGCTTCGAGTGGGGCAACGCGTGCGGGTGCCGCTTGGCGCGGGAATCGCCCCGCGCATGGGTACGTCGTCGGTATTCATCCGACGACGACGTATCCAAAAATCAAACGACTCACGTCCATCGAAGACGACCGCGTTTTGATCACGCCAAACCTGATGGAGTTGGCGCGCTGGATGAGCCGGTATTATGTGTCGCCGCTGGGGACCGTGCTGGACAGCGTTCTTCCCTCCGCGGTGCGCAAGCGCGTCGGGCTCGGGTATTCGCAGATGGTGCGGCTGGCGCAGGACCGCGGGCAGGTGCAGGCACTGCTCGAAAAGACCAAGGCCGCCAAGCGCCGCGCGATTCTTGCACGGCTTCTGCTCGTCGAGCCGGGAGAATCGATCGAGCTCACGCGCCTGGCCGGCGAAGCGGGAGCAACCGCGGCCACGGTGCGGAAGCTGGTGCGCTCCGGACTGATCACGATCACCCCCGAGGCGGATCTTGCGGGACTGACGCAGGGCATGGGCTCGGCCGCCGGCGGAGAAACCGATCTGACGCTGAATGCCGAGCAACAGACGACCGTTGACGCCCTGCTTCCGCGCGTCCGAGACGGCGGATTCTCCGTTAATCTGCTGATGGGAGTCACCGGCAGCGGCAAGACCGAGGTCTATCTTCGCTGCATCCGCGAGGCGATCGATCGCGGGAAGCGCGCCATCGTGCTGGTTCCGGAGATCGCATTGACGCCGCAAACAGCGCGACGTTTCACGGCCCGCTTTCCCAACGTCGCGGTCCTGCACAGCGGATTGACGGCGACCGATCGCCACCGCTTCTGGCAGCAGGCGTCGACCGGGCACGCACAGGTGGTCGTCGGTGCTCGATCGGCCGTTTTCGCGCCGACGCCCGACCTGGGGATTATCGTCGTCGATGAGGAACACGAGGCCAGCTACAAGCAGGATTCCGCCCCGCGGTATCACGCGCGCGATGTTGCCATCAAGCGGCGCAACTCGAAAGAATTCCAGTCCTGCTCGGCAGCGCCACGCCATCGCTGGAGATGTATTGGAGGGTGGTGGAAGAAGGCACGAAGGCACGAAGGCACGAAGGCACGAAGGGGAAAGGCACGGAGGCACGAAGGCACGGAGGCACGGAGGGTGAGGAAGGGAAGATCGTCGCAGAGCCCGGGGGCGGCTCCGAAATTGTCATATTGTCGCCAAGCGCTTCTCCTCCCATGCCTTCCCCCGGTTCCTTACCCTCCGTGCCTTCGTGCCTTCGTGCCTCCGTGCCTTCCCCCTCCGTGCCTTCCCCCTATTCCCTTCTCACGCTGCCCCACCGGGTGCGCGGACTTGAACTGGCGCATGTCGAACTGGTCGACATGAAAGTCGAGAGCCGGTTTCGCAAGGGCGTGCATCTGCTGTCGCAGCGGCTGGAACATCTGCTGCGCGTGACGATCGATTCGGGAAGGCAGGCGATTCTCCTGCTCAATCGGCGCGGGTATTCCAACTTTGTGTACTGCAGCTCCTGCAGCGAGGCGATCCAATGCAAGTATTGCGATACGACCATGACATATCACCGCTCGGCCGCCACCAATGCGAAGGGCGCGACGCTGGCGGAGGGGCTGCATACGGGACAGCTTCACTGTCATTACTGCCTGGCGGTCAATCCGCTGCCGGACAAGTGCCCGCATTGCGGCAAGAAGCTGAGCCTCTTCGGGCTGGGCACGCAGCGCGTCGAAGAGGAGCTGGCCCGCAAGTTTCCCGATCTGAAGTTCGCGCGGGTCGACAGCGACTCGATGCGCAGCGGGCGCGACTACGAGGCATTGCTGGGACGGTTCGCGCGCGGGGAGATCAGCGTGATGCTCGGCACACAGATGATCGCCAAAGGGCTGGATTATCCGAATGTGACGCTGGTCGGCGTCATCAGCGGCGACACTGCGCTCGCGCTGCCCGATTTCCGCGCTGCGGAGCGAACCTTCCAATTGATCACGCAAGTCGCCGGCCGCGCCGGGCGCGGCGATGCGAAGGGGCGCGTCGTGCTGCAGACTTTTCTGCCGCAGGACACGGCGATTCAGGCGGCTCTTCGCCAGGATTACACCGGCTTTGCGCGGCAGGAGCTGGAGCATCGTCGGGAGACTCAGCTTCCGCCGTTTTCGCGAATGGTTCGAATCGTCCTGCGCGATCAGGAGCCGGAGATACTGCATGCCCGCGGCGAAGAACTTGCGGGCCAGTTGCACGCGGCGATTGCCCTTGTCGGCAAGGAGATTCGCGTGCGCGGGCCGATGCCGTGCGCCATCAATCGCATCGCCGGCTACTGGCGCAACCAGATTGTTCTGCAATATGCGCAGGCGGGACCGCTGCAAAAGGTGCTGGCAATGGTGCGCGAAAAAGGACATTTGGCGCGGGGCGAGCGTATCGCGGTGGACGTTGATCCTGTTTCTCTGCTGTGAGGGATTCATGTGCGGCCGTTACCGGTTGATGAAGCTGAATCTGCTGCTGCACGCGTTTCCCTGGATTACCGGCTTGCCGTTCGATGAATCGCAGGGCGAGGACATCGCGCCGACGCAGCCGGTGTTGGTCATCTCCAATGACAAGCCCGACGCGTTCGATCTCTATCGCTGGGGGCTGGTGCCCGCATGGGCAAAGGACATGTCCGTCGGCAACCGCATGTTCAACGCGCGTGCCGAGACGCTTGCTGAAAAGTCCGCTTTCAAAACAGCGCTTCGCAAGCGGCGCTGCCTGATTCCCGCGGACGGTTTCTACGAATGGAAGGCTGAGCCGGGCAGCAAGCGGAAGACGAAAGTGCTGTTTGAGCTGGCAACGGGCGAGCCATTTGCATTTGCCGGCTTGTGGGATGTTTGGCGCGACCCCGAGGGGAAGTCGGTTCGCTCATGCACCATGATCACGACGACGCCAAATGAACTTGTGGCGCCGGTGCATAATCGCATGCCGGCGATTGTGCGTGCGGAGGAGTACCGAAAGTGGATTGGGGAGGGCGACATTCCGCAGGAAGAGTTGGGGAAACTGCTGTCGCCCTACCCGGCCGACCAGATGCGGGCCGCGCCGATTGAACCACCCGAACTACCACGCATACGCACGCTGTTCGATTGACGAAGCGCGTCCGACTCCATCTGCTAGAATCGCAACCATGACCGCGGATGAGAACACGCTGCTCGGCATTGAGATCGGCGGAACGAAGCTGCAAGTGGTGCTCGGAAGCGCGACGGGGCACGTTCTGCGCCGCTGGCGCGGCACAGTCGCTCGCGAACACGGCAGGGCTGGAATCTGCGAGCAACTGCGCATCGCCGTGCGGGAGCTACTTTGCGGAGCGCGCCCGTCAGCCGTGGGAGCGGGCTTCGGCGGCCCAGTCGACTGGCGCAACGGCCGGGTCTGCAAATCGCATCAGATCTCCGGATGGGAAGGATTCGAACTGTCGCAGTTCCTCAGCGAGATCACGGGCGCACAGGCTTATGCCGACAACGATGCGAATGTCGCCGCGCTGGGTGAAGCGATCGTTGGGGCGGGACGCAGCTTGGATCCTGTGTTCTACGTGACGCTCGGGAGCGGCGTGGGCGGAGGACTGGTTATCGAGCGAACGATTTATCACGGGGCGCCGCCCGGGGAAGCCGAGTTTGGACATCTTCTTCTGGACCGAGAGGGCGCCAATGTTGAATCGCGCTGCTCGGGATGGGCCGTCGACCGGCGTATCCGCGCTGCGATCGCGGCCGACCCGCGGTGCATGCTGGCTCGTCTCGCTGGAACAGGGAGCGGGGCCGAGTCACACCATCTCCCGGCAGCGTTGCTATCGGACGATGTGATTGCCAGAGAAATCCTCGATTCGCTCGCCGCTGATCTGGGCTTTGCGCTCTGCCATGTGGCGCACCTGCTTCACCCGCGCGTCATCATTCTCGGCGGCGGACTTTCGCTGATTGGCGAGCCGCTTCGGGCAGCCGTGACGAAGGAGCTTGCCAAACATATCATGGCGGCGTTCGCACCGGGGCCGCAAGTGAAGCTGGCGGAATTGGGCGAAGACGCGGTGCCGGTCGGGGCACTGATTCTCGCCGCACAATGTCACGAATCCGCACGCGCGTAACGCGCCGCAGTCGTTTCCGACGGAGGTTGATTCATGGCCGCAGAGCAGGATGCGCAGAGCACGTCGAAAACCGCAGCCAGGTTTGGCGCCTGGATCGAGCAGTATCGAACCGCACAGAATGCCGCCACGACATCGATTCCCATCGATGCCGTCGCGCGTTTGATCGCGCGTTTGCGGACGCTGCTGGCGGAGGACCGGCAGCTCTTTGTCTTCGGCAATGGAGGCAGCGGATCCAACGCGTCGCATTTCGCGACCGATCTCGGGAAAGGCGCTTCCGACAAGCTCGGCAAACGCTTCCGAGTGCTCTGCCTCAACGACAACGTGAGCTGGATGACGGCCATCGCAAACGACCGCGCGTATGACGAAGTCTTCAGCCGGCAACTGATGAATTATGCGCGTGCCGGTGACATGGTGCTGGTGCTCAGTGTGAGCGGCAGCTCCCCAAATGTGGTCAAGGCGGTCGAGTGGGCCAAATCGCATTCGGTCTTTACCGCCGCACTGATCGGCGGCAAGCGCGGCCGGCTCGCGGAAATCTGCGATGAAGCGATTGTGATCGATTCCACTCATTACGGCCGTGTCGAAGACGCGCAGATGTCCATTGCTCACATGCTTTGCTATGCCTTCATCGAAAATCCTGGGTGGGAACAGTCGTAGCCGCGGTGGGCGCCCGGATCACACCATATAGCTTGCTGTGCGAGGCTCTTTATTCTTGCGAGCATCTCATCAAGCAGAAAACCCACGGAGCAAGCTCCGTGGGTTTTCTCAAAAAATCCTGATCGCGAAATCGCGGGAATGATTAGTACATTCCACCACCCGCGCCGGCTCCCGCGGGCTCGGGCTTCTCTTCCTTGATCTCGCTGACGATCGCATCGGTGGTCAACAACAGGCTCGCGATGCTCGCGGCATTCTGAAGAGCGGTGCGCTCGACCTTGGTCGGAACGATCACGCCCATCTTGGTCATGTCGCCATACTCGTGGGTCAGGGCGTTGTAGCCGAAGTTGGTTTCGGTGCTTTCCTTGACCTTCTGAGCGACGACCGATCCGTCGATGCCCGCGTTCTCGGAGATCTGCTTGATGGGGGCTTCGATCGCGCGGCGAACGATGTCGACGCCGACCTTCTGGTCGTCGTTGACGGCTTTCTTGCGGACGCCATCGAGCACTTTCGCGGCTGCGCGGATCACCGCGACTCCGCCGCCGGGGAGAATGCCTTCTTCGACCGCGGCGCGGCAGGCGTGCAGCGCGTCCTCGACGCGTGCCTTCTTCTCCTTCATCGCGACTTCCGTCGCGGCGCCGACGTTGATCTGGGCAACGCCGCCGGCCAATTTCGCCAGACGCTCCTGGAGCTTCTCGCGATCGTAGTCGCTGGTGGTGTTGTCGATCTCGGTCTTGATGGCAGCGATACGGCCCTTGATGGCTTTCTCGTTGCCGGCGCCTTCGATGATCGTGGAATTGTCCTTGTCGATGCGAACCTTCTTGGCCCGGCCGAGCTGCGTCAGCTCGACATTTTCCAGCTTGATGCCGAGCTCTTCGAAGATCGCCTGGCCGCCGGTGACGACGGCAATGTCTTCGAGCATCGCCTTGCGGCGGTCGCCGAAGCCCGGCGCCTTGACGGCACAGACCTTGAGGATGTTGCGGAGCTTGTTCACCACGAGCGTGGCGAGGGCTTCGCCCTCCACTTCCTCGGCGATGATCAGGCACGGCTTGCCCTGCTCAGCGACCTTGCTAAGGATCGGTACCAGATCACGGGCGGAGCTGATCTTCTTCTCGTGAATCAGGATGTAGCAGTCCTCAAGGACGGCTTCCATCGTGTGAGTGTCGGTGACGAAGTGCGGAGAGAGATATCCCTTGTCGAACTGCATTCCTTCAACCAGCTCGACGCTGGTATCGAGGCTCTTGCCTTCCTCGACGGTGATGACGCCGTCCTTGCCGACCTTGTCCATCGCGTCGGCAATCATCTTGCCGATCTGCTCATCCTGGTTGGCGCTGCTGGTGCCGACCTGGGCGACTTCCTTGCTGCTGGAAATCTTTTTGGACATGACGACCAGTTCGGCGACGATCGCATCGACGGCAAGCTGAATGCCGCGCTGGATCTGCGTGGCGTTGGCGCCCGAAGCGACATTCTTCATGCCCTCGGCGAAAATCGCCTCGGCATACACCGTCGCGGTGGTGGTCCCGTCGCCGGCCACGCTCGAGGTCTTGCTGGCGACCTCCTTCACCATCTGCGCGCCCATGTTTTCGTAGGAATCTTCCAGCTCGATCTCCTTGGCGACGGTGACGCCGTCCTTGGTGACCGTTGGGGACCCGAAAGATTTTTCGAGCACGACGTTACGACCGGACGGCCCGAGGGTGACCTTCACCGCGCGGGCGAGTTTCTTGACGCCGCGAAGAATCGCCTCGCGGGCTTCCTGATCAAATGCAATGCGTTTGGCTGCCATGGATTGGTTCTCCGAAAATTGTTGCTGTTAAAACGGTGACGTTCAGTTCGCCGTATGCGAAAACAAATGAAACGTGAAGAGGCTCAGACATCGGTCTTTGTCACGGTCCACGTTTCACGTTCCACTTGCGGTCGTTATTCAACGACCGCAAGAATGTCGTCCTCACCCAGAATCATGAGCTCTTCGCCGTCGAGCTTGATCTCGGTGCCGGCATAGCTGGCGAAGATGACTTCGTCGCCTTTCTTGACGCTCAGCGGGGCGCGCTCGCCCGTGTCGAGACGCTTGCCGTCTCCGACGCTGAGGATCTTCCCTCGCTTGGGCTTTTCCTTCGCCGAATCCGGCAACACAATTCCGCTCTTGGTCTTGGTCTCGGCTTCAACCCGCTTGATGAGAATCTTGTCTCCGAGAGGACGCAGCTTGGCCATCTGAACACACTCCTTAAAAGGTGAAAGTAATGAAGTCTCGTTTCCGCGAGAGTTTTTCGTCTTGGTTTTCAGTTTTTGGTCTTCGGTTTTGATTTTTCGCTTTACTCTTGCTTTTCAACCGCCGGCACCGATCCGGGCCAGCGGCTTTCGTAATGTCTTCGCAGCACTCGCGCCAGCACGTCGAGCAAGACGTTGAAGTCAACCGGCTTGCCGAGAACGCTGAACACATGCATTCCCAGCGCTTCCCGCAGCAGCGTGCTGCTCATATCGTTGGCCAGGAGAATCGCGGGCGGCGCGTTGTTCATTTCCCGCATCATCCGAATCACCTGCAGGCCCCCAAGCTGGGGCATCTGCTGGTCGAGCACCGCAACATGCACCGGCGTGGACTCCATCAGCCTCAGCGCCTCGCGGCCGCTGTGAGCGGAAAGCGTCTGCACGCCCTGCGGCTGCAGAAGCCGGGTAATTGTCTGATGCCAACCCTCCTGCTCGTTAGCCAAGAGAACGGTCAACCGATTTGTATGGCTCGCCTGCATCATGGTGGCTGAGTCTGTACACGGTGCCTTCCCAACAGTCTCCTTAACAACCTCCGTGCCGGAAAGAAGAGAGTGCTCTCTGCGACCTTAGTGCTTGCCATTGAGCGGGTTAGAAGACTTGGGGACAGGAGATTTTCGCCGCGGCACCGACGATGTTCTGCCAAAGTTGGGATCGCTGGCGAACGCGCTGCCAGAGTGGCAGCGGTGAATCGACGCGGATACAGTTCGTGGCATGGCGACGATTCGAGTGGAACGGATGGATCATGTGGCGATCGACGTCACGGACATGGGATGCGCGCGGGAGTTCTATGTTGGGCTGCTGGGGCTGCGCGAAGTCCCCCGGCCGATCAGCTTCGACTTTCCCGGCGCCTGGTTCGAAACCGGATCGGCCCTCCTCCACATCGTCTCGCGCCGCAGCGCGACGCCGACGGGCGGAGGCATCTCTGCTTTTTCGTCGCCGACCTGCACCAGGCGATGGAAGCGGTGCAATCGGCCGGTTTTCCGGTCACCGACGACGGACGCGGCACCATCCCCGGGATCGAAAGGTTTTACACGATGGATCCGGATGGGAACCGGATCGAGATTCAGGCGGCTGCGTCCCGCTAAATAGCTGTGCGCGCTCCCGCCCGGTCCGGAGTGACCGATCAATGCAGAACACGAATCGACACGAATTTCACACGAATCTTCACGAAACAGATTTCCTTCGCATTCATTCGTGGCGATTCGTGGGCCATTCGTGCAGATTCGTGTTTCCTCTTCACGGATTGGCGCGGGACCTCGGAGATTGACGGCGAGCCTTCGCGCAAGGTCACAGGGGTGCCGCGATCATCGCGCGTCTGAAGGCGTGGTCGTCGGCGCGCTCGCTGGAGCAACCGCCCCAACCGTCGGCGTCGTTGGATTCTTCAACAGGGCCGGCTCGATCCAATTCAGCCGGGCGCGAGTGTCCATTCGGTTGCCAAAATCGACCTCGAGCGTCAGCGACCTGGCGTTTTCAAGTTGCTGCACGATCACCGGCGAAAGAATTCCGCCGTGAACGTGCGGCTGCTCGTAGACCACCTTCCCGTCGAGCTTGAGGCGAACCGTGACATCCGCCGCGACGGCATCGGCGCTGTCGCCGTCGATCGCGTACTGGGTGCGAAATGCGGTCCAGCTTCCGTCGAGCGGCCAGGTAAGCCGGGAGAACGCGTGCACGCCGATGCCATGCGCGAAGGTTGCGTCCCGGAACCGCAATACGTCGCCCGTGACGGAGCGATCCATCTGCGCGGGCCAGGACTGGCCGGGGGAAATGAACGGCACGTAGACGCTCTCCGATGGCGGACGAACGGAGAGCCAACTCACCGGACCGTTGATCTGCTCGATGGCGCAAACGCGCGCCAGGTCAATGGAACTGGGCGCATTTCCCGGGATCGTGAAGCGCAATGCGTTGCCGTCAAGCGCGAGCGATTGGGCGGCGATCGCAGTTCCATCATCGAGCCGCACGCGAAAAGACTGCCGCGGCTGGCGCTTGCCGGCGGGGGCGGCGAATGAAATCAATCTGATTGCAGCGAGCGGAAGATCCGTATTCCCGTTCTGGGTCTGCACGGTGATTTTCCCGCCGCCGATGGCGGTGACAATTCCGTGCACCTGGTCGTTGTTGGCCAGCGTTACCGCATCGTCGCTGCCTCGCTGTTCGGGGGCGGTTGCGCCGCCGGCACCGATCGCAACCAGATCGCGCAGCGGGAGACGAATTTCTCCCAGCGTCGGGCTATGCCATTGCATCTGCTCGCCGGTCATCGCCGCAGGCTCGCCACCGACGCGGTCGCCCCCTTGCAGGAAGAGCGTGAACGGTCCGGCATCGGCACGTGGCGGAAGAACCCGGGAAATTTCCAGCAACTGCGTCAGCGGCACATCACGACCCTCGCCGGCAGGAGTGAGGCCGTGAACGGATTTGCCGTCGATGCGCTGGAGGTCGATGGCGGAAGATTGGAAATCGGCGGTGGTCAGTTGCCATTCGGTTTGCGCGGGCGCGTATCGGAAGAATCGTTAAGACCACGCAAAGTACCGCAGCCAAGGGGAACTGTGCGGGTTTTCCGAATGCAGCATTTCCCCCTCCCCTGGTACTCCGGGGGAGGTTTGGGGTGGGGGCCGGGCTGACGATTCGCACGGACCGCCCCCACCTCGATCCTCCCCCGGAGTACAAGGGGAGGAGGAAAGAGCAGCGAACCCAAACATTTGCCCGCGTCCGCGATATCCCGCGCGCGCGCCAAAAGTGGTCCTTCTGCAATGACTTGCTCGCGCTCAACTCCCCGGCCCCTTTCCCGCGTAAACGGGCATGTACCGATTGGGCATCTGAAGAATGATCAGCGCCATCGACGTGGCGTATTCGTCGTTGAAGTCCCCTTCCCAATGACCATCTTCGTGCTTCTGCCGGGAAATCAGCTCGTCGCGGATGGCGGGGTAAAAGGTCTCCCAGTACTTGCCGCCGGCGAGGAACATTGCCTGAGTGGCATAATAGTAGCCGTAGTAATAGTGCCCCTCGTTCTGAGCGGACGTTGGCGATCCGGGCGTGAATTGCTTCACGTAATCGAGGCCGCGCACGAGATCGTTTCCTTCAAAGACGCCGGCGTAGTAGAGGGCGGCGACTCCCGCGGCAGAGCGGGCAAAGCCGCTGCCGCCGGCGCCACCGCCGGACGCGGCGGACATATAGCTGAACCCGCCGTCGGGGTTCTGGCACGACCGGACGTAATGAATCGCCTGATCGATGACGGTCTTGCTGACCTTGATTCCCGCGTCACGGGCCGCACGCAGTGCCATAACCTGGCAGATCGTGACGCTGATGTCGGCGTCATACGGCACCGGCTGATAGCGCCAGCCGCCCTCGGGATTCTGCGTTTTTTCGATCAGACGCACCGCGCGCTCGAGGCGGTCCTTCACCTCTTCATCTCCGGTCATTCCATATAATTCTCCGAGCATCAGCGTCGCGAAGCCGTGGCCGTACATCGGCCCCTGCCCGGCATCCGCGGAGATCAGCCCGGACTCCTGACAACTGTTCAAAACGAACCGCAGCGACCGCTCGACTTCGCGCCCATACTTGCCGCGATTGGGAAGGTTTCCGGATTGCATGAACGCAATGCCGGCCAGCGCGGTGATGGCGGCGCGGTTGGAATATCCCTGCATGCCCGTCGTGTAACTCCCATCGGGACCCTGCCGGTGCGAGAGCCAGGCAAGTCCATATTCGACGGCGTGCTGCTGCTGGGGCGTGATCTCATCGCCGCGGACTTTGTTGGGCTCCGGGGCGACGGCGCCCGCGGAGGCGGCGTCCGGGTTGTCCGCGAGGCTCTGCGGCATTCTTGAGAATAGCAGTAGTCCGATCACCGCAAACGGAATGCAGCTTAACGGGGCGCGCCTCGCGTCGCGGCGAGGAGCACATTTCGGAACTTCGAGCGACCTGCCCCCTCTCCCGGTACTCCGGGAGAGGGCGGGGGTGAGGGTGATTTTGAATCTCGGGCGCCGTTGGTCCTCGAAATCGCCCTCACCCCAACCCGCTCCCGGAGTACCGGGAGAGGGGGCAATGAAACGGGCTTTGATCGGAGGGGAACTCAAGGTTGGATCGCTGGCGTTTTCCATATGACTCAAACGACTCGGCAATTCGAATACGCGCTCCGCTTCGTGTCGCGGCTAACCGCGGAACGACGCGATCCGTTGCGGACGAATATTCAGTGTTTGCTCGCCTCTTCGGAGAGCGATCGATAGTAGTCATCCACAAACTGCTTGTACTTTTCGATGACTTTTTCGCTGGCGCCTTCCTGAACGGCCTGTCGCTCGCGCGCCGTGAGGCCGCCCCACTCCTTGGCCGATTCCTGAATGTCGCGGCTCAGGTCCTGATTTGGCGCGTCGCCGCGCCCGCCGTTGGAGACGTTGCCGGATTTGGAGGCTGGCGCGTTGCCGCCGTCATTGCTCTTTGGCGCGCCGGAAGCAACTTGCTGCGGCCCCGCGCCGGGTTGGGGACCATTCATTTTTTCGCCCGGCTTTCCGGAGCCGGAGCTTGGGCTGGATTGCTGCTGTTGCTGCCGCGCCAGTTGGATCAGGCTGTCGAGATCCATGACGATGCGCTTCTGAATCTCCTGCGTGACCTGCCCCGGATCGTTGTTGAGCGCGAGGCGCTGCCGTGAGCGAGCCATCCGGTCGCCGGTGAGTTTCACATTCTTGCCGACGGTGTCATCCGACATGTCTTCGTTGCGGAGTTGCTTGTCGAACTCCTGATTCTCGATGTCTTCCTTGCTCGCTTCCTCGGGAAGCTGATCGCGATTGTCCGGCTCGGGATCGAGCTTGATGTGGGCCGATTTCTGGAGGAGCTGATCGAAGACACCCCGCAGCGATCCCTGCCGCTGACCGAGGGCGGCAAGCTTGGGCTGATCCTTCACTTTGGCGGCATCGATCGTGACGGTGGACTTGTCGACCGCCTGCTGCAGCGCCTTGATCAGCCGCAGTTCAGCCTCGCTGGGCATCTTCGGCCCGCCCTTGCTGCTGCCGCCTTTCCCCCGACCGCTTCGCTCGGCGAACCTTTCGTCCTTTTGCTTTTGCGCGAGATTATCGATCATTGCCTGAAGCTGCTCTTCGATCCGGCCTTCTTCGGCCTGCGTGGGCACGCCCGTTTCCGGCTTGCCCAGATCGTCCTTCACTTCGTTCATGGAGGTGGCGATGTCGCGATTCGCCCAGAGATAAACAACACTTCCCAGCGACTCCAGCTTCTTGCCGATCCCGTCGACCTCGCCGGCCAGCGTCCCCTGCTCGCCGGGAAGCTGCCCCAGGCGAACGCCCTGGAGACGCGGCAAATCGCCGTTGGCGTCCTTCGGCGTGGAATCGATCGTCACGATATCAACGCCGATTTTCTTCTGTTTCTCCAGTATTTTGATGTATGCCTGCTTGATGCTCTGCTCGGTCTGCTCCTGCAGCTTCTGCTGCGCCTTGCGGAGGGCATCATCGACGGCCTTGCGCGCCTCGATCAGCGCCCGCAGCGCCTCGACCTGCGGAGGCGCATAGGCATCGGCAAGCTGAGCGTCGCGGAGATGCACGATCGCGCGTTCCATCTGCCCCGCGGCCGCGGTCAGCTTCGCGCCGGGCAATGGATCGGGCAGCGCCTCCGCCTGCTTCGCGATGTCGCGCGCGTTGCGCTCGGTCTGCTCCTGCGACGCGCTGAGCTGCCCCGGCTCCTGCGCCGTGCCGGGCTGGCCTGCGTCGCGGCCCGAAGCGTCTATCAGTTCCTTGCGATCCGCTGATTCGACCTTGTCGAGCCGCCCCTGGCCGCCCTGGGTCCAGAGGTTATCGAGATTGTGGCTCGCCTGGCGGCGCGTCAGCTCGGCGATCAATTTTTGCATGGCGTCGAGCCGGCGGGCCAACTCTTCCAGCTTGCGACGATCGGCTTCCTTGAGCTTGTCGATGATCATGTCGAGGCCCAGCTCGATTTGGGCGTGCTGCGACTGTGCATCCGCCTGCTGGTTCTGCGACATGTTCGCCGAAGCCTGCGACTGCTTGCCGGGCACCTGCTGCTGCTGGCCGGTCTGGGCGGCGTCCTTCATTCCTTCCGACGCCGTCGGATCGGATTTGGAAAGTTGCTCGCCCTTGCGCTGCAGATCGTTCAGCGCCGCTTCCGTGCGCTTGGCGAGGGAATCCTGATCTTTCGCGAGATGATCGGCCTTGTCGCGATCCTCTTTGGTCATCTCCTGCGGCTTCTTCCCGAGATCCCCCTTCATCTGGTCGGTGAAATCTTTCGCAAGCTTGCCCTGAGCATTGCGAATCGCCTCGAAGGCGGAGATCGCTTCAGAAAGACCGCTGAAGTTGCCAAGCCGGTCCATCGCGGCGCGAAGCTGATCGGCGGCTAGTTGCTGGCTGTCCGATGATTTCTTCAAATCGTCCGCACGCGCCTTGGGATCCGCGGACGAATTCTGCGTGGCGTTTCCCAATTTCGAGGCGGCCTCGCGCATCGGCCCGTCCGACGTTTGCTCCAACTGCTTCTTCACGTCGCCGGTCGCCTGTTTGACCGAGTCGTCGGGCGACTTGTTCTCGCTCATTTTATTGAGCAGCAGCCCGAGCCGGGCCGCGATCTGCGCCGTCTGCGCCGCCGAGGTATTCTGCTGCGTCGTGAGCCGCTGGCCCTGTGCGGCGTCGGCGTCGTCAAATGTCTTTTTCGACTCGATCCCCTGCTTCAGCGTGTCTGTCTCCCCTTTATTGCGCACCTGCGCCGCGGCAAGCTGCTTCAGCGCGGCATAGGTCTGATCCAGCTCGTCACGCACCGTGCGGTCCCACTGCTCGTGACTGATGATCGTGACGCGGAGCCGGCCGCTGGGAACCCAGTCGTGCTGCTTGCCGTTGAGATCAAAGTTGTCCTTCACCTGAATGAAATATTCCAGCACGTCGCCGGGCTTGAGATTCGCGCCGGGAAGCGAAGCCAATGCCCAGTGATATTGCAGCCGATAGCGCTGATGCTCGACGCTGCTGTCGGTCAGTTCCCAGGTCGCACCGAGATTGGCAACTCCATCCTTCAGGAGATCGATCGTCCACCCGTTCTGCGCGGTCGACGCCTGGTCCCCCAGTCGATGCACAACCAGTTGAGCGTTGTCGATGCCAAAGTCATCCTCGACGACGGCCTTGATATCAAACTCCGCGTCGGGCGTGCGGTCCTCGCTGCGCCGCGGCTCCTCGATCTGCACCGTCGGGGGCTGATCCTCGCGAACGATCACTTCGTATTCCGCGCCAGGATTGTTCTCAAAACCGTCCTCGTCGGTCGCACGCACCGAAAAGTGCAGCGGATCGACGGCCTGCAGCCGGGCAACCGCCATGGCGGGCGCGGGATGTTCCCAGACGATCGACGATACCGACGCCGGCAGCTTTTGCCCGGCCGCGGGGCGCAGCTCGATCGGTTTATCCTGGGCCAGCGGCTTATTGAAAGTAAATCGCAGGGCGATCTCCGACCCGACGCCCACCACCGCCGGCCTGTCGGAAAGATTGACGGTGCTCTGCCGGCGCGGCTTCACGTACGGAGGCGGGAGCACCTCCGCATCCACGCGCGCGACATCCAGCCGCGGCACGATCGCGATCGGCGCCAGCTCGCGCTGATCGTCGCCTGCTTCGAGCCGGACGGAAATACGCCCGGCTTCTTTCCCCTGGTCCATCCGCGCATCCAGGGCGGCGGTGTAGACGCCATCGGCGCGGGTCATGAGCTCCTGCTGCCAGGGTCCGTCATCGTAGCGGTAGAAGATCATCGCTTTTCGCGATGCGCGATCTCCTTTGGCAAGATGAATACGGACGGGAATGCGATCGCCGACCGCAACGCGGCGCGGGAGTTCCCCGTCCATCGCGATCTCCACGGTTTTCGGCCACGCGCGATTCCCCAATGCCAGGCGATCCAGCGCAGCGCTGACGTAGGCGTGATTTCCGAACAGAAGCAGCCCGGCCAACAGCGCCACCGCGCTGAAACCGCCGACAATCGAATACCACATGGGCCGCGCTCGGATCACGTCGCGGAGGTTGGTTTCCCCGGCCATCTGCGTCGCCTGAGCGATCACGCGCTGCTTGAGCGCATCTGATCCGGGAATCTCCGGTCGCAGAAAATCGACGGTGCTGCGCAGTCGATCATCGAACGCGGGAAAAGTGTGCTCGAGCCGGCCCGCGATGTCGGAAATGCTCAGGCCGCTTCGCGCGGGCAAGACGATCCAGTGACGCACCGCCGCGCAGACGCCGATCGCCGCGCCTGCCAACAGCGTAGCCCTCCCCACCGCCGGCAGTACCAGCGCCCAATCGATGAAGACGGTCAACAGCAGCAGGCCGACCGCGGTCGCGACGCAGACCCCGGCTCCGAAGATGAGCGTGATTCCGCGCACACGCCGGCGGATGGCCTGCAGTGAATCCAGCAACGAATGAGGCGCCATACCGAACTCCGTAGGTCAGCGATCGGTTCTTCTTTCGTGGTGCGGGCTTCCGGCCTGCTTGCCCCGGGAGCAGAGTGCAGGCTCGCACCACAAAGCCTTTATAACATCCCGTACGCTTTGCGCAACACCCATTCGGCCGTAATCAGCAACATAAACAGGAGCATCGTCAACGGTGCGCTCCACAGCGGCATGTCTGAGGGCATCAGCGTCGTGCGCGCGGCACTGGGAATCAGGCCGGGCAATATCGCCCGCGCCTTTGCAAACGCAACGCTTTGGCCAAGCGTTTCCGAAGCGAGTGATGAGAGCGAAATCGAATTCACGCGCGGGTCTGCCAACTCCAGACGCGGCTCGATGACCTCGATGTTGGCGTCCAGATTCTGACCGGCGCTCGCGACAGCAGGCAGCCTGAACACGAATCGCCCGACACGATCGGCGGCAAATGAACCGAGATAATCTCCCTCACCAGGCTGTTTCTGCAGCTTCTCCATCTTCACCGGCTGATCCTTTTCGTCATTGACTTGGACGCTCAACTCCGAGGGAAGTTGCTGGCGCAAATCGGGTCGAGCACTGCCAGGCGCAGCGCACCTGCTGGCCGAGTTCGTAGGTATCGCGATCGGCGGTGAAGGTCAGCCGTCGCTGGCCGAGCTTTTTGCCCCGCGCCAGCCAGCGAAGCTGCTGCACCCAATAGGTGTCGAAGACGGATTCGCCGGTATAAAAACGCCATCTCCAGGAATCGTCCACACCGGAAAACAGCGAGCGCCCTGCTCCGAAATGGCTCAACACCAGCAGCGGCGCTTTACGACCGTCGGGTCCGGTGTCGGTCGGATGCTCCGCGTACACGATTCCCACGCCCGGCTTGGGCGTCACGCCGCGCAAATACCAGAAGAGCGGCTGCAGGTCGGTCTTCAAAAACTTCGCGTTCTCGTCGCGATCCGGGAGGAAACGGAAGATGGAGGAGTCGGATCCTTCCTTGGTCAGCACCGGCCGGAATCCCTGATCGAACACGGCGGTCGGATCGTCGGGTAGCACGCGCGTGATGTTGACCGGGAGGATCGCTTCGATGGGCGTGTTGCGAAAGGCCGCCGGAGTGGTCTGCGGACCGGCGATCATGCCGAACCCGCCGCCGTGACGCGATACAAAATCGGAAACCAACTGCAGCTGATGATCGGTAAACTGGCGCGGCTCGACGTCGCCGAAAAGAATAACGTCGTAAGGCATCAGCTCTTCGATGCTCTCGGGAAATCGCGTGAGCGGCCCGGGGAATCCTTCGTGCGCTGGATCGCCCTCCTGGGCGAATCCCTGATCGGCGCTGGTGAGGAGGCAACTAATATCGACTGTCTTGTCGCGGATCATCTCGTTCTTGATGTAGCGATATTCCCAGCGCGGGTATCCCTCGACGTAGAGCACCGCGATCCTGGCATCGAGTACTGACAGTTGCGCAGAGCGGACGTTGTCGTCGTAGTCGATCTCGCCGGGCTGCTTGGCTGCCTCGACGGAGATCTCCAGCGGACCGACCTGATCGGGCTTGAAGAGCAACTCTTCTTCCTGCGGCCCGGCGTCCGGAAGTGTGACCGTCTTTTCCACCGGTCGTCCGTCCGCGCCGCGGAGCAACGCCCCGGTTTTGCGATTCCGCAGCGACAGGTGAACGTCGTGATTCGGGCCGTAGCCGGTGGCGCGCACGATCGCTTTCACGAGCACCAGGTCATCCTTAAACGCGCTGTCTTCAACGGCGATCGACTGGATTTCGATGTTGGTCGGCGCTTTTTCGGAGCCGATGGCAATCGGATAGATCCGAATCCCGTAGGTCTTGAGCGTCTTGGTCACCCCGGGAGGCGGAGGGGACGGCGTATCGCGACCGTCGGTAAGGATGACCACGCCGGCGAGGCGCTGACCTTGCAACGAGTCGAGGACACCGAGCAGTGACGTGGCAACCTGCGTGCTTGCGCCCTGCGGCTTGAGCTCCTCGAGCGCGGCCATCAGCGAATTCTCGGCCGACGGGTCGGCTGCTTTGGCGGCTTGATCGTTGCGTCCTGGAAACGTCCCAAGCGGGCGTGCCCCGCGGTCGAAAGCGAAGCATCGCAGCGTGTGCGTCTTGGCGAGCTTGCGCATCAGCTCTTTATCGTTGCCTTTGAGCAGATCGATCGCCGCCGATAATCGCGACTGGCTTGCCGGGCCTTCTGCGGCGTCCTGCACTTTCATGCTCAGGCTGTCGTCGAGCAGCACCGCGACCACTGACGGCTCAACGAGAATCTTGATGCGCGTCAGCACTGGATTATTGAGAATCAGGATCACCAGCGCGATCAGAGCGACCCGCAGGGTGCCGAGCGCGAGCCGCGCGAGCCGCGAGCGACCATCCTGACGATAGACGTAGATCACAATGAATATCGCGGCGATCGCCAGCGTGATGTTCCACGCGGCGGTTCCGCTCAGGAGCGAGAGGAGCAGCCCGAAGAGGGTCACTCGAGCGACGAGAAAAAGCGTGTCGTTGTCGCGATGTATCAACAGGAGCCAGGCGACCACTCCGGCGATGACGACCGACGCGCCAATCGTGTGGATATTGAGTGCCGTGAAGAGCATCGCTGCGGGCCATAGGAGCGATCCGCAGACGACCAGCGCGAGGACGGGGCGGGATGGCCGCTGCTTTTTACGGATCAGCACGATCAGCAGCGCCACGACGATCAACGCCATCAGCCAGTTCAACGTGGATCCGGCGCCACCGACCAAAGGCCCCGGCCAATGCGGATCAAAACGCAGGTGCAGTTCCCCTTCGCCGGAGAGGAAGCCGCGATCGAGTCCGAGGAGGCGTTCGAGGATGTGAAGAAAAGCGTTCACGCGCCGGCCACCACCGTGCCGGTTTCTGAACGGCGATAGTGGCCGAAGCGCATGGCCAGAAAGCATTCAAACGCGACAAACCCCAGCAGAAGCGCCATGCACCACCACCCCAGATCGTTGCGCTCATTTGCGGCTGAAGCCTCGGAGGGAAGTTCGTCGCCATGCATCGTCATTTGAGGATCGCCGAGCGCCTTGCGGATAGCAGCGTCGTCCAGGGCGAAGACGTCCGCTTCCTCTTCGGCCGGCACATTGACCGCGACGGGCACCTGCCGGTTTCCCAGCGACAACATGTAGACGCCAGGCTTGGCGATGGGTTCCGAATGATAGGTGCGAGCACCACGTCGGGCGAAGCGGGATCGGGATCGACCATCGCCACTTGCTGCTGTGCAGCATCCAACAGCGCGGGCGCGCCGGCAAGCGAAACGCCCGGCGGAATCACCAGCCGTTGACCGACCGTCAGATTCATCCAGTAATCTCCGGCGCGAACGCTGCCAGTCAGCAGCTCATGAATGAGCGGCACGTACGCGAGTTTGGCGGGAAGATTCGTCCAGTCGGGATTGGCCGTCGTCGATACAAACACCACATGCCCCTGCCCCAGCGCCTGAGACGTGATGGCCGGATCCTCAGCGCTGCCGGGCGCAGCTCCGGCAGCGGGAAGATAGCTCAGAATCGTCTCGGTGTTCGAGCCGCGCCCGATATCGACCTGCCAGTAGCTGAACACCTGCGCCTGTCCAAACCGGATTCGGGCTGGCGGGCGAACTCGTTCAGGAACCGGCTGACCACGCCGTTGGGCTTGAAGTCGAACAGCGCACCGCGCTGATCGGTGCCGACGCTCACGAGCTTCAACAGCGGGCCCGGAAGCAGCTTGCGGGGCAACAGAACGCTATTGTAATTTTCCTTTTCAACCGCGTCCCCCATGAAGAGCATGAGCGTGCCGCCGCGCTCGACATAGTCGCGCAGCCGATCGGCTTCGGACGCGGTGATCTGACCGACCCCGGCGAGCAGGACGGCGCTGTAATCCGTCAGCACCTTATCGCCCAGCTCAAGGTCGCTGATCAGTTCCGGCGTGACGTAGCTGTCGGTGTTCCCTTTCTCATCCTTTGGCGGGGCCAGCGCGAGCTTGAGAAATGCGCCCGATCCTTCCAGCTCGGTCGCGCCGTGCTTCCCTTCGACGATCAGCGCCTTGAGTTCAGACGTGACGTCGATCACCCGCTCGAACTGATTATCGACCTGGAGATGATCCTCGTCGAACAACCGCACTGAAAGCACGTGCGGGCCTCCTGTCGGAAACGATGCGTGCGATTGCGTGACCTCGGTCTTTGCCTCGAGATGAACCGGCTCCGGATCGCCCAGAACCCGATCGTCGAGCTTCCATTGCACGCTGGCGTCGCGCGCCAGGCCGAAGCAGCGAACGACGGCCTTGAAGTCGGAGGGGAACTTGTCGGTCACCAGATTGGACGCCGGGGCCAGTTCCGTGACCGCGGCGTTCCATTGAGCGCCGCCCTGCGCGAGGTTGTAGAGGGAAATGTGATAGAGGGCAGCCAGTTGGGGACCAAGCTCCTTGAGCGCCGACGCCTGTGCGCCCTGGAATGCGCCGCGAGCGCCATCGGTGAGAATGTAGAGATTCCGGTTGGGCTGCTCGGGATGCTCGCGGGCCAGCTTGACCGCGGCGTCCAGCGCGCCGCTCAGGTCGGTGGCCCCGTAACTCTGCCCGATGCGATCCACGGCTGACGCGGCAGATTGCAAATCGTAGCTCGGCGTCCCGAACAAGGATTTTGCGGGCCGGCCCGCGACGATGATCGCGACGGATGTGCCGCCGGAATCGTTGCGGCTGAGCAGCGCCTTGGCGATTGCCTTGGCGCGATCGAGATGCGTCTTTGCGCCGGCCTTGTCGATCTCGTAACCCATTGAATAGCTGTTGTCGATCACAATCACGTCGAGCGCGGTCCGACGTCCCAGGCCCGCCAGCGCGCCGCTTTCGCAAGCCAACGGGCGAGCCAGCGCCAGGCCGAGAAGCAGCAAGACCGCGCATCGCGTGGCCAGCAAAAGCCAGCGTTCAAAACGCAGCCGGCGGCGGTTCTTGCGCATCGCCCGCAGCAAGAATTCCATCGCCGCCCAGGAAACAGTCTTGAAGCGACGCCGGTTGAGAATGTGAATGATGATCGGCACCGATGCCAGGAGCAGCCCCGCCACGGCGAAGCCAGGGCTGAGGAGGGCGAAGGCGATCGGAGACGACGGACAGTGAGTCATCGCATTTTTCCGAAACCCGAACCAGGAAACCCAAAACAGAAACCCGAATTCCGAAACCCGAAATCAGAATCAAAGAATCAAATCCGAATGACGAATGACCGAATGTCGAAGAACAACAACATGCATGTGCGCCAGTTCCCGCACGCATAGATATCGCTGCCCTTCGGGCAGCCGCTAAAAGGCGTTCAGAAGCTCGTCTCGCAAGGTAATATCGTTCATCTGCAGCTTCCCTTCGTGCCTCCGTGCCTTCCCCTTTACTTCATCGACGCCGCGCGGCTTGCGAGGAATCCGCTGAGCGAAACGTCCAGCGGTTCGCCGCTGTTCATGCGGGTGAAATCGATGCGCATTCCGCGGCACAATTTGCTCAGCTCGCCGGTGAAGAGCGCGAGCTGCTCGAGATATCCCTCGCGCAGCGCGCGGGGCTCGGTGAGCAATTCGCCTCCTTCTTCCAGGCCGCGGAAGAGGGTTGTTTCTTCGAACGGAAATTCGATTTCCAGCGGATCGAGAATCTGAAACGCCATGAGCTCGTGTTTTTTGTATCGCAGGTGCCGCAGGCCCTTCTTGATGCTTTCGATGTCGTCGAAGAAGTCGCTGAGGAGGACGATCAGACTTCGGTGCGTGAGCTTTTCGGCAAGCTGATCGAGGATTCGGCCGGTATTGGTTTTCTTGAGCCGGGGAACCTTCTGCAGCTCGTGCGTGATGATCTTCCACTGGGCGGGCGTATTGCTGGGCTTGATGTAATGCTTCAAATCGTTGTCAAAAATCGCCAGCCCGACCGAGTCCTGCTGCTGAATAGCCATGTACGAAAGCGACGCCGCCATCGCGGTGGCGTGATCGTATTTTGTCCAACTGTCATTGCCCTGGCCAACCGACCCGAATCCCATCGACTGGCTGGCATCGACGATGCAGAGCAAGTGGAGATTCGTCTCTTCCAGATATTGCTTAAGGTAGATCTTGTCGGTCTTGCCGAAGACCTTCCAGTCGACGTGGCGGGTGTCATCGCCGGCCACGTACGGGCGGTGCTGCGCAAATTCGACGGAGATCCCCTGGTACGGCGAGCGATGCATGCCGGTCATCAGGCCTTCGACGATCAGACGGGCGCGCAAGTCGAGCGAATGGATCCGCGCCAGCATGCGCGGATCGAGATACCTGCGGTAGTCGGTCGAGGTGTCGGGGATGATGGACATCGTTTCACCGTGCTGCTCAAGACCCAGCTACGCAGCGCCATGCACGGGTTTGCGCCGTCCGAGATGGCGTGACCCTCGATCGGGATGGTGGATCAAATGCGCCAATAATCGCCGCGCCATGCTGCGCTCCGCACTGCTCCCGGTTTGAGTCAGTTGCGCAACCGGGTTCAACAGCCGCGATGGGAAAGCCACGTCCTGCGCCGCACTTGCAGGTCCCCATAATACAAAAATGGATCTCGCCGCCTCTTCCCTCAGCGAGGCGGGCAACTGCATCAGGAAGGATCCGAAATTCTTGTGCTTGGCCTTCGCAGCCAGCCTGAAATAGATCAGAAGCACCGCTGCCAAGCCCGACAAGTCGCTCGTCCTGCCCAATGCGCTGGTTGGAAGGCCAGCAATCACCTGTTCAATTTCGATCAACACTGGCGCGCCCATGGCCTCGATCCTCTCAGCAGCGCGATTGAAGCCGACGCTGCCGTGATGGAGTGAGATATCGCGGCCGCGTATCGCCCGAATGATCGGTTGTCTTGTTTCCATCGTCACGGTGTCCTCATCGCTTGCGCCGAAAGCCGTGCTGTTGCATCACTGTCATGATTTGCGCCTCATTTGCGTCAATCTTTTGGTGGCCGATCTGCTCCTCCGTCCGACCGATCAGTCCCTGCTCTTTGTACTGGAGCTAGTGGCTCAGGCTCGAACTCGTCCTTACCGGTAACGCGCTTGCTCATGCCGCCGGCTGGTCTCGCAGCATCCGCGCGGTGGTCTTGTCCAGTTCGTCATACTGCTGTCGCGGAATGTAGTCGATCAGCTTCTTCACGATCGAATCGCTCTTGATCCCCTCGGCCTCGGCATTGAAATTGGTCACGATCCGGTGCCGGAGCACGGGAAGCGCAACCTGGCGAATGTCCTCGGTGCTGACGTGATAGCGGCCTTTGAGCAGAGCCCGGGCTTTGCCGGCAAGAATCAGATATTGGCTGGCGCGGGCCGGCGCCCCAGCCGACATATTCATTGACGAAATCAGGGCAGTTTCCTTCGCCGCGGCGCGTCAGCCGGGAGAACTGCAGCGCATAGCGAATCACATGATCGGCGACGGGTACTTTGCGGACGATTTCCTGCAGCGCGATCACTTCATCGCCGCTCAGGACGTGCTTGAGGTCCACGTGCCGGCTCATGGTCGTCAGCCGGACGATCTGAAATTCTTCGTCCTCGCTGGGATATCCGACGTTGATGTTGAACATGAACCGGTCGAGCTGCGCCTCGGGCAGCGGATAGGTTCCCTCCTGCTCGATGGGATTCTGCGTTGCCAGCACAAAAAACGGCTCGGGCAGCCGATGTTGCTTGCCGCCGGCGGTCACCTGATGCTCCTGCATTGCCTCCAGGAGCGCGGCCTGCGTCTTGGGGGGTGTCCGATTGATTTCGTCGGCGAGCACGACATTGGCGAAGACCGGCCCGCGGACAAACCGCAGCGTCCGGCTTCCCGTCGACTTGTCTTCCTCGATGACTTCAGTGCCGGTGATATCCGACGGCATTAAATCCGGGGTAAACTGGATGCGACTGAAGCTCAGGCCGAGGGTGCGCGAGAGCGTCGAAATCAGCAGTGTCTTTGCCAGCCCCGGCACGCCCATCAACAGGGCATGCCCGCGGCAAAACAGGGCGATCAGGAGCTCTTCAATCACCGCCTCCTGTCCGACGATGACCTTGCCGAGCTCGGTCCGCATGTTCTGATATCCCTGCTGGAGCTTCTCGACCGAGGCTAGTTCGTCGGCAATGAGTTGTGTCTCTTGTGGCGCAATCAGACCGGTGGTGGACTCCATGCAGGCTCCAGTTGTAAGCTCGAGAGATGCCGACGACGGCGGTTGGACGTCCGCACTTCATCCCAGAACTTGGCCCCGCTAGAGTATATCCGATTCGTTCGCAAAAGTTGCATGCCCGAGCTGCCTGAAGTTCAAACCGTCGTCAATTCGCTGAGGCCGGCGCTGCTTGCGCCGGATCGTCGCGGTGGATCTGGCGCGTCGCGATATTGTCGAGCCGGCGGATGCCGATCTTTCCGCGTTGCTCACGGGCCGGGCGGTTGTCGATATTCATCGTCGCGGCAAACGCATCGTGTTCACGCTCGACAACCGGCACCGCTTTTATATCCACCTGGGAATGAGCGGGCGACTGAGCGTTGGAACAGATGTCAGCGAAATATTGCCGCACACGCACCTCCAGATCCGGTTTGACAACGAGGCGGTTCTGCGGTTCCGCGACGCCCGGCGCTTTGGCGGCATCTGGTGGCTTGGTGACGGCCCGGACGACGATGGCACGATGGGGCCTGAGCCGTTAAACCTGCGCACCTCCGCGCTCGCGCCGCTCCTGGCGCGAACGAGCCGGGCGATCAAATCGGCCCTGCTCGATCAAACGCTCATTGCGGGACTCGGAAACATCTACGTGGACGAGTCGCTCTTCGCCGCCGGCATTCACCCGCTGACGCGCGCCGACCGGCTCAGCGCGCAGGCGTCGGCAAAGCTGGCGCGCGCCATCAAGGCGACGCTCCGCCGGGCGCTGAGTCACCGCGGGAGCACGCTGCGCGACTACCGCGACGCCAACGGGGAATCCGGCAACTTCCAAAAGCTTCACCGCGTATACGGCCGCGAGTTCAAACCGTGCTGGAAGTGCAAAACACCGATTACGCGCATCGTCATCGGCGGCCGCTCGACGCATTTCTGTCTGACATGTCAGCCGGCGGAAGAGGCACCAAGGCACCAAGGCACCAAGGCACGAAGGAAGAAGTGAAAAGGAGAGAAGAGGACTAAAGGCTAAATTACCAAAAGAATGATTCAACAAATATCCCCTTCCTTCCCTCCGTGCCTTCGTGCCTCCGTGCCTTCGTGCCTTCGTGCCTCCGTGCCCCCTTCCGTTCGTGCCTTCGTGCCTCCTTTCCCTCGCGCCTCCGTGCCTGTGTCCCACCCTTCGCAACAATTTCTTTCAACACCGGTTTCGACTTGGTCCGATAGAGATGGAGGCTCGAACGGTGTCGTTCGGGAACCAACTCGATTCTGCGGTCCGCCGTCGGTCCTACTGGAGCGGGAGCGCGGCCGTTGTCTGGCAAAGGAGTGCCCATGAACCTGAAGCAACTGGCAAAATTAATGGCGGCGGGCGTGCTCGCGATGGCCGCCGTCCCGGCGATCAGCCTCGCGCGGACCCATCACCCCGTGCAGGCGATCGCGCCGTCCCTGTCGGCCACGACCGTCACCCCCCGGGTATCGAACGCGAAACACACACGCGTCGCGCTGAGCACATCAAAGAAACACCGAAGCCTCTCTTCGCACAAGAAGACCGCAAAGGCGCTCAGCCATCGCTCAACCTCGCACGTAGCTTTGAGCGCTCGCTCTTCCCGGCACACCGCGCTGAGTCATCGGACGACGCGGCACATTGCCCTCAGCACCGCCGCCCGCAAGGCGACGAGCCTGAGCAGCACGAAGAAGAAGAGCATCTGAGATCCATCCGTTGGAAGCGAAGAGCCGTCGCTTTGCAAAACTCGGGGCCGTGAAACGGGAGAGCTCCTCGCGTTTCACGGCTTCTGCTGCGCCGAATCTGGCTGGAATTGCATCTCCAGACCACGACAAGCTGAAATCAAGTAGCGCGCCCGAGGGGCGTACTGAATAGGCGTCTGACGGAGGGGCGACCGACTCATCAGCATCAACCGAAAAATTTGACGATTATGCTTGCGGCGCCGCACTCATTTTGGCACCATCAAAGCATCTACATGGGAGGTTGGCCATCATGCTGAACCGACGCGCAGCAGTCTCGCTCATTTTGGCTTTGTCCTTGACCGCCGCGATCGCCCACCCCGCTTGGGCGAAGAAAGGCAAGGCCGGAAAGGACGGAGTTCGCGGGACGATTACGACGCTGGAAGCCAACGATTTCATCATGTCGCTGGGCGAAAAAGCCGCCACTTCCGATTCCAAGTCCAGCTCTGGCACCAAAGTGGACTGTGACGCAAACACGCAGTTTTTCCGCGGGTCCACCGCTGTTTCCGCGTCCGAGCTCAAGCAAGGTATGACCGTCGGGGTGATGGGAGCCTCAGTGGGCCCGTACGAGATTCGGGCTCTGCGAGTCAACATCATCTCTGACTCCGCGCCCAAAGCGAAGACTAAATAGCGACAGCGTCGAGTACTACGCCACTGCTTCCAGGCCAGCGTTGCGTCCGGCGAGGTCGCTCAGGTCGTCGCGCCCTGCCGGTGGCGCTCGATCGCTTGATCGCGTAGTAGAGAATGGCTCCGATCAGATGCAGGAAGATGATAATGAGCGCCCACAGGAGCTTCTCACTGGTGGGCATGCTGCTGGTGAGGCAATCGATCAGCATCCAGATCACAAAGATCGATCCGAGCAGCACAATCCCCCATATCACGAGCATGAAGACCCCCAACCCCGCGGCCACGCCGGCCCCGGTGGCATCTGCAAGACACTGTTGAATCGCGGTCGCTGACATCGCATGCTCCTTTCGAAGTGAAATGACAAGCTGCGCATGGTGCAATTGCGATGCCGCCCCCGGACCCGTGGGAGCCGAGCTTGCCGCTTTCGGGCAAGTGGAGGAACAACACTTTTGCTCAGGACAGAGTGCAGGCTGGAAGCCCGCACCACAATTATTAGAATGCCGGCCAATTTCGGGGTTTTGAGCTGACGCGCGGGAAGGCACGGGCGTGGGATCGTGGCAGTTTGTCGCTCGAGGCGACAGCTATGGACTTGCAGCGAGTTGCTGCCAAACCCTCCACGTCGATCTATTGCGGCTCTGGCAAGTCCGCGATGAACTCGGCTAATTGCTTGCCGGTGGCGCTTTGGGCGTTGCGGACGTAGTACCCGCTGGTGGCTACTCCGACGCAGAGGCACTCCTCCAACGCCATCCCCAGGACACGACCGAGGCAGAACCCGGCGTTGAAATGGTCGCCGGCGCCGGTGCTGATCTTCGGTTGCTGCACAAATGGCCCCGCAAACGTCGCGCTTGCTTGGGCGGTCGCTGCGGCGGCGCCGCCACGCGGATGCACCACGACACACGATAAGCCCAGCTTCCCGCGAATTGCCGCAGCAATCGCCTCGATCGACGCCTCCGGATCAGCGGGGATCGGCAGGTGAAGCGCCTCGAGTATCTCCTGTGATTCCTTCAGATTTAATCCCAGCACCACGTCCACCTGCTGTTGAAATTGGCTCAATGCCGTCAACGCTCCGGTGATGTCCGCATGCGTGCGTTTCTCCGGATCGGCCAGATCGCAGAAGAATGTGCTTGGCCGTTTCTGGCGATTCGGGCGCTTCGCCTCGAGCATCTTTTCCCAAATCTGCCCCATGTAAGGCAGCATCGTCCAGTTCACGAACGCGATCAGTTGGGACTCATCGATCAGCGAAAAAAACTTGTCGGCCCCCAGGCGCTGCTCGATGTTTTCCCAGTTCACGTCGTTGATCGACGCGAGTTTTCCCAGCATCAGTTTGCCGTCGTCAAACTCCAGCGCATCGGTATGGCCCGGATCGGAAATGCGGATCATCGTCGCGCGGCGGGACATCTCCTCAAATACCGGATGCAGCATCGGGAAGCCCACCGCCCCAATGTACGTCACGCTCATCCCACCCGACGCCAGAGCGTTGGCCATGATCGGACCGTTGCCGCCGAGCTTCATCTGTTTGACGACCAGTTCGTAATTGCTCGACTGACCCGCCGCCGAGAGAATTTTCTGTCCGAGCGCGGCAATCGTCTTCACCGCGTCAAAGTGCGCAAAATCATGTCGTTTGTCGACAACCGCAATAATCTCGTCGACGAATCCGTCCAGTCCGATGGTCGCCTTGAGCGTCGGAAGCTTCGGCAGCGCAACAGTCAGCTTCAGGCTGGTGGATGTGCAGATTTCTTTGCGGGATACCGGCATGCGGATCGAGCCTCAACAAATGGGATTGGTGCAAGAGGGGCGTCGCGACAATCAGTGGCCGGCGGCTCCCCCGCCACTGGCGCCGCCGTTCACGCCTCCAGCATCGGAGGACTGCTGCTGGTTTTGCTGCGAAAGCGTCAGATCCGGAGGCGCGGGAAACGCCGTGCTCGACGCCGGCTCCTGAACGCCGCGGGCGATCACGGGCGTAAAGGGACGCGTGGTGATCAGAGTAATCGGGAGGAATAACGTCTGTCCGATAAACGCAAGCGGCTCGGTGACGGGCTTGAGCGCCGCGGGCGTGTTGGGATTGGGCTGGTAATGGAACCGGGTGTCCCACGCCGGCACTGCGCCGCTTGGATAGATCGCCACCGAGCGGTCCCAATCGCGCTTCTGCATGGCCATGTCAATCGTCAACGGCGCATTGCTCAACTCCGGACGCGGCGCCGGCTGGGCGCTCGAGCAGCCCCAGGCGGAACATCCTGCCGCTCCGGCAAGAACGAACCGCGCCAAGAGCTTTGCGGAGCCAGACACTTTACCGAGACAATCAGGGGTTGAGCACATCATCCGCGTCCTTCTCAAAAGCTTTTCGATCGAACTGCGCGCCGGAGCCGGCAGTGATGTCATCGGGCTTCCCGACATCCGGCGAATAGCCGAAAGGATCCTTTAGCGCGTTCTCGGACCTTTGGTACGCACTGATCGGCTGCGTCGTCGGGCCGCCCTCGTCCGCACAGCCAACAAGGGCTCCCAGCGTCAGGCATGCAAGCAGGGTTGGCAGAGTTCGCATCGCTGGCATCATACCAAGTTTGGCCGCTTTTTCCGGGGAAACTTCCCAACCTCCCAATCTTTATCGTCCGTTGCCAGTCCCATTGTGTGGAAATTCGAAGCCCGAACCGTGAGCAGTTGCTTCGTTCGTCCGATTCATTATTTGATTCTGGTTTCGGATTTCGTCATTCGGGTTTCCCGGCGGCCGGGCCTAGCTTTCCATTGCGAAGTCGACGCTGTAATTGGGCGACTCTTTCGTGATCGCAATATCGTGCGGATGGCTCTCGGCCATGCTCGCGCCGGACACCCGGCAGAACCGCGCGTTTCGCCGCAGCTCTTCGATGTTTCGCGTTCCGCAATACCCCATGCCCGCCCGAAGCCCCCCCACCATCTGATAGACGAAATCCCCCAGCGGCCCGCGGTACGGTACGCGGCCTTCCACGCCTTCTGGTACCAGCTTTCCCAGCTCCTTCACCGACGCTTGCCCGTAGCGGTCCTTCGATCCGCTGACCATCGCGCCCAGACTGCCCATGCCGCGATACGATTTATACCGCCGGCCTTGATGGATGATCATCTCGCCCGGAGATTCATCCAGCCCGGCAAAGAGGCTTCCCATCATCACGCAACTCGCCCCGGCCGCGATGGCCTTGGTGATGTCGCCGCTGTGACGAATGCCGCCGTCGGCGATCACCGGAACCCCCATCGACTCCGCTACGCTCACCGCATTGAGAATTGCCGTGATCTGCGGCACGCCGACACCGCTGATGATCCGCGTCGTGCAGATGGCTCCGGGGCCGATGCCCACTTTCACGCCGTCGGCCCCTGCCTCGATCAGATCGCGCGCGCCATCCGCCGTCGCGACATTGCCGGCGATCACCTGAATCTTGTGACTCTTTTTAATCTCGCGCACCGTCTCGATGACGTTTCGGCTGTGTCCGTGTGCCGTGTCCACGACCACCACGTCCACGCCAACCTTGATCAACGCCTCGATCCGCTTGAAATCCATCACTCCCGTGGCGGCTCCCACGCGCAGCCGGCCGCGCTTGTCCTTGCAGGCGTTGGGGAACTGATGCAGCTTGTCGATGTCGCGCATCGTGATCAGCCCGACCAGGCGATTCTCCTTGTCGATCAGGAGGAGCTTCTCGACCTTGGCCTTGTAGAGAATCCGCTCGGCTTCATCGAGCGTCGTGTTCTCGGGAGCCGTGACCAGATTTTCCCGGGTCATTACGTCGCCGATCCGGCGAGCGTCATCCTCCTGAAACTTCAGGTCGCGCCGCGTCATGATCCCCAGGAGCCTCGGCGGCTTGCCGTTGATGTTGTGGATCCGGCTGATCTGCCCCTCGGCCAGCGCCGCGGGGGACACGTCGTCCACAATCGGCACGCCGCTCACGTTGTACTCGCGCATCACGCGCCGCGCTGCGCGATGGTTGCCGTCGCGGGCAGCGTGATCGGATCGACGATCACCCCGTTCTCGCTGCGCTTGACCTTTTCCACCTCGCGCGCCTGATTCTCGGCTGACAGATTCTTGTGAATGATCCCGATGCCCCCTTCCTGCGCCAGCGCAATCGCCAGCGCCGCCTCGGTGACGGTGTCCATCGGAGCCGAGAGGAGCGGGATATTCAGTTCGATATCGCGGGTGAGCCGGCTGCGCGTATCCGCATCGGCCGGCACAAAGTCGCTGCGGGCGGGGATCAGCAGCACGTCGTCAAACGTAATCGCATCGTGCAGGATCTTCGAGTGTTCCATGTGATAGGATTAGACCCCAGGCCCGATCCTGTCAACTGTGCGACGCGTCAATCGTGGAGATACACCTTGTGCCTCGGGCGGCTCCGCAGAATCTCGGCTTTCCCCCAGGCCACGACCTGGCCGAAAGTTGGACTGTGGATGAAAGCCTCGAACGATTGCTTGGTCGTCCACTGGCTCAGGATAACATAGCTGCCGACGGAGGCGACGTCTTCATAGAGATGAGATTCGACATGGCCGTCGATGGTCTTGAGGTGTTCGAGCACGCCGAGAAATCCTTTTTCGAATTCCTCTTCCTTGCCGGCGATCACGTCGTAATGCATCCCAATCGTTGTCATGTAAAGTCTTTGCTCCCGGAAGAACATAGCGGGAGTACGGCGCGACCGAAAGGGGCGGGCGTTGAACGAATGACCTCATTGATCGTCGAACCAGCTCAGGTCCCACTCCGCCAGCCACTCGACACGTGGCCGGCCGTCGATGAACTGCACGGGAAGCCAGACATACCGCCCGTCGATCGCGTTGTCGGGACGCCAGCGATCGGCCAGGTAGATGAACGCGCCGTCGCGGCCAGCGACCGGCAGCACAAACGTCGGCTGCGAGTCGTAACTGGTGAGCAACTGATCCGCGGGCCCGACAAACGGATTGCCCAGTTCCGTCCAAGGTCCAAAAACCGAATCGGCCACCGCGGAGCGCGTGGGATTGGGCAGCCAGCCGGTGCAGCCTGAAGTGAAAAGGTAGTACTTGCCGTGATGCTTGAAGATCGCGGGAGCCTCGTGAAAGCCGCCTGGAAACACGCGCGCATATTTGCCGGCTGATGTCAGGTAATCATCGCTGAGCTGCGAAATGTGCAGGACGCCATTGTCTTCAGAGGCGTAAATGTGGTACGCCGCGCCGTCGTCATCGACGAAGAGCGTCATGTCCCGCGCCATCTGTCCCCCGGCAAAATCGCGGCGGAAGAACAGATCGAGCGGATACCCCGGCACCGGCGCGCCCTTCATCTTCAACCTCTCGATTGATGCGAGCTCATCGGGAGAGATGCGGCGTTTCATTTCCTCCGCGACATTGAGCGGCCACGCTCCCGCGTTGGGGCGAAATGACCTGACGAACCGGTATGGTCCCGTCACCTCGCTGCTGACGGCCAGACCGCTCAGCGCGCCGCTGTAGTCCGTCCCCTTCGGCTCCAGATGGAACCACATGACGAATTGAGCGGTCTTCGCGTTGTAGACAACCTTCGGGCGTTCGAGAATGCAGCCGCCGACGATGCGGCTCTTGGGATCGTCGGACACTTTCAGCACGATCCCGCGGTCTTCCCAGTTGCACAGGTCCGTTGAGGAATAGCACCCGACCCCGACATGCGCGAAGTTCCCGGCCTTGCCGGCGGTCTTGTGCTCGCCAAACCAATAGTAGGTCCCGTCGTGATGGAGAATGCCGCCGCCGTGAGCGTTGATGTGCGTGCCGCTGGTGTCGGGCCACGTCTCTCCCGGCTTGAAGGAGTGATGAACGGCAGAAGCGCTATTGACTGCTGGGTTTGTCATTTTGCACGTTGTTTCGACGGAGCTGACCCGGACGTGATTCCCGCGTCGCAGCCGAGACCGGCTGTGGCAGCGCCCCCGTCCATCTCAAAGTAATCGAAATCCGCGGTCGCTTGCGCACCGTTGAGGTCTTGTGCGCAGATGCCGATGAACGCGCCGGTGAAACGGAGATAGGGCCCGTAGTCGTCGGATAGTTTTGAAGCGTCCAGGGCTGGCCCGATTTGGCGCCAGTTCTGGCCATCAGGTGACGCGAAGAATTCGAGCCGATCATGATCGATCGTCGCGCGAAGGTGACATTGCCGCCATTCGTTGATCGCGATCTGGCTCTGCGAAAGCTCGTCATAGGTTCCGTTGTCCGCCAGGACAATCCCGAGAACCTTGCCGAGAACCTCATCGTGGGTCACGCGCAGGTAGTAGTGCATCCGGCGGTCGTACCAGCAGATCAACCCGGCCATCTGTGAAAAATGCGTCGGCTCAAATTCGAGGCACGTTTGCGCGGTGCATCGAAACGCATCGAGACGTCGCGCCACAAAACTCTGGTCGAAGAACGAGTAAAGCGAGTCCCGCCCGCGAAGGCGCAGCCAGCCCGGACGCTGAGTCAGGGTCGCCCACGAATTCTCGATCGGAATGCGAAGGGAGCAGAACCGCGCGTCCAGCGCCTCGCTGTTAAAATCGTCCCGCTGGGTGCGGGACGCCGCGGGCAAAGTCCTTGCGGCGAGCATTGCCCCCTCCCCTGGCACTCCGGGGGAGGGCTGGGCTGGCCAAGGTGATGGGGCGAAATCGCTTGGAGAGGCGACTTCCACCTGCGGATCGGTGCCGCCGCTCTCAAGCCGCAGCCAACCTTCCGCGTTCCAAACGACTCGCTGTAACGCCGTTTCCCGCCCGAGCATGCAGCGGCGTTCCGGATAAAGCGGCCGACTGCAGAGATGCGCCAGATACCATTCGCCCGATGGCGTCTGAGCTAATTCGCCATGCCCAGCTTTTTGCAGCGCCAGCCCGGGGCTTTTCCGCGACGTCAGCAGCAGCGGCAGCGGGTCCAGCTCATACGGCCCTGCGATCGACCGACTCCGCGCCATCGAAATCCCATGATTCCAGCCCGTGCCCCCCTCGGCCAGCATCAGGTAATACCACCCGTTGACCTTGTACAGATTCGGCCCCTCCAACAGCAACGGCTTGGTCAGAATCGTCTGTGGCACACCCACCATTTCCCCGCGTTTGGCGTCATATTCCTGCAATACGATCCCAGCGAACCGCGACCGGCCCTTGCGGAAATCCCACTGCATGTTGACCAGCCATTTGCGGCCGTCGGCATCGTGGAACAGCGACGCATCGAAGCCGCTGGAATTCAGATAGATCGGCTCCGACCAGGGCCCCTCGATCTTCGGCGATGTAATCAAATAATTACGAAGATCCTTAAACGGCGGCTCGATCGTCCGAACGATTGTGCAGATCAGGTAGAACTGCCCATCGGCATAGCTCAGCGATGGCGCCCAGATGCCCGCGGAATCCGGCACGCCGTGAAGGTCAAGTTGCGAGCGGCGCGTGAGCGCGTGGCCCGCAAGTCTCCAATGTTCCAGATCCCGTGAGTGATAAATAGGAACGCCGGGAAACCATTCAAAGGTGCTGTTGGCAATGTAGTAGTCTTCCCCGACCCGAAGAAACGACGGATCCGGATGAAAGCCAGGCAAGATTGGATTGCGAATCATGTTGCAAGACTCCGATTTATTCTTCGCCCATGTCACGAACCAGCACTACCTGCCACGGATCAATCCACCGCTCAAGCACAAATCGCCCGGAGTCGTTGGCGCGAAACACCTCGATTTGCAATCGCGCAGCGCTCTCGCGCAGCGAAGCTGCCTGCTCGCGCGACAGCGGATCGGGTTCACCCATCGCGGCCCACGCTCCCATCGCGTTGCCCGAATGATGTCCCAGAGTTTCGATAACCACGCGCGAACCCGGCGCCATGCCGCTCAACTCGATCGACAGCTTCGTCGCGGACCCCGTGGCGAGGGTTCTCCGCGCGACCTCGCGCGAACCCGTCGAGGTCGGAACCGCGACTTTCACCTCTTCGGGATAGTGATATGCCAGGGCCGCCAGCTTCCCAGTCGCTTGATCTCGAGTCACGATCGCCCCCGGCGATGTCCGGACCATCTCATCGCCCAGCGCGTGCAGCAGCCGATACGCGTGAAACGTCGGCTTCACGATGCCCTGGAAGTTGATCATTCCAAATCCGCCGTGAAACGCCGTGTCTCCCGCGCCGCTCTCCTCAAAGACGTCGGTGAAGGTCCAGTAGGACATCGAATTGACAAGCCCGGCCGACTCAACGTTGCATTTCACGACGTATGTCGCCGCCTGAAGATGATCGTGCGTGTGATCGCGCGGGACGGACTCGAGCTCCATTCGGTGAGATGAATCTCGGCGTGGGGATAATGACTTTCATCGATCATCCGCCGCAGGAGCGTGAGATCGTTGCGCGTTGAATCGACGCCGCGCGTATAGTTGCTCCCGCGCCCCAGTTCATCCAGCGCCCAGTCGGTCGGGTATGGATGCGTCGAAAGAAAATCGAGCGGCAATGCGTTGCGATGACAGAACTCCAGGAACTGGCCGATCCACACGGGACGCCAGTCGAGCGCGTCGAGATCGACGGCCCTGGTGACGACGCGGTGGCTCGACAAGTCTTCTGTCTCCCCGTCAAAACGCGCATCGGGGACGAAGTTGCTCGTTGACGGGCCGCCCACGCGGAGCCGCGAATCGATCTGTTTAATCGCGAGCGCCGACACCCTGTACAACTCAAAGTATTGAGCCCTGGTGCCCGCGAAGAACGGAGAAAGATTCGGCTCGTTCCAGACTTCAAAATACCAGCGGCGCACCTCATCGATTCCGTATCGGTTCACCCAATGTGAGACCGTTCTTCGGACCAGTTCCACCCACTTGGCGTAATCCTTCGGCGGCGATCCGTTTCCCTTCCACCAGAACACTGTCCCCTTTTTAGCAGCCAGATCCCCCGGGCAGAAGGCCAACTCAACGAACGGGCGAACGCCAATCTCCAGCAGACGGTCAAACAGCTCGTCGACATATTGGAAGTTGCAGACGCCAACGCCGTCTGTTTCGCGGTAGACAAACATGTCGTCGTGAAACAGGCCATGAAAACGCACAAACTGGAAGCCGCAAAGTTCGTGCGCTTTTTGAAGTTGCTCCAGCCAGTTGCGCGCAGCCCTTCATTCGCACGGCCGGCTCCGACGCACACGCTCCAGAAATGTTTCAGCGCCCGACCCGGGTCCTTTGCGCCGGCCTCAATTCTGATTGCCATGAAGGAATCCAGCCAATTCCGTTAACGCGCGCCCGGTTCGATCGGAAATCCGCGCGGTTCGGCGTCCGCGACCGACTGCTCGGGCAGATCTTCGTAGCCCAGATCATTGATCGGGCTTCCGTCGGCATGAACGGAAACCGGCGCTGGCGCCGCCGCAAGCGCTGCCGCGTTCCTGCGCCCAAGAGTGGTGAGAAGCGTCCCCATTCCGAAAATGACGCCGCCGCAGAAGATGAAACAGAGCCGGCCGCGCGCCGAATTGGGGATTGCGGTCAGCAGCAGGACAAACGCTCCGTAGACCAGGCAGAGCGTGCCGATCATGCGATACATGATTCCGTCGTAGTTCTCCAATTTCTCCGTGACGGCGTTGATGGGCGTCCGAAGATGTTCGAAGAAGATTTCCACGCGCTGGCGATGCGCCGCAGAACTGCGGGCATAGAAGATGGACGATCCGAAGAACCAGCAGATGCAGGCGGCCCCGTTGATCAGCACCGTCGCGAAGAGGAGAAAATCGGTCTGCTCGCGATCGGACAGCGCGTGATCCAGGCCGATTTGGCGCATGCACCATTGCGGACTGAGGTAGAACTTGACGAACAGTGAGGAGGCAAATCCCACGCTCGCGGTGCTCCATCCCGACCATCCGGGAGTCCGCTTGAAAAACAGCCCAAGAAACAGCGGGATCATCAGCGGCAGGCTCAGGCTCGCGGCGAGTTGATTCATCAGGTCGAACAAACCGGTACTTCGATAGCGGTTTACCAGGACGGACGTGCCCACGATGATCGTGCCGAAGACCGCGGTGCATATCTTCCCGACCACCAGCAGTTTTTTTTCGGAGCACTGGGGGTTCACGATCGGCTTGTAGAAATTGCGAACAAAGACTCCCACGCCTTTATTGAGGCCCGCGTCCATGGAGGTCAGCGTGGCGCCGAACATCGCGCAGATCAGCAGCGCGATCAATCCCTGCGGCATCACGTCGCGGCAGACCGCGACGAATGCAGCTTCAGACGGCTGGACAAGTCTTGCATATTCGTGCGCCAGATCGGGATGGGTAATCCGCGCGACCATCGGCGGGATGATCCATATCATCGGACCCAGGATCGTGCCGATGAGGGGTATCAGCACCATCCGGCGGGCGTCGCGGTCGCTCTTGACCATGAGATACATGGTCGAGCTTTCCATGTTGTTGGTGTCAAAAAACTTCAGACCGAGCTGTCCGACCACCCACAACCACACGATTTGCGGTGCCGCCAGATCGCTCCAGTGGAAGAACGAATGTGGGACGCCGGCAATGAGCTTATGCAGCCCGCCAACCGCCGGCTGGCGCAGCGCGAGATACGCTGCCACCAGCGTAATGGTCATGACCAGCAGCATCTGCACAAAGTCGCTGGCCAGCACCGCCCACGCGCCGCCGACCAGGGCAACGACCGTTACGATTGTTCCAAGCACGAACAGCGTCGCATTCATGTCGACATTGAACACCGACGACATGAAGACTCCGACGGCGTTGAGCCCCACCCCGCTGAAGATCAGCAGCAACGGAAGTTTGATCCAGGTATAAAACTGCTCGGTACCCTGTCCGTAGCGGTGACGCACGCCCTCCATCCAGGTCACCACCCGCATCCGGCGAAATCGATAACACGTGAAAATCAGGACGACGACCAACGGCGGAATGGTCGCGTAATACATCCCCAGCACGAGCGTACCGGTCTGATAGATCTTTCCCGCCGCCCCCGTGAAGGTCCACGCGCTGAAGGTGGCGATCCACGCTGAGACTCCGGTGATCCACCACGGCATCGACCCGCCGCACCGAAAGTAGTCGCTCGTGTTTTTGCTCAGCCGGCGGAAGATCAGGCCCACGATCAGGATGAACGCGAAATAGAACCCAATGATGAGGTAATCGTAAATCGTCATCTGCGTCCGCCCGCCAATTGCACGCGCTCCATTAGATCATTTTGCCCGCAGGGGGAAAGGGCTCCACGAAACGCTCTGCGCCGCCACGCTCCGTCACTGCCCACTCCGCCCACGCCGAAAAAACCGTCCGGCGGCAGCTTAATCGAGAAAGTGGTCCGCCGATTGATCAAACCGCGGAATTTCTCTCTCGTTTTGCGTCACTGGCGCAGCGTCTGCGCCAGGCTCCCGGAAGAACGCGCGTTTGCGTCGCGCGGCTGCGATTGCCCGGCGGCGCCGGCTCGGCGGGGCTCCGCGACGACGGCGACGGATCGGAAACTTCGAACGCCTTTCCGGGGGCGTGCGCGGATTTTCCGGGGAGTGACTTCTTGCCTCCTCCCCTCGTACCTGGGGGGGAGGACTGAGGTGGGGGGAGATCGTTCATTTGACGGGGCCCGCCGGACGGACGAACGCCCACCCCAACCCTCCCCAGAGTACACTAGGGGAGGGGGCAAGAGCGGGATATCGCCGCGAACAGGTTGCACCCGGAAATTCGCGCACGCCCCCCTCCGGCTGGATTTAATTAAATGTAGAAATCCCCCTATCCAAAAGGTTATGATTTGGCGGGGAAGCCAAACGCATACCGTCTGGGATGGCAGCAGCGGTGACGCATCGGATTCGGCCCTGGCAAGGCTCTAATCCCGCAGGTGGTTTTTGGAGGAACCGGCATGTCGACTATTCTCGTCGTGGATGACGATCAGCTCGCCGCGGAATCGTTCACCGCATTCCTCAGGCATCTCGGTTATCGCGTGAGCTTTGCCACGAGCGGTTCGGCGGCGTTGGAAACACTGCGGGGGGATTTGCCCGATCTGGTGATTCTGGATGTGATGATGCCGGACTTGAACGGCGTGGAGCTGCTGCGTCGCATTAGGGCCGATGTCCGGACTGCCACGGTGCCGGTCGTGATTTACAGGCGCTGGACGATGATCAGTGGGAGGCGCAGGCGAGAGATGCGGGCGCGCGCGATTACTGGATCAAGGGCGGGTTCGGCTTTGGAGAACTTGAGGAGAAGGTCCGATCGCAACTGCACGCATGAGCAATGATCCACACCTCCCAAGCGCGTCACGATTGCTCTGCGCCGCCCTGCTTCTTCTGACAAGCATGTGCGCAAATGCGCTTGCGGACGACTGGCCGCAATGGCAAGGGCCCCAACGCGATGGGGTTTGGCGCGAGACCGGTTTGCTTTCCAGCTTTCCCGCGGCGGGTTTGAAGGTGCTTTGGCGCGCTGCGGTGGCGGGCGGATATTCGGGGCCGGCGGTCAGCGGCGGCCATGTTTACGTCCCCGACTTCGTGCCGGCGCCCGAAACCCATCGGCCGAGCAATCCATTCAAGCGAATCACCCAAGCGGGGCAGGAACGGCTGCAGTGTTTGGACCAACTCAGCGGAAAGCTTCTCTGGACGGATGTGCATGACGTTGCCTACGGCATGTCTTATTCGGCCGGTCCGCGGGCCACTCCAACGGTCGATGGCGACCGCGTCTATACGCTCGGCGGCGAAGGAGATCTTCGCTGCATCGATTCCAATAGCGGGAAGCTGGTCTGGTCGCGCGGCCTTTCCGACGAGACGCACCCAACGCCGATGTGGGGATTCGCATCCGCCCCGCTGGTGGATGGCGATAGCCTGATCTGCGTCGGCGGCGGAAGTGACCCCACGCGCGGCGCGGAGTAGTCACTGCCTTTAATAAAATGTCGGGCGATCCCCTCTGGACGGCGCTTGCAGCGAAGGAGCCGGGCTATTCGGCGCCGATCATTGTGCCATCCGGCGCGTTGCGCCAGTTGATCGTGTGGGATCCGGTAGCCATCAATGCGCTGGATCCGCGGACGGGCAAGGTCTTGTGGTCGCAGGCGTTTGGGCCGGTGCGGATGGGAATGTCGGTCGTGACGCCAAGGTTCGATCGCGATCCGCAGCTTGGCGACGTTCTGTATGTCGCAACGCAGTATGAGGGATCGCTCCTGCTGAAGCTTGCCGATGATGCGCGCGGCGCGTCGGTCCTGTGGAAACGCGCCGGCAAGAACGATCGGAAAACCGACGCGCTGCACATCGTGGCGTGGCCGCCGGTGCTGCGCGACGGCTGCATCTTCGGAATCGACACTTACGGACAGCTTCGCTGCCTCGACCTGAAGAATGGAAACCGTCTCTGGGAAACCTTTGCCGCGACGACATACGACGCCGGCCCTCAGAAGTGGGCGGGCGCGTTTATTGTTCCTCTTGGCGAAAGCGGGAACACATATCTGATCGCCAACGAGCATGGCGACCTGATCCTCGCGCAGCTTACCGCGGCGGACTACCACGAACTGAGCCGGACCCATCTTCTGGAACCCACCAATTCCGATCCGGGCCGGAGCGTCGTCTGGAGCCATCCGGCATTCGCGAGCCGTTGCATTTTTTGGCGGAATGATAAAGAGATCGTCTGCGCATCGATGGCGCAATGATCCCGCGCCACAATCCCCGCCGCTCTACCTATAAAATTGCTCCCGAAATTTAGTCCTCGCGATCCGATCGAACCCCCACCCCGGCCCTCCCCCGGAGTACCAGGGGAGGGGGAAAGAGCGCCGCAACGAAAGTTATGCTCCCGCGGACGATCGGGTACGCCCGTTCGACTTGAGCCTTCGGGATCACGCGACCGGGCGAGGCACTCGGATGCAAAGCTCGTTTCACGCCACGCGCGTTTCGGTCAATGCGACCAGTCTTTCCGACAGCGCCTTGAGCATGGCCAATGCGATCTGCGGCACAGCAGACATGACCGGCAGCAATTGTTCGCGATCAATGGCCGCGACGCGGCAGGGAACAGTCGCCCGAGCGCTGAGCGAGCGGACGCCCTGCCCGAAGACGGCCAATTCCCCAAAGGCCCTGCCGGTCTGGTAGCGCGTGACGGATTTCTCCGCGTCGCCGGAAGACTCTGGATTCGGTGGCATGAAAAATTCCACTTCGCCGTCGAGGATGACGAAGATCTCATTGCCGGCGTCACCGCGGTTGAAGAGCAACTCGCCGGGGCGGAATTGAAAGACGCGCGCGATGCTGGCGAGGAATCCAAGCCGGTCACTGGGCAGATCGGAGAACAACGGACATAGAGACAATTGCCGGGCCACTTCTGCATCGTAAAACCCGTCGCGGGCGGCCGCTTGCGGAAGCGATCGCGCCGACGTCGCCGCAGCTTGGGCAGCGCGCGGCGGCAGGTCAGGTTTACCGCTTTCCTGATGAACCAGTTGAGCGAAGAGGCCGCCGGCGGTTGCAAGTTCTTCGTATCTGCCCGATTCGATCACCCTTCCGCGATCCAAAACCAAAATTCGATCGTAATCGCGGACGGTTGCAAGCCGGTGCGAAATGGCGACGACAGTCTTCCCGGCGAAACGAGATCGGACCAGGTCGACGATCCGACGTTGAGAAAGTTCATCCATCGCGGAGGTGGCCTCGTCGAGCAGCAGAATTCGCGGATCCTTCATCAGGATTCTTCCCATCGCGAGTTTCTGCTTCTGGCCGCCCGAGAGAAACTTTCCATCTTCGCCGGCACGGAATTCCAGTCCCAGCAACAGCGCGGCATCGAACAGACTCCGCTGCCGCAGCGCATCGCCGATGACCGCGTCGGCCCGCTCCACCGCGTCGCGCCGCCGGGGGTGGCATCGCGCGCGCAGCAGGTTTTCGCGAACGGTCAGGGCCGGGCACCAAGTGTCAGAATCGATCATCTCCCATCGTCCGCGCACACTGACATCCGATTCGATCAGTTGCTTTCTGACCTGGAGAATGCGTTCCTCGAAAGTGCCGGGCGCCGACTCCCCGTAATTTCCAGGGGAATCGACGTCAAGCGCCGCTTCCACGAGCGCGGCCTGAAGCCGCGGCGACAGTTCCTCGAGCGCGACGAAGTCGGCGGATTGAATCTCATCGGCCAGCCACACTCGCGCATCTGCCGGTCGCGACTTGAGAAAGGGAATCAGCCCCGGGACGCGATTTGAGACACGCACCGCCAGCGCCTGCTCGCGCCGAAGGCGCGCCCAGCCAAGCTGCAGAACCTCTGCAAAAATCGGCATCTCTTCCGCGAGCCCGCTGAAGCTGGCGGCCGCGTCTTCCAGCGTTCGCATCGACGCAAATCCCGGCCCGAAGAGGTTCTCGCCAATCGTGCCGGGAAAATAGATTCGCGGACGAAGGGGAATCAGATCGCCTTCGACCAGGTGCAGACCGTCCGCAATGAATTGCCGCAGTTGGGGAAGAGATGCAATCAACGCATTTCCGACCGCGTCGGAATTCAGCGTCGATTCCATGCATTTGTGGAAGGCATCTTCCTCCAGGCCGATTTCGCGGATCACTTGAACCAGTCTTCGATCCAGATCGGCAATCGACGCGATCGAGGAGAGATATGCCACGTCCAGCGGGCCCTCCGAATCGTGCAAGCCGCATTCGCTCGTCCGCCGCAGGCCCAGCAGAAGGTTGTTGCGGAGGCTCATATTGAGGATGGCCGGCTTCTGAGAGACCAGCCCGATTTGCCGGGCGAGGGAAGTCATGTCGTATTCTTCGACGGCCCGGCCGTCGAGGGCCATGCGCCCGCTCGACGGAGCGCCGTTGCGGACGATCAACTGCATCGCAGTTGATTTTCCACACCCCGCGGGGCCGCACATCGCGACGTGCTCGCCAAAGGGGATGGACTCGGCCAGGGAACTGAGAATCAGTCCGCCGGTCTCTGTCGCGACGCAGACCGCGTCGAACCGGAGTTCGGCTTTTTCCGGAACGGTTGGCGCGGTCGGGGCCGATTCGAAGGCGCACGGCCGCTGCATCATTTCATCCATTCGCCGCAGGCTCTCGCGCGACATTCGCCACGAGAGGCCGAATCCCGCGACATCGCTGACCGGCCTTTGAAAGAGCTGGGCAAGCAGCAGAAACGCGATCACATCCCCCCATTTCATCGATCCATGAATGCAGAGCCATGCTCCGATGAAGTAGAGCATGCCGGTTTGAATGCACGCCACCAGCGGGCTTGCGGCCAGGAACAGCGCGGTGAGCTTTCCGGTTTCCATCATCACTGTCTGATATGCGAGCAGACCGCGACTCAGGCTCGCTTGGCCGTAATCAAATGCGCAATGGTTCCGATATTCGCTGACCGCGGAAATCATCTCGTGCGAATCGGCGTAAATGCGATCGCGGGTCTGGCGCGACCGGCGATTGACCGCCTGTATTCTGCGGTCGAAGAAAAGGTAGTAGCCGCTCAAAAGAGAAAGCGGGACCATGCACGCTCCCAGCAGCGGAGCCCGGACGATCATGATTGTGCCGTAGAAAAGCACGCTGATGATTGCCTGGGGCACCCCCGCGGTGGCGTCCACCCAGAAGCTGGCGACCCGATCGCTGTCATCCAAAATGCGCGCGTTGATTGTGGCGACTTCGGAATCCCTGAAAAAATCCGCGGAAAACTTCATCACGCGCGAGAAGACGGTGAGCGTCAGATTTCGAGTGATAAATTCGGTGTGGATTGCTTGAACCCTTCTGCGCACGTAGCTCAGCGCAGAGATGGCGAGCTGCGCCAGAATCATCATCAACACGGCATTGCGGACCGTGGGCCAGGAAATCAGCGTGCCGTGGGTAAAAAGATTCGTGAGACGGCCGACCTGCTGCGGCATCACCAACGAAAGGACGATCGTGCACCCTCCCGAGAGCCACAGCGCGATCAGCCGCCAACCCGTGTATGCACGGCTGAACAAGAGGCGCGTAAGTGTCATACGTCTTATTGTGTGCGCGGGAGATGATCACGGAAGCGGCGGCGTGACAGATGACGTTAGTCCACAGCGTGAGAGAGTGGTGATCTCCTCCGCGAAGGGCAAGCCACTGCTGCCGGCTTTCGGCGACACGACGCAGAGCGCCCAACCGCTGCAGCGCGCAGACCTCTCCCAATTTTGCAATTTGCAATTTGCAATATTTGCAATTTGCAATATTTGCAATCCTCAATCTGCCATTTGCGATTCCCTCCCGGGTGTAACTTTTATTTGTGGCGATTGCAGATTTTGCGATCGTAGTGCGGGATTCATCCCGCCGTTTTCTCAGCCGGCCAACAAATCGGCGGGATGAATCCCGCCCTACTCGGAGCCGATCGCCACTTTCGAGCGCCACACCCTTCCCTCCCCGCTGATTCCCTCCCCGCTTTCCCCTTCATTCCCCGTCTGATACGATCCCATGCCTACTCGGAGGAACCGTCTAATGAGCTGGCTGAAATCGAAGTTGTCGCTGATCGCCCTTGCTGTTGTTTGTTCCATTCCAGTCGCGCGCTTGCTGCGTGCGGAGGACACGCCGGCGACGGCGCCTGCCACGGATCAAGGGAAACCGAACACGCTGACCGACGAGGAAACCAAAGCCGGGTGGAAACTTCTTTTTAACGGCACTAACGCCGACGGCTGGCACAGCTACCATAAGGACATCGTCCGCCCCGGCTGGGTCGTGCAGGACGGCACGCTCGCGTGCGTCGACCCGCACAATGCCGGCGATCTTTGCACCAATGACAAGTATGACTGGTTTGAGCTGCAGCTCGATTACAACATCTCTCATGGCGGAAACAGCGGCATCATGTATCACGTCACCGACAAGGGCGGCGCCGTCTGGGCGACCGGTCCGGAGTTTCAGCTCGAAGACAATGCGGCGGCGGCCGACAAGATCCGATGCGGATGGCTCTACGCGCTGTATCAGCCGCCGATCGACCCAAGCACAGGCAAGACGCTCGACGCAACCAAGCCGGCCGGGGAATGGAATCACGTTCGGCTGCTCATGACCCCCGAGAAATGCGTTCACGAGATCAATGGCGTGAAGTACTTCGAATACGTTCTCAATAGCGATGACTTCAAGGCACGCGTCGCCAAGAGCAAGTTTCACTCCATGCCCGACTTTGCCAAATCCGACATCGGCTACATATCCCTGCAGGGCGACCACGGCAAGGTCGCTTTCCGAAACATCAAGATTCGCCCGATCGCCGTCGCCAAGTGAGTCTGGTCAGTGGTGGATCAAGAGGGATGAAGGGACAAAGGGACAGAGGGACAAAGGGACAGAGGGACGAAGGGACAGAGGGACAGAGGGACAAAGGGACAAAGTGAGAAGGCACCGGACGAGGTGCGACACCGATCTTGCCGGCGATACGGCAGTGGCTTGCCCTTCGCGGCCCACCCCGTCCCAAATTTGAAATTTGCAATCCCCATTTTGCAATTTGCATTGCTTCATTTGGTTAAAACCAGACCATCATGTCCACGGTAACCCGAAACAAATCGCGCCGCACCCGCAAGAAGAAGAAAAACCCCCGGCTCTCCCCCTTCCACAAGCCCGAGACGATGTCGCTCGAATCCTGGCAGATCGGCCTGCGCCAACAGTTCGGGCGGGAACAGAAATTCAAGTTTCGCAACCTCGGTGAACAGCCGGTCTTTTCCGACTTCGAGATTCTGAACCCCAAGAGCAACAAAACGTATCGCGTCGCCATCCGCGGCGCCCGGCCCGGCGACAACTTCTGCTCCTGTCCCGATTTTGCCACCAACTCGCTCGGAACCTGCAAACACATTGAGTTCGCGCTCGCCAAATTGCGCCGTCAAACGGGCGGCCGCGCAGCGCTGCTCGCGGGATTCAGGCCTCCGCACAGTGAAGTCTATCTTCGCTATGGGGCGATGCGCGAAGTCTGCCTGCGGCGTGGCTCAGAGCTGCCGGCGGAGTTGGCGAGACTCGCCGATGATTATTTCGATCCGCAAGGAATTCTCAGAGCCGATGCCCTTTCCCGCTTCGACTTGTTTCTTTCGCAGGCGGCAAAGTTCGACCATCAGCTTCGCTGTTTTGACGACGTGCTCGGCTTCATCGCGGAGGTGCGCGATCAAGGACGCCGTGAAGAAACATTAAAAGACGCATTCCCGCGCGGCATCCGCAGCCCCGGCTTTGACGAGCTGCTGAAGGTGCCGCTGTACGATTATCAGAAGGAAGGCGCACTGTTCGCCGCGAGCGCCGGGCGCTGCCTGATCGGCGACGAAATGGGCCTGGGAAAGACGATTCAGGCAATTGCCGCCGTCGAAATCATGGCCCGCCATTTCGGCGTCGAGCGCGTGCTGATCATCTGTCCGACATCATTGAAGCATCAGTGGGAACGTGAGATCGCCAGGTTCGCGAGCCGGTCCGTGAATGTGATCGGTGGGCTGCGCGCACCCGCGAGAAGTGCTATGCCGCCGCCGGCTTTTATAAGATCGCGAACTACGACACCGTGCATCGCGATTTGGATCTGATCGCGGCATGGTCACCCGATCTGGTGATTCTTGACGAGGCGCAGCGGATCAAGAACTGGAACACCCGGGCCGCGCGATCGGTGAAGCAAATCGCTTCGCCTTATGCAATTGTGCTGACCGGAACCCCTCTGGAAAACCGGCTCGAAGAACTCGTCTCCATCATTCAATTCGTCGATCAGCATCGGCTTGGGCCGACGTTCCGGTTCCTGGCGGACCATCAGATTCACGATCCGCAAACCGGGCGAATCGTCGGATACAAGGATCTCGATTCGATCGGCCGGACCCTGGCGCCGATTCTTCTGCGCGCGCAAGAAGGAAGTGCTCGACCAGCTTCCCGGCCGACTCGACAAGCATTTGTTCGTGCCGATGACTCTCCAGCAGATGCGCCATCACGATGAGAATCGTGAGATCGTCGCTCGCATTGCCGCCAAGTGGCGCAAGTTCCGCTTTCTCTCGGAGGTCGATCAACGCCGACTGCTCGTCGCTCTTCAGAACATGCGGATGAGTTGCGACAGCACCTATCTGCTCGATCAGGAAACAGACTTCGGCGTCAAAGCCGACGAGCTGACAACGCTGCTCGACGAACTGCTGGAGCAGCCCGACACCAAAGTGGTGATCTTCAGCCAGTGGCTGCGCATGCATGAGCTGCTGGTTCGCCGCCTGGCGCCGCGGCGCTGGGAACACGTGCTGTTTCACGGCGGAGTTCCCGGCGGGCGGCGCAAGCAACTGATCGACCGGTTCCGCGAGGATGACACCTGCCGGGCGTTTCTTTCCACCGATTCCGGCGGCGTTGGGCTGAACCTCCAGCATGCGTCGGTGGTGGTGAACGTCGATCTTCCCTGGAATCCCGCCGTGCTCGAGCAGCGGATTGGCAGAGTTCACCGGATCGGTCAACGGCAGCCCGTTCGCGTTGTCAATTTTGTTTCGCAGGGAACCATCGAAGAAGGAATGCTCTCGGTTCTGAAATTCAAGAGTTCCCTTTTCGCAGGCGCCCTGGACGGCGGCGACAAACAGGTGCTTCTGGAAGGCGGCCGTCTCAAGAGATTCATGGACACTGTCGAGAAGGCAACGGAATCCATACCACAGCCCGCCGCGCAGGATCCGCAGGAATCAAACGGACACGGCGCAACAACCGGCGACGCGTCGGCGCCCGCGGATGAAACCCGCTCGGAGTCGCCCGGCGCGCCAAACCCATGGTCAGGTCTTCTGGAGACCGGCTTGACGATGCTGCAGCACTTCGCCGCCGCATCTCAGCCGAGCGGCGCGGCCAGCGCCGCGTCACCAGCCGCGGGCGTTTCCTTCGTCCACCGCGACGAACGCACTGGCGAAAGTTATCTCAAATTTCCGGTGCCCAGGCCTGAGGTGCTCGATCAGGTGTTTACCGCCGTCAGCGCGTTGCTGGAGCGATTCAGGAAGTGAGAAAGGAAGCTCCCATGGCTAAGGTTCGAAAGGCCGTTATCACCGCCGCCGGCCGCGGCACTCGGCAGTATCCAGCGTCCAGCGCGGTGCAGAAGGAAATGTTTCCCCTCGTCGACCGGGACGGTCTGACCAAGCCGATCATCCAGATCATCGGGGAGGAGGCGATCGACAGCGGGATCGAGGAACTCTGCATCATCACGCAGCCCGGCGAGGAGAGCCAATATCGCGAATACTTCAAGCGGCTCGATGACGACATGGTCAAGAGCTTCCGCGGCAAAGACTGGGCGATTCTCGAAAGCGAAAAGCTCGCCGCGTTCGGCGAACGCCTTCACTTCGCGGAGCAGGCGACCCCCGAAGGATTCGGCCATGCCGTCTATCAGGCAAAGAAGTTTGTCGGCGATGATCCGTTTCTGCTGATGCTCGGCGATCACGTTTATGTTAGCGATGTGAAGGAACGCTGTGCGCGGCAACTGCTCAAGGTGCACGAACAGTATGCGCTTGACGCAAGCACCGGCGTGCAGCCGACGGTTGAGCGTCTGTTACATTTGTTTGGCACCATCAAGGGTGAACCGGTGGACGCGGCCAACGGCGTTTACAGCGCCAAGCTCATTGTCGAGAAACCCACCGTGGAATTCGCGCGAGAATCTCGTTACCCCCGGACTCCCCGCAGGCAACTATCTCGCGCATTTCGGCATGTGGTGCTTCTCCCCGAAAATCTTCGACTCGCTCGAGTATCTGATCAAGAACAACCTCCGCGAGAAGGGCGAGATTCAGCTCACCGCGGCCCAGGAACATCTCCGGCAGCACACCGACAAATACTGGGCCGTCGTCACCCAAGGTCAGCGCTACGACACTGGCATCCCCTACGGTCTCATGGAAACGCAGTTGGCGCTGGCCCTCAACAGCGTTCACCGAGCCCAGATTTGCGAAGCGATCGCACGAATTCTCGCCACGCAGGTGCGTTCGTAAACGGGGGTGCGCTAACGTACGCGCAGGCAGTTCGCGGAGTCGACGAGTATTGTTCGGCGTACCAAGTGAAAGGTGTTGTTTCTCCTGAGACTTCGCGCGTGGCACGGGCGTCCCGTGTTAGCGTCGTAGTGGTAAAGAGAATTTCTGATATCGAAGTTCTTCTTTTCGTCGGCGCCACCAACACGGGCAGGATGCCCGTGCCACGAGGGGACACTTCCTTGTCAGGAACACCGCCGGCAACGTGAGGACGCGGTCCCATGATGGCAACTTCTTCAATCCACGACCCGCTGGCGGTTGTTGAGCGTCTCAGGTCATTTCAGACGACGGTTCGCGATGCGCTGATTCGCTCCCGCGAGTGCTCCGGCGATTTGCATGCCGTCACGCGTTCTTCGGCCGCCGATACAATCTATGCAATCGATACCCAGGTCGATCCGCTGCTTGAGAGCTTCTGTGAACAATGGGCGGCGGAAGACGGGCCGCTGGTAGTCATCGCCGAGGGGCTTGAGGACGAACAGGGCCGCGAGGTTGAGTCGCGCACATTTCCGCACGGCGCAAGTGCCGCGGACGCGCGCCTTCGGCTGATCGTCGATCCGATCGACGGGACGCGCGGGATCATGTACGACAAACGATCGGCCTGGGCGTGGCGGGCGTCGCGCCCAACCATGGCGCGGAAACGCGCCTCCAGGACATCGAAGTGGCGGTGATGAGCGAATTGCCCACCAGTAAAATGGGCCGCGCCGATGTGCTGTGGGCCGTCCGCGGCGAGGGGGCGCATGCCGAGCGGGTCGAATTGAGCAACGGCCAGGCGAAGCCCCTGCCGCTCCTGCCATCGCGCGCGGGAACGATCAATCACGGTTTTGCGTCTGTATCGGATTTTTTTCCTGGCACGAAAGTGCTCGCCGGCCAGTTGATGGAGCATCTGGCGGGAAAGCTGATCGGCCCTGCCGACGTCACCCGCGCGACGGTCTTCGAGGATCAATACATTTCCACCGGCGGGCAATGGTATGAGCTGATCGTCGGCCACGACCGCTTCAACGCCGACTTGCGTCCCGCGTTTTACCGCATGCAGAAGCAGCCCCAGGGCCTTTGCTGCCACCCCTACGATTGCGCCACCTGGCTCATCGCCGCCGAGGCGGGCGTGGTGCTCACCGATGAACGCGGCCAGCCGCTCGACGGGCCGCTCGACACCACCACCGGATTATGCTGGATCGGCTATGCCAACGACCAGTTGCGCCGTACCATGGAGCCCATCGTGCTCGGATTTCTTCGCGAGCACGGGGAATGACACGGGCAAGTCACGGGTGAAAGTGTTGCCATGGGTCCGCTGAAGGCAATCTACGCCCTGAATCCGGAATCGCGCCGCATGATCTACGGCCCCGACGAGGAGCGCGACATCGCCGCCCTGGTCGATCTCTTCGCCCCTCCTCAAACCCAAAGCGTGGCATCGGAGAACCCGAACGTTCTCGCCCAAACAGAGATCATTTTCTCGGGCTGGGGCGGCCCGCTGCTGGACCGGGCATTTCTCGACGCCGCACCAAAACTCAAAGCGGTCTTCTACGGCGCCGGGGCCATGGGGTATATGCTCACCCCCGCCGTCTGGGAACGCGGGATCAGGCTCACCAGCGCCGCCAGCGCCAACGCGGTGCCCGTCGCGGAATACGCGCTGGCGACGATCCTCTTCTCCCTCAAGCATGGCTGGCGACTGGCGCGGGAAACACGCGAGCAACGACATTTCCCCAATCGCGATCACGCGCCCGGATGCTACGGCTCGACCGTCGGCCTGATCTCACTGGGAGTCATCGCCCGCCTCCTCTTGCGAATGCTCAAACCCTTCGATCTCAAGGTCGTGATCTATGACCCTTTCGTGACCGATGCCGAAGCCCGGAATCTCGGCGTGGAAAAAACTTCTCTCGACGATCTGTTTCGACGCGCCGATGTCGTCTCGCTGCATACCCCCCATCTGCCTGAGACAGTCGGGATGATCACGGGCGAACACTTCGCGAGCCTGAAGACTGGCAGCACGTTCATCAATACCGCGCAGGGCGCGGTCGTCCGCGAAGCGCAAATGATCGAGGTGCTCGCGCGCCGCCCCGACCTCCAGGCCGTTCTCGACGTCACCACGAATGAGCCAACCGAGCCGGCTTCGCAACTCTACGATCTGCCGAACGTCGTGCTGACTCCGCACATAGCCGGCTCCGTGGGCAGCGAGTGCCGGCGGATGGGCCGTTGCATGGTTGACGAATTGAAGCGGTATCTCGCGGGAACGCCCCTGCTGTGGGAAGTCACCCAAGCGTCATCCCGGCATTCCGCGCACCGCCCGATCGCGGCGAACGTCGTTCCACAACCGAAGATCGAACCTCCCGCCGACGGCGTGGCCATCGACGATTAGATGAACCGCGGGTTACACGGCTAACCCAGCGCGGCCAAGTCGCAAGAAAGTGCAAGCGGCGCGAAGGCGCGGCATCGGCCCGGCGACAAGTCGCTCGGCTCCGCGCTGGCGCGCCGCCGTGAATGCCTCGGCGAAATAAGCGGTCATACCCCGGGCGATGTCGCGTCGAGACAAGGAGTCGGACAATCATTGCCGTTTGGGGACTGTCGGGGCCGCGCCGGCTTCACTGCCGACTACCAATGCTGCTGCGGCTGATACGGGTCGAAGATGACGTCATCCCAGGCTGGGTAGGTATTCGCGTGCGGCTGGGCGATGAATCGCACGAGCACCGCACGCACCGATCCGTCGGCGAAAGCGACGTTTGAGTATCCCTCCAGGTTCAAAAATGTATGGGGGCTGTAAGACCACGTGCCGCCAAGATGTTTGACCTGATGAAGATACATTGCGCTTGCGCTGTTTCCCGGCTCGTAATAGACGTTGGGGCTCTGATACTTGCTGCCAGTTGGGAGGCTCTCGGACCCGCCATCCGCGGCAAACGTCATGTTATTGCGCCAATAGTCGCGTTGCTGTTCACAAGCCCGTCGATCAACACAGCCTGAGAGCTTGGCTGTGAAATCTGAGTGATTTTCCACGGGACGAAGATGCGGTTTGCCGTCGCCCCTACGGGGATCCATCGGTTGGGATCGTCTCCCCCCAGTTGCTGGTGATAGCGGTAGGAATAGGCGGTATCGGCGTTGTATGCGGCACCGGTGAAGTCGGGTTCGCCCTCCTGCGCCGCGCAGACGAAGACCTTGTTTAGCAGCTTCCCCGAGGTGCCGCCTTCAGTTCCCAGATATGGCACGAGATACCCATCCTGGTTCCCTCCGCGCGTCCAGACATCCGGCCGGCCGTATGTGCCGGATGTGTTTCCTCCGGCGGCCACGGGAGGCAGATATCCCTTGCTTTCATTCGTGTACATAATTACTGCCGCCATGACCTGGCGGATCCGCGCCGCGCAAGCGATCGTCTGCGAAGATGCGCGGGCCTTGCTCAGCACGGGCAGGAGCAGACTGATAATCACGGCGATGATGCCGATGACGACCAGCAGTTCCACCAGGCTAAATCCCCGTCGCTTTTTGCAAAATGCCATAACTGCACCGCCTGCCGCCGGCCTGATTCCCGCGGCTGAAAAGAACGACGCGATCCCTGCGGCCGAGCAGCGAATCTGATCCGACTTTCGCTGGAACGGCCGCCGGGAATGGTCCTCCCTTATTGGTACCACCACCAGCAAACGTAGAATTGGCTGCCCGACTGCATCCGCACCGAGGAATTATTTCCCGGCTGTCCGGTCAGAACCGCCGGAAAATCTGTAGTAGCCGTCGTTGCCCATTCGCCGTGGCCGTCTGCGTACACAATATTGGCCCCGGCAATAGTCGCCTGATAGGTGCTCATCCACGTCCAGGCATGATTGATGATGAACGTCCCATTACTTCCGCTAGCCTGGTCCCACTCGACTCGGTCCGCGAACAATGGGAGCGGGTCGCGTGCGCCGTTTCTGCCGCCCAGCGCCCCGGTGCCCGTGTCAACGGGGCGCTCATTCCATTGCTGGGAAACCGGGTACACCCCCTGACTCGAGCACCGCTCCGGCGACGTGGTCGGGTGATTATTGCCCCAGCCGTTGGCCAGATACATATAAGATGATTGAATCGCGTCGCCGTAGCTGGTGTTCAGTGCCGTGAAGACCGGATTGCTGGGGCACTCCCAGACCTGGCTGGGAGTCACCAGGGGCGGCGTCACGTTGTACCCGTACAGAGTGCCCGCGCTGACAGTGGTGGGTTCGGGGAAGTCCATTGCCAGAAACATGTCACGGCGGAAGTTGCCCGGCAGCATCACCGAATTGCTCGCATTATAAACCCAGAGCTCTCCGTTGCTGTTATTCCTGCCCGAGCCGCTCCCGTCGTACTGGTTCCGAAACTCCAGCGGAAAGTGCCCTTTGTAGTTGTTGGCGTACATGATCGCCGACATTGCCAGTTGGCGCAGGTTGCTCAAACACGTCACCCGGCGCGAACGCTCCCTCGCTGCGTTCAACGCCGGCAGCAGCAGAGCGGTCAGCACGGCGATGATGCCGATCACGACCAGCAACTCCACGAGCGTAAATCCGCCACTGCGCCGCTTCGCGTTCATCGTATCACCTGCCTTCGAAGCGCGATCTTCCCGTCTTGCGGCCCGTTTTACAATTGCGTTGCCAATGCCGCCCAGCCGCTTGTCGTCATTTGGCGCGGAAGGTGAGCGTGCCGAGGCCGGGGTGATCGCTGTTGGTGTCTTCCGGTTCGTACCCGACGCGCTCGCACACTTCTTTGCAGTACGGCGCGTCCAACTTCGCGAGTGAGAACAGATGCAATGACATTTCCCAGATCGGCGAAAAGTTGCCGCGGCCCTTTACCGCGGGGCCTTTCGGATATTTGGTCACGTTATTGCAATACTCGAAGAAGGGATGATACGGCACGTCGTTCAGCCGTAAAACCCCATCGCTTTTTGGAAGATGCCATAACTGCACCGCTTGCCGCCGGGCTGATCCCGGCGCTGAAAAGAACCGCGCGATCCTCGCGGCCGAACAGCGAATCTGATCCAACTTTCGCTGGAGCGGACGCCGACAATGGTCCGCCTTTGTTGGTACCACCAGCATTCGTAGAACAGGACGCGATGACCTCAACTGCATCCTAACGTGTCTGCTATGGCCCAACCTGAACTGCCGTCCCATCCGCGCAGCTCACCGTCATCACGCCTGGCGCTTCAGAGCTCAATTCCTTCACCCACCTGGAATCGCCCGGCTTCTTAATCTCGAGCTTCCGGGTGATTTTGTTCACCACGTCGCTGTCCGGAATCCACTGCGGCTGGGTCGTCGCGGTCGCCAGCATGTCATGGCGGGCATCGCGGATATACGCGGCCGCCTCCGGACTCACCGCACGCTCCAGGTATCCGACAAAACGCTTTCCATTACATTCGAATACACACGCCGCATCCACTTCGTGGCCGTCGCGCTGAAAGGGCGCAACCTGGTTGATGTCGTCGGCGAAAAAGGTTTTCCCGTCGTCGGCTGAAAAGTAACTGAGCGTCGGGGGAGTCGCCGAGATCTTGCGCGACGAAATCAGCCGCACGCCGATCAGGAGAACCACTAGGACAACTGCCGCGATGCCCGTGGCGGCGGGATACCGATTGAGTATCTGGCGAAGTCCCATGAGATCCTTGAATCAGGGGAGAAAGGGAGATGTCAGGGATAACTGGTGAACGTGTCCGTCTGCTGGTACGGGTCGATCCACGTGCCGTCAAAAGGCGGCGCGGGATACGCGTTAAGCGTCCAAGGAATGGTCCGAACGGACCCGTCACAATAAGCCACGTTCGTCATGCCGGTGTACGCGACATTGTTTGAAGAGCTGTTCCAGTAGGCGAAGTAGGTTCCGATCGCCTTCTGTGCGTGGAGATAAATGCCATAGCGCGGATTGTGGCCATACAAATTGGACGGCTTGTTCACGCTCCCCTCGCAGACCAGCGCCATGCCCGCCTGGCTCAGCGCGGAGTTGATGGCGTTACCCTCCGCGAACAACGCCAGCTTGCTTGAGTCACGCACCTGCTGCATTTTCCAGGGCCGGAAGATCATTGGTGAAGGGGGGCTTGGGCCCCACTGAACTGGGTCCTGGCCGCCAAGGATCGCGTTGTAGCGGTACGTGTTGTTTGATGTCGTGATATCCGCGAGCTGATCCTGGAAGTCGGGACAGCTGAAAAGCTGATCCGTCGGCACCGTCAGTGTTGCTCCCGAACTGGCGAAGTATGGAATAAGCGGGCTGTAGCCGCCTGCTGGGAAAATCGTTGGCCGGGCCCAGAAACCACTAGGATAGCTCAACTCGGAGTACGCCATTTGCGGAAAGAATCCCTTGTTCTCGTTCGCGTACATCATGACAGCCTGGGTCAGGGTGCGCAAACGCGCTTCGCACTGGATCAGGCGCGCTGATTCCCGGGCACGCGACAGTGCCGGCAGCAATATCGAGATCAACAACGCGATGATCCCGATGACAACCAGCAGTTCGACAAGAGTAAAAGCCGCAGACGTTTTTCTATCGGCCGAATAGATGACGACTGGCGCCGATTGATCGGCAATCCGGTTACGAGATGACGTCATGTGTTTCTCCGCGCTCGATGAGCCAGTCACCAACCCGCGTGCATCAAAACCTTTCGTCATTCATGTTCTCGCGTGACCGCTGACTGCGAGCGCGGCCTGGCGCACTGGCCGCGGGACGCTCACTTCAACAGGGCGATGCGAAGAGCGCATCGCGGACTTCTCGGTCACGGCATACTTCAAGGGCTCGCCAGCCAAATATCGCAACAGCTCTTCCACCATATATCGGCCCATTCGCTGGCACTCCGAACCGACCGAACCCGCAATGTGCGGCGTCAGCACCACGTTCTCCAGATCGTAGAGCGGAGAGTCCGCTTCGGCCGGTTCATTGAGCGTCACGTCCAGAACCGCCTGGAGGTCGGGGCGCCGAGACAGAACCTCGATCATTTCCCGCTCGCGCACGAGTTGCCCGCGCGGTATTGATGAATGTCGCTCCGTGCTTCATCAAGGCGATGTGGGCTGCGGTGATCATCCCCGTGGTCTCGGGAAAGACCGGCGTATGGAGCGATACCACGTCGGCGCGGCGGAACAGGGACTCCAGTGCAACCAGTTCGACTCCAAGGATGTTCGCATCCTCTTCGCTCACAAACGGATCGTGCAGGAGCACCTTCAGATCGAACGACCGGAGCAGACCCAGCAGCTTTCGGGCGATGGCCCCCAGCGACACAAGTCCCACGGTGCTCCCATAGCAACCGGGCACCTGATTTCGATCAGGATGACAGCGGTTCGCTTTGGTCTGGCGCGCCAGCCGCCATCCGTGCTTGAGCGAGAAGAGGATCGTGGCAAGCGAGTATTCCGCCACCGGCACGGCATTGGCTTCCAATGCGCTGCTGACGACGATGCCGCGTTCCCAGATCGCCGGGGTGAGAATGCGTCCCATGGCGCCGGCGCCGTAGAAGACCGCCTCGAGATTGGGAGCGGCGTCGAGGAACGCGTCGTCGAGAAGCGGGCAGCCC
>CAVWVQ010000002.1:0-456349 GCA_963758525.1 uncultured Phycisphaerales bacterium
CTGCACGTCGTTGCCGAGGTTGTATTTCGCCGTATACTCAAGACCAAGCCAGAGCCGGTTTGCGCCGCTCGCGCCGTAATCGCGAACACCTTGCTCGTCGTTGTACGTCACTAGGTCGATACCCTGATTCCAGGCTACAAGTGCAGTTTCGACCAGATGGGCTATCCCGCCCTGGCTGTGTCCCTGATCGCGGCCGGTCTCGGCGTCTTCGCCGGTGGCGTCAATGTACTGTGTCACCGAGCAGCACCCGCCCTTCAACGAGCCGTTCACAACAAATCCATGTTTGTACACCTCAACGGCATGGTCAAACATTTCCCGGTCATCGCAGAAGACGGACATTGAGATGATCCCGGCCAGCGCGCTGGTTCCCCAGTTCGCAGATGCGCCATCTCTGACGTGCGGATAGAGGACGGTCTTGAACCAGCTTCGGCATCTGGCCGCGTCCGCGGCGGACCACCCGGCCGAACCACCGAAACCGTGACACAAGATCTCCGCGGCGTTGGCCATCTGATTGCTGCCCAATCCGTTTCGCATCGGCTCATTCGCCACTGATTGCACGGTCGAACTCCAGTCATCAATAATATGCATGGACGCCGTGGCATATTTGATGTCACCGGACGCCACCCATTTGATCGCCAGTACGTATGCCGCATGTCCGTCCCGCTGGATGGCATACGCATCTTCGATGTTGGGCTTGACGCGAGCCTTGTAGTTGGTGTCCGCGTCGTGACCTTGCAGCGCCGCCCATGCGCTCTTCCATGGGTTCAACCCGGCGGCAACATTCGTCCTGATGCGCTCCAGATCCGCTTCGGTGTGCCATCCTCCCGGATGCACCATGGCGGCGCAACAAGCTGGTGCGGCGCACATCAGGACAGAAAGTGCGATGATAGGGGGTGTGGACGGGTGCATGGGTTCTCTTTGTCCCTGCTCTAAGGCGCGACCGGTCGGATGTTGTCGCTGGACTGACCATCCGGGCAATGCGGAATCAGGCTCGCCATGACCTCACGATTGGACTCGCTTTTCCAATCGGCGCTGCCAGGCAGCTTCACGAGTCGCGGAGGCCGGACATTGGCGTCGCCCAGCGACCCGCTCTCGATCGCCTGCCGATCCTTCTCACTGTATTTGGCGAGATACGCAACCCACTGCGTCTTGCCGCCATCGCACGTGAAGACATAAGCCGCCACTGCGGGCTTTCCTTCATGGTCAAATGGCGGCACTCGATCCGAGGTATCGGCAAAGAGTGTCTTCCCATCATCCGTGGTAAAAAACTGTCTTACAGCCGGAATCCGCGGCGGCCGTGACTGGAGAAAAATGGTGAACATGGAAGCGGCAATGACGAGCACTGCCGCGGCTTGAACTGCTCGCGGATGCCTGCCAAGTTGTTCGCGAAAACCCATCATTCCAACCTGGCAGTCCTAACAGTGCGACTGCCGCCACCTTCGCTCACTGCGGCGTATTCGCCTGAATTTTCTGCTGACTCCAACCCATGAGATTCTTCTCGATGTACGGGATGCCGCTGGGCCAGGCCCGCGGATCGCTGGCAACTCCGTACCACGGGCTCCATCGCGACGCGCCGCTGTATTGCACTCCAATCGGACCGGCGACATCCGGTCCAACGCTGTGCGGAGGTGTTGGCGTCGGTATTTCAGAGGGATAATTCGTCCCGGAGAAAAGCTGCTCGGCCGGATAGTTCGGGTTGCCCGCCGCGTTCCCGGGATCGGGATAGAACCAGGCGGATCCATCGAAGCTGGCAATATTGTAGCCGTTGCCATGCGCCTCCTGCGTCGCGCCCTCGCCCCAGAAAAAAACGTCCATCGCCAGGATTGTGTCGGGAGCGCATTTGCCGATCACATGCGATTTGCCCATATCCACGGTCCGATCCTGGGTCCGGTCCGAGGTGGCGACGAGATACCCCGCATTCCCGTCAATCCACTGAGACCCTCCGGCGTTCCAGCCGGGATTCCAACTCCACCCGGCTCCAAGATTGATCTGCGATGGCTTGTACTGCTGGTTCCAAGACATCGGATCGGTATCCTCCCGGCCCGGACAGAAAAACATGGGCCCCCAGGTCGCATACCCCTTGAAGCACAACAGCCCGACGTTGGCATACCCAAAGCCCGATATCGAGCCGTACAGGCGTCCCCCGCCGAACGCGAGCCGATTGGCGTATGGCGTGCAATAGTTTTCGCTGCCATTGGACCACATCACGCCAGGCATTGCGCCGTGGTTATCGTTTGCGTACATGATCAAGGTCTGACCGACCTGTCTGAGATTGCTCAGGCAAGACGTTGCCCGCGCGGCTTTCCGTGCCTTTCCGAGCGCGGGCAGTAAGATCGCGACGAGCGCTGAGATAATGCCGATGACCACCAGCATCTCCACCAACGTAAACGCCTTGAGCTTTTGTCCCCTTGCAGAAGTCCCGTTCGAAACCTTCGACAGTTTGATAACCGATCCAGCTGGACGGTGACCCGACGCTCTTCGAGAGGAGGTGACCATGGCTTTTCTTTCTATGTCAACTTCAATGCCTATCCATCGTGCCCGCCACGAAGCAAGGCGAAAACAAAGTCAAACTGGTCCGCGTGCATTATGACTTTTCGTCTTTCATGTTCCGCCTTGGCTGCTGAGCGCGAGAGTTGCCTGGCGCTCCGGCCGCCGGACGCTCGCTTCGATTGGACGATGCGACGAGCGCATCGCCAGCTTCTCAGTGACTTGGTATTTCAATGGCCTGCCGTTCAGATACCGTCTCAGCTCCTCCACCATGTACCGTCCCATGCGCCGGCACTCCGAGCCGACCGAGCCCGCGATATGCGGCGTCAGCACCACGTTCTCCAGATCGTAGAGCGGCGACTCCGCCTCCGTCGGCTCGTTGAGCGTCACATCCAGCACCGCCTGCAGGTCCGGCCGACGGGACAGCACCTCGATTATCTCCTGCTCGCGCACGAGTTGCCCCCTAGCGGTATTGATGAACGTCGCGCCGTGCTTCATTGAGGCGATGTGCGCCCCCGTGATCATCCCCGTTGTCTCTGGAAACACCGGAGAGTGAAGCGATACAACGTCGCAGCGGTGAAACAACGTCTCCAGTGACGCCAGCTCGACTCCCAGGATGTTCGCATCCTCTTCGCTCACAAACGGATCGTACAAGAGCACCTTCAGATCGAACGGCCGGAGCAGCTCCAGCAGTTTTCGGGCGATGGCCCCCAGCGACACAAGTCCCACGGTGCTCCCATAGCAACCGGGCACCTGATTTCGATCAGGATGACAGCGGTTCGCTTTCGTCTGTCGCGCCAGCCGCCAGCCGTGCTTGAGCGAGAAGAGGATCGTGGCAAGCGTGTATTCCGCCACCGGGACCGCATTGGCTTCCAACGCGCTGGTGACGGCAAGCCCGCGTTCCCAGACAGCAGGGGTGAGAATGTGTCCCATGGCGCCGGCGCCGTAGAAGACCGCCTTGAGATTTGGAGCGGCGTCAAGAAATGCGGTGTCCAGCCGCGCACCGCCCCAGCCGGAAAAGATCACATCAGCGTGCGCCAGCAGCTCGCACTGTCCAAGAACGTCGCGTGCTGATCGCGGCGGGCCGATAATATCCACCAGCGCCGCGATGTCCCGCTGTTCTTCAGGCCCGTAGATCAGGCCGAAAGAATTCGGATCCAGCACATAAAGTCCGCGTTGACGGCGCATGACAGAAACTCGCTATCCATTAGCCACTATCCACTATCCGTTGCTTACGCGCCGACGCCGGCGACCCATGAGCATCGGGAAGGCCGCGCCAAGAATGAGCATTGTGGTGCCGGGCTCGGGAGCGGCGTTGTAGGTAAGCGTCAGGCTGCCGCTGCCGCCGGTTCCCAATACGTCCAACTGAAAGTAGCTGTCAGGCTCGGTGCCGGTGTTCGTGCCGATGAAGCCTGTCGTGTCCAGGGCGAATTGGCCGGAGTTACCCGCGGCCGTGGCAGGAGTGTTTGTCGCGACGACCGTGTCGCTGCCGGTCAGACTTACTCCGCTGACGCTGGAGAATGTGCCGATGGTCCAGGTGGTGTTGACCGTCGGATCGAAGCTGGTGGGAGTAACCCCCAGCGAGGAGAGGGAGACCACGAACGGAGTGCTGGTCGAGGTAACAGTCAGGCCACCCATCGCGAGCACGTCGTTGCTGGTGGTACTGGCGATTTTCTCGAAAAACTTGCCGCCGGCCGCCAAGGTTTCATTGCCGGTGTTCAAGGTGCCGATGGTGTTTGTCGCCCCGGTCCCAACGGTAGTTCCAAGGGTGGCAGCGGTTGCGGTGCCCGCCGAGATCGTGCTGCCCGAAGCAACCGTGAGAGCGCCGCTCACGGTACCGACGCCGCCGAGCACCTGGCCGCTGGCCAGGGCAAAGCCACCGGCGCCAGTGACCGTGGTGACATCCAGCGTTGCCGTGTTTCCAACGGTAATCGCTTTCGAAGCCGCGATATTGTTGGTGGTGGCGGTTGTAAGCATCAGCGTGCCCGCGCTGATCGTTGTGGCGCCCGCATACGTATTTGGACCTGAAAGGGTCTGAACCGCCGAGCCGATCTTTGTCAGGCTTCCGGTGCCACTGAGGATTCCGGAGAAGGTCGTCGGAAGATTGTTGTTGCCCGTGGTGAGAGCGACGGCAGCACCCGTGCCCTCTGTAAACAGCGCATTCCCATTCCAAGTCTGGAGAGCAATTTTGCCGGTGCCGGACAGCGCGCCGATGACCGGCGCGGTAACCACGGTAAAGTTTCCGTTACTGCCGCTGCTGGTGCCGCCGGTGAATCCAAGGCCGTATGGGACTTGAGTTGTGTTTGTACTGACGCCTACTACGTTAACCGTTGCATTCTGCAATGCCGTATTACCGCCGATGGTTAGGTCTACGCCATTACCCGTGTTTGCATTGACCGTTACTGTCCCGCTATAGCTATTGGAGTTATTGGTAATGAAGACCCCGCTTGACTCGGTGAAGCCGTTGGCGATTCCGTTAATCGTCAATGCACCACTGCCCGACAAGACTCCGTCAATTTCAAAGGGCTTGCCCGCACCACCCGTGAAGTTGGCAGCTCCGCCATACCCAAAGTTGGAATTGATGGACGTGGCCCCGTTCACAACAACGGTGTTTGTCGTTCCGCCCAAAATGTAACCGTTGTTCTGTTTAGAGATCGATCCGCCATTGAGGATGAAATTATTAGCGTAGTTCGTAACAGTAGCGCCGCTGGTGAGATTGAGCGCCCCACTGCCGCCAACGGTACTTCCGACGGTAATCGTTCCGGAGCCCACCTGGTTGCCGCTGATATTGAGCTGGCCGCCGTTGTTGATCGTCGTTCCGCCGGTGTAATTGCTGGCGGCGTTATTCAGCGTCACGGCATTGCCGGTAATGACCACCGCGAGAACGCCCGATCCCCCGCCGCCGCCGGTTGTATCGTTCAGTGCCACGCTGGTGGTGCCCGTTCCGATGGTCAGTGTCGAGATGGTGCTGTTCTGCGTGTTGGTGATCACGCCGCCGGTCCCGGTGGGGGCCGCGGTGAGCGTGATGTTCTTGCTGTTCAGATCGAGTGTGCCCGTGGTGCCGGTGCCGTTGAGCACCAGGTTCGTACCACCCGCGAGGGTGTTGGCCGGGAGTACTCCGGAGGCGCCAAGCTGAATCGTGCCGTTGGTGATCGTGGTAACGCCGTTATACGTTTCGGTGTTGTTCAATACGACTGTGCCCGAGCCGGTCTTGGTGAGTCCGCCCGCTCCCGAGGCGGTGCTGATCACGCCGCTGTCGGTCAGGGTGAATCCTTGTGTGTCAATCAGTGCGTTTTGCCCGCTGTTGACGACGAAATTGCGGCTCGTCGCATAGGACGCCAGCAATTGCAGCGTTCCGCCGTTGAAGATCGCATTCGCGGCGGTTGCCCCGAGGCTGTTGGCGGTGTTTGCCTGAAGGATGCCGCCGGTCAATGTGGTGCTGCCTCCGTAACTGTTGCTGCCCGTCAGCGCCAGCGTTCCGACGCCTGACTTGGTGATTCCGCTCCCGACATTTCCATCAATGGTCCCCGCGAAGGTTGTATTTGCGCTGTTGGTCAGGTTCAGGCTCGTGAACGTGGGGCTGAAGAAGGAGGTGATGTTGCCGCCAGAGCCACTGAGATTATTGAGCACAAAGCCGACAGCGCCATTGAGATCCATGGTGCCGCCGTTCACCGTGATGTTCCCAGCGCCAAAAGAGGTCCCGGTTCCGCCCGCTCGGCTGAGGGTTCCAGCCGTGAGCGTCAATCCCCCTGTAAAAGTATTATTTCCCTGCAAAGTAGTGGTCCCTGAACCACTGTTATTGATGACGACGGCTACTTTCCCCGCCGACGGCACATCGCCAATCACGCCGGAGATGGTGGATCCCCCGGTGCTGCTGTTCACCAGGTTCAATGTCTGCGTGTTGCCAGTCGCAGCTGTGCCGGTGATCGTCCCGCCAATCGTAAACAGACTGGACGAAGCGTTGGTGTACGTTTGATTGGCGCCCGCGTTGCCCATCACGAGCGGCGTATTAATCGTAAACGCGTTGGCCCCGCTGGCTACGGTTATAGCATCGCCGAGAGTATGGCCGGTGACCAGGCTTCCAGAATCGGTATTTGAATCGGCAAGGGCGTTGATGGTGAGCGTGTTGCCCGCGGCCACGGTGTTGGTTCCATTGCCGTTAACGGTCAGGCTGTTGATCGTCGTATCAGCGCCAAGCGTCGTCGACACGGTGCCGGTCTGATTATTCGCATTGAGGATCACGTCGGTGATCGCGCCTGGAATATTGCCGGCATCCAGTGTACCCGCCTTGTCCAGCGACCAATTGACGACGGTCGAACTGGTGGTGACGTCATTCCAAACGGTCGTGCCCGCCCCGCCATACCAGTAGGCCACGCCCGGGACCGCCGCGCCGGTGACCGCCAGGGTCAGCGTCGTGGCGTTGTCGTTGAGGGTATATGTCTGGCGGCCGACGTTAAGGCTGGTGACGGCCGTTGTGCCAGTGTTGCTTAACGAGAAGAATCCGGTCTCTGACTTGGAGCCGAAATTCATCAGTGTGTAGACGCTGCCGCTGGTCGCCGTTCCGGAGATATTGACGAATGCGCCAGTCGAGTTGACCGTCAACAAACCGTTATAAGCCGCGAACGTGCCCACGTTGATCGCTTCAACATTGGTCCCTGTGCCAAGGGTAAAATTTTCGGTTGAATGGTTGCCCGCATAAGTCCCGCTGCTGTCACCAAGCGTCAGGCCGTTGAGGGTCAGGGAATTGGTGCTCAATTGGGCGGACGCGGTGATCGCGCCGCCGCCGTTGACGCTGACCGAGCCGCCGTCGATGCCGCTGGTCGCTGTGGTGCCTGCCCCGGTGAGCGTGCCGCCGTTTTGCACCGTTGTTGCGGTGGCGCCAGTGCGCCGGTGATGTTCAAAACCCCTTTACTGGCGATCGTGGTCGCGCCCGCATAAGTGCTTACGCCGGAGAGGGTCAGGCTGCCGATCGGGGTGCTCTGGCTGTTGGTCACCGTCAGTCCGCCAGACCCGCCAATTGCCCCCGCGATGATCGGTGACAAGTTATTGGTATCCACGGTGCCGGTCACGCCGGTGCTGATCGAGACAGAGCGATTGGCATTTACAGTCGCCGAACCATTGAACTGAAGCGTGCTGTTGCCGGTGAAAGTGAGGTTGGTGGTGGCTGCGACCGGCACCGTGCCAAGCGCGGAATCGGCCGAGATGTTCAGTGTCCCCCCATTAATGAAGGTCCCGCCGTTATATGAGTTTACACCAGTAAGGAATAACATCCCGGAACTGTTTTTAGTCAATCCGCCATCGCCGACCGTACCCAGGAGCGGTGCCGCGACAATAATGTTGTTGCTGTTGGAGTCAAAAATAGCCCCGCCTGCCCCAACCACATACTGGCCGCCGCTCGCGACCGTCGGCGCGGCAATAAAGCTCCCATACGTCTGGCCGCTTCCCTTGGCCTGGAGAATGCCGCCGTTAAAGTTGAAGACTGACTGGCTCCCTGTGCCTCCGCCGATGTTGATCTGCGTCAACGCCAGCGTGCCGCCGTTGAGATTTACCATTGCCTGTCCAGCGGTCGCGGTGGTATCGCTGGAATTGCCCTTGAGGTAGAGGGCTCCGTTGGTTCCCGCGCCGACCGATCCCGTGCCGCCGCCAATGGTCACGGCGCCGCCGTCCATGTTCAAGGCGAAGGTGCTGTTGTTGCCGGTTGGCGCGCTGCCGGCCGTTCCGCTGGGGGTTCCGGCAAGGGAGAGGAACGTGCCGACGTTCAACGCGCCCCCCGTGATATCGATCGCGCCATTGACGCCGCTGCCGTTGGCGCCACCGAACAACCAGCCATTGCCGGTCGTGCCGGTGGTTGAATTATTGAAATTCGCCGTGCCGCCATCGATTTGCAACGTGTTCTGGGCCGAGCTGTTGTTTCCGACGTAGTTGGCATTCGCCGAGGTGTTGTCGCCGCCGAATGTCACCGTCGCACCGTTATCGACGATCACCTTGTCCGTGATATTCAAGCTCCCCTTGGTGGTCAGGCTCGCGCCGCTGAGGAACTGAGTGGTCCCCGTGCCGGCGTTGAATTTGGCATTCTTCAGATTGGAGGCCGTGCCACTCAGTTGCATCAACGCTGACGAGATATTGCCGGTTTTGGTGAAGCTGTCGGCATTGATCGTGGCACTACCCGCTGCATCCGTCAGATTACCGCTCAAGAGGACCGAATCCAGGCCATACTGGCCCTGATTGACGGCTGAATTGTAATTGACCGTGTTGACGGTAACGGTGCGATTGCCGCCATTAATGTCCAGACCGTTGGCGAAGGTGACCTTGTTGTCGCTCTGCACAACGTTGTTGCCGCCGTTCTGCGCGTTCCCGAAGAATAAGTTGCTGGTGGTGACGAAGTTCGCTGTACTGTTCCAGGTCAATGTTGCCCCGGCCCCGCCAATATTTACCGTCAGCGGTCCACCGTAAGCAGCAAAGCCCACCGAGTCCGATGCATTGCCCGAGGCGACGAATTTGATCTGCCCCGCCGACGTTCCCAGTGCGGCGCTGAATGTGCCGTTGCCTTCGATAAAGGAACCGGTGTTACCGAAGTTGTTGCCGAGAAGAATCGCCGAGTTTGCCGACAGACCGCTCAGATTATTGCCGAAATTGATGCCTCCATTGTTTATGGTGGTAATGCCGCCATAGCTGTTTGCTCCGTCCAGCACCATTGTGCTGTTGCTGTTTCCCTTAGTAACGGCAAGGTTGCTGCCGGTGATCGCGCCCGAAAAGATGCTGCCGAACTGGCCGCTGGTGCCGATGTTCAGGGTTGCCGCCGTGCCACTGGTATTTGTGATTGTTGCCACGGGCGTACCGTTGAGGTTGCCAATTGTCGGCGTGCTGTTCCCGTTCAGATCGAGCGTGCCCGCATTGATTGTGAGGTTGCTAGTCGTGCCCAGGGCGCTTGAGGAGGAGGCTGCCAGTTTAATTGTGCCGCCGTTGATCGTCGTCGTGCCGCTGTAACTGTTCGCGTTGGCGCTTCCCAGAGTGAGTGTGCCGCCGGATGCACCGTTGAAAGTTAAGCCGCCCGAACCCGAGATCACGCTCGAGATGGCGTTGGTGGATTGACTATTGAAGGAAATGACACCCTCGTCACTGCCAAAGGCGAGCGTCGCCGTGCTTCCGCCGCCTGCGATCGTGCCGCCGTTGAGAATCAATCCCGCCTGGTGGCTGGAGGTGTTGTCCCCAACTGTCAGGATATTGGCATTGGCGATGGTAATCGCACCCGCATTGACCAGGGCTCCCACGGTCGCGGTGGTCTGACCCGAGACGCTGATCCCGCTGTTCACGTACTCCAGCTTGCTGGAGCCGGGGTTGGCCGTGTTAAAGGTCGTTCCGTTCACCGAGGTGGTGTCTTTGCTGACAGCGGTTGCCGAGGCGCTGTTCGCATTGAAGAGCGTGGTCCCGCTCGTGGCGATCGAGACGAAGTCGGCATTCAGATTGTTGGCGGAAGTGTCGCGCACAACGATTGATGGATTCAGCGTGCCGACCGTCGCCGCATTGCTGTTGAGCGTTGGCGTGCTGCCGACTGTGACCTTCTCCGAAGTTCCAAACGTCGCAAAACCGCCGTTGGGCACAAAACTCAGCGTGCTGCCGGCGGCGCTGCGGGAGAAGGCGCTAGTCGAGAAATTAAGGGTTTCAGTGGTAACCGAGCCCCTGGTAAGCCCAATGGCGGCCGCTCGGTTGAACGTCAGCGAATTGCTGAAGTTGTACAGAGCCGTCGAGGCTGAGCCACTGGGAGTGAAATTCACCGCTCCGTTGGTCATTTGCAGACTACCCGCGACGTTGCCTGAGGGCGCGGGGGTCGTGATATTGACAGTGCCGTTGCTCTGGTTGCTCAGCTGGCTCGTGCTGCCATCGAAAAAGTTAACAGTGTTGAAGTTGTTTCCGCTGTAGTTCAGCGTGCCCGCGCCATATTTGAAGAAGCTGTTGCCTCCCGGGCTCAGGTTGCTGCTAACGGTCAATGAGCCGGTCGCAGACGTAATGTCAAAACCAAAGTTATTGTTGCCTGTCGAATAACTGTTCGTGAGCGTCAGTGCCCCGGTGCCGGTATATTGGAGGCCGCCGCTCGCAAACGCGATGTTGCCGGTGCCGAGGTTTGACTGCGTCGCGAAACTTAATTCTCCCCCGTTGAGATTGAGCTGGCCGTTGAACGTGTTCGTCCCGCTCAACACCAGGACGCCCGTGGTGGTGCTGTCGTAAGCGACGCCCACGTTGGCCAGCGAACCGCCCACTTTGGTCAGTGCTGCCGTGCCGGAGCTGTTGGTGATGTTGCCGCTGATGATGGCGGTGCCGCCATCGGTTTCGATCACCCGCGCAGTGGAAGCGCTGTTGAGGTCAAGGGCGTTCTGGAAGGTCAACGTGCCTTGGCCCGTAGGGACCGCGCCGATGTCCGCGCCATTCAAAATCAGGTTGCCGGTCCCGAGGTTGAAGCCGGTCGTGTTGTTCCAGACCAGACCCGCGCCGCTGTTCAGATTGACGGTCACCCCCGCCCCATAAGCGCCGAAGCCGCTCCCAACGTTGGTGCCCGTATTGGCGACTCCGCCGCTGAATTGAAGCTGCCCCGCACCTGTTCCGAGAGTCTGGGTAAAGCTGGTGTAATCGCGCGTGCCTTCGAGGATCGCGCCGCTGAGCGAGGTGTTGCCGGTGCCGAGCGCGTTCGTGTTGTAGAGCCGGACAATACCCGAGCTGCCGCTGCCGATGGCAGTCAGGCCTCCGCTGAAACTATTGTTCCCGCGCAGCTCCAGCACGTTGGTGTTGGCGGCGGTCGTGTTGGTGTCTCGGTAAACAATCCCCAGGAGCTTGGTCGCGTCAGCCGAATTGTCGGTGATCCGCCCGTAGATGTTGATCGGTACGTTGGCGTTGCTGACGCCGAGCGTGACGATCGAGGTGCTGCCAGTCGGCGCGGCATTGCTCACGGTCAGGGCATTGAGATTGACCGCTGAAAGTCCGTTATTTCCCGCACCGCCGGTGTTGCTGATGGCCGCTCCGTTGAGCGCCTTGGTGGCTCCCGCGATGGTGACATTATATCCGTCGCCAGAGGTTACCGTCAGCGTGTTGGCGCCCAAATCAAGCGAGTTCAATTGGAAGAACTTGTTGCCGCCCTGACTAGTGCGGTCGGATGTAAAGGTCGCGTTGCCGCCCAGGGCGAGGCTGTTGGGGACCTGGAATATTTCAAAAACCGAGTTGTTCCCGCCTTGGGCAAGAAGCTGCAAAGTGCCACCACTGAGCCTGATCGGGCCGGTTCCAAACGGAGTCACCGACGATCCAGTGCCCAGAGTACCGGTGGATGTAAACCTCATCGTGCCGGCATCGACCACGGTGCCGCCCGAGTAGCTGTTGGCGTTGATGTTGAGGTTCACCAGGCCCAGGCCCGACTTGGTCACGGTGTTCACGCCATTGGCGAGAATGTTGCTGCTGATGTTCAGAGTATCGTTGGCCGCGTCCGCGCGCAGGGCCAGTTCCTGATTGAGACCGCCCTGGATGCCGGTGCCGCCGCTGATCGTCGTGGCGCCCGTGGTTCCGCCGTTGCCCGAGCGCAAAATGCCGTTGGTGGTGACGGTCTGGCTGGCCCCCAGCGTGAATGCCTGCGCCACATTAGTCGAGTTGACGATGTTCAGCGTGGTGAAGGTGGCCGTTTGCTGCGCGGTGATCGCCGAGGTCGTTTGCGCGTAGTTCGTGCTCGCGATGGTACCACCGCCCGCTTGCGTGGTGGAACCTGCGTCCACGCCGTAATTGATGCCGCGCAGAAAGCCGCCCGAATCATACCAGGCGTAGTTGCTGCCGGGGGTTGTCGTACTGGTTCCGAAGAAGGTTCCCTGATCGATAAACCCGGTTGATTGGCCGGTCAGGATGATGTTGTTCGTGCCGAGCGTGCCGGGGTTGCCGGCAGTGCCTGCCGTGCCACCGCTGAGGGTGAAATCGCGGGTCGCACCCGTGCTTCGCGAGCCGAGGGCAAGAGTGAGATTCGAGGAGGTGCTGGCAAACGTGCTCTGAATAACGCCTTCGCCGGATGCCCAGGTGACCGTTCCCAGGGTCTGCGCGCTGGCGGCCCCTTCGTTGACATTAAGTGTGCCGGCACCCGCGCTGAAGGTGACACCCGTTCCGGCGGTGAGGCTGCCGCCCGTGCCGATGACGACTGAGCCGCCGCCGATCGCCAGGGCGTTAAAGGTGTCCGTGCCATTCAGGTTCAAGGTGCCTGAGCCCTGCTTACTGACCGTAAATGCGCCGGAAATCGCCGCACTGACGGTGGCGGTGGCGGTGCCGGCGACGTCGAAGTTGCCGCTCTGGCCGAGCTGAATGCTCATTCTGCCTGACCCAAGGCCCGCGCCCAGCGTCAGCGTTCCGCTGCCGCCCACGTAAAGCAAGTCAGCGGAATTCGCGCCCAGGGTCGAGTTCCCCAAGTCTCCCGATCCGCCAAGAATCAATGTGCTGTTCGTCGTCGAATTGGGCTGGATCGTGATCGTGTTCGCGTTCAAGTCGTCCAACGAACCGAAGGTGAGCGTGCCCGTGTTAAACGTACGGATACCGGTCGCTGCGCCAATGCCGAAGACGGCGTCATTGGAAATGACCGGCGCCGTGGTAAGACTCCAATTGCCATTGGTGGCAATATCCCCGGTCGTGGCGCCGGTGAAAAAATCGGGGGTGTTCGTCGTTGCGCCAGCCGGCCGTACCGCGGTGATGGCCGTTCCCGCCACCGCTGCAAGCGAGAGCATTCGCCGTGCGTTTGGCCGACGGCTCGTCTGCAGCTTGTAATTCTGTCCGCACGTCTTCCTATTCTTCGTCCGCATTTAATTTCCTCCAGCAACCAATTCCAGCACCAGTCAGCGAACCCGCACTCCTGACACCGACGGCGTCGAAATCCCTCGCAGTGACAAAAACTCTATTTTCATGACGGGACCGATTCTGCGAGGAAACCAATTTTCTACGGCTTTCCGCACGCCGATCGCGGTTCCACATGCAACGCCGCAAATGTAACCAACGCCCCGCCCCATGTCGCAGTCAAATTGCGTTTAGTTTCTCTCGATTTGCGACATTCGGCGGAAGGCAAATGGATAAGGGAAAATGGACAACGGATAGCGAAGGGCAGGCATTGCAAGGGGCATGGGATCGGCCGCTCGAAGTGGAGAGAAATGCGAGGGATCAGCCAGAACGAAAGGATGAAAGACGGGCCATCCACGTCAAGTCATTTGCATTCGCCGTGCGGGTGATCAATCTTTATGAGCACGTATGCGCGGCGAGGAAGGAGTTTGTTTTATCGAAACAGTTGCTGAGATCCAGCACCGCGATCGGGGCGCTGTGCGCGAAGGAGAGCAGCCGGAGGTAAGCCGGATTCTGTTCCCAAGATGGCGATTGCTCTGAAAGAAACCAGCGAAACCGAATACTGGATCATGCTGCCCCGTCAGGCGGGGTATCTGAAAGGGCAGAATTCGACTCAATTTCTCAGGACGTTAACGAGCTCCTGAAACTGCTGATCAGCATCATCAAATCCGCCAAACGGTCTGGCCAATGAAAAGTTGACAATTAATAGTATAGTCGCTTGCCTCCCCCGCTATCCACTGTCCCATGTCCACTACCTACGCCCGCGCAGGGCGGAGCGGCGATAGGCGGCAGGCGTGGTATCAACCAGCGCCTTAAATGCGACGTGAAAGTTAGCCATTCCCGAGTAGCCGCAGCGGCGGGCGACTTCCAGGAGCCCCAGATCGGGTTGCAGGAGAAGTGCCCGTGCCTTGTCGATGCGGACGCGAACGATTTCATCGTGCGGGGTTCGCCCCAGTTTGGCGAGAAACTGCCGCTCGAGCCAGCGCCGCCCGACCGGAAGGTGGCGCAGCACGTCGTCGACGGAGCACGGGTCGCTGGCGTGCTCGCGGATGAACTGAACCGCCTGGGCAAGGTCCTGGTCTTCAATGGCGAGAATGTTGGTGCTTTGCCGCTGAACCACGCCAAGGGGTGGGAGCCGGGTCAGGCGTTCTTCGGGGGAGAGAACGTCGCCCGCAAAAAGACGGTCCAGTATTTTTGCGCCATGATACCCCATCCGGCTGAAGTCTGCTTCGATGCTCGAGAGAGGCGGCCACGCGCTTTCGCAGAGCAGATCGTCATTATTCACCCCGACGATCGCGACCTGCTCCGGCACGGCAATTCCCGCTTCGAGACACGCGGCGGCCAGATCGTGGGCCATCGTGTCGTCCCCCGCCATGATGCCGATGGGCTTGGGCACCTCCTGCAGCCAGCGGATCAGCCGGGGCCATTTCGCGTGGGAGATCCACTCGGCCTCGGAAGGAAGTTCGACCGGCACGATCGTGCATTCAAACCCATGTGTTGCCAGCTTCGCACGGTAGCCGTCGAAACGCCGCGGAAGCAACGTAGCGCCGTAAAAGGCGAATCGCTGGAGCCGGCAAACCATGAGGTGTTCGGCGCCCATCGCCCCCGCGGCTTCATCGTCCAGCGCGACCACCGGCGAGACAGCCGGGTCTCCCCGGCCCGAACAAAAGATGCAGTGCTTGTATCGCTTGCGAATGATGTCGAACATCGCCCCGGTCGTGCCCGCGACGATCATCCCGTCGCATTTGGGCCAGCGTGCCATCGATTCGAGGCTGTGTCGCAAATCCTTGTAAAGCACCCATCGTCGTTCGAGGTTCGCGTAGCGCATCACTCCCCGCAGAACGCCGCGCCCGTAGCTGCTGATGCCGTCCACAACGACTCCTACCAACGGTCGTTTGTTCGTGGCCCTAGCTGTTCTCGGGTGTCGCAAAGTGGGATAATTTATAAGGCGGCCATGTGAAAAAACGAACTTGTTCTATTGCTTCGGCGGGGGGGATGCCTGACGAATCCAGAACGAGCGTGTTACCGGACCCGCCGATTTGACAAGCGGCGCAACGGCTCTCCCCCACTGAAATGCGCTAACAATCACTTCAACCGGGTATCTCGCGCGGGGCGGCATCGGCAAGAGCGCGAGTGTGCGGCCGTTCGCGGCGATCTGCGCAGGCCCGGAAACCACGAAATACTGCACTGGCAAACCGGACGACGCTTTGGCGGCAAGTTCGATGGGCGCGGCACTTGCATCTGCTTGATCGGAAAGCGGCGGGAACTCGAGCGTCTGCGCCGCGCCCGCCGTGTTGATGATGCTGACATTGATGTGCGCCGGACGCTCCGTGGGACGGTAGGTTTGATCTCCCAGGTTGTAAGCGACGATCGTCGGCTCCCACGGATTTCCCTGCGGCACGATCGGCCCCGCATGCGGCCGGATCCGAAACGTGTCAGGACCTGTCTGCACGACCGCCCCGCTGTTGACCCGAAATAAAATCGGTGTATTGCCATGGCCAAGCTTCTGCCCAGGGTAGAGATCAGAGCGCACCGCCAATTCGTCAATGAAAGCCGCCCGGACCCTGAACGTCTCGCCGTCACTGAGGTATTGCGGGCTAAAGCTGTAAGTTCCGCCACCGGTCGAGGGGACGCCGTCTTCGCTGAAGAAGTTCATCTGCTGGGGTTTTTTGGAGAGCTGCTCGAGCATGTGACGATGCACCTCGGTCGCCAATGCTTCGTCCACGTACCACAGTCCCCTGGCGGGATCTTGCTTCCATTGCGCAAAGGAACGGGTTTGCCGCCAGGACGGCCAACAGTGGCCGGCTCGAGCATCCATCCGGACTCGGCCGAAACGGGTTTGAGCGAAACCGGGCCGTCAAGAGGAGCATCGACTGGAATTCGTGCGGCAACCGCCTCCTTGAGGAACAGGGAAACCATCGCGATCGAATCATCGCTGACATTGCAGTGACCCGACCCGATATCCACATAGTATCCATAGAGACATTTGCCGTGGTTTCGCGGCCGGACAATTCCATCGGACGGACCACTGGGAGACCAGCATCGATGAGAAGCGTTTCCATAGTCAAACCATTCCGAATTGACCTCGAACACGGGAATCCCCTCCGGGCCGTCGTCCTTGGCGCCGGTTTTGAAAGGCATCATCGCAAAGACGCGTGAGGGATCCCATCTATAGAGATGCCAGACGAAGCTTCCGGCCGAGGAATGGCCGACGGGCATCAGCGGCACGTGGCGGAGCTCGCGATAGCCTGAAAGGTCGGCGAACTGCTCCAGCAGTTTTTGCAGGTCGGCTCCCGCGCCGCGGGATCTTCGGCGCCCTTGGGATAGTTCGGGTTCAAAAAAATGTCGAGCGCGCTGCGTCGCGGATGATCGGGGTTCTTGTCGTCGGTGCCGATGCGGTCATGGCCGGAGAAGATCAGCAGCAGTCCCAATCCGTTTTCCGCCGCCGATCTGCGGAACCCCGGGCGCTGAAACAACTGTTTTTCGAGCATGTTGTGGCAGGCAACGACGAGTCCGCGCACGCGATCGCAATGATCGGGAATCCACAGAAACGCCCTGCGATCAGGAATCGAAGGCGCTGGAATCGACCACTGCCAGACCCCGTCAACGGCAGCCTCTCCCGACGGGGGCTCGGTTGCGGCGATGGACCCTCTGCCGGTCACACACAACGTGATCATCGCCAACAGCGCAATCCGCGACCCCTGTGATGTCACTGTTTCTCCTTCCCTGAATACAGCACGACGGTCGAAAGCGGCCCAACTTTCATACTCGGACCGCTGAACGCGTGGCTGCCGGTTGCATCCAACCGCTCCAGCGCGCCGCCGTCTGGCGGAATCTTCAGAACGAAGGTCTGGGTCTTCGTCGTGTTCATCCCGATCAGGTAGGGACCGTATGCGAGCGAATAGAATGAGCCACGGCCTGCAAACGGGCTTTCATCGCCCGGGTGAAATTTCTCCAAGGGTGGAATTTTGGCGATGGGCAATGTTTCGCCGGCAAGCGCGGAGTGCAGCTCGCCGGGATAGCGCACGCCACCGCCGCCGAAGCCCATGTTGATCCAGTCCGGCCGTTTGTACGTCAGCCCGCTCGGATCAAATTGCACGTCTTCGCGAACCACCGCGATATGCTCGGTTTGCGGCTGGATGTAATGCACGCGAGCCAGGAAATTCACCGCGTACCGCGCCCGCCAATAGAGGGATGCATACAGAATATCCTGACCGTGCTTGATGGCGACCACCCCGTCTTCCTCGTCGGCAAAGACAAGCTCCGGCTGGCCGTTCGACATGGGCAGGCGTTTTGCGCTGTCGGGCTGTGATTTGAGCAGCTCGTACTGATCGGGAATTCCCAGCAGGCCGGTCGTCGTGCGCAGACCGCCTTGCTTGTCGGTGTTTTCCTTGATCGACTCGAAGAACTGGTTGTCCGCGAACATCTGCTGCGCGTACCCCACCGCGTCCGGATCGAGCGTCGCGGCGGCCGTATACAGCGGGGAAGCGTCCCAGGTGGTCCGCTCCCCATAGCACACATCGCCGGGATAGTGCTCGTCGCGCCACCCGACCACTGATTCAATGCGCATTGCGCGATACCCCTGAGCGTCAAGAGCAGGATATCGAAACACCCCCCGGGCTCCGGCGATCTTTTCCAGCTGCGCCTTGATCTTGGGATCACCCGGCTCGCCAGGTGTGGGGCGCGTGGCGTCGTAGATTTGCGTGACCCAGTCGAGCACCTCGCCGTAGTACCCGACGTACCCGAGCTCGCGGGTCAATCCGTTGGGCGTCAGTTGATAATAATCCGATCCGAGCGGCTTGAGCGGTCCGCTCGGCGAGTCGCTGCCAAGCCACGGCTGCAAGCCGATCGATTCGTACAGATAATGGCGCGACACCGCTTCCGGGAGAGCGCGCTTCGGATCGACCGTCGCGACGCCGCGGTTGGCCCGCTGAATATTCAGATCCGTGATCATCGACTGATTCGTGTAGAGCCGGCGGTGCTCGCGATGCCAGTCGCGGCTCGCCACGAACATGTCGGCCCACGCCTGGCGACGCTGAATTCTTCCGCCGGCGCCGTCATCGAATTCCTCATCGAGCAGCGGCTGCAACGGCTCCGACAGCAGATGCACCGCCTCCCCGGCCGGCCCAAGGCCAAACCAGTCCGCGTTGTACATCCCGGGATCGGACTGCGCCAGTTGCGGATTCTTGCGAAACGCCATCGCGAAAGCGTCGGCGCTGGCGGCGATCTGCGCAACCACTCTCGGATCGTGATACGCCGGGGTCCATTTCACATGATACGCCTGCGCCAGAAATATCATCTGCATTTGCGTGAGCGGCTTCTTGTCGGCCAGCAAACCGGCGGTTTCGTGATCAACCCGCGCCTTGAGCCGGTCGAGCACCTCCGCCCCCGGCTCCGGCCGCACCGGCGGATCGACTGGCGCAGGCCCCTGCTTCTCGTCATCGGGCGGGACGAAGCAGCCGTCGGTGTGCGTATAGACGCGATAAAGGCCGCGAGTCGGCTCCTTCATCATCTGCTGATACTTCTCAAACGTGGTGCCGTATCCCCAGATATGACCGGTGCTGTGAATTTCGAAATGCAATTGTGACTTTCCCTTGGTCATTTCCAAAGGCAGCGGTGAGGTTGTGTAATAGAACCGGCCATTGAGCGCGGGCGACCCGCTGTCGCTTCCGAAATCGAGCACGTCGATGTCGCCCAGATGACGATAGCCGAGCTGCTTTCCCTCGACGCGCAGGATCAGCATGTCGGGGCTGGCGTCATCGCCCCAAAGACGGGCGGTAATGTAGTTCGCACGAACCGGATCCACTTTGAGTGTGAATGCAACGCTCCCACCCTCCCAGTTTTCGGTAAGAGGAGGCAGCAGTCGCCTCGCGGGATCGCCCAGGCCACCGGTGACGATCTCACTGTGATCCTCGACCAATGCATGCGATGTTTCAGAGGAAGGGACGCCGAAGACGAGCGTATCGAGCGGAGCCGCTGCGCGCGCCGCCGGGAACGGCATGAGCGATGCTGTAGTGATCCATGCGATACAAAGCAACCGACCGACGAAGCGTCCACTCGCTCCCCCGGCCCGCGACCAGTCAAGTCGAGTGGTGCTCCCCGAGAGTGCGGAGTTGAGAAAGTTTCTCCATTTGTCCCAGTAGAAGCTTCCCCGCGGCACGCTGCGCCGCGAACGATCAAGAGCCGAGGTAAGCATTTCATCGCTGCAGGCGCGCAATATGTGGCCTCCTTGTGCTGGAGTTTCGCTGCTCAGCGGCGATGGCCGCGTGCGCTGGGCCAATCGTACTACCCTCATTTGCGCGACGCCATGTCAGAGTTCCTGGCGCACCGATGGTGGACACGACGGTGCAGAGTGGGTGTTGTTTGGCATCGCTCGAAGCCAGTTGCGGGAAGTGCTGCATCTGCTGCGGCCCAACGCGATACGGAGATTCTGCTTCCGATGCCGGGCGCGCCTGCCCCTCAAAGATTTGCCGAGTCGAGGGAATTGATGAGGTTGATTCCGCACTCCACTTTTCCGCTGCCCTGCCACCGGCCCGAGCGTGCGTCTTCGCCCGCCTGTATTGGCCGCGTACAGGAAAGAGGGCTGCAACCGATGGAGGCATACCCCTTCTCGTAGAGCGGGTGATGCGGAAGATCGTGTCGCTTCATGTAGTTGAAAATGTCGCGCGTCGTCCAGTTGAGCAACGGTGAAATTGCAAAACAGTTGAAACGCGCGGACCACTCGACGAAACGGTTGCGTCCGCGAACGTCGGTCTGATCCCGGCGGACGCCGCGCAGCCAGCCCTTGGGCTTCAGCTCCCGCATCGCCCGCTCGAATGGCTCGTTCTTGTTGGCGGCGCAGCATGCATCGATGTTTTTCCGCCAGACGGGGTTCTCCTCGTCCGCGATCCGCAAATACGTCATCGGATCGTTGCGGGTGCGATAGATCCAGACGTTCAGGTCGAATCGCTGGCGCAGCCGCTCCATGAACGTGTGCGTCTCGGGAAAGAGGTAGCCGGTGTTGACGAAGACAATCTTGATTCGCGGCATGACCCGCGTAGCCATGTGAATCAGCAACGCCGACTCAGCGCCAAACGACGAACTCATCACCAGGTCCGGAGCAAATTGGGCGTGCGCCCAACTGACAATCTTTTCGGGATCGGCAGCGCGCAGCACGTCATTAAAATCCGCGGCTTCGCGCGACGCGGCATCCAGCGCACCGACATTGAGTTGTGTCTCAATCTGACTCATGACTTCGTCGCGGCCTTCTCGCGACCCGCTCGTTCGACCAGCGCGTCGAACCATTCCCGAGGCACGCGCCGGCCGTTGGCGATGCCCAGATCGATCTTCTTGTTCTTCCCGTGGAAGTCGCTTCCACCGGTCTTCAGGAGGCCGAATTTGTCGGCCAGTGCTGAATACTTATCGACCAGTTCGGAGGTGTGATCGCTATGAATCACTTCCAGTCCGATAAGGCCCAGATCGGCGCAGTCCTTGATGATACGCTCAAGCTCGGCATCGTTCCCGGCACGCAACTGAACCGGATGCGCCAGCACGGGAAGGCCCGCTGAGCGATGAATGAGATCGAATGCTTCGCGGGGCGGGATACGCTCCTTGTCAAAATAAGCCGCCGCGCCGACGCCGAGATATTTGTCGAATGCCTGCTTGATCGAGCTGACGTAACCCTTGCGGGCGAGGATTGCCGCGATATGCGGCCGGCCCACCACGCCGCCGCCGGCCTCGGCTTCCACTTCCTGCATCGTGATCGCGACGTTCAGCTCGTTGAGCTTGCGGATGATGCGCGGATTTCGATCGTCGCGGGCTTCGATCAGCCTGCGCGTCAGATCCCGCAACACGGAGCTGGCCGGATCAACGCCGTAGCCGAGGAGATGCATGGTGCCGGTGGCAAAGTCGCAACTGATCTCGATGCCCGTAAGGAAATCCAGACCGATCGACGCCGCCTCCGCCGCCGCTTCTTCGATGCCGCCGATCGTATCGTGATCGGTAAGGGCCAGCGCGCTCAACCCGCTGCCCTTGGCCAGACGAACCACCTCGGCTGGCGCAGGGTTCCGTCGGAGGCGGTGGAATGACAATGCAGATCGACGAATTGACTCGGCATGCGCGGTTGCCCTACTCCAGGCGGCTTCCCCCGTGGCACGGGCATCTTGCCAGTGTTAGCAGCGTGGGATTGAAAAAGAACCCTGATATCGAAATCTGTTCTTTATTTTGCGCCGTCAGCACGGGCAGGATGCCAGTGCCACCGGGAACCCTTCTATAGAGGATGCCAATACCCGCCGCAAGTAAATTACGCGCCCAGCTCTTTGCTCCGGCGAGCGGCGGCTTTGACCGCCTCGACAATCGCTTCGCCAACGCGCTTTTCGTCAAGATGGGTAATCGCGGCTTGCGTGGTGCCGCCGGGACTCGTGACCTTTCGCCGCAGGTCCGCGGCAGCGTCGCTGCTCGACGCGAGCATCGCTGCGGCGCCGGCGGTGGTCTGGACGGCAAGCTGCCGCGCGTCATGGGGCGATAAGCCCAGCTCCACACCCGCCTGAATCATCCGCTCGACGAGGTAGAAGACATATGCCGGGCCCGACCCGCTCACCGCCGTCACCGCGTCCATCAAAGCCTCGGGAACCTCCACAACTTGAGCGGCAGATTCGAACAATCTCCGGGCCTCGGCAATGTCATCCGAGGTGCCATGCCTGCCGCGCGAAAGTGCCACCATTCCCTGTCCGACCAGCATCGGCGTGTTTGGCATCGTCCGAACGACGCGCCACGCCGAGCGCTTTCCAAGATGCTCTTCGATAAAGGCCGAGCTGATTCCAGCCGCGATCGAGATGATCAGGGTATCCGCCGCCAGCTCTTCCGAGAGGCTCGCCAACGCTCCAGCCATCTGCTGGGGCTTCACGCTTAGTAACAGACAGCGCGGTTTTGTTTTTACCACTTCGGCGCTGGTCTCGACCGCAAGGATTCCAAGCCCTTTAAGGAACAACTCGCGCCGAGCGGGCGAAACGTCCGCGGCGATAATTTGATCGGCCGATACCACCTTCCCGCGCACCACCCCGCGCAACCGCCTCGGCCATGTTCCCGGCTCCGATGATTCCAAGGTGATACGCCATTGCGAAAATGGTACTGTGAATTTCCTGATTGGCGAAGGAGGTGCGATGAAAAGCAAAGCGCGGACATTTGCCGACCACATTTGCGCGGTGCTTGGCGCTCAGGACGCCATTCGCGTATTGCCTGCCACGCGAGCTGGGTTGCCGCCCGTCTGCTGTTTCATCTTCCGCGATCAGCCGCAGAGCGACCTGATGACTGCAGTCACGTACGGATTATCGCTGAGCGATCACGGCGAGTGGGGAACAGAGAAACCCGAGCTGATCGCATGCGTTCGATCATGCGACGAAGAGTGGGGACTTGCCATCGCAGGGTTCGCGGAGCGCCTGCGCGGCGAACACTCATTTGCGTCCGGCTCGATTCTCATGAGCCCATCACCCTTCTCAGCTGAGTCGGAGATCAGCGGCTTTCTCCTGGGCGACCAGCAGGTGATTCCGCCCGGCGCGGAAAGCATTGCCTTGGCGACCCGATCGGTACGACTGCGCGAAGCCTATCCGATTTACGAATGCGAAGCGGGGTTTATCGGCGATATCGGGCCAACCGCGTTTTTATCGCGACCCGGCGTCGACTTTCGCGACGTGCAGCGCGAACATCTCTGGAAGTGAAGGATTCACATGTTCACATGACGTTTAAAATAAATGTCGACGGCTTCGGCGCTTACTAAGGCACTTTGGTGATGCAATCACCTGCCCGATGTTCCTTTCTTCGCGCCTGTCTTCGCTGCTTCGCGTCTTCGCGGCTCTTTCCCTTTTTGGGTGGCAGTCGGGAAAGGCGAGACCGCGCGAGCGGCTCTTTTTTTGGGTCAAAGCAGCGCTACTCTGAAAGCAGAATGAAATCACATACCCAATACCTCTCGTTCAACATCCCTTCGAAAATGGCCTTCCTGAACATCACCTCCCAGGTCGAGGAAGCGGTTCGCAAAAGCGGCGTGGTCGAGGGAATCGTGCTTTGCAACAGCATGCACATCACCAGCAGCGTCTTTATCAATGACGACGAGCGCGGCCTGCACCACGACTTCGGCGTCTGGCTCGAACAACTCGCCCCCTTCAATCCCGACCCCGATCACTACCACCACAATCGCACCGGCGAAGACAACGCCGACGCTCATCTGAAACGGCAGATCATGGGCCGGGAAGTGGTTGTGGCGATCACGAAAGGGAAGCTCGATTTTGGTCCGTGGGAGCAGATCTTTTACGGAGAGTTCGACGGCCACCGGCAGAAGCGGGTGCTGGTGAAAGTCATTGGGGAGTAGCATAGGATGAGGTCGAGGAAGGCACATGACGATCAAAGCAATACTACGCGACGGTCGGATTCAGCCGATCGAACCGCTTCCGCCGGATTGGGCCGAGGGGCAGGAACTGCTCATCGAAGAGCCGGAGTTGAGCGAGAGGGCGACAGAGATTCAGCGATGGGCAAAGGAGCTCGAAGATTCGACGGCGATTCCAGAGGAGGAACATGATCGCCTCGAACTGGCTCTAAAGGAGATCGAGCGCGAAAGCAAGGATACCGTTCGGCAGGAATGGGGACTGAAATGACGTCGGGCTATATGCTTGACGCCAATCATCTCTCGAAGGCGGTTCGGGCTGGATCGATTGTTCAACGAAGGATCGCCCGACTGCGACTTGGCGGAGCAAAAATTGGCACTTGCGTGCCAGTGCTCTGTGAGATCGAAGCCGGCATTCAGCAGCTCAACCAGCCCGACACTTACCGCCGGGATTTCGCAAGCCTGCTGCGGCAAGTCCGCATATGGCCAATTGATCGATCGACGGCGCGCTCTACGGCGAAATTTACCAAGACCTGAAGCGACGCGGCCGGATTCTCTCCCAAGTCGACATGATGCTTGCCGCTCTCACTCGACAAATGAATTTGGCACTCGTCACCTCTGATTGGATTTTGCGGCACTGTCGGATATTGCAACCGAAAATTGGATATCCGACGGCGGGACGTAATCGTCGATTGCACCATCAGCGCGTGCTTGGCGCGTCATGACCCGTTTTATCAAGGTCGCGCGGCAGCAGAGCAATCAGCCGCCCGAGCATGGCATGATTCCTGCAATGATGAGTGAGCCGCCCAGAATCTAGTGAATCCCCTGCCCCGCGAGCCAGCGCTCGGCATCCAGCGCGGCTTTGCACCCCATGCCGGCGGCGGTAATCGCCTGCTTGTAAACCGGATCGGCAACGTCTCCGGCGGCGAAGACACCTTCAACGCTTGTCGTCGTGCGATAGGGGTCGGCAAGGATGATGAAGCCCTGCGGGTCAATTTTGAGCTGGTTGTTGAGAAACTTTGTGTTGGGCGTGTGGCCGATGGCGACGAACATGCCGGCGGCTTGGATCTCCCGCTGTTCGCCGCTGACCAAATTGCGGATGCGCACGCCGGTCATCTTCTCACCGGTGCCGAGCACTTCTTCCACGACCGAATTCCAGACCGGTTTCACCTTCGGGTTGTCCAGCAGACGCTTGGCCATGATCTGACTGGCGCGCAGCGTGTCGCGGCGATGGACCACATACAGTTCCTTGGCGAACTTCGTCAGGTAATTGCCTTCCTCGGCGGCGGAATCGCCGCCGCCGACAACCACGAGATTCTGATTGCGGAAGATCGGCAGCGCCCCGTCGCAGACCGCGCAAGCCGAGACACCGTGATTCTTGAACCGCTCTTCAGACTCCAAGCCGAGATAGTTGGCGCTGGCGCCGGTGGCGATGACCAGCGAGTGAGCCTCGTGCTCGTCGCCGGCGGAGTTCACAACCTTGAATGGTCTGTGGCTCAGATCAACGGAGACCACGTCTTCGGTGAGCACGCGCGTGCCGTAGCGCGTCGCCTGCAGGCGCATGTTGACCATCAGGTCCGGGCCGCGGATTCCGTCGGGGAAGCCGGGAAAATTCTCGACTTCGGTGGTCAAGTTGAGCTGCCCAAGCGGAAGACGGCCGGCCGTGTGGTTTTCATGCGTGCGCGCGCCTTCGATCACCAGGGGATTCATGTTGGCACGTGCGGCATAAATCGCGCAAGTCCACGCGGCAGGTCCGGAACCGATGATAATGATGTTCTCTGTCATGGGTGGTTGATTCTAGGCTTGTCGAAGAATTTCTTTGCGCAGGGCGGGATTCATCCCGCCGATTGACTCGCGCCAAAGGAGGCGGCAGGATGAATCCCGCCCTACGTGTCCCTTCCGAGAGCTGCAATAACTGCATCCGTGATCTGCGACGTCGATGCCGTCCCGCCCAGATCGCGCGTGTGATTCTTCGGGTTGGCGACGACCTGCTGGCAAGCCTGCTGGATCGCGCGGGCGGCTTCCGGTTGATCCAGAAAGTCGAGCATCATCGCAACGGACAGAAACGTCGCGATCGGATTGGCGAAGTTCTTCCCGGCGATGTCGGGAGCGCTGCCGTGCACGGGCTCGAACATGCTGGCGAATTTGCGGGTTGGATTGAGATTGCCGCTGGCGGCCATCCCCATTCCTCCCTGAATGGCAGCGCCCAGGTCGGTGATGATGTCGCCGAACATATTGGTGGTCACGATCACATCATAGACGCCCGGCTTGGTCACCATGTACATCGTGCAGGCATCGACATGGTGGTAGTCGGTCGTGATGTTCGGATATTGTGCTTTGACCTCTTCAAACGCGCGGAGCCAGAGGTTGTGGGCGAAGCGAAGCACATTGGTCTTGGCGACCAGTGTCACCTTCTTGCGATCGAACTTCACCGCCGTTTCAAATGCGTAGCGAATGCAGCGCTCGACGCCGCGGCGGGTCGTCACTTCGATCTGATTGGCGACCTCGTGCGGCGTGTCCTTATAGAGAAATCCCCCGTTGCCGCAGTACAGGCCCTCGGTGTTCTCGCGCACGATGATCATGTCGATGTCGGCCGGCGACGCGTTTCGCAACGGCGTCGGGACGCCGGGCAGGAGTTTGGTGGGCCGGAGGTTGATGTACTGGTCCAGCTCGAACCGCATCTTGAGGAGGATTTCGGTTTCGAGAATCCCTTGCGGGATCTGGGCCGACCCGCGCGGGTCGACGCCCACAGCGCCAAACAGAATCGCGTCGTGCTGGCCGAGTTCTTTGATGGCCCCGTCAGGCAGCGTTTGTTTTGTCGCGAGGTAATGTTCGCCGCCGAACGGATAGTCGCTGGTCTTAAACGAGAATCCGAACTTCTGCGCCACCGCATTGAGGACGCGCAGACCCTGTGGGACGACTTCTTTGCCGACTCCGTCACCAGGCATCACTGCTATGTTCATAGGGGGACGGAGAATATCGGGAGAAGCCGATGGGGGAAAGAGGCGGACAAGCCGGCCGGCTTGGAAGCCCGGCTTGGAAGCCCGAATGACGAAACCCGAAATCAGAATCAAAGAATCAAACCCGAATGACGAATGACCGAATTGACTTGTTCCCTGCCGAGTTTCCTGCGCAATTACAGCTCTGCTGATGCAGGGTAGCTGCCCGTCCGGGGACTCACAGCCGAGGCGCCTGCGCCGCGTTGAGGGTTGCGTCGGCGATCGCCTCGGTCGATTGATCACCGGCGATCCACCGGACATTTGGAAACCTGCGAAACCACTTCATCTGCTTGCGCGAGCTGCCTTGTGGCGATTTTGATCTGCTCGATCGTGTCGTCCAGCGGCATCTCTCCCTTGAGATGGGCGATCAACTCGGCGTAGCCAGTCGCTTCCCCGGCGGTATCGGAGAAGCGTCCGAAGGCATTCAATATTCCGCGGACCTCGTCGAGCCACCCGGCGTCGATCATCCGCCTGGCTCGGGCATTGATGCGGCGATTGAGCGCTTCTCGATCCCAATGCAGCCCGACCCACATGGCGGCGTGCCGGGGCGCGAGCCGGCCCCAATCGGTTTGCAGCGTGGAGATCGGTTGTCCCGTGACGTGAAATACTTCCAGCGCTCGAATCATCCGCCTCGTGTCGTTGACGTGAATCCGTTCCGCCGCGGCAGGATCTACTTTCCGCAGGAGGGCCGCGAGCGCGGGACCATCAAGGCGGCTCAGGTGATTGCGAAGCGTTGGATCAGCGGACGGACCGGAAAATAAGCCTTCGAATAGCGCTTTGTAATACAGCGGCGTCCCGCCGGTGGCGATCAAGCTTACACTGCGCACCTTGGCGTCCGCGATTGCTGCATCAGCGGCCTCGACGAAACGTGCGACGGTAAACGTCTCGTCCGGGTTGACCAGATCCAGCAGATGGTGGCGGATCTCGGCGCGGTCAGCCGAACTCGGCTTGGCGGTTCCGATGTCCATTGCCCGGTAAACCTGCATCGAATCCAGCGAAAGGATTTCGGCGTTGAGTCGGCGTGCCAACGCCAACGCGACATCCGATTTTCCCGATGCCGTCGGCCCAAGCAGCACCCATAAATTGCAAGGGACTGCCAAGTCGGCACCAACTGCATGAATGGCAGAATCCGCCACGTACACCTCTGAAAATGCTGCAGCTTTTAAATTGCCGTATTTGCAAGACTTACTCTATCACAGGGACGCTCCAAGCTCCTGGCATCGGCTTTGTTTTACTTCCCCCTGTTGGGATTCATAGTTCAATCAAAAGGAGTTTTATCATGGCACTACCGACAAGAGTTTCTCGTCAGCAGAACGAATATCCGTTCGAAGGGGCGCAGCGCGAATTCGAACACATGCTGGGCCGGTTTTTCGGCGGCGGCTCAAACGATGAGGGCGGGCGTCTGGCGCCCTACGGCGTGGACGTGCGCGAAGACGGCGATCACATTTATGTCGAAGCGGAGCTCCCCGGATTCAAGAAGGATGACGTCGACATCACGCTCGAGAACCAGACGCTGACCATCTCTGCCCACCGAAAGGCAGAGCAGAAGCAGGGAAATGGCGGCGGCGACAAGGGCGACTGGCTCCTGCGGGAGCGCAGCTACACACGGTTTCTCCGCAGCTTCACGTTGCCGCCCACTGTCGATGAGCAAACCGTCAACGCCAAACTGAACGACGGCATCCTGACGATTACGCTCAACAAGCGCGAAGAGACCAAGCCCCGCAAGATCTCCGTGGCGTAAAGACGCCGGATCGGATCGTGCAACCACGCGGCCCAGGGGCGTGCATGCCCCCCTTCCGTGGAGATTTGCCTTCTCCCCTCCCCTGGTACTCCGGGGGAGGGTTGCGGTGGGGGACGTGTTGTGCGTAAGCGCTCTAGGCATCTTTGTCTACCCCTGAATCCGGCTCTCCCCCGAAGTACCGGGGGAGGGGAAAAGAGAGCTCGCCCGAAGTGGCACGCCGCTTTCATGTCAAAGATGCGGCGCGCTTTCGCGCCGTTGCGTTGGCCGCAACAATCGCGGCGTTGCGCTTGAGGATCGGCAGCTTGACGCGCTTCATCGCCGAGCCGCGCAGGCGGGCGCGGTATTCGTCGTCGGTCCACGTCAACACCTCGTTGGCGTCGAGCGTTCCCGTCGCGAAGCGCGGCTTCCATGCCGGGTCGCTGGCGATGGGCGCCTTGCGATTAAACGGGCAGACGTCCTGACAGATATCGCACCCGTAGAGCCAGTCGCCGATGGCGGGTTTGAATTCAGGCGGAATTTCGCCTCGATGCTCGATCGTGAGATAGGAAATGCATCGGCGCGCGTCGAGCTGATAGGGCGCGGTGATGGCATGCGTCGGGCACGCGTCGATGCAGCGGGTGCAGGAGCCGCAGTGGTCGGCGACAGGTTCGTCCTCCGGGAGCCACAGCGTGGTGATAATTTCCCCCAGGAGCAGCCAGGAGCCCAACTGGGGATCGATCACGCACGTGTTTTTGCCCATCCATCCGATTCCCGCCCGGGACGCCAGATCCTTTTCCAATACCGGCGCCGTGTCGACGCAGGCGCGGGTCTGACAATCGGGGACAGTCTCGCGAATCCAATCGGCCAGCAGATGCAGCCGGGCTTTCATGACCTCGTGATAATCATTACCTAATGCGTATCGACCGATCTTCCCGGGCGCCGCATTGGAGTCTGGGGCAAGCGGTTCCAGCGGAACATGATAATTCATCGCCACGCAAATGGCGGTCGCCGCGCCCGGAAAATAGCGTGCCGGCGCGATACGCTCCTCAAATCGCGCGCCCAGATAACTCATCTCCCCTGCCTGCCCCGCATCGAGCCATTGCCGCAGATATCCGGCATGCGGCGAGTCGTCGCAACGGGCGATGCCGACGCGGTCAAATCCGAGTTCGGCTGCCTTGCGTTTGACGCAAAGGAGCAAAGCGTAATCGGCTAGATTGATGTCGTGAGACACGGGGGGCACGTTAGCGGGCTCTGAATTGTTGCAATTCCGCCTCTTCCGAGAGTGGCGCGACGGCACCAGGCAATGCGTTGGCGCCCAGTGAGTTGATGCGCTGTACCAGACTGTTGATTTGTGCGACTGCGCTGCGCACTGCGGCTTCATCGCGAGCGTTTGCGAGGCGCTCGCGCAGATGATCGATCGCCTTGCGCCACATCACTTCCTCTGGGATCACATCATTCTGTCGAAGGATCTTGAGCGCCCACCACGTCAGGCGGGCGTTTTCATCCGCAGGCAGCGGCTCCAATTCAATCGGTTTGCCGTGGCCCGGGAGGTTGTCGAACTTCCCTTCCCGCATCGCCTCTTCAATGCGCCGATCCGCCACCCGGCGCATGACGCTTTCCATGTCGACATTCTTCAGTGCCATTGGGCTGGATTATTGCTGGCTGATAATGAGATGCTTGGCCTCGTCGGCGGGCAGATTGAGAGCTCCGCGGAACTGAGCGGCGGCGGTGCGAACGTCGGGGGAGGCGGAGCCTTCGATCACCTTCTGGAGGGAATCGATGTCGGACTGCTCGAGGCGATTGCCGAAGGTGCGGGCGCTCACGGCCAGGCTTTTGTAGAAGCTGGCTTTCACGTCGTCGGTGGTCTTGTCGTCCAGCGCCTTGGCCAGGATTGCGGGCTGGGCAGACTTCGAATCCATGAGGCTCAACACCGTTGCGGCGGCCTCGGCAACTTCCGGCCGCTTGTCGGCCAGCGAGTTGAGGAGGGTCGGTTCGGCCGCGGAAAGATCGAACGCGCTCGAGTGGCTGATCGCAATATTCTGCAGCAGGCGCGCGGCCCGGAGTGCGTAATCCGTCGCAATCTTCTCGTCCAGCGGAAGCCCGCCAACGCGCTGCCGGGCGGATTCAACGGCTTTGGCGAGATCCGCCGCGTCCACCGCCTGCGTGGTGAAGAGGAGCGGATCGCCCAGCGCCTGCTCTGTCCAGTGAGAAGCCTTGGAAGCGGTGATGATCACGCGCGCGGCACGAGCGAGCCTGGGGCTTTGATTAGCCAGGGCGAACGCGCGTTGAATCTCGGCGTCACCAAGGGCTTCGGGGATGACGATCACGTCGATGGCGGGAAGCGTCAGCGCCTGCGCGAAGGCAGACTGTGCGTCCGTGCCCGCTGCCGTGCCGTACCCCTTCAGGAACCCGGCATACTTGGTCTGCTCATCCTGCGACGGCGCGATAATCAGCACGTTTGCCACGCCGGTCTGCGTGATCGCTTCAGCGAGGAGCGGCGTCACTTGTTCACTTCCGGTAAACGGCTTTTGCGAAAGCGACGCGGCCAAGGCGAAGGCCGACTCAAAGCGCACCACGCGATCCGGATAGCTCATTGCCTGAATCAGCGGAGCGTTGCCGCTGGTATCGCCACTGGCGAGGCTGCCGGGTCCCACGATCTGGGCCAGCGACTTGATCACCTTCACGGCGACGGGGGCGTTGTGATCGGCCATCGAGCGGAGCAGCACTGCATTGAGATACTGGGTGCCGGCATCAACATTATAAAAATCGGCAGAGAGTTTGGAGGCAGTTGGATCCGTGCCGTCGCCAAGATCGACTTCGCGCTTGTTGTTGGCGGCAAGCCAGAGGCTCAAGGCGTCGGATCGGCCGGAACCCAGATCCAGCGCGTAACGCGCTTCGCGCATCGCCATCAGGTCGTTGAAGATCGACTGCGGCACTTCGGTCGCCGAAAGTGTCGATCCGTCGCAATTCCACAGGGAAGCCGTAGGGGCTTTAGGATCGAAGGTGATCGGCGCGTTGCCATAGTAGAACCTCTCGGCCAGTCCGTAGAACAGATCTGCGAGATTCTTATTCGCGAGATTGGCCCCCATTTGGATCAAGGCGCTATCGGCCGCGGCATGAATGGCGGCGCTTTGCTTGGGATCCGCCTTCAATTTGGCGAGATAGGGGATGGCAACGTCATAACCGATCTGCGCCAGCGACGAGATGATCGTCATCAATGCGGGATCATTGTTGGTCAGGGAGGTGGCGGCGAGAAGCGGATTGAGCGCTTCGCGCCCAGCGCGACCAGGCCGCGGCGAATTGGTTCGTGGAGTTCGGCTTTGGCCGGATCCTTGAGATCTTCGATCATCTGTGGAACCGCCAGCTCGCCGCTCTCGCGCAGTCGCGTGACCGCGTTCATGAAGGCGCGCTCGCCGTTGCCGAGGCGCTGAATGTTCTCCTCGATGTACTTGGGATCCTTGCGGCGCACCTGGCGGCCGGTGTCGAGCAGCTTGTCGAGCTGCGAGGCGGCATCGTGCATCTGCGCCTCGGGAGAATTCTTCGCGCCGTCAAGGTTGGCCCATCGGAGCATCCATTCATCCAGCGAGTCATGCCGGTCAGTAGCAACGGCTTCGAAGTTCTGCAGAATTTCCAACGGCGCCTCGGTGCGGCCCAGCAGCTTTTTGCCATACGCAGCGGCGAAGTCGTAGCGGGCGATCTTCCCGTAATGCCAGAAGTCCTCCACGTCGTCGCGCAGGCCCTGGTTCTGATTGATCTCGACGGGGGCCGCGGCGGCAGGTGGTGTGGACGCATCGGCTGGCGCGGCCGCGGGAGCAGGCGCCGCGCCGGCGGCCGCCGGCGCAGCGGCGGGAGCGGGAGTCGCGCCGGCGTCGGCTGGCGCAGCGGCAGGCGGAGCAGCCGCGGGCGCGGGGGTTGCCGGCGCAGCAGCGTCCTCGGCGCGCAACATCGGCGAACTGATCATCAACGACAAACCCACGCAGGCAACGAATGATGGCACGGGGCGCATGGTGCTGGCCTCCAAGGTGAGTATGCGAAGAAAACGTACTGCTCGGCCGACTCTCGGGGCCGAATTCATCTCTCCGCGGCGGCGGGTGCTCTCAAGACGGAACGTCCGAAAGCTGGCGAATATCATCGCGTGTGAGGATAGAATCCCAGTCAAATAGTGTCAAGAAAAGACGGAATTGTCACTAGCCGGCGGGTGTGGCGCTCGAAAGTGGCGATCGGCTCCGAGTAGGGCGGGATTCATCCCGCCGATTTGTTGGCCGGCTGAGAAAACGGCGGGATGAATCCCGCCCTACGATCGCAAAATCTGCAATCGCCACAAATAAAAGTTACACCCCTTGCCGGCAATCCCAAATGACGAAACCCGAAACCAGAATGGGACAGGAGCCAGGAGCCAGGAGCCAGAAGCCAGAAGCATGGAGGGAGTCAGTAGAAAGGGGAATCCAGAGCCAGCTTGCTCCTGGCTTCTATTTGACTCTGGTTTCGTCATTCGGCTTTCCGCGGCTGTTGGCGGCCAATTGCTTTGACCACCGTATCCATTACACTCCCCCCTCCCATGAAAAGTGATCGACGGCACGACCTGAAGACCAACGCCCTTTCGCGGGGTATCGCAGAACTGCCAGAGTTCGGCCGCCGATACGGCAACAAGGTGCTGCTGGTCCTGATCTTCATCCTTCTGGCGGTCTTCCTGGTCCGATATCGCGCCAACAGGCCGAGCAAGACCGGATCACCGCGAGCAGCAGCCTGAGCACCGCCGAACGGGCGATTCACGATCTGTGGTACCAACCCGTGTTGCTCATGGGCGATCAACCGGCGATGGCCAGGTCGCGCGACTCGCTCAGTGCCGAAGCCGAATCCGCGCTGGAGGTGGCGCTCCGCACCGCTGTCGATCCGAGGGTGCGGGCCGACGCCTATGTGGCGCACGGCAACCTGGACTGGCTGCTGGCGAATTTCCCCCCGCTGCCCGCCGCGGCGACGCAGCCGTCGCTGGCACTGCCCAAAAGCAGCGCGGACTATCTTGCTGCTGCCGCCAGCGCATATTCCGAGGTGCTGAAGGATCCACTTTCGAAGAATCAGGCTGCCGTCACCGCTGCTCGATTTGGGCTGTCGGCGATCGCCGAGAACAAGGAAGACTGGGCGCTCGCCCAGCGATATTACAACGACGTGATCAATGATCCCGGCACGGCCCCCGCCATGAAAGAATACGGCCAAGGCCGGCTGAAAGTGCTCGAAGATCTCAAGCGCCCGGTTCTGCTGGCATCAGAGCATCCAATTGATGTGCCTCCACCCGTCGCAGTTCCGACGCTCGGGCCGTTTGGGCCGACCACAGCGCCGGACTCGATCAACGGGCTCTCCCCTTTCTCGATTTCGCCGGCGCCCTACGTGCCAGCAACGACACAACCCGGCGGGCGCTAGCTCTCGCAGTCAGTGACTGACGACCTGCCCAATCTTCCGATCGATCCCGATTCGTCTCCCATTGAGCGGGATGACGAGGCGGACATCGAGCGCTACCGGTTTCGCGTTGGCAAAAACCTGACACGCCGGATCGATCAATACCTCGTCGACCGAGTCCCCTATCTTTCGCGCAACGGCGTGCAACGGCTCATTGATGACGGCCTCGTCAAGGTCAACGGCAAGCCGACCAAGGCGAGCTATCATCCCAAGCTCAATGATGAAGTGGAGATGGTCGCGCCGCCCGAGCCGGTCAATGAGCTGGTGCCCGAGCCGATCCCGCTGGAAGTTGTCTATGAAGACGATCACCTGCTGGCATTGAACAAACAGGCCAATCTGATGGTGCATCCGGCGCGCGGCAGATGGACGGGGACGCTCGTCAACGCATTGGTGTATTACGGTCAAAAGTGGAGCAGCATCAACGGCAACTGGCGGCCGGGCATTTTGCACCGGCTGGATCGCAACACCACCGGCATCATGCTCGTGGCCAAGAGCGATGAGGCCCATTGGCGGGTCGCCCGGCAATTTGAAAATCGCACCATCCAGAAGACATACATGGCCGTGATCCATGGTGTGCCGGAACTGTTGGCGGACGTGATCGATATGCCGATCGGGCGCGACCGATACGTCCGGGAAAAACAGGCAGTGCGGAAGGAATCCAACGGCGGCCGCGCAGCAGTGACGAAGTACGAGGTGCAGGAGGTTTTCGAGTCGCCGGCAGAGGTGCTGCTGGAAGAAAGCAAGTTCGCCGCCGACCACCGGCTCAAGAAGCCGCCGGCCAGGTTCGCCCTGGTCAAGCTGACGCCCAAAACCGGACGCACTCACCAGTTGCGCGTTCATCTGGCTGCGATCGGGCACCCCATCGTGGGGGACACCATGTACGGCGGACGCGTGTTTCGAAGCGGTGATTTCCTGCTGGAACGCCAGGCGTTGCACGCTTTTGAGATCTGCTTCACCCATCCGATTCAACTGGAATCGCTGACGCTTCAGGCCCCCCTGCCGGAGGATATCAACGCGCTGCTTGCAATTTTGCGAAAACCCGCCGTTTCACGTTCGAGCGGTTCGGGCGTATAATCGTTTGAGTAATGTCCCCGGTCTACTTTTTCTTGAAGGACGCAGACGATGTCTCACGTTTTGGCCTTTGGCATGCCGTCCATGGGTGAGTGGGTGGTGGTTGCCGTCATCGGGCTTCTCTTTTTCGGCAAGCGTCTTCCCGAGGTTGGCCGCAGCCTTGGCAAAGGGATTGTGGAATTCAAGAAAGGGCTCAAGGGAATCGAGGACGAAATCGAAGATCAGGTGGACGCCAGCGAGAAGGAGCAACAGCAGCGGCGTCTCGACCAGCAGCAGAAGCCGAAGTTCGATCCCTACACCGGCAAGCCTGTCGTCGAGCCGGGGCACAAGTTTGATCCGTATACCGGCAAGCCCCTTGACGCCGAGCCCGCGGAAACTGCCTCGAACGTTGCTTCGGGCGATGCATCGCAGCACGGATAGGGCCGAAGCTCGGGCTATTGAAATAGCTTTTCTATTGCATGGGCGCTGACCGTCCGATTACAATTGGGGAGCAATCTTTTATTCAAAACTTCCACTGAGAGAGAACGCCATGCGCATCACTCCGCTGCGGCTCATCGCTCTGTTGTTCGTCGCGTCACTTCTTCCCGCCAAGCTCCAGGCGGCGAGCGTCGTTCGACACCAGTTGGACGCGGTGCTGCCGGAAGTGAAGTTCGACGGGGTTTCGCTTGCCGACGCGATCGACTTTCTCCGCGATGTCTCGGGCAAAATATCACCGTCAATTGGAAAGCCCTCGAAGGCAACGGCATCGGCAAAGACACGCCGCTCAACGTGAAGCTGCGATCCATCTCGCTGCATCGCGCCTTGGATCTGATTCTCGGTGAAACCGGCGGCAGCGGTAAGATCGGCTACACCGTCGACGAAAACGTGATCGAGATTACCACGCAGGATCTGATCGACTCGCGCATGTATACACGCGTCTATCCGGTCGAAGACCTGATCATGGAAGTGCCTGATTTCTCGGACGCGCCGGATTTCAGCCTGACTTCAACGTCGAACAATTCCAGCCAGAACGGCGGCGGCAACAGCGGTTCCGGATCGAGCCCATTCAGCGGCTCCAGCAGTTCCGCCAGCGCCGATAAAGGCAAAACCAAAACAGAGCGTGCCAATGAGTTGATGGACCTGATCCGCAGTGTCGTTCAGCCTGAAATCTGGCAGGAAAATGGCGGCAAAGCCGTCATCCGCTACTACAACGGCAACCTCGTCGTCACCGCTCCCCGCTCCGTCCAGGAAGCGATCGGCGGACCGTTCGACTGAAATTAGTGCCGCAACTATGTAGCACGGCCGTCCCGGCTGTGGTCCTAAATCACAGCCGGGACGGCTGTGCTACGGGGGCATCGCCCCGATCATTTGAGCAGGTTGTTCGTTCGCCGCGCCTGAGCAACGAAATTCGTGTTGTGGTGCGGATCGTTCCGCACCACATTTCGTTTGAACACGTCGGGAAAAGGTATCTTCATGTCACCGCACCGGAGACTCGGACCGAGCGCAGGCCTCATGGCGGCATCGGCCGCGGGTCTGTTGCTTTGGCCGACGCCCGCGCGAGCGGGGATGCCCCCACCTTTCGTGTTGACTGATTTGGCGCAAATGCGCGTCGAAGCAATGTCATTTTTCCTCTTTTTACTGCTTCTATCGGCTGCAATTATTCAGCAGATCTGGAACTACCTCCGCGGCAGCTTCAAGCGCCTGCCGAGACTGAGTTACTTCAAGGCCGTATCGCTCGTCGCGCTCTGGGGCCTGCTCTTCATCATCGTGCTGGCGATGATTTCCGGCGGCCGTGAGTTAATGACGCCTGGGGCGTGGGAGAGAAATGGCGTCAGCTATCGTCTGGTCCCACCGGCGACGACCGAGCCCGCATCCAGACCGGTGGATGGCGACGGAGGGTCTGCCAACTAATGTCCGTCGCCGGGAGAATAACTCGATGGGGATTTGCGCTGGCATTGCTCTTCTTTGTGACGCAATGCATCGGCATTCACCTGCCCGGGGAGGAATTCGTATTCTTTCTCATCATCGGTTGGCTGCCTTTCCTCGCGCATGTCGGCCCAAAGGTCCATGTGCGTTGGGACGCGATTGTGAGCACGGCGATCTATGCAGCGATTTTCGTCGCGGGCGCGCATTACTTTCTCCGCTGGCTTTTCCGCGAGATGTCGCGGGAGGGGCGGCAGCAACATTGGCGCTGGTCCTGGACGATCTGCGGCTTTGTAATCGTTCTGCTGATGTTCACCGCGGGAATGGCCGCCATCGGCATCGTGCATCAGACGGCGTGGCTGGCCTCGTCGAAAGCACCGTTGTACGAGCCTTACGGCGCAATCATCAACCGAATCAGATGCAACTCAAACCTCCGTCAGATCGGACTGGCAATCTCGAACTGGGCCGAAAATCACCACGGCAAGCTGCCCGACGACTTCAGCGAGGTTTTCGAGAGCGGGGACCTGATGCCAGAAAATTTCATCTGCCCGGCCAGCGATGACCAAATCAGATCAGGGCAGAGGAACGCCGCGCCGGCAGCAAACCTGCTCCAGCCCGGCGCTTGTTCATACATTTATCTGGGAAAGGGGCTGACTCAACCGCTGCAGCCATCGCACGTTATTGCCGTCGAACCGTTGGAGAATCACAAGGACGCGGGCATCAACGTTCTCTTTGCGGATTGGCACGTCGAATGGCTGGATCGACCGCAGGCCGAATCGCTCCTGCTCGGCCTTGGCTTCCGGCGCGTGGAGACTGATCCAGATAAGCAAACCAACGCGGCAAATCCATAGGACCAAGCGATACGGGTCACCGAGAGCTGCCCCGCCGCAGCCGTTGGATCACCCGAAAAGCCTGACCCACAGCGGCGGCCCAAGAATCAGCAGCCCGACGCCTACCGACGCCATCGCCGCGATCAGCACCATTCCCGCGGCGAGATCTTTCGCCGCTTTGGCTCGCGGGTGAATCTCCGGCGACGCGAGGTCGATCGCGGCTTCCACGGCGGTGTTCAGCCCCTCCAGGATCAGCACCAGCGCAATTGTAAAAATGATCACCGCCCACTCGGTTCGGCTGATGCGCAGCCATAGGCCCAGCGCAGGCACCGATGCCGATGATCAGTTCGATCCGCGCGTTGAGCTGGGTGCGAAAGAGATATCCCAAACCCGCGAACGCGAAGCCAAACGAGCGGATGATGCGAATCTGAAGAGGATCTGCGGATGCTCGCGGAGCGATCGGCAGCGCAGCACCGTTGGAAGGCTCAGACTTTGCGATTTGCGGGTGGTCCATCGTATCAGTCGGTTTCCGTCCACTCTTCGCCGGCTGCGCGAACGATCACTCGATCGCGATCGCGTCCCGCGGCGGCAAGCATACGCTCGATCGGCTCATGCATCGGCTCATGGCTTAGACGAAATGTGCTGTGATGCATTGGTAAAAGCCATCGGCCGCCCACGTGCTCGAACATCTGCCAGACCTGCTCGGGGGTCGCATGCGCCTGGATATACGGGTCATACGCTCCGATTCCAAAGATTGCCAGATCGACGCCGCCGACGTCGGTGAAACGCCGATAGGCAGTGTCGCCCGCATAGAACACGCGCCGCGGCCGCGTACGCAGTCCTTTTCCCCTCCCTCGGTACTCCGGGGGAGGGTCAGGGTGGGGGCAATGCGCGGCGCCGGCGTCCATTACGTACCCGTTGTACCCGCGATAAGTGTCTTGAAACGTTCGCGCGCCCCAGTGCTTCACTTCGCAGGCACGCAACTCGATGTTATCGATTTGGGTTGACTCGCCCCACCGCAATTCCGTGATGTTTTGAAAGCCCAGGTCGCGGATCAAATCCCGCGTGCGGCTGGCGGTGACCACGGGCGTGCTCTTGTGCAGCTTCACCAGCGTGGGCCGGTCCAGATGATCGAAATGTGCGTGCGAAATCAGAATCAGGTCGAGCTTGGGAAGCTCGTGCGGGCGCAGGGCTGCGGCCACGAGTCGTTTGGGGCCGGCCGTCATGACGCCAAGTCCGACGCCAATGCGGTGGCTCAGAACGGGGTCGGTGAGAATGGTTTTCCCGGCAACCCGCAGGAGCACAGTAGCGTGGCCGAGCCAGACAGCGGAGAAGTTGCGCGAGTCCCAATCCCGCAGATCCGGCTTGCGGCGAGGGCTCGGCGGCGGGTTGAACTGATCGAGCACGCGCAGGCGTCCCCGTCCGCGGCCAAGCCCGTCCGCGAGGCGCAGGGCGCCGGGACGGCTTTTTGCCCAATCTGCGATGCGCCGCCAACTCAACTTTCGGCCTCTGCTTCGATCTCCGCTCCGATGGGAAAATGATCGCTGCAATATTTTGCCAGGCGATCCTGCTCCACCCAGGAAGAGCGCAACTGGCGGGAAGCAAAGCCGTGCGCGAAGATGTAATCGACGCGCTGGCCGGGGTGTTGCGTGGAAAATGTGCCGGTGGTCGCAGCGTCGGCCCCGAGTTCGGCAAAAACGTCCGCATAACCCGAATCGAGCATTTTCTGAACAGCGCGCCGCGGCAGCGATCCGCCATTGCGCTCCCATTGCTCGCGAGTCTTCGGCTTGCACCGGGACGGATCGATGCGCTGTGATGGCGCATTGGCGTTGAAGTCGCCGGCGATAATGTGCGGCTGAGATGCCTCTCGGTGACGCTCGAAGATTTGCAGCACCGCGCCCAATTCGATTTCGCGGCGGCGCTCATCCGCGTCGGTAGCCCCGGCAGGCAGATGCAGCGCTGCCACGATCCACTCCCGCCCTGCGGGATCGATGACGGTCGCTTCCAGGAGCGACCGGGAGATTTCAGGAACGAGCAATGCGTGATTGATTGAGTCGCGAATCGGCCAGCGGCTGAGGATCGCCGACGCGTGCGACTTGCCCATGCCTTGAATGCTATCCATCGCCAGTCTGCGGGAAATTCGGTCCAGTACGGTCGGATCTTCCGCCTCGACCAGCACCACGATGTCCGCCCGCTGCGCAAGAATCACCTCCGCCAAGGGGTCGGCACGCCCTTCTCCGCCGTCGAGGATGTTGTAGCTGATGAGGCGCACGTATTTATCGGACCAAAGCGCCCCCGAAGGAATCCACCAGCGGGTTTGCTGCTCGCGAATACGTATCGTAGCTTCGATCCGCAGGGCTGTCAGCGCGGGGTCGCGATGGCAAGATCCTGCGGTGTGGGAGAGATTGCGATGCGACATGCGTTATTTGGAGAATTGCTCAGCCGGCACGTCAGCCTGAGCGATCACGACATTTCCGAGATCCTGCTGGATCAGGCGATTTCGCATCGCCGATTCGGCGAGATCGCCATGGCATTCCAGTGGTGCCGCCCGCAGCACGTCTGGCAGGCGTGGTGGGCGCAGCTCGGCGAATCGGCGCAACACGTTTCGCTGCCAGCGGTTGGCGTGGACACTCAAGCGTTGGGGTCGGTCTCGAGAGCAATGGCGGAGGAATACTGCGTGATTCCGATCCGCGTCTATGGAGATCAACTGGTTTTGGCCGCGTCCGAGGCGTCGCAGGCCAGGGCAGCCGCGGAACTGCCTCAACTGGTGCAAAAAGCGCTGCGCTTCGTCGCCGCGCCCGAGCGGCAAATCCGGGAGGCAATTGATTTGCACTACATGGATGACACAAACTAAAGGTTTAAGCGGGTTTCACGTTGTGCCGCGGCTATACACCAGTGTGCGGGCATTGCCGAGCTAACACTTTGCAATGCCCGCGACATTATCTGCCTTTTGGATGCACACAAACTAACCGCCACCCCGCATCTCTTTGGCAAGATTGCCTAATCCATAATCAACGACTCTAAATTGTCGCAAACCCCGGTTTCCCGGGCCACAACGCTGTTCTTGAAGTGCCAGGCAACGTTTTCACGCCGCGGGTTGACACCATGCCTGCGCGACTTCTTATTGGCACAACCTTTGTTCTAGGCGTTCCGATGCTGCACCGTCGCCGGGCGTGCTATGCGCTCAGCCCCAGCGCGGGCCGAGGTCGTTTCCTCTGCGCAGCCAGAACCAATCTGACAAAGGAGAGTATTCGTGGCAGATACATCGACGATAACTACGCCTAAGCCAACCCTCGGGCTGACGGGCCTCACCTCCAACGCCATGGCGTTGATCGCGCCGGGCGCGTTTCTCTGGCTGACGTTTGGTGGCCAAGTGCTCACCGGCGCGCCTGCGGCCGGCATGTCCATGTGGCTGGGCATCCTGTTCGCGCTGTTGCTCTGTCTGGCAACCGCGGTGGCCTATGCGGAGTTGTCCAAGCTGTATCCTGGGGCTGGATCGAGCTACTTCTTTGCCGAGCAGGCGTTCCTCTCGAAAAAGAAGGCGTTCAAGTTGGCCCGGCTGTCGAAGTTCGTTGTCGGCTGGGCGAGCCATCTTTATTACTGGGTCTACCCGGGCGTCATGGTGGGCGTTACCGCGATGATCGTCGGCTACATGACCGGCCAGATCGACGCGCACTTTTCCGATGGCAGTCATCTCAGCACCCTGATCCCGAGCCCCATTTTCATGTATCTGTTCTGTATCGCCTTTGCATTCGGTGTCGCATACATCGCCTACCGCGGAGTGGTGGGATCCACCGGCGTGGGTGTTGCGATCAATATCACTCAGATCGTGGCATTGCTGATCTTCTCGGTCATGGCTATTCGCCATCGCGTCGCTCACCCCGAAGGCAGCGCGATATGGGTGCTGGATTCGACCGGCACACCAACGCAATACGTTCAGGATACCGTGCCTGACACGACCAAGACGATCGCTGACCCCAAAGATCCGACAAAGCAGATTCAGGATCCGACCGCCACGATTCCCGCCGTTGATAAGGACGGCCATGCAATCCCGGCCAAGGGTCCGGACGGAAAACCACAGTTGGTAACGGTTTCCTACCTTGGCGGCATCACCAAGGATCCGGCGACAGGCGTGGAAACATTCAATTATCATGAAAGCGCCAAGTCCGTGGTAGCACCCCATCAGGCGGGTTACGTGATCATCCAGGCGTGTATCGCGATTCTGATCCTGGTTGGATTTGAGTCGGTGACGTCGATGGGTGAAGAGGCGAAGAACGCCAAGCGAGACATCCCAAAGGCGGTCATTCTCTCGCTGCTGATTCAGGGCGGCTTCTGCTATCTCTTCGAGTATTTTGCGGCGAATTACTATCTGAACAACGGTTACACCGCAACCGCCGCGGGCGGCTCTTCCGCGCCGATCGGCGACATCATGCAATTGGTCGGGGCTTCGGCATTCGGAAGCGCCAACGCCGGCTGGTGGTTCATGATGATTGAAGCGTGCACCGTCTTCCTGGCTCTGATCGGCACAACCCTCTCGTGCATGAACACCGGCGCGCGCGTCACCTACGCGATGGGTCGCGATCAGGAGATGGGCGCTCACTTTGGCATCCTCCACGGCAAGAACGCAACGCCTCATAAGGCGATCTGGGTGCTCGCGACGCTGTCGGCGGCACTGGGTATCCTCACTGTGATGTTCTGGTTCTGCGGGCCTGCCGCACAGGCGGATACGGTCATCGACGCGTTGCCTAAGAATTTCATGTACAAGATCGGCATCTTCCACAATGCGTGGTCATCGAAGATTCCGCAAAGCTTCCTTTGGATAACGCTGGTCAGCAACTTCGGAACGTTCCTGCTCTACATGATGAGCTGCTTCATTGCCATCGTGGCATTCCACGAACACCAAATGCATGGCTTTTTCAAGCACAAGGTGATTCCGATCTTCGGATTGCTGGCTAACTTGCTGTGCATGGTGTTCTATCTGGTCGGTCCGATCCCCGGCTGGAAGTACTCTGTGAACGGCATGAGTTGGAAGGAGCCGTATGTGGCTCTCGCTGTTGCCGCCCTCTGGGGCATCTACGGTGCGATTTATTTCATCACCGGCAGCAAGAAGACCGGCAAGTCCGTCTTCATCGAAACGCCCCCAGCCGTGGCGGCCTCGGTCTGATCTGACGCCTCGCGCGGATCAATCAACGGAACGACGGGCGGTCACCTTCGGGTGGCCGCCCTTTCCTTTTGCTGGACGCTCCATGGGCGTACCTGGGCTATTCGCGTACCGGCGCCCGAGGCAGCGTGAATTGAAAGATGCTTCCGCCGCCGGGTGGTTGAACGTATTCGATCGTACCGCCGTGGGCGTCGACGATTTCCCTGGCGATCGACAGCCCGAGCCCCGCGCCGCTCGGGCCGCTCTTGCGTGGAACGCGGAAGAATCGTTCGAACAAGTGAGATTGAAATTCCGGGGCGATACCTGGTCCGGTATCGCGGACGCCAAAGAGAACATCCTGAGGTTGGAGTCGGGCAAAAACCGTGACCGAACCCCCGGCGGGCGTGAACTTGATCGCGTTGACCAGAAGATTTGATAGCGCGTAGCCGACACAGCTCGCATCGGCCATCACCTCCGGGAGCCCAGGCTCGACATCCATAGCCAGTGTCAGCGGCGCGGTGTCGATTTGCTCCCGCAGCGGGTCGACGGCTTGACGCACGATCTCCTCAGCCCGCATCGGCGCAAATTGAAAATGTTGGCCGCCCGATTCAATTCGGCTGATGCTCAGCAGATTATCGATCGTCCGATAGAGCCGGTCGCTGTCATCGCGCGCGGCCTCCAGCACTTTCTTTTGCGAGGGTCCGACTGGCCCCAGCTTTCCGTCCACCAGCATCAGCACGGCCATGCGGATGGCCGTCAGCGGGGTGCGGAGCTCGTGTGACACCGTCGAAACCAGGCCGCTCTTGAGCTCGTCGGCGTGCCGCAGGCGCGTGACATCGACGAGAATCACCGTGACTCCCATCAGTTGCCGTTGAGTATTCATCATCGGAACGGCCCGTGGGAGCAGGAATCGCTCCTGACCATTCTCGAAAAGCTGAATCGCCGACTGGTAACCCTGTGGATCGCATGGCTCGCGCGTCGCGCAGACCTGGGTGTAGATCCTGTCGAGCCACTTGAGTCCCAGCGACGGCAGAGTCACTCCCGGGGCGACGGAGAAATGACTTTGCGCCGTCCGATTCGAGATTTCGATAATTCCGCCCGGGCGGATCACGAAGACGGCATCGGGCAGGCTGTCGATCGCAAGCTGAGTCGTTTCCTGGGTGCGCTGCAGCCGTTCGTGATCGATCCGGCGAAACTCCCGCAAACGTTCGGCCATCGCGTTAAAGGATTCGGTCAGCTGCGCGATCTCATCACGGCCCTTCACCTGCACGCGCAAATCCAAATCCCCTTCACCAATCTGTTGCGCCGAGCGTGTCAGCGTTTGCAGCGGACGCAGAACGGTCGCGCCAACCGCGGCGACGAGCACCACCGCGAGCAGGGTTCCCGCCGCCGCGAAAATCAGCAGCGTATCGCGTACGGAGCCGAGCATGCGTTTCACCCGCCCATCCACCGACACCATATTGGAAATGTTCAGGTCCGCCACCGCCTGGGCGGCGGTTTTGACCTGTTCGTATTCGGGCAGCAGTTCGTCGCGGAACAGCGACCGCTTCTGAGGAATGTCGGCGGCTCCCTCAAAACGATCGTAGGATTCGCGGTATTTTTGCCACGAGTCCTGGATTTGCGCCGTGAGCTGCTTCTCGTGCTGCAGCGTGATATTCCTCACCTGGCGCCCAAGGTTCTCGTCAAACTGCTGCCGCATCACCACGGAGTTGGCGCTTCCCTCGGCGGCGCGGTTCCAGACGATCCGCTGGGCCCGCGCATCAAGGGCATCGATCGCCTCCTTCATCCGGTCGCAGTAAACGGCACTGTCATAGTTCTCGCGAAAGACTTGATCCAGAGCCGAGCTGTATCGAGTAAGCACTCCAACGCTCAAAGCGCTGACGGCCAGCAATATCACCAGCAAACCCCCGAAGCCGATCATCAGCTTGTGCCGAAGGCTCATGGCCGGAAATCATAACGAATCAAGGCGCAGAGGCACGGAGGAAAAGATGCCAAGAGTTGGGGATTGCAAATTGCAAAATTGGAAAAAACGCCGGCTACTTGTTCCCGTCTTCAAATTGCAAGTCAGGCTCCGACGTTCCGCCGCCGGGCGGACTCCTGCTCAATTTGCAATTTACAATTTGCAATTTGCAATCCCCAACTCCCCGCATCTTCTCTCCCTCCGCCCCTCCGCGCGTTTCCTCCCCACCCCTTCTTCCCGTACCTTTTGTCACCAATGCCTGCTTCAACCCGGATTCGCGCTGTTACGGTTTACTGCTCCGCCAGGGAGGACGTGGACCAGATCTATTTTGACGCCGCCCGGCAACTGGGCGGCGCGATTGCGCGCAGGAGTTGGCAACTGGTCTATGGCGGCAATGATCTGGGATTGATGGGGACGCTCGCGAACGCCGCCCGGGCCGCCGGTGGCAAAGTCATCGGCGTCACTCCGCGCCTGTTTGTGGATCAGGGCGTTGCGGACCGCAAATGCGATGAATTGATCATCACTGACAACATGCGTCAGCGAAAGGAAATGGTCGAGCAACGAGGGGATGCGTTCATCGCGCTTCCCGGCGGACTGGGAACTCTCGAAGAATTTTTCGAGATCGTGGTGGGTCGGGTTCTGGGTTATCACGATAAGCCGATCGTTCTGCTCAACATTGCCGACTTCTACGCCCCGCTGCTGGCCATGCTCGATCACGCCGTCGGGCAGCGCTTCGTCCCGGCGCAGGCGCGGCAGTTCTTTCACGTCGCCCAAACCGTTGAGCTGGCGCTGGCTCATCTTGAAGCGCAAGCCGCAAAGCCTTTGCACGGCGCCGTTTCCACCGAAGCCGACTAACCCGCAAAACCTTCAATGCGACTCCGCCGATCAGGGCGATATCATATACGGCGCCCATGGTCCGGACCGAACGCTACATTTTCATCGCCATCAGTGCCTCGCTGCTGCTGCACGCAGGTCTATTAGGCGTGGCGACGGAAAAGGCGCGATATCCGAAAATTTATCTGCCGCCGTTGCGACGCGCGGAGAGCACCGTCGTCATTGCGCTCCAACCGCCGCCGCCCCCTCCGCCCGACGACATGGGCGACCGTGCCGGGGTCGGCACGGCGTCGAGCGCGTCAGCTGGGCCGACACCATTGCAGGCGCGGCAGGCGGATCAGGATCAGCCGCAGCTCAGTCGCGATCCGACGGGGCCTGCGAAAATCGCGCATGCGCCCAATCCCTCCAACATCCCGCCCGGGGAGCGCGGGCGAGGAGGCCAGCGCGGACAGATTGCCATCGAAACGCCGCCACAGCGAGAATCGCCGGTGCAGCCAGCGCTGACACCTCCTCCGCAGACTCCGGTCGTGGCGGCAGTTGCCCCGCCCAAGCCGGCTGTCCAGCCCCCTAAACCTGCAGCAGAGCGAGCTACCGCCGATCAGCCGACAGCCCCGCCGGAAATCAAGCCCGAATCAGTCTCCTTGCCCAAGGCGCTGCTCTTGCCGCCCGACATCAAATTGCCCCCGCCTGCCACCGCGCCCGAGGTTCAGGTGGCAGTCGTCTCGCCCCCCACTCCCGCGCCGCGAAAGAGTACCGCCCAGGTGAAGCCTCAGGCCGCCACCGGCGACGGGCTGGCGCCCGGCGCGCGACGGCCGCCGATCCTTACCAGCAAAGCGACTCCGAATCCGATGCGTTCACCACCGTCGGATCGGCGGTCGTTCACGATGGACGGATCAGTGTCCGCGCCGGTCGAAAAATCAAAACGGTTCGCCCGCTGCTGCTCGTCCCCGGCATCCTCGATACGCTGGGCGAGAGCGATCCATCCGTTCAGTTGAAGGTCAACATCGATGCGACGGGTAAAGTGACATCGGTCGATGTGCTGCATTCCAGCGGAAGCAACGACATCGATCAGCCCTGTGTCGTGGCAATGTACGACTGGTGGTTTGAACCCAGCCGCGACAGCAAGGGAAAGCCGATTCCCGACGTCGTTCTTTTTACGCTCAGTTTTCGCTGATGAAACTTTCCGAGCTCTTCTATTCGATTCAAGGCGAGGGAAAGCTCGCAGGCGTGCCGAGCATTTTTGTGCGGGCCAGCGGGTGCAATCTGCGATGCACATGGTGTGACACTCCCTATGCAAGCTGGAATCCGCAAGGAGACGAAGCGTCCATCCAGCAGATCATCAACCGGGTGGCAGAATATCCGTCCCGTCACGTCGTGCTCACCGGCGGCGAGCCAATGATCATGCCGGACATCGTCGAATTGTGCGCTGCCCTGAAAGATCGCCACTATCACCTGACAATGGAAACCGCAGGGACGGTGCATGCGGCGGCGAAAATCGATTTGGCCTCGATCTCTCCGAAGCTTTCCAACTCAACGCCGGTGCAACGCGAAGCGGGACGGTTCGCCGTCGCGCACGAAGCGCACCGCATCAACGTTGCAACGATCCAACGGCTCATCGACGACAGCCCCGACTTTCAGGTGAAATTCGTTATCTCGGCCGATTCCGACCTTCCGGAGATAGACGCCGTGCTGCAACAGCTTCATGGCTGGTCCCCCGCCGATGTGCTGCTGATGCCGGAGGGAACCGATCCGGCAGTGCTGAGGGAGCGTTCCGCCTGGGTCTCCGAAATCTGCAAGCAAACCGGCTTCCGCTTCTGCCCCCGCCTGCATATTGCGCTCTACGGCAATACCCGTGGAACGTGAGTAACACGCGGGTGTAACTTTTATTTGTGGCGATTGCAGATTTTGCGATCGTAGGGCGGGATTCATCCCGCCGTTTTCTCAGCCGGCCAACAAATCGGCGGGATGAATCCCGCCCTACTCGGAGCCGATCGCCACTTTCGAGCGCCACACCCGTACAGGCGGATCGCTCCACAACCACTTGTGTTACGACTCGCCGATCGCACCGGCGCAGCTTGCCCTTCGCGGAGCGATCAACCTGCCTACAATCGCGACGATCGCCCATTCACCAAAAGGAGCACCACTTGGCATCAGCCCGAGCATTTTCAGCGACAGCAGCCGCCGCGCCTCTTTCCGCGAGCACCATTCCGCGCCGGGATCCCGGCCCCAGCGACGTGGAATTTGACATCACCTTTTGCGGCGTCTGCCACTCAGATCTGCACGCCACTCGCAACGAGTGGGCAGCGTGGCCGACGATCTATCCCTGCGTACCCGGCCACGAGATCGTCGGGCGTGTGACAAAAGTCGGGAACAAGGTGACGAAATTCAAAGCCGGCGACCTGGTCGCCACCGGCTGCATGGTCGACTCCTGCCAGACCTGCGACAGCTGTCGGGAAGGGCTCGAGCAATATTGTGACAACGGCGCCACCGTCTTCACCTACAATTCGCCCGATCCGCACAAGACGGCGCCAGCCACCTACGGGGGCTACTCCGAGCGGATTGTCGTGAACGAAAAATTCGTGCTGCGCGTGCCGGCAAATCTGGACGCGGCAGCCGCCTCCCCGCTGCTGTGCGCCGGGATCACGCTCTATTCGCCCCTCAAGCATTGGAACGCCGGTCCGGGCAAAAAGGTTGGCATCGTCGGCCTGGGCGGCCTGGGCCACATGGGCGTGAAGTTCGCACACGCGTTCGGGGCTCACACCGTCCTCTTCACGACCTCGCCGGACAAGATCGAAGACGGCAAGCGCCTCGGCGCCGATGAGGTGGTCATCTCCAAAAACGCCGATGCAATGAACGCCCACACCCGCAGCTTCGACCTCATCGTCAGCACGGTGGCGGCGTCCCACAACCTCGATCCGTTCATCTCGTTGCTCAGACGAGACGGCACGCTCGTGCTCGTCGGAGCGCCGGAACATCCGCATCCGTCGCCGACCGTCTTCAATTTACTGCTGGGCCGTCGCTCCCTGGCCGGGTCTGCCATCGGCGGCATCCGCGAAACCCAGGAAATGCTCGACTACTGCGGCCAGAAGAACATCACTTGCGACATCGAAATGATCCCCATTCAGCAGATCAACGAAGCATACGGGCGCATGGCACGTGGGGACGTGAAATATCGTTTCGTCATCGATATGAAAACCCTCAAGGGATGACTTTCAGGGGATGACTTTTGTTCTGTTCGAATGCCCCTCTGGTCCCCTCTGTTGGTACCTCTCTGGTCCCCTCTCCTGGCACTGAGGGATAGGGTGAGGGTGATTTCGAGCACCAATTTCGCTCGACATTCCAAATCACCCTCACCCCAACCCCCCCAGCCCTCTCCCGGAGTACCAGGAGAGGGGGAGCAAGCGCCTACTGATTTAGCGTCACCCAAAAACCCTCGACGGGTGACCGCGGCACCATCGTGTCAATCGGAAAATTTGCTATTATGCCTCCAGATGTTCGTCAAACTGACCAAGTCCTTCCACTTTGAAGCCGCTCACGATCTGCCGACGTTTCCGGCAGATCACAAGTGCCGGCGCCTGCACGGGCATTCCTTTCGCTTCGACGCGATCGTTGCCGGTGAAGTTGACCCGGCGAAGGGATTCCTCCTCGACTACGGCGATATTCAGCGGGCGGCGGATCCGATCGTCAGGCAACTGGATCACTATTATCTCAACGAAGTGGAAGGGCTTTCCAATCCGACGGCGGAAAATGTCGCCAAATGGATCTGGGATCGGCTCAAGCCGCAGCTGCCGCTGTTGAAATCGATCATTCTGTACGAGACGTGCACCTCGGCGTGCGAATATTCGGAGGCGATGCAATGAGCCGGATGCTGCGGGAACAAATGTGCGAGATCGGCCGGCGCATCTGGGCGCGCGGCTACTGCGGTGGGAACGAGGGCAATCATTCAGTTCGCTATCGCGCGGACCGCATTCTCTGCACCCCCACCGGCAAGAGCAAAGGCTTTCTCAAGCCTGCGGACCTCTGCGTCGTCGACATGCAGGGCAGGCAGATTTCCGGCGGCCAGAAAGCGACCAGCGAAATTCTCCTCCACCTTGCCGTCTACAACAACCGCCCCGACGTCGCGGCCGTCGTTCACAGCCATCCGCCCCACGCCACCGCTTTCTGCATCACCCACACGGACCTGCCGGCGGGGATTCACCCCGAGGCGGAAATTTTTCTCGGCAATATTCCCAGCGCTCCTTACGTCACTCCCGGCGACACGCGACTGGGCGAATCCATCCTCCCCTATGTGAAAACGGCAACCACCATCCTGCTGCAAAATCATGGCGTGGTCACCTATGCCGCCACGCTGGAAAAAGCGTATTACCAGCTTGAGATCGTCGACGCCTACGCAAGGATGTTGATCCTCGCGAAGCAGCTTGGGCAGATTCGCACGCTGGATGCAAAGCTGATCGAAGAGATGGAGCCCCTCAAGTTGCGGTTCAACCCGCCGGGCGTTCCGTTGTTTTGAGGCACCACTACTCGACGGTCGGCCGGTTCGTATTGCAATGCCAGCACGCCGTGAATTGCTCTTCGATCTTTTCCCCGCAATTCGGGCAGGTCCACGTGGGCTTCTCAGGAACGTCGCCCGCTTCGACCCGCGCGATCCGCCGGCGCTCATACTCCTCGACGATCGGCTTGGCCCGCTCCACATCCGCCTCATTCACCCACACCGACGGCATGGCCGCTTCTGAAACCGGAACTGCGCCCCACACCTCTTCCAACTGCTGCCCCTGAATCGTCGATTCGATCTCCTGTTCGCTCAACAGCCCCCGCAGAAATTCCGCATCCATCAGCGTCCGCCCGAAATAGATCTTTTGCATATTGATAGTGTAGTCGGCCCGCCAGCGGGCGCGAATGCCGGTGATTGGCCCTGGTGATTGGTGATTGGAACGTGACAAGGATGGGCTGAAACGTGAAGACGTGAATCTCCCGCAGCTCACGGATACGGCGCGATCCGCGGCTCGTCGCCCGGCAGTTGCAAAGCGCCGATCAAATCGCTCAATCGCTCGATCTTCTCGCGCTCCATGTATTGCGCAATCCCTTCGCAGATCTTGTTTGGCGTAGCCGGATCGACAAACAGTGCGGTTCCGATCGCTACGGCGGTCGCGCCCGCGAGCATGAACTCGATCGCATCGCGCCACGTTTGAACACCCCCCATCCCGATGATCGGAATCCCCGCCGAGCGGGCAATGGTGCGATACACCCGGCTGACCATGTGCAGCGCGATCGGCTTGATCGCCGGTCCGGATAATCCGCCGGTGACGTTGGCAAGCCGGGGGCGTCGCTTGTGAACGTCGATCGCCATCGCAGTGAACGTGTTCACCAGCGACAGCACATCCGCGCCGCCCTCGATCGCGGCACGCGCCGTCACCGTCACGTCTTCCACGTTTGGCGAAAGCTTTACGATCAGCAGCTTGTGAGGCAGCACCTTTTTCACCTGCGCGACGAGTTCCTTCAGCCGCCCCGGATGCGTGCCGAAGGTCAGGCCGTCTTTCACGTTGGGACACGACACATTCAGCTCGACGCCGGAGATGCAATCCAGCCCGTCCATTGCGGCGCAGGTTTCGCCGTAATCATCGAACGAATGACCGGCGACGTTGACAATGACCGGGCAGGGCATCTTGCGAATCTGCGGCACCTTCTCGGCAAGAAATCGTTCCAACCCGACGTTGGCGAGACCAATCGCATTGAGCATTCCAGCTCGAACTTCAACGATTCGTGCCGGCTCATTTCCTACGCGCTCTTCCCGCGTGATCGACTTGGTGACGAACGCCCCAAGCTGCGAGAGATCCATGAAATCGGCATACTCGAACGCGTAGCCGCACGTCCCCGAGCAGGTGAGCGTCGGGTTTGACAGCCGCAATTCGCGAAGCTGAATGGAGAGATCTGGCACCGGGAAAGAGGGTAAGCGAGGAGGAGCGGAATGTGTAGCGCCGGCCTGAAACCAGAATGACGAAACCAGAAATCAGAATCAAACCAGAATGACGAATGACCGAAACCTCGTTGTCGATTGTGAGTACCCTTTCAGAGGTTCCATCCACCGACGCGCGTCACGCCGCGCAGTTTCCACAGCTGTGCGCGCAAATTTCAGCCTCTTCATTCGGTCATTCGTCATTCGGGTTTGATTCTTTGATTCGGGGATTCTGGTTTCGTCATTCCGACTTCGGAACTTGCCGAATCGGCGGATCGGTTCCCCATCCCTCGCGTCCCGCCTACACTTGCCCATGTCCAACAATCTTTTCTCACCGCTGAAGATTCGCGAACTCACCATCCCCAATCGCGTCTTCGTCTCACCCATGTGTCAATATTCGAGCGACAACGGGCTGCCCACGGACTGGCACATGGTGCACCTTGGCAGCCGGGCCGTCGGCGGAGCGGGCCTGGTCATGGTCGAGGCGACCGCAGTCTCGCCGGAGGGGCGGATCTCACCGGGCGACAGCGGGATCTGGTCGGATGAGCACTCTCGCGCGTTCGCTCCGATCGCACGATTTATTGAATCGCAAGGAGCCGTCCCGGCGATCCAACTCGCTCATGCGGGGCGCAAGGCCTCAACGATGCGACCCTGGGAAGGCCGCTCCGAAGTCCCGATTTCCCAGGGCGGCTGGCAGACCATCGCACCCAGCGCGATCCCATTCAACGACGTCTATCCCAAGCCGCGTGCGATGACTGAAGCCGATATCGCGGCGGTCCTGAAGCAGTTCGTGGACGCGACCCGCCGGAGTCTGGCCGCCGGGTTCCGCGTGGTCGAACTTCACATGGCTCACGGCTATCTGCTCCACGAATTTCTTTCGCCATTATCGAATCATCGCACCGACGAATTCGGCGGCTCGCTGGAGAACCGGATGCGTTTGCCCCTTCGCGTCGCCAGTGCCGTGCGCGAAACCTGGCCGACGGAGCGCCCGCTCTTCGTTCGCATCTCCGCCACCGACTGGGTGGACGGCGGCTGGGATTTGCCGCAGTCCATCCGCTTTTCCACCGAGCTGCGCAAGATCGGCATCGACCTGATCGATTGCTCCAGCGGCGGGCTCGCCGCTCAGGCGAAAATTCCCGTCTCGCCCGGCTACCAGGTTCCGTTTGCTGAAGCGATCCGCCGCGAGGCGGGCATTGCCACCGGGGCCGTTGGACTGATCACCGATCCCAAACAAGCCGACGAAATCATCTCCGCTGGAAAAGCCGACGCCGTGCTGCTCGCACGAGCGATGCTGCGCGATCCCTACTGGCCCTTGCATGCCGCGAAGGAATTGGGCGCCCAAGGCCGCTGGCCCATCCAGTATGAACGCGCGACCTGACGACTGTGGCAATTGACTCCCCTCCCATCATCCGATCTGATGCCCAGACGCGCACCAAATTGAAGGGTATATGCCATGGATCAGATCGAGACACTCAGAAAGGTTTCGCTGTTTTCGGGAATGGACGATCAGGAGATCGCGGGGGTGCTGGCGATCATGGACTCGAATCATTACGTCCCCGGACAGGGAATCATCCATGAGAACGATGAAGCCGAGGCGTTTCACGTCATCACGAGGGGGACGGTCGAGTTTCTCACCTCCGACGCCAGCGGCGCGGAATTGATCCTCGACCAGGCCGGCGTCGGCGGGTTTTTCGGCGAGTTGTCCGCCCTGACCGGCGAGCCCAGGCTGGTCCGCGTCCGCGCGGTCGACGACGTCGAATCGCTCTCCCTGAGCCGCTCGGAATTTCACGACTTTGTCATGGCTCATCCGCATGCCGGGATCGACGTTATGACGGCACTGGCTCATCGTCTGTATCGAACGGACAAGTTGCTGAAGCAGAGCGTCAGCCGCAACGCAAACGTCGTCGATTACGAACGGCTGACATTGGGCGCGAAGATCGCCGATCAATTCGCCAGCGGCATGGGCTCCTGGACGTTCATCATTTTGCAGAGCGGGATTCTCGCGTTCTGGGTGGCTTTCAACGTGGTTGCCGTCCATTTCGGCTGGTGGTCGTGGGACCCGTATCCGTTCATCTTTCTGAACCTGGTCCTCTCGTTCCAGGCGGCTTACGCCGCTCCCATCATCATGATGAGTCAGAACCGCTCGGCCGATAAAGACCGGCTCGCCGCGGAGATCGACCACCAGGTCAATATCAAAGCGGAGGTAAAAACCGGCCTTATCATGAGCCGGCTCGACGACCTGGAACGCGCGATGCATTTCCTCCACAAGGAACAATGCTCGCTTATGAGACTCGGCAACGGCGATCAGCCCTCATCGAGGTGAATCGTCTCAGGAAATTCGCGCGGCCAACGCGGCGATGGTATGCGCGTTCGTTGAAAAGCGTAAAGCAAGTCACTACAGATGGGTGTCGTTGGCGTCCGGGCGCGGAGCCAGTAGACTCAAATGCGGTCCCGATGCCCAGCAAGATCAAATTTGTAATTCTGCGCTTCGCCGTAACGACGGGGTTGCTGCTTGCCGGCTGTCAGGCGAGTCATCCGGCGGAGCGTCCGTTTGTGGCGCCTGCGAGCAGCGCGGCACATCTCACGCATTTCATTGGGACGCCGCTGTCCGGCCCCACATTGACGAAGCCGACTTCGATTCGCCCGGGCGACGCCCTGTCTGTTGAGGTGCGGTTCGTGGCGCTCGAGCACATGGTCCCGCAGGCCGGTGAACCGCTGGCCAGCAGAATACGGATGCTCGTGCAGACGCGCCGCCCGCTGCCCGTGCTTCCTGCAGAGCGGTTGCTGCGCAGCGCACGATGGATCGATCTCAACGGCAATGCCAACCTGGACAGCGCGGTCTCGCCGATCGGCGGCCGCACCGCCACGGTCGTGGATCAGCAAGGCGCATTGCCACCCAATGTGACCGCGTCATTTACGCTCGCTGATGCAACGAGCCTGGACGACTCGGGAGCATCGACCGCATCGCATCGGCAGATCGAGGTGGACGCATATCGTTCCGCGATGGGCACTCTGCAGATCGGCGTGGCGCTGGAAGATCTGGCCGATCAGGCGCCTGACAAGACCGATCTGGGAGATGAGACCAAGTCCGCCGGCGAATCGAAGGCGGCTAAGCCGCAGACGGGGCCGGCGCGGAATTCGACGCTCTCAGCGAGAAGCAAGGCGGCGCATGTGGCGGCAGGTCAGCCGCCGGTATTTCAGCGGGAGCTGGCGATCGTCGATCTGCCGCCGCTTTCCACGAAGGGCGAACAAACCGCGGTGTTAATTCCCATTCATTTCGCCAATACCGATTCGGCGGCGATCGCGGCGGTCATCACGATCATGCCCTCATCCAATGCTGTGGAGCATGTCAGGGCGACAGCCCGATGTGCGGAGGATTTGCAGCATTCCTGCGATGCGGCCGCGAACGACCCGCAGGCGCTGACGGTGGTCAGCCCGGAATGGTCGATCTATCGCGTGGCGCTGGATGCGTTGAGCGATCCGCAGCGCCGGCGGGCGGCGCTGGTCTATCTCGCGGCACAGACAGGCGCACCGCTCTGTCGCGACGTGGCGCTCGCCGCGGAGGGGTCGGCGCTGGACCGACTTTCCGGCGAAGTCCGCCGGGTCATCGCAAAACCTGCTGCCGAGGCCGGGCCCAGCGGCGAGGAACTCGGCTGGACGCTCGATCGAACCACGTTTTTGATGCTCGGGGCGATGCTCAATGAGTCGAAGCTTCCACTGGAACTGGCGGCGGTGCTGACTTCCTTTAGCGGGCAGGTCGGGCGCGACGCGGGCTCTGTTGACGAAGTTTCGCATTCGCTCGGCAGCCGCGCTGCATTCATGGCGCGGTTGCAGGCGGAAAATCTGATTGCGCTGGAAGACAGTTCGCTTGCCGCCCGGGTGCGCGCCTACGACTGGCTGCGAGCCCGCGATGAGGCGCCGCCGGGATTCGATCCGCAGGCGTCGCGGAAGGAACGCCGCGGCGCGCTGGAGAATTTTGTTGCAGCTCCCACAACAGCCCCCGCCGGAGCGGTCAAATGAGTGATGCGCCGACGCCTCCTTTCGAACCAGCGCCGCCCGCCGCCGCGCCCGTGCCGCCCGCGACGGAGAAGCCCGCCCCGGCGAAACCCGCGCGCAAACCGAGCAACTGGCGCCGGCGAATTCTCGTCACCCTCATCGTGCTCTTCGCGCTGGCGACGGTCGGCCGGCTGCTGGTCGCCATTTCATTGCCGCTCGTGCTGCAGCGGGTGGTGGCGTTTTACAATCTCTCCTGCACCTACGATCGGGCCGCACTGAGCATCACCGACGGCGACCTCACCCTGTCCAACCTGACCATCCGGCCTAAAGAGGGCGGCGAGCCGATCGCCCATGCCGATTACATTTACGGCAATATCTCACCGCTCCAACTGCTGCGCGGCAGACTGTACGTGTATCGCGCCGAGGTCGACGGCATCAACGTGAATGTCGATCGCCAGGCCGATGGAACCATTCCGCTGTTGACGCGTTTTGTTCCCGCGACCGCCAAAACAGCGCAGACCGCCAGCGGTTCGCAAGCTGCGCCGGTAAAACCGGTCGATCTTGCTTCGCCCTTGAAGGTCGAGGCATTTCGGCTGACGCACGTCGTCGCCCACATCCATGACGAGCATGTGGCGCCAACGCTGGACACCGACGTGCTGCTGGGCGTGCGCGTCAGCGACCTGGGCGTGGCCGGCAAGGCGACGACGTTTGAAGTGAACGTCTCCGCGGATCAGCTTCTCGATGAACTGGCCGTCAAAGGGCACGCGAAACTCGACGCGGCATCGCTTGACGCCCAAATGAGCGTCGGTGTTCGCGGCCTGCATCCCCGGGCGGCGGCTGGATACATGCTGCCGATTGGCATTCGTCCCGCCTCCGACAGTATCAACATGCAGATGAGCGCCGCGCTGACGGCGGCTCCGTCGAACTCTGCGCCAGCGCGCTGACCGGCAAGCTGTCGCTCGACAAGATTCTCGCCCTTGCCGATGGCGAGCAGTCGGTCCGCGTGGACAAGGTGAATATCGACATCGATTCTTTCGACACGCTCGCGCTCAAGCTCGGCGATGTTCTCGTGCAAGGCGTTCGCGTCAGCACCGGCCGCACACACGAAGGCCTGCTGCGAGCCTGCGGGATCGAGCTTGTCACGCCGGCGCAAACCAATGCGTCTCCCGCGGCCGCAACTTCGGCGACCGGCGCGGCTCCCGCATACGCTTTGAGCGTCGCTTCTGTTCGGGTGAGCGACTGCCGGTTCGAGCTCAACGATCAGGCCGTCACTCCCGCGACGACACTGGCGATCCAGCTCGATCAGTTCACCATTGCAGCTCCCGAGTCAGGCGGACCGCTCGCGATTGTCGGCAAGCTTGAGCTTCCCGGCATCGCAAAACGGATCGAACTCTCCGGCACTACTTCCCCGTTCGCTCAGACCAGGACTGCCGCGGTAATGTTGCGTGTGTCGGGACTCGACCCAACCGCGCTCAAGCCCTACCTGAACGCCATTGGGCTTGAATCGCAGTTCACCAACGGCACGTTCGCCTGCGATCTGAACGCCGATCTGACGCCGAAGCCGGACGGCAACTTTGCCGCCAACGCGCACCTCTCGAAATTAAGTCTTGCCAACACCAGCCAGCTTCTCGGGCTGGACGATGTTTCGCTGCAAGGCGTTTCCGCCGACGCGCACAAAATCCGTTTCGATTCCATCGCCGTGAGCGGTCCGACGCTCGTGATTCAGCGAGATGCCAGCGGCGCGGTCAGCCTGCTGGGCTTCAAGACGCGCCCGCCGGTTGCTTCGCCGAAAGAAGGAGCACCCGCAGCGCAGACATCGACGCCGGCTGCACCCCCTCCGCTAACGACGGCTTCCGCGACACCCGCCCCGCGTCTGGAGATTGGCAAATTCATCTGGCATGGCGTACACGTTCATTTCGACGACGAAGCGGTTTCTCCGCCGCAGTCGATCGGAATCGACGATGTGGGAGTGGAGCTGACCGATCTGAAGCTCGGCCTCGATCCGCGGGATTACGCGGCCAACAGCGGGAAGATCAAAGCCTGGCTCGCGGCGCCGCGGTTTGTCGATCGATTCGACCTGAGCGGCAATGTTGCTCCGGGGCCCAAGGCGCTGCTGCTTGATGTCACCGGCGCGGGAACCGGCATCTCGCCGTCGGCGCTGGCCCCGTATCTTTCCTCGCTCGGCCTGGCTCCGCTGACGACCAACGGCACGATCAACTTTCACGCGCAGCTGTCCGTCGCCCACGATCGCAACACCCTTAGCGCGGGCTTATCCCTGGATCAGATTCGCTACGCCGATCCGGCCCAGACGCTGCTCGCCGTCGATTCGCTCAAAATCGGGAACGTCGCGCTGGCGGGCAGCGACATCGGCGTCACCGACGCCACGATCGAGCATCCGCAGGCTCGCATCGAGCGTGACCATGACGGCAACCTCGTCGTCGCCGGGATTAAGCTGGTTTCGAGCAGCCCCAGCCCCCCGCTTCCCGCCGCTTCTCCCACTATAAGTCAGCCGCCATCAGCCCCCAGCCAGGCATCAACAAACCCGCGGCCGAATGCGCCTGCGACACAGACTGCGTCGAGTACACCGAGCCCGGCGGCTCCAGCGCCGCTCACGGCAGAACTCGACTCGTTGCGCATTGCGCACGCACAACTCTGGTGGATCGACCATGCGGTCTCCCCGGATGTCAACGCCTCGCTGACGGCTGATGTCGGCCTGCAGCATCTGACCATCGGAAAAGCGGCCGATCCGGCAAATCTGCAGATCGTCGCCGCCATCCCCGGAGTCATCGAAAAACTGGATGTCGTCGGCAAGGTCTCGCCCGCGCCTGGGGCGCAATCGGCGAGCTTCAACATTGCAGGCGACGGAATTGTGATCGGGCCGATGGCGTCGTATCTGCCGCCGGGGATCACGTCCACACTCAAGGACGGTTCGCTTCGGCTGGCGCTCGACGCGAAACTTCTGACGGCTCAGAAAGGCGCACTGGCCGCCAATCTGATTGTGAATCAACTTGACTACCGCGACGCCGGCTCCCCCACTTCGCTCTTCAAACTGGACAACCTCACGCTCGCCGCGTCGCGCTTCGATCCAAAGGGCGGCGTGATTGCCTTCGATGAAGTTTCCACCCACGGAATCGCATGCGACGTGACGCAACTTCCGGGAGGCAAGTTGCAACTGCTGGGATTTCAAATCGCGCCCGCTCCGGCCGCGCCGCAGCCGGCCGTGAAGGCGAAGACCACCGCGGAAGGTGCCGGGATGGCCACGCCCGCTGTCGCGCCGTCCGCTCCCGCTTCGCCCACGCCTGCGCCGGACGCGGCGGCGCTGGTCGCGGCGGCTCGAAAGGCGCTTCCGCTGATCACCCTTGAGAAGCTCGATCTGAACGTCAGCCGATTCGCTCTCATCGACGGCTCTCGTCCCGCCGCGGCGCCGCTGGCGTTGGAAGATCTGACACTGCGGAACACGAGCCGCATCGAATGCCTCGGCAAGGATCCGGAGTCGAAGCCGCCGACAGCGCTGCAACTGGTCACCCGCGTCGCGCCGCTGGCCGATCGGCTGGCGGTTGACGTCAAACTCTCGCCCTTCACCCGGCAGCCTTCTGCGACACTCGATCTGGCGATCGCCGGAATTCATGGCGACGGGCTCACGAAATACTCTCCCGATTTGAAAAAGACCATCGACGGCTCCGGCATGACCAACGGGCAATTCGGGGCCCACGTCGAAGCAACGCTGAAGCTCGATCGGCACTCGCCGATCGACTTCGATCTCTCTCATCCGTTCGGAGTCGAGTTCGACCTGACGAACGTGAAGTACCGCTCGGCGCCCAATGGTCCGGTGTTGGCTGGAATCGACGAGGTCCGATCGGAGGGCGTTCGCGTCATCCCGGCAACCGGTGATGTGACGATAAAAACACTGGAGTTGACCAATCCCAACGCCCTGCTGATTCGCGACACGGATGGCATTCACGCGCTTGGCTGGGTTCTCAAAAGTCAGCCGCCGGCGACGCAACCAAGTGCAGCGGCAACAGCCAAACCGCCCCAGCAACCCGCAAGAGTCGCCACATTGAAGACCGCCGCGCCCGCATCGCAGCCGGCCGCCCCCAGAAGTGAGATCAAGATCGATCACATCGTGGCCAGCGGAATGAACGTGCGAATCGAGGATCGCACCACCAAACCGATCACCGTCCTTCCGCTCAACGGGCTCGACCTGGAGATCCGCGATCTGTCGAGCCTGGCGCTCTATCAGGACAAGCCTTTCCGATTCAGCGCGCTCATCAACGCGGGGAAGGTGAATCTGCCGGCCCGCACGGGCGGCGGAAGCGAGGATCGCGATTTGTTCTCGCAACTGACGGCTTCCGGGAAGATCGGCCTCTACCCCGAATTGAACGGATGGAGCAAGATTGCGATCAGCGGGTTTGATCTGTCCGGCGCAACCGCCGAAGCGGCGGCACAGAGCGTCACCTTGACAAAAGGCGCCTTCGATACCGACATCGACCTGCACTTTGAGCCGGGTAACGTGATCGCGGTGCAATCGAAGCTGATCTTCACCGATATGTCGCTTGCTGAGCCGCCGAAGGGCCCGATCTCCAGATTCCTTGTCCTTCCCGCGCCCCTCGATGTCGTTCTGGGCATCCTCGAGGATCCGGACGGATCGATCACGCTTCCGGTGAATTTCTCGACCAAGGAGCTTCAACCGCAGGGAATCGCCGGAGCGGCCGCGGGCGCTGTCACCAGCGTGATAGCGACAGCGGTTGCCTCGGCCCCCGTCAAGGCGGTCAACGCGGTCGCGACATTGTTTGGCGTCGGAGCCAAAAAGCCAGGCGAGGAACAGCTCGTCACGCTCGGCTACGCTCCGGGGGCGATTGCCCTCGAAATGCCCGAGCAGATCAAGCTGGCGCTCCTCGCGCAGCGGATGATCAAAGAGCCCGCCCTCTCGCTGACGATTGCCCACCAATTTGGGAGTCAGGATGCGCGGACCGTCGCCGCCCGCGCCAACCCCAGCGCGGATGAAGCGAAGGGATTGGCGTACCGCCTTCGCGCCCGCAAGCTCGAACTGTCGCGGCTGCGCTCCGAAGTATCGGGAGAAGCCGAAGCTCAGCTCGGAACATTCGACGAAGCCAGCGCCGCCCCGACACTCCTGCGGCTGCGTGCCATCGACCGCGATCTGGCAGTGACCGAGATTGCGTTGGATCGTACGTACGACATGCTCCGCCCTGGCGCCGATCGGCAGGCCGATCGACGCACCCGTGCGGCCGCGCTGGAAATTGCCTCCCAGCGTCTGGATGCGGTCCGCACGATGCTTCGCTCCGCCGGCGTGGCTGACGTCGATGCGCGCGTTAAGCTGATTCACCCGACCTTCGATCCTTCGAAGGATTCTGTCGGTAGCGTGATTGCGATTCAGCCGGTTCAGACGAAGGGATAGTTTGGTTTGCGGGTTATTGAGTTTGAGGGGTTTGCAGTTTGGCCGCGAAGGGCAAGCCACGGCGGATGCAGGCGCGGATATTGACGCTTTTTTTAGTTCGGGGGGGGAATTATTCAGCCGCAAGCGTTGCGGTCATGCGGGTTTCGATCGCGGATGTTGGGGGTACGCGAACGTTCCACACCAGCTTGAGCTTTTCGAGCAGTTTGATCACCACATAAGTGGAATCGAATTCCCACCATCGCAGCCCGTGGCGGGCGGAGGTTGGAAACGCGTGATGGTTATTGTGCCAGCCTTCTCCGAACGCGAGGATTCCGAAGATGGCGTTGTTCCGGCTCTCATCGGGCCCATCGAACGGGCGCGTTCCCCAAATGTGACAGACTGAATTAATGCTCCACGTGACGTGATGGAGCATGAAGGTGCGGATCAGCCCGCCCCACAATACGCCTCCCAGCGCGCCCATCCAGGAGTGGAGAATCAGGCCGGCAATTACGCCCGGGATGACCCATCCGATCAGCATCCACAACCAGAACAGCCGGTCGACAAAGACGAGCACCGGGTCGGCCAGCAGATCATTCACATTGCTGCGAGCGGCATCCGGGTCTGATGCGAAACACCAGCCGACATGCGCGTGCAGCATTCCCTTGAGCAGACCAACGATTCCGTCCCCTTTGAGGTGCGGCGAATGCGGATCGCCCGGCCGATCGCTGTGCTTGTGATGTGCGCGATGGACCGCACACCATTCCAGAACCGGGCCCTGCGCCGACATCGAACCGGCAATTGCGAGCAGCCCCCGCAGGGCGGGCCCTGACTCAAGGGCGCGATGCGTGAACATGCGATGAAAACCGATCGTGACGCCAAGGATCGTGAATGTGTAGAAGCCCAGGAGCAGCATGAGCTGCGTCAATCCCACGCCATGGCCCCACATCAGATAGATCGCGGCGATCAGCCCCAAAAACGGCACGAATACTCCAACGCCCATCGCAAGGTTCTCGATAAGCGGCTTGGGTTCGTGAATGCGCTCTGCAACGACCGGATTGGTGCGGGGGGAAGAGAGTACGTTCACGCGGTTTGCCTCGTGCGTCCGTGCATGACTGCACTTTAGGGAATGCGAACGGGCTTGCAAGCTGAAGAGTCGCTCATCAAATACCGCGGCGCGCCATCCAAATCAATGTGAGCATGACGCCGATGCCGATGAGCATGTGCGTCATGTGAATTGCGGTCATGGTGAAGTAGAAACACATGAACAGTTGCTCCTCGGGCGGGCGATGCCCCATCGAGAACGCCGCCGAGGATGACGACTCTGGCGATCGTGTTCGCGCTGGAGGGAAAGATCTGGGCCATATCCCGAGTGCGTCATGCTAAGCAGCACGCTGGCGGCGCGCGAATGGACAAAAAAGCTGCAAATTGTTTTGGGATTTGCCCCGATTAGGGAAAGGGTTAAAATTGGACTTGGTTAAATCCATGCCCAGCGATTTAGTTCCACCCGTTGCCCCCTGTTTCCTCACGCACAACCTCGCGCTGGGCGGCGCGCAGACCGCGGTTCTCCGGCTTATTAGCGCACTGCCAGCTTGGGCAAGGGAGCGGACCACTTTATATAGCCAGAGCGCCGAAATGCCGTTGCTCGAAGCGGCGGTCAGGAAACATGGCTTCTCCGTCGGCCATGTCACGAACCAGCCCCCGCCAGATCCTTCCTGTTGGGTGGTGAGCTACGGCAACATTGCGGATCTGGTGCCACGACCCACTTCGTTGATTCTTCATTCATGGGATGATGCTGGATGGCGCTACGTGACCAGCGCCTACGGCTCGCTTCGCGGGGCGAACGTCGCCGCGGTGTCGCGGCAGGTTTTGGATCGCTATCGGCCTTGGATCACTGGCAACGCGCATCAGATCGCAGGCATCCTTCCACCCCCGGTGACAGAGTGGTGCATTGCGCGAGGCCGGCCGCTGCGCGACCGGCTCAACGTCGGCTGGATGGGCCGCCCGCTGGAGTCGAAGGGTTTGCTGAGCCTCCCCTATTTGCTGAAACTTGAGCCGCGGATGGTGATCCGCGCCTGGACTGGCGCCCAGACCGGCGGTTCGCCGCATGCCATGAAGGAGCAGGCCGCGACCATGGACGCCCTGGTCAGGCTGGCCGCAAAATTGAAGGTGACAAATCGGCTCGACCTGCGCCCGCTCGATTTCGATCCATTCTCCTGCAGGCACCGGCTTGAGGGAATCGACGTGCTGCTGGGCAACAGCCGGCAGGAGGGATTTCTGCTCACTGCCGCCGAGGCGCTCAGTTGCGGCATTCCCGTGGTCGTCACGCGAAGCTGCGGCATAGCCGATCTGATCCGCGAAGGCGTCAACGGCTGCCTGATCGACTGGGATGATAATCCCAAACGGCTTGCCGCCGCGTCGCTCGACGCGCTGCGAAGGGCCGCGTCCCTCGACTCCTTCGCATGCCTGCGCAGCGCGCGGGAACTCTCGCTCTCCGCGGGATATCGTCACGCCCACGGCCAGACGCTTGCCTCGCTCACGCACACATCGCTGCAATCCTTGACGCCGCGAATTACGGTCGGCGTTCGCATCCACCACGGCACGCGCGTTGAATGCCTCGACCAGGCGATCAGCAGTTTGGCGCTGCAAACGTATCGTCACTTCAAGACGATACTGCTTGTCGACGGGCCCTGGGAGTGGGGCCAGATGCTCGCCGAACGATATGATTTGCCCCTCCTCTGCACGGGGACCAGCGCGGATATCACCCATTGCAGCGCGCTGCACCGCCAGGCGCTGGCCGCGTGTGACACTGAATTCTACAAGCCGTTGGATTACGACGATCAGCTTCTGCCAGACTATCTCGCGCGCGCCGTGGAGACGCTGGACTGGAGCGGCGCGGATGTCTATGGCTGTCTGCTCTGGACGCTCGAAGACGGGGAACTGTCCGAGCGCCGCTGGCCCCACAAGCCGCTGGAAACGATGTTCACCGGCAATTCCGACGACAACATGCTGCCGCACTCTTCGGTTTTAATGAAAACGTCGATCGTTCGCGCGGCAGGGAACTACCAGGAGCGCGCCATCGGACTTGGGGCCGACGATTACCATCTCTGGTATCGCATCCATAAAGCCGGGGGTCGCTTCGTTCGCGACGACGAATCGCGAAACGTGGTGTATCGCATCCACGACCGCAACTCGCTGCGCATCCGCCGCAGGCGATTTGGCGCATCGAACTCGCGACGCGACCTGATCGCCGGAGCCACGGCGGCATCGCTGGCGCTGTGGATGGCGCCGCGCCTCCCGAGCGCGCACGCAGTCGGGCCAACTGCTGATGCGGGCTTGATCAGGGACGAAGCCCAGGATGACCAGGTTCCAGCGCCGCGGAAAATACCCGCGTCCAAACACGATGGCTCGCAATTGCCCCACGCTCCGCCCGAGGCGATTCTGCCGCCGCATTCGTAGTGCGTCGCGCGGTTGCTGGAGCAGTTTTGAGGTGGGAGCAGCGGGCATTGCGGTGCAGGCTTCGAGGCTGCTCCTCAAAGGCAGGCTCAAATCCCGCGCCACAAACGCCACATCGATCGGAAACCGCTAATTGTCGCTTGTATCGGCCGATGGATCATGCACGTCGGTCACGACGCTGCCGGAATCCACCCGTATCGCCGGTGGTCCGTTATACCAGTCGCAGCCGTGCGCCGCGGATTGCCCGGGCGAGAGAACGCCTTGCGAAATAAAATCAACGGTCCGGTCGGCGTACCGCTGGTCGAAGAGCGTCAGATACAATCCGGTGATCTCGCGCCGGCCGACGTTTTGCACGCTCCAGGTGATGTGATGCCCGCCCTCGCTGACCCGGAAATGCGCGTGGAGCATCGAGATGGCAATGGGAGTGGTGGGTGTTGCCGATGGGTGCGGCGCAGAAGCTCGAGCCGGCGGCATCTGCGAATCGATGATGTAGTCAGCGGGAAGGCGGGTCCAGAAGCAAGCCACCGCCAGAAGCAGCAACCCCGCGCCGATCCCGAACACTCGGCCGCGATCAATGCTCCGGCGAGGGGCCTGCGTCGACGATGCGCCGTCGATGCCTGGCGGAGAAGGCGAAACAGCCGACGCTCGTTCACCCAAATCGCCCATGAAGTGCTCTCACAGAATTCTGATTTTGAGTATAACCGCCATCAGGACCGGCCGCCTTCATTCGCCACGCGTTTGATCCGGATCGGCCGCACGCACGAGGTAAAGCCAATCACGTCACCGATCAACATCGTGAACTCCCAGACACCTTCCGCTGCGTTGCCAGACTTTTTTACCACGAACGCGCCGGCGCGGCTCACGACCTCATTTGACGAATGGGCGATCCTCGGTGGAGTGCGTTTTCTGCTGGCGATGCTTGTGCTGCTGGGTCACTGCAACGATTTCCGGCTGCGGCCGGGTACGGGATGGACATCTGCAGGCGCCGCTTTCGGAGGCCAAGCCGCCGTGTACGGATTCCTGTTCATCTCCGGCTATTCCATGGCTCACAGCCTCCGACACCCCCGGGGATTTTATCTTCGGCGCGTTCGACGCATCATGCCTCTCTACCTGGCCGGTCTTTTCGTGGGGCTGGCGGTCACGGAAGCGGCCGGCGGGTCCATTACGATGCCCAGCGGCGCGGTCGTCGTATCCCCGCACTTCTGGGAATTCGCTGGAAACGCGCTGCTCCTGCAACTGTGGATTTGCGCCCCGGTGCCCTGCAACGGCCCGCTCTGGACCATCAGTGCCGAAGCCTTTTACTACTTGATCGCCCCGCTCCTGAGATGGGCCAAGCCCTGGATGCTTTGCCTGCTGATCTGGATATCAGCGACGGCGCAGTTCCTCTGTCGGACGAGTTTCCTGGAAACCAGGTGGGGGTTTGCCACGCTGATGATGGCCTGGGCCTGGGTGGGCGGATTCTATTGGTATGGGCACCGCAAGGGCACGACGATGGTTCTGCTGGTGGTCATGGGCTGCTGGTTCGGCCGATTCAAATACTCAGATATGGCGGACGTTACCATTGTGTTCAGCGCGGCCGTCATGATCGCCGCGCCGCGAATCGCACTCCTTCGGCTCTGCCGCGCGCCGCTGCTGTATCTGGGGGAACTCTCCTATCCGCTGTACGTCTTTCACTGGCCGACCATCGTCGGGCTCGTTGGCCTGCGCGGGGTGAAGGACCCTAATGCGTGGGTCGTCGGATCGATCGGAATGGCAATGCTCGGATACCACTTGATCGACAACCTCTTCCGAAGCAGTCCGCTTGTCCGGGCTTCCAGGGTGCAAAGTGCCGTACAATCGGGGATTGCTCCGGAGCGAACATTCGCGCGCGACCCGGCGGTTACCTGAAGCTAAAGAGACGTTTCAGGCCCTCGAACGAGCCACTCCTCTCCCGGTATGAAGGGGCGACAACACAGGGGCTTGAAGCTGAAAGTTTTTCGCAAGCGCGTCATCGTCGACGGTAACGTATAGTCTGAGCTTCATGGAGATGATTACTGAGCTTCCCGGATTGCCGCCGCGCCCTGTGGATGGACACAAGGGGATGTTCGGGCGCCTGCTCATAGTCGGCGGCAGCGACGACATGATCGGCGCGCCGGTTCTGGCGGGAACCGCCGCGCTGCGGACCGGCGCGGGGCTGGTGCAGATCGCGCTTCCCAAATCCGTCCTCGCCGCGGCGCTGTCGATCACGCCGGAGCTCATCGGGCTTGGCTTGACTCTTCGGGGAAACAAACGCCTGCTCGAAGCCGCGGAGAAAGCGGATGTCCTGGTCATCGGTCCTGGCCTGGGCCAGAGCGACGAATCCAATGAACGACTCAAACAACTCATGCGGCTCGACAAACCCGCCGTCGTCGACGCTGACGCCTTGAACTTTCTCGCTGGCAAAAAGAGATGGCCCGCCTGGTTCAAGCTGCACGCCGTCCTCACGCCGCATCCCGGCGAAATGCAGCGTCTGGCGAAGCTGATCGGGCGATCAGCGGTTCCCACTGACGAAGCCGGCCGGATTGACATCGCGCTGGCCGCCGCGAATGCGTTCGGACAGATCGTCGTTCTCAAAGGGTTTCGCACGGTGATCACCGACGGCAAACGCGTGAGCATCAATCACACCGGCAACAGCAGCCTGTCAAAAGCCGGCGCCGGCGATGTGCTGAGCGGCGTCATCGGAACGCTGTTGGCTCAGCAGATGGACCCCTTCGACGCCGCCAGGCTTGGCGTGCATCTGCACGGCCGTGCCGGAGAAATCGCCGGGGAGCGACTCGGCATGCGCAGCGTCCTTGCGATCGATGTTGTCGGTGCAATTTCAGAGGCTCTGCGAGAAAGCGAAGCCCGCTGACGCCTCGGTCAAAGACAGTTTCTCCCTGCCCGCGGCCGCGCAACACGCCGACGCCGACGGAAGAAGCATCAGGCGCGGGCGAAGGGAATCACGTCGGCCGTGAAGTTGCTCTCGTTTCTCATTTGATGATCGCCATTGGTCGGCGCGGGGGTTGACGCAGTTGCGTTTTGCGCGGCGGGCTGCGCAGCGACCGAAGGCGCTGCAACAGCGGTCGTCGGCGCAGCGGGCGTGGCGAGAATTGTGTTCGGCAGCTTTGAGGGCGCCTGATTGAATTTAAGGGTCCGCTCGAATTCCTGGTTGATTTCGTTTTGCACCGCGCGCACTTCTTCCTGCAGACGCTCGTGTTGCACGACCATCGCGGCAATCTGATCGTCCATGCGGGCAAGAGCGGTCACTTTGCTATGGGCACGCTGAAACAACGCGACGAGGTTCGTCAGCTCGCGAGCGGGAAATTCGTTGGGCATAACAAGCTCCTCCCCCCGCCTCTGCCTCTGCGCAATACTACGGCCAATTGCGCAAAGGATCAAGTGCGGAAGGATACTTGTTTGAACCCGTTCAGGCAAAAAAAGGCAAGGGCGATGTCAGTGCTTTTTGATCAAACCGTCACGATAGAAGTCGACCATGCGGGCCAGCCCTTCACGCCGGGAAATTTCCGGCGCCCAGCCCAGAATCTGCTTGGCTCGCGTGATGTCCGGGCAGCGCACGCGCGGATCGTCGGGAGGCATCGGCTCGAAAATGATCTTGCTCTTGGTCCCGGGAACCAGTTGCAGCACTTCCTTGGCGATCTGCAGAATGGAAAGCTCTTCGGGGTTGCCCAGATTGATCGGCTCGTGGAAGTCGCTCTCCATCGTGAGGTTGATCCCGCGGACCAGATCTGAAACGTAGCAGAGACTGCGCGTTTGCTTGCCTTCGCCAAAGACGGTGATGGGCTCGTCGTTGAGCGCCTGGCGGATGAAACTGATGACCACGCGCCCGTCGTACGGGTCCATGCGCGGGCCATACGTGTTGAAGATCCGGACCAGGCGCGTGTCGGCTTTGCGCTCGCGATGGTATGCCATCGTGCACGCTTCGCTGAAGCGCTTCGCTTCGTCGTACATGCTGCGCAGCCCGATTGGATTGACGTTGCCCCAGTAGTCTTCGCGCTGCGGATGGACGGCTGGATCGCCGTAGCATTCGCTGGTGCTGGCCATTAGAAAGCGGGCGTCTTTGTCGATCGCCAGCTCAAGCAGATTCCACGTGCCCTGGCTGTTGACCTTCAGCGTCGCCACCTGGTGCTTGACATATCCGATGGGGGACGCCGGCGAAGCCATGTGGTAGATGCGGTCGAGTGAGCCGACCACTTCGAGTTTCTCCGTCACATCGTGGCGGACGAAGGTGTATCGCGGGCGCATGCTAAGGTGCGCGATATTCTCCTGGCGTCCGGTAATAAAATTGTCCACCCCGATCACTTCGTGACCCTGGGAAAGAAGCAGATCCGTGAGATGAGATCCCAGGAATCCGGCACCGCCCGAGATGAGAACGCGCATAGCCATCCTTCTGTCTGTCGTTTTACCCTGTCAGTCTGTAAATCGGAATCGGACAATTGTCAGGATGGCTTTGACACCATCCTTCCAGGTAATTTTCTTTCCCTCTTCGTAGCTGCGGCCGTAATAGGCGACACCCACCTCGTAAATCCGCAGCCGCGGCCTGATTTTCGCGATTTTGGCGGTCACTTCCGGCTCAAAGCCGAATCGGTCGCATCGCAAGGTTATTTGGTCGAGCACCGGTTTCCGGAAGACTTTGTAGCACACTTCCATGTCCGTCAAGTTTAAATTAGTGAACATGTTGCTCATCGAAGTGAGAAATTGGTTGCCGAGCGTGTGCCAGAAGTAGAGCACTCGGTGCGGTTCGCCGATAAACCGGCTCCCGTACACGACGTCCGCCCGGTCGTCGAGAATCGGGCGAAGCAACTTGGGATAATCCGTTGGATCGTATTCGAGATCCGCGTCCTGGACCAGCACGATGTCCCCGCTGGCCAGCTTGAATCCGTCCCGCAGCGCCGCGCCTTTGCCCTGATTTTCCGGCTTGTGCACGATTTGGAACTGCTCGGCCGGAAACAAAGCGGGCAGTTCGTCGAGCCTGGCGGCGGTGTCATCTTTCGAGCAGTCGTTAATGCAAAGGATTTCCCGCTCGATCCCGGGAAGCGGGACCGCGGCGACCTTGCCGATCAATTGATGAATCGTGTCTGCCTCGTTGTAGATCGGGATCACGATCGACAGTTTCATACCGCCCTCTCAAGCCTCACACCCCACGGGTCCACGTCGTTGAGCCGCTGCCTGCGGCGTCGCCTCGCGGGACTTGCGCCGCGAGCGGCTACCGGATCCAGCCACGCATCCGATAAATGCGCAACCCGATCGCTTCATGCAGATAGTCTCTCACCGCCTGGAAACGATCGGACAACTCCTCTGGATCGGCCAAGTCGTAGCGTGTCTCCAGTGCGGGTGATTGCAGGACGTCCAAACCCGCCGTTCGAAACACCGCGGCTGCCCGCCGCATATGCCACGCCTGGGTCACCACGATCACCCGATTCCAGCCGAATTCCTTCGCCAGCCTTGCGGTTGCCAGCGCCTCGTCGTGGGTGTTGACAACCGGCCCGCTCCATTCCAACGGGAGATGCACACCCTGGTCCTGCAACTGTCGGCGAATCTTCGGGTTCCACAACACTCCGCACAAAACCACGTAACGCACGTCTTTTTCTCGGACGATCAGCGCCGCGTGCTCGAGCCGATCCTCGGCCGAGGAACTTGGAGTTCCGTCCGAGAATACTCCGCATCCCAAAACGACGACGGCATCGGCCCGCCCGCGCTGGTCGGTCGTGTCAATGCCTCCCACCAGCCAGCGCGCGAATGGAGTGAAGGCGATCAGCGCGATCCACGCCACACTCAGTCCGGCCCACCACCACAACACTCGCCGCAACGGTGACATTCCAAGCGCAGCTCCGATAAGCGCGCCGATCACCAGCGCAACTTGCGCTCTTTCCGCATCCAATTTGAACTGCAGCAGCGTGAACGAGCAAAGCAGGCCGATCGTTGCCCCGGAGATCGCCTGGCCTCGCACGTGGCGTACCTCCCGAGGCTTGTCCTTCGCCGGTGCGCTCCCATTTGGCATTCTGTTGTCAGTGACAAGGCTCATCGCGGCGCATCCTATATGACCTTGCGCGATTACGCGCTTCCAAAAACCGTTTAGCGGCTGCCCTAGGGCAGCATACTGCTGGCACGTGCGCGTAATCGCGCACGTTCATTTAGAACCGCGTTTAGCGGGCTCCCAAAGGGAGCCGCGTATTCAAGCGTGCGCGTAATCGCGCACGTTCGTTAGAACCGCAGAACCGCAGCGACAACGACCGGGCTTGTAAACACTTTCGTCGGAGCGTTTGCTTTGCGTGCTCCCCTCCTCTCGGTCACATCCGCGGCCTTCGTCAACTCCCGCTTTGTGCGCCCAGCGCGTATATTTCCGGCCATGGCTAAACACACAATTGTGGCAATCCCTGGCGACGGTATCGGTCCTGAAGTGACTGCCGCCACACGCCGCGTGCTGGATGCGTCGGGTCTGTCCGTTGAATGGGTCGACGCGATCGCGGGCGCGACCGCCATCGAGCAGGGGCACGACAACGTTCTGCCTCAGCAGACGCTCAAGGCGATTCAGCTTCATGGCGTCGCTTTGAAAGGTCCCGTCACGACGCCGGTCGGCAAGGGGTTCAAGTCCGTCAACGTTCAGCTGCGCAAGTCACTCAACCTTTACGCGGCAGTGCGACCGGTGAGGAGCCTCGACGGCGTCAAGACGCGATTCGAGAACGTTGACCTGGTAATCGTCCGCGAGAACACCGAGGGCCTTTACAGCGGCATCGAAGCCGAAGTGGTTCCCGGCGTCGTCACCAGCATGAAGGTCGCCAGCGAACCGGCCTGCCTGCGCATCGCGCGCTACGCGTTTCGCTACGCAACGCGGCGGCACCGCAAAAAGATCACCGTGTTCCACAAAGCCAACATCATGAAGATGACCGACGGCCTGTTTCTCAAATGCTCCCGCCAGATCTACGAAGAAGAATACCCCAACATCGAATACGACGAGGTGATCATCGACGCCGGCTGCATGAAGCTGGTGCAGGATCCCAGCCGCATCGATGTCCTGTTGATGGAAAATCTCTACGGCGACGTCGTGAGCGATCTGTGCGCGGGACTGGTCGGCGGCCTGGGTGTCGTTCCTGGCTCCAACATCGGCGATCACTGCGCGGTGTTCGAAGCCGTTCATGGGAGCGCCGCCGACATCGCCGGCAAAGGGGTTGCCAATCCGCTCGCGCTGATCATGAGCGGCGTCATGATGCTCAATCATATTCACGAAGAGGCAATCGGCGCGAAGATCAAGGCCGCGTACAACCAGGTGCTCGTCGAAGGAAAGGTTCGCACCCGCGATCTTGGCGGATCGTCCAGCACCGATCAATTTGCCGACGCGGTGATCGCAGCGATGAAATAGGGTCGAATCACCCCCAAGCGGCTCGCATCGCGCCATGGCGTGACATGGGCATCTTGCCCATGCAAGTTGCGCTGAGATATCGGGAACTCTTGGTAGGGGAATTTCTCCTACTGCCGCGTCGCCAGCACGGGCAGGATGCCCGTGCCGCGCGGAGCGCCGCTCACATCGGACGCGAACTGTGCGTATATCGCATTGTGCTCGGCAACGAAAACCGAGTTGGAGTAGCGCTTGTTTGCATCGTTCGCGGCGCTTTCCGCGAGAGAATTCTGCAATTCAGTCGAAGCCCTCACATCCGCAATCGCCTGCGCGATTCGGCGGGGCACGCCCGCCGGCGCGAACCGCGCCGAACGGCCATCCTCCAGCATCTCTCGCACCATCGCCGATGGTGTAGCCACAATCGGAAGTCTGGCAGCCATGCAGATGGCGATCGGCAGAGGCGCGACCGCCCCGTCGGCGGTGATCAGTGCCAGATCGGCAGCGGGGAGCAGCTCTTCAAATTCCACGGCTCGCCCGAGGTTGCGTTCGGCGATGGAGCACAGCTCCGCGTGCCCGACGCCGATGGCCAATCGCGCTGCCCGCCCGCATCCCGGCCCGCGGCCCCACAGCAGCAGCTTTTGATTCGGATCCAAGACGTGCAGAATTGACGTCGCCCAGACCGCGTAGTCGTGCCGGGCCGCTCTCGAGGATTCGCCGACGGCAAGCACGACATGGTCGGCCTCGCTGAAGCCCAGCGCCGCTCGCAGTCTCACGTCGCGCCGGGGCCGAATGCGAGCGAGGTCAACGCCGCTGCAAATGACTCGGCAGCGGGCTTGCGGTATCCCTGCGCGAAGCCAGTCGCGGTATGCCGGCATCGAATTGCAGATCATCACGGCATCGCGATACGCCATGATTGACTTCACCCACCCCGCTGATTGCCGCGTCGGCATTTGTGAGGGCGTAAAGGCGATTTTGCGCACGTTCGCCAGCGCTGACGCTATGAGCGACGGCATATCCCACGCATGCACGAATGCGACACCGGCACTCCGCAAGCCGGCCGTCGCAAACAGAACACTGCGCCACGTCCCCCCGCGGCCGATCGTTTTAATCTCGGAGGATGATCCGCAGCCGCTTCGGATAAGTGTTTCAGCCCCCCGCCGTGATTGGAAATCCGCCTCGGTGGAGAGGAGGTGCAAGCAGTGCATCATCGAGTGGTAAAATAGTCGAAACCATCGTTTGCCGCGACACAGGGTGCGGCCTTCTCTGCGCTACCCCCTCGAGCGTCTCCCGCCTCTTCGCGCAGGTCGCGATACCGCTAAGATGCCGGAATGATCCCGATCTTGAGGTTGAAACACGAGGCAGACCGCAGGCTACTGGAATCGCTGCTTGGCGCATTGCGGCTCGATCCGGTCTCCGTGACGCTTGCGCCGGACGATGCGACGGCAGGTGTGCAGGCAACGCTGCGCGACGTCGCGAAACGCGGAGATGCGGCGATCGTCGAATCGTCGCGCAAGTTCGATGATCCGGAATTTGACGCTTCGATGATCCGCGTCAGCCCGGCAGAGATGGACGCGGCGGCCAATCGAATCACGCCCGCACAGTTGGCGGCGCTGCGGCGATCCATCTCCCAGGTGCGCGAATATCAATCGCAGATGATGCCATCGGAGCCGCCGGCGGTATTGCGGAACGGCGTGTGGCTGGGGATGCGATACACGCCGTTGGACAGTGCGGGATTGTATTTCCCAGGAGGGAAAGCATCCTATCCTTCGACCCTGATCATGCTTGCCGGGCCGGCTCAGGTCGCGGGCGTCAAGCGGATCGTCGTCTGCTCTCCTCCCAGCCGGTATGGCCGGAGCGATCTGGTGCTGGCGGCATGCAGGGAGCTCGAGTTGAAGGAAGTCTTCCGCGCGGGCGGCGCAGCCGCGATCGCGGCCATGGCGGTTGGCACGCAGACAATTCCACGAGTGGACAAAATCGTCGGGCCCGGCAATCGATACGTTCAACTGGCCAAGCGGGCGCTGGCGGGATGCGTAGGCATCGACGGATTTCTCGGGCCTAGTGAAATTCTGGTGCTGGCCGATGAGTCAGCCGCGCCGGACTGCGTGGCGGCAGACCTGATCGCGCAGGCCGAGCACGATCCGGGAAGCTGCTTCCTGCTCACCCCAAGCGAGAAACTCGCACAACACGTGGTGGCGGAGATCGAGGCCCAGGTGAAGACGCTTGGCCGACGTCCTGCGATCGAAAAGGCGCTGCGCGACTCGAGCGCGATCGTGATCGATCCGTCGATGGACGCGCTGATCGAGTTGGGCAATCAGATCGCGGCCGAGCATGTGAATATTCAGACGACAGACGACGCTGCCGTCCTGCGCAAGCTCCGCCACGGCGGCGCGGTCTTTCTCGGGCGATACAGTCCGGTGGCGGCGGGCGACTACGTCGCGGGTCCCAGTCACTGCCTGCCGACAAACACAACGGCGCGCTTTTCCAGCGGCGTGAGCGTGTACGAATTCCTCAAGCGGAGCAGCGTCGTTCGGTACGAAGCGAACGGATTGAACGCGGACGCCGATGCGATTGTCGAGCTGGCGCAGGCGGAGGGATTGGATGCGCACGCCGCCAGCGTGAAGGTGCGTTTCAAGAAATGACGTGGCGCGGATGGATCAACGGGCGTGTGCAACGCGCGATTCCAATGACAAGCGTCGTTCTGCCGATATAATGAACGCCATGTCTCGGTCATTGGTCCGGCCTCACATTCGAGAGATGAACGGTTACACCCCCGGTGAGCAGCCGTTGCCGGGCGATCGTGTCATCAAGCTCAATACCAACGAGAACCCTTTTCCGCCGAGCGACCGCGTGCTGCAGGCGGTGCGCGAGATCGACGGAGAGTCGCTGCGGCGCTATCCCGATCCCACCGGCGGCGCATTTCGCGCTGCCGCCGCCAGGCTGCTGGGCGTCACGCCCGAGATGATCATGTGCGGCAACGGCAGCGACGATGTGCTGACGATCGCCACGCGAACGTTCGTGCGGCCCGGCGGGAAGCTTGCATTTCCGATGCCGACCTATTCGCTGTATCCAGTGCTCTCGAGTCTCCAGGAAGCGGTTGCGGCGACAGTCCCCTGGGAAGACAACTGGCGCTGCCGACCAACGCGCTTCTTGCCACCAAGGCCGACGCGATCTATCTGGCCAACCCTAACGCCCCGAGCGGGACGTTTGTTTCCCCGACGAAGATGGAGGAATTAGCCAGAGCATTTGACGGCCTGCTGCTGATCGACGAGGCGTACGTCGATTTTGCGGATGACAACTGCGTAGCCCTGCTGCGCGATTGCCAAAACGTCGTCGTCACGCGCACGCTCAGCAAGGCGTATTCCCTCGCGGGGCTGCGCTTCGGATACGCGGTTGCGCAGCCGGCGGTGATCCACGAAATGATGAAGGTGAAGGACAGCTACAACTGCGACGCGATCTCCATTGCGCTGGCGACTGCCGCGATCAACGATCAGGAATACGCGCGCAAGAACTGGGATTATGTGCGATCCGAGCGGCAGCGCCTCTCGGCGGAACTGACTCAGATGGGATGGGACGTCTTGCCGAGCCATGCGAACTTCATCCTCGTCACCTGTCCCGACGGCCGCGGACGCGACGCGTACCTGGGGCTCAAGCGGCAGGGAATCGTCGTGCGGCACTTCGATCAGCCGGGACTGGCGGACAAAATTCGCATTACCATCGGGCAGAATCATCAGAACAATGCCCTGCTCGCGGGAATCAAGGCGCTCAACGCGTCGGAGAAAGCGGCGTGATCGATCTTCTCAGGTGAGCCTGGCATGTCAGAAAACCGCAGGGCGGAAATTTCGCGGGAGACCAAGGAAACGCGCGTGCGCGTCTCACTCGACCTGGACGGCAGCGGAAAGTCCGCGCCCAAGACCGGCGTCGGATTCTTCGATCACATGCTCGACCTGCTGGCGCGGCACAGCCTCATCGATCTCGATATCTCGGCCGACGGCGATCTCCAGGTCGACGCGCATCACACCGTCGAAGATGTCGGCATCGTGCTGGGACAAGCGCTCGACAAGGCGCTGGGCGACAAACGCGGTATTCAACGCTACGGCTGGGCGGTCATCCCAATGGATGAAAGCCTGGCGCAAGTGGCGATCGATCTGTCGGGAAGGCCGGCATTTGTCTTCCGCGTTGAGTTCAAGGGAGAAACGATCGGGAATTTTCCGGTCGAGCTGGTTGAGGAATTTTTCAAGGCGCTCGCCGTCAACGCCAAAATGAACCTCCACGTGTACGTGCCGTACGGCGGCAATAACCACCACATCTCCGAAGCGATCTTCAAGGCCGCCGCGCGGGCTCTGAAGCTGGCAGTCAGCCAAGATCCGCGCAGCAACGAGGTGCCGAGCACGAAAGGCTCGCTGTAGACTGAGCGGCCCTCGTCAACCATCGCGGAGCCGCGGATGTACATCCGCGGCTTCTCTGTCCTTCCCTTGCGGCTTGCAATACCTACCATCTGCACATTCGCGGGAGCATAGCTCAGCGGTTAGAGCAGGGGTCTCATAAACCCTTGGTCCCTGGTTCGAATCCAGGTGCTCCCAGTCCGGCACTGCATTATTTAGTTGAGTCATTTTCACGGCGATACGGGACCAGTGGACTCAGCGGAGTCGTCCTTCAACTCCCCGCTGGAACCAGTTGCTTTGTCCGTCCCATCGCCGCTGGCTGCTTTCCCAGCGTGTTGGCCCTTTCCTGTTCCTGAGCCAGCGCTGCAACATAGACGGGATCGGTGATGTTGCGGGTGCTGGCGCATCCCATTGTGAAGGTCCGACGCCAAGCCGAGCCCGCACGTTGGCGATATATTTTGGACTGGTGCCCCAGACAACCGCGAGGTCGCGATTGGTCAGGCGCCAATCGACGCTGCGCCAACGCGATTCGGGATCATGCGGGCGGATTCCCGCCGCCCGCGCGATCCGGCGAGCAATTTGCGGCGAAATGTTGGCGCCGTACTCCGTCACGATCTGGGCGATCGGCAGCCCATGCAGTCGCTCTCGCTGCACCGCGATAAACTGCTCGAATCGCTGCACAGACGCGCGATGCTCACTTGGGCCCATTCCGCGACTTGCCCGCACCTGACGGACCCGCTCGCGTGAAACGCCAAGGTCCCGGGCAATCACCGCGTCGCGCAGGCCCCACTCGACGCTGTCCCATTGCGTGGTCGAAACACGTCCGCGCCGACGACGATCCGGAAACGGATAGCCAAAGGTATCCGCCCATCGGTAGACGGTCGCGTACGGCTCCGCGAGGCTCTCCGACACTTGCTGTAAATCCAAACCGGCCTTGAGTTGCGAAAAACGTTGAAACCAACGAACTCGCGTGGCAGTGCGCTTCAGCCCGGTCGGCCAATTCAATCGAAAGCCCCCGTTCATAGGTCACTCTTCTTTCAGGCGGCGGTACAGAAAAAGAGCGCTCCGGCGGCACCTGACTCGCCAATGCTCCTCCCTCCAAATTTACTGCTCTGGGTGCCCCAAAAGCGGCCGTTTTGGACCGCTCCGTTCTCGAAATGGCACTCGACCCCGTCTGCTCATCCGCCGGCCCCTGTGGTCGTAAGTGTAATCGGGGAACAATGTGAAAAGCAACGAATCGCACGCTTTTTTCTGAAATGCGGCGCGGGCTCGGCGTAAAGACATGTATTATTTGGGTTTGTGTCGCCGTGCCTTGGGCACTATTCGATTCGGCCACGACACAGGGCGATCAAAAAGTACCCAAAAATGACCAGCCGCGCTGCCGCCGAGGCCCCCCGAAGAGGCCATCGCCTGCACCGCTCATTCGAGCTGGCATCGCTCTTCGAGCGTCCGGGGGCACGCCGGGAGGTGTCTTTCCGGGGGCGCGGGCGTGGCGTGGGGCGCGACCGCTGATTTGCCCGTGCCGGCAGATCGAAGTTTGTGTGGCGCGAGCTTGCGGCGATGCGCGCGAACAGCCCGTAGAGGTTCTCCCGCGAGTACGAGACCGGATCTGAAGGCCGCGGAAGTGGCTGCGGAGCCCGAGATTGATACTCCAAGGGACTGGCGGCGATGGACGCAGAAGGATGGCGTGTTGCGAATCCTCCGCGCGCCGGTTCGGCCGGCCGACTATTCTTCCCCAGCCGGCCCCTCAAATGCGACGGCTCGCCGGAGAGGGCGAGGAAGAAAATACGAATCGTGCCGATCCGGAAATGATCGCCATCCCGCAAGACCCGGCTTGCAACTTGTTGATCGTCGAACCACGTACCGTTGCGGCTGTGAAGGTCGGTTACAACCCACCGCATGCCGTCAAAATCGATCCGGCAGTGTTGCCGCGAGAGGAGCAAATCGCGGATGGAGATATCGCACAGATCAGATCTTCCAATGACCAGCGGGCGCTGCAGCCGGTGCCGGGCAACCTCGTGACCGTCAACGCGGAAGCTCAAACTGGCCATGCTGTCAATCGGGCGCCGTTCCGTGGCTGCACGCAAAGGCGGCGACACCGTCGCCGCACGGCGGGGAATCCGCCTGCGGAGCTTTATCGACAGTATCCCGCTACAGGCCGCACTATTCGCAAGACGCTATTCGGATTGTCGAACGTTGGTGGCGTTAATCTCGAATTTTATCAGTTTGCAAATTGCTAAGATTTGGTTAATGTCCTTTTATCGATGTTCGGTCAGTCCAAAGATCCGATATCGAACGAGAGAAACTTCGGTCTGAGTTGAAGCGTGCCGGGTTCTTGGGATGTTCTTCATCCGGCGCATTTCGGGCAGCTGCCTGAGCAAATCCTCCGCAGAGCCGGCGGAAAACAAATCGCTCACGTGAGCTGACAGACGGACGCGTTTGGCGAAGCGAGAGTTCGCAGACCACGCGGCGTTCCGTCTTAAAACCCCAAAAAACATCCTGGTTAGATGATGCGCCGGCGTCGGCCGACGGCCCGTGCTCGTGTTGAGCAATTGCTCCTTTTTGTTTTGGCGGTGTGACTGCCAGGAATGTTTTATACCAGCATTGTCATTCTCGGGGGCGTGGCCCTGATCCTTCATGGCGTGAAGGCGCTTCGCGACGGGCTCGATCGTCTGATGGGAGCGCGCCTCGGCCCGTTCCTCGAACAGGCAGCCGACCGGCCCATGCGGGCGCTGGTCACCGGGTTCGGGCTGTCATTGCTGGCCCCATCAAGCACCAGCGTGTCGTTGCTCTCCGTGGAATCCGTCCGCACCGGGCATGTCACACCGCGGCGGATGTTCATCGTCCTGCTGGGGGCCGACATCGGTCTTACGCTCACAGTTCAACTTCTTTCCATTCGCATCGAGCAATCATCCCCGCTCTTTTTGTTCCTCGGCGTCCTCCTGTACCAGTACGCGCGGGCGCCGATGACCCGCGGCATCGGCCAGGTGCTTTTGAGCTTCGGCTTCCTGTTCATGGGAATCAGCCTGATCGGAAACGGAGCCTCGCACCTGTCGGGTAATGGCGACCTCATGCTGCTGCTCGAAATTGCCGGACATCATCCCGGACTGCTGGTCGTGGTTGCCGCCGTGATTGCTGTCGCGCTGCAATCCAGCACCGGGACCGTCGGCATGCTGATGGGACTCTCGGCGAGCGGCGCGTTCAGCTTGTCGCCGGCGTTGGCGCTGGCCGCGGTGGTTGGGGCGAACGTGGGCGTGGCCGTGACGACACTGATGATCGGATGGCACAGCGTGCCCGGCCGGCGCCTGGGGCTGGCCAACCTCATGGCCAAGTCGCTGGTGGCAGTTCTGGTCGTCTGGCAGCTCCCCCGTTTCACCGCGCTGCTTGCGGCAAGCTCTCCGCTGCTGGTGCGCCAGGTCGCGAATGCCCACACCGGATTTAATCTACTGAAGCTGGCGATCTTTCTGCCGGTTTCATGGGCGCTGTTTTACCTGGTGGAATGGCTCGTGCCGCTGCAGGAGAACGCAGCGATTGACGAAGGAGTTCCGCTCTACCTGGGCCCCGAATCGCTCGATACCGGGAACCTCGCCCTGAGTCAGTCGATGCGGGAAATCCTCCGCGTGGCCGACATCGTTCGCGGCATGAGCGAGGATGTCTCGCGCGCCTGCGCGACAACGACGAAAAGCTCGCCCGCCAGGTCAGCGAGAGAGACGACAAAGTCGACCGCCTCGAAGGGGAGATCAAAAGGTTTCTCGCCCGTCTGGCTTCGCATTCGCTCGACTCTGATCTTTCTGCCGAGCGGCTTCGGCAATTGCAGTATCTTTCGGAGCTGGAAAGCATCGGCGATCTGATCGACAAAAACCTCTGCGAGCTGGTCCTCAAAAAGATCCGCAGGCGACTGAGTTTCTCCCAGACGGCCTGGGCAGAACTCAACGAGCTGGACCGAAACGTCTGCGAAAACCTCCGCCTCGCCGACGCCGCGTTTCACACCCGCGACCAGACCATGGCCGCCAAGCTGTTGCGCCACAAGGACCAGATCGATCGCCGGGTCCGCGCCCTTCGCGACGGCTATCTCGACCGCCTCGGCGCCGACGCACCAGGCGATTCACACGACGTGATTGCAGTGGTGCTGGACCTGATGACCAATCTTCGCCGGGTGAACAGTCACGCCTCCCACGTCGCCTTTGCGATTATGCCGATTGGTAAGTGAGCAGTGGCTGCTCAAATAATCTCGACGCCGGCGGAGGGCGATCCCCCGTGTCACAGCCGTCCCGGCTGTGACACGGGGCCACAGCCGAGACGGCTGTGCTACGGAACTGCGTCAGTCGTCAATTCGAAATTGATCAGGGTATTCGTGCGCGAACGCTGGCCGTGCGCTGTTCGAGCGCCCGACCATGTTTGCAGAGGTTGCGCGTCATCTGACGCGCTCCGCTACGCGTCGCGGCCGCAAACGCGATCAACCGGCGGCAAACCGCTCTATGATGGCACCGGACGGATTTGTGCAACCCCGACCAAACTATTTAGCGGGCTGGGTCTCCGCCTCGGCGCCCTTGTGGCCGCTCTTGGATTCCATCTCTTCGGCTTCTTTCTTCTGGTCGTCAGTCAGGACGGCCATGATGTCTTCTTTCTCCTTCTCGTGAATCGCCTTGACCTCTTCAACGGCCTTGGTATGCACCGCAAGGATCTTGGACTTCTGATCATCGGTGAGACCAGTCAGCTCGCTCCAGGGCTTGGTAAGCTTGCCTGCTCGGCCGTGGTGGTGCTCGGTCGGCGCAGTCGCCGGAGCCGCATCCTCGGCAAACACCAGCACGGAGCCGGACAACAATGCGACAGCCGCCAGAGGCACCCACTTGGATCGAAACATAATCCGCCCTTTCAAAAAGTGATGAAATAGAACCATATCGTTGCGGCGGGAGTTTACAGGCGTTACGCAAAAAAGTTGCGCGAAATCTGCGCCAGCGACAGGCGCGCTTTGGACATGAGCGCGACTTTCCGGGCAAGAAGGAGCAAACTTGGGCGTGCGCGAATTTCCGGGAGTGACTTCTTGCCTCCTCCCCTCGTACCCGGGGGGAGGACTGAGGTGGGGGGAGATCGTTAATTTGACGCGGCCCGCCGAACGCACGAACCCCCACCCCAACCCTCCTCCAGAGTACTACGGGAGGGGGCAAGACCGGGATATCGCCGCGAACAGGTTGCAACTGGAAATTCGCGCACGCCCAAACTCGTTTGCTCGGTGGCAATGCAGGCTGGAAGCCCGCACCACAATATGCTGGCCCGGACACTCGCGCCGGCCCCACTACTTATGGCGGGCGGGTGTCGACTCGAACAGCGGGTTATTAATGACCAGCGAGCCCGCTGCCGGTGCGGCCTTTTCGGGCGGCGGCGGCGCCGCCGGCGCGGCGGGCTCCTCGATCGCTTCCGACAGCGCCACATCCGGGCGGTAGAGCCGCGTACCCAGTGACTTGACGTACTCCGACCAGTTACCTTCGCTATTGCCGCCGGCTTCCCCGCGGGTGGCGGCAAGCGACATCATGAGCTTCGCATCGAGGTTCTCGATCATGTGCACCGCAATCGCCTCGGGAGTCGCGGGGATCTTCACCGCCCCAAACTCCAGCTGCCCGTGATGGCTCAGGATGATGTGCTGCAACACGTCGATGACGTTGCGGGGGATCGTCTCTCCGAGCTTCTGCTCGGCGGTTCTGGCCTTGTCCTCCACCCACATCGCGGATTTGGCGATATGCCCGATGAGCTGCCCGCCATCGGTGTAGCCAAACGCGGTTTCATAGGAGAGCTCCCACGTCTTGGCGATGTCGTGCAGGAAGATCCCGGCCAGGACCAGATCCCGGCTCAGCCCGGGATAAAAATTGACGATCGCATCGGCGACCTCCAGCGCGTTGAGCGTGTGCTCCAGCAGCCCGCCAAGAAACGCGTGATGAAAGCTCATCGCCGCCGGGGCGCAACAGAGATTTTTCATCATCACTTCGTCGTCGAGAAACGCCTGCACGATGGCCGCCACGTGGCGGCTCTGCAGGCTCCCCATGATCTCCCGCAGCTTGGAGCACATCGCCGGGATGTCTTTGGTGGTGTGCGGGAGAAGATCGCTGACCTCGTACGTTCCCTCTTTGGCCGGCCACATCTGCTCGACGATCACCTGGAGATTATTCTGATAGTTTTCAACCCGCCCGCGCAGCTTGAGAAAGCCGCTCTCCGGCATGGCATTGAACATCTCGCGCGTGGCGTTCCAGATGCGCGATGTCACCTGCATCGAGCGGTCCGAGACGAACAGCTTGATGAAGTATTTCCCGTTGTTCGTGGCGGAAATTTGCTTTCCGGTGACAACGTACACGTCATCGATCAGATCGCCGGGAACGCAGTCACGGAGGAAAACACGAGGCGTCGGCATTGATTTACTCCGCCCGGTTGAACCGATTCTCGGCTTCATCCCAGCGGACGATATTCCAGAACGCGGCGATGTATTCGGGGCGACGATTCTGGTACTTGAGGTAGTAGGCATGCTCCCAGACGTCGAGGCCGACAACGGGGAATGCGCCGTCCATGAGGGGGCTGTCCTGATTGGCCGTGGAGATCACTTCGAGCTTGGGTCCCTTCTTCACCAGCCATGCCCAGCCGGAGCCGAAGCGCGTGGTGGCGGCGGCAGTGAAGAGTTCCTTGAACTTGTCGAAGGAAGTAAAAGTGCTGTCCATCGCCTTGGCGAGATTTCCAACGGGGGTTCCGCCGGCCTTGGGGCCGATGGTCTGCCAGAACAGCGAATGATTGTGATGCCCGCCGCCATTGTTGCGCACGGCAGTTTTGATTGCGTCCGGAACAATCGCCAGATTGTTTTTGAGCAGCTCATGCACCGGCTTGTTCTGAAGCTCCGGCGCGGATTCGAGCGCCTTGTTCAGGTTGTTGACGTAGGCGGCATGATGCTTGTCATGATGGATCTCCATCGTCGCCTTATCGATGTACGGCTCAAGCGCATCGGAAGGAAAAGGAAGAGGCGGCAGTTGGATCGGCATATTGGCTCCTTCTAGGTGGCGTAGGCTCAATCGCGGAATATGGCAGGGCGCCATGCTCCGCGATTGAGCCTAGGGTAGGAGCCATGGTCGTGACGGTCAACAATGATTCCGCCTTAAGGGGCACGACCGTCGCCCCTCCCAGAATAGGGGCAGAATAGGTTGGACGCAGTGACGGTCCCGCACCCTCCGTCTAAGACACGCGAGATACCTGCGCCGCAATTCAGTGCTTGAAACCCTGCAGCGTGACGTAGGCGAGATATCCGAAGACGCCAACGGCAGCCAGGGCCGCGATCGACAGCACGATCGCAATGGTTAGTAGCGTCGTAAATCGTTTTCCCTGGCCGTTCAGGATGCGCTGCAGTTCGCCATCGCGGTTGCTCAGGTTGTCGCGCATCTGCTGGAGAACCTGCGTGCTGGTCTTGGAATGTTCGCTGACGGTTTCCATTGCGGAGCCGACGCTGCCGAGGTTCTCCGAAATCTTTTGGTCGTGGCCGCGCATGGCCTGGACGTGGTCCTGCATGGTCTCGAGCACTCGGCCGTGCTCAGTCCCGGATTCGCCGATCTTCTCGAGGATCTCGCCCAGCTTCTGCTGCTGAGCCGATTGCCCCTGCATCTGCTGCTGAATCGCCTCCAGCGTCTCGGCCTGCAAGCGGCTGGTTTCGGGAAGTGATTGCAATGCCTGCGGAAGGTGAGAAAGGTATTGCAGCAGTTCATCCTGCCGTTGCGACTGGCGTTCCATGTTGTCGCGGATGGAGGTCATCAAGTCGCCGAGCGCCGCGATTCCGCCCTGCACGTTTTCGATTGCCTGATCGCGTTTCGCCCAGGGCCGCAGGAATGTGCTGCGCTGCTCGACAGGGCGCCCAGTGCGGTTGTCGCGCCGGACTCGCCGTTCTTGTCGTGAGCCTGCCCGATCGGATCGTTCTCCAGACGGGTGGCGTGTTTGAACCAGCTTCCGATGCGGTTGATAATCGTGTTCGGCTCAGTCATGGCTCCATCCTTGTGTTTCGATGCCCTGATGCTGCGCGTTGGTTTGACAGCCTCACCTGCCAACTCTAACATCCGCGCGCGATGGGTCAACGACCGTCCCGGCCCGCAATCAAACTTTTTCTGCTTCTGGTATCGTCGTGGGGAATCGTCATCGCGGGCTGCGACCGACGCGAGGTTCCACCGCGAGTGACCACTGGCGCCGCGGCTCCAACGGTTGTGTCGCTCGTCCCGGCGGCAACTGATCTGATTGTCGCAATGGGGGCCGCGGATCACCTCGTGGGCGTCAGCAATTACGATCAGAATCCGCAGGTCAGCAACATCCGCCGGGTCGGCGATTACCTGACGACCGATTGGGAGCGGATCGTGGAGCTTCAGCCGCGGATTATCATCACGCAGTATGCCCCGGGGCGGACGCCGACTGGATTTGAGGAGCACGTTCGGGCGATCGGGAGCCGGCAGGAAAATCTGCACATCGATAGGGTCGATGACATTTTTGCCGCCCTGACTCGGCTTGGGGAAATTTGCGCCGAACCGCGGAAGGCGGACGCCGCGTCAAAGCGTCTGCAGCTTCAGTTGCAGATCATCAGACAGCGGACGGCTCCGATGGCTCCGACGCCAGCCTTAATCGTCGTGGACGAATCCGGTCAAAACGCCGCAGGCCCGCGAACATTTCTGGACGACCTGCTCACAATCGCCGGCGGAAGAAATGTCATTGATTCTTCGTCGCCTCCCTGGCCGGCGGTGGACAGGGAAACGCTCATCACTCTTGCGCCGCAAGTGATTATCCAGCTCCTGCCGGACGCATCTGCGCAAATTCGCGACGAGGCGATGCGTAATTGGAATACGTTGCCCTATTTGCCAGCCGTGCGAAATCACCGCATCATTCAGTTGACGGGGAGCGACGTGCTGCTTCCCGGGTATCACGTGGGAAATTTGGCCCAACAGTTTGAGCAGGCGCTGCATCGAGAATGAAACAATGGAATCTTCCCCGATTGCTGCTCTCGCTCCTGACGAGCCTGCTCGTCTGGGCGATGCCCGCGTTGCTGTGCATGTGTGTTGGGTCCAACGGACAGTTCGGCTGGCCGGGCGACGCTCGCGTGCGCGCGTTTCGGTTTGAGAGCGTTGGCGTGGCGTCGCTGGTTGGCGCGTCGCTTGCCGCGGCGGGCGTTGTCTATCAGGCAATTCTTCGCAATCCGCTGGCCGATCCTTATTTGCTTGGCGTCAGCAGCGGAGCTTCGCTCATGGCGTACATTTGGGGATTCCAATTCGCCAACAGCCTCTTCGGCGCGACGCTGGTGGCGCTGGGTCAGCAGGCGTTTGCATTTGCGGGTGCGCTGGGCGCCGTCGGCATCGTACTGACGCTCGCCAGCAGGCGCGGGAGAATGCAGCCGGTGACGCTGCTGCTGGTCGGTGTCATTGTCAACGCGATCGCCGGATCATTGTTTCTGATGCTCAACGCGATGCGCCCGAACGCCTCGCGGGCACCGGCTCGGCGCTGGCGTTTCTCGTGGGCGGGATTCAGACCAATCTCAGCGGCGCGCAGAAAATGTTTGCCGCGACGTGCGCAGCGGCGGGTTGGCTTGTACTTTTGTACATCACCGGCCAGCTCAACGTCGCCGGGCTCAGCGAGCCCGAGGCCGAGGCTTTGGGCGTGCGGATTCATCGCCTGCGCTGGGTGGCTCTGGGCGTGGCGTCGATCGTCACGGCCGCGGGAGTCGCGGTCAGCGGGCCGATCGGATTCGTCGGATTGATCTGCCCGCATCTGGCGCGATCGATCGTCGGGCGCGATCATCGCCGGCTGCTTCCCATCGCAACCGCGTGCGGGGCCGCGCTGCTTCCGCTGGCGGACGCGGGCTCGCGTCTTTTTTCCAGCACGGGCAGGACGCTGCTCCCAGTCGGCGTTCTCACCTCGCTGCTCGGCGGACCGTTCTTTCTGTACCTTCTCTGGCGCAATCGCGCCGACCCCGGGATTGCCAACTGACATGCTGCTGTCTGCCTCTCATCTGGACGTTTCCTACGGTCGTCATGCAGCGCTGGCGGACGTCTCGTTCGCGATTGCCGCGGGCGAAGTCGTTGCTCTGCTGGGCCCCAACGGCAGCGGCAAGAGCACGCTGCTGCGAACGCTTCTGCGGCAGCTTCCTTCCAGCGGATCGATCGAGTGGCACGGCAGGCCCCTGGCGCAATGGCCGATGCCCGAGCTGGCGCGGAAAGTCGCGTATCTGGCGCAGCTCCCCGCTTGGGAGTCGGGACAAACGGTGGGTGAAACGCTGCGCCTCGGCCGAGCCCCATATCTGCGGGCCTTTGGCGTCGAATCGAAACATGACATGAAGGTCATTGCCGACATCACGAGCCGTCTTGGGCTCGACAAGCTGGTCCATCGTCCTCTTGAAAGTCTTTCCGGCGGCCAGCGGCAGCGGGTGTTCGTCGCGCGGTGTCTGATCCAGGAACCCGAGGCGCTGCTCCTGGATGAGCCCAGCACGCATCTCGATCTAAAGCACCAGGTCGAGTTGGGAGAACTGCTCCGTTCGCTTTCGCGCGAACAGGGTCTGGCAGTGTTGATGGCGTCGCACGATCTGAATCTCGCCGGCGCGTTTGCGGATCGGCTGCTTCTGCTTCACGATGGGAAGCTTGTTGCGGATGGGGCGCCGGCGCAGGTGCTGCACCCGACTGTGCTCGAACCGGTCTATGGCGTCGCATTGATGCGGATCGAGACGCCTGGTCACGCGACGCCGGTTATTGCCCCTATCTTCTCCAAGGGCCCGCGGAACCTGCCAACCTAGAGCAGTTCTCGGGTTGGATGTGCCGTTGTGGTGCGGGCTTCCAGCCTGCTCCTTAGAGTCAGGCTGGAAGCCCGCAACACAATGGGCCGCCACTCCAAGCTGAAAACTGCCCCGATGCCGTGGTTTTTCACGGAAAAATCTTTTCTTTCCCCTGTCCGGATTTCTTCAACGCCACCATCCGGGTTTGGTAACTGCTTGTGTCCAACTGGACAACAGCTCAAGTCGTATCATGCGTGTTGACCGAGTCAAAAGATGGCAGTGGATTCTGATCGGCCTGGCGATTGGGCTGGTGCTGGCGTATCTGCAGTTGTCGTTGGGGCCTGAAGGCTTTGTCTTTGCCGGACAACACAGTTCCGTCGGGCAGGAGGAGTTTGAACGGGCGATCGCGCATCCGCCGATTCAAGGGAATCCGGTTGTCAAAAACTTGCGCGTCTATCCGGACGGCAACAAATTTCTGGTCGAGTTTTCCTACCTCCAGCATTTGGGCGATCCGAAAAATCCGCTCAAGAACGGGTATCGGGACTGCGTTCTGACCACGGACGTGCCGTTTCAACCCGTGGCTGATTTGACCAAGACGGTGAACGTCGGCATTCACCCCGCGATGTCTTGGCGCAAGTCAAAGACGCCGGGATTGGTCAAGGTCAACATGTGGCCTCGCCCGGCGACCGCGCAATTTACCGGTTGGAAAATCGCGGATGGCGGCGCAGCCGACCCGGGCGCCGACGGGCAGGTGGTCATGGCATTGCGTGCCGCCGACTACAAGTTCACGCTCTCTGCCTTGGGCGCGACTGCGGCGCAGGTTGGGCAGTTGTCGATCAAGCTGAACGATCATCCGCTTGCGCCGCTGACCCTGGCGCCACCGGTGGCGGGCATGGCGCTCTGGCAAACGACGCTGCCGGGCAGCGCGTTCGTAAAAGCCGACCGACAGGTGCTGCATGTCTCGCGCGGCGCGCAACCCGTCGCCATTCAAGAGATCCGTCTGCTGGACCCGACCTATACGGTCGTCGATTATCTGCGCGAGATGGCGCTGCAGCACCCGCAGGCCGCCTATCACGTCGGCTGGTGGACGCAGCCCCGGGCGTTAATCCTGCTGTGGACAATTGGCTGCGTCGTGCTCGTTGGCGGCGTCTGGCCGACGATCATCCGGTTGATCAACGGAAGCCCGCCGCAACCCGCTCCCGCCGAGCCGCAGGCCCTTCTCAACGCGTCTCCTGCTGCCCCTGCGCCGCCGCTGAAGCCGGCGACTGATTTCGCCTTCAGCAATGATGAACGAGAAGAAGTGGTCGGCGCGCAAGCCGCCGTGAGCGGTCACGCCGCGGCCGGGTTGGAGGATCGCGTGCCCGCATTCTCGAACGCGCCGCTGCCGGAGCCTGTTTCCGCTACGGCAACAATGTCCAAGCCCGAGAAGAAGGATTTCAAGGGGGCGTATTACCCCGTTCGTCGAAGAGCCTCTGAAGGGTTTTCCCTCGTCGAATTGCTCGTGGTGATCGGCATTATCGCAATGCTGTTGGCGCTTCTCATGCCGTCACTGGCACGCGCGCGGCAGGAGTCGCAGCGGGTGCAATGCATGTCGAACATGCGCCAGGTGGGTTTGCTGCTGCTGAATTACTCCAACGCCTGGAAGGGTCCGATGTTTCCGCCGCTGCTGGGAGACAGTCAGCCGGTGACCAATCGCTGGCCCGTCTTTGTCTTCGATCCGCCGGTTTACAATCCTCCGATCATGACCTGCCCCAGTGACATGGAGCCGATGGACGAGCACACCTATCTCTGCAACAGCCATCTGACCGAGCTTCATGTGACCTATTCGAACACGCAGGCATTTGGCGTAACGCCCTCTGAAGTCATCGTCATGGGAGAGAAAACATCGACGATGCCCGATTACTACATGGACTCGGTGGCTGGCGATTACACCACCAAGGTGGACTTTTACAAGCACGGCCCGCAGATCGGGTCAAACTATCTCTATCTGGATCTTCACGTCGAAACGAATACGAAAAAGACATCGGTCGCGGATATCGATCCGTGGGATCCGACCGTTCCCGCGGCACCGTAGAAGAGTGAGCGAGGGAATTTTTTTTCCAAGGCGCTGTGCCCGTTATCTGCCATGCGAAGCAGCGGAAGGCGCCGCGGCTTCGCAGCGCGAACACTCAAAACTCACTCGCCCGCCGAACGAACTTCCGCGACCCGCGCCGAGCAACTTGCGGTGCACGCGCGTTATTGCGCCACCCCCCCTCCCGGAGTACCGGGAGAGGGGGTGGCGCGCGGGGACGGTCGTGGAGTCGTGCACCCGCAACCCCCTCCGAGATTGTGACTCCGCTCTCCTGTCACTACACTTTGCATGCGATGAAAATTCACGAATATCAGGCGCGTCAAATTCTCTCCGATGCAGGCATTCCCGTTCCTTCCGCCGAGGTCGTTCGCTCGGTCGATGAGGCAGCGGCGGCGTTCAAGCAGTTCAACATGCCAATGTGCGTTGTGAAGGCGCAGGTGTACGCAGGCGGGCGCGGAAAGGCGGGCTTCGTCAAGCTGGTCAAATCCGCTGAAGAGGCGCGGGCGGCGGCGAAGTTCATGCTGAACAATCGCATGACCAGCTATCAGACCGGGCCGGAGGGCGTGCCCGTATCGGTGCTGATCGTCGCGCCCGGCGTCGACATCGCCAGGGAATATTACCTGGGAATCACCATCGATCGCAGCCGCAACACGGTCACGATGATCGCCTCGGCAGAGGGCGGCGTGGATATCGAAGAGGTCGCCAGGAAGTCGCCGGAAAAAGTGCTGAAGGAGCCGTTTCATCCGCTTCTGGGCCTGCAGGGATATCAGGCGCGCGATCTCGCCTACAAGCTGGGCTTCAAAGATAAGATGGCCGGCGAAGCTGCCAAGCTGATGATGAACCTCGCGAAAGTCGCCCTGAAAACGGACGCGTCGCTGGCGGAGATCAATCCGCTGGTGGTCACGAAGGAAGGGAAGCTTCTCGCGATCGACGCCAAGATCAACTTCGACGACAACGCGATGTTTCGTCATCCCGACATCAACGCGATGGCCGACGAATCGCAGGAGCGCCCCTGGACGTTCGCGCCCACAAAGCAAGTCTCAACTACATCGCGCTGGACGGAACCATCGGATGCCTCGTCAACGGAGCCGGCCTGGCGATGGCCACCATGGACATCATCAAGCTGCACGGCGCCGAGCCTGCGAATTTTCTGGATGTCGGCGGCTCCGTCACGTCAGAGGGCGCGATCGAAGCCTTTCGCATCATCCTTTCCGACCCGAAGGTCAAGGGCATTCTCGTCAATATCTTCGGCGGAATCGCCAAGTGCGACCTCATTGCCGAAGCCCTGGTGCTGGCGGGGAAGGAAGTCGGATTCCAAGTGCCGGTTGTTGTCCGGCTCGAAGGAACCAACGTCGAAAAAGCGCGCGAAATTCTCAAGGCCGCCAAGGGCGACATGCCAACGCTGCAAACGGCATCGGATCTGACCGACGCGGCGAAGAAGGTGGTTGCCGCGGTTCAGTAAGCGGCGCGAGCCGGTTCCGCGATCTTCGTCGATCTCAAATCTGAAATTTCAAATCTCCTGCGATCTTCTCCGATCTCAAATTCTGAAATTTCAAATCGCCTGCGATCTTCTCCGATCTCAAATTCTGAAATTTCAAATCGCCTAATGCTCCGGCAGCACCTCAATCAACTTGTCCATCTGCTCGTCGGTGTTGTAAAAATGCGGAGAGACCCGCAATCGCCCCTCGCGCAGGGCAATTTCCGTCTGATGCTTTCGCAGCCGCTGGATGATCTCCTGGTGATTGAGCGTCGGTGAAACGAAGCTAACGATCCCGCTCCAGTCGAAATTGCTGCGCGGACTGACCACCTGATACCCCTTCATCATCAGGCCGAGAATCAGACGATCGGTGAGGAGTTTGAGCCGTTGGGCGATCAGATCGACGCCAATGCCTTTCAGCAGTTCAAGCGAAACCTTCAGCGCCAGCAGCCCCGGCACGTTTAAGCTGCCGCATTCGAACCGCCCGGCGTCGGGACGGAGCGTGTAGTCGTAATTGCCGTAGTTCTGGGCATCGACGACATTCATCCAGCCGATCATCAGCGGGCGGGTGCGCTCCAGCAGATCGCGCCGGCAGTAGAAGATACCGGCGCCCTCGGGACCGAGCAGCCATTTGTGACCGTCGGCTGAGAGGTAGTCGATGTTCATCGCCTGCACGTCGAGCGGGATCGCGCCCAATGACTGGATCGCATCGACGCAGAAATACTTGTTGTTCTCCCTGCAGTATTTTCCGATGACCGCCAGATCGTGACGCTGGCCGCTGGCGTACTCGACGTGAGAGAGCGTGACCACCTTGGTCTTCGGATCCCTGGCTTCTTCGAGAATCTTCTCCAGCGGAACATAACGCCGCCCGGCGGCATCGGATTCCTCCGGCACCATCACGAGCTTTACGCCGCGGTTGCGAACCTGCTCCATCCAGGGGTAGATGTTGGCCGGATACTCGATGGCGGTGGTCACCACGCGATCCCCCCACTGCCAGTCGATGCCGTTGGCCACGATGCTGATTCCTTCGCTTGTGTTTTTCACGAAGGCAACCTCATCGCGATGCGCGCCGATGAGCTCGGCGGCCGAGATGCGCAGCGACTCGATGTCGCGATACCACTGCGAATGCAGATACGCCGACTGCTCGGCCCGTTCGGCGTAAGCGCGAATCGCCTTGGCGCCGACGTGCGGAAGCGGCGCGACCCCCGCGTGGTTGAAGAACTGCCATTGGGACAGAATCGGAAATGCCCGGGAGTTTCCGACGAGGGCGTGAATGTTTTCTCCAACGCTCATGTTTGGTTCGCGTATCGTATAATAACTGGCGGCGGGCAAGCCCGTCCCGCTCAGCGGTTTTTCCCGCTCAGTTGAACCTGACCCGACGGAAAGGCTTCGATTCGGCATGCTCTCCACGCTTTCGCGTCAGCGCCTCCCGCTTCTCGCGGCGCCGCTGACATTACTTATAGCATCGATGTTGACTCGGGTCGTCCAGGCTGACCCGCAAGACATCGTCCGTAACGCAATTCCCCAGAGCTGGCTCACTCCGTTCTTACCCGAAGACCTGCCCGCCCTGCAATACCCCACTTACTATAACGACCTTGATAAAGCGCAGGCGCAGGCGTTTCACGGCCGGTACCGCCAGGCGCTGATCACGCTCGGACAGATTCACGCGCAACAGCCACAGCAGCAGATTTTGGCCGCCCGCACCCGCGCCACGGCGCTGGCGGCTCTTGGTGAATTTGATTCGGCGCTGGACGTGCTCGGCAGGACGCCCGCGTCGAACGACCCCGCCGCGCAAATCCTGCGGGTTCAATTGCTGAGCAAACTCGACCGCGTTGATGAGGCGCAGGCGATTCTGGTCAGACTCCTCGTCGACCATCCTGACTCCATCGGCGCGCACTATTGGCTCGGCGTCGTCCTCGAGAAGCTTGGCAAGACAACGGAAGCGTCGCGCGCCTACGCCTGGTTTGCAGAAAAGCCCCAGGCGTTTCTGGAGAAATGGCAGAGCGGCGCGCAGGGGCCGTTTGAAGATGCGCAGAACGTCACGTGGATCGGCCAGGCGATCGATCGCTGGGCTGCGCTCACCGAGGCGTATCGCAATAATCCGGCGCTTGACCGCACCATTTTGGGAATTTTCGTCCGCGTCTATGACGAAATCGATCGCGAGTTCTGGCCGGCCCATCTCGCGGCGGCGGAATACTTTGCCTCGCACGACCAGCGCAAGGAGGCGATGCAGGAACTCGGCGCCGCGCTCGAAGCGAACCCCTGTTATGAACCGACGTGGAACCGCCTGAGCCGGTTGAAGCTGCAGGAGTTTGATTTCGACTCGGCCGACGGGTGCGTCGATGAGATGCGGGCGGTCAACCCCGACTCCACCGCGGCCGATCTGCTGGCGGCGCGAAGCTTCCTCGCGCAGCGCCGCCCGGAGGAGGCCGCGCCGATCGTCGAGCGCGTGTTGATGGTTCTGCCTCACGACCTCGAGGCGCTGGGTCTGGCAGCGGCCACCAGCGCATTGCAGTTGAAGGACGAACAGACCGCCGAGATTCTCGCGCGCGTCGACAAAATCGATCCTAATAATGCGACCGCCTGCTTTGAGGTGGCTGAGCAACTGGGCGCAATGCGGCAATACCCGCGCGCCGCCGAGAAATACAAGATCGCCATTGCCAGAGCCCCCTGGTGGACATCGGCTCAAAACGGCCTGGGCCTGCTGTATACCCAGAGCGGCGATGAAGCCGACGCGCACGTCGTGCTGAACGCGGCACACGAGCTGGATCCATTCAATCTTGCAACCACCAATTACCTGCGCCTCCTGGACATGATGGACGGATTTGCGCAAAAAGAATCGGCGCATTTCATCGTGATGTACGATGCCAAAGCCGACCCGGTGATTCCTGAGTACTTCAGCGAATATCTGGAGAGCGTGCAGGCCGACATCTGCGCAGTTTCACTACACGCCGCCGCTCAAAACCTATATTGAAGTCTTTCCGACGCACGACGCGTTCTCGGTGCGGACGACGGGCTCACCCTGGATCGGCACCGTCGGCGCCAGCACCGGCCGGGTGATCGCGCTGGTGTCGCCGCGCGGTGGCGAAGGAACGCTGGGCACGTTCAACTGGTCGCAGGTTCTCCGTCACGAATACACTCACACCGTAACGCTTGGCGCAACCGACAATCGCATTCAGCACTGGATGACCGAAGGATTGGCGGTCAATGAAGAGAACGCGCCGATGCGATGGGAATGGGTGCCGATGCTGTATCAGGCGGTGAAGGGCCACGCGCTGTTTCCGCTGGACAAGCTCACCTGGGCTTTCGTCCGTCCGAAGCGCCCGATCGACCGGCAGCTTGCGTATGCCGAGTCATTCTGGATCTGCAAATACGTCGAGGAGATTTACGGCCACGACGCGATCCTGCGGATGCTCGACGATTGCCGCAACGCACTGCCGCAGGAACGGTTCTTTCCAAAGGAAACCGGCCGATCGATGCCGCAGTTCCAGGCCGATTTCTTTGCCTGGTGCGACAAGCAGATCGCGACGTGGGGCTACGACAAGCAATCCAGCGAAAAATACGCAACGCTGCGCGAGGAAGCTGACATGCTCCTGAAATCGCGCGACTACCCCGGTGCTGCCAGGAAGTGGGAGCAAATCGCGGCGATTCGTCCCGTCGACGCCCTGCCGCACCAGCGGCTCGCGGGAATCTACCTCTCCAAGGAGCTGCGCGATCCGGAAAAGGCAATCGAGCAGCTCTCGATTCTTGAGAAAGTGGAGTTGAAGGACAATCGCTACGCGAAGCGTATCGCCCGGCTCTGTCGCGACGAGGGAAAATGGAGCGACGAAGCGCGCTATGCGCTCACGGCCGTGTACATCGATCCCTACGACACCTCGGCTCACGAACTACTTGCCGGCGCGTGTGAGAAGACTGGCGATCAGAAGGGATTGGAGCGGGAACGGCGGGTGATGGATGTTCTGGCGAAGTGGAAGGAAGCGCAGACAACGCCGGACGCAAGCGGAGGCGGCAAACCTGCGCCGGGCAGCTAAATTCATAGCGGTCAAATACCAATTCACTTGCTGCGCGCGGCTTCGATCGCGGGTTGTTAGGATACCGTGATGGATGCATCGCCGCTCACACTCCGCCAATTTCAGAAGCACATTGCCGGCCGATACGAGGCGCAAGATCGCGCCCGCGGCACGCCGAAAACGTTTATGTGGTTCGTGGAGGAAGTCGGCGAGCTTTCCACCGCACTGAACGCCGGCGACGACCCGGCCAACATTCGCGAAGAGTTCGCCGATGTTTTTGCATGGTTGTGCACGCTTGCCAACATCAACGATGTCGATCTGGCCGAGGCCGTCGCAGAGAAATATCTCGGGGACCAGCCGCCGCAGGGCGTGAAGTAGGGGTGGTGATTGGTGATTGGAACGTGACTCGATCTGCCATCCCCGGCTTCGTCACGTTCCAATCACCAATCACCCGCCCCGGTATCACCGCTTCTGAATTCCGGAGCCACATGTTAGAGTAAACTCAATGCGTTTTTTCCTGGCGGGGTTGCTGTTGGGGATTCTTCAATCTGTCGCGGCGGCGCAGGTGAGCGGATTCGTCGAAGCAGTCGGTTTCGACAGCAATTATCGACCCAACGCCTGGACGCCGATGCTGGTCGATCTCACGTCGCAGAACACCACGACGCAGGACTATCAGATTCAAGTCGTTCAGCAGGATCTGGACAAGGACAACGTCACCTACACGCGCGACGTCACGCTCAACGCGGGCGTGCAGCAGAAATTCTGGGTCTACTTCGTGCCGCAGCCGACCGATCATGGGCTGCCGTCGCAGTCGATGGATGATCTGCAGAAGGTGCTGCGCGTTTACGTGGCGACGCATCCCGATGGCAGCGGCCGCACCAGACAGCTCGTGCAGCTTCCCGTTCGCTTCACCTTGAACAACCTCGATCCGGTCAACTCCGGCTTCGATGTTTCGCGCGGGCAGCGGCTGGTGCTCTGGATCAGCGATGGGTCGAGTCACCCAGCCGGACTGAATCTCCAGCAGTTGGCGCAGCCAATTTGCGGGACGATGGAGGACATCGCGCAGGTCGCGCTCAAGCCCCATGACCTGCCGGAAAACGTCCTCGGGTACGATGCCGTGGACACCGTCCTCTGGCTCAACGCCGACGCCAGCGAGCTGGACGAAGCCGGCGCTCGCCGCAAGGAGGCGCTGGCGGAATTCATTGCTCGCGGTGGTCAGTTGGTCGTCTGCCAGCCGCAACAGCTTCATCGGGTCGATGCGCTGTCGGACCTTCTTCCAGTCAACATCGCCGACATGAGTCTCGAAGACTGTCCGAACCTCGACCCGCTGGCACACCTTGCGGTCCCGAAGGGAATTCAGGAGATCGACAAACAACCCTGGACGGCAATGTCGCATCGTCAGCAGTTCAGGTTCGCCCGCGCCAAGGCGAAAGACGACGCAGTCATCGGCGAATGGATCGACTGGAAAGGGGACAAGTCCAGTGTCTCCCCTTTTCTTGCCCGCCGTAGTGCGGGGCTGGGCTCCGTGACCTGGGTGGCCTGCGATCTTGGCGACCCGCAGCTTTCCCTGAACACGCCCAACTGGCCCATCATCTGGGATCACATCTTTGGATGGAACAATTCGACAATCGTCAATCCCTCGAAGGAGGCGGCCGAGCAATACAATCCTCCGTCCGCGGAAGATTCGAAAGACGACACCGCCAGATTCCTCTTTGAAGGAACCGACCAGGAAGGCAAAGGCGCCGGCCTGCTCGGCGTTGCGATCATCTTCTTCATCATCTACTGGATCGCGGCTGGTCCCGGCAGCTTTTTTGTGCTCTCCAATCGCAAGCGCAAGGACTTGAGCTGGTTTGTCTTTGGCGCAGCGGCGATCATTGCCGCCGCCTGCACCGCTTTGCTGGTGAAGCTCATTCTCCGCGGCAGCCCCGAACTGAAGCACATGAGCATCGCGCGGACTGCCCCTGGCGAGCACGCCCAGGTGCTGAGCAGAATCGGTCTTTATATTCCGCGCGACGGCAACCAGTCGATCTCCCTTCTCGAAACCGCCAACGATGCGCAGAGCGTTCTCTCCCCGTTGATCGTTCATCCGCAGTCGGTGGAGGACACCGAGTTCCCGGCCGCCCAGGATTACACTGTGCCGGTGCATGATCCCGATCAGCCGGTTGCGATCGAAGTCCCCTTCCGCAGCACGCTGAAGAAACTGGAAGCCCGCTGGGTGGGCGACACGCAGAGCGGAATTACCGGTTCGGCGCAGCTCGTCGAGCCCAGCGGCAGAGGCGGCTACATTGCCGGCACCCTCGTCAATCAGACGGGTTACGATCTGCAAAACGTTTTCTTCGGTTTCCACCACCCCGTCGGCAACGGGAGCCAGCCGACCAACTGGGTGCTCTTTACCCCGTGGTGGAAGAAAGGGGACACCCTCGACCTCGGACACGAGTTCGCCATCGCTCCATCGCTGCTGAAGGTCATGGATAACACCCCGGATTGGAGCAAGCAGCGCGCGCGCGATTTCATCGACCCGCACTGGTCCAACTACTGGTACTCTTATCTCGACGGCGTGGGCAACAGCGACGACAAGAGCGGCGTTGAGTCTCGCGCGGATTTGCCGATTCTGACTTTCTTCGATCTGCTGCCGCCTCCGAAAAACACGGGGCAGAATGTCCAGCCGCAGGAGCGCAGCTTCAATGTCCTGCGCCGGGGCGGACGCGCGATGAATCTCAGCGCCGCGGTCCTCGCCGGCAAGCTCGTTGTTGCCGCCCAGGCGTTCTCCAGCAATATCCCCTGCCCGCTTTCGGTGGACGATCAAAAAATTTCCGGCGACGGAACGACTATTTTTCAGGCGGTGCTCCCGCTCGACGGCTCCGCGGTCAATCAGGCGCCATCGAAGGACCAGAAACGATAACTTTCAACTTGCGATCGAGAGCCGAACCATGGCAGTCATGATCAAAACCGTGAGTCTCACCAAACGCTACGGCTCACTGGTGGCGCTGGCGAACCTCAACCTCGAAATCAACGAGGGCGACTGCTTCGGGTTCATCGGGCCCAACGGCGCGGGGAAAAGCACCACCATCAAAATTCTCGCCACGCTGCTCCAGCCGACCTGGGGCGAGGCGCGCGTCTGCGATTTCGTCGTCGGCTACCAGTCGCGGCAGATCCGCCCGCTGATCGGCTACGTTCCCGACTACTTCGGCGCGTATGAGGACATGGTCGTGCAGGAATATCTGGAATTCTTTGCCGCCGCCTACAACATCAACGGGCCATCCCGGACCAAGATCGTCAACGACGTTCTGGAGCTTACGGACCTGGCCTACAAGCGCGACGCGTTGGTCGACGGCCTGTCGCGCGGGATGAAGCAGCGCCTTTCCATCGGGCGCGTTCTGGTTCACGATCCGAAGGTTTTGCTCCTTGACGAGCCCGCCGGCAATCTCGACCCGCGCCCGGATCGAAATGCGGGAACTGCTCAAGGAATTGCAGCGCCGACAGAAGACCATTTTGATCTCATCCCACATCCTGCCGGAATTGGCCGACCTTTGTAACACCGTCGGCATCATCGAACAGGGCGAATTGCTCTACAGCGGCCCGGTCGCCGACATCGTCCGCAAGGCCAGGGGCGGCACCGTCCTGCACGTGGGCGTCGCCGAAAACCAGGAACAGGCCGCCGCAGCGCTGAGCCAGGATCCCAACATCCTCAGCGTCGCGGCCAGCAACGGTTTCATGGAGGTTTCCCTCAAGGACGGCATCACCGATTTCACCTTCGTCCCCGAACGTCTCGTCGCTGCCGGGTATCGGCTCACGTTGCTCAAGGAAGAAGACGTGAATCTCGAAACCGCGTTCATGCGGCTGACGAAAGGAGCGGTGCAGTGAAGCTGGTGATTGGTGATTGGAACGTGACGGAGACGAAGACACGGGGAATTGAGGATTGCAAATTGCAAATTGCAAATTGCAAATTTGGAGACAGGGACCCGTTGGTCGCGTCGGTATTATCTCCCAATTTTGCAATTTGCGATTTGCAATCCTCAATTTGCAATTGCCTCTCCCTCTTCGCCCCTCTCCGCTCCTCGCGTCGCCCCTTCCCTCCCTTCGTGCCGCAGTTTACCCGCCGCGGCGGGTGCCTTCGTGCCTCCGTGCCTTCCCCATAACCATGCTCGGAATCGCCGACTATCTCTGGCGGCTCATCCCCGCCAATCCGATCCTGCTCCGCGTCGTCGCGACGGCGGGGAAGCGGCGGCGCGACCTGTTCATCCGTTGCGGCTACCTCGGGCTGCTTGTGCTCATGGTCATGATCCTCGGTCCGGGAGCCAGCGGAGGCGGGCTTTCGCAACTGGCCAAAGCGAGTTCCGCGCTGTTTCAGCGGATGAGCTATCTGCAACTGGGACTCGTGACGCTGCTGGCGCCCATTTTCACCGCCGGTGCGATCACGCAGGAAAAGGACAGCCAGACCTACGACATCCTTCTCACCACGCCGCTGACCAACGGCCAGATCGTTCTCGGCTCGCTGCTCTCGCGGCTCTTCTTTGTGATCGCCCTGCTCGTCAGCGGGATTCCGATCTTCGCCATCACGCAGATCTTCGGCGGCGTCGCCGTCAGCAGCATCGTTGGTTCGTTCTTCATCGCCGCTTCCACCGCATTCGTCACCGGCTCTCTCGCGATGGCGATTGCCGTGCTCAAGGTCGGCACGCGGCGCACCATCTTCGGGTTTTACGTTTTTATCGTTCTCTATATCGTCGGCATGTTCGTGCTCGATCAGTTGCCGTTCTTTCAGATCACCGGGCATCAAACCAACGCGACGGTCGCGTCACATATCAGTTGGTTCAGCGGCCTGCAGCCATTCCTCGCACTGCGGGCGACCCTGCACGATCCCGCATATACTCCCCCGCTCCCTGGCGATCTCCCCGAGAATCTCCGCTTCTGGCCCGCGAGCTGGTATCTGACCGATCCCGCCGGCTTCTATACAACGTTCATGTTCATCCTCAGCTTTCTGCTGGTCATGCCGTCGATCGTTGTTCTGCGACGCATGGCACAGGCGAGCAACACTCCCTTCACCTGGCTCATGACAAAGATCAGCCGGACCGCGGGAGACAAAACGCGCAAGCCGCGCACTGTCTGGCAGAATCCCGTCGCCTGGCGCGAAGCAAAGACCAAGGGCTCGGCCATCCGTTCGTCGCTGCTGCGGTACTGCTTCATCGGCGCGGGGCTGCTCGGCGCGGTGAGCCTGGTGTGGCTGTACGCTTCGACCGAGCCGGCAACGGTTCCCGATTACGTCGACTCGTCCAGCTACAACGCGGCTTACGATAACTTCACGGTCTACGCGAAGGACGGCACCCCCACCACTCTTTCGCTCCAGCCCCCGCCGACACTCACGATCGACGGCAAGACTGCCACGCCAGGCGATATTCACGGACACCTCTCCGTCGTCGCCACGCCGGTTGTGGATTCGCTGGGCAGAAAAACCAGTTGGTCATCGCTGGCCGTCACTGACCTTCCGCGCAAGCTCAGTGCGACGCAGGCCCGGGAATTCCTGCTGGGCGCAACGGTCGTGGAGTTTGCGATCATCCTCCTGATCGTGACCAACGTCGCGGCTTCCACCGTCACGCGCGAAAAGGAAGACGGCACGCTCGACCTGCTCCTGAGCACCCCCATCACGAGCCGCTATTACATCTGGGGCAAGCTGCGCGGCCTGGTCAGCTTCGTTCTGCCTCTGGTCGCGGTGCCGGTGTTGAGCGTCGGGATCTTCGTCGCCTACGACGCGTTTCATTTCTTTCTCAATCATGCCGATTCCACGATGCAATGGATCGCCTTTCCCGACGCGCTGCTGATCATGCCGGGAACGCTGATCATCATCAGCGCATTGGCAGCCATCGTAGGGATGCAGATGTCGCTGCGCTGCCGCAAGAGCGTTGTGGCGGTGATGAGCAGTGTCGGGATCGTGGTCGGCCTGTGTGCGGTGCTGGGCTTCTGCGGGTTCCAGATGCTCCAGTCTTCCGGGGCCGATACGATCGGCGTCGTCGCCGGGAGTTTCAGCCCATTCACGCTGCTCACGATGGAAATCAATCCCTACGAGGGGGCGGCGACCGCCTTCGGCAACGGCGACAGCAGCCCGCGGGTGCTCATCTTCGTTTTCAGTTGGATCGCCGTCGGAGTGTATGCCGCCGTCGTCGCGGCGATGTATAAGTCAATGGTGAAGAATTTTGACATGACGATCCGCAAGCAATCCAGATGACCGGATGATCGCTACTACAATCACCAGCCAAGCCCTTGGAAATCAACCATGACCGCCATTCAAACCGATCGTCTCATTCCGGATGGATCCAAACATTCCAAATTCTGGCAGAACGCGCACCTGTATTTCGATCGCGTCTACCAGACGATGAATCTCGATCCTGTCTGGCACAGCGTGCTCTCCACTCCCAAACGCGTGCTCACTGTTTCCTGCCCGGTCCGGATGGACGATGGCACCATTCAAGTCTTCACCGGCTATCGGCGCAGCACAACAACGCCCGCGGTCCGTTCAAAGGCGGCATTCGCTACGACACCGCCGTCAATATGGACGAGGTGATGGCACTGGCGATGCTCCAGACCTGGAAGAACGCCCTGGTGGATCTCCCCTACGGCGGAGCCAAAGGGGGCGTCGTCTGCAATCCGCGCAAGCTGTCGCTCGGTGAGAAAGAGCGTCTCACGCGACGGTTCACCAGTGAGATCATGCCGGTGATCGGCCCGCAGCATGACATCCCGGCCCCCGACGCGGGCACCGACGCGCAGGTCATGAGCTGGGTGCTCGACACTTATTCGATGATGGTCGGCTACCAGGCGCTGGGCGTCGTCACCGGCAAACCCGTGGCCCTGGGCGGATCAGTCGGCCGCGAGGAAGCGACCGGCCGGGGGCTGATGAACATCCTCCGCAAATTTCTTGCCACGCAGAACAAGACGCTCACCGACGTGCGGATCGCGGTGCAGGGTTTCGGCAACGTCGGCTACCACGCCGCGCGGCTGCTCGACAGCCGCGGCGCAACGATCGTCGCCATCAGCGAGAAAAACGGCGGCATCTACGACGAGAGCGGCGTCGATATCGACGCCGCCGGCATTTACTACCGCGAGCGCGGCGACCTGACCGACTTCCCCGGCGGCGACGCCGTCAGCAATGAAGAGGTGCTCACCTGCGACTGCGACGTGCTCGTTCCCGCGGCGATGGAAAATACCATCGACGCCGACGTCGCCCCGCACGTTCGCGCCCGCATCGTGTGCGAAGGCGCCAACGGCCCCACCACTCCCGAAGCCGACGAGATTCTCCGCGACAACGGCATCACCGTGCTCCCCGACATCCTCGCCAACGCCGGCGGCGTGACCGTCAGCTACTTCGAGTGGGTGCAGGGTCTGGACAATTTTTTCTGGGATCTCAAGCGAGTGCAGGACGAACTGCAGCGCGTGATGGAGAAGGCTTTTGACGAGGTGAATGCCAAGGCCGATGCCGCCGATTGCGATTATCGCACCGCCGCCTACACGATCGCGATCAGCCGGGTCGCTGAAGCGTGCCGGTTGAAGGGATTGTTCCCGTGATCCTGCGACACTCGAAACGAAGGGTGTAACTTTTATTTGTGGCGATTGCAGATTTTGCGATCGTAGGGCGGGATTCATCCCGCCGTTTTCTCAGCCGGCCAACAAATCGGCGGGATGAATCCCGCCCTACTCGGAGCCGATCGCCACTTTCGAGCGCCACACCCGAAACGAAAGCGCCAGCACCGCACCGCTTCCCTGAACGCTTCCTCTGGTTTATCCTCATGTTGTAACGATTCGGTTTCGAGCAACCAGCAATCCCCCCGGCGAAGGAGCAACAATCATGGCGATTTCCATCGGCGTTAACGCGTGGGTCTGGCAGGCCCCTTTCACCACCAATGATCTTGGCCTGCTCGACAAAGCGGCGAAAATGGGCTTCACCAGTTTTGAGATCGGACTTGAAGACCAATCACTCATCGATCCGCAAAAGCTCAAGGACAAACTGCAGGCGACCAACCTCAAGCTGGTCGTCTGCGGCGCGTTCGGACCGACACGCGACCTGACGCACGAAGATCCGCAGTACCGCCAGGAGAGCCTGGACTACATGGCCAATGGCTTCAAGTTTTGCCAGGCGGCTGGCACCGCGATCTGGGCTGGGCCGAGCTATTCATCCGTTGGCAAGCGCCGTCAGATCTCGGCCGAGCAGAAGAAGAAGGAATGGGATCTCGCCGCGACCGGCTTGCGAAAGGCCGCGAAGATCGCGGCCGATCACGGGGTGAAGATCGCGCTGGAGCCGCTCAATCGTTTTGAAACGGATCTGGTCAACACTTCCGAGCAGGTCGTCCGGCTCATCGACGACATCGGCGAAAAGAACGTCGGCGTCCATCTCGACACATTCCACATGAACATCGAGGAGCTCGACAGCGGCGCCGCCATCCGCCACGCCGGCGACAAGTTGCTCCACTTCCACACCTGCGAAAACGACCGCGGCGCGCCCGGGTCGGGACGCAATATCGACTGGGATAATGTCGCGCAGGCGCTGAAGGACGTGAAATATAACGGCAACGCCGTCATCGAGTCATTTACGCCCGCCTGCTCCATCGCCGGCGCGGCGGCGATCTGGCGTCCGCTCGCCAAGTCACAAGACGCGCTGGCCAGCGAGGGCCTCGCATATTTGAAAAAGCTTCTGCATTAAGTCGCATTTGCTCCAAAATGCCCACAACCTCAACGATCTGAAATCTGAGATCAAAGATCTGAAATCTGAGATCTCAGATCTGAAATGAGATGGACGAGATCTCAAAATTTGAAATTTCCTCTCAAATTTGAAATTCGCTTCTCCTCACTCCAACGAAAGGCTCCCATGAACCTCCGCCCTCTTCTCGTTTCCCTGACCATCGCGTCGGCCGCACTATTCGTTCGCGCGGACGAGCCGAAAACCGATCTTCCCGCGCCCGATGCCGACGGCTTCATCTCCCTTTTCAACGGCAAAGATCTGGCCGGCTGGGACGGCCTGGAAGGATTCTGGTCGGTCAAGGATGGCGCGATTTCCGGCGAAGAATCCAAGGAGCACCCCGCCCCGCAAACCGACCTGAACCTCGCCGCTTCCGTGGCCAATCCCGAGAAGTTCAGCAACTTCGAGTTGCACTGGTCCTGGAAATTCACCACGCCCAAGGGCAACTCCGGCGTCCAATTTCGTTCGAAAATCGATAACGAAAAGGACAAGCACTGCGGCGGGTACCAGGCTGACTTTGACGCCGAGCGCGGATATGACGGCAGCATTTACGATGAACACGGCATCGTCGGCGGACGCCAGACCATGAGCAACCGCGGCGATCAAACGAACTGGACCGAAAAGACCAAGCGGGAAGTGAAGCCGCTCTCGGAAACCAAGGCCGAACTGCAGAAGGAAATCAAGCTCAACGACTGGAACGACGCCGTGCTCGTCGTTGACGGCAATCACGTCACCTACACGGTCAACGGCCACCTGATGACTGACATGACCGACAACAGCCCCAAGGCCCGCAAGGACGGAGTCATCGGGATTCAGCTCCACCACGGCTTCGTGATGGAGATCCAGGTGAAGGACATCAAGATCAAGTTCCTGGACAAAGACGCGAAGTAAGTCGAGAGAGATCCCTCGTGGCAAAAGCAAAGCCCCGCGGCTCGTCGAGAGTCGCGGGGCTTCATTTTTTTGCCTGGCCCCACTGGGACTTACAACTCCGTCGCGTAGGGCTCGCCGAGTTCCTCTGCAGCCGTCACAAGCTTCACCGGCTTGAAGCCGCCCTTGGAGCGGTCATACAGCCAGATCGCGCCAAAGACGAACAGCAGTGCTGCCGGCAGAATCGCAACGACCCGGAACGACATCTGCGATCCGACGACCTTTCCGGAGATTGCGGTGTAGTGGTCGTATACCTTGCCCATCTGCGGGAGCACAAGGAAGATCGACCCCATGCCCGCGGTACCCATTAGTCCCATCAGCACGGCTCCGCCGCGCGGGAATCGCTCCGACGCGGCGGCAAGCATCGTGGGCCACATGTAGCAGACGCCGGTGCCCCAAACGGTTGCCGCAAGCAGGCCGGTGATCGGCGAATTTGCAAAGCTCAGCGACACCAGCCCGAGCGAAGCGAGGAGACACGAAATCCAAAGAAGTCCGACCGGCGAAAACTTATGTGCCATCGGACCGGCGAAGTGACGCATGACAAACATGAGGGCACTGACATAGACCAGGAGCAGAATTCCCGGCATGTGCACCGTTCGCGTCAATGCCAACTGCACCCACTGGCCTGGGGCCAGCTCGGAGGCCGCTGTCAGGAACATGGAGAAGAACCACACCAGAAAGAACGGCTTGAAGAATTCCTTCATCATGTCGCCGGTTGAAATGCCCGCCGCGACGCGCTCGGTGGGCGGGAACTTGCAGGTGAGCATCAAGCCCCCGAAGAGCAGTGCCGGTATCAAAACGCAACCCATCTGCAGGCGCCAGTCGATGTTGATGTTGCTCAAGCCGGCGCCAATCAGGCCGCCGATGATCAAGCCGCCCGGCCACCAGGCGTGGAGCACGTTGAGCTTGTGGGTTTTGTCATCGGGATAGAGCGTGACCGCCAGCGGATTGATCACCGTTTCAACCAGTCCCCATCCGATTCCCGTCAGCAGCATCCCGACCCACAGTACCCAATAGGCGGAAAGCGCGTGAGAAAGTGGCGCGGTGAAGATGACAGTGATCGTGCCGCAGATGAAACAGAGCGAAGAGAGCCCCAGCAGCGGCCCCATGCCCAGATAATCCAGCAGCGGGCTGCCGACCGCGATGGTGATGGCAAACCCGAGAAAGGCCACTCCAAGCACGGATCCGATCATTTCCCCCGAATGCACCGGATCGATCGGATCCAGAAACTGATGTTGAAACACGTCGGCCAGATTTCCGCGGATGCTCGCTGAAACGCCGGCCGTGACCAGCGCGATCACGCTGATGATGAAAATTCTGCGCTTGTCGTAATCGGCGTGGCGGTCCGTAGCGTGGGGAAGCGGGACGCCCGATGCTGCTTCAGTCATGGAGATTCTCCTCTAGCCAAAAAAGAAAGGGTTGGGTTAACGTCGTATCATCTTCAAGTTACGGTTGAAATTCAAATCTTTGTTGCCATTCGCTTTATCGGGGAGGAGGCAGGCCGATAAAAACGCTTGTGAGGACCGTGCCGCTTGAATGTGGGATGGCACCACCATAGATTTCGGTGGCAATCCTCCTATTACCCCATGGAAACCTACGACTATGACCTGCTGGTGATCGGCTCCGGACCCGCCGGGCAGCGGGCGGCGATCCAGGCCGCCAAGCTGCACAAGCGGGTCGCCATCATCGAGCGCAAGGCCGCCATCGGCGGCGTCAGCGTCAACTCGGGGACCATCCCGTCCAAGACCCTCCGCGAGGCGGTCCTGCATCTGTCCGGATATCGCGAACGCGGCGTCTACGGCGCGTCATATACCGTCAAACAGCACATCACCATGGGCGACTTGCTGTTCCGCTCCGCCCATGTCATTCGTCACGAAATAGACGTCACCCGCCATCAGCTCACCCGCAACGGTGTGGAGGTCATTGGAGCCGAGGCAATGTTCGCCGGGCCGCACACACTGAATCTCCAGCTCCTCGGCGGCACGCACGGGCAGGAGAGCGTCACGGCGCAGGCGATCATCCTCGCCACCGGCACCACCGCCACGCGCGACGAGCACATCCCCTTCGACGGCCAGCGCATTTTCGTCAGCGACGACATCCTCACGCTCGAGCAGTTGCCGCGCACGATGACGGTGGTCGGCGCCGGCGTGATCGGCTGCGAATACGCCAGCATGTTTGCCACGCTCGGCGTGCGCGTCACGCTCATCGACAAGCGCAAACGGCTGCTTCCGTTCGTGGACGGGGAGATCGTCGAGTCGCTCGCCTATCACCTGCGCGAAAACCGCGTGACGCTGCGGCTTGGCGAGGAAGTCAGCGGCATCGAGCCAATTGAAGACGCGCTGGGCAAGCACGTGCGCATCCAACTCGCCAGCGGCAAGCAGATCATCACCGAAACCGCGATGCATTCGATCGGGCGAACCGGCGCCACCGGGTCGCTGAATCTCGCCGCCGCCGGGCTCACCGCCGACGATCGCGGCCGGCTCAAGGTCAACGAGCACTATCAAACCCAAGTCCCCCACATCTATGCAGTCGGCGACCTGATCGGCTTCCCGAGCCTCGCCTCCACGTCGATGGAGCAGGGCCGCCTCGCCGCATCCCACGCCTTTGGGATGCCCAGCAAGAGCGTCCCCGAGCTCTTCCCCTACGGGATCTACACCATCCCCGAAATCTCCATGGTCGGCATGACCGAGGAAGAACTCACCGAGCAAGGCGTCCCCTACGAAGTCGGCAAAGCCCAATATCGCGAGATCGCCCGCGGCCAAATCATCGGCGACAGCACCGGACTGCTCAAGCTCGTCTTCCATCGCGAGCTGCGCGAGCTCCTCGGCGTTCACATCATCGGCGAGCAAGCCGCCGAACTCGTTCACATCGGCCAAGCCGTCCTCGCCTTCGGCGGCACACTCGATTACTTCATCGACACCGTCTTCAACTACCCCACGCTCGCCGAGTGCTACAAGACTGCGGCGTTCGACGGGATCAATCGTCTGGGCGGGTAATGCCACTATGTCAGCCGTATTCACGCAATCTGACCGACTCACGCGTTTGCTCCTCGACCGAAAACAGTCGTCCGCGTGGTGGCGCACACTTTGCGGGCGGCAACGCCCATGCGTTGAGAAAGCAGTGTGCCTCCCGCATGTTTCTGTTAGCTGGCGGAGTATTGAACGATGGACATTCGAATTGGCTATGACATTTCTTTTCAGACGACGGTGAACCTTCCGATGAATCTGGTGCTGTATACGCACCCGTCGCGCGAAATGGACTTGCTTTACCCTGATCTCATCCATGTCAAGCCGGAGTATGGCCCGGAGTTGCCGGTGCAGATCGCGCGGGATCCGTTTGGCAACAAGATCGGTCGCATTGTCTCCCCCGGCGGACGCCTTCGCATCAGCTCGGACAACGTCGTTCGCGACAGCGGGCTGCCGGATCCGGTTCCAGGCGACCAGTGGGAAAGATATCAAGCGCCGCCGGATCAGTTGCCGCCGGACGTGCTGCAATATCTGATGCCCAGCCGCTATTGCGAGGTGGAGTTGATCCAGGATCGGGCCTGGCAATTGTTCGGTAACATCCGGCCCGGTTGGCAGCGAGCCAAGGCGGTCGTGGATTGGGTGCACAACTATGTGACCTTCGGTTACCAGTACGCTCGAAATACAAAGACTGCGATGGATGTCTGGAACGAGCGCTGTGGTGTCTGCCGCGATTTTCAGCATCTGTGCATCAGCCTGCACCGCGCTGAACCTGCCCGCCCGCTATGTGACGGGGTATTTGGGAGACATTGGCGTGCCGCTCAATCCCGCTCCGATGGACTTCTCGGCCTGGCACGAGGTGTATCTCGGCGGCCGCTGGTGGGCGCTTGATGGCCGGCACAACGAGCCGCGTATCGGCCGGATCCTCATGGCTACGGGGCGCGACGCAGTGGATGTTGCGCTCACCACGCAGTTCGGTCCGGGCTGGCTGCAGAGTTTCAACGTGATCACCGAGGAAATTCGCAACCCTGGGCCCGAATTCCAGAACGCGGGATGGGGTTACTCCAACCGATCGATCGTGCAGACCTGCCAGAACTACGATTTTGGTGCGCAGACTTTGGCCGCGAGCGCCTAGAAACCACTGAGCAATCCCATTTCGTCGTCGATCCGCCGGACCAGCCCCCAGTCGTCCTTATAGTTGGTGGGCACAAACTTGGTATGCGAGCCACTATTGAGCAGCTTCTCCAGCGAAGTGCCCTTCCAGTCAAAGCTAAGCAATGCCTCCCGCACCTTCTGCGCCAACTCCGGCTTGAGGTTGTAGGCATACCCAAGCCCCGCGGTGGGAAAACCTTCGCTCTGGAAAATCATTCGCAACTGTGAGGGGGCAATCGTTCCGGCAGCAATTTGCCGGCCGAGCATGTCATCGGCAACCGCGGCGGCCTCGTAACGATGAGCAACCACGCCGGCGATCGACGCCTCGTGGGAATGCGAATAGCGAAGACGGATATCGGAAATCGGTTGGATGCCGAACTTCTCTTTGAGCAACAGCAAAGGAGCCTTATAGCCACTGTTCGACGCTGGATTTGTCAGCGTCAATTCGTGGCCTTTCAGGTCTTCGGGCTTCTGCAATGGACTGTCGGCCGGCACGATGATGTCCGTGTGAGTGAGTGCTCCTCCATCTGCGGTGGGCAGTGCGCAGCACGGGCACAAAACCCGTGAGATTCACTGCCGGAGGGACCGCACCGGTATTGAAGCCGGCAACCTGCAGCTTGCCATCGTGCATGGCCTCCAGTTCATCCTGCGTCGAGGTGACCAATAGATACTCAACCGGCTTGCCCGTGGCCTTGGACAGGTAATCGCTGAAGGGCTGCCACTGCGCTTTGTTATCTTCGGCGTCATCTGTTGCCACGAAGCAGAACACCAGCGTCGGCGGGTCGATCCAGTGAACCGGGTCGGTCGGCGCGTCGGCCACCAGATCGCGATCTTCGTCCTTAAACGCGGGACTCAGCTTATGCACGGAGTTGCTGAACCCCGTGAAAGCCAGGTAATCGGCGGCAGCGCCTTCGCTGACTTCGCTGGGGAAGAGCTTGATCCAAAGAACCAGTCCGATCACCGCGGCGGCCAGGCCCGCGATGATGAACAACAAGACCGGATGCGTCGCCTTCGGCTTCGGAAGGTCCTTCTCACTCGTCGTCATACGCGTGCCCTTATTTTGTCAAGCTGAACCTAAGAAACGCAATGATACCAAGCCGCGAAGACTGGAACACGAAAATTATCATCGTTGCACCCAGCTCTTAACTGAATCCGAATTGATTCTGGCTACCGGCTTCCCGCATCTTCCGCACTGCCGGTATACTTCACGAAACCAACGCGCCCGAGTCAGGGTGCGATATGAGTAAAATGGAAGCACTCGCTCCGATCAATGGAGTGTTGGTGGATCTGGCCGGAGTCGTCTATCAAGGGGAATCGCTGCTTTCAGGGGCGACGGCCGCGCTGTCGCGGCTAAAGCAACGGATCCCCAAGCTTCGCTATCTTACGAATACTACGCGGTCCACGCGGCGGACGCTGGTTGATCGCCTGCGCCGACTGGGGCTGTCGATCCAGGAGACGGAGGTGTTCAGTGCGCCGCAGGCGGCCGTCCAACTGCTCAAGCAGCGCGACCTGCGGCCCCTGCTGCTCGTGCATCCAGACCTGTTGCCGGAATTTGACGCCTTTTCCAAGACAAATCCGAACGCGGTCGTGATCGGCGACGCCGGGGCGGCGTTGACGTATGAAAGCCTGAACCAGGCGTTTCGCCTGCTGATGGACGGCGCCCCGCTGATCTCGATGGGGCGCAACCGCTATTTTCGCGAAGCAAGCGGGCTGTCGCTGGATGCCGGCCCTTTCGCGACCGCCCTTGAGTACGCGGCGGGTATTCGCGCCGAGGTGGTGGGCAAGCCGGATCCGGAGTTCTTCCATCTCGCGCTGAGCGACGCAGGCTGTCCGCCCGGCGAAGCCGTCATGATCGGCGACGATGTTCATGACGACGTTTGCGGCGCTGTCAACGCCGGCCTGCGTGGCATCCTCGTCCGAACCGGCAAGTACCGCGCCGGAGACGAGAAGCAACTCACCGAGCCATCCGCCATCGTTGTCGACGATCTCGCCGCGGCGGTCGAGCATATTCTCTCGGGCGAGTAATCCGCACGGCTCAACGACCGTTATGAAACTTTATGAAATGCCTTTGAAGGGCGTGGGCGAATTTCCGGCCAATTAGGAGCAAACGCGCGCTTGCGTAGTTGCAATTGCACGCTGGAAGCCCGCGCCACAAAGTGCGTGCCTCGCGCCTTTGCGCGGCCCTGCTGGCCGACTGGACCGAAGCGTTGTTCGTGCGGTCGATCCTGTGTTGCTTGGGCCGTTCGTACCAGCTCGTCTCGAAGTCGATCTGCATGACGGTCGCGCGTTCGTGACGCTCGTCGCTTTTACGCAAGGGCGGCTTCGCCCGCGGATCGGCGGACGATGCACCGAGTGGATCAGTTGACAGGTTGCCCGGCGAAGTGAAACGTTACCGGCATCTGCACGTCCGGATGCATGCTCTTATGCACGGGACACGTCATGGCCGCGTTGCGCAGCTTTTCCTGTTGCTCGCTGGTCAGCACGGCGGGGATATGAAATTCCACCGCGAGCTGGCCGATCCTCCGCGGGCCGGTGGTCACCATTTCCTTCTGCACCTTCACGGTTGAGCCGCGCAGATCGACGCCGATGCGCTGTGCATAAATCCCCATGGTGGTCAGCATGCACGTTCCCAGGGCGGTCGCGATAAGGTCAGTCGGGGAGAATGCCTCTCCCTTGCCCATGTTGTCCTTCGGCGCATCAGTTTGCAGCGTCGCGCCGGAGGGTCCATGCGTCGCCGCACACCGCAATGAACCCTCGTATACCGCGCTAATTTCAACCATGGCAGTCCCTTGAAAATGAGATATCGCTCACCGGCATTCGTACCACGAAATGACACGATCGCAAAGCGCGCAGATGCGCGCGGCGATTGCTCGCGAATGCTGATACGATATGGGAATTCGGGAGTTTCCGTCGATGCCCTGGAGCCTTATGCCATACTTATTCTGCGGCGCTGTTCTGACGATCGCCGTGCTGTTCCTCCGCGTCGATCGCGTGAATGCGGCCGACGCCTCGGCCACGCGGCCGACGACGGAACCGGCAACGGAACCCACAACAGGACCGCAACTGAATCTGGCGTGGCCCGGCGAGAAGATCGACCAGTGGCACGGATTCAAGCGGCACAGGATCACTGTCGATGGTTGTTCCGCATGGGTTGTTGAGCCGACGACGCCGCTGCCCGGCAATCCGTGGTCATGGTGCATGGAGTTTCCAGATGCGTTCACCGATCGGTGTGCCGCTCCGCAATTGCTGGCGAAGGGATTCTTTCACGCATACATCTCTGTCGGCAACACGTTCGGCAGCCCACCGGCGCAGAAACACCTGCAGGCATTCTACGCGGAGGTGACTTCACGCGGACTGGCGCAAAGCCCGCGCTGATCGGCATCAGCCGCGGCGGTCTGTATGCCTACCATTTTGCGGCGGAGAACCCGACGCATGTCTCAGTCATTTACGGGGACGCCCCCGTCTGCGACTTCAAGAGCTGGCCGGCGGGCAACGGCAAGGGCCAAGGCAGCAAAGCCGACTGGCAAAGCCTCATGAAACTGTACGGCTTCAAAAACGAAGCCGAGGCGCTTGCCTACATGGGGAATCCGATCGACACGCTCCCTCCGCTGGCCGCGGCGGGAATCGCGATCATTCATGTGGTCGGAGATGCCGACAATGTCGTGCCCGTCGAAGAGAATACCGCGATCGTCGAAGAGCAGTACCGCTTGCTGGGCGGCACAATGCAGGTGATTCACAAGCCAGGCGTGGGCCATCATCCGCACGGGCTCGACGACGACACGCCGGTGGTGGATTTTATCGTTAAACATGCCGCCAAGTAGTCGCCCAGGATGCCCCAGGACGCGTCTTACGCACTCAAGTTCGACGATCCCGACGTCCGATAATGCAGGCAGCGGTCCTTGGGAGCACTCATGCAGGTGGTCATCATTGGCGCGGGCGGTCACGGGCGAGTTGCGCTGGATATCCTCCAGGCCGCCGGGACGTATGAACCGGTCGGATTCCTCGACGCGGATCAATCGCTCACCGGCGAAACTGTTGGCAATCTGCCGGTGCTGGGCTCCGTCAACATGCTGCCCAAGCTCCGGCAACAGCGGATCAAGTTTGGATTCGTTGCCATCGGGGACAATCGTGTTCGCCGGGAATATGCCGCTTTGCTTCGCGAGCATGGACTGACGCTGATTAATGCGGTGCATCCCAGCGCCTGCATTTCCGCATCCGTCACGACCGGGCAAAATGTGATGGTGGCTGGGGGCGCGGTCGTCTGCGCCGAATGCCGCCTGGCGGATTCAGTCATCATTAACAGCGGCGCGGTCGTCGATCACGAATGTGAAATCGAGGAATCCGCCCACATCTGCACGGGCGCGCATCTGGCCGGCCGGGTTCGGGTGGGGCGCGGCGCATTTGTGGGGATTGGAGCCAACATTATTCAATGCCTCTCGATCGGAGAGGAAGCGATCATCGGCGCAGGGGCGGTGGTCATTCGGGATGTTCCGTCATATGCGACTGCGGTAGGGGTTCCCGCGTCGATTATCAAGACCGGCATGCCGCTGCAGCCTGAGGCAGTTATTGTCAACCGCTGACGGGCGCTAGACTTGCCAGAACCTGGGTTGCCGCATCGTCTTTCTGCGATATAATAATTGCGGAAGGTGCGGAGGAGAGGACCTGATGAGCGCGGTGTATAACCCTGAATCGGATCTGATGGCGGAAATCGAGCGGCTTGAATTGGAAGCCCGCGAGATTTTACGCAGCATCGAACATGCGCACAACGCAGCCGACAAGCGCGTTCTGAATCGCCAGCTCAAGGAACTCTACGACGCAATTGTATACCTGCAGGCGCGGCTTCCATAACCGCCGGTGAAATCCCAGCCTAAGACGGACCCGAAAGGGTCGGGTGTAACTTTTATTTGTGGCGATTGCAGATTTTGCGATCGTAGGGCGGGATTCATCCCGCCGTTTTCTCAGCCGGCCAACAAATCGGCGGGATGAATCCCGCCCTACTCGGAGCCGATCGCCACTTTCGAGCGCCACACCCAAAGGGTCTTTTTTTTCGACCTGCCTTTGGACTGCCGCCCCAACGCGGGTATCGTCACGGCGCTGCATGATCATTCCGGTTCTCAGCCTCGCGGGCATCAGTTTCGTAATCGCGTGGATCGGCACATTCCTGATGAAGCGCGTCGCTCCGCGCATCGGGTTTGTCGATCGGCCCGGCGGACGCAAGATTCATCCAAACCCCAAGCCGCTCGGCGGCGGTGTCGCGATCTTTCTCGGCTTCGCGCTTCCAGTGGCCGCCGGACTCCTCGTCGTCGCACTGCATCGAACTGCCCCACCATCTCATGACCCCGACGCTGGGCGCATTGCCGCCTACTGGGCTGGCGCAGAGAACGCGCACCGATGATGCTCGGCGTGATCGTCGCTGCGTTGCTCATGCACCTGCTTGGACTTTGGGACGATCGCAAGGCACTGGGGCCGTACGTCAAGCTGTGCATTCAGTTGGGCGTCATCGCTGGCGTGGTGACATTCCTGAACGTGCGGGCCCTCACGTTTCTCGATGCCTTGGGCCTGGGCCGTTTTCCCTCGATCGCGCTGACGGTGCTCTGGATTGCTGCAATCACCAACGCATTCAACTTTCTCGACAACATGGACGGTCTCTCTGCCGGCGTCGCGGCGGTGTGCACTGCCGCGTTTCTCTTCGCGAGCATTTCCATCGAGCAATGGTTCGTCGCGGCCGGCCTCTCGCTGCTGCTTGGATCGCTGCTTGGGTTCCTGTGTTTCAACTTCGCGCCGGCCAGCATTTTCATGGGAGACAGCGGGAGCCTGGTCATCGGTCTATTGCTGGGCGTCCTCACGGTGCGCAGCACATATCTCCCCCCGGGGGAGAATTTCGGAGCCGGCTGGTATGCGGTCTTCGCGCCGCTGATCGTGCTTGCGGTGCCGCTGTACGATCTGATCGTCGTCAGCACCCTGCGGCTTCTGCGCGGCAAGAGCCCGTTTGTCGGAGACACGAATCATTTCAGCCACCGCCTGGTGGCGCGCGGCATGTCGCGCCGGACGGCGGTGCTTTGCCTGTACCTCATTACCGCAGCGACGGCCATCGCCGCGATTATTTTGCCCCACCTGCAGTCTGCGCTGCTGGCCAAACTCATCTTCCTTCAGACGTGGCTCATCCTGGCGGTGGTTGCGCTGCTCGAGCAACATCCGCTCCCGCAAGCGCCAAAGGCCCCTGGGGCGGATGCGATGGCAACCGCCGCGGAACGCGCGCCCGATCTGGTCTCGACACGATAAATGCCCAAACGCCAACCAGCTCCGCGGCATGCAACCGGCTGGCGATGGCTCACGCGCGCCGCCTTCGCGCTGACGCTGGCGCTGGTGGTCGCAAGGCTGCTGTCGACCGAAGTCCTGCGCAATCCTGGGCAGCCCGTCCCCGGCGAGCAAGCGGCGCCGCTGGGCCCGGGGGCGGCAACGGGACTCGTGCTCGATCTGCTTGGGATGATGCCGGCGCTGCTGGTGCTGGCCCGCGCGGCGATCGATCCCACGTGCCGCCTGCGATGGTCCTGGGCCGCCGCCGCGATGCTCGCGCTCGGATTGTGGGCCGTCGCCAGCACCCTCTGGTCCGCCGACCGCTTCGCGGCAATCGTCTCATCGATGCACTGGCTGGGGGCGATGGTTCTTCTCTGGTCCACGATCCATCTGGTCGATTCCTGGCTGCGGGTGCGGATCGTCGGCGGCGTCTGTCTGGGGCTGCTCATCGCGCTGGTGGTCACCGGATACTACTTCCGGCTGGTCGAGTGGCGCGATCTGCGCACCGCGTGGGAGACCAACCGCACGGATATCCTGAGGGAACACAGTTGGGCAGCCGACAGCTTCGACGCCCGCCAGTTCGAGAAACGCATTCTCAGCGGCGAGGTGATGGGATTCAGTGCCTCCCCAAACACATATGCCGCACTCCTTGTGCTGCTTTGCACCATCTCCGCAGGGATCGCGCTGACAAGTATCGAGGCGGGTGACGCGCCCGGCTGGATCGTGCCGCCGATCGTGGCTGTCTGCTGCGCGGGTCCCGCCCTGTTCTGGGCTCAGTCGCGCGGCGCGGCGGGCACCGCGGTCGTCGCGGCAATTCTGCTTGCCGTCTGCGGAAAGTTCCGGTCACTGCTTCGCGAACGCGCCAGAAGGTCTATTGGCTGACTCTGGGCGGCGCGCTCCTTCTTGCCTTGGCGATTGTCGCACACGGCCTCTATCACGGCACGCTCTTTCACGACAGCCTGACCTTCCGGTGGCGCTGACTGGCTCGGCGCTGCCCGGCTCATCGCCGCCCACCCGCTGCTGGGCGTCGGGTGGGAAAATTTCGGTCCCCGCTATCTCGCGTACCGCCTTCCGATCGCCAGCGAAGAGATCCGTGATCCGCACAACTTCATCGTTCGCATCGTCGCGGAAACCGGAATCATCGGAGGCCTTCTCCTCGCGTTCGGCTTGCTCCGCCTGGCGTGGGAGGGAACGCAACTCCCGGCCCGCGCCGCGCCGACCGAAGCGGCCGAGACGCAGTGGCGGCCCCGAGCGGAGCGGCAACTTGCAACTCTCCGCATCCTCCTGATCGCGACGCTCGCGATCGCCCTCAATTTCGCAATCGCGGTCGATCTCACTTCAACGCCCTCGTACGTTCTCATCGAAGGCATGCGTCGAGCCCTCTTCTGGCTGCTGTTGATCGTCGGCATCTCTGCAGCATCCCTTCGCGTGCCAGCGAGCACGCAACGCCGTCTGCGCGACGACGAGCTCGAGTACTTCTCTGATGCACGGCCCGCCCCATGGCTGCTGTGTTCCATTCTCATTGGGCTGGCAATGTTCCTCGTCCACAATCTCATCGACTTCGCGCTGTTCGAGCCCGGCCCGATGTTTCTCTTCGCGCTCCTTGCCGGCACGGTTCTGGGCGCGCGGCAGCCGCCGCGGGGCGCGGTCGCCAGCGGCCGCGCGGTGGCGGTCTCGATCGGCATGGTGGCGTTCGCGGCGTGGATCGCGGCGGCGGCGTTGATCGTCGCGCCGATCGCGACCGCCGAATCCCTGGTCCACGACGCAGACGACGCAATCCGCAACAATCAGCCCGCGCTCGCCGCCAAAAAACTCGAGGACGCCTTCGATCGCGTGCCGTGGAACGCGGATTACGCCTTCCGCGCCGCGATTCTGCGGGCTGACGAGCACGACCCACAGGCCGCGATAAACTTAATCTCGGCAGCCATCAACGCCGATCCGGTGATGGCCGATGCATTTGTCTGGAAATCTCAGCTCGCGCTTGCACTGCCGCATCCGGACATTTCCGCGGCGCTGGCCGACATGGCAAGAGCCGTCGCGATCGATCCGCACAGCGTCGATCTTCACCGGCGATACGCGGAAATGCTTGCTCGCCTCGGGCGCCCGATCGAAGCCGCGCAGCAATACAAGCTGGCGCTGGACGCGAACGCCGGCCTCGATCCCCACGATGCCAAGCGATTGTCGGCTTCCGACGTCGATGCCCTGCGCCATCTCGCATCCGAAAATCCGTGATATGCATCCATTGAGCGAACGGGGAATGTCCTGCTGAGCGATCCGCCATCGTCCTCAGATGCGACCGATCACAGTGGCACGGCACGCGGAGCCAAGGATTGTCAGCCCCGCGGCATATATCCGCACTCGGGGCATCGCCTCGGCGTTGCCCGCAGATCGTAGCCGCAGTCGGGGCAATGACCCGCGCGGTGCTGCTTCTCCCTGAGCATCAACGCCACCAGGCTCCTGAGCGGCATCACCCCTGTCAGCAGCACGATCGACCACCACGGCATGCGAACGATCCAGCCATTATCAGGGTATGGCGGGCTCTCGGTATTCCACCGCGGCGCGTGCCAGCCTCGGGCGAGATAAAACCCCCATCCGCCTCCCATTCCCTCCCGGACGCCCACATATTCGTAGGCGGCGTCAGCGTCGTCGCGGACATAATCCCATTGCCAGGCACTCTGCGGCTGCGGAACGGGAAGACCCGCAGCGCTCATCCATTCGGGCTGCGCATAGTCGAAGAGCAGCCGGATCAGGTGCAGCCCCCCCGCTCCGCTGACCAGCGAGGTGGCGTGATACGGAGTCCTCAGTGTCAGATCATCCATAACCCAGTTCCCCCGGATCCAGAAGGCGATCGCCGCTGCGCACAGCACGCCGGATGTCCAAGTGAGGAGAATCTTCCGTCGCAAAGAGCGCATCGCGGCTATCTTATCATCAGGGCAACGAGGCACGGAGGTAGGAAGGCATGGGAGCAGGAAGGCACGGAGGCACGAAGGCACAAAGGCACGAAGGGTGAGGAAGGAAGAGACGGCCGATGAGAAAAAATAACTCTCTACAACATCCCCTTCCTTCCCTTCGTGCCTCCGTGCCTGCGTGCCTTCCTACCTCCGTGCCTGCGTGCCTGCGTGCCTCCGTGCCTTCCTTCCTGCCTTCCTCCCTTCCTCCCTTCACTTGACGACGACGGCGCGTGCCGCGACGATCCGCGAGAATCGAGCATTTATTTGTGAGCCAGCCACCATCACCCTATCCGCCGCAGCAGTTTCCGCGGGATTTTTCCCAATACCAATCCGCTCCTGATGCGTTTGCCCCGTCCCGGCGGGCCGCAATCCTTCTGTTCATTCTTGGCGGCTTCTTTGTGCTGGGCAGCGGGTGCATCGGCATCGCCGCCTGGACGCTTCCGCTCGATCAGCTTCTTGCCAGCTCAAAAATCACGCTTCCGGCGCCGCCGCAAGGCCTGACGATGAACCAGTTCCTCGCGGCCGCCTATACCACCATCGCGGTGCTCGGCGTGAGTTTCGGCGCGAGTCTGATTATCGTGGGACTCTTCGTTCGGCGGGGAAGCCGCGCGGCGTCCATCACTGCCGTAGTGCTTTGCGTCCCCGCCGCCCTGTTCTTCCTCTGCAATCTCGGCTCCATTTTCGCGCAGGCCGCCGGTAATCCGGCGAAGATGGTGATCGGTTTGTGTGTAACCTTCGGGCCGTTTGTGATGCTCGTCCTGGCCTGCGTCTGGCTGATCCAGGGCCTGGGCCAACTGTCCCGCGCCTCGGTTGCCCAGCAGCAATATCAAATGCAGATGTGGCAGCATCAACAACAACAGGCCACCTTTCAACAGCCTCCCCCGCCCGTGACGAATGATCCATGGCAACGCGGATATGGGATGACTCCCCCGCCACCGCCGCCCAGCGCACCGCCCGCCCCGCCGGGCGAATGATATAGAGCGACGGGCGCCTCGAGACACGCCTCGCAAGCGAGGCGGCTAAAGGATAACGAGTGCTGCGCACGCCGATCCAGAGCCCCCCCGTCCCTCCGTCCCTCCGTCCCTCCGTCCCTTCGTCCCTCCGTCCCTCTCTCCCTTCGTCCCCTCCTCCCTCCCCTACACTTCCCGATCCACCGCGATCGCAATCCTTCGAATCGCCGTCATCATCGCGGCAAACTGTTGCGGCGTGATCGACTGAGCGCCGTCGGTCAACGCATGCTCCGGATCGTTATGCACCTCGATGATCAGCCCGTCGGCGCCGGCGGCCACCGCGGCGCGGCACATGGAGTCAACCAGATGGCTCTTCCCGGTTCCCTGGCTGGGATCGACGATTACCGGCAGATGACTCACGCGATGCAGTTCCGGCACTGCAGCCAGCGCCAGCGTGTTGCGGACATAATCTTCGAACGTGCGGATGCCACGCTCGCAGAGCATCACGTTGGAGTTCCCCTTGGCCATGATGTACTCGGCGGCGAGAAGGAATTCTTCCAGCGTCGCGCTCATCCCGCGCTTGAGCAGCACCGGCTTTGACTGCTCGCCGACGGCGTTCAGCAAGTTGAAATTCTGCATGTTGCGGGCCCCCACCTGCAGCACGTCGGCATATTCCGCCACGAGTTTCACCTGCTCCACCGCCATCACTTCCGTCACCACCGCCAGCCCCGTCTCTTCCCGCGCCAGGGCGAGCAGCTTGAGCCCTTCCTCGGCCAGCCCCTGAAACGAATACGGGTTTGTCCGCGGCTTGAACGCCCCGCCACGCAACCCGACCGCGCCGGCTTCCTTCACCGCATGCGCGATCTCCAGCAGTTGCGTCTTGCTCTCCACGCTGCACGGCCCGGCGATGATCCCGAGCTTCTTCCCGCCCGCGGAAGGCGCCTCCGTCGCCTGCACATCTTTGCCTTTCTGCGGCGGCGTGACGAAGAACGGCACCACCGATCGTTCTTTCTTCACTTCCATCGAAGCCATTTTATACGGCGCGAGAATTGGCACGACTTTCTCCACTCCTTCCACGCTTTCCAGCACTGTGCGGTCCTTGAAGCGGTCGTTTCCAATCACCGCCACAACGGTCCTCTCGGTTCCGACGATCACGTGATCCTTCAGGCCCATTTCACGAACCAGCTTCACCACATGGTCGATCTGACTCTTGTTCGATCCGGATTTCATGACGACGATCATCGGGGTTCTCCTGTTGCTTTTTCCCATCCAAAAAAAAACCCCAGGATCGCGTCCTGAGGCCGGTTCGTCTGATTGTTGACGGTCAGCTCAGAACGCGCGGCCTCGGCGGGTGGTAAAGTACCAACCAAAACCAAAGAACATCGGCGTCGAGCGGATCATCGTGCCTGAAAGGTATCACAAGAGGGTCGGAACCGTCAAATGTTCGTGTGGAAGCTTCGCAGTCCATATGCCGGCTGCTGTATTTCTTTCACGGCAGGAACATTGCCGTCGCGGCCCACGGGACGTTGCATCTCGGATCTCCCTTCTTCCCTTCGATTCCACTCCTGCTCTAATACAACCGAATGCCGTCGATCTACGCCACCGCCCTGGGCTCGGATTTTGGCCGGCTCCATCCGCACATTCAGAAGCGATATGGGTTCGACAGCACCAGCGGCGTCGGCGCGATCTGCCGCGGAATCATGCAACGGATCTGGCATGGGCCGTTCTATACGCTGCCGTTCCTCCATGTCGGCAGTTGGCGTCGGATCATGTTCCCCGAACGCGGGGAGAACATCCCGTTCACTGTCGAGAATTACGCCTACCGCGATCAGTTCGATCGCGAAACCGTCACCTGGCTTCGTTCCTTTCAAATGCGAAAGCTCCGCCGATTGATGAATACATGATCTTCAGTGAACGGCGCAACTGCGTGGTCATTTACCTCGGCACGCATCAGCATCTCGCCGCCGACGCGGAACTGTCGGTCGATTCGCGCGGCGGACTGCGCATGCGCAGCGGCGATCAGCGACTCTACGAGCAAATGATCGGCTTCCGATTTCCGATGGCGTTCTCAGCCGTCGCGAATGTGTGCGAGTGGTATGACGACGCCGTGGGAACCTTCCGCATCGAAGTCGACGTGAGCAATCGTCTCTTCGGAAAGGTGTTCGGGTGCGCCGGTTCCTTCGACGTGGAATGGCTCAGCATCACCGAGCAGCAGATCCCCGCGCGCGTCAAGCCGATGCGGGTCGAGCAGCGGGAGTGAGACGATGACGATCGTCAGCTTCGTTCGCACGCATTTGACTTTCGGAAGCTATTTGGCACAAATGATTCGACCCGGCTCAGCTTGTGCGCAGCGGTTGGTTCGTCGCGAGAAGATGGAGCCTGAAAATTACGGGGCGTAGCTCAGCTTGGCTAGAGCACCTGGTTTGGGACCAGGACGTCGCAGGTTCAAATCCTGTCGCCCCGATTTGACGAGACGAAAAGCCTGTCGTCATCTGAACGTCGTCAATGTCGCTTGCAGCATCGGTGTTGCAAACGTCCAACAGCCCGGATGGCGGTTCAACGTCGGGGGAGTTTCTGTTATCCGCTCGCCTCCTTGCATAAAAGCCTGCCAAGTCAGGCAACGACCCGCTGACGCGACCCTCGGCGACATGAGCTTGGTGACGTTTTTGAAAACTTCGACTTCGCGGCGGGCCGCCGTCAGCCCTTGAACACCCGAAACAACAGATAGAGCGACGGCAGCAGTAACGCCATGCCGAATGGCAGGCATGCCAGGAGAAAGCGGAGCGTCGCCGCGGGGGCCGCAGCTTGGGCGAGCGTCACGTCAGGGTAGACAAAGTACGGCAGTTGGGCGACGCCCCACCCCAGGATCAGCAGAATGATCTCCGTCGCGGCGAAAATTCGGCTCAGGCGGTAGTGCCGGCGGAACACGGCCACGGCGGACGCCACAAATGCCGTCAGGCCCGCGAAGATCATCGGCAAGGAGCGCGGGCCCATGAGCTGTGCGAAAAACCACGGAACCTGATGGCGCGCCACTACCATGACGACGCCCGATAGCGCGGCGGTTGTCGTTCCCGCGAAAATCGCCCGGCGACGAAAGTCCTCGCGAAGTTCTCCGTCACACTCCGCGACCAAATAAACGGCAGCAAGATAGGCGAATGCCGAAAGCGCCAGGAGCCCGCATCCAATGCAGTAGGGACTGAGCCAGACGATGGGGTAAACCGGCATGATTGTTGCGTTGCCCGAAGCGCTGAGGCGCACATCACCCGACGTGACGACGCCAAAGGCCGCTCCCAGCAGCAGCGGAGTTGCGATGCTCACCGCACCGAACACGGTTCCCCACGCACGCGGATGTGCCAGCCAATGCGGGGTCTTTTCCATCTCCTCGCGGCCATAACTCGCATAGGCGCGGAACACAAAAGCCGCTCCGCGGAGGATGATTCCCGCCAGCGCCAGATGAAACGGCACAAATAGCGCAATGCTCAACACTGAGTACCCGTTGGGAAAACAGGTGAACAAGACGACCAGCAGGAAGATCAACCAGACGTGGTTCGCTTCCCATACCGGGCCCATTGCATGCGCGACCGCATCCCGCTGTGCCTGGCGGCGCGGGCCCGAGGCAAGCAGATCCCAGACTCCCCCGCCAAAATCCGCGCCGGCGAGAACCGCGTACGCCATCAGGGCAAACAATGCCACGGCGGCCGCGAGGATTTGAAGCGTCGAATCGGTCATGTCCAGACTTCAATCAAGCCAGCGCCGGCCGCGAAGTGGATGGGTGGTGCATCTCCATCGGAAGATTTCCAATATGTCGAAGCAATGCAACGACGACAACCGCCAGCAGCAGATAGAGCAGGGAGAATCCGAAGAAAAAGATCGGCACATTCGGATTGGGCGTGACTGCATCGGCCGTGCGCAACACGCCATTGATGACCCACGGCTGGCGGCCCAGTTCAGTGACCATCCATCCGGCCTCCAGCGCAATGAACCCCAGCGGCCCGGCGAAGACGATCATCCGCAACAACCAGCGATACGAGAGGACATCGAGGCCGTTTCGCCATCGCAATCCCCAAAAAAGCATCGAAACGAATAGCAATAGCGTTCCACATCCGACCATCACGTCAAAGGCCAGATGTTCGGCCGGAACATCGGGCCAATCCTGGCGCGGAATGTCGTCGAGCCCTTTCACCTCCGCGTCGAAATGATGCGTCGCCAGGAAACTCAAGCCCCCTGGAATCTCGATAGCTCCAACATCCCGACGCGCGTTCACATCGGGAAACCCGCCGATGTGCAGCGGAGCGTATCGCAGGGTCTTGAATTCACCTTCCATGCCGGCGAATTTCGCGGGTTGGGTCTGATAAACGAATTTGGCGATCGCGTCGCCAGCGAGGGGCTGCAGCAGCGCGGCGACACCGCCCACCGCAAGTGCAATGACGATCGCCGAGCGGTGATAGGCATCGCGCCTGCCGCGCAACAACCCCATCGCATAGATGGCCGCGACGGCAAATGGCACCGACGAATAACAGGCAAGAGTCGAATGAACGCTCATGACGGCCCAGGCGTAGGTTTTGAAGATCGCTGCCGGATCGGTGGACGTTACGCGACCGGCAGAATCCATCGTGAAGCCGATCGGCAACTGCATCCACGCATTGACCGCCAGCACGAGCACGCCTGAAACCGCTCCACTGAGGGCAATCATGATCCCGCAGAGCCAATGTCCGACGGGGGAAAGTCGATCCCAACCGTAGAGATACAGCCCGATAAAAATCGCTTCGATGAAGAACGCAAAGCCTTCCAGGCCAAAGGCCGGTCCGGCGACGGCGCCCGCGATTTGCATATACTTCGGCCACAGCAACCCCAGTTCAAGGGACAGCGCGGTTCCGGAGACGGCCCCGACGGCGAACAGCAGTCCGGTCGCCTTGGCCCACTTGCGCAAGGGCGAGGTAATGCGTTTGGCGGGTGCGCAGATAGAGACCTTCGGCGATGACCAGAAGGAGCGGCAAGCCAATCCCGATCGCCGCGAAGATGATATGAAACACCAGCGAAAGCGCCATTTGTCCGCGAGCTGCGATCAGCGAATTCATGACGCCTCGGCGTTAAGAAATACGAAAAATGATGGTTGCAAAGTGTCTGCTCATGTTGTCCGCAGTTCTCCCTCGCCACAATCCCCCCGGCACGACGAGCCCGAAGCAGGCATATTCCCGGAAGATCGGCCACGCACGCGGCACGGGAATGCGAATTTTCCGTCGGGCGGCGCTCGCTGCAGACCCGATACTCAAACAATAGGCCGCCTATCTGCACGGAGGATCTGACGATGCTTGCAAGAAGGTTTCCCAGCACGCGCGCTGTTGGTCGCCGATCGCTCACCGAGACGCTGGAGCCGCGTGCATATTTCTGTGGCCTGGCGGCGCCGACCGCTGGGTCCGTTATGCCGGCCGGGGCATCGACCAGTTTCATCTCGGCAACATTAGAGCACGCGACCGCCGTGCCCGACGGACCCACGGTTCTCACTCCAGTCATTACCGCGGAAACCCTGCCGGCTTCCGCGCCTGCTGGTATCCCGCTTACGAAGGCTTCGGTAACCGTGCAACTTACCAATGCGTCGGCCATCAGCGCGAGAGGGCCGGTGACGATCAACCTGTATGCGGCACACGGCGCGACGCTGAACACCGATACCGACACGATTATCGCGCATGCAACAAAATCGGAACCGCTGAAGATCGGGAAGTTCGCAACCCTCATCATTCCGATCCGGTCTTTTCCGTCGAGCCTGATCGGCAGCACGTACCACCTGATCGCGCAAGCGGTCGACTCGGCAGGCGCAGCCACGTCGGCCTCCGGAGGCGCTTTCAGCGTCGCGGCCCCATCAATCTCATTGTCAGAGAATATCACTTCTTTGAAATTGCCCGCCACGGTTCACAGCGGGGCCAGGCTGACGGGATCTTTTCTGGACCTGACGATCGCCAACCATGGCAACATCACCGATAACGGCTTCACCATCGATCTGTCGGCATCGCGCTCTTCGGACGAGCCGGGAGGTTCGTTCCTGCATTTTAAGAGAAGAACCAAAATCGCGGCAGGTGCTTCAATTGCCGTAATCATCCCGCTTCGAAAGGCTCCGGTGCTCGCGCCGGGAAGCTTTTACTTCATTGCCCTGACGACCGATTCCCAGGGCGGCATCAGCTTGCCGGCCTCGGGAAGCCCGTTTGTGATTTCGTCATAGCCTCAGACCCGCACACGCATAGCCTGCGCAATTTCTTTGAAAGCTGCCGGAGGGCGGTTCTTTGCAGCACGGCCGTCCCGGCTGTGATTCCAAACCCACAGCCCAGACGCCTGTGCTATATGATTGCGCCACTGGTGGTTTGGGAATCAATCAAGTTATTCGTGTGCGAGGACTCAGACGCCGCTTCACCCATCGGCCTATTCGGATTAGCATGAACGCTTTGAATAGAGTGGCGCACATTCGGCTGGAGGACGTGACGATGTTGAGTGCAAAGTTTTCCCGCAAAAGAGTTGCTGTTCGCCGGACAATTGCAGAAGCGATGGAGCCGCGCGCGTATCTCACCGCCGTGGCATTTGCGACGCCGGTGCCGATTCCGATCGCTAATTCCGCAGCGACGGCCGGCGTGTTCACCAGTTCTGTTTCAGCGGATTTCAACGGCGACGGGCTGCCGGACTATGCCACGCTCGATCGCGCCAATCAGACGCTCGACGTGATGATCAACAACGGGAACGGCACATTTTCCCGAAGCCAGACGCTGGCGACCGGTCGGCAGCCCGACTCGCTCCAGGCGGTCGCTTTGACCAACGGCAATATCGATCTGCTGTTCGTCAACTCCGTCGATGCAACCGCCGAATTCTACACCGGCGACGGAAACGGCACATTCGCCACGACGCCGACGACCTTCAGCATCGGCTCGGCGCAGTCGTCGAGCTTCGCAGGCACAGTGACCGCGGACACCATCAATGCCGCGGATGTCACCGGCGACGGCTTTCCCGATATTCTCGTCGGGACGACCAACGGCGCATTGATCACCCTGTTGAACAACGGCAGCGGGCAGTTCAATCAGCAAGAGGCCGTTCAGGGCGGCCTCGGCGCGTCCGGCAACTTTTTCAATTCGACGAATACCACCGACGTGGTCAACGCGCTGCCGAACGGAGACATTCAGATATTCACCGATCACGGGGCCGGGCTGGCGCTTACCAGCGCGGCTACCACGGTTCCCAATACACTGGCCAACCAATCCAGCTATCAGTTGGCCGGCAATATCGTCGTCGGGGATTTCAACAACGACGGCAACCTCGACATCGCCGCGGTGATCACCGACTCGCAAACCAACACGTCCTACGTGAGCACGCTGCTGGGAAATGGAGATGGAACGTTTCAGACGCCGGTATTGACGACGATTACCAGCGGAGCGACCCGGCTCCAGGTCGGCAGTTTCACCGGCGGGAGCAACGAAGATTTGCTGGCGCTCTACTCCGATCAGACCGCCGTACTCACCGGCAACGGCAACGGCACATTTACCGCGGCCAGCGTCAGCATTCCCGAAAGCGGCTGGAATTCCACCGCGATCGCCGACTTCAACAACGACGGCCTGTTCGACGTCGTCTTCGGCAACCAGTTGCTGCTCGACACCACCGGATTGACGACCACCAGGACCTTCGTCAGCTCCACTGCCAACCCGGTCGCCCCCGGGCAGAGCGTTACTCTCAAGGCATCCGTCACCGGCGCCGGCGGAACGCCGTCGGGCAATGTGGCGTTTTTCGATACCACATCCGCGACCAGTGAGAAACTGCTCGGCGTCGGCAAACTCACCGGCGGAGCTGCGAATATCAGCGTCGGACTCGGGAACACGGCCGCCACTCATCGCATCGTGGCGGAATATCTGGGCGATACCAAGTTCGCGGCCGGCAGCTCCACCGCCTTGAGCGAATCCGTCGAGAAGAACGCGGGCATCCCCATTGGCCCGACGATTCTCACGCCGACTGTCGTCAAAGAATCGCTCCCAGGTTCCGCGCCGGCCGGCACGAAGCTGACCAATGCCTCGGTGACGGTGCGGCTCACCAACGCCAGCGCCATCGACGCCAAAGGCCCGGTGACGATCAACCTCTACGCGGCTGTCGGGACCACACTGGACACCAGCGTGGATACGCTTCTCACGCACGTTTCGAAATCCGAATCGCTCAAGTTGACCAAGAGCAGCAACATTCAGCATTCCGATCAAGTCGCTGCCATCGAGCCTGATCGGCGGGACGTATCATCTGATCGTGCAGACGGTCGACTCGGCCGGGACTGCGTCCGCCGCGTCCACCGCTACGTTCGCCGTGGCTGCGCCGGTCATCACATTGTCGGAGCGGATTGGCTCTCTCAAGCTCCCCGCCACGATCGTTAGCGGCACAAAGCTCAGTGGATCGTCCCTGAATCTAGTCATCACCAACAGCGGAAACATCACCGATAACGGGTTTTCGATCGATCTGTCCGCGTCGCAGGATCCGGATGAACCGGGAGGATCGTTCCTGCATTTCAAGCGCGCGACAAAAATCGCGGCGGGAAAATCAATCGCCGTAAAGATTCCGATCGGCAGGGCGCCGGTGCTCGCGCCGGGAAGCTACTACATGATTGCGCTCACGACGGACTCCGAAGGAGGCATCAGTCTGCCGCCGGCGGGAAGCGTGTTTGCGGTCTCAGCACCAAACTGACGCAAACCTCCCCCCCGGTTTAGCCTGTGCTTCTCGTTGGAATACGCGCTTCGCTGCGCGTCTCGGGTAACCTGCGGCTAAAAGGCGGTTTCAGAACCTGTTTAGCCGCGCCGCGCAGCGAAGCGCGTCCAAGAGCGCGTATTGACAGATTGCGTCAAACTCGCAGAAAACGCCGCTGGACACGCTCCGCTGCGCGTCGCGGCTAAACAGGTAACACACAACTTAAGGTTCTGAAACGGGCTCTGGACCGGGCGAAAGCACGCCGCGTTGAACTTTGAATCTCAGCGATTTTTTTGCGGGGTGGGCTCCACGAGAATCTTCGCGGCGGCGGCCATTCCCAAGGAAACTTCCTCGCGGCGCGGGACGCGTATTTTGACCGCTTCGGCAGCACGTTCACGTTTGCCGACGGTGACGGTCGCGCCGGGCTTGAGCCCGTTGCGATCGATGAACTGGAGAAAGCCCGGCTCCTGGTCCAAAACGCGGGCGATCACCTGCGGCACATCCACGGGACAATCGGCAAGGCTCATGCGCCGCGGCTCGTGCAGATGACCCTTGGACGTTGGAATCGGATCGCCGTGCGGGTCTTCGGTCGGATGATCGAGCAGCGCGTCCATCCGTTCGAGCACGAGATCTGAAATGGCGTGTTCGAGCGCATCGGCCTCGTCGTGAACGACAGACCAGTCGAGTCCCAGAACCTTGACGAGGAACAATTCGACCAGCCGGTGGCGGCGCAGGACGTGCAGGGCCAATTGCTCGCCGCTGCGCGTCAACCGCGCGCCGCCGCGCGGCTCATATTCGACCAGGCCGGAGTCGGAAAGCGCTTTGACCATCGAAGTTGCGGTGCCGGGAACGACCCGCATCGCCGACGCCAGGCGGCCCATCGAGACCATCGACTCGCCGCCAGCAGCCCGCTGTTCCAGATAAAGCTGCTTCAGATAGTTCTCGACCGTGATGGTTGCCACGCGCGACGTCCTTTTTTGTCATCTAAAACATACGGACCAATCGGCCGATTGACAAATAGCTTAGTGGTCAATATTATAGTTTTGACTCATCAAAATGCGATAGTTGAGTATTCGAATGGAGCAGAAGGCATAGCGTGGACAGCCGGACCGCTGAAACCCTGAATTACGCAAACGCGCCCGCCGCAGCGAGCCGCGGCGGGCATCTTTCGCTGGAGGGAATGCACGGCTCGGTGCAGACGCCCCACCAGAGCGCAGGCTTCTGGAAGCAATGGCGCGTCTATGTCGGGCCGGCGTTGCTGATCAGCATCGGTTACATGGACCCGGGCAACTGGGGCACCGACCTGTCGGGCGGCGCGTCGTTCAAGTACGACCTGCTCTGGGTGGTCGCCGTTGCCAGCCTGATGGCGATCTTCCTGCAGGTGCTCTCCGCCCGCCTGGGGGTTGTGACCGGCAGGGACCTGGCGCAGTGCTGCCGCGACTGGTATCCCAGATGGACGCGCTGGCCCAACTGGCTGCTCTGCGAACTGGCGATCGGCGCGTGCGATCTGGCCGAAGTGCTCGGCAGCGCCGTCGCCATCAATCTGCTCACGCATAATCACATCACCATCTTCTGGGCCGTCGTCATCACCGCCGGAGACGTGCTGCTGCTGCTGGCGCTGCAGCGCTACGGCATGCGCGCGATCGAGTCGGTGGTCCTGGTACTGATTTCCACGATCGCGCTCTGCTACTTCATTGAACTTTTCGTCATTCCGCAAACCAGCCCCAGCTTCCTGGAGATGGGACATGCGCTGATCACCCCCGGCTTTCGGCATGCCGGGATGCTGTACGTGGCAATCGGGATCATCGGCGCGACGGTGATGCCGCACAATCTTTACCTGCACTCGGCGCTGGTGCAGAGCCGCAAGTTCCAGAAAGACGACGGGGCGATTCGCGTCGCCATCCGGTTCAATACCATCGACTCCAGCGTCGCCCTGACCATCGCGTTTTTTGTCAACGCCGCCATTCTCGTGCTCGCCGCCATGGTCTTCTATGGCAAATCGAGCGTGACCGTCGCGGGCGGGCAGGTCGTCCCTTTCAATGATGACACGGACTGGATTCGCGTCGCATACCTGACGCTTGCCCCGCTGCTGGGCGTTGCCGCCGCCAGCCCGCTTTTCGCGATCGCGCTGCTGGCCAGCGGTCAGGCCAGCACCATTACCGGAACACTGGCCGGCCAGGTCGTGATGGAGGGCTTCATGCATTGGAAGCTCTCGCCATGGGTGCGCCGCATCATCACCCGCCTGCTGGCAATTATCCCCGCCATTCTCGTCATCGGCGTCCGAGGCGGCGGCAGCGTGAACGACCTGTTGAACTTGAGTCAGGTGGTCCTCGCCCTGCAGTTGCCATTGGCGATGTTCCCCCTGCTTCATTTCACCAGTTCAAGAAAGCGGATGGGGCAATGGAAGAGCGGCTGGTTTCTTCTCATTGCCGGCTGGTCCAGCGCGATCCTGATCACCGCGCTGGACATCTACGGACTGCCCGACGCGTTCAAACAAGCGTGGCAGGTAATCCGCGGAGGATAATCGCAAAGGGTCTGCCGCCCATCGATCCGCGGTGAGGGAATCGCATGTACGATGTCATTCTAATCACTCTCGACACCACTCCGACGGATCGGGCGATTATCGAGCACGTCAAGGCCCTGGCGGCGAGCATGAACAGCCGTGTGGTGCTGCTGCACGTCGCTGACGGCTGGGCGGCGCGCACCTTTGGACCCGATGCGGTGAGCCCGGAGATTGCGGAAGACACCGCTTATCTCAATAAAGTCCAAATGGATTTTGAATCGGTCGGGATTGCGACGGACGCCGTACTTGCATACGGCGATCCAGTGAGGGAAATCGTGCGATGCGTGCACGAGAAAAAGTGCGATCTGCTTGCCATGGGCACGCACGGACATCGTCTGATGGCCGATCTCTTTTTCGGCGTGACCGCCAGCCGGGTGCAGCACAGCATCGACGTTCCGGTGCTCTTAATCAGGGCCAGGCGGCCTGCCTGATCAGGTGAAACTGATGAGTTTCCCGCGGATGAAGATGGGGATCGCAATCATGCTCTGGAGCGCATCGGCGGCTGTCGCCAACGATCCGGCTGCCACCAGCCCCGCAGCGACCGGGCCCGAGGATAAGCGGCAATGCACGCTGTTCAACCCTGCGCCGTCAGATCAGTTGCGCGACATCGATACCGATCGTCCCGACAAGACAAATTCGCCCCACACGATCGACGCGGGCCATCTGCAGATCGAGTTCGGCCTGTTTGATTACCTCTACAATCGCGATCGCTATCACGGGGCCAACGCGCGAACCGACGCGCTCGGGCTGGCGCAGTTTAACATTCGCCTCGGCGTCCTGAACAACGTCGAGCTGAACGCGATCCTCAACCCGTATCAGTTCGAGCGCAACACCGACAACACCGCCCGCCAGAGTTCACGTCAGACCACGTTGGGCGACACCATCATCGGCGGAAAGTTCAACTTCTGGGGCGACGATTCGGCCGACAAAGTCTGGGACACTGCGTTTGGAATTCAGCCGCAGTTCAAAATCGCTACGGCTCGCGACCCGAGCGGGAATGGCCATCCGGAACTGGTCGTCAACGTGCCCCTCGCGATCAACTTCCCGGCGGATTTTGTGCTGACCGTGCAAACCGCATCCGGCTGGGAGCGCAACAGCACCAACACCGGCTACGTCGCGAGCTGGGAAAACTCCGCATCTCTCGATCACACGATCTTCGGAAAGCTCGACGGTTATCTCGAATACTGGTCAGCCGTCACGACGGAACGACACCAGGAAGCGGAGCAAACTCTCGACTTCGGCGGGCTCTACACCCTCACCGACAGCCTGGTATTGGATATGGGGGTCAGCCTGGGCCTCAACCACGCGTCACCGTCCGTTGAGTGGACCGCGGGCGCGACCGTGCGGTTCTGAGGGATCAAATCAGGGTTCAGGGTTCAGGGTTCAGGGTTCAGGAAAATGCGGTGCGATCACTCGCGTCTCTAAGCGTTGCGGCGCATCATCCAGGCGATACCGCTCCTACCCCCTCCCTGAACCCTGAACCCTGAACCCTGACACCCTGAACCCTCACCGAGCTCACTTCGGAAAATCCGCCCCGAGCGTCACGTCCCTCCACTCCGCAAAATCCTTCCGCATCGACTCGATTTTCTGTTGTGCGGTTTCAAACGCCATCGCCCCCAGAAGCAGCCGCAAGGGCGGGTTGGGCGACTCGACGGCCTTGAACATCGCCTCGGCGGCGCGAACTGGATCGCCGGGCTGCTTTCCGGAGTAGTCGGATGTCTGACGCCGGCGCGCGCCGGCGGTTTGAGCGTAGTCCGAGATCTCATGTTTCGTCATCTTCAGCGATCGCCCCGCCCAGTCCGTCCGGAAGGGCCCGGGCTCGACGATTAACACCTTGATGCCCAGCGGCTCCAATTCCTTGCTCATCGCCTCGGACAAACCCTCGACCGCGAATTTCGTCGCGTTGTAGTAGCCGACCCCGGGGAACCCGACGAGGCCGCCGATCGATGAGATGTTGAGAATATGTCCGCGCCGCTGGCGGCGCATTACGGGGAGCACGGCCTTGGTCATCTCGACCAGGCCGAACACATTTGTTTCGAAAATGGCGCGGACCTCGGCATCCTCCCCCTCTTCGATCGCGGCGAAATAGCCGTACCCGGCATTGTTCACCAGCACGTCAATCCGCCCGAACTTCGCCTCGGCGTTCTTCACGCTCCCGGCCACCTCCTGCGGTTTGGTCACGTCCAGCGCAACCGCCAGGGCGCGGTCTTCATGACCAGCCACCAAGTCGGCCAGCTTCGATGGATCCGCGCGGTGGCAACGATGCGCAGCCCCCGGTCGAGCGCGGTCCGTGCGAGCTCTCTGCCGAAGCCCGTTGAACAGCCCGTGATAAACCACACCGGCGAGTAATCTCGTGACATCGGTTGCTCCGTTGGTTGAAATTCGCATCCTACCGACCATCGCGCAAGCGGTGAACGCGCGGAATTTCCTGCGGCTTGCAATCGAACCATCCCCAGCGATAGTTGTGAATGCCGGTGACGCCTCTCTCGCTCCATCGCGTGAGCCAGGCCAATCACCGTCGGACCAGGGAATGACCAGCGCGTCAACGAGTCCTATGCCGCCACATCTTCCTCTGATCCGGCGCACAATCCCGCACGTCTCCCACCCGCGGCAACAGTTGCTTTTCATTTCCGTTCTCGGGCTGACCTGTCTCTTCGGCTATCTGCTGATCTACCACCTGCATCACCAGGGCGCACAAAATGGTCATCGAGGCGACTTCCCGACCTTCTATATGGCCGCGCAGCTCGCACGTGCTCATCAGGATATGTATCTGGCCAATCAGCATGGCAAGCAGCCGTATATTTACCCGCCGCTGATCGCCGTGCTCTACATTCCACTCACTTATTTGCCGCTGCCGGTCGCGGCCCGGGTGATGCTCTTGCTTACCGCGGCGATGCTGCTTTCCAGCCTTTTGCTGAGCGCCAAAGAAATGCTCTCCCGGCTCGCCGGAGGCTCAAGCGCCGCTGTCGTCGCACTGGTCGCGTTGATCGTGGCGGGGTTGAACGAAGACCAGCTCCGCGCGGTCTTCACCATGCTGGAAACGGATGCGCTGATGCTGCTGCTGTTCACCCTCGCGCTGCGATGGCTCGATCGCGCGCCGATCCGCGCCGGTGTCGCACTGGCGCTCGCTTTCAACATCAAATACCTGAGCGTCGTCATGCTGCCGTACCTGTTGGTCCGCCGCCGCTGGCGCGCGTCCGCAACCATGATTGCCGGGAGCGTGGCGTTTGCTCTATTGCCCGCGCTCTATCTGGGTTGGCACGAGGACCTGCGCTGCCTGCGCGTCTCCACCGCAGGGTTGCTCGGCTGGATTGGCGGCGCGCCGCCGTCCGTCCACGCGGTCACTGTTTTCAAGATCACCGACGCGCTGAGCTTCTCCCTCACCAGCGGCGTTGCCCGCGTTCTGGCCGCGCATCACTTCTCGGGCGCCGAGTCCGCATTGGTCATCGGCTTCATCGCTCTTGCCTCCCTGGCGATCGCGAACATGATCTACCGTTCCGAGGGATTTTCACTTTGGCAAAGCCCGCCGGCGCAAGCCCAGGCGCGGCCCCCCTATCGCGCGCTAACGGGCATCGAATGGACCATGCTGATCGCCGCCACGTTGAGCTTCAGTCCCCAGACCAATGCGCGCCATTTGATTCTCAGCGTTCTGGTGAACACGCCGATCGTCGTGCTGCTGCTGCAGCCGTGCGGCTGGCGCAACCGCCGGCTGCTGCTCGCGGCGGCATTGATCATCTTCTTCAGCTTCGTGCTTCCCACCCGCGCTTTGACGAATCTGAGCGATCACTGCGGACTCCCCGGCGCCGGCCTGCTCATCGGCAGCCTTCTCTTTCTGGCGGCCGGCCTTCGCTTCGTGCGCATGCGCTCGCAAGTTCCTCCAGTTTCATCAGCGTGCGGCACGGTTGCGGCTTAAAGTGCCGTTTCAGAACCTGTTTAGCCGCGCCGCGAAGCGAAGCGCGTCCAATAGCGCGTCATTGACGGATCGCGTCAACCTCGCAGAAATCGCCGCCGCCCGCGCTGCGCGGCACGGGCAAACAGATGACGAAGCGTGCGACAGGTTGCGAAACTGGTTCTCGGGCCAACGGGATGCATCGAGTGCGCACCGATTATCAACAGCCCCTGACTTTGTACTATGTCCTCGAACGCACTGCGGATACCCTCTTGCAGCTGACTCAGCCGCTGTGCGGCGTGGTAATTGTACTGACGGCTTCACGGCGTCACGATGGAAATTGAAGCATTTGTATTCGTGGTGCTCGTCGTCGCGGCCGCGGTGATCGCGGTCGTCGCCGCGGGCACCAGGTCGACGAAACAGCAGCGGCTTTGCCCGGGTTGCGGCGCGCCGCACCCGGCCATCGCGCGTTTTTGCCGGCGCTGTGGGAAGACCCTTTGATGCGCTACTCAGGGAGATGATGATGGAATTGCATATGCCCAAGCCCCCCGCCGACGGGTCTGCCTCGCACCCTGGACGCTTTGCGCCGCCGGGACTGCTGCGGGTTGCGGTTCTCGCGCTGGTCTCATTTCTGGTCATTTATGCCGCGTATTTCTGGTTGATTCGGCGGGTGGTCGTGGGGCCCAATGAAGTGATGATTCTCATCAAGAAAGACGGCAGCCGGAGCTTGAGCGGAGATCAGGTCATCGTCCCGCGCGCACCCGACCAGCAGCAGGATGCCGCCGCCTATGAGGCGTGGGAGAAGGACTACGGCGACTGCAACGGCATCCTCGAACAGGTTTACCTGCCGGGGACGTATTTTGCCTTCAGCCCTGTCGATTACGAGCGGATCATCCAGCCGATCGGGAGCGCCGACGTTCCCGGCAATCAGGTCGGGGTGGTCGTGCGAAAGTTCGGCGCGCCGTTGAAGCCCGGTCAGGTGATGGCCGAGGAATCCAGCGGGCAGCGCGGGCCGCTGTCGACGCTGCTGTCGCCGGGAAAGTATTACCAATATGCCAACTCGTTTGCCTATGACATCAAGCTTGTCGATCCCGTCCAGATCAATCCGGGAAATCGCGGCGTCGTCACGCTGATGGCGGGGCAACCACCCAAGCATCCCGACGAGATGCTCGTTGCCGCGGGCGAGCGCGGAGTGCAGGCGGTGACCGAGCCGGAGGGGTTTGTCTACGCCAATCCGTTTCAGAAGCGGATCAAGCCGATCACCGTCCAATCGCAACGATTTGAAATGAGTCAGAAAGAGGGGGAAATCCGTTTTCCCTCGTCTGACAGCTTCGATATCAAGCTCGATGGCTTTGTGGAATGGTCGGTCGACCCGCAGCGGCTCCCTCTCACGTACGTGCAATATTCGGAGGGGGGCGGGCTCGTCGAATTCCTCGAAGCGAAGGTGATCCTTCCGTACGCGCGCAGCTTCTGCCGGCTCGTGGGAAGCCAGTACAAGGCCCGCGATTTCATCAGCGGCGACACCAAGCTGAAGTTTCAGCAGGAATTCGAATCGCGTCTGCGCGACGCGTGCGCGAAGCAGGGAATCATCGTGCTGCAGGCGCTGGTGCGCGACATCGTCCCGCCCGAAGAGATCAAGAGCCTGATCAACGAGCGAGAGATCGCCAAGGAGCAGATCAAGTCACTTGAGCAGCAGATCGAGGTGGCCAAAAGTCAGGCGGATCTGGTGACGCAGACCGAGACGGGAAACCAGAATCAGGAGATCGGAAACGCGAACACGGCGGTGGTCACGATCAACATGAAAGCCGAGCAGGAGCGTGACGTGGCCGTGACGCAGGCGCAGCAGGAATTGGCGGTGATGAAGCTGCACCTGGAGGCCTCGCAGAAAGAGGCCGACGCGTTGACCGCGCGCGGGCAGGCGGAGGCGTCGGTCATTCTGCTGCAGCGCCAGGCCGAGGCCGAGCCGCTCCGGCAGCAGGTCGCGGCCTTTGGCGACGGACAGGCGTTTGCCCAATACTTTTTCTATCAGAAGGTTGCCCCGTCGATCAAAACGATTCTCACCAGCACCGACGGCCCGTTTGCGGACATTTTCAAACAATTCAACACGTCATCCGGCGCTCGTGACAAGGTGAGCGGTGCAAAGGTGACCGGGGTGCAGCCATGAAATCAATCTCAAATCTCATTCGCGCGGGAATCGTCTGCCTCGTCGCCCTCTGTCTTCTGTGGGAAGGGGTGAAATCGGGCGCGATGCGCGTGTATGTTCCGGAGGACAAGGCGCTGGTGGTCGTCAACAAATTCGGCGACGCGCTGCCGGGCGATCTGCTGCTGGTTCCCAAGGACGACAATCATTACAAGGGCGTCGAGGAAGAGGTGCGCGGGCCGGGACGATATTTCCTGGATCCGGTGGAATACAACACCGAGCTTGTCGATCTTGTGAAAATTCCCCCCGGGGATCCGGAGAAGTGGGACTGGGACGAGGCCGGCCATCTCAAGGATCCTGCCACCGCGCCGATGATCGGCCTGGTGACAATGAAGCAGGGGAAGACTTCGCCGGCCGGCCAGGAGGTCGTCGCGGCCGGATACAAGGGCATTCAGGAGGAGGTCCTCACGCCGGGAACTTACAAAATCAATCCGTATCTCGAGGAGGTAACGCTGCTGCCGGCGGCGGTCGTGCCGCCAGGATCGGTAGGCGTCGTGACGCGATTGATCGGCAGTTCGAGCGAGAACGTGGTCAGCGCGCCGATCGCGCCGGCGACAGCTCCAACGACCGCACCGTCGACACAACCAATCACCCCGCCGAGCCGGATCGTCACGGGCGAGCAACAGCGCGGAATCCTTCGCGACGTGCTGCAGCCCGGCATCTACTACATCAATCCGCGAATGATGAATGTGACCATCGTTCCCATCGGCTACGACGAGATTTCCCTCGATCATAATTTTGGGACTGCCGTCCACTTTTACACCCACGATGGCTACGAAGTGCAGGCGGACTTCACGGTCGTATGGGGAAGATCCGCAGCCGACGCGCCGGATATCATCGCCACCATCGGCGACACCGAGCAGATCGAGATGAATCTCATCGCCCCCGCGATGAAGGCCGCCTGTCAGAACGAGGGATCGAAATACACTGCGATGGAGCTGATCCAGGGGCTCACGCGATCGCAGTTTCAGGACGATCTGTCCGATGCGCTGGAAAAACAGGTCACGCCCCGTCACGTCTCGATCCTGCTGGCGCTGGTGCGCGAAATCAACATCAAGGACAACAGCACCGGCGACCAGAGCTCCGGCCTGCTCGCGACGATTCAGCGGGCGAATATCGAAACCGAAAGGCAGATTACCAACGAGCAGAAAACCGCCACCGCATCCACCGAAGCCGAATTGCAGCAGGCATTGAAGCTCGTGGACGTGGCCCGCGAAACGGTGGCGGCCAATACCAAGGTGAAAGTCGCCAACATCATGGCCGACGGGCGCAAGGCTGCCGCGGAAATTGACGCCCAGCGCGACTTGCAAACCGCGGCAATCCAGTTGTCGGTCGCGCAGCTCGACGCCCAGCGCACTACGATTCTCGGCAAGGCGAACGCGGATGTCGCCCGGATGAAAAACGAGGCCGATGCCAAGGGCGCGTCCCTGATGGTGCAGGCGCTGGGAACGCCGCAGGCGTATAACCAGTACATCTTCGCGAAGAATTTCGCGCCCACTGACTTGCGTCTGATCTTCGCAGGCCCGGGCACATTCTGGACAGACTTGAAGAGCTTCCAGGAAGTCGGCGCGGGAAAGCTGATTCAGCAGGCAACGCAGCCCGATCCTCCGGCTGCGGATCCCTCCGCAAAATAGGAGTAACACCCGGTGCAGACACGCGAGCATGACGGAATCATCGATCGGGCCAGTTCTCATTCCGTCGCGCAGACAGTCGAGCGCGTATTGGCCATCCTTCGCGAGAAAGGCATCACTCTCTTCGCACAGATCGATCACAGCGGCGAAGCGCACAAAGCCGGCTTTGCGATGCGGCCGACGATGCTGCTTATCTTCGGCAATCCCAAGGGAGGCACCCCGCTGATGCTGGCTTCGCCGAGCAGTGCGATCGACTTGCCGCTGAAGCTTCTGGTGTGGGAGGATGCCGGGGGGCAAGTCTGGATTTCGTTCAACTCCTCCGACTACTTGCGCGATCGGCATCATCTGCCGAAGGAATTGCTGGGGAACATCGCGGTTGTGTCGGTGCTGGCGGAGCGGGCTGCGTCCGCTCTTTAGAGCGGTTGTGGTAAAAATATCCCTGAGGCCACCACGCAGCCGCGGATGTACATCCGCGGCTTAATGTATGCGGAGTCGCGGTTTGGACGAAGGACGCGGTAACCGCGCTTTGTTCATTCGAAATCGGAAATGTGAGCCCGCGTGACCCGGGCGCGCCCGTCCGCTTGCCATAGGCGTCCGCTGACCGCATCGAGGCAGGTGAGCATTCCCCCACCGCAGGCGTGCGTATCCAGGCAAACAGCAAATCCTTTATTCGCGGGCTTCCCCGACTTCTGCGGAGTATGGCCGCACACAATCACTTTCCCCGATTCGTGCGGCGAAATATTCTCAAACCGTTCCCACCTCAACATATAGTCCGGCTGCTCCGCCATCGGGACATCAGCGTAGGCGCTGGCATGGACGAAAATATGCGTGTCGATCTCCAGGTAGTCGACCAGCCCGTTCGAGAGAAATATCCAGTGCTCCTCCGGCACATCGCGCGACGTTGCCCGAACCCCACCGTACGATTGCAGCGTCGCATCCCCGCCGTTGAGGAGCCAATCTGAACGGGCGTCATGGGACTCGCGCGCCGCCAGCATCATTTGCTCGTGGTTCCCCATGATCGCGGTCACGCGGCGCAACTGCGCGGTCTTGAGAACCAGTTGGAGAACGCCCGCAGAGTCTGGACCACGATCGACAAGATCGCCAAGGAGTACGAGATGGTCGTCGGCCGCTGGCGCCGTCGCTTGCAGCAATGCTTCAAATTGCGCGAGGCAGCCGTGGATATCACCGATGACCAGCGTCCGAGAATTCAACGATTTCCTCCGAAGCGCCACCGGATCATGTTTAAATCAGCGGCGAAAAGAGCCGCGCGGCGGTCTCGATCACGCGCCGGATCCGCCCCGCCACCGGCGGTCCGTCCGCGGCATCCTTCACGGTGTCGCCAAACCATTGCGCCAATCGACGGATTTCAGCTTCCCCGGTGAGGAAGAGCGATACTTCGTAGTCGAGGAAGAGGCTGCGCATGTCAAAATTCGCGGACCCGACGGCGGCGACCGAGTCGTCGCTGAGCACGGCCTTGGCGTGCATCATGCGCGGGACGCGCCGCACTCTCACCCCCGCGTCGGCAAGATCTCGCAAATACGGGCCGCCCACCAGATCGGCGACGGGGTGGTTCGACCGGTTCGGCACGATCACCATCACGTCCACGCCCCGGCGGGCCGCCACGCTCAGCGCCCGGGCCAGCGGCTCGTCGGGAACGAAGTACGGCGTCGCCACCCAGAACCGCCGCTCGGCGCGGAAAATCAGCGTGAGCATCGCGTCGTAAATCGGATCGCTCGCGGAGTCTGGGCCGCTGGGAACGACGCAAATGGGGACGGGGCCGCCGGCGCTGGCGGTCTGCGGCGATGGAAGCACTTCCCTGCAGGCAAACTCCCAATCCGCGCGGAAGATGGCGTCCAGCGTCGCCGCGCCCTGGCCGCTGATGAGCACCGAAAGATCGCGCCAGCGATCGGGGTTCGGGCGCGGGCCCATATATTCGTCGGCATAGTTCATCCCGCCGGTGATCGCGCGTTGGCCGTCGAAGACGGCGATCTTTCGGTGATTCCGGAGGTTGGCCTGGCCGCGGAAGGGAATATGCACGAGCGGCATGAAGCTCTCGATCCGGCCCCCCGCCGCTTTGAGCCGGGCCAGCGCGTTCCGCGGCGCTTCGAAGCGAAGCAGATCGTCAAGCAGAAGGCGGACTTCAACGCCCTCGCGCTCGTCGCGTCAGCGCCTCGACAATGGATATTCCCGTCGGATCGTTGCGCATGACGTAGGTGACGATCCGGATGGAGTGCTTCGCATTGAGAATTTCGTTGAGGACCGCGTCATAGGCGCGAACACCGTCATCTAGCCATTCGATCTTGTCGGCGCATTCCAGCTGGCCAAGACCGTGCGCCCCAGCGAGGCCGGGAACGTTGGAAAGTTCCGCCGGCGCCGTTCCGCGTCGCACCGGGAGGTGAGACTTGGTATTGGCCTGATGCTTGAACTTGCGGCCGCCAAACATGAGGTAGCTGGGAATTCCCAGATACGGGATGAGGATGATCGCCAGGAGCCACGCAAAGGCGCTTCCCGTCGGCCGGCGTTGCCGGAGCACCGACGCGGCAAACCAGAAGACCAGCAAATCGACACCCACTGTGAGTACGTGGTGTTCGACCGCCCAGCGAAAGAAGGCCATGGCGGAAGTAGAATGGAAGCCGGCTTTAGGGTAAAGGTCCGCAAAGGCACAACGTGAAGTGAGTCTCAAAACGAAGTCGTGGTTGGCCGCAGCAGTATCGTCGGCGGCTCCTGATAGTTGCCGATGCGCTGCCCGATGAGCGCTGATTGCCGCGGGATGAGATACGTGATGAAGGCGGCCAGCAGCAGCCAGTTGAAGATCATCGCGGCCCAGACGCTGGCTCTGGCGAGGCGGCGCCAACCGGGGGAGAGATTCATCATCCAGTCAAATCCAAACGCGAGGCCGATGATGAAAATGCCGCTGAAATCGATGAACGCCCGTGCGCCGAAGGCCTTGCCAAACCACCAGGCATACCACGAACTGTTGATGTACCACAGCGCGGCAAACGTCAGCGGGAGCGCGATGAGAAACCCATCACGAGACGCACCTTGTCGCGCGATTCGGTGAGCATAACCCCACACGCCAAGCAGAAGCACCGGCGACCAGAAGAACAGCCCGTGGTTGCTGGACAACATCGTCTGCCACAGCGCCGGATGCGCCCAATGGAATACCTCGCTGGCGCGATACCCGCCCATGCCTCCCCCGACGATGGCGTTGCGCGGGGCGAGGATGTGCCAGGTGATCAGTTGCAGCACGATCGGGAACGCCGCGAGTATCATGAGCGGCACGTATTTCAGAGCTTTGGTGAACAACCCGGCGCGAAGCGTCACAATCAGCGGCCAGGCGATCACGATCAATGTCACAACGTTGGTCGTTCGGCAGATGATCGACATCGAAAACGTGAAAACGATCGCGGGCCAGTGCCACCAGACAACACGCCCCTCGGCAGCCGAGCGGCTGATCCGATCCGCCAATAGAATCGTGAACATCACCCACGCCGCGGCAATCGCGTGAGCCATGAACGGCTCGCGGAAGAGGTAATACGCCCAACTGCTGCCCAGCGCGTAGACCACGGCGCCCGCCGCGATCGCGCGGCCGGGGACGTGGAAGCGTCGGGTCAGCACGTCGTCGGCGGCCGCCAGCATGCACCAGCCGAGCAGCATCACCATCCCCACGCAGAGGAACTGGTAGAGCAGGGAATATCCGTTGGGCGCAATCAGGGACGAAGTGGTGAAATGATGAAACGCCAGAGACAACGCGTGACCTGCCAGGAATGCGGGCGCGAGCGTCATTGCCACTCCGGTCGGCCAATGATCGCACATGCCCAGCGGGGTCTGCGGAAATTCGTAAGAATCGATCGGATGCACCCCCGAATGCCAGAGAATCTGCCGCCGAAAATCGAGGTTTCCGTCGAGCACGAGCGAAGGCATGTACACCCAGTACCCCTCCGCGTCGGTCACCACGAAGTCTAGCGGTTCGTGCGACTTGTGCGACTTAACCGCCTGGAACGTCCATGCGAGGACGAAGAGCCCCGCAACGATCAGGGCGTAGAGACGGCGGCGGCCGCCGGCGCTGGACAGATCGAATGGGCCCGAGGCTGCGGACGAGCGGCGGCGCTCGCCGGTTGGGTTGAGCGACCAACGAGACTCTGCCAGTTCAGCATCGATGGACTGTGCGGCGGAAGAGTTCATGTACTACAGAAGATCGGCGGCGCAATCCCCGGCATTGCTATGGAAATACGCGACGTGCGCCAATGAGCTTTCAGTCAGTATCGCGTGGAGTTACGGGACGCTGCGCGATCGCGCGTCAATTCTCCTCCGGCGCGGAGGGCCGCGGAACCGGGGCCGGGGGCGTCAGCGGAGCCGAGCGGGGCTCGGGGACGCTCGTCCACTTGCGCCGTTTTCGCAGCGCTTCGGCAAACAGTTGAACGACCAGGGCCAACACGCAGCCGATGACAACCGAGCCGAGTCGTTGCGTGCCTGAGGTGACGACGGCATTGGGGTGGCTGAGCATGATAATGATCAGCGACACGCAAGCTGTTCGCAGGCCCAGATCGAGCCGCAATCGCTCGCAGACAAGAACCACGATGACCAGCGCGACAAGCATCTGCCAGACTCCATCGCCAAAAAAGCGGGCCATCAGAATCCCGACCAGGCCGGCAACGGTATTTGCCAGCACCCGCACGACAGTGGCGGCGATCGACTGCTCGAAGGCGGGCTGAATGACCAGCACCGCCGACACCAGCGCCCACATCACCGATTGAGCTTGAAAGTAGCGATATCCCATGAGCAGAAGGCCGACCGTCACCACCACCTGCGCAGTACATGGCCGCGGTGCGAAGACTGTCGCGCGTCGGTCGCGGCTCCGAGCGGATGAGCCGGAGAATGGCCTGGCGTTCGTGAGGTTCGAGCATGGAGACGGGAGGTTACCCGGAGAAGCGAAAACAAGGCAGAGGCATCCTGGATCACCGTGGCGAAGCTTTGCTCTTCGCGAATTTCGATGATATTTTCCCCCATGATCATGCTGTCATTCTTCCGGGAGCGATCATGAAGCTGTGGATTGCAGGACTCGTCGTGCTGTTTGCAAGCGTCTGTCCAGGCGCGCCGGCAACTCGGCCGGCATCTCATTCAAGCGGGGCGACGCTGCCGGCGCCGGGCGACTTGATCCGTCAGATGCGAGCCGCCGAGGCGAAGAAGGCGGCGCTGACGAAGGTGGCGTTCTTCGATCTTGATCTGCCGGTGGTGGAGAAGCCGTCTGATTTTTCCCTCTTCGGCTCGGACGCGACGATGACGCTGCGCAATTTCATCGACCGCCTTCACCACGCGCGCGATGACAAGCAGATTCACGCCGTTCTGATCACCCTGGGAGATCACGGGCTGAATATGGCGCAGGCACAGGAAGTGCGGCAGGCGCTGACGGAAATCCGCCGCGCGGGCAAACGGACGTTTGTCTATGCCGATTCATACGACACGCCGGGGTACATCGTCGCCAGCAGCGCCACGGATGTCTGCCTGCTGCAAGGCGGCGACATCATGATTCCCGGCGTCGGGCTCGAGGCAACGTTTTACAAGGGATTGTTCGACAAGCTGGGCGTGCAGGCCGACTACGTGCAAATCGGTGAATACAAAGGCGCCGACGAGGAGTACACGCGCACCGGCGCCAGCGACGAACTCAAGGGTGAGTTCAACAAGCTCACGGAGTCGCTCTACGATCAGTTGATCGACGGCATCAGCCTCGAGCGCAATCTGCCGCGACAGACGGTGGCGCAACTGGTGGACGACTCGATCATCCCCGCCGTCACGGCGAAAGATCGCGGGCTGGTCGATCATCTGACCGATCAGGACAGCCTTCGTTCTCTCCTGGCGAAGGAACTCGGCAACGACGTCGATCTGGTGCACGACTATGGGGCTGCCGCCCGGCAGAACATCGATCTCTCCAGCCCCCTGGCACTGTTCCAACTGTTCAAGCAACCCGTGCAGGAAACGGATAAGCCACAGATCGCACTCATCTACGCAGATGGGGTCATCGCCGACGGCGAGGGAGATTCCGGGCTGTTCAGCGAGGCTGGAATCGCATCTGAGCCGATGCGCCGGGCGTTTCGCACTGCGCTGCGCGACGACAACATCAAAGCCGTGGTGCTTCGGATAGACTCGCCGGGCGGTAGCGCGCTAGCCAGCGAGGTGATATGGCAGGCCGCGCGGCATCTTTCCGGGAAGAAGCCGCTGATCATCAGCGTCGGTTCGATGGCCGCCAGCGGCGGATACTATCTGGCCAGCGCCGGCGATTACATCTTTGCGGACCCGGCCGCGATCGTGGGATCGATCGGTGTCGTGGGAGGCAAGTTCGTCATTCACGATTTGTACGACAAGCTGGGCTTGAAGACCGAAGCCTTCACGCGCGGCGCCAACGCCGGGCTCTTCAGCTCAAGCCAGCCGTTTACCGATCGGCAGCGCAGAATGGTCACGAACTGGATGCGCGGCACCTACGATCAGTTCACCCAGCGCGTCATGACCACCCGCACCGGCAAGATCAAGGACATCGATCAGGTTGCCCGGGGCAGAATCTTCACCGCCAGGCAGGCACAGGATCTGGGCATGGTCGACGAAATCGGCGGCATAGAAGACGCCATCGCGTACACGGCAAAGAAGGTTCAGTTGGAGGCCGGGGCCTACGACGTGCGCATCCTGCCAGCGCCCCGCACATTGGCCGATCTCTTTGGAATGGGCGCCGGACCTGACGCCGCGTACCCCTTTCAGCCGAAACTCCAAGTCAGCGCCGATTCGATCTTGAACGTACTGCCGCCTGCTGCCCGGGAGATCCTGGTGCGTCAACTGCAGACATTCCGGCTGATCGAGGCGCATCCGGTGGTGCTGGTATCACCGTATGTCGTGACGTGGAAATGATTTGGAATTTGAAACGTGAGTGGATTTGAAATTTGAGATCTGAGATTTCGAGATTTAAAATCTCCGATCCTCCCCCTTCTTGGATTCCTCCATGTTCGGTCTGAGCAAGGGCGATCAGCCGGTGGATGTGCAGGTCAGCAAACGCCTGTGCACCGACAAATTCAACGGCAAATACCCGCACGTCGGCCTCTACGACTGCCGGGCGCGCAAGGTCTGGATCAGCAAACCCTTGGGCGGGCAGGCGATTCGCACGTCGCACGCCCGGCTCATCACCGGCTCCGACAACGCCACCTCCACCGCCTGGAAAGATCGGTTCATCTGTTTCTGGTTCTACACCCCCCAGACTGGAGAAGGATACATCCACGGCTATCCAATCGACTGGGAAGAGGCGCATCTGCTCGTCCGCATCGATCCCAACTGGGATTACGACCGCCAGCAGCCCGTCCCGCCTCACCTGGAAGACCACGTGAATGCCAACCTCGAACGACAGTTCAGACACGGCGACAAAATCGTCGAGTTCTTCCGTCTCTCCCGCCTGAAATATCCATTCAGCCTGCATTTTGTCGGGCAGCGGGCCGCCGACTCCCTGTTTTACGTGAAGCGGATCGAGCCGACGGCTTAAGGGAGTCCTCCCTTCGCCCAAGCTGGCTTTTCGCGAATCCGCCAGTATCTGGCCACCCCCCTGTGGCGACTCCCCTTGAATGGACCACACCTTTGGGCTAGAAAAACGTCCAACCAAAACCGACTGGCGACCGACTGCACCACTCTAAATGCGAACAGGTGTCTTATGGCTGATGGAACGACCCCCACGATCCGAACGTTTCAGGTTTTTCCTGATGTGCCGGCGCCGCTGCAGCCGCTCATTGAGCTGGCGCACAATCTCTGGTGGGTCTGGCAGCCCGACGCCGTCGAGCTGTTCCGCCGGCTGGATCGCAAGCTCTGGGAAGACGTCTACCACAACCCGCTCAAGCTGCTGGGCGTCATCACGCAATCGAAGCTCGCAACGGCGGCGGATGATGACGGGTTCCTCGCGCACATGAACCGCGTCTACTCGGCCTTCAAGGAATATCTCGCCCAGCCCGGCTGGTATCACGATGCTCATGGTGACAAGCCGAAGCTGCTGGTCGCCTATTTTTCCGCGGAGTTCGGGCTGCACGAATCATTGCCGATTTACTCGGGGGGCCTGGGAATTCTTGCCGGCGATCATCTGAAGTCGGCCAGCGAGCTGGCGATGCCGCTGGTCGGCGTCGGGCTCCTCTATCGCAACGGATATTTCCAGCAATATCTGACTGCCGACGGCTGGCAGCAGGAAGCGTATCCGGAACTCGATTTCTACAACCTCGCGATCGAGCCGATGAAATACGCCGACGGCTCGCCTGTTCACATCCGCGTCGATTTCCCCGAGAACGCGGTCTTCTGCAAAGTGTGGCGCGCGCAGGTGGGGCGAATTCCCCTGTATCTGCTGGACACCAATCTGCAGGAGAACTCCCCCGCCGATCGCGAGATCACCAGCAAGCTGTACGGCGGCGGCACCGAAACCCGCATCAAGCAGGAAATCGTCCTGGGCATCGGCGGAGTCCGGGCTCTGGCCGCGATGAACATCACCCCCACCGTCTTCCACATGAACGAAGGCCACTCCGCCTTCCTCGCCCTGGAGCGCATTCGAACGCTTCTCGATGGAAAGTCGCTCTCGTTTGACGAGGTTCGTCAGGAGGTGATGGCGACCAACGTCTTCACGACCCACACCCCGGTGCCTGCCGGCATCGATACGTTCTCCCCCGACCTGGTTCTCAAGTACTTCCGCTCGTTCATCCCGTTGCTCAAACTCGACGACGAGGGTTTCCTGGCGCTGGGCCGCGAGGACGTCTCCAACAAGAAGCAGGGCTTCTCGATGGCGCTGCTCGCCATTCGCCTCGCCGACCATATGAACGGCGTCAGCCAGCTTCACGGCGATGTCTCGCGCAAGATGTGGCACAACATCTGGCCGTCTGTTCCCGCCGACGAAGTGCCGATCCGCCACATCACCAACGGCATTCACACCCGCACCTGGCTCTCGCAGGACCTGGCGTACATCCTCGACCGCTATCTCAGCAGCGAGTGGATGACCAACCCCTCAGACAACACCGTCTGGGAAGGCATCACGCAGATTCCCGACGAAGAACTCTGGCGCGCCCACGAACGCTCGCGTGCCCGCCTGGTCAGTTGGGCACGGCAAACCCTCCGCGACCAGCTCGTGCGCCGCGGCGCATCCTACGACGATGTCGCGTCGGCAGATCAGGTGCTCGATCCCGAGGCGCTGACCATCGGCTTTGCCCGTCGCTTTGCCACGTATAAGCGCGGCACGCTGCTCTTCCGCGACATGGACCGGCTGCGCAAACTCATCGAAGACTCGCGCCGCCCGATTCAGTTCCTCTTTGCCGGCAAGGCCCACCCCGCCGATCACGAAGGCAAAGACCTCATCAAGCAGATCGTCAATTTTGCCCGCGACCCGGCCGTGCGCCGCAAGATCGTCTTCATCGAGAACTACGACATGAATGTCGCCCGCTATCTCGTGCAGGGCGTCGACGTCTGGCTCAACACCCCGCGCCGCCCGTACGAAGCCTCCGGCACCAGCGGCATGAAAGCGGCCGCCAATGGCGTGCTCAATTGCTCCGTTCTCGACGGCTGGTGGGTCGAGGGCTACGAGCCCGACCTCGGCTGGGCGATCGGGCGCGGCGAAAGCTACAGCGATCCCAATTACCAGGATCATGTCGAGAGCCTGGCGCTCTACGATCTGCTCGAAAAGGAAATCATCCCCACGTTCTACGCGCGCGGCGTCGATAACAACCCGCGCGAGTGGATCAGCCGCATGAAGAACTGCATGCGCCGCCTGGCCCCGGTGTTCAACACCAACCGCATGGTGCGCAACTACACCGAGAAGTTTTACATTCCCGCCCTCGATCGCGGCGAAGTCCTCGCCGCCGATTCCCTCAAGCGCGCCATCGCGCTGTCTCATACAAAGGACAACCTGCATCTCCGCTGGGGCGGGATCAAGATCGTCGGGGTTCACACCAGCGGCAACGGTCATTTCAAAGTCGGCGACAGCATGCAGGTTGAAGCGATGGTCGATCTGCCAGGCTTGGTTCCCAGCGATCTGCTCGTGCAGCTCTACGCCGGCCCGATCAGCGCCAAGGGGGAAATCGAGCAGCCCCAGACGCTGGTCATGACGCTGGCTCGCACGCTGGCCGCCGATCGCCACCTGTTTGTCGGAAAGATTGACTGCCGCGTCAGCGGCCGTCAGGGCTTTGCCATCCGAGTGTTGCCAGGGAGCGCGGATCTGGTGACGCCGTTTGAGCCGGGATTGATCGTCTGGAATTGATTCGTCAATCTCGACCGGTTACCGTCGGGTAAGGGCTTCGATCAGCCTCGCGTCAAGTCGTCGGGGAGTCAGCATGCGCCTGGTATCGTACTTCAAAACAGTCGGGGTGACTTTGCGCTGACCGAAGCGATGCCTCGGGTGAGGGAGGTGCCACATGATTATCGGGAAATGCGGCAACTGCCACCGTCAATGCGGAGCCTTGGAACTGACGCATCGATGGGGCACGCACATCGTCTGCTTCCAGTGTTATGAGATCCTGCTGCGGCAGGCTTCTGCCGTTCAACGCGCTACGTTTCCGGAATCCGAGCCAATACCGTATGCGACTCCGGTCGTCGATCACGTTTGCTCATCTTGCATGGAGCCGCTTTCCGAATCGGACGCCGCTGGCGGGCTGTGCGACAACTGCGCGTTAGCCAGTGCAGTCCAACAGACAACCAGGCGGCGCCGACGGCACCGTCGGAAGACGCCTTCATTGCTGTGGGCCTTCATCGGACTCGCCGCAGCAGGCCTGACTTTTTGGTGGACGTATCCGACGATCAAATCGTTACTGCAACGCAGTGATGTGGCGCAGCCGGTTGCTCAGACTGACGTAAGGGCGACCGAGGAAATTGTCGAATTCTCCGAGCTGGTTTCAGAGGGTAACCGATTCTTCGCCAGCGGCGACTACGCACACGCCAAAGAGAAATACGCAACGGCCCGGCAGTTTGTTATTGCGCATCCTCAACCATCGCTTGACGCTCGTGTTCAGCAACTTGATGAGTCCATTGAAAGGATGAGCCAACGCAAAAAGACGATGCAGGGTGGGGGTATATTTTCTGAATCATCTATTTTCGACGATGGGCAGGCTCTGCCGCCGGACGGTGAGGGCGACCCAGACCCTCCCAAATCGGCCGAGGAGGCGAAGACAGCGACCGTCGGTTTTGCTCCGCCGCTCCCGGTCGAGCCGCCTGCCGCGACGTCCGTCGGGCCGGCGGTGTCGATGCCTGCGACTGGCGGGATCAGTCAAAAAGCTCCCGTCCCTGCCGTCTCCCCTCCGGACGCGCTGGAACAGGCGTGGGAGATCGACCGTAGCGGAGACGCAGCGCGCGCATTATCAGCATTCCGAAAGGTGCTCGCTCTGCGTCCTTCCAGCGCGGACGCGCGCCTGGGGGCTGGACACTGCCTGTGCAAATTGGGCAACTACAAGGAAGCCGCGCCATATTTGGAAGCGGCGCTGTCGGGCGGACAGCGGCTGGGACGCATGTTCGCGTTCGATCTGGCCGCCACTTATTTGCGCCTCGAAATTCCAATGCGATGCGGTCGGGAAAAATTCTCCGGCAGTTTCTTCAGGAGAATCACTCAGACGAGGAGGCGCAGAACGCGCTCGGCACGGCGTTGAGCCACGCCGGCGAACGATCACGGAAGCTGCAGGCGTTTGCGGATCTCTTGCAGTTTTACCGCGACAATGATGATCAACTTGCAGCGCATCGAAAGGACGGTCTGCGTCGCTGGGGAACGCGGTGGGTGGACGAAGCGACCGCAAGGAGGAACTGGCAGGCCGTCACTGGTGCGTACGACGCCGTTCAAAGCGCCGAGCGAGCTTACGATCATGCATCCGAGGCCAAGGCAAAGTCGTCGAATCAATTGCACGAAATTCTGACTGACCTGGGTTTGCACGGGAGCTTGGAATATCAATCGGCCGCGCGACAATATGAGTCGGCCGTCCGTAACGAAGATGATGCAGTGCATAATCTCGATCGAGCCCGCATGGAACTGTCGCGAACCGAGCAACCCCCTTTTCCTGAGTCGATCGATGCGCAATGACGTGCGCCGCCTGTGTACGGGGATGCTCGCGGTTTTCCGAGAGACAGCATAATTGCACCAAGCAAGCTGGGCAGCCGGGGCGAGCAAAATCGAAAGCAATGCAACCCCTGCTGGACTTTCGTCTCTCTTGCGCGACAATGCTCCCCACTTTAGGAAAGGACTTACATGGCAGAGGAAACGCAGCCCCCCACGGATGACAAGCAGAGCGTTCACGTCATGCTCGACGAGCGCGAATTGCGCACGAGCTTCGCGAACGGTTACCGGATTCACACCACCGCCGAGGAAGTGATTGTTGACTTCGGCTTCAACCTTCTCAACCCCAACCCGCAGGGCGGCCAGCAACAGATGCTTTTCCGCGTCAGCGACCGCGTGATCATGAGCTACGCGAGCGTGAAGCGGCTCACCGGATCGCTCAACCAGCTGATCCTGCGCTACGAGCAGCAATTCGGCCCCATCGCGGTCCATCGTGATCCGACGGCGAGCGGCCCGAAAGCGGTTCGGTAGACAATCAGGATGCAAGTCGCGCCGCTTGCGGCGCGATCTCCTCGTCATAGATATGGGCGAGTATTTCGTCCGCTCCGATCGGCTGATTCCCAAGTTGCCGCACTTCGATGGACGCGGCAATGGAGCCGAGGAACGCCGCTGCCTGCAGCGATCCCCCTGCCGCCAGACCGAGGCTTGCCGCGGCGAGCAGCGCATCGCCGCAGCCGAGCGGATCGATCGCGGTGCCGGCCAGCGCGGGAATGTATTCGCTGCGCAGGCGTCCCTCGGCTGCTTGATCGTCGCGATCGAAAGTAACCAATCCCTGTTTGCCCAGCGTAATCATTGCCTGACGCGCTCCGGTTGCGTTCAGCAGGTTCCATACGACCGCCCCCAGGCCGTTGGCAAAATCGTGCTGGGATTCGCGCACTTCGCGCTCCGTCGGACAGAGCAGATCGACGTCCCGGAAGCGAAGCAGATTGCTCTGGCGTCCGCTGACGTCGGCTGAGAGCACAGGCACGCGCTGACGAAGTGCCGGCAGGATGCGGTCGAGCAGCCCGCCGGTGATCTGTCCGTAGCCGAAGTCGGTGAAGATCACCGCGGCGGCGCCATCCGCTGCCGCCAGAATCTTCGAGGCAAGCAGGCCTTCGAGCTGCGAATCCGCCGGCGTCGCGGCGCCTTCATCGACCTTGAACAACTTCGTCTGATCGGCGACATACCGATGCTTGCAGACCACGTCGCGTCGACCGGCGTAGCATTGCACGTCGACGCCGCCTGCTCGCAATCGCAATTCAATCTGCCCCGAGAGATGATCGTCGGCCAGTGAGCTGATCAGAGTGGGCTGAGCGCCCATTCGCGCCAGATGCAGGGCAACGACGCCCGCCCCGCCGTCGTAGTCTCGTTGCTCCATCGCCCGCAGGGAGAGCATCGGCCCTTCGCCGGCAACGCTCGTCGCGTCACAAAAGTGATAGCGGTCGAGAATGTAGTCCCCCACCACCAGCACGCGCATCCCCCGGCGGCGCTGGAGCAAATTTCCCAAATGCGATGATGAGAGTCCGTACCGATCCCGCAGACGCGCCACCTTCTCGTCGTTGAAGACATCCTGCCGCGGCATGGTGCCGATCAAGGCGGTCGAGGAATAGACAACCTCGCCGCTGGAGAGCACCACGCGCCCGCCATGCCGCATGACCGTCTCGCGCTCCGCGAGAAAGCGCGAATCGTTATTTTTTTCGTACTCCCGGCCTTTGACGTAAATGTCGGGCCGCAGCGATTCGAGCAACGGCTGAGCCGTCGGATGCGGATTGATGTAAACGCAGTCGACGCATTCCAGCGCCGCGAGGCTCGCCGCCCGAAGATCGTCCGGAATCAGCGGCCGGCTCGGCCCCTTGTCAACCTGAGCGTCCGAACTCACCGACACGATCAGAATATCCCCCAGCGACCTGGCAAACTGCAGATGCTGAATGTGTCCGGGATGAACGATGTCGAAACACCCGTGGCAGTGAACCACGGTTTTATTTGCCGCGCGCGCCTTCGCCCGCAGATCGGTTAGTGCATTGAGCGTGAGCGTCTTCGAATTCGCAAGCATTCATCTCTCCGGCCGCCAGCGGGGCGTCAATGGAATCAGATGAAATATCGGCCACGCCTCTTGCGCAGCGTGAATAGTTATGGGACCAAGGAGCGGTCAAGGACGACGGAAGGGGCGGAGCGGAAGGTTTGCCAATTGAAATAATTGAAATAGAGCAAATTCAGGTGCCCTCGGCAACGACGATTACGCGCGAGTGCTCCGGCAGGGTGACGCGAGGATCGACGAGGCGGATCACCCCATTTTCAACGATGCCCGGCAGGGCCAGAGGGTGCCGCGTCGATTGGCGCAAGTGGTGTTCGACGGGCGTGGGAACAGCATCCGATGGAAGTTGAGGCGGCGGAAGAGGGGGCTCGGCAGCGATGGTCTCGTCAAGCACTCGCCGCGAGGCGCTCCGCGTATCGGGTTCTATACTATGCATCGCAGAATCCCTTCAATAGGCGGTAATCACGAAAATCAGAGTCTGTTCCAATTCGGCAAACCCATTGGGGACATCATCCTCTTCACGATCATACCGCCAGATAACCCATATCCGACGGCCTGAAGGCGTCGCCGCATACATGATGAAGGAACCGTCGCGACATTCCTGGAGACTGAAAACGCTTTGAAACGAAGCCTCGACTTCCTCGGCCGAAAGTGCGTGGGCACCGATCTTCGCGAGATTCCGGTCGATCCATTTGAATCGCCGCAAGGTTTTTTCGCCTCCGAACCGCTCAACGCCTTACATCGTGCCCCCGATCCAGCTTGATCTCAAGCGCGGCCGTCAACCGCCTACTTTACACTCGCACGGAAGTCCGTGACTTCCGCCAGCATCTTTCCTCACCCTCTCGTACGCCTCTGTCCGATAACCATGACTGGCGGAGGATCCGCCGCTTTCAGATGACTACTCAATCCCCCACCGCCGAGACGGACCTGGTTGCACACGATCTTCTTGCCGCCCTCCTGGGCGGAGACCTGCGGCTCGCAGCGGAGCGAGTCGCGCCGCTCACGCCCGAGTCGCTGCTGGAGACGGCTCATGCGTGCATGCGCGGGCGGCGATGGGCTGACGCAGTGTGGGTGTTTGACCGCATTGAAACGCGCGGCGCCGACGCCGAGGTCAAACGATGCTTCTGTAACAACCTGGCGGGCCTGCAGGTCAACCGTCCGCAGGTCTATCAGACGATCGTCACGCTCCCGACGGAAACACGTTGCTGCATCGGTTCCGCGGCCGATGGGCGGCCGACGATTATTCTCCGCCGCGCCAATGGCGAGCGCGTCTGCCTTTCGCCGGGCAACGATCCCCTGGCCAACGTCTCGCAGGCGATCCGGGATCTGAAACCGGCTATCGAACAAGGCCTGCCCTTGGGGCTTTGCGGGATTGGCGATGGCTATTTGTTCAACCATCTCGCGCACCATCCGCCAAAGCTCTTTCTCAAGATGGAACAGGCGGTCTTTCTGATCGAGCCAGATGCGCAGGTGCTGCTGCATTGCCTGATGATCCACGACTACACCGGCCCCGCCGGTCCGATTCAGCAGCGCCGCTTCCGGTGGTACGTGGGCTCGACCTGGCGGGAAGACATCACCCACGTTTTGACCAACGACCCCTATCTTCCCTGTCCCGCCGTGACGGTCTGCCAGGGTCTTGAGAGCGCACCACTCGCCGCGGCGCTGCGCGATCTGAGCCAGGTGATGGTCGAGCGCGACGCGCGATTGAAAGCGCAGGTGGACGCCTATTACGCGGAGCTTGCCCGCGAGGAACTTGCCGCGCTGCTCGGCCCGCGCCCGCCTCGCCAGCCGCGCGTGCTGCTGATGACCACCCGGTTCTCGACGGTTCTTCAGTATTCCACGCGCGATGCCGCCGACGCTTTTGAAAAGCTCGGCTGGGAGGCGCGCATCCTCATCGAGCCGACCAATCACCATCGCCTCATGCACTCGGCCACGCGCAGCGAACTGGCGAACTTCAGGCCGGATCTGGTCTTCCAGATCGATCATCTTCGCCATGAGCATCCGGGGCTGTTCCCCCCGACGCTTCCGTTCGCCTGCTGGATTCAGGACCATCTGCCCAATCTCCGCACGCAGGAAGCCGCCCGGTCAATCTCCTCCAACGATTTTGTGCTGACCGATTCACCGGCGATGTATGGCTCGACTTTTTCATATCCTCGCCGGCAGTGCATCTCCGTCGCAAAGTTGACGCGCATCCCGCCGCGCCCCGTCGAGGACCGCGCAACGCAAGGCGATGATCTGGTCTTCGTTTCCAATGCATCGCATGTGCCCGCGAAGATCATCGCGGAGCGAACCGCCGCATATGACGGCACGCCGCAGGGAAGGGCGTTGCTGCAGGAATGCGCCCGGCGACTGGTCGATCTGTATGCCGCCGAGCAGAATGTGCCAACCTATTTCGAGTTGCTGGAGTTAATTCGGCAGGTTCGCCGCGACACCGCCGCGCCGATCGGCGTCGCGGAATTTGACGCCATCGCCGCATGGCTCTTCCATCCGCTCAATGACGCGCTCTACCGCCAGCAGGCGCTGCGCTGGGCGCGCGATGCCGCGGACACAATGAGTCTTTCCTTCGCGATTTACGGCAACGGCTGGGAGGAGCATCCTGACTTTGCGGCATATGCCCGCGGCCCGGTGCAGTACGGACCCGCGCTTGAGGCGCTGACGCGCGCAAGCCGGTTCAATCTGCAGATCGTGCCGTATCTCTGCCTGCACCAGCGGCTGCTCGACGGGCTCGTGGCCGGCGGATTTTACCTGATTCGCCGGCATCGCGCCGATACCGTCGCCCGCCAGTTGCTCGAATTCCTGCTCGCTCACGTCCCGACCGCACACAAGCTCGAGCTTGCCCGACGCGCGCTTTCAGAGCCGTTCCGCGGCGAACTCGACAGGCTGGCGGCGGCGCTCAAACCTGCGATTGCCACCAGCGAACAGGATGATCCGGTCGAGGCTGTCCGTGCCTGGCATGAAATGGGATTGGTGGAGCGCGACCGGCAGATTTTGCCGCGCTTCGACCTGACCAGCTTTGACGACGCACAGAGTCTTCGACTGGCGATCGCGCGCTTCACCGCCGATCCGGATTTGCGGGAGCAGGTGCAGCAGGAGCAAAGGCAGCAGCGTCGCCGACCGGTTCACGTATGAAGCCGGCCTCGGCCGCGTCGTCGCGAAAATGCACGAACTGCTGTCGGACTCGGATATTCCGCCGAAATCCAAGATCGAGCACCCGCGCGCATTTGCCGCCGGAGGTCGCACACGGAGAGCGGTCTGATGAAGCTCAGCTACGTGATCATCACCCGCAACCGTCGCGGGCGGCTGCTGGAGACGCTTGGGCGGCTGGAAGAACATACACCGCTGGCACCGGGGCAATGGGAAACGCTTGTCGTTGACAATGCTTCCGACGACGGGTCGATCGCAGCGGTCCAGTCAACGTTTCCGCACGTGCGTACGATCGCCCTCGCCGCGAACGAGGGGATGCCCGCGCGCAATCACGCCTTCACGCAGGCGCGCGGGGAGTTTCTCTTCTCGCTCGACGACGACAGCTACCCCGCGGCCGGCGCTGTTGCCGTCGCGTTGAATTTTCTCGCCTCGCGTCCGCGCGCGGCGGCGCTGACGGGCCGGGCGGTGCTTCCCAACGGCAAGTGGGAAGCCAGCGCGTTGCCGCGCGTGATTCTCGGGGGAGCCTGCGTGCTGCGCCGATCCGTCATCGCGAACATCGGCGGCTTCCCAGCCGAATTCTTCCGCCAGGCGGAGGAATACGATCTGAGCTTTCGCATCTGGCAGCGCCGGATATTCCGTCGAGCGTTGCGAAGAATTGATCTTCCGCCACGACAAATCCACCGAAGGACGCAGCTCTGCCTTGACGCATCGGATGGATCTGCGGAACAACCTTATTCTGATCGAGCGATATCTGCCCCGCAGCCTGCGACGCGATTTTCGCCACGACTGGATTCGACGCTATGCCGCCCTGGCCCGGTACGACGGCTGCGAAGACGCCGTCATCGACGCATTGCGCGATGCCCGCGTCTGGGCGAAGCAAGAGCGTGATACCGGCCGAAAGACGCTTCCGCCGCTCCTGATTGAAAAGCTGTTTGAGCTGGAACGCCAGGGCGACTTAGTACGTCGTTGGAAACGTCTGCACGCGATTCGCTCGGTTGTCATCGCCGATTTCAGCAAAAACCTGTACGCCACCTGGCGGGCCTGCAGCCTGGCGGGGCTTCAAATCACCGCCCTGGCGGATGACCGCCCCGCGTTTGCCGGTCGATCGCATCGCGGGGTTCCGATTCTTGCTCTGGGCGAAGCGATCGGCCTCGGAGCCGACGGCATCATTCTCTCCAACATCAATCCCGCCCAGATTGACGATCGACTTGCCGCGATAAGAGCCGCGTATGCCGGGCCGATTCTTCGATTATGGGAGCCCCGCTTTTTGGCGCAGCCGGGAACATTGGCGGCATGATGCGGATTTTCAACGAGACGACCATGCAAGACACGATCAACCTCACCGACCCCACGCTCGCCGCCACGTTTGAAGTCATCTATCTTGGCCCGACGCTCACGAAACTGCGCCCGATGCGCAGCAATGCGATCGACGTTGGCGCGCATCGCGGCGACGTCACCGCGGCGCTGGCGGACCTGGGCTTCCGCGTGCTGGCGATCGAGCCGCAACCCATGATGACCCGCAGGCTCGCCGATCGGTTCCGATCTCTGCTCGACCAGGACCTCCTGCACATCGAGCGCTGTGCCGCATCGAATCGTCGCGGTGTCGGCAGCATGTATCTGGGGTCTGCCAGCACGGTCAACACCCTGGAACGTGACTGGACGCGCGTCGCATTTCCCGATGAATTTCGCGCGCCGAACAGATGGACGTCCCGCTTTACACCATTGCCGAGCTGGCTGACGCCGCCGGGTTCGAGCGACCGGCGTTTGTAAAGATTGATGTCGAAGGACACGAGCTTCCAGCGCTGGAGGGTCTTTTCCGCCAGACCTGCGCCAATGAACCGCCGCCAGTCGTCATGTTCGAGGCCAACCAACGCTTTCCTGATGCCGTGCGGCAGTGTCTGTCGCTGCTGGAGGCAACCGGGTATGGGCCGTTCGATATCTTCATTCGCGAGGGAATCGCGCCGATCGCGGCGGAACGCTTCACCGGGGCGGAGCTTCCCGCCGCCTGGAATGCGTGCAACTCGCGATATTTTTACGCAAACATCATCGCGTATCATCGGTCGGTCGATTCAAACATCCTCCCTGCGAGCCCCATCACGTTTCTTGAGAATTACCAGCTCGAATCGGCTCGCGACGTCCTGCGGCGCAGACTGCGCCTCGAACAATCCGAGCCTACCCCCGTTCACGCGATCTGGTCGGAGGCGCGGCAGGAGCTGCGCAAATACATTCTCGAAGCCGACTGGCGCAACTTTCTCAGTCACCCCGTGTGCAAGCACATGTTCTTCCGCGGCCGATGGGGTCCCGGGCAGGATCACGAGTTGGCCTCGCTTTCCTCCACCGCGTTTGGACGAGGCTTGCTCGAGACACACCGCGATCCTTCGGCCGGCGTCCCGCGCATCAGCGAAAAGCTTCCGGGACTGAGCACCAACATGCTCGGCATGCTTTATTACCTGCAGCGCGTCCACCAGCATTGCGAAGGCTCGCTGCCGGAGAGGTTCATCGAGGTCGGCGGCGGCTACGGCGCTTTTGCGTTTGCCTGGATGCGGCAGAATCCCAGCGCGTCATATGTGATCGTCGATCTGCCGGAGATGCTGGCGATTCAGCATTATTTTCTCACGCTCGCGCTGCCGGGGCACCGCGTCGTCTTCGCCGCCGACTCGGACGCTCGGCCGGAACCGGGGCAGATTCTGCTGCTGCCGGCGCGGCGGCTCAGCGAGTTGCCGCTCTCCTGCGACCTGCTGTTTTCGACGTTCGGTTTTTCCGAACTGCCGCGTGAACTGCAGAAGCAGATCGAGTCGACGGCGTACTTCAACGCCTCGCGCATCTTTCTCACCGGGCAATTTGCAAGCGAGTTTCCCGAGTTGAAGTTGGTGCATCATGATGAGGTCGTAGGCGCTGCCCGCCAACGATTCAGCCATGTTGACGTCGAGCGATTCCACACGGGCGACAACTATCTTTTGACCGCAAGCCGTTCCGCTGCCTGATGCGATAAACCCTGGAGGAAACGAAGATGCATCCGAAATTCATGGATATTCTCTGCTGCCCCGAGACCGGCGAACGCTTCTCCCTGGAGATCCGCGAGCAGCGCGTCAATGGCCTGATCATCACCGGAGCACTGCGCACCCGCGGCGGACGGAATTATCCGATCGTGCGGGGCGTGCCGCGATTCGTGAATGAAGAGGCGTACGCCGACAGCTTTGGCGTCGAATGGAATCGCTGGCCGCGAACGCAGTTCGAGTTTGAAAACGTCGGCCGGCCCATGGAGGGGCACACGACGCGGATGTGGGAACGCATCACGCATGTCTCGCCCGACGAAGTGCGCGATCGCACCATCGTCGACTTCGGCTGCGGCCCCGGGCGGTTTCTCGACGTCGTCCGATCCAAAGGCGGATACGCCGTGGGCATCGATCTGAGCAGCGCCGTCGATGCGGCCCGTGAGAATTTTCGCAACGATCCCAATGTGCTGATCGTGCAGGGCGACCTGCTGCACCCTCCGTTTCTCTCCGGCGTGATGGATGGCGGATACTCGATCGGCGTGCTGCATCACACCCCTCATCCGGGAGCCGGCGTGGCTTCGCTTGCCAACGTGGTCCGCTCGCAAGGCTGGCTCGCCTGCTGCGTCTACTCCAAAGATGATTTTTACGACTTCCCCTCGCTGCAGCGCCTCCGCAAGGCGCACTGCGCCCTCAAGCCCTACCTCGGCTATTCGTTTGCGACGGCGTACGCGTACGCGGCCGCGTACGGCGTCGCGCCAATGCTGCAAAAGCTCAAGGCTTTCGGCTGGTGGAGAACGGTGCAGTATATCGAGCGAAATCTGCTGCTTTGCGTGCGGCTGAAGGATCCGCGATGGCGCGTCCTCGACATCTTCGACGCGATTACGCCGCAGATCGCGACCACGCACACGCCGCAAGAAGTGATGCAATGGCTGGAGGAGGCCGGTTGCAACGAAATCCGAACAACCTATTGGTGCCCAACGTCGTTTGCCGCGCAGCAAGGCACAGATCGCGGCAGGATCGATCGCCGCATAAGAACCGAGGGCCGTCAGTCATGCGCATTCTCAGCGTTGTCACCCGCAACTACTACGGCCAGCCTCAGGCGCTGGAGCCGATGTTTCTTGAGTTCACGCAGCCGTTGCTGGAAATGGGGCATGTCGTCGAGCATTTCGATCACGTGCTGACCTGCGCACAGGTCGGGCCCGACGAATGCGCCGCTCGACTTGTCGACACCATCCGCCAGCGCGGGTACGACCTGGTCCTGTATCAGACCGGCGGGCGTGATTTCATCAACCGCGGCGCATTCATCGACGCGGGACGCCTGGCGCCGATTGTGGGGTGGAACAGCGATGACGATTGGCAATGGGAAAGCTACACCAAGCTGATCGCCCCGCTCTTCACCTACGCGATCACGACCTACCCGCACATTTACCACGGCGCTCGCCGCGAGCATCGGAACCTGCTGCTGAGTCAATGGGGATGCCTGGAAACATACGCTCAGTTTGACCGCGAGAAGGATCTGGAGTTCACCTTCGTCGGCCAAGTCTATCGGAGCCGGGTGGCGGAACTGCGGGCACTGAGAAAAGAGGCGTCCCTCCGCGTCTTCGGACTCGGCGCGCTGCGAGTGACGATCCCGCCGATGAACAATCGCCTGATCCGCAAGTACGTCACGAAGATAGCGCCCGCGACCAACCGGGCGCTGGCATTTCCCCAGGTGCATGAGATCTGGAACCGCAGCAGGATTTCGTACACGCCGCTCGGCGCCAGCACCGATCCGCGGATGCTTCAGATCAAGGGACGCGTTTTTCAGATGGGACTCTCCGGCACGCTGATGCTCTGTCAGGCATCGGAAAATCTCGATCCGTATTACACCGCCGGCAAGGAATACGTTGCGTTCCACGATCCGCGCGACTGCATCAACAAGGTCCGCTATTACCTCGCGCACGAATCCGAGCGCGCGTGGATCGCCGGCGCCTACGCCGCCAGAACGCGGGCCGAACATTTGTGGAGTCATCGATTCGCGGAAATCTTCCGGAAGATCGGGATCAGTGTCCCGCGTACCACGGGTTTCCAACCCGTGCTGGCGGCATAGCAGAAAATGAAACTTCGCTTCTCTCTGGAAGCTTTAAAAACCAGATCTGTATTCCTCCTGATGCAGTTCGCACGGGTTGGAAACCCGTGGTACTAACATGTGTGGAATCGCAGTCATCCTCCCCGGCAGCGCACTGCGAAGCAGCCGTTTCGCGATCGAGCGCATGACCGACGCGCTGGCCCACCGCGGCCCCGACGCGCAGGCGGTCGCACATCTGGACGGCTGCGACCTGGGTCACACCAGGCTGAGCGTCATCGATCTCACCACCGGCCAACAGCCGATGACCGATTCGACCGGTCATTTCACCATCGTCTTCAACGGCGAAATTTATAACTATCGCGAGCTGCGGAGCGAGTTGGAATCGCTCGGCCATGTATTCCACACAACCTCCGACACTGAAGTGCTGCTCCACGCCTGCATGCAGTTCGGCCCGTCGGCTCCTGAACATCTCAACGGCCAATTCGCGTTCGCATTTTGGAACGGCCACGAGCGGACGCTGCTTCTGGCCCGCGATCGCTTCGGCGAAAAGCCGCTCTACTGGGCCAGCGGGAAATCCGGCGAGCTCATTGCGGCATCGGAGATAAAGGCGATCCTCGCTTCGGAGCTGGTCGAGCCGCAAATCGATCCCATCTCAGTGGATGCGTACCTCGGGCTTCATTACGTGCCGCCCGACCGCACGATCTACCGGAACATTCACGCGCTTCCCCCGGCACACATCGCCCAATGGAACGGCAGCCGATTATTCTGCTCTCGATACTGGCAACCCAGGATCGGCGGACCGGAGGTCGGGGAACGTGAGTCGGTGGAAGAGATCGGCCGACTGCTGCGACGTGCGGTGAAACGACAAATGACAGCCGACGTTCCCGTCGGTGCATTTCTCAGCGGCGGTCTGGACTCGACGACCATCGTTGCGCTGATGCAGCAATCTTCCCCTCTGCCCGTCAGCACCTTCTCCGTCGGCTTCGGCAAGCTGATCGACGAACTTCCCTTTGCGCGAGAAGCCGCGCGGCAATATGCCACGGATCATCACGAGCTTCAGATGGATATCGACGTTGCCGAGGTGCTGGCTCGGATAACGCAGGTTTACGATGAGCCATTTGCCGATTCCTCCTGCATCCCGACCTATTTGATGGCGAGTTACGCTCGCCAGCACGTCAAGGTCGTACTCTCGGGGGACGGCGGCGACGAGCTCTTTGGCGGATACGACTGGTATCGGCCGCTGCTGAACGAACCGGGCGGCAACGAATGCTTTCGTCGCCATTTGCTGCATTCAACTCATGCCCTGGCCGATCGCGCGGCACTCTGGGGCGGCCGCCAGCCCCCATCCGCGCAGCAGATCACGGGCCGATATGGCTCGGAACTTTGCGGGATCGATTCGGTCGTTTCCTTCGACTGCCATTGCTATCTGCCGGGTGACATTCTCGTCAAGGTTGACCGCGCCGCGATGGCTCATGGGTTGGAAACACGCGCGCCCTTCCTCGATGTAGACTTGGCGGAGTTCGTGCTGGGACTTCCGGCCACGCTCCGCTTCAGGGATCCCCGCCTCAAGGGCCTGCTGCGCGCGGCCTGCGGACACCTCTGGCCAGAACCGATCCGCAAGAGATCAAAGCAGGGATTCGGCGCCCCGTGCGCGCATGGCTCGAACTCCCGGAGCTGAAGGAACTGTGGAACTTCGCCCAGCGAGCCGAAGGCCCGCTGACCGCGCTGCTTCCGGGACTTTCGAAAGTCGCCGGCGACCTGCGTCCGCAACGCAAGTGGACGTTGCTCTGTCTCGCCCAATGGCTGGAAGCGAGGACGCCATGCCTGGCCGGCCTGCGGTAAGCGTGCTGCTGCCGACCTGGAACGCGATGCGGTTTCTGCCGGAGGCCGTCGAAAGCATTCTGCGGCAGCGATTTGAAGACTTCGAATGCATTATCGTCGACGATGGATCGACCGACGAAACCCCGCGATATCTTCGATCGCTCCGCGACACGCGCTTGCGTGTGTTGAGGAACAAAACCAATGTCGGGGTAACCGCCGCTTTGAACATCGGCCTTGCCGCGTGCGCTGGTCGATACATCGCCAGGATGGATGCCGACGACATTTCCCTGGTGGATCGACTTCAAACTCAGGTGCGATTTTTGGAGGTCCACCATGACATCGGCATCGTCGGATCTTCACGGCTGCTGATCGACGAGGGCGGTATGCCGCTCGGGACCGCCCCGGCAATTTCCGACGATCTCTCCATTCGATGGAAATGTCTGCTGGGAAATCCGCTCCCGCATCCGACGGTGATGTTTCGACGCGATCTCTTGGAACGCCATCAGTTCCGTTACGACCTGGCCTTTCGATCCGCACAAGACTACGAGTTGTGGACCCGGCTGCTCCCAATCACTCGCGCCGCAAACATAGAGACGCCACTGTTGCAGTATCGCATTTGTGCGATGTCGATCAGCCGATCTCGCAAGCCGGAGCAGCTTGCGAATCACGACCGCATTGCTGCGCTTGCCAATAGCAGGTTGTTGCCAACGTTCCCTCTTGGAATGCGGGAGATAACGAACTTACGGGGGCGCTACGGAGGCGAAAGCGTCCGCAACCAGAATTGGAGTACCACCGATTTGGAATGGTTGGAAAAGCTCCGCGCGATGCTCGACGCCTTCCGCACTCATTACGCGGCGGACCCAGCAATTGCGCAATGCTTCAACCGGCAGCACCGGTGGATTGAGAAGTTCAACGCCCCAGGTGCAAATTGTGACCAGTGTCCCGCCGCAGCAAAGACGCCCGGCGATCTTGCCGCCTTGGCGGTCACGCCTTTTTTCTCTCCTCCTCCGCGTTGATCTGCCTGAGACCCTGCTTATGAGTGACGGCATCGGGCATATGATCCTCATGCTCGGCGGGAGTCCCTTTGTTATTGTCCAGCCGGCCCATTCCCGCTTCTTTCTCGGGTTTAGCGCGCTCGTAAACCCGCGCGGTGTCCGGAGCATTCGTCGGATTGAGGGGCCTCTGAGGTGAATTGCCTGCCATGCCTGTTCTCCTTTTTTGTGTCATATTGAATTTTAGTCGCACAGCGTATGCCGATGCGGCAATTCCGTGCAAACGACCGATAATATATGGAGCAGAGTTTCGTGCAGTAGGCTCTATCGGCACAGATCCCCCACTCGCAGTGTCGCTGCGACGCTGGGGCGCCCAGATGCGATGTGGCGATTGGTAAGCTCGGCCTGCGCGGTTACGATGAGCCATGCGGCGCGCTGCTCCCGCCAGGCAATGGGGTTGTGTTGTCATTGATGGGCCGGAGCGAACGGATGTACGCTCTCTGCCGCGCAAATTATGCCGATTTTTGGCCGATACGAGGTTGTTTCGGAGCTTCACGCGGGAACCCCCGCGTCGGTCTTCCGCGCCAAGCTGGTGATAGGCCGCCACGCTCAGTTTGTGGTCAAGCTCCTGCAGCATGAAGACCTCGAGTCCCAGCCGCTGCGACAGGATGTCGAGGTGTTTCTCGAACAGGCACGAGCCCAGAAACAGGCTGGCGCCGATCCGCTGGGCAACTGGGCCTCGATCCACCATTTCGCCAAAACGCCAGGCGGCGCGTTTTACATCAGCGATCTGGCCCCCGCGTCGGTCCAGACGCTGATCCAACTCTCGGTTGTTCCGACGTCCCGCGAACTCGCCCGCCTTGTGGCCGGAATCGTCCGCGGGCTGCGGACCATGCGGGAGGTCCTGAACCGCGCCCACGGCAACCTCAAGCCATCCAACGTGTTGCTCTCCTCCTTCAAGCTCGACGGAGCCAGCGTCAGGCTCACCGATCCGGCGTCCAATCTCATTGCATCGCAAGTGGGAGAAGCGGGCGACCTGCATGCGCTGGGGAGACTCATTTTCGAATTGATCGAGCATCGCCCCCCTCTTGGTGACATCGACGCCACCGTGCCTTCCACGCCGCAATGGCGGCAACTGGGGTCGGACGCAGAGGGATGGCGGCAACTGTGCGCGGATCTGCTGGCGCCTCAGGACGAAAAGAGCGAGGGACATCTCGGCGAGCTTGCCGCGCTCGTCAATAAACTCGGCAGAGCCAAGCCTGGAGGGTCCAAGCGATGGATGCTGCGAACCGCAACGGTTTTCCTCGTTGCCGGCGGCGTTGCGTCCGCATTCGACTTTCAAGCGCGACGCGAACTCTTCGCGGCCCGCACGCAGTGGATCGACCCGCTCGCCGCGGAAATCGCAAAGCCCCCGACGATGAAGCGCTTCCGCGATGATCCGGCGCTGTGCGCCGTGATGCTCGACGTCACCGCGGCAGACGACCCGGCCGTTGCCGCCAGCAACCAACTCTCCGACGTTCGGCCGTGGGAGATTCTGCGCGTGCGCTCCAGCCTCGCCGCCGCCGAGCGCGTCGGGACCGACCTGTCGCCAGCGCACTGGCCGGTCGCGGCGCGCCTCCGCGATGCGCAGCAGACTCTGGAGCGCTCCTCGTGGACGCAACCGGCGCACTTTGTCGCCGCCGCCTTGGCCCAGCTCAAGCCCGGGCCCGGTCTGGATTCCGCGATCTTGAATGCCATCCAGCTCGATGCCATTCTGCAAAATCAGCTGCCGGCACTGACAAAGAGCTGGGCTGATGTCGAAGACAATGCTGGCCTGCTGCAAAAGTCGAATGATGTCTACCTCTCTTCGTTCGCGACGATGCTTCGAAAATCGGCGGCGGATGCGCTGCAGCTCAGTGCAACCGGTTTTGGCGGGACGGATGTGTTGCGCACCAACAACGATCTCATCACTCGCCTTTTGACGGTCGTTCGAGACGGCTTTCCGAGTGGCATCGACGCGCCCCGATTCTTCGCGGAAGTCACTTCCAGGATTGATTATTCACATCCGCAGATCGCGGATGTGAAGAACTGGCTTCAGCGCGAGCCGTTTTACGCGAAGCAGGACGCGCAAACTGCGGCCGCCGCGAAGGAACTGCGTATCGCGCTGCGGCGCGCCCTGGATCAAATTGCCAGGCTCCATCCCGACGCCGGGGATCGCGCGGAGGTCGAGGCGCAGCGGAAGCTCATCGAGCACGATCTCGATCTCTTTGAGCACCGCCATTTCACCAGCCACGACATGGCCGACGGGACGTTCGTCACGCAGCGGACAGGAATCGACTCACAGATCGAATCGCTGATCGGCCACGTGCATCGCGTCGATCCGACGCCCTGGGTTGCTTCGCTCCCCACTTTGGCCACGCGCTCAGATGTCATCAACGCATACTGGGAGGATTGGAAACACGTGCTGCGCACCAGCACCGGGGAGATGGCGCGGCGAAACGATCTGTTCCAGACTTTTCGGCGTCAGACCGAGGCGCTGCGAAAAACCCTGACGGGCCTCGATGCGGATTTCCCGGCCGTCCCATCCCAGCTCGCCGGCGCGTTCGCCGCCAGCGCCGCCAGCCGCCGCGAAAGCGAGCTCGGGAAGCTTCTGGCCGCCATCGATGCGGCAGCCCCGCAGGCGGTTCTCCCCGGGCAGAAATCCGCCGCCGACAGCTATCGCCAATGGTGCGACAATCTCGTGGCGCTGGGCCACGATTTCCCCATCCGCGCCGAGCTGCTGACATTCGCGGACAACCCCGATGAGCCGTGGAAGCATACCAAAGCGGACTTCTGGAACGATACTGCCGTTCAGCATCTTGTGGCCGCCGATGTGAAGCGGCTGGCGAATCTCCGCGCCATCAGCAAGCTGACCCGCCCCGACCTGATCGATGCCGCCACCGAATCAACGGTCCCGGAGATCACGTTCGCAGCCTGGCAACTGCTCGGGGAAGCGTCGATTTCCCCGGCGTGGCCGTCGCAGGCCGGCGAGCTCGAAACTGAACGAGACATGCGCGACAAACTGGCGAGCATGATCGCCGGCCTCAAGGATCCCAAGGCGAAAGGACTTGTCGGATCCGCGCTGGCAAACCAGGGAATTGCCCGCTGGCGTCGGTTCGTGCAGTCTGCAACATCCGAGGCAATGCTGCAGCATGCAATCGAACTGAAGCGATCATTCGGCCCTGACGCAGATCTGTTTTCAGGATTGTCCGCGGCGGGGCGCTTCAACATCGCGCTCTATCTTGGTCGCCAGCAGGTGCATGATTCCGACGACCATTCGACCGCCACATTGATCGCGGCGCTCAAGCATTCCGCGCAAGACCTGCCCGATCAGAAGCCGGTGCAGCGACTGCTCGCCCGTTTGGCGCGGCTCGACACCAAAGAGCGGTTTGCCGACCAGAATCCCGGCGACCGTTTCACGCTGGCGGTTCCCGGCGCGAATCCGCCGTTCGTCTTTCAACGCGTCGAGCCGCCAAACGAGCGGCCCTTCTATCTCTGCACCACGGCTGTCTCGTTCGGACAATTCGCCGGCGTGGTCCAGGCGGCAGGCGCCTGGCAGCAGACCGCGGCGTTTTCGTGGGGCGTCGCGCCGGGCCAACCGGATCTGCGACGCGGTCCGCGCGTCTGGGAGTGGCTGGCAAAGCCGGCGCTGCAGATGACGACCCCCCTCCTCTGGCTGCATCCCGACGACGACAACGATTACGCGCCCCCGTTTCGCATCGACCGCTTCAACCGCACCGCGCTTTCAGATGATGTCGGCGGCAATCCCACGCCCGACCATCCGATGCAGCAAATTCCAGCCGAAGCCGCACTCTATTATTCCGGGCTCTGCGGATGCCGCCTTCCCACCGCCGCCGAGTGGCGCGACGCATACGCGATCTTCGAGCGTACGGTCCCGCCGGAGCGATGGAATCTTCGCGATCAGACGTGGGACCAGCAGCGCCGATACGCCGCCGACAGTGCCTCCCCGACCGTGCGCTGGCCCGACGAAGGCATTTTTCGCCCCGAGGAAGTGACCATCGCGGCAGGGGCCGATGCCAAAGCGCGCCCCGAAAACGACGGAACCTTGTTCTTCCGTCCCGTCAACGGCCCCGGCGGCGGGACTTTCCACTCTCTGATCGGCAACGTCGCCCAATTGATCTGTGAAGCGCCGGATCAATTTGAAGACCTCGCGGATAAATCGAGCGCCGCCGCCATTCGCGCCTTCCTCGCGCAATGGCCCAACTCCTTGTTTGTCATCGGCGGCTCCGCCCTGTCACCGCCGGACGTTCCGCTGCAGTCGCCGCTCCCCGTCGTGCACACAGACGTCGGATATGCCGACGTCGGCCTTCGCCTCGCCTTCACCGCGCCCGCCCGATCGCTGTCGGAACGATTGGCATGGATGCTCGCCGGTCAGTCCTATCTCTGGGAAAAATCCTCCCCGACCACCGCGGCGGTGGCGCAGTGAAAACTTCAGTTCCATCAGGACGCAGTCGCCCTCTCTTTCCCCCTCCCCTGGTACTCCGGGGGAGGGCCGGGGTGGGGGCGGGTGACGTTGCGAATGCCGCGCCTTTTTCGCGGTGCTTCCACACTAACCCTTCCCCGGGGTACCAGCGGAGGGGAAAAGAGGCGATCCGAAATTTGCGTCCGCTGTGTCTGCTCTTTTTGACGGCAGCCGCATTCTGCCTGCTCGGTGGCTGCGTCTCGGCCCCCGCGCCAGCACAACAATTCGTCGCCCAGGCCAAGCGTCTGCACGACGATGCCCTGGCCCAGACGGTGATCCCCGATCGCGATCTGGAGGATTACATCCAGCAGATCGGCCAGCGGATTATCGCCGCCGCCCACGAAGCGGCGCCGGACAAAACCGCCAATCCATTCTTTGCCGATGTGCAGTTTCACCTTGTCGACTCCCCGGTGCCAAACGTCTTCACGACCGGCGGCAAGCACATCTATGTGTATGCCGGCCTCCTGCAGTTCTGCCAGAACGAAGAGGAGCTGGCCACGGCCATGTCGCAGGCGTATGCCCACCTGGTCAACCTCGATATCGAAAATACTGGCATGAGGCCCGACGATCAGCGACCGCTGCGCGCCGACGTCTGGCAGTTCGTCATCAACCCCTACAGCAGCCAGCAGGATCTGTCGGCCGACCAACTGGCATTTCAATTCTTCGACAAAGCCGGCTGGGACGGGACGAAATTCGAGAATCTGTTCCAGCGCGTCAACGACACCTATCACGCGCCCCCCGAGCCCAACCGATCGTCCCTGGCCGACCGAGCGGCCCATGCCCACGCATTGAGTCAAACCGCGACGCGCGCCAACCGCAGGCCTCCCGTTGCCGACCGCCGGACGTTCGCCCTGCTCAAACGCCAGGCCGCCGCCTTGATCAAGAAGCAGGCCCCGCCGCCGGAAGACGAGCTATTCCTGCTGGCAATGCCCAACCTGATTCTCTCCCACGATCTCCCCGAACAGCAGGCCGCACAAGAAAGCCTGCGTCCGCCGCCGCCAGCCGCAGTGCAGTTGGAACCGAACTGACGCGATAACCAGAACCAGCCGTGTCCGTCCGAATAACTGACGTGGGCTCCGCCGTTGCCTAAAGGGACGCCGGAGGGCAATGTCTCTACCGCGTATCGCTGCTGTTCAGCGTCGTGTGCGTGGCTGCAAAAAGATCGACCTAACAGCCTGCCCCTGCCGCGACAAGCAATCTCCCGGTGCTCGGGGGAGGGCCAGGCGGGAGCCAGATTGGGGAATGGCTTGGAGACACGAGATAAAATGATCTGGAATTTCTGTCCTGATTTGGGGTGTTGACGGATTAGATCAGGCCATTCTTCGTTTTTGCCGGATAGCGATGCAGTCATCCGATCAAATGTTCGTTCGCGTTCTGACCGGCCAACGGGTTCAGTTGATGGCCTTTATCTGGTCGATCGTGCGCGCGCCCGAACTGGTCGAGGACGTGTATCAGGATGTCTGCCTGGTGGCGATGGAGAAGCGACCCATCACCGACACCGACGAAGACCTGATGCGCTGGCTCCGCGCGGTTGCGCGAAATAAGGCGCTGCAGGCCCTGGAGCGACGTCAACGAAATCCCCGGACGATGCAGCCGGAGCTTTTGGAATTGATGGACGAGCAGTGGCAGGAGCACGACGGCTCATCCAACGGGCCGGAGCTTGAGCATCTCCAATCATGCCTGACAAAGCTCACGCCGTACGCGCAGCAGGTGGTGAATCTGCGCTATGGCCAAGGCCTGACGACCCAGAAGGTGGCCGACGCGCTGCAACGCAAGGTTGAAGCGGTCTACAAGGCGCTGGTGCGGATTCATAACGCACTGGAGGAATGCGTGCGACGACAGATCGGCGCTCAGGAGCGAGGATCGAATGCCTGAAAACACGCCCACCGGGGCCGGCATGAGCGACGAAGATTTTGTGCTGCTGGTGCTGCGGCACCTGGACGATTCTCTGGACGAAACCGGCACATCCGCTCTCCACGCGGAATTGCTGCGGGATGCCGGGCGTCGCCGGGAATTTGTCTCATTGCACCTTCGCTCGGTGAAGCTGGCTGAATTGCTTCGGCCGCAGTTGTTTGACGATCCGGAGAATTCCGCGCCGGCAACGTTGGACGATGCACAGATCCTTCCCGCGTTGAACGCTCTCGATCGTGGAGACGATGGGAACGCGGAGCGCAAGGACTCGGCCGGCATGCTCACCGGCCTCACGGCGCCAAGACTACCCGACGATAGCGGTTCGGACTCGACGATAAAGGCGGCAGGGCCGATCGAGGATCAAGATGCGGCACATGCGTGGCGGTGGCCTTGGAGAGTTACGAAGTGGCGCGCCGGTGCGCTCGGCTGGGCTGCTGCCGCGACAGTGGTGCTGGCGTCCGCGATATCCCTCGTCGTGATCCTGCATCCGGGCGCCCATCCTGAGCCGCTGGTCATGGGCGCGTCCCTGGATGCAGTATGGGCCGATCCGCGGTCGGTCGCGGCTGCGGGAAGCCTCGTCGAAACCGGGGTTTCGCAATCGCTCGAATCCGGCTGCGCCGAGCTGACCGCCTCGAACGGCCTGGTGGTTGTCATTCAGGGACCGGCGACGTTCACCGTTGTAAAGGCCGGGGTTGTCGCTCTCTCATCCGGCAGGCTCACGGCAAGCGTCCCAAAACCAGCGCGCGGATTCACTGTGAACACTCCGGTTGCACGCGTCATCGACCTCGGTACCGAGTTCGGCGTGTCCGTCGATCCATCGGGTGAAACGCAGGTCCAGACTTTTCGCGGCACGGTGTCGCTTTCGTCATCCACGAGCCCCCCTTCCGTGCCCGCCGGCTTGATTACCGCCGGGGTCGCGCGACGCGTCAGTTCGACGGGTGACATCACGGACGTCCCGGCCAACACCACGGCGTTTGTACGGCCGCAGCAGTTCGACGACTGGAACGCGATGCCGCACGAAACGTCATTCGACCGGTGGAAGGCCTATAGCGCACGGCTTCGCAGCGATCCCGATCTGGTCGCGTACTACACATTCGACAGGAGCGAAAGCGATCCGGAGCGCTTGATCAATCTCGCGGCATCCGGGCCAGCCCTCAATGGCTTCTTGAGAGGAACGGATCGGATCCATGAACGCCCGCTATGGACCACCGGTCGCTGGCCGGAAAAGGGCGCGTTGGCCTTTACTCCCAACTCGCATGAGCGCGTCGAGATCGAATCCCCCGTCGGTGGTCCCCTGGACTTCTCGCGCAACGCGCAGACAGCAGTCCCGTTCACCATCTGCGTTTGGCTGCGCAGAACAACAGCACCCGGTTCACTCGTCGATTTTTCTGAAGGGTGGTGGTTCGGAACAGTTCGGACTGGAACTGATTGCGGACGGATCCATCGAGGGGTCGGTAGGAAAGGTCGGGGTCGGAGATCGCCGGAGTCCCGCTTCCAAGATCACAAACAAGTGGCAACTGGTGAGCCTGAATTACGACCCGGACCACGGCAACCTCGCGTTGTATGTCAATGGCGTTCAGGTGGCCCAAAACCCCAACGCGTCCAGAACGCTACCGCGTTCCGAGTGGCCGCTGGCCATCGGGGACCGCGAATTTCGGGTGAAAATCGCGTCCTATCTCCCGCCCATGGCGGGGCAGATTGATGAGGTGGCGGTCTTCCGCAGGGCATTTTCAGCCGAGCAGGTGAAGGAGATGTACGAGGCAGAAAAGCCGGATTAAACCTTGCTTTTGCTCAAAGGTAGGTATAGTCGAGTTACTCACCGGATCATTATCATTGTGAAGAAATTTCAGAAATTGGTGTCCTGATTTTGATTTCGGATGGATTAACGATGTGAGGCGACATGACGCAAGTCGTGCCGAGCTGGTTCGAGCCGCGGTCGTCAACGTAAGTATTGAAGAGGGATGGATTTATCCGGAGGAGAAGTGATGGCGGTCGATGTGAAGCGATATACTCGCAATGACACAATGAACGTTGGCGCCGCTGAGAAGCGCGCTCGGGCGCGGCATCGGAAGTTGCGTCTGGCGGCGGCTGCGGCGCTTCCCGTGCTCTCCGGCCTGATGGGTCGCGCCGCGCATGCCGCCAGTGGCACCTGGCTGGATACGGGAGCGACCAGCGCCAACTGGAGCGATACCACGAACTGGGCCAGCGGGACGATTCCAGGCGCCACCACCGGCACAACCGACACATCGATCGCCACGTTCAATTCGGCCGTCGGCAGCGAGGGGCTGAGCACGACGCCGATCGTCATTGATTCCGGACGAAACGCAGCTGGCATCAGCTTCGACACAGCCGCCGGCAGCTACTTCATCGGCGCCACCGGCGGCAATTCCCTCCTGCTGACCAGCGGCGGCTCCATCCAGATTCTTTCCACGCTCACGGCCACCAACGCCGTGGAAACGATCAACGCGCCGCTCGTCATCGAAGGCGCCGCCGGCACCGACACTTTCGCCAACAACAGCGCCAACGGCACGGGCGCGGCGCGGGCACGCTGGATTTCGGCGGCCAAATCAACGGCGGCACGGCGGGCGCAACGGTCTTGACGCTGAGCGGTTCGAACACCAACCTCAACACGATCAGCGGCAATATCATCAACGGCACCGCCACAAGCCTCGCGATAGCGAAGAGCGGTGCGGGTACTTGGGTTCTTGGCGGCGCGGATAGTTATTCAGGGGCGACCAGCCTCACTGCAGGCACGCTGATTTATTCGGGGACCTCCTCGATGAGCAGCAATTCGACGATCACGCAGTCCTCCAACACAACGCTGGAGCTTCTGAGCAACAGCAGTGGCACCTTCACCCCCTCCGCCTCCACCGCCAACTCCACCACAACCGGCTATATCCAAACCGGTGGCGGGCCATTTAATTTCATCGCGGGCGATGTGAGCGGCAGCAATACGGGCAACACACTGGTTCTTGCGAATATGGGCCAGTTTGGTCCAGCCGGCACATCGCCGACTTTCAATTTTGCCGTCAACAACAGCGATACCCTTCAGCTTGGTTCCGGAAGCTCGGGAACAGGCTTGTTGAACGTTTTCAATAACACGACGATCAACTCCACTGTCGCGGGCGGCACGCTGTCGATTCCGGGCGGGATCACCATCAATTACCCCCAGGCTTATACGCTTACTTTCGGCGGTGCGGGAAATATCACTTCTGGTCCGATTCTCCGCGATGGCAATATCAACGTAAACGTCACCGTTGCCGGGCCGGGCACCTTGACGGTCACCGGAACGAGCAACTTATACAACGGCACAATAACGCTGCAAGGCGGCGGCATCTTGCAGATTGGTAATGGGACCACCGGCAATCTCAGCAGCACCGCCAACCCCCTCACCTTCAGCGGCACGGGCACGATCAACTTTGACGAGCCGGCCTCCACCAGCCAGTTTATGGCCGCGCTGACCCCCAGCGCGGGTGCCGACACGGTCGAGTCCACTTATCCCGGCAGCGGCACGAGCACCCTGACGTTCTCCAACGTGGTCGCCCGCACCGCCGGCGCGTCCCTCAACTTTGTCAGCAACGGGGGCACCAATGGAACCAGCAACAAGATCGTTCTGACGCAATTCGGGGGTTCCGCGCCGACGACGGCGGTGCTCCTCGGCAACGGCTACTTTTACAACGGCAGCAGTTACGCGGCAGTGAATGCCACCGGCGGCTACGTCCGCGCTTATGGCTCGGGCGACACGGGTTATGCAACCGCCTCCGGTTCCAACGGGATCGCCGACTCGTCGACCAGCAACGTCGCCCTCACCGGCAACGTCACGGCTCAGAATAGCGCCTCGGTCAACACCCTCAACATGGGAGCATACACCCTCGCGCTCGCCTCCAGTCAGACCTTCCAGACCAACGGCATTTTGGTGTCGGGAAATGGCTCGGCCACCATCAGCGGCGGCACCGGGCTGGAAGCGACAACCAGCGGTGGCGAATTGGTCATCAATACCAATCTGTCCAGCGACGTTCTGAACATCAGCACGCCAATTCTGAACAACAGCACCAGCTCGCTGACTGTGACCGGTCTGGGCACCCTGACGCTTTCCGCCGCCGGCAACAACTACGCGGGAGCGACCACGGTTGACTCGGGTACGCTGAACTTGACCGGAACCCTCACGGGAGGCACAGTCGTTACAGTCAATGCGGGTACCTTTCAGTGGAATTCGGGCGCCACCCTGTCAACCTCCGCTGTCGCGCTCAATAACGGGGGGACTCTGAGCCTGTTATCGGATTCAACTGCAACTTTCACTCCGTCGGGCTTTTACCTCAATAGTGGCTCCTACACCATCGCGGTGAACCAAGTGAGCAGCGCGGGGGCTGGCAAAACGCTCTCAATTGCCAACGAGGCAAGTAACGGCACCACCTCTACTTCTATCAACGTCAGCAGCACCTCCGGAGACACCTTGGCATTTAGTACTGCTTTCCAACTCAACGGTGTCGGAGCCGGTGCGGGTACTACAACCTTTAACCTCAACAACGCGAACGTGATTCTGAACGGATTGAGCAACACTTCTTCCGCAACTGACGGAGGAATGGTCGTTCAGAGTACAACCGGTAACAGCTTGACGATCAACGGCACCCTCTCGACGGCCTCCAACCGGTTCTTCGGCATCACGCTCAACAGCGGCACTTTGATTGACAACATCAGCGGGTACGCGGGTAGCAGTACTAATCGCGGATTCTATGCCAATCTCAATGGCGGCACGTGGGACTTAAACAACAATCAGGCAGTCGGCGGCGCCACCAATGGGAACAAATTGAATATCGCGGGTGGCACGTTGGACAATACCAGCGGGTTAGCCGTGACGTTGGCGAACAATCCGCCCATCAACATCAGCGGCAGCTTCGCCTACAGCACCTCTGCCGGCACCAGCGCGAACAACTTGAACCTGGGCACGGGTGCGGTGGCATTGACCGCCACTCCAACGATCACCACGGCTGGGGCTGGCACCTTGACCCTGGGCGGCGTCGTCAGTGGCAGCTATGGCCTGAACTTGACTGGCACGGGCGTGCTGGCGCTTACCGGCGCAAATAGTTACTCGGGTGCGACCACCATCGCGGGCGGTACACTGCGAGTGAACAATACCAGCGGCTCATCTGGCACGGGCACCGGTGCTGTGACGGTCAACGGGGGAATTCTCGGCGGCAGCGGCTTCATCGGCACGTCGGGTTCTTCCAACGGGGCGATCACCGTCAACAACGGCGGACTGATCGCCGCCGGCGCCAGCAGCTCCTCCACCGCCACCGGCACGCTGACCAGCCTGAGCACCAGCGGTGTCACGCTCAATGCCGGGTCCGGTTACAACTGGAAGATTCAGAACGCCAGCGGCACGGCTGGTGGCACCGGGTGGGACCAAGTCGCTACCCAGGGTATTGCCTTCGGCACCGGTACGGCGCTGACATCCGCCAGCCCCTTTACGGTTTATATCCAGGGCAATCCCACGAACCTGGCTCCGGGGAGCACGGTCTTCGTGATTGCCACCGATCCCGTCGGCAACATCCCGATCAATGGGACGACTTACTCGACGGCTTCGGCCCCCGTGGCGTTGACCGGCGCTGCGACCCCCGTGGCTCTTTCCAATCTGTTTGTCCTCAACACCTCCGGTTTCTCCGACACCAACAGCCCGCGGGTTGGAGGAAGTTCATCGTTCACATTGGAACTCGTGACGGACAATTCTGGGGGACAGGACTTGGCGCTCGCTTACAACGCCGCGCCCGAGCCGGGCACGGCGATGCTGATGCTCGGCGGGGCGCTGCCCATGCTCATGGGTCGTCGCCGACGTCGGAACATATCCGGGAAGCCCGCTGCGATTCGCGACGACTCGCTCCTTGCTTGACAGGTGAATTCAGAACCTGTTGAGCCGCGGTTTGACAACCCACGCCGAGTCTGAGGTACACCGAAGCCTCGGATCGAACGTCGGGCAACCCATTGAAGCATGCGATCACCCAGCAGGCGGTGATGCGGACGACGCATCGTCCAGTTGGAGGACACGCTGGGCCAGCGAACGGAATGCGTAAACGGCAGTTAGCTCAAGTCTAAAGGGCGAATGGTATTCGCGTTCCTCGAGTAGATACAATGATGCATATGCGAAACCACAATTCGATGCATCGGACTGGGGGTTTTACCCTTGTCGAACTGCTGGTCGTCATCGGGATCATCGCCATTTTGGTTGCGCTGTTGCTTCCCGCCCTGGCCGGGGCCCGGGAACAGGCAAAGTACGTGCGGTGGCAGGCGTTCAGCCGCGACACGTCCATGGACCCGAACATCGCGGTCTACTTCAACCTGCAAAACGATCGCGGCGCCAACACCCTGACCAATATGGCGGTAAACAACGCCGATGATCCCAGCTTCGTCCCGTCGCAATGCAATGCGCAGGCCCTGGATTGGGCGAATACAGCGGGTTTTCTACCGCTGGCGAATCAGCCGTATGCACCGTCGCAGATCCAGGCGATGTGGGCAAGCGATGGGCGATTTAAGAACAAGCCGGCTTTGACCCTGTCAACCACGACGACACCGAACGCAATGTTTTACATCGGCCCCTTCGGCCGGGCCAACGGACGACTCGCCAAGCTGCTGATGAAGTCACAGCAGATCACGATCGTGTTCTGGGCCTATCTGCCGCCGTCGGCGCAGAGCGCCAGTACCAAGCAAACGTTCCTGAGGTGGGCCGGAACAAACCAGAACTATCGCGTCATGTCAATCGACTTCCCCTGGGGCGGCGATGTCCAGTGGCAGAACGGCATCGGAACTTCCGGTGCCTTTGGGGCGGGCGCGGGTGTGCCGTATTCCTCGACCGTTGCCAACCAATGGAACCTTTGGTGTTTCACCTGTGACCGGAATACCGGTCTCATGAAGGTCTACCTGAACGCGCAGTTGGTCCCGCTCGCGAACGATGTCAATACCGTGCAGTGCGGTCGGTTCGTCGTTTTCGATGAAAATGCGCCCTACTACAAAGATACCGGCAACTTCATGTTCGGGAATACACCGGGGGGCCCTGAGGATACGATCGCCGTCGATGAACTGGCAGTGTTCGATGCGGATCTATCACCGCAGGACGTCCAGATCGTCGCCGGAAACCCGGTCACGGTTCCCGGAGTGCCCGCGGTGCGGTTCCTGCAGATGTACGACATGGGGAACCCCAATTAGGCTTCCCCCGGCGCAGCACGCCATCACCGGAGTTCGAATGGGTGTTCGAGAAACACTAAACCGGCAATCCAAGGCGATTGGAATTGCGTCGGCGATGATGATCGCTCTCTGCCTGGCGTTCGCCGTGACGCAGTACAAGCATGGCGGACGTCCGTCGCTCCCGCATTTCGCTGACAAGGCCTATTACACGACTGATGATGGCGCGACATTCTTTACGGACTCTGTCAATCTGATCGCCCCTTTTGACCATCTGGTGCGCCAAGCCGTGCGGGCGCATATGTTCACGTGTGATTCGGGCAAACACCGGTGGATCGGGTATCTCGAAAAATATTCGGATGCGGACCTGAAGCGGTTTGACCCCTCCAATTCCCAGATGGATTTCTCCCCGCCGATTCCGCTCGTGCGGCGGCCAGGTGCGGGGGACTGGGTGCCAGAATCCTCCAAGGACGCGATGTTCATCATGGATCCAAAGTGCCCTGACGGAGAGGGTGCCGGGCCCCCCCAGCCGGTGTTGCCTGATTGATCCACATGGAATATCCAGTCGCCTCCAGACCCTTCGCCGAAGTATGGCTGACCCGTGAATACACTTCGGGAATTGGATCGAGCATTACTTCCTGAACTGGAGCGATTCGGATATCCAGGGGAACACTCCGTGGTGAATATTGCAGTCAATTGACGCAAAATCGCATGGATTCTGCGATTTAATGCGGTTACCATTCAGGCAACGATCTGGCACCTCGAACGAGTCTCGCAGGCGGAATCAAGTGCAGCTCCAGCCACTTGGCATGACGCCTGTGCGCGGCGGCGCCTGGAGGCACTGACATGTCCACGTCTCATCAGCGGAAACGTCCGGCATTCTCGCTTGTAGAACTGCTTGTGGTCATTGGCATCATTGCGGTGCTTATTGCGCTGTTGCTGCCCTCGCTGGGCCGCGCGCGGTATGAGGCGCGTCGGGTCGCGTGCATGAGCAATCTTCGCCAGATCGGCCAGGCATTCATGATGTATGCGAGCGAAAATAAAGGTGCATTCCCCCGCACCTATTATTTGACGAACTTCACCTGGACGCACTCGCCCGACAGCTTTTGCGGGCTGCGCGGTTCTCGAACCCCACGTCTGCCGCTCCGTTTCTGAATCCTTCGGTGTGGAATTATGACACCGTGCTGCCGCCGTGGAACACCGACCATCGTCCCGGCGACAACGACGTCACCGCGGCGTTGTTCCTGCTGGTGCGGCAATATGGATTGCCGGCGCAGCTCTTTGTTTGTCCCGGGCGCGACGATCCATTTTATCCCGACGATTTCAAAACTCTGGGCGTGGCTGGTGCGTCGACCGACCCGATGAAGCGCTCGAACTTCTCATCGCCTTACAACCTCGGGTATAGCATGCATGTTCCTTATCCGCCGCCCAATGCGTTTGCCCTTGGGTTTCGCTGGGGCCTGACCGCCAAACCTGGCTTCGCAATTCTGGCGGATCTGAATCCGGGCGAGCGATTCGTCGACAGTTGCGTGGTCACCCACAGCAACTTTTACATATTAGACGGCCCGACAACGCCCACCGACCCGCCGGATTTGCAAAGAATGGCCAATAGCAGAAATCACGAAAAACGCGGTCAGAACGTTCTATATGCCGATGGGCATTGCGAGTGGTCCCCGACGGCGTTCGCCGGATACAACCAGGATAATATTTATACATTGGCCGGACCGATGGGTGTGACGAGTGGGAAGACTAATCAATGGACGACCGGCGCACAGTGCTTTTACCTCGGTGCCTTCTTCATCAATAACCCCGACGACAGCATCATGCAGCCCAACGAGGGAGCTACTGTTTCCAGTGTGATGAGTGCCAGCGGATTGGGCATCAACTGAGCTCACGCCATTTTTCCCTGAAGATCGTCCGCGCATGAACTTCCGTGAATTGGTAAACCGTCGCCCGAAGCTTGCAGCGGCAAGCATCATCGCGATCGCTGTTCTTGCCATCGGCTTCTCTTTCCAGAGCAGCCGCGGCCCCAAGTTGTCCGGGCCGATCACGCAGGCGTTCTTCAGTGATGACGATGGCAAGAGCTGGTTCGCCGAAGATATAAACAAGCCGTTTCCATTCGATCACAACGGACGGCAGGCATACCGGGCATACGTTTTTCGCTGCCAATCCGGCGATCCGTTTGTTGGTTACCTGGCAAGCTTCAGCGATGCCGGCGCGCCGAAAGGTACGACGGCTGCCCCAACCCGCAGCGAACAATTTGGCCCGCAGAAGATCCCAGTCATGCAGGTGAAGAAACCGGGAGAGTCTAATTGGATTCCCATAGATAGCCCCCAGGGGGAGCTCATCATTGACGTGAAGGGCCCCGACGGATCGAGGCCGCTGGCGGTCTTGCCCGAGTAAAAGCGATTGCTCCTCACGGCTGGAGCGCTGGCGGTCCTGCCGTCGCACGTACCCCGGAATAATTTCGCAGCACTGTGACGCAAAATCGCATGAACGGCTACGCTATTTTGCGGTAGTTTCTCTGTCGGAGCTGGAGCTGTCCGGATACCATTTGCGGCGCAGCGGAGATTTCAAGGCATTGGAGGAATCGTCATGTCGAATCGCGTGAGAGTGGCAATCGTCGGTCTTGGCTTCGGAGCTGAGTTCATCCCGATTTTCCAGAACCATCCGGACGCGGAGATGTATGCCATCTGCCAGCGGAATCCGGAGACGCTGGAGAAGATCGGTGAAGTATTCGGCGTGAAGCGGCGTTACACGAAATATGAGGACGTCCTGAAGGATCCGAATGTCGACGCGGTCCATATCAACACGCCGATTCCGGATCACGCGGCGCAGAGCATCGCCGCGCTCAAGGCCGGAAAGCATGTTGCCTGCACGGTGCCGATGGCGACGACGGTTGACGAGTGCCGGGCGATTGTGGCGGAGGCGCGCAAGGCGAAGAAGAACTACATGATGATGGAGACGGTGGTCTTCTCGCGTGAATTTCTCTACGTGCGCGAGCTGTATGAGAAAGGGGAGCTGGGCCGGCTGCAGTTCATGCGTGGGAGCCATCAGCAGGAAATGGCCGGTTGGCCCGGGTATTGGGAAGGGCTGCCGCCGATGTACTACGCGACGCACTGCGTCGGCCCGCTGCTGGCGCTGGCGGATAAGCTGGCGGCTTCGGTGACGTGTCTTGGATCGGGACGCATCGCCGAGAATCTTGCCAAAAAGTACGGTTCCCCGTTCGCGGTGGAGAGCGCTCAGATTCGGCTGAAGGGTTCGGACGTGGGGTGCGAGGTCACGCGGTCGCTCTTCGAGACGGCGCGGCAGTATCGCGAAAGCTTCGACATCTACTGTGATAAAGCGAGCTTCGAGGCGCCGCTCGTCGAGCATGAGCCGCCGGTTCTGCATCGCGGGGAAACCCCCGAGAAGGTGACGGTGCCGGATTATGCGCATCGTCTGCCGGCAGGGATACAGCGATATACGACCAAGGGCGTCTACGACAGTGATGAGAACGTGCATCTGTCGTTCAAGCAGGGAAGCGGACACGGCGGATCGCATCCGCACCTGGTGCATGAGTTTCTGCGCAGCATCGTTGAGAAGCGCAAGCCGTATGTGGATGAGGTGAAGGCAGCCAACTGGACGAGCACCGGAATCTGTGCGCACGAGTCGGCAATGTCGGGCGGCAAACTGGTGGCGATTCCGGATTTTGCGTAGCGACGATGACGCATTGAGCGAGGATGGAGAGCGCTTCACCCGGTTAGCCGCGACGCGCAGCGGAGCGCGTATTCCGGGCATCCTGAGCTTGCAAGTCCGAGTTGCGAAACACGCTGTTGGACGCGCTCCGCTGCGCGTCGCGGCTAACCGGGGTGAACGCAACCGCGTGCAGATTTATCTGCGTTCGGTTACGACGGAATCGAAGTGACGGCGGACCATTTACTCTTCGCGAAGGAGTCTGTGTGACAACGAGGTTTCAGGGTTGGCTGCCGCTGGCGGCATGTGCAGTTGCGATGATGGCCTTCCTGTGCCTTGGGGCAACGGACAGCGTCGGCGGCGCCGGCAATCATCCGGTGCGGCGGGTTAAGGTCCTGTTCCTCGGCGACGAGGGACACCACGTTCCCCGCGAGCGCGCCCGGCAACTGATCCCCGTCGCGTCGCGCAACGGCATCGACATCAGCTACACCGAAGACATCGGCGATCTGAATCCGGCTACGCTGAATATGTACGACTGCCTGATGATCTACGCCAACATCGAGAGGATTTCGCCGGAGCACGAAAAGGCGCTGCTGGATTACGTCGAAGGGGGCCATGGGCTGGTCGCGCTGCACTGCGCGTCCTACTGCTTCCTCAATTCGCCAAAGTACATCGCGCTGGTCGGGGCCGAATTTTCGCATCACAGCACCGGCGTGTTTCGCACGAAGATCATTGCGCCGGATCATCCGATCATGAAGGGATTCACCGGCTTTGAGAGCTGGGACGAAACCTACGTTCATACGAAGCACAACACGGAGAATCGCACGGTGCTGGAGATGCGCGACACTGAGCCGTACACGTGGGTGCGGACGCAGGGAAAAGGGCGGGTTTTCTACACCGCCTGGGGACATGACGAGCGGACGTGGGGCAATCCCGGATTCGTGGATCTGGTGGAGCGCGGGACTCGCTGGGCGGCCGGCGATTGGGCGATGGGGCCCCAGCCGCAGCTCAAAGCATTTGAATATGCCGAGGCGCAGGTCCCCCGCTATCTGCAGGCCGCCAAGGGACACAACCAGGCCAGGCAGAACCAGATGCAGCTTCCGCTGGCGGAGGAAGAGTCGATCAAGCACATGGTGGTGCCGCAGGGATTTTCGGTGAAGGTCTTCGCATCCGATCCGCTGATTTACAAGCCGATCTGCATGGCATGGGACGAGCGCGGGCGGCTGTGGGTTAGCGAAACCGTCGATTATCCAAATCAGCTCCAGGATCCCGGCAAAGGTCATGACCGGATCATCATCATCGAAGACTCGACCGGTAAGGGCGTTGCCGACAAGGTCACGGTGTTTGCCGACAAGCTGAGCATCCCAACGAGCCTCTGCTTTGCCAACGGCGGCGTGATCGTGGCGCAGGCGCCGGACATTCTGTTCCTCAAGAGCAGCAAAGGGGATGACACAGCCGACGTGAAGCAGGTGCTCTTCAGCGGCTTCGGCACGCGCGACACGCACGCGGAGTGCAGCAATCTTCGCTACGGGTTTGACGGGTGGATTTACGGGACCGTTGGTTACAGCGGATTTGAAGGAACCGTCGGGGGACAGAAGCTGCACTTCGGCGAAGGGTTCTTCCGCTTCAAGCCGGACGGCAGCAAGCTGGAATTCCTCGGCTCGACGAACAACAACACCTGGGGGCTGGGCATCAGCGAGGATAATCACATCTTCGCGTCGACCGCCAATGGCAATCCAAGCTTCGACCTGGCGATTCCCAATCGCTACTACGAGCAGGCCGAGAATCTCAGCGCCCACGGCACGCAGACCATCGCGGACACGCCGGCGTTCTATCCCATGACGGACAAGATCCGCCAGGTCGATAATTTCGCGCTTACACCGCCGGCGCGGGAAGCGATCTCTACACCGCGCGGAGTTTCCCGCAGGAATATTGGAACCGCATCCAATTCGTCGCCGAGCCGACCGGGCATCTGCTCGGCAGGTTTATCCTGAAAAACGTCGGGAGCGCGGTTGTGGCCGTGAACGATTTCAATCTGCTGGCCAGCGACGATGAATGGACAGCCCCGATCGCGGGAGAAGTCGGGCCGGACGGCGCGGTCTGGATGATCGACTGGTACAACTACATCGTTCAGCACAATCCGATCCCCGAAGGTTTCAAGGGCGGCAAGGGTGGCGCATATGAGACGGAGTTGCGCGATAAGTCGCACGGCCGCATCTACCGGATCGTCTGGGACGGGGCAGCTGCGCCAGGCAGATGGATCTGCGCGGCGCAACGGCAGCGCAGCTCGTGGAGGTGCTGAAGAACGACAATCTCTTTTGGCGCATGACCGCGCAGCGACTGTTGATCGAAAAAGGGGACAAGTCGATTGTGCCCGATCTGATCAAGCTGGCGGCAGACCAGAGCGTGGACGCGATCGGACTCAATACCGCCGCCATTCACGCACTCTGGTTGATGAAGATTCTCGGCGCGCTCGACGGAAGCAACGCCGAGGCGACTGCCGCGGCGGTCGCGGCGCTCAAGCACCCCTCGTCGGCGGTTCGTCGCAATGCGGCGCTGGTGCTCGCGCCGACGGCGGCCAACGCCGACGCAATTCTCGACGCAAAGCTGCTGGCGGACAAAGACCCGCAGACGCGAAAGACCGCGCTGCTGGCGCTGGCGGAACTTCCGGCTTCAGACAATGTGGGCGCGGCAATTCTCGAGATCCTCTCGCGGAAGGAAAACGCGGCCGACAAGTGGATCCCAGACGCGGCGACGATTGCGGCATGCAAGAATGACGCGGGGTTTCAGAAGGCGCTCTTTGCCAGCTATAAGGGATCGCCCGCCACGACGGCCCCTGCAACGCCGCAGAATTTAATCCCGAATGGTTCGTTCGAAGAGGTCGAGAACGGGCTGCCCAAAGGATGGCAGGCCCGCAATTATCAAGGCGCGCCCGCGACGCACGACGTGGTGTCGGATGCTCACGGGGGGCAACACGCTCTGCGCATTACCTCCGCCGGCGGATCAGATGCGAGTTGCTTCGTCGAAGCTCCCGTCGAACCGAACACCCAATACACGCTCTCCGCGTGGATCAAAACCGAGCAGTTGGTGCAAAGTTCCGGGCTTGGAGCTTTGCTCAATGTGCATGGCACCGAATTTAAGACCAAGGCTCTGCAGGGAACGCACGACTGGACAAAAGTTGAGACTACGTTCAACAGCGGCAAGCTCACCACAGTCAGCATCAACTGTCTCTTCGGCGGATATGGCCTGGCCAAGGGAACGGCAATCTATGACGATGTGCAACTGATCAAGGGGTCGAGCGGCGCGCTGCCGGGCCTGGTGGGGTCGGTTGCGTCTGCCGTCATCGAGCACTACGCCCACCGCGCGCCGGTCGATTCGGTCGTCGCCACACTGACGGCAGTGCAAAAAGCCGACCCCCAGCTCGCAACCCTGGTGATCGACAGCCTGGCCGAGGGGTGGCCGCAGGGGACCGCGCCACAACTGAGCCCCGATGATCTCACATCGCTGCACTCTTTGATGTCGGTTTTGCCGCCAAATGATCGCACGCGGCTTGTGGCCCTGGCCGATCGTTGGGGGCGCGGCGACATCTTCGCCGCCGACGTGGAGCAGGTTCTCGAAGGGTTGCGGAAGGACGTGGCGGACACGTCGCTCGATCCAGGCAAACGTGTTGAGGCCGCCCGCAATCTGGTTGTGCTCGACGAGACGGACGCCGCGCCGAAATTCGTGCTCAAGCAGATTACGGCGCAGACTCCGCCGGACTTGCAGGAGGCACTGGTGCAGGCGGTGGGCAACAGCAAGGCCAACGTCGGTCCGCTGCTGACGGCCAACTGGACTCATTTCAGCCCGGGCGCGCAGCGCGCGGCCGTCGGACTTCTGCTCCGCAAGCCGCAGTGGACCCCCGCCCTGCTCGACGCGCTGGAAGCGCGCAAGATTCAGCTCGGCGACCTCAATCCGCAAGACCTGCAATTGCTCACGCAAAATCCCGATAAAGGCATCGCCGCCCGGGCGCAAAAGATCGAGAAAGACGCCGGCATGGCATCAAACGCCGATCGCCAGAAAGTCATCGACCAGTTCAGCGCCGCCACGGGAAAGACCGGTGATATCGCCGCCGGCAAAGCTATCTTCGAGAAAAACTGCATGGTCTGTCATACTTTTGAAGGAAGAGGCGCGCAGGTCGGCCCGGAGCTGACCGGCATCGGCACGCGCCCCAAGACCGAGCTGATCATCAAGATTCTCGATCCCAACCGCTCCGTCGAAGGAACGTACAAGGCATGGACCGCCGAGACGAAAAACGGTGACACGTTCGTCGGCCGCCTCGCTTCCGAGAGCCTCACGTCGGTGGAGCTTGTGGATACCCAGGGCCATCACATTCTGCAGCGCAGCGATCTGAAGATTCTGCGGTCATCCAACAAGACGCTGATGCCCGAAGGATTTGAGTCGCTGGGCGTCGATGGCCTGGCCAATGTGATGGAGTACCTGCAGACGAGCAAGGTGAAGCATTGAGGGGGGCCGAAATCCGAACGACGAAACCAGAATCCCCGAATCAAACCCGAATGACGAATGACTGAATGGCAAAACGCATGCATGCAAGCGACACAACGCGATGAGGATCGAGTCGCTGGGCTTCATTCGGTCATTCGTCATTCGGGCTTGATTCTGGTTTCTGATTTCGTCATTCGGATTTCACGCGCTGGTTTCGTCATTCGGATTTGTGCTCTCACAACCCCACCCCCGCGCGCTGAATCTGCAGAATCCATGACGGTGTGCGGCTGACGTATTCACGGATCCACTTGTCGCGCGAGAAGTAGTACCACGCGGTGCTGCCCTGCGTGAGGACGGCGACGATTGCCATCGCGCCGTAGAGCATCAGGGTAAACTGGCGGATGAAAACGGCGTTGTTTGGCTCGAAGTGGAACGCGGTGTCGCCGGCCGAGAAGTTGATTGTCAGCGGGCCGGGCGATGCGACGATCAGCGTGTCGATGTTCCAGGCGGCGTAGAGCACAAGCAACAGGCCGAGCACCACCTGGTTGTAGCCGAGCGTGCGGGCAGCCGAAGGGTCGAGCCGGCGCAGCCGCTCGCGCGCTCGCAATTCCACAAAGGCCGTGATGATCATCGCCAGGCCCATCCAGGTTGCGCTGATGGTGGAGAGGCCGGCGATCAATGTGACCGCGGCGAACAGCGCGATCGTCCAGCCGCTCAGCGCGGCCACGTGCACGGCGCGGCGAACCCTCCGGCAAGCCTTGCGCACCGCGGCAAGTTCCAGCATCTGTTCGCCGGTGAGAACCAACGGATCGACCGCGTCGCGCGGGGACAGTGACAACGAATCCATCCGCATTGCATCGGATGAAGTCGCATGGGCCATGAGTCCTGACGTTCCGCGTATGAATTATGGGACGCGACGGTGCGAAGTGCGGCGATCATCGCTCGTCCCAGCGCAGCGGAAAAAGCAAAGAAGCCGCGGATGTACATCCGCGGCTCCGAGGAACGTCCGTTACGCTTCGACGACTGGCTGACCGTTACTGCACGGCGGCGGCGACGATGTCCTGAAAACTCTGCCGCACCGCGGACGCATCGGAATTCGGGAAGTTGGCCCGCTGCACCATGAGCAGGTAGATCAGGTCCTTCTTCGGATCGATCCATACTTGCGTCCCATAGGCGCCGCCATGGCCAAATGTGCCGGGCGAGAGAGGCGCGGTAAGGCCCTGGGGGTCGCGGATGATGCACCAACCCAGACCCCAGCCGTTGCCGGGCGTGAATCCGGTTTGCAATGGGCCGGTCTGAATGGAGGTCATCTGCGTCACCGCCTCCGGCGAGAGATAGCGATGTCCGTCAAGCGTGCCGTTGTTGAGGATCATCCGCGCAAAGAGAGCGTAGTCTGTGGCGGTGGAGTAGAGACCCGCGTTGGGCGCGGGGTAACGATCGCGGGAGGTCACGTCCATTCCATGGAGCAGATAGACAGTCGCGGGGTTGAGCGTTCCGTCCGGCGTGCGCTCGTAGCTCGTCGCAATCCGTGCCGCCTGCTCGGCGGTGGGATAGAACGTCGTGTCTTTCATGTTCAGCGGATCGAAGAAATGCTTCTGCAGAAAGTCCGGAAACGACTGGCCGGAGATAACCTCCACGATCCGGCCCAGCGTGTTGATTCCCGACTGGCAATACTTCCAATTCGAGCCGGGCTCAAAATCGACCGGCTTGCCTGCGTATTTGGGGATCAACTCCGCCAGCGTCTTTGACGCCATCGCTTCCTCGCGACTGGCTTCCTCCATCCCCGACGTATGCGTGATCAGATGGCGGATCGTCAAATGCGCCAGCTTGCCGTCCTTTGTCTTTACGTCGGCCAACTCCGGGAGATATTTTGCCACCGGATCATCCACGGCCAGCTTCCCCTGATCCTGCAGCATCAGAATGGCGCTGGCCGTGATTGGTTTGGTCATCGACGCGATCCAGAACATCGTGTCAGGCCTCATCGGCACGTTTTTCGCGATGTCAGCCTGCCCAAAGGTTTCAACGTCCAGCACTCCCTCGCGGCTTGCGACGAGCGTCACCGCGCCAGCGATCTCGTGCTGATCGATGAACGATTGCATCTTCGGGCCAAGGCCCGCGAGCTTCTTCGGATCGAGTTGCGGGCCGGCGGTTTCGCCACGAAGGAGATTTGCGCGCAGCAAAATGATTGCGGCGGCGCACGTCAGGATCAGCCACGCGGACGAGTGATGGTTCATGGTGAAATTGTAACGCGTCCTCGTGGCACGGACATCCTGCCCGTGTTGACGATACGAAACAGAAGAGAACTTCCCGATCACGAGAGCTCTCTTCTCCTCCACGCACTTGACACCGGCGGAGCCACACCTGCGCCCGTGTTAATTGCAGCAAAGAGACTCCTTCATAGCGAACATTTTATTTACTCCCTCGTCGCCAACACGGGCAGGATGCCCGTGCCACGGGAAAGCGATCATACAAGGCTCTGACGAAAGCAATCGGCGGTATGGTCGTTCACCATTCCAACCGCCTGCATGAAGGCGTAGCAGATCGTGGACCCGACGAAGTTGAAGCCGCGCTGTTTCAGATCCTTGCTCAGAGCATCCGACAGCGCGGTGTGCGCGGGTAGCGAATGGCCGGGCTTGGGCGCGTTGACGATCGGCTTGCCATCAACAAATCGCCAGAGGTAGGCGTCAAAACTGCCGAACTCACGCTGAATTTGCAGAAATGCCTTGGCACTTTGAACCGACGATTCAATCTTCAGGCGATTGCGAATGATGCCCGCATCGTTCATGAGCGACTCCATCTTTCGGCGGTTGAATTTTGCGACGATCGCCGGATCGAATCCCCGGTATGCGGCCCGATACGCGTCGCGCTTTTTGAGAATCGTCTCCCAGCTCAGCCCGGCTTGCGCGCCTTCGAGGATGACGAACTCGAAGAGCCGATGTTCGTCGTGCAGCGGCACGCCCCATTCGGTGTCGTGATAGGCGATGCCAAGCGCCGTGGTCGCCCAAGGGCAGCGTGTGCGGGATCGGATTGCCGGGGCCTTCATAAGCGTCCAGTGTCGACAAGTGCCGGCTGGCCGCAAGCAAACTGCGGCGATATGATGCCGCGTTCAATAATTTGCAGCGCAGCAAAGGAGTGCAGCGTGGCGGGAGAGACCGACCTTCATAAAACCTTGAAGAAGGAAGCGTGCCGATGGCTCTTCCGCGCGGGGTATCGATGCATCGCCGCCGAGGTGCGATTGCGGCCGCTGGGGATCATCGACGCGGTTGGAACCGGCGTGTTTCGGCCATACCAGAATTATCTGTACATGCAGCGGGAGTTGCCGCAGGTATGTTTCGTGGAGTGCAAGGCGTCTCGCGCGGACTTCCTGCGCGACACGACCGCCGATGGGCAGATGACGCTGGGACTGATGGAGCGCGAACGGAATCTTCGGTCGCTTTCCAGAAAGGCGAAGCGCGGCCGGCTGCGATCGTCGGCGGTGCGGGCGCTGGGCACGAAGATCGGGCTGGGAAAATTCGCGGCATGCCTGATGCAGCCAATGGCGAATCTGCATTACGTGCTGGCCCCATCCGGCGTGGTACAGAAGAAGGATCTTCCGGCGCGGTGGGGATTGCTCAGCTATGGAACGGGCGGAGTGACTCTCATCGTCCGAGCCGAATGGCAGGAGCGCGGTCGGATCGAGTTTGTCGAGTCGGCCATCGCGCGAACGCTCACTGGCGATATCTATCGCGCCGATGACCGGGCCATCAATTCGGTCAACCGTGAGATCTTCTCCCAGCAGCAGACGCTTGCCGATCGCATCCGATCGATCCGCCCGCAAGTGGTGCTCGCCCCGCCGAGGACGGTGCAAAGCGGTAAGGGCGTGGACTCAATCGTCGGACAATGATGAGTGGCGGACCAGGTAGCACGGCCGTCTCGGCTGTGGCCTTGGAATCACAGCCGGGACGGCCGTGCTACTGCAGGACTGCAAAGACCCCGTTCTGATGGACGCCCTACAGTATGTTCACCGCACGGGCCGCCAGCACGATGACCACGGTCAGCGAGATGGCCGATTGCAGCATCGTCAGCACCTTGGCCCAGCGCGAGAGCACGGGCGAATCCGTCGGAGAAAATGCCGTGCTGGTGTTGAATGCCAGGAACAGGTAGTCGATAAATTCTGGGGACCAGGGCGATCCGTCGGCTTCGAGCGGGTCGTCCCGGGTCATCTGCGGAAACAGAAACGCCCCCGTTGAATGTCCCGGTTTCAGGTCGCGCCCATGCGGGCCGCCTCCGTCGAGACGCCAGTACCAATAGGCGAAGACGATCACATTGCTGACCCACAGTGTGGCGGCGGAACGCAGCATGGTTGCGGGCGCCTCCTTATGCGCAGGCACCGCGAGGACCAGCAGAACCAGCGACCAGATCATGAACAGCGTGATGACGCCGGCGAGCGCGTGTCCGAGCAACAGATTCAGGTGATGTTGCCCGCGCCGTTGTGTGATGACGGTGGGCACGATCAGGACGAGCACGATCGCAAGCTGCAGCCAGTGGGGGCCGACTGACAGGGAAGCAGGCAACGCCAGATAGATGCCGCCCACGGCAAGCACCGCGATCGCGGCAGGCCAGCGAGGCTCGGGGTCGAGAGGCGCGTCGGATTCCATTCAGAGGACTTTCAGCACCACACGACCGATCAGCCAGGCAAGCAACGCCAGTGTAAAGGCCCAAATGACCACTCGGCGCCATTGAGCGGCTCTGAAGTTTACACCACAGCGAGGACACACGCCCGAATCAGCGCCGACGATGTCCCTGCAACTTGGACATTTTCGGAGAGTCACGAAACGCACTCCCAGTACGAGCGCGGCTGGTGGTGAAAATTTTAAGCGGCGGACCGCGCCAACGGAAGGTGCATGGTTCGTCACAGCATCAGGAAATGCGAGTCGCTTGCGGGCGTGGCCTTTTTGGGGATTCGGGCGATGCCGAACCCGCCGGCGATGAAGCGAGTGGACGAATCGATGGCTCGGACAGTGACATTGCGAATGGCGCTGGCGGCGCCGCCGATGAGCTGGTCGTCGCTGTCGAGATAGATGCCATCGACCGGATCGACTCCGGCGGCGATCACCGAGGTGGCGAGGCTTCCGGCGACGTTGAACGTTCGGATCAAGGCGGAGGAGAAGACGTCTGCGTCCGATCCGGAGCTGCCGAATTCACCGTCGGCGCCCAGGTTGGCGCCGGCGAGAACGCGGGCATCGGAGGCGCCCAGCAGCGAGACGAAGTTGATGCTGCCGCCGGCGGCGATGGTCCCGCCGGTGACGTTGCCAAGCGAAAGGCGGTTGATCGCGCCGGTGGCAGAAAGCGTGCCGGCCAGGTCGACACCTCTGTTGACGAAGCTGCGCAGCGAACCCGCGACGGTCACATCGCCCAACGTGACGCGACGGGAGCCACCCCGCATCGTGAGAGTGAGCGTTGCGCCGGCGCGCCTGCGGTGATGACCAGGTGAAGGCCATTGGCAGCGAGGAACGCCTGTCCCGTGCCGCCGAGGATCGAGAGAGTGACGTTGGTGTTGTTGACGCTGACGGTGAGCTTATTTCGCGCGCCTGGGCTGAAAGATCCAAGCGGGGTGCCGGCGTCTTCATCCTTGGTGCCGGCGACGCTGAGCTTGCGGACAACGCTGGACGTGGAGATGCCGTTGGTGCCAAGGACCAGATGACCGTCGGGAGTTTGCGCGGCAAACGCGGTGGCATTGGCGGACGCGGAGCCGCCACCGCTGCCGACCGGCGCGGGCAATGTCAGATCTCCAAGCAACCCGAATCCCAGGATCGGCGCGCCGCTCGGATCGAAGGCAGCCACCGCGTTCGCGCCGGCGGCGTTGGTGGTGCCGGCGACGACGATATCGCCGCCCGGCTGCACGAACACCGCGTCGGCGTCGTCATCGGTGCCGAAGCTCGCTGTCGCCAGCCCGTTGTTTCCAAAGCTGGCGATGAGGTTCCCGTTGGCGTCGAGATGAACCAGCCCGAAGTGTTTGGCGGCGGTCTGATTGGCAACGAGAATGGAGTCATCGGATTCGATGGCGAGTCCTTCAGTATGATCGCCGGTGGTCTGCGACGCATCGGCTGTCAGTCCTGGGACGATGACAAGGCCGGCGCTACCGAAGGTGGCGTCGGCATCACCGGCAGTGTTGAGCCGCGCGACGACAATCTGCGCGCCCGTGCTGCCGGCCGCGATCAGGTCGCCATTGCTCTGAAAGGCAACGCTGCCGACGACGTCAGTCGCGCTGCCAACATCGAAAAGCTGGCGTCCGCTCTGCCCGAACGTGGTGACGAGATTGCCATTGGCATCGCACTCGGCAAAGGCAAAGTTTCCGTCAGACGTTCCGCCCGCCACGATCGCGCCGGCGGTATTGCTCGTTAGTGCATAGGCCGCCTCGCTCGTTCCACCGAAGCTTGTCACGCTACTTCCGCCGGTTCCGAAGGTCGCATCGAGCTGGCCCGACTCGTTGTAGCGCTGGAGAAGAAATCCGCCGCCCGATCCGGCGACGATGAAATTGGTTCCCTGAGCAAGGACCCCATGGAATGCTTCATTTGCCGATGCCGGCGTCGTGAGCACGCCATTGACGCCAAATCCCGCAGCGACGGTGCCGTCAGCGCTGAAAAGTTCGATCACTCCCTGCGAATTGCCGCTGGCGCTGTCCGTCTGCTCGCCGACAACCACGATATCTCCGTTGGAAAGATACGCGGTTCCCTCTGCGGCAAACGGCGCCATCACCGAATTGCCGTGATCGAACGTGACATCGTTGGGATCGGCGGGCGTCGGGATGTTGACGACAAAGCTCGTGGTCATCCCCGCCGCCGCGTTACCGCTGGCGTCGGTCACCGAGCCGGCAGTGAGGGAAACCTGATAGGTGCCGTCCGCTGCGTAGCTCCAGCCGCCGTTGAGGGGAGTGACGGAATAGGTCGCGGTGATCGTCAGCGCGTTAGTCGAAGAGCTCTTCGTTACGCCGGCGATCGCAAGCGCGCCGGATGGGCCCCGCACCGTGATGTTGGAAGCCGCGATCGTCGCGGCGGCGACGTTGCCCGCGTCCTTGTAGATCACCACGATCTGCTTGGAAGCGAGTGAGGCGCCGGTGATCCCCGAGACGTTGATGGCCGCGGTGGGAGGCGTGGTGTCGGGGATGGGAACGTTGACGGAAAACGAAGTCGACACGGAGAAGGCCCCGTTGCCGGTGATGTCCTTCACCTGCTGATCGACCAGGCTGACGGTGTAGGCGCCGTCGTTGGCGTGCGTCCACGACGACCCGTTCGGCGGATTGACGGCATAGGTCGCAAAGACGTCATCGGGGTTGGACGAATCGATGCTCACCGCGCCAACGCTCGCAACCGACGGCCCGGTGATTCGAAGGTTGCCGGCAGAAATCGAGCCGAGATCGATGGCGGACGGACCGGAATATTCCGCCACGACGGCCTCGTGAGCTGCCGATGACGCGATGTTGGTCGCGGTGAGTTTTGCGACGGGCGGGATAAAACTCGCCTCGATCTCCAGCGCCGGTGCGACGCCTTTTTCGCCGGAATCAAACTGCGCGATGCCCGCGCCGGCTTTCTTCTTCTGGGCAGCCGTCAGGTCGCTGGCTTGCGTCAGGCTTTCGATTGCGAGCGAAACGATGCTGTTGCCCAGCAATTTCTGCTGCTGCAGATAGCTGGTGAGGTCAAAGGTTTGGATCGCCGCCTTTTGCGAGCTCACGACCGCAGTTGCGCCGCTGATCTCGGAACCGATTGCGGGCTGCGTGTCCCAACTAATTCCGTTGGCAACGACGCCAAGTTTTCCCGTGCCGGTCCCTTCAGCCCATGAACTATCCGCGACGGCAAAAACACCGACCGTGATCGGCGGATCGCCGGCGCCTGCCAGGCTTCCGTTCAGTGCCAGCATTGCCGAACTGATCGAGGTGACGCTGCTGATGTCGAATTTGAGGAAAGTGATCTGCGTATCGCCGCCGACGGTGACAGGATTGTCCACGAAGAGTTTGGGCGCGCCGCCGAAATTGGTGGCGGCGTAAAGGTCGTTGCGCACGGATGTGTCGGCGAGGAGCGTCGGTGCAGCGGCGAACAACACGCGACGCTCCAGCGATTCGACTGACGTTCGCGAACCTATTGTCGCGCCTGAATTTCTTCGGTGGCGCTTCAGCTTCCACTGCGTCATCGCGTTTCTCCGAGATTTCGCGCCTCGTCAGCAATCGACCGGCAATACCGACATCGGCCTACAGAATCTCAAAATGTGAGTCGCTTCCGGGTTTTACTCTCTTGGGGATGCTTGCTGTCAGGAACTTGCCGGCAACAAACCGGGTGGAGGCATCGATCTTCCGGGCCGTAACGTTGCGGATGATGCTCGCGGCTCCGCCGATGAGCTTGTCATCGCCATCGAGATAGGTGCCGTCCACCGGATCGACGCCAGCGGCAACGACGGAAGCGGCCAGGCTGCCCGTGACCTTGAACGCGCGGATGGCGCCGGTGGAGAAGATGTCGGCGTCGGCTCCTTCCCCTCCAAGCTCGCCGTCAGCGCCGAGATTGGCACCGGCGAGGATGCGGGCGCCAGAGGCGCTGACCAGCGAGAGCGCGCCGATGCCTCCCCCGGCGGCGATCGTCCCGCCGCGCACGTTGCCGATCGAAAGTGTGCCGATCGCGCCGGTGGCCGACAATGTGCCGGCCAGATCGACCACGTTGCTGACAAGATTGCGGAGGGTGCCGGTAACCGTTAAATCGCCAAGCGTCACGCGGCGAGAGCCTCCCCTGGTGGTGATCGACAGCATGGCGCCCTTCGCGCCGGCGGCAATTTCCAGGTGAAGTCCGTTGGTAGCGAGAAAGGCTTGTCCGGTGCCGCCGACGATGGAGAGCGTGACCTTGACGTTGTTGATGGAGACGGTGAGCTTGACGTTCTTCCTGCCCGAGACGCCGAACGATCCCAGCGGGGTTCCCGCGTTCGCATTTTTCGTCCCTACGACGCTCAGTTTGCGGACGATGCTCGAAGAGGAGATGCCGTTGGTGCCCAGGACGAGATGCCCGTCGGAAGTCTGCGTGCCAAAGGCGCTGCTGACGCTGGAACCGGAAACAATTTCCGAAGCGCCGCCGACCGACGCCGGCAACGTCAGTTTCCCCAGCAGCCCGAAGCTAGCGATGGGTGCGCCTGTCTGATCGAAGGCGGCGATGGCCGTCGGCGTGCCCGAGGCATTGGTAGTGCCGGCGACAACGATCTGTCCGCCCGGCTGCAGGAAGACCGCGTCGGCATCGTCGGTCGTGCCGAACGCTGCGGTGGCCAGCCCGTTGGTTCCGAAGCTGGAAATGACATTCCCGTTGGCATCCAGATGAACGACGCCAAAGTGGCCCGCCGTGGTCTGGTTGGCGACGAGAATCGAGTTGTCGGCCTCGATCGCGAGACCTTCCGTGTGATCGCCGGTGGACTGCGAGGTATTGGCCACCAGTCCCGGGACGATGACCAAGCCGCTGCTGCCGAAGGTGGTGTCGGCGTTGCCCGAAGTGTTGAGACGGACGACAACCACCTGCGGACCGGTGCTGCCCACGGCAACAAGATCTCCGTTGCTTTGGAAAGCGATGGAGCCCACGACATCGGTCGAGCTGCCCACGTCGAACAGTTGCCGTCCGCTCTGTCCGAAACCTGAGGCGAGATTGCCATTGGCGTCGTAGTCGGCAAAGGCGAAGTTTCCGTTGGACGTGCCTCCGGCGGCGATCGTTCCATTGGGGTTCAACGCCAGTGAATAGACGGCTTCATTGGAAGCGCCGAAATTGGTCACGACGGACCCGCCGCTTCCGAAAGCGGTATCGAGCTGGCCGGAGGTGTTGTACCGCTGCAGCAGAAATCCGCCGCCCGATCCGCCTGCTACGATGCTGTTCCCCTGCGCCAAAACCGCGTGGAACGTTTCGTTGGCCGAGGCGGCTGTGGTGACAAATCCGTTGGCGCCGAAATCGGTGGCTACGGTGCCGTCGGCGTTGAACAGCTCAATGACACCCTGCGCTTTGCCCGCGGCGGCGTCCCCCTGCTCCCCGACAACGGCGACCTGCCCATCGGCCAGAACCGCCGTTCCCTCCGCGGTAAACGGCGTGCTGACGGCGCTGCCGCCGTTGAACGTTGCGTCGTTCGGATTGGCGGGCGTCGGAATATTGACGACGAAATTGGCCGTCGTTGCGGCGATGCCGTTGCCGCTCGTGTCTTTCACCGATCCGGCAGCCAGCGAGACCGAATAGGTCCCGTTGCTCGCATAGCTCCATCCGCCGTTGAGAGGGGTAACGGAGTAGATTGCCGTCACTGTCTGTGCGTTGCCCGCCGGGGTATTGGCGACGCCGGCGACGGTGAGCGCGCCCGACGGTCCGGTGACAGTGAGATTCGAGGCGGCGATCGTTGAGGCCTTGACGTTTCCCGCGTCGGTATAGACGACGACAATCTGCTCGGGCCCAAGCGATGCGCTGGTGAACCCCGGAGCAATAATCGAGACGGCGGGAGGGGTGGTATCCGGAATTGCCGCGTTGACGGTAAACGACGTCGAGGTGGACGCGGCGGAATTGCCGGAGGTGTCTTTCACCTGATTGGCCCCGAGCGTCACGGTGTAGGTGCCGTTGGCGGTGTGGGACCATGCGCCGCCGGGCGCATCGACGGCGTAGCTTGCCGTGACAGTCTTGCCGGAACCGGTGAAGGTGACGCCTGAGACATTGAGCGCGCCGCTGGGGCCGGTCACGGTGAGATTGGTTTTCTTGATCTTCGTCGTATCGATGGCGACGTTGTCCGTGTAGACCGCGCTGACTTCCTCTGTGGCGGCGCCCGGTGCGGTGATGTTTGGCGCATCCAGGACAGCGACAGGCGCCACCGTGTCCGGGATCACGGCGTTGACCATGAACGTGGCGGTGCCGCCGATGTCGGCGTTGGCGCTGGTGTCCTTCACGTGGTTCGCCGCAAGCGTGACCGTGTACATTCCGTTGTCGCCGGGGGCCCATGCGCCGCCGGGGGCGTTGAACGTATAGATTGCGGTGATGGTCGGCCCGTTCACTGCGGGGAGCTTGGTGAGATTAAACAGGGACAGGGTTCCGCCGGGGCCGCTGACCGACAGGCTGGTGTTGTCGATGGTTGCGGCGTTGATGGCTGTATTGTCGGTGTAGACGACAGTGACGGTCTCCGTCGTTCCGCCGGGCGCGTTGACATTGGGGGCACTGATCGAGTGCGTCGGCGGCACAACGTCGGGAACGGGAACGCCGACCATGAACGCGCCGGTCTTCGCGGCATTGCCGTTGTTGTTCGTGTCGGTCACGGCGCCGCCGAGCACGGTGATGTTGTACGTCCCGTTATCGGTGGAAGCCCACGGCTGACCGCTGGCTTTGGTTACCGTGTAGGTGGCGGTCACAATGCTCGAGTCGGCGGACGGCGTCGTCGCGACGCCGGTCACGTTCAGCGCGGCCGGGCCGCTCACGCTGATGTCGGCCAGCCCGATGGTGGTGAATTTAACGGCCACGTCGTCCGTGTAGACGACCGTGATCTGCTGCGTGTCGCCCCCGATCACGCTGATGTTCGGCGCCGAAACGCTGCTGGCCACCGGGGCGGTGGAGTCGGCGATGCCCACGGTGAAGTTTGCGCCGCCGGCGGCAATGCCATTGTTCGACGTGTCCGTCACGGAGCCGGCGCCGATCGAGATCGTATAGCTTCCGTCCTGCGCCGCGTCCCATCCTCCCGCCGGGGCGGCTACCTGATAGGTGGCGGTGATCGTCTTCGCGTTGGCCGAAGGAGACGTCGCCACGCTGGCGGCGTTGCGCGATCCGCCCGGACCGTTGACAGTGAGATCAGTCAGCCCAATCGAGTTGAAGTCAACCGCGACATCGTCGGTGTAGACCACTGTTACCGCTTCGTTCTGATTGCCCGCGGCGTTGACCGGCGGCGCGGTAATGCTGGCGATCACCGGAGCGGTCGCATCTCCAATATTGACGCTGAAGTTGCCGCCGCCCGCGCCGATGCCGTTGTTCGATGTGTCCTTCACGGAGTTGGCGGCGATCGCGATGTTGTAGCTGCCGTCCTGCGTGGCGTTCCAGCCGCCCGCTGGCGCTGCAATCTGATACGTGGCGGTGACCGTCTTCGCATTACCCGCAGGAGACGTCCCGACCATGGTGGCGTTACGCGATCCTCCCGGCCCGTTGACGGTGATGTCCGTCAGGCCGATGCTCCCAGCATTGACCGCAACATCGTCAGTATAGACAACCGTGATCGGCTCGTTGGCATTGCCCGCGGCGCTCACTACCGGAGCATTGATGCTCGCAATGACCGGCGAAGTCGTGTCCGGAACCGCCACGGTGAAGTTCGCTCCCGTGGTGCCGGCAAAATTGTTGTTCGCGTCTTCCACCTGGGTCGCCTTGAGCGTGACGGTATAGCTCCCGTCATCGGCGGCGGTCCAGGCAGAGCCGTTGGGAGCAACGATCGTGTAGGTGGCAAACACGTCGTCGGGATTGGAGGCGTCGACTGTCACGTTATTGCCGATCGACGCGCCGCCGGTGACCGTGAGATTGCCGGCGACGATCGTTCCCGTGCTGATGGCAGCGGGCCCGGAGTATTCGGCAACGACCGTTTCATGAGCGCCGGGGGTCGTGACGGGGCCGGCGGGAGTGAGCGTGGCGGTGGGGTTGGCGGCGGGAGTGTTGTCAATCACCAGCGCGGGTGCCGTGCCACCCTCCTTGGAGTCAAACTGCGCGGGATTGGCGCTTGGCGTGGAGCTTTCGATCGCCAGGGAAATTGTCGTATTTCCCTGCTGCTTTTGGGCCTGGATGTACGAGCTGATGTCGAACGTGTCGATCTGCGGATTGACGGAGCCGACGGTGGCGGTCGCGCCGCTGATCGTCGAGCCGATCGGCGGTTCGTTATTGAACGTGATCCCGCTTTCTGTCCAGGAGCTGTCGGAGACGGCGAAGACGCTTGCACTCACCGGGGGGTCGCCCGGATTCGTCAGGCTGCCGTTGAGCTTGAGCATCGCGGAGTTGATGGTGTTGATGCCGCTGATGTCAAACTTCAGGAACGCGATCTGAGTGGCGTTGGTGGGCGTGGGGTCCTGAATAAACAGCTCGGGAGCGCTGCCGAAGTTGGTATCAGCGGAGGCGGAGGTGACAGATGCGTCGGCAACGAGGGATGCATTGGTTGTCGAGAGGAGCACCCGGCGTTCGAGAAATTCCACGCATGCCCTGGCCGCCTGGTGCAGCCGACAACGCGCTTCGGACCTCGAGTTCAGACGGCGGCTCTTCACATGAGACTGCATTTTCACGCTTTTCTCCTCAAAACGCCCCGGCCATTGACCAGATCCCGGCAGACGACGACGAACGAGCCTGCCGCGCAGGTTCATGCGCAATCGCTCAAAACGCCCTGATGATACCTGTTAGCCGCGGAACCGCCGCCAAACCCCTGCTTGTCTTCGTGAGAGACCCGGTCCGCTGCCGAGAATGTGAATCGATCATTGCTCGACGCTGGCGATTATAGAGCAAAGCGCCCAACGGAGCTATGGGCAACTACCGGATGTGTTCGCCGATGAACCCGTTTTTCCTCAGCACTTTGCGTAGCTTTTTCCGATCAAATGGACTGGCGGACGATTTGCGGGCGATGCCCGCCGTGCATTAAGGTTGATCGTCGGGAGAAGAAGTTTGATGATCACGCGCCAGAGCACGCTTTCAGCGGCTGCCCCCGGGGCAGCATAACTGCCCCATGCGGGCGCGGCACGCCGCAATTTGCGCTGCTGTGGATGGCGGGCGTTGATAGCATAACTTCCGATACGCGGCGGCTCGGAAGGTTCATCACAAGCGAAGGAGGACTCATGTCACGTTCCTGGAAGATCCTGGTTGGCGCCTGTGCGGGCGTCGTAAGCGGACTGATGGCCGGCGTCCGCGCCGATGAGGCTTCGGCAATGGCGCCCGATCCCCACATGACGCTCACACAGCCCAACTACGCCGCCGTCGCGCCAGCGGCCCGGGCGCCGCTGATGGCCGCGCTCGATCAGACCGGCGTCGGTGAGGCGCTCGATGCGGCACGCATCAACATCTACGGGCACATCGAAGGCTCGTACACATGGAACTTCGACAACCCCGCGAAGAGCCTGAATATCGGCCGGGTGTTTGACATCAAGCACAATGACCCCGAAGTCAATCAGGCTGATTTGAATATCGAACGAACCGTCGATCTGACGTCTCATCAGTTTGACATCGGCGGCCGCCTCGAGCTGATGTATGGAACGGACGCCCGTTTCATTCACTCCAGCGGATTGCTCGACGGGCAGGACTTCTTCCACGGCCCCGAATACCAGTTCGACATCCCGCAGGTCTACCTCGACTTTGGCGTCCCGCTCGGCGACGGGCTGCGCATCCGCGTCGGCAAATTCCTCTTCTTTAAACAGATCGATCCCAACGCCAGCGTCTTTTATTCGCACAGCTTCACCTTCGGAGCCGCACTCCCCTTTACGCTGACCGGCGCCAGCGGCCTGTACAACATCAACGACCAGTGGAGCATCGAGGGGGGGTTCTCGCGCGGCTGGGGCCAGTCTCTGCGGGATAACAACGGCGCGATCGACGGATTCGGCCGCATTCGCTACTCGCCCAGCGACAAGACCAATCTCACCCTGGCCTTCATCAGCGGCCCCGAAGACGACGGGGACAACAGCCACTATCGCGATGCGGTCGACCTCACACTCACACAGGCACTGGGCGAGAACCTCACGTTCCTCCTCGACAGCGTCTACGGAAATGACGCCGCTGGCTCGCCCACCGGCGGCAACGCCAACTGGTACGGCGTCGCCGGGTATCTCGTCCTGAAGCTGGACGATCATATCAGCCTGGCCGGACGCGGCGAGTGGTATCGCGACGAAGAGGCGTTCACCACCGGCGTCGCCCAGAGCCTGTTCGAGGCCACCGTTGGGGTGACCATCACTCCCTTCCCTTCAAACCCGACGGCGTCCTTCTTCAAGATCCGCCCGGAAGTCCGCTACGACTACGCCACGCGCGACTACTTCGACGGGCTCACGAAGCACGATCAGTTGACTGCAGCAGTCGATGCGATTTTCAACTTCTGAGCGCCTATGGACTGCCGCGCGCCGCGGAGCCGAGCGACCTGGCGCCAAGCGTCGCCGGCCCGCGCTTGGGGATTGCAGAACTTGCGAGCACCCCATTACCTGTTTAAAGCCCGTCGCATTACCCCCCTCTCCCGGTACGCCGGTACTCCGGGAGAGGGCTGGGGTGAGGGTGATTTCGAGGGCCGGCAGCGCCAAGGTCTAAAATCATCCTCACGGCGGAAGACGCCATCGTCAGCTCGAGCGCAACGAGGTCGCAGCGACCTCCGCCTCGCGCCTCAGTCTTTCCGCTTGCGGGCCCCTATTTTTGCCCGGCTCGGGTGTAACTTCCAATCCTGTCTATTGCGGATCTTGCGCTGGTAGGGCGGGATTCATCCCGCCGTTTTCTCAGCCGGCCAACAAATCGGCGGGATGAATCCCGCCCGACGGAGCCAATCGCCACTTTCGAGCGCCACACGCCAGATCCATGGAAACGTCGGCGTCCTCGCGTATTGCCCGAGTTTCGGTAATATTTAGCGACCGAGGTTTGGTTTGGCAGCTTGGCGGACTCTTGAAACGAAGGAACGATATGAAGCAAGCCTTTCTTGCGGCGGTCGTGATCAGTGCAGGCTTTTTTTTGAGCGGATGCGGTAAATCCGATTCCGGCGGCAGCGGTTCGGGAGGTGGCAGCAGCACGACGCAGCCAACAACCGCATCGGCAGACAAGCCGCAGATCGCGGTGATCGCCAAGAGCACGGTGAACGCGTACTGGAAAGCCGTGGAGGCCGGCGCGGAGCAGGCCGCGGCTGAAGCGAATGTCGACATCATCTGGACCGGCCCGGACGCGGAGACGAATCACACGCAGCAAGCCAATATGGTCGACAATATGGTGACGCGCGGCGTCAATGGAATCGTGCTGGCGCCGACGAATGTCGATGCGCTGGTTCGACCTGTTGAGAACGCCGTTGCCCGGAATATTCCGGTGATCCTGATCGACTCGACCGTGAAGAGCGATAAGCCGCTCAGCGTGATCGCCACCGACAACTATGCCGCGGGCCAGCAGGCGGCCGAAGCGCTGATCAAGGCGATGGGAACGAATCACAAGTTTGGCGGCAAGGTTATCATGCTCCGATTCCTCGAGGGCTCCGGTTCCACCGAGGCCCGCGAAAAAGGGTTTGCCGATCGCATCGCCAAGGAACCCGGTCTGTCGCTTGCCGACTCCATCTACACCCGCGGCGGAGGTTCGACTACAGACGCCGCCGACACTGCCGACGCGCTGATTCGCCGATTCGTCAACAACAACGAATTGCAGGTCGACGGAATTTTTGCGTCGAATCAGCCGACCGCGATCGGCATGCTGCGAAAGCTCGACCAGTTTCGGGCGCAGGGCACGACGATCGACTGCCCCTATGTCGGCTTTGACGCCCACGAAGTTCTGCTCAAGGGCATTCGTGATGGCAAGATTGCCGCCATCGTCACGCAGGATCCCAAGAAGATGGGATACCTGGGCGTGAAGTCGATGGCGGCATATCTCAAGGGCGAAAAGATTGAACCGAAGATCGCCACGTCGACGTTGACTGTGACCAAGGAAAACATCGATCTCCCGGCCACCAAAGCCATCACATTGGAGAACTGAAACGCGCTTGGGTGTCAGGTATCCGGGCGGTGCAAAACCCGTTTCACCACCCCCACGCCGAGTCTGAGGTACGCCGAAGGCTCGGATCGGCCGCCGGAAAATCCGAGCCTTCGGAGTACCCAGACGCGGCGTAGTGGGCGGATTTAAGGTTTGAAACCGCTCCTAAACGATGGTAGGAAGCGCCTCGTAGCGATGGCATAGTCTGCGGCTTTTCGAGCGAAGGTGGAGCATGTCAGAATCCGTTGGATCACCCACCGCAGGCGTTCCACTGCTCACCATGCGAGCCGTTCACAAGCGCTTCGGTCCGACGATCGCGCTCAAATCCGTCGATCTCACCCTCTTCGGCGGCGAAGTGCTCGCGCTCATCGGGGAAAACGGCGCCGGGAAGAGCACGCTGATGAAAGTGCTCAGCGGCGCCCACATCGCCGACGCCGGCGCGATGACGTTCGACGGCAAGCCGTATGCTCCCGGCAATCCATTGGCGGTGCGCAATGCGGGCGTGGCGATGATTTACCAGGAGCTGTCCATCGCGCCGCACCTGTCGGTCATGGAAAACATCCTGCTGGGCGTTGAGCCGGGGACGGGGCCGATGGTCAGTTGGGGGCAAATGCGCGATCGCGCCAAGCAGGCGCTGCGCGAAGTGGGCCGCAGCGATATCTCCCCTTCCGCACTCGCCGGCGATCTTTCGATCGCGGAACAACAACTGGTTGAAATCGCCCGCTCGGTCGCGCTGGGCTGCCGGGTGCTGGTGCTGGATGAACCGACCAGCAGTCTCACGCGCCGCGACATCGAAAACCTCTTCGCGATGCTTCGCCGGCTGCGGGCACAAGGCCTTGGCATCGTCTACATCTCGCACTTTCTGGAAGAAGTGCGGGCGATCAGCGATCGCTTCACGGTGCTGCGCGACGGCTCGTCCGTCGGTGAAGGAAAGACAGCCGACGTCAGCGACGAAGACATTATCCGCCTGATGGTCGGACGAAACGTGGAGGATCTCTATCCGCGCACGCATCACCATGCCGGCGAGGTCGTGCTGAGCGTCAGCAAAATTGCCGGGGAAGCCAAGCCGTTGAGCGCGACGCTCGACCTGCATCGCGGCGAGGTGCTCGGCGTCGCCGGCCTGATCGGCGCAGGGCGCACCGAACTGCTTCGAACTATTTTTGGGCTGGACCGTGTCAGGAGCGGAGAGATACGCGTGCTCATGCACCAGGGTCCGGCTGCGCCAAGCCAGCGGTGGGAACAGGGTGTCGGCATGGTGAGCGAGGATCGCAAGACCGAAGGTCTGGCTCTGCAGATGAGCATCGCCGACAACATCACCCTGTCCAATCCGCATGGCTTGGGGCCGATGGGACTGGTGTTTCCGAGCCGGCAGGATTCCGCATCTTTTCCCTGGATTCGCAAGCTGTCGATCAAATGCGCATCGCCGCGGCAGAACGTGGGGGACCTTTCGGGCGGCAATCAGCAGAAGGTCGCGATCGCGCGGCTGCTGCATCACAACGCCGATGTGCTGCTGCTGGACGAACCGACGCGCGGCGTCGATATCGGCGCCAAGCGCAAATCTACCAACTGATCAACGAGCTGGCTGTGGGCGACGAGGCGGGCGGGCGCAGACCCTGCGCGATTCTCGTGGTCAGCAGCTATCTGCCGGAATTGCTCGGCATCTGCGATCGGATCGCGGTGATGAGCCGCGGCATCCTCGGGGCAAGCCGGCCGGTCGATGAATGGAATGCTCACACTTTGATGGTCGAAGCCGTCGGCCAGGAAACCCAACGTACGGGGACCTCAGCATGACACAAGCAGTTGATAAAGAAACCGACGCTCGTCCCACCGCCATGGCGCAATCCAGACGGGCGCTGGCCGGCGCCTTGGAATTGGGTATCCGGCTCGTCGCGCTGGCGGTGGTCTTTTTCGCCTTTGGCGTCATGGTGCCGGGCGGCAAGTTTTTCACGCCCAGCAATATTGAGAACCTTCTCATGCAAAGCGCCGTCTATGCGATGTGCGGCCTGGGCATGACGATGATTATCATCACCGGCGGCATCGATCTGGCTGCCGGATCGACCATCGCGCTGTCGATGGTAGTCACGTCGATAATCCTCAACGGCGGAGTCGATGGAAGCGGTGCGCCGCTGGAGGCTCATCCATTTCCGATTACGCTCCTCGCGGTGCTCGGGGGAATTTCGGTCGGCGCCGCGGTGGGTCTGATCCAGGGATCGCTCATTACCGGGCTGCGGCTCGTGCCGTTCATCGTCACGCTGGGCGGCTTCACCACGGTGCGCGGGTTTGCCAAATTCATCGCCAAGGATCAGGAAATCAGTCCGCCGTCAACCAACTGGCTCTTCGAGCATCTGATGTCGCCGGTGCAGGGGCGATCCTTCAGTTGGGAGCTTTTTGCGCCCGGCGTGTGGCTCACGATCGCGATGGCAATTTTCGCGGCGGCAATGCTGCGATACACGAAGTTCGGAAGGCGCGTCTACGCGATCGGCTCCAACGAATCCACCGCGCGGCTCTGCGGCGTTCCCGTCTATCGCACGAAAATTCTCGTCTATACCATTGCCGGCGCCTTCACCGGCCTCGCGGGGGTCATGGAGTTCAGCAAACTGAACCTCGGTCAGCCGACCGGCGCCTTGAGTTATGAGCTGTATGTGATTGCCGCCTGCGTGATCGGGGGCACCAGCCTCGCCGGCGGCGTCGGAAAGATCAGCGGCACGATCATCGGGGCGTTAATCATCGGAACCCTCTACGCCGGTGCGCAACAGGCCGGTTGGCCCAAGGAAGTGCAGGAAATGGTGATTGGCGTGATCATCGTCGCTGCCGTCGCATTGGATCAACTGCGCGATCGATCGCGGAAGAAGGGGTGAGGGAGCGAGACAGGGATTGGAGATACGGGCGCGGCCGTTCGGGTTCGATGGCCGGTGGATTGCCGCATCTCCGATCACGATCCGGCAAACCGTGGTAGAATGGTTGCTCCCGAGGTGCTTCCATGCCATCGCCAAAGAACATTCTCCAACTCCCGACCAGCACGTACGAGCAACGGCTTGCAACTGATCTGAGGTTCGCGATGTCGGAGATGGGCGCATTTTTCGAGGGCGAAAGCAAGGTCCACCGGGCTCTGCGGAAAATCACGCGCAAGTTGGACGAGCTGCAGATTCCCTACGCCGTCGCCGGCGGTCTCGCCCTATTCAGGCATGGCTATCGTCGGACCACCGACGACGTCGATCTGCTTGTGACCCGGTCTGACCTGAGGAAAATCCACGATCACCTTGACGGGCTGGGATATTTGCCGCCCTTCAAAGACAGCAAGCATCTGCGCGATGTTGAAGAGGGCGTCCGGATTGAATTTTTGACCGCTGGCGATTTTCCGGGCGACGGAAAGCCGAAGGAAGTCGCATTCCCTGATCCGATCGGCGCAGCCACGGAAGCTGACGGCATCCGGTTTTTGGATTTAATTCCGCTCATCGAGCTGAAGCTGGCGTCCGGAATGTCTGCCCCCCACCGGAGGAAAGACCTTGTCGATGTCCAGGAGTTGATCAAAGCCCTTGCGCTGCCAAAGGACTTCGCTGAAAAGCTTCGGAAATCTGTTGCGGGGGAATACAGCCGCCTCTGGTCCGAACTCAATGCTCCCCGGCGCTTTATCAAACTCTGGAGAAACAAGTGGCTTACTTCAAAGGCGGCCACGCTCGAAGAGATGGTTGGCGGATTGCGCTCCGCGGCACAGACTTTGGAAGCGATGTTAAAAGATGGCGTCACCTTGGATGTTTCAGTTGGCGGGGTTGCGGACGACTACGCTCATCTCGTCACGACTGATCCAGAAATTGCGCGAAAATATGATATGCAGCCGGAAGAAGACTTCTTGGGCAAAGCTGGCGCAGATAACGAGGTTTGAAGTCATTGCACCAGCATCAGAATTTGAACCCGCCGTGCGTTTGACACGGCAACGCCGATGCCTGTGAAGAGCGCCACGCGGAGCGGCACTTGGGGATCAACACCAGAAGCGTAACGGGGAAGAGCCGTTGAAGCCTTAGCCCCGCGCGCTGGGCGCCGCGGAGTTTGGCCCGTTCGCGGTTCTCGCCGGATCGACATCGGAGACTGGGTGATTGCTCATCCCTGCGGTCCTTTGGAGTCTTCCTTTCCGTACTGATCATGCCGGCGCCACCACACGAACACCTTGGTCCGCGTGCCGCCCGCCGGTGAGTCTTCCCATTCCTCCTGGCGGCCGAGTGGTGTCAGGTCGAGCAAAGTCCCGCTGGTCAGCACCTCGGTGCCTCGGCCGCCGGTGTGATAGGTTTGGTAGACCTCTTTGCCGTCGTGGATGAAAACGCTGAGGCCGAAGTTCTCGCCCTTGTCGGTGGTCAGGCCGAAGTCCTGGTTGAAGTTGCTGCCCTGGGAGGAATACCAGGGATACGTCCAGCCCATCCGTTTCTTGTATTTCTCAATGTTGTTTAAAGGCGCGATGAAAAATTCCCTTGTTCGATGATTGTCTGCCCTTCTTACTTCCTTCCCTTCGTGCCGCAGTTTACTTGCCGCGGCGGGTGCCTCGGTTGCTTACTCTACCCGCGCTTTTTCTCTGCTGCCGCGCGAATGAGGTCCAGCATCTCTCCCCAGCCTTTGCTGACATCTTGCTCGAGTCCGGGCTCGATCAGACCAATGGCCTGGTGGGTGAATTTCAGCAGGGTGCCGCCGGGCTGTTCGGTCAGGCGGTACTGAATGTGCGAAATCGCCGGGTAGGACATCATCGTCGGCCCAACCAGCTCGAGCAGTTTCGGCGGCTTAATCACCTGGACATGACCCCACAGGTGTCCGGTATTGATGCCCAGGTCGCGGAACCAGCGCCCGCCGGGCCACGGTTCCAGCTTCATGTTCATGTCCTTCATGGGACCATGTGGTTCGAGCACGGTTTCGAAGACCACGTCCGCCGGGGCGGCAATCAGCACTTCTTTGACGACATGCAGGCTTTTGATAGCGGATGGGTTTTCTTCAGCGATCATGACGTTGCTCCTTTGAACGGGGTTGGTGGTTCGGTGCGGCGCGATTGTGCGCGGCAAGTTGTTTCGCTTTCTTCTCGGCGACTTCCTTGATGCCGGCCAGCTGATCGGTCCAGAATCGCTCGAACGATTGAATCCAGTCGTGCACGGGTTTGAGCTCCTCCGGGTTCAGCCGATACAGCCGGCGCTGTCCTGCCTTATGAGCGGTGACCAGGCCCACCTTTCGCAGCACTCCCAGATGCTTGGAAACCGTCGGCTGGGGGAGGCCGAGCTTCAGCACCAGTTCCGTCACATCGTGCTCTATCCCCCCGGCAAGCAGATCCACGATCTTCCGCCGACGGGTCTCGGCGATGGCGTTGAAAACGTCGGAGGTTGTCGTCGCCCTGGCCATGGACAGCATTATATTCCTATAATAGAATATATCAAGTAAAAAAAGAGAGACCTGCCATTTTTCCGGTAATCCAAGGTAGGACGCAACGGTTTTTTGAACGAGTAGCGCCGCTGGTCCTCGGAATCACCCTCACCGCAACCCTCTCCCGGGGTGCCGGGGGAGGGGGCACTAAAAAACAGGCTTTTGGCAGGGGTAAACTACGCATGAGCGATGATCATCCATGAGATGCCGAACGGATCGGTCACCATGCCAAAGCTGGAGGCGAAGAATGTCTTGCTCAGCGGCATCGTCACCTTGCCACCCTTGCCGAGGGCGTCGAACCGGCGTCTTGCCTCATCTTCATCCGACACTGAAAGTGACAGAGAAATGCCCGAAAAATTGGGAGCTCCGGCGCAATGGCCGTCGGTGGCCATCACCACCGAATCGCCGATGCGCAAGCTGGCGTGCATCACCTTGTCCATCACGTGAGCCGGCATCTTGGCTTCTTCGCCGCCTCCCGGCATTTCCTTGAATCGCATGATCATCTCCACCCTGGCGTCGACGGCGTTTTTGTAAAACTCGATCGCCTCGTCGCAGCGACCTTCAAATGAGAGATAGGGTTCGACTTTCATGATTGCTCCTGGGGGTCGTTGTTCTCCGGCCGTCCTTCGATGTAGAACCAATTGTGGATCGGTTTGAGAATCTGCAGGACCTCGCCGAGGAGCTGCTGGTCGATCGGCTCGGCCGCCCACTGGGCCCAGAGCCTGATGTTTTTCGGATTGGCCGATCCGACGATGCAAGTTGCCATGTCCTTGTTCAGAATCGAATACTGCAGCGCGAGCTTGGCGATGTCCGAGCCCTTCGCCTCGCAGTGTGCCGCCGCCTGGCGGGCGATTTCGCGGACCTGCGGTGTGGCCTTATGCCAGCTTGGGAGCGGCGCGTTGGTCAGCAGCCGCGCCGAGAACGGCGCGGCGTTCATGATGCCGATCCCCTTTTCCTTCAGATATGGCGCCAGATCCGCGAGCATCGTGTTCTGCAGCGTGTAATGGTTGTAGGAAAGAATCACGTCCAGCGGCGCGCGGTCGGCGACGTAGCGGAACATCTTCATCGGGTAGCCGCTGATTCCGACGAATTTCACCTTTCCCTGTTGCTGCAGCTTGCGCATGGCCGGGAGGGTTTCATCCACAATCTGCTGCATGTTCACAAATTCGATGTCATGGCAAAGGATGACGTCGAGATGATCGACCTTCATCCGCTCCAGGCTCACATGCACGCTTTCCTCGACGCGCCGGGCGGAAAAATCGAAGTGTTCGCCGCTGTAGCGTCCGAGCTTGGTGCCCAGCAGATAACGGTCACGCGGGACGCCTTTGAGCGCGAGCCCCAGCATCACTTCCGACATTCCCCGCCCATAGAACGGCGACGTGTCGATAAAATTCATGCCCAGGTCCAGAGCGACGTGCACTGACCGCAGCACCTCGTTGAGATCCACTTCGCGGAACTCAGCGCCCAGCGAAGAAGCGCCGAAGCTCAGCACGGGCAGTTGCAAACCGGTATTTCCAAGGGGACGCAATTCCACGGTATGTCTCTTTCTTCCATTGACTGAAAACTGAACACTGAAAACGAACGTTCAATCTTTCCGGACGCCGATCGCCAGCAAGAGATTTCCGAACAGTTGCTGGTCGCCGGTCTGAACTGTCAACACGTGATCGGGGGTTGTGACCGCATCGTAGAACTTGAATTTCTCGATCGGCTCAAGCTCGAGTTGCAGGCCGGCGTCGCGGAGCGCCTGGCGGAACTCGTTCCAGACCGGCGGGTCAGACTTCAGGGCGTACGGACCAGTTGTCTGATAATTCATCGTATAGGCAGCCTCGATCGGAACGGCGCTGAGGATTGCCTGCAGGACCTGCGTGCAGGTCACCAGCCCCGGCATCAGATTGAGGCTCACAACCTCCGCGTTGGGCCCGCGCTTCGACCAGGCCGAGTAGTTGCCGTCGGCAATCAGGATTTTCGCGTGATGGCCCGCGCGGCCGATGACTTCGTTGATCTTGGGATGAATCAGCCGGTGTTTGAGCATGGTGGCAGCGCCTTATGAGCGGAAGAATTTACGAAATGCGTCGATCGTCAGTCGCGCCGCCAGATCGGAATCGGGATACGGCAGACACTCCGCGGAAATATACCCGTCGTAATTCATCTGACGAAGCGACGCGGCAATGGGAGCGATGGCGGTGTGGCCCGTTCCGACGGGCCGTCGATTCGAATCTGCAAAATGCACGTGCCCGACGTGCCGCCCGCCGGCGACCAGCGCTTCGGGAAGGTTGGGTTCCTCGATGTTCATGTGGAACAAATCCGCCAGCAGAACCACGTTGCTGATTTCCTGCGAGACGATCAGATCCACCCCGTGCCCGATGGTGTTGCACATGTTCGTTTCATACCGGTTCAGCGGCTCGTAGATCAGCGGGACGCCATATTTTTCCCCAGCATACGCCCCGAGGCTCTTCAGCGCGTTGCCGAGATAGTAAAAAGCTTCTTCGCGCTCCACCCCGCCGCCCCACCGCCCCTGCATCGAGCCGATGATGACCGGCGCTCCCAGCGACCCCGCCGCGTCAATCATGGCGCGGACAAACTCGCTCCCCTGATCGCGATTGGCGCGGTCGTAGTGGGTTAATGTCAGTTGATGCTTCACCCAGCCAGCGCCCGTCCCGACGGCGGCGACCTTCAGCTTGTGCTGGTCCAGCAATGGCTTGACCGCTTCGGCGTCGATCGCGTCCGGACCAGGCGGAAAAATCTCCACTGCGTCAAAACCCAGCGCGGACGCCTTTCGGCATCCCGCGGAAAGGTCGTCCCAAAAGACGAACGGCCCACCCTGCGCCTCGGGCACCAGCGAAATGGTAATCGCGCTGCTGATCAACTGCTGACTCCGATCCGGGTTCTCGTCACAATGCATGGCGTCGCGCGACGGCACATTCCATTTTTGCTTGTTACGTTTAGCGGCCGCCCGAAGGGCCGCGTTTCATCCCGCACGCGCCAGTTCGCGCCGGTTTCTACGCAGGGGCTACAACTCGATGACGGCTTTAATAACCCCGGTCTCCGGCTTGGTGAAAGACTCAAACACATCCGGCATCGTGTCAAACGAGCAGCGGTGAGTGATCCACGGCTGTGTGTCGATGCTGCCGTCCTCGATCCAACTGATAATCTTCGAAAAATCGCCCGGCATCGCGTTACGGCTGCACAGCAGCGTCCCTTCGGGCCGGTGAAACACCGGATGCTTGAAGGTCACTTCCTTTGTCGTGATGCCGACGTAGACCAACCGCCCTGTTGGCGCCACATAACCGAAAGCGTTGGACATCGACACGTTGCTGCCGGTGGCGTCGATGACCACGTCGGCAAGGTTGCCATCGGTGACGCGGCGCAGATCGGATTCGACGTTGTCCGACAGGACAATCGTCTCATCAACCCCCATCATCTTCCGGCAGAATTCCAGGCGGTGCACGCTCATATCCAGCACGATGACCCGCGCCCCCATCAGCTTCGCGAAGACAATCGCGGACAGACCGATCGGGCCCGCGCCGATCACGAGGCAGTTTTCACCTTTGACGAGACTGGAGCGATTCACGGCATGCAAGCCGATCGCCAGTGTTTCCACGAGCGCGAGTTGCTCGAAATTCAGTTTTTTCGAAACATGCAGTTTGTCTGCCCGCATCACGAAGCGATCGCGCAAACCGCCGTCGGTCATCACGCCGAGCACCTTTAGATTTGCGCAGCAGTTGCTCGCACCCTTGCGGCATGCCAGGCAGTCGCCGCAGTTCATATAGGGTTCGACCGAGCAGCGATCGCCGGGCGCGACGTTCTTCACGCCCGGGCCGACTGATACGACCTCGACACCGAGCTCATGGCCCATGATGCGCGGATAACTCAGAAACGGCATCTTTCCAAGAAAGCCGCTCAAATCGGTTCCGCAGACGCCGACGCGATGCACGCGCACCAGCGCCTCTCCCGGCCCAGGCGCCGCGGCCTCGGGAAGCTCGATTCGCTCAAACCGTCCCGGTTTCTGCAATACGATCGCTCTCACAGCTTGCCTCCTGCTCTTTGCACACACTCCGGACCGCAGCCGGAGCCGCCTTTTTGTTGGTGCGTGCTTCCAGCCTGCCGGTTTCCAGCAGGGCTGGAACCCCGGACCACCCTCGCGCTCCCTACAGAAATATCCGCTTCAAATGCCGGTCAAACGTATTCTCCGTCACGTTCCTGGCGACGATCGACTCAAACTGCTTCAACGCATCGGTGTAGCGCGTCTCCAACTGTGCCGCGACTTTGAAGCCCACGTGCAGCAGTTGCCGGAAATGCGGGTTGTAGCGCGGATTGCTCTGGTCGTGACGCAACGTTGCCGCGTACTGCTCGCCGGTCCATCCATTCACCTCAGCCACCGTCGGCAGCTTCTTCTTGTCGATATCAATCACCGTCGCGTACGGCCCGCAAAGCTCGTCAAATCGCCCCAGCGCCGTCGCATACACCTCGCGAGCGATGGCGAGCCCTTCGCCGCCTGCTGATGCCAGGCCGATTAATTCTTCGAGCCAGGTCGTGCCCGCGGTCTTGATGTGCAGACCGGCGCCGGTGCGCTTGAGCGCGCGGTTGATGGCAGGATAGATCGAGAACTTGTCGCTCCCGGAGTGAACGCTGAGCTTCAGATTTGCGGGAAGCCCGAATTCCTTGATCGCAAATGCGATGACCGCAAGGTCGTCTTTGAATTCCTTCTCGAACTGCTTGAGGTCGCCGACGTAATCGACGCCCTTGTTGAATCGACCCGTAAACTTGGGAGCGATTGTCTGCACCGGAAGCTTTTCCTTTGCCAGGGCCGCGAGAATGAACAGCAGCTCGATCGGAGTTTGCGGCTGATCCGTCTCGTCCATCGACACTTCGGGCACGAAGTTCCCCGCCCCTTTCTTCGATTCGACGTACTGATAGACCTTGCCGGCCTCTTTGACCGCGTGCAGGTATTTGCGTGCGATCCCTTCGATGCGGTCCGTTGTCACATCCATCGCTCCGTCGATCCCGTCAATGCGCAGCGAGCCGGCGAATTTCGCGTGATCGGAGACAAACGACTGAATCTGCGCGTCATCGGCAGGCTTGGCAATGAAGTCCGCGACGTCGATCGTGAAAAAGTCGCTGGGAGCCAGGAAGCGGTCGACTGTCTTGAGGCCGATGTGGTCAGCATCGACGAAATACGGGCTCTTCCACCCCAGCGCGGCGGTTGCCGCGTTTGCTTCCTCGCGCACGCTGGACGGCTCGCTGTGAATGATGTTGTGCTCGCGATTGGACTTGTTCCAGACCGGCGCCACTTCGACGCCAAGATCGCGGGCTTTCACAAATGCCGCGAGCTGAGCGCGTCCCTGGTGCGCGAAGCGGTCTCCGATTCCCATGCTGTATTTTGGTAGTGGGTTCATGTTGGTAAGTCCCATTTTCCTCCGTAGCCGCGAATCGGTCAAGCGCGCACGACCGTAACTGATCACGAACGGTCTTCCCACATGCTTCGATATGCCGTCTCGACATTCCGGGCAAATCTCGCTCCGTCCATCAACGGCGATTTCGCCAATCGATCGCGCAATGTCAGCCGAAGCTCCCGCAGTCTCTCCAGGTCATCGCATAGACCAACCACAATCCGCACATAATCCTCCGGTGAAGCCGCGGCCAGAGATTGCAGACCCAGATTGTTCAACTGGCTCCATCCGGCGCGCAAACCGGCGTATCTCCCACGAGCGTGACGACGGGCACCCCCATCCACAGCGCGTCGAGCGTGGTGGTGTGGCCGTTATAGGGAATCGTTTCCAGCCCGATATCGATCCGGCGATAGCTCGCCAGGTAACGCCTTCGCGGCATGCGATCGAGAAACTCCACGCGATCCGATCGAACGCCGCCCCGCAGCAACTCGTCCAACACGCGCTCTCGCGCCGCGCGCGGCGCGAGCAGCAGCAGCCTGGACGCGGGCATGGCTCGCAGCACCGCCGACCACAGGTCCAGCGTCGGCGCGTTCACTTTGCAAAAGTTGTTCAAACAACCAAAAGTGATGAAGCCATTCGTGATGCACGGCGGATCGTTGACGCGCAGCTCCTGACCCTCAACTCCTGAGCACCGTCTTCGACCCTGAGGCTCGGTTCGAGTGAGTTCATCGAAGTCAGCCGCATCGAGAACCCCGACCTCCGAGCTCTCCAGCGGATCGTAACACCAGAAAGTTTCCGGCAGACGATACGATCGCTCGATGTAGCGGCCGTCGTTCTGCTGACCCGGCGGATCGAGAAACGGATCGGTCAGTCGATAGTCAATCGTCTCCAATCCCGTCGTCCCGGGATACCCCAGCCAGGTCACCTGCACCGGCGCTGGCTTGCGCCAAAGACCAGCAGCCGATTGTCGGCCATGTGCAGCGAGAGATCGACCAGAACATCAATGCCATCGGCACGAACCAGATCCGCCAGCGCGGAATCCGACAATCCGCATGTATTACGCCAGACGTCAACGCAGCCGCGTATTTGAGCCGTGATGACGTCCGGCACCAGGACATCGCCATAGGCAAACACCTCGACACTGCGACGATCGTGATGCTTCAGCAACGGGACCGTAAAGAACGACTGGCAATGATCGCGAAAATTCGGCGCAACGTATCCCACGCGAAGGCGCCCGCGAGCGCCGCCCGACTTTCCCGCCATAGAGGATGCCGGGCCAAGCGCAGCAGCGTGCTGAGCGTTCCAGACCCGGTGCGCCTCGCGAATTCGTTCGGCAGAACAGCCGGGAAGAAAATACATGGTGTACAGCCGGTTGCTGTGCGCCGCCTGATTATTCGGGTCCAGGTCGATCGCGCTGATAAGCCGCGAGCGCCCCTCGACGTCGCCAAGATTTTTCAGCGTGTTGCCGGCATTATTGTGTGCCTGGGAAAACGCCGGTCGAATCGTCACGGCGCGCTCGAACGCATCGAGCGCCTCGTCGAAGCGTTCCTGCGTATCCAGCGCCGCCGCCAGATTGCTCCAAATCTCCGCATCCGAAGGATCGAGCGTCAAGGCCTGGCGATACGCCGACTCGGCCTCTTTCAGCTTGCCTTGTGAACGCAGAGCGTTTCCCAAGTTGTTGAGCGCCCGTGTCTGACGAGGCTCGCGCCGCAAAGCTTCGCGATACTGTGCAATCCCCTCCTCCACCCTTCCGCTTCCGCACAGCGCAATGCCCAGATTGTTCACTGCGTCGGACATCTGCGGCTTCTGCGCGATCGCCTCCTTGTACTCCGCGATGGCCTCATCGAACCGCTGCAGCGCCGCCAGCGCCTTGCCAAGATTGAAATGCGCCTCAGGGAAATTTGGGGTCAGCGCGAGTGCGCGCTGAAGTGATTCCGCCGCCCGAGCGGCTTCGCCGCATTGTTCGCACTGCGCGCGCAAGATTATTCAGCGCCGTTGCCAGGCTCCGCAAGATCGACGCGTCACCGGCCCGCTGTGCCGCGGCCCGCTCGAGCGTCTCGACCGCCTCGGCATGTTCGCCGCTATTGGTCAGCAGAGACCCCAGATTGACCGCCGCCTCCGTCAGCGTTGGATCCCTCTGCAGCGCGCTTCGGTAAGCGTCGATCGCCCCGCCGGCATCACCGCGGCTCCAAAGCGCTGCCCCGAGATTATTCCATGTGTCCGCTGATCCCGGCTCAATCGCCAGTGCCGCGCGATATGCGGCAACCGCCCCGTCGAAATGTTGCATCGTCGCAAGAATCAATCCGCGGTGACCGTGGTACTTCGCAACCCCATGATCGGCGGCAATAGCAGCTTCGACCGACGCCAACCCCTCGGCGAGCCGTCCCTGCTGAAACTCAGCCATCCCCAGCATGTGGAGCACTCTCGCGCTCGCAGGGTCGCCCGCCAGCATCTCCCGATACCGTTTCTCCGCCTCCGCCAATCGCCCCGCCAGATGATGCTCGACGGCCGCCTTCCATTGCTGATCCGTGTCTGCCAGTGACATGAAAACCTTTCGCCGTGGCACGGGCATCCTGCCCGTGTCAGCCGCGCGGTGCTAAGGAAGATGCCCGATATCGAACGTCCGCAGCCTTCTCCCGCATGAATGGACATCATCATTTGGCCGCAAAAGATGGTATCTAATCCACCACATGGCGAAAGAACATTTCGAGTTTTTTCAAGAGCCTCTCGAATCCGATCGCGAACTGACACTCGTACTCACCGAATGTCACCCCGCCGAGGCTTCGATTTTCGGCGTGCCCTTCTACACCTTCGAAATGCGGCACGCGGATACCGCGGCATACATGGGCCGAATTCGTCTTCGCGTCGGCTGGAACGAACAGTGCATTCGTTTCGCCGGCCAGGTCGGCTACGCCGTCGAGCCCGACTTCCGCGGCCATCACTACGCCGAGCGCGCCTGCCGATTGATTCTCCCTCTCGCCCGCCGGCATGGGCTGGCAGAACTGTGGATCACCTCCCAGCCCGACAACCTCGCCAGCCGCCGCACGCTCGAACGGATCGGAGCTGAATTCGTTGAAATTGTCGACGTCCCCGATTCCTATCCCCTCGACGCCGGCGCGATTCGCCAGAAGGCGTGTTACCGTCTGCGCTGGTGAGAAGCGCGTGCACAGAAGAATGTTCAGAGCTGTTTAGAGCCGTTGAAAGGCGCGAACGCTGCATCGGGCGGCGCACACCTCTCCGCCAGTTGAATTCCCGTCCCTGCTCCCGACAATCCTCCCACGATGTATGCAATGACTCTGCTCGCGGATGCGGTGGCCGGGCGCTCGATCTCCTGGGACCTGGGAATATTGTCTCTTGCCGTGACGTTTGGGCTGGTCCTTGGCGCGGTGCGGGTGCGCGGAATCCGCCTGGGCGTGTCCGGGGTGCTCTTCTCGGCGTTGGTCTTCGGCCAATTGGGACTAGGGATCAAGCCGGAGATCCTCGATTTTCTGCGGGACTTTGCGCTGGTGATTTTTGTCTACGCGATCGGCTTGCAGGTCGGGCCGAGCTTCATCGCGTCGCTGCGCGATGAGGGGCTGAGCCTGAATGTGTTATCGCTTTGCGTTGTCGTATTAGGAGCGGTGCTGACCGGCGTGATCGCCCGCTGCGTCCATCTTCCTTCTTCGTCGGCCAGCGGCCTGTACAGCGGCGCGTACACCACGACGCCGGGCCTGGGAGCGGGGCAGGAGGCGATTCTGCACAGCTTCGCGGATCAGCCGGACCGCGCTCGCGCCGAGGTGGCGAAGGCGGGCCTCGCGTACACCGTCACCTATCCGTTTGGCATGATCGGGCCGATTCTGGCGATCGTCGCATTGCGAAAATGGTTTGGGATTCGCATGAAAGACGAAGCCGCGCAGCTGGCGGCCGTCGAGCAGACCAAGCGCCCTCCGATCGAAACGGTCGACTTTGAAGTGACCAACGCGGCGCACGCGGGCATCCCGCTGAAGGATCATCCCCTGCTGCGCTCGAATGGCGTGTTTTTCAGCCGGATTCTCAGGGAAGACGCGCAGAGCGTGCCGACCGGAGACACACTCGTGCTGGTCGGCGACATCTTCCGCGCGCTGGGCACCAAATCGAGCGTCACCGAGGTGGTCGAAGCGATGGGCCGGCCAAGCAAGGCGAATCTGGACAGCGCCACCGGCGATGTTCGCCGGGCGGATTTTCTGGTGACGCGCACCGACGTCCTGCGCCGTCCGCTGCGCGACCTGGCGGTGATCCGCAAAGCGGGCGTCACCATCGCCCGCATCCATCGCGCCGGCATCGAGCTGTTCCCCAAAGCCACCATGCGCCTTCAGTTCGGCGACAGCGTCACCGCCATCGGTCCCGATCAGGGAATGCGGGCCGTCGAGCGACTGCTCGGCAATTCGCCGGAGGTGCTCAACCGCCCGCAATTGATTCCGATTTTTCTGGGAATCGTCCTGGGCGTCCTCGTCGGCAGTCTGCCGCTGTGGGTGCCGGGGCTGCACACGCGCGTGCGCATCGGTCTGGCCGGCGGCCCGATGCTCGCCGCGATCATTCTCTCGCAATGGGGACACATCGGAAAAGTTGTCTGGTATATGCCTGTCGCCGCCAACCAGCTGTTCCGCGACTTCGGGCTGGCGGTCTTTCTCGCATGCGTCGGGCTGCAATCGGGAGATCATTTTCTGCAGCGTCTTCACGATCACGGCGGAGGGATGTTCATTCTGTGGGGCGCGGTGATCACCATGCTCCCCGTGATGGCAATCGGAGCGATCGCGCGCGTCTGGTTCAAGATGAACTTCATCACGCTCGCCGGCTGGCTCGCCGGCGCGATGACCAGCCTGCCCGCCCTCCTCTTTGCCAACGAGATCGCGGAGTCCGACGCACCGTCTGTCGCGTACGCTGCCGTGGCCCCGTTGGCGCTGCTCACGCCGATCATCTGTGCGCAGCTTCTGGTGTTGCTGACGTGATTCCGCAGCGTCCCGAACGGCGACGAACGGGCTCACTCGACCGGCAGCAAGCCCTGCGTCGGGGCACGCTCTGGAGCGCCGGCTCCCAAAATTCACAGGAAGTCGCCATTTCGCAAAGGGAGTGCATGAATTTAAGGCGGAACAATCCCCAAATCCCGAAATTTTCCTGGCCAGAATGTCCCCGATCTCACTGTGCCGCGGAACAGCCGTCCGCCGACGATTCGCCGGGTTTCCCCACCAGGAATGTTTCGCTCCCTCTCGAATCAAAACACAGCCATGACGTTGCATGTGTGCGATCAGGTCGCGGCGCTTCACGCCGACACACTGGCTTCTTCGAATGCCCCCGTCGCTGCGGCCAAAGCGTCGGCGCGATTCATTTCCAGAGCTTCAATCAGCGCCGAGCGGAGATTCTCCAACAGCTCGTCACGGGTTGCGCCTTGGGAATTCACTCCGGGAATTTCTTCAATCCAGCCGATCCACCACTCACCGTCACGTTGGATTACAGCCCGATAGTTCGCCATGGGAAACCTCTCTGTCTCGCCGGATTATACGCGAGAGCAGAAGGAGGCAAGACCACTTGCGCCTGGCAGGGGCTATCGACTTGGAGCGCCCTCCGCTCCGGGCTCATATTCGTTGGTGGCGCGCCCTTTGATCTGGAGAAATTGGGCCAATTGTTCAGCGGACACCATCCCGGACAGCCTCGACTCATCAATCGCCGTGTGAAGCAGAATTTGTGAAACGTCGTAGTCGTCCTTCACTCGTCCCGCCCGAAGCTTCATCGCGATCAGATCGTGCGGTTCGGCATGCGAATGAGGCGGCCGACCAGTTCCACCTCAATCGCATTTCTCACGATCTGGTCAGCGTAGTCATCTTTCCGCAGGTCAACCTGAATACCGCTCTTGTGGTACAGCTTATAAACGCAGTCCGGCGCAAAATGATGCTTCTCCATTTGCGCGGGGTGATTGGAAAGTATTTCCATGTGGCCGGCGACGGCCACGAAATCAACATCCTCCGTGAATCGCGCGCGGCCATAATACATGGCGGCAACCCCACCGATCAGCGAATAGCCAATCTTGAGCTATTCAAAGAGTGCGACCGCGTCGAGCAACGGCTGCGCGTATGGAACCCAAGCTTCGGGATTGCCGTTCACCAGAAGCTCCGATTTGAGCGCACGACCGTAATCCATGCGGTCCAAGACGCGTCCGAGCCGATTGCTGGGAGCAGTCATGGGCTGATTCTAAATGACCTTGCGCGAACACGCGCTGTCAATCTGCCAGGTGCCGCGCAAACCCATGAAGAGGGAACACGAATCTGCACGAATGAAGCACGAATCTCACGAATAAACGCGGCGAAATCTGCTTCGTGAAGATTCGTGCGAATTCGTGTCGATTCGTGTTCTGCATTTTTAGGTCATTGCGGGACCGGGCGTGATCGCGCAGGGGCAAGGAGATTGGCGGACGCTCATTGTAGCGGATCGTAGCGGGCATCGGCGGACGGCATCGGCGGACGGCTTGCGCCACACCCGTCGTGACGCTATCATCCAGCCCACATGGGAAAGCCGAGGAATCCGTGGGTCGACCGCCTTCAGTACATCGGCCTGCGCGTGGTGTCGATGGCCCTGCACAGCTTTCCCATTGATGCCAACCTGGAAACGGCCAGGTTGCTCGGGTCGCTGATTTATCAAGTCGACAAGAAGCATCGCGACCGAAGTCTCGGCAATCTGCGCCGCAGCTTTCCGGACATGCCGGAGCGGAAACGCGAGGAACTCGCGCGGCACAGCGTGCAGCAACTGATCATGCTCTTCGTGGAGGTGCTCTTCACCACCCGCCTCATCCGCATCGATACGTGGTCGCGTTTCGTTGAACTCGAGAAGTTCGACGAGGTGATCAAGCTGCTCATGGAACGCGACCGCGGCCTGATTCTCCTCACCGGGCATTATGGAAATTGGGAAATCCTCGGTTACGTGCTGGCAACGCTCGGCTTTGAAACCACCAGCGTCGCCCGCCCGCTGGATAATCCCTACGTCAACCGCTGGCTGATGGGCGTTCGCGAGAAGCAAGGTCAGCGCATCATCGCGAAAAAGGGAGCGACCAGCGAAATCACCGAGGTGCTCGATGCCAAAGGGGCGGTTGGATTCATCGCCGATCAGAATGCCGGGTCCAAGGGAATCTTCGTTGACTTCTTTGGCCGTAAGGCCAGCACGTACAAGTCGATTGGCTTACTTGCGATGCATTATAATGTGCCGGTGGTGATCGGCTATGCCCGTCGGCAGGGCGCTTCGTTTCAATTCAAGATCGGCTCGCAGGACATCATTCATCCCGCCGATTGGAAGTCGCAGGACGATCCATTGCGGTACATCACGCAGCGGTACACGAAAGCGATCGAGGAGATGGTGCGCGTCGATCCCGGGCAATATCTCTGGGTGCACCGCCGGTGGAAGACCCGGCCGAAGGGGGAAGTGGCTGAAACGTTTGATTGAACGGCGTGGTGCGCACCGATCCATGCACTTTGGGTTTACGTGGCGTTCAGCGGCCTGCGGGCACACCGTTTTGCAGCGCAGCGCCCTTGGTGAGTTGCCGGCCGGCGGCGTAGTCGTTTTGATCCAGAAGTGACTGCACGCGCTCGATGCGCGTGGTGGCCAGCGGGTGCGTGCGAAGCATTTCGGGAGTACCGCCCGGTGACTCGGCTTCCAGTTTCTTGAGCACGTTCATCACGCCCATCATTTCGTGGGGATCGTACCCCGCCTGGGCCATGTATTTCATGCCGTATTCGTCCGCCTGCGATTCATCCTCGCGGCTGTAGCGCAACTGGAACATCTGATTGGCCATCTGCGCCGCGGCCGATTCGGCGTAACCGTGGCGGTCGTTGCTGGCGCCCACCGCCACGCCGACGGCAAGCGTCTGGCCGAGCTGGCCCTTCTCCATCTGCTGCGCCGAGTGCCGCCAGATGACGTGGCCCGTTTCATGGCCGAGCACTCCGGCGAGTTCCGCCTCGTCCTCGAGCCGATTCAGCAATCCGCGGGTGATAAAAATCTGCCCGCCAGGGAGCGCGAAGGCGTTGACGGTCCGCGGGTCGTCGAGCAGGTGATAGTGAAAATTGCTCGCGTACGGGCTCTTGGAGGCGTCGCTCCGGGTGGCCAGTTGCTGGCCGATGGTTTCGACCTCCCGGGCTGCCGGGTCCGATTGCGGATCGGCCTCGCCTCCCATCTGCGAGGCCATCTGCGGCGCGGCCTGCAGACCGAGCGACATTTCCTGATCGGCGGTCATGGAAAGATGCTGGGTGACGCCGGTCACGGGATTGACCTGCGTGTGCGAGTAGTAGCGAATGACGCCGAAAATCATGATCGCCAGGCCGGCGATCCACGTGAGATGAAATCCAGGGCGGGGCCCTTCGCTGTCACCGAAGATTGACATGTTGACCTCGTTTCTCTTCTGTTCATTTGTGACACAAATTGCAGCAGGCCTCCGGTCCGGCTACGATCATAATATGCGCATGACCATGAATGTCTCGCTTCCGAGCGACCTGAAGCGATGGCTGGACGACCAGGTAAAGGCCGGTGGCTACGGCACCGCCAGCGAGTACCTGCGCGACCTCCTGCGCCGGGCCAGAGAGCGTGAGGCCCGACGCAAGATTGACGCGTTGCTGGTGGAGGCTGTCGAAAGCGGTGCCAGCACGGTAATGGACGACGCCGATTGGGCTTCGATTCGCAGGTCGGCCAAGGCGGCGGTCGTTCGACGCCCGAAAAGCAAGCGATGACGCGCCAGATCCGTCGCTCCAGACAGGTGCGGGAGGACATCATTGCCATCTATGGCTACCTCCACAAGCGCAGCCCGCAGTCCGCTGAGAGGGTGCTCGATGCCATCGAGCAATCCATCCGCTCACTGGCCAAGACGCCCGGCGTCGGCCGTTACTGGAATACGCCTGACGGGCGGCTTGAAGGGATAAAGGTCACAACGGTGCGGCCGTATCGAAGCTATCTGATTTTCTTCCGGGCAGCCGGTGACGAGATCGAAGTGTTCCGGATTGTTCATGCTGCCCGCGAGCTTGAGCCGCTCGTGGATGGGATCCAGCTTGATTTTGAAACGCCGAGGGAAGACGCCGAGAATTGAGCAATAAGGCGGTCTCGAAATCTGCATAGGGGCGTCTGAAAATGGAACAACCCGTGGCAAACGAATACTATGGTGTTACCGTTGAGCGAGCGGCCCGCATCCTTGACGCCTTAGGCGTCGAAGCCACCACGCGGGTGGAGAAGATCCGAGCCCTCGCAAAGTCGGCGTAGTTTTTTCAGGTGCGCTCAGCGGATAGTTGTCGTCATTGAAGCCAGTCTAGTAGCCTTCGTAGTTCCCGCCATTTTTGAGATTGCCGAAGAAAGAGTTGACGTCGTGCAGCTACTCAAATCGGTCGCGGCTGATAATGCGAAACGTCGTTCATCAACGCCACGCGCGCCTTCCAGGGCGCGGTGAACTCCAGCACATTCAGGCAAGCCAGGTCCTGCGCTATCGTGTCGCGGTAGGTTCGCATGTCCATCCCCAGCAGGCTGCAAAGCAGAATGCGGTTGGTGGCCTTGTGCGAAACAACCAGCACGCGCTTCCCCTGCTGCTCGTCTACAATTCCTTGCAGCGCCGGCAGCGCGCGTTGGAGCACCTGCAGGCCGGTTTCCCCGCCCGGGGGGGCTTCGGTAAATGGATCGGCGTCCCACCTGGAAAATTCTTCGGGAAACTGCCGCTCGACGTCGTCATGGACCTTTCCCTCCCAATGGCCGTGATCAACTTCGCGCAGCCCGTCCCGCTGATGCGCGACAATCGGGCGATCGCCCAGAGCGAGTCGCGCGGTATCGATGGCTCGCTGCATGGGGCTGCAATAGGCTACGTCGATGCAGGCGCCGGCGAGCCGCGCGCCGAGCTTCCGCGCCTGTTCTCGGCCGTCATCGGAGAGGTCGACGTTGGACGAACCGGCGAACCGGTCGGCGGCGCTGAACAGCGTTCCCCCATGTCGAACCAGCAGGATCAGAGTCTTCATCGCTGAATCTTACAGAATGTTCCCGATCACGCGCAAAACTTGCTTTACATTCTGATGAAACCTGTTATTACACTTCCTCAAGCCGGGGTCGCATCAGGGCAGCGGGGCATATCGGCTCGAAGCGGCCCAAGGCTACTGACCAGGATAGGCGGTCACGTTCGTGATCGCGACATGGAGTTCCTGGGCTCGCACACGGAGGTGCCGTCATGGCCGCTCGCCGTCTTCTTCTCTCAGCCTTCTCACTGAGTTTCCTTGGCATTGTCGCTTCTGTCGCCCCTCATGTGGTTTGGGCAGATGATGTCGCTCCCGACAGCGGCTCGCCCTCCGATGTTGAGAATGCGAAGCGCAGTTTCGTCGGGCAGATCAATGCTTCATCCGTGCTGGTGCGAAGCGGACCTCGCGAGGATGCGTACCAGACAACGAAGCTGGATAAGGGTACTGAAGTCACGGTCATCGGGATCAAGTTTGACTGGCTGAAAATTGTCCCGCCGCCCGGCAGCTTCGCTTACGTTCCCAAGGTCTATATCGAGCGTCACGGCGACGGAACCGTCGGCCGGGCGACGCGCGAAATCACCGCCCGCGTCGGCAGCGATCTGACTCCGGTCAAGATCGCGGCAATGGCCAAGGTCGAGGAAGGGGACGAAGTGCAGATCATCGGCGAGGCCGACGAATACTTTAAGATCAAGCCGCCGGCAGGCAGTGCGCTGTGGGTGAACAAACAGTTCGTCGATCCGGTGCGCCCGGTTGCCGATCCGACTGCGCCACAGCTGGCTGCTCAACCGAATGCAACGCCCGCTGCCGCTCCCGCGGCGGATGGCAGCGTCGCTCCCGCGACACAGCCGAGCGGCTTGCAAGCCGCGGCCCCCGCAGCACCCACCACGCAGCCGGCGCCGGACGAGGTTGCCAAGGCGTCGGATCAATTCGATAAACTCGAATCGGAATACTCGGCTGCGACAGACAAGCCCATCACCGAGCAACCCGTCGCCGAGTTGCAAAGCGGCTACGAAGCGGTGCTCAAGGTTGACGCGCTGCCCGACTCGATGCGCCGCATCGCCGAGGTGCGCGTGGCGACCTTGAAGATGCGCAACGAAGCCAAGCAGGAATACCTGGCCTTTAAGCAGACGCAGGACAAGAGCGCCGAACGGCGCAAGCGCGCTGGCGCCGAGCAGGAAGAGATTGAAGCGCGGGTGAAGCAGAATTCGGTGACGCTCTATGCGGCAGTCGGAACGCTGCGCACGTCGAGCATTCAGCACGCCGGCGCGACGCTGTATCGCATTACCGATCCGGAGACCGGCCGGACGGTCGCCTACATTCGCTCCATCGATGCCGCGCCCGCGGCGTTTCTCGGGCAGTTTGTGGGAGTGAAGGGAACCATCACCACCGACGATGCCCTGAATCTGAAGATGATTGACAACCCGACCGCGGTGGAGCCGGTGGATCAATCCAAGGTGAATGGATCCGTTGCCGCTCAGATTCTGCCCCCGAGCCTGTTTCCGCGTTCGTCTGAAGCCAGCACCGGGAACAACTGATTTGACTTTTTCTGTTCAGTGAAGCCCGCGGCCCCCTGCCGCGGGCTTTTTTTTGACCTGCGATCTGAGGCAACTTTCGCCTCTCGCCCGGCACAATCCGCCTGCCGGTCACAATTCCACCGTTTTTTCGAAGATTCCGCCCATTTCCGTCCGCGAGCACGCGCCGAATCGGCCGATACAAGAGTTGGCGCGACGGCGTCGGCGGTGCTCTTATGACTGAAATCAATCCACTGGCGGGCACAATCCTCGGAAGCATCCAGCAACAGCGCGTGCTGGGGATCGAAAAGACCCGTCAGCTCCGGCGGTCGAAAGTGCTGGAAAGAAACGTTGCCGCCGAGGACGAGCAGCTTGAACATGAGGTCGAGAGCGCCGATGCCTTAAGCCCCCTCCATGACGAGCAGGGTGAGCAGCCTCCTCGCCGCGAGCCACCCAAGCCACCGCAGGATGACAAGCCGCATATTGATATCAGGGGATAGGAAGCTGCCCCAACTGAAACAAGAACACTGCCGCGGCGTTGGCGACGTTGAGCGAATCAATTCCTGGCTTCATCGGAATGGTGAGACGCCGGTCGCACGCGTCAATGTGCTCGCGACTGAGTCCCTGGGCTTCGTTGCCGAATAAAATACCAGTACGGGGCTTGCGTCGGAAATCGCGCAGGGATTCAGCCGACCCATCGAGCACGGTCGCGATGAGCTCGACGCCCCACCGCTCCCGCAGGACCCGCATGTCGGCCAGAAGGTTCTCGCTACGGATGATCGGCAAGCTGAACACCGTTCCCATCGAGACGCGTACGGATTGCCGCCAGAACGGATCGCAGCAGTGCGGGCCGAGCACGATCGCGTCGGCGGAGAACGCGGCGCTGATGCGAATCAATGATCCGAGATTCTCCGCGTTTGCCGTCTCGGGACAAATCACCAGCGTCAGCGACTCCTTGCCGTCCAGCACCTGATCGAGGCTCGGCGAAGGAATTCGTTGCCCGCATGCAACCACGCCGGAGTGAAATTTGAAGCCGATGACGCGATGCACAAGCGCGTCGGGCACGAGATACAGCGGGACTTCCGCGGGAACCATCGCGGCCAATGCATCAGCACGCCGCTGCGACATCAGAACCGATTCGACGGGATATGCGCTGGCGAGCAGCCGGCGGACGATGAATTCTCCCTCCGCCAGAAACCGCTTTCCGTCGTGCGCAAGTTCGCGATCCTTGAGCGTCCGATAGGGCCCGAGGCGCTCGTCTTCGAGATGGGTCACGCATTCAACTGGCACGTTTTCATCCGCTCCGGCGCACCGGCATTCAGCTAAGAGCTCGGTTCATTACCCCCTCTCCCGGTGATCCGGGAAAGGGCTGGGGTGAGGGTGATTTCGAGGACCAGCGGCGCCAGACGTCCCAAGTCACCCTCACTCGCCCTCTCTCGGCTTACCGGCAGAGGGGGCAGGTCGCTCCAAGTTCTGAAACGGGCACTGACTAACTCAGCGTCCTTGATCGGGAACACCACTCCGGCCAAGCTCGCGCCGCTTCCCCGTAGCACAGGCGCCCCGGCTGTGATCCGAAAGCCACAGCCGAGACGGCTGTGCTACGAGAATAAATCCGCTCCATCCGCGTAATATTTGATGGAATCCCCGCCGACGCAAGATACACTCTTCCTCGGCGATCGGCATCGAGAGCCGTTTCGTCCTGTCGCTGGTCATTCGTGTTCACGTCGGTCTGTCGGGTCATTTCTGCAGGAGATCACAATGTGGTGGGATGTTCGTGGAAAATTGGACGGCAAAATCGTTCGTTATCGGGTTGAGGCGCTCAATCAGGCGATCGCGCAGACGCTTGTGCAATGGAAAGGGATTGAGATTCTCGCGATGGAGCCGGAGCGGCCTTTGATGGAACGGGCGCCGCAAACCACACTTCTCGAAGCATTTGGTCCATTCGTGGGCGATGTCCCTCCCACGTTATCTGAATAACGGGCGGCGGTCAGTCGCCATGCAGTTTTCGCAGACGGCTGCTCAAACGCAGCATGAGCTGGACCCGCTCGAATTCGTTCAGCCAATCCTGCAGTGTCGCATCAAGTTCCCCCGAATCCGGGGGCATGATCCCAACAGGGCATGCCGCGCCCAGGTGACGCGCCGCCAAGGCGCGATAGCGGTTCAGCGAACGATCTCCCGCCAGGGCGCAGAAGGCGAAATCTTCCGCCAGGAAGAGTGCGACGGGAACGCGATCGCCGCGATTGATCTGCAACTGGTCCGCCAGATCGCGATGCTGATCGCGATCGACGATTCGCACCCCGATCTTTGCCGGGTTCGCTTCGGCAATGCGCGCCCACAATGGGACTTGCTGCACGCAGTCGCCGCACCAGATGCCGCTGATCACCAGGACGTTCATCTGCCGGACGAACCCGCCGATGAGCATGCGCTGCGCGTCGTTCAACTTGGCGGCGTCGTACACGCCGGTCCACCGCCGTTGCTGCTCATTGGTCCCGGTCGCCAAATAGTCGGAATACGCCAGCGCCGCCGCAAATTTTCCAGCCCAGTCGAAGTCAATCATAAAACGATTCAGCCCTTCTTCTCGTAGATTGTTTTTCCCGGCGGATAGCAGATGAGCTCGATCGCGTTGCCGAACGGATCGTGCAGATAGATTCCCTGCGTACCGTCCCGATGCTTGTCGATGGCAATGCCGCTCGTTTTGCTCGCCTCGGCAAGCTGCTCGTCGGTGACGTTCATCGCCACGTGGGGCGGATGCTGATGCGGATTCACCAACGCCAATTTCTGCCCCCCAACCCTCAAAAATGCCCAGCTCGCGTCCTGGTACAACACCTCCGCCCCAAACCGCTCGGCATACCACTTCACGCTCTGCTCGATGTCGTTTGAGGGGACAGCCACGTGATCGAACTGCATAAGAACTCCTTCACGCCCCGTTTCGCTACCCGACGCTGGATCTGAGGGACTCCGAACACCCGGATCATCCTCGCTCGATCCGAGCCTTGAGCGTACCTCAGACTCGGAGTGGTGGATCGAGATTTTGAAATCACTTCCAGCTCAAGCGAAGCGTAGCGGGGCAATCACCGGAAATCGACAGCTTTCTTGATCGACGGCGGTTACCGCGCGGTCCCTGAAGCTATTATGCATGCGTAATCACTGGAGTGGCGCGACAAAAGGAGACGCTCATGGACCAGGACGATGCGATGGTTGGGCAGATCGTGAGCCGCCGAAGTGCTCTGCGGATGGCGGCCCAAGCTGGAATCGGCTTCGCGATGGCTGGCGCGTTGGGGCGAATCGCGCGCGCTGCGCCGGATACAACGCAGCCGTCGAAGTCGCCTCTTTTCGTGAGTCCGTCGTTGACCGAGGGCCCGTTCTTCGTCGACGAGAAGCTCAATCGATCGGACCTTACCAGCGGGACGACGCGAGCTTCGGTCATCAACGGACAGCCGCTGACGATAGCGTTCACGGTGCTCAAGCTCGCGGGCGGCGACTACGCGCCACTCAAAGATGCGCATGTGGATGTCTGGCACACCGATGCGATCGGCGTCTACTCCGACGAAAGCAACCGGATGAATCACGAAGACACATCGAAGCAGACCTGGTTGCGCGGATATCAGGTGACAGACGCACAGGGGTTGGCGACCTTTCGAACGATCGTGCCCGGATGGTATCGCGGCCGCACGCCTCATGTTCATTTCAAGGTGCGGAGCTTTTCGGCCGAGGGGAAGTCAACCGCGGAGTTCACTTCGCAGCTTTTCTTCCATGATGAAGATACCGATCGGATCTACGCCAATGCCCCTTACAACGCCAACGGAAAGCGCGACCAGCAAAACTCCGATGATGGAATCTTCAGCGAACTGCAACCCGACGGCACCTCCGCCGGTTCGCACCTGACACTGGACCTCAAGAGCGACCGCGGCAATGCTTTGAGCACCACTTTCGCGATCGTTCTAACGGAGCAGTCCATGCACGCTCCGCGGGAGCACGGTCGGGGGCGCGGCCCCGGCGGTCCGCCGCCGGACGGAGATTTTGGTCCGCCGCCCGACGATGGCGGGTTTGGGCCGCCGAGATAGTGGGGTAGCTCTCTTCCGCAAGGTCACGGCTCGGTTCATCCTGCACCATACCGAGAATCCGCCGCAAGCCGCGGCGGCACGCGGTGCGGCTCCGATAGCCGCGGGCCGCGCCAAAAAACTTCTCGATAAAGTTGCAAGCAAACAGAGGGGGGGACCCTCGCAGCACAGCCGTCTCGGCTGTGACTTCGGGCCACAGCCGAGACGGCTGTGCTACGAAATGCCTCGCCTGTAGCTTGGACGTTGATCGAGTTATTCGTGCGACAGCACTAAATGACTTGAGCATGCCGCCGTTATTCAAACATGGCGGTCGACTATCACACGGATATGATCGACATGCGTTATGACTCAAGTTGCGAATTGCAACGTCACGGGGAAAAGCGAAAGGATCTGAACATGAAGCCCATCATTCTGGCGGCCGCGCTGCTGGCGGCACTTGGCTCGATGACGATATCAGCACAGGGGCAGGAGACGCGGTGGCAAAAGGTTTTGGAGGATCGGCTGAATCTCTTCGGGGGGCGCAACTGGATCGTGATCGCCGATGCGGCATATCCCGCGCAGAGCAGCGAGGGCGTTGAAATCATTACGGCCGACGCTCCGCAGATCGAAGTCGTGAAGACCGTGCTGGCGGCGCTGACGCAGTCGAAGGTGCTGGGCGCCAATGTCATCACGACTGGAGAGCTCAAATATGTTGCGGAGCAGGACGCGCCGGGGATTACCTCCTTCCGCGAGGGGTTGTCGCAGTTGCTGACAGGGCGCGAAGCAAGCGTCCTCGCGCAGGACCGCGCGCTGGCAAAAGTTGACGAGGCATCCAGAAGCGTTCGCGTTCTCGTGATCAAAACCGATTCGATCCTGCCCTACTCATCGGTCTTTCTGCAACTCACGGCCGCGTACTGGAGCGCCGACGCCGAAAAACGGCTGCGCGAGAGCATGCCTGGTGGGGGGAAGCCCTAGTATCGGAGCGGGATTAACCACGAATGACGAAATCGGAAATCAAACAATAAAAAGCAATTCTGCCGCGCGCCGGCGTGATGGCTACGGCACCACCACCGCACCGGGGTATTTTGAAATCAGCCGGATTTGCATCGCCCGCGCGTCAGCGAAGTTGGGGAGCGGTCCGACGCGGACAACTTCCTCGTTGGGCAGCGCGACGACTTCCGCGGTCAAGCCCTGCGTCTTGAGACTGGAGACGGTTCTGTTGGCGTTCATGAAATCGCCGAAGGCGCCGACCTGCACGTAGAAGCCTGTCGCGCCTTCGTGCTGCGCCGCACGGGTCGCAGGTTCGCTGCCGGGAAACTGCGATCGCACCATCTGAAACGAGCGGTCGGCCTGGGGAAACCAGCCGAGCCGCTGCTGGCAGAGCCCGATCCGGTAGAGCACCCATGCCTTGGCTTCGGCCGGCTCGACCGCGGCGTAGGAAACCTGCCACTCGCGCACAGCAGTACCGTAGTCGTCGAGGTGATAGGCAATGTTCGCCAGCCCCGCGTGCAGCAGCGCCTGCACCTTTGGCGCCGATGGCCCGGCCAATCCGTTCGTGTAACTGATGCGCGCCGCGTTTAAATGCGCCTTGGCCGCATCAGTGTCGGCGCCGCTCTCGACGGCCTTCTCTTCATGCACCCGCCCCTCCAGGTAATAGGCCTCGGCAGAGCCTTCGCCTTTGGGAGTATGCTGCAGGAACGCTTCCGCGTCGGCCATCGCGCCGTCGTAGTCTTTGCGGTCCAGCGCCGCAAATCCCGCATTGAGCTTTGTTTTGGCGGGGCCGTTGTCCGGCGCAGCCATCGGAGATGAGGACAGACAAAATCGCCGCAAGACTGAATCCCGCGGCGACGATCGCATTTCGCATCCGTGCCTCTTTGAGTATGTTGTGCGTTCCTACAACGGAATCAGCCATATGCTTGTCGAACCATTGTTTGAACACGCGCGTCAGCAGCCCAACGAAATCGCGATCATCGACGATCGCGGCACTGTCCCCTATTCGCAGCTGGGCGCCATGGCGGCCGGGCTGGGAATGTATCTGGGAATGCAGACGCAATCCCCGCGCGTCGGCGTGCTTCTGCCCGCCAGCGCCGCGTTCGTCGCCAGTTTCTACGGAACCCTGCTGGCTGGCAAGACCGTCGTGCCCATCAACTTTCTGCTGGGTGACCGCGAGATCGCCCACATCATCCGCGACAGCGGCATCGATACCGTCGTCAGCGCCCCCCCGCTGGCGGCCCGTTTGAAGGACCTGCCGTTGAACGTCATCGACCTCACCCAACTCCCCTCGCCCTCCGGCGGGGGTTTTGCAATCCAGCCGAGCATTCCCGATCGCTCGGGCGATGACATCGCCGTGCTTATGTACACCAGCGGCACCAGCGGACTGCCCAAGGGCGTGTTGCTCAGCTACGGGAATCTGCAGAGCGATGTGGACGCCTCAATCGCTGCCGCGCAGCTCAAGCATCAGCATAAATTTCTCGGCGTCATCCCCCTCTTTCATTCTTTCGGCATGACCGCGATGATGCTCGCGCCGCTGCAACTGGGCGCCACGGTCATCTACCTCGCCCGCTTCAGCCCGGTCGCGACGATGAACGCGCTGCGACAGCATGGAGCGTCGCTGATGTTCGGCGTGCCGAGCATGTACGGCGCAATCTTCCGGCTGAAAGACGCCAGGCCCGAGGACTTCAAGTCAATCTACGCGATGCTCAGCGGCGGCGAGCCGTTGCCGGCGGCGCTGCGCGAAGCGTTCGAGAAACGCTTCGGAATTCCCCTCCTGGAAGGATACGGCCTGACCGAAACAAGCCCCGTCATCTCGCTGAATACGCCACAGACGAAGCGCCCAGGCAGTGTGGGAAAACTCGTCCCTGGCGCGACAGCACGCATCGTTGACGACAACAGCAATGATCTTCCCGCCGGCCAGATCGGCGAAATCTGGCTCGGCGGACCGATGATCATGAAGGGATATCACAACCTCCCAAAAGACACCGCCGAAGTGTTGACGGAGGACGGCTTCTTCAAGACCGGCGATCTTGGAAAGCTCGACGCTGAGGGATTTCTGTTCATCACCGGCCGCAAAAAGGAAATGATCATCGTCGCCGGAGAAAAGGCTTATCCGCGCGAAATTGAAGATGCGCTTCTGGCGCACGGCGGCGTCGCGGAAGCAGCCGTGTTTGGCAAGAGCGACCCTTCGCGCGGCGAAGTCATTGTGGCGTGCGTGATTCCCAAAGAGGGGCAAACGATCACGGTGGAAATGCTGCGCGACTTTTGCCGCACGCACGGTTTGGCGCAGTGGAAGATCCCGCGCGAGATACAACTCATGGAAGATTTTCCGCGCTCGCCGACGGGCAAAGTGCTCAAAAGGGCGCTGGCGGAGAAGCTCAGCTCGGTGACTCTTGACGCACGATAGCCGGTAGGTGATTCTGGTCTGAGTTTGAGACCAAAGGTGTCCAAATGCGACAAGTCGGCAGCTACGAGCTAAAAACGCATCTTTCGGAAGTGCTGGATGCCGTGGAGCACGGGCAAACGGTGGTGGTTACCCGCCACGGAAAGCCGATCGCGCACATCATGCCCAATCCAGAATTCAATCGCGAGAAAGTCAGGCATGCGGTTGAAACGCTGCGCAATTTCCCTCGCACCAGATTGCCGAAGGGCGTCACCGTACGGGATCTGATTCAGGAAGGCCGGCGTTGAGACTCATCGCCGATATCTCAGTCGTCCTCGCCTGGTTTTTCGACGAACAGCAGTCCCCTGCCGCCCTCAGCACCCTGAAAGTTATTGAGAAGGAAGGCCTGCTGGTCCCTCCGCTCTGGTGGACGGAGCTTGAGAACGGCATCCTGATGGGAGAGCGCCGCGCGAGGAAAAACGCCCGTGAATCTGGGGCATTCATGGATCTGGTACGGGCTCTTCCGATCGAAACCGACGGCGTCGCGCCGCATCGCATAAGCCACAAAATCCTCGAAATCGCCAGACAACACAAACTGACCGCTTATGACGCGACTTATCTCGAACTGGCCGATCGACAGAAGGCGTCGCTTGCGACTTTCGACGCAGCCATGAGGTTGGCATCCGTTGGCCTAGGCATACAGCTGTTTCTGCGATAATTGAGCAACACGCAACCGCGCGTCCGGGAAGCTTTCGCGTGACAGAGCATCACCGGCCGCGCGGAACAGCAGCGCGGCGGCGCGAAGTTTGACAAATTCCCTGTTTCGCAAGAGAACTATCGCGATGGACCTGCAACTCCAAAAACTCAAGTTTGACGCCAACGGATTGATCCCCGCGATCATTCAGGATCAGACGACCGGCCAGGTACTGATGATGGCGTGGATGAACCGCGATGCGCTGGACAGAACGATCGCCACCGCAAAGACGCATTTCTTCAGCCGCAGCCGCAACAAGCTATGGCTCAAGGGGGAACGCAGCGGGCACGTGCAGCACGTCAAGTGGCTGCGCGTCGATTGCGACGCGGATGTTCTGCTGATTGGCGTCGAGCAGGAAGGGGCAGCGTGTCACGACGGATATTACAGTTGCTTCTATCGTGAATATGCTCCATCGGGCTGGAAGATCGTCAGCGAGAAGGTCTTCGATCCGGACAAGGTGTACGCCTAAAGCACGATCGCCACAACCCTCCCGAAGGACGGGGCGAGGGGGTGATGCAACGGCCTCTAAGCAGGTGGCAACCCCGTTAGCAGGTTCTGAAACGGCCTCAAAACGATGTTCAGAAGTACCTGATGGCGCCAGCTTATTGAGACAGTCTCACCGATGCCCCGCACTCGTAAGCCGCAAGTCACTGTTACCAACAACCGTCCGCGCGTGGATCTGCCGTGGCCGCGTCAGCGCATTCTTGCCGCGGCGCTGCTGTTCATGTGGCTCGTATTGATCGTCTGGGGGTACGGATCGCTCCAGCATGACGGAGTCATGGTCAGCGGCGAGGAGTTGGCGCCGACGCGAGGCGCCTTCCTGGCCGTCAACGCCGCGACACTCACCGGTTTTCAGCAGTCGATCGGAATCAACGAATTTAACCCCGAGAACAGCCGCGGCGCCGTGACGGCGATAACGCTGGTCCTCTTCGGATCCTTCTTCGCGCAGACAGTCGGCGGCCTTGCCGTCGTGCGCGCGCTGCGGCTGAATTACTCGGTCTGGCAGGTCGTCGGGTCGGCGATTCTCTTTCAGTTCCTGGCCTCGATGGCGGGAGCCGCGGCAATTATCGGTCACGGGCGCACCCTCTTTGACGCCGTCTTTCAAGCCGCCGCCGCATTCGCGAATTGCGGCCTGGCAACGGGCCGTCTGAGCGGGGTTCGCGACGGAGCGACATACGTTCTGCTTCTCCTGGCGGTGCTCGGCGGGATGGGATTGCCGGTGCTGATGGAGCTGTATGACTCGCTCTGGGGTCTGCGGTCGCTTTCCACTCACACGCGTTGCGTGGTGCGCTGCATCTCGGCCGTCTACCTGCTCGGGTTCGCCGCCCTGCTTCTGCTGCAATGGCCCACTGAAGGCGCCAAGACATGGGCGCCCTGGCAACAGGCAATCGCCAGCAGCAGCATCGAAGCGCTCAACACACGCTCGGCGGGCATGCACTTTGAGATGATCGGCGTCCTCCCGCGCGCTGCGCAATGGCTGCTGATCGTCTTGATGGCAGTCGGGGCAAGCTCAGCAGGCACGGGCGGCGGAATCAAGTCGACAACGATCGTCCAACTGTGGCGGGGAACGTCTGACGCGCTGCGCGGCAGGCCCGTCAGCCGCGCATTTGGAATTGCCATCGTCTGGCTGTGCGTTTACGGCACGCTCGTGCTGCTGGGATTGCTGACGCTCCTGTCGCTGAATACCGAAATCGCCGCCGATCAGATGCTGTTCATCACGGTCAGCGCGATCAGCAACGTCGGGCTGTCGCACAACCCGATCGCGGTGACCGGGGCAACGATGCAGACACTCACCGCGCTAATGCTCCTGGGCCGGCTGGCGCCGCTGGGCATTCTGTGGTGGATGGCGGAGACAACGGAGAACGCCGATCTTGCGGTGGGGTGAGCCGTGATTAACCCCCTCGCGCCGGAACCTACTTCTCCCTTGCCACCTTGCGACGTTCGACGAACGGGCCTTTATGCGACTTCGCGTGGCGCGCCGACTCTTCCGCCTCGATCTGGCAGACCTTCTCCACGCGGCGATCGTGTCTCCCCGCGGAGAATGGCGTGGTCAAAAATATTTCCACGATCTGGCGCAGATGGTCTTCGCTCAACAGATCGCTTCCCAGGCACAAGACATTGCAATGATTGTGTTCGCGCGCCAGGCGGGCGGTGATTTCGTCGTGCACCAACGCGGCGCGCACCCCGCAGATTTTATTCGCCGCCAGCGACATGCCGATTCCGCTGCCGTCCAGAAGAATGGCGATGTCGGCTTTGCCCGCGACAACCGCTCGTGAAGCGACGGCGGCAAAGTCGGGGTAGTCGCACGACGCCGCGCTGTCGCAGCCAAAATCCTCGATCTCATGCCCCAGCTTTTTGAGGGTCGGCAGCAAGCGCCGTTTCGCCTCGAATCCGCGATGATCGGATGCCAATGCCAGCTTCATCGATACCAGCTCCTCAACGTACCCGCCTGCGCGGGCACGGATTATTTTTTCAGCGTCTCCAGCAGCCGCGCCTCAATCAGTCCCTGCAGTTGACCGGCCAAACCCTGATACAGAAAGACATCGCCGCCGATCGGATCCTCAATATCCCCCTTTGGGTCCAGCGGTGCAACTTTTTCCGCCGCCGACGGAACCAGCGCAGTGACCTGGTGCGCGTGATTGCGGCTCATCGTATAAATCATGTCGGCCTGGTGAATCAGCTCGACAGTGAGCGGGCGCGAGCGATGGTTCGTCAGATCCGCCCCCAGCCCCTTCACGGCGGCAACTGCCTGTGGCGTGGCTCGGGCTCCGGGCATCGCGTAGCTGCCTGCCGATATCACGCTGATGCCGTTCTTTTCCAGATCGGGCTCCGCGACGGCGAGCTTCTCCGCCAGCAAATGCCGGGTGATGGCTTCCGCCATCGGCGATCGACAGGTATTGCCGCTGCAGACAAATAGAATAGTCGTCCTCATGAGCCGATCGATGATCCGTTCGTCATACACGCCGATTCGCACGGTCTGGTAGCCGCTCTCCAGCACCTTCAAGATCGTCGATGGCTTTGAATATTTTGTCGGCCCGGCGTCCAGGATCAGGTCTACCTTGTCAGTCAGGCTCTCCGCAGCGCCGGATTCTGACCATGACATCGTTCCGCCGAGTGGACTTGCGGTGAGCGCGACCGGTCCGGTGACAGCCCCCAGCACGTCGGTGGCGACGACATGCTCCGGGCACCGTAGCGTAATCCCCGCGTCGTCATACAACGCCGATTCCGGAACCCCCAGCGAGTTGGCGACTTCCGCGCGTCGGGCGGGCGGAACGTCGAAAACGAGCCCCACCGGTCCAGGCCACAGCTTCCGCACCATGCGCTGTCCAAACTCGCCGACTTTCCCCACATACGCAAACGCGTCTTCCGGGCGGGCCAGGTGAATCGTAAAGGGCCGGCTGGCGTCCCCGCCCCGCAGGGCGGTCAAGCGCGCGCGAGCTCCTTCATGAGTGAGCAAGCCAGCCGCGCCGTAGACCGTTTCAGTAGGCAGAATTGCGATTCCACCGGAACTGATCAGGTCGGCGCCGCGACCCACATGCGCGTTGTAGTCCCCGGCCGAGAAAATGGAGATGATTGGCACCGACATGATCACCGGATCATATAAGAGGCGAGGCGCCGCAAGCTGTCAAGAATGGAAAGATTGTGACGAATTGCACAGTTACTGGCTGAGCGGGTCTTCCGGATATTTCTCCTTCAGCCGCCGGTGCAACGCAAGGCTCTTCGCAGGGTCTGTTGACGCGAGAAGCCGACTGGCTCGATCGAGCAGTTGCGGAGCATACGATGAGCTCGGAACCGCCGAGGCAAAGGCCTCGGCGACTTTCGCGGCGGCGCCCGTGTCACCCTTGATTTCCATCAGCCGGGTCCGCAGCAGCACGCTGTATCCGCCCAGGAAATCGGCGGGAAACGCCGCCTGCCACTGTTCCCATGCCGCTTCGCCCGCCGCCCAGTCTTTCTCCGTGACGTAATACTCGATCGTCCGCGCAAACGCGCCGCTGAGAGCAACGTGGTGCTCCCATTGGGCACTGAGCGGCAGCGACGCCAGAAGTTTTGCGCCCTCATCGGCTTTCTGATCGAGAATCAGCGCCTGGGCATCAATTCTTTTAATCCGCACATCGCCGCCACGCGCCAGCGGCTGCAGCAGCCGGTCGGCGGCGGCAAAATCGCCGATGCGCCAGACCAGCAGCTCGGCCAGCTCCATCGTCGCACGGTCGTGCAAATTGGATCGCTCTGGCACGCTCTCCCAACAATGCACCACCGCGTCACTGCGCCCCGCTGCGATGCCTTCACGCGTGGCCTCGTCCAGCGCACCGAAGGCGCGATCGACATTCTCGTGCGTCTGGAGCGAAGCAAGACGACTGGCTGCCGCCAGCATCGGATCGATCATCCCTGCCCGCTGGAACAGATAGACTGCCCGGCAGAGCGACTGCTCGGGCAGCTTCGAAAAATCATCCCGCGCCGCGATGTTCGCATGCACAGCCACCGGCTCCGCCGGCGGATGATCGATCTGCTCCCACAGCCGCCCCACTCCGAACTCAGTTGTCTGCGAATCGGCGAGAATGCCCGATTGCACGGTCACCTTAACCGAATAAATTCCAAGGGTCAGATAGACGTGATCCACCATCAATCCGCTGGCGGTCTGACCGTCACCAAAGTCCCAGTCATATTCCGCGCCGCTGCCGTACTCGTGAGCGGTGAATTTGTAGTGGTATGAGTAGTCGCCGGCAAAAAATGTTTCTCCCATGTACTGGGAAAGAAAGTCCGCCGTCAACGGCTGGCGGTTCTCCTGCAGCGGCTCGGCGACGGACGTGTGGAACGGAGCAATCTCCTGCCGGCCGATCCGCTGGAAAATATGGCTGTTGGGCGTCTTCCACGCCGCCAGAAACAACCCGTCGGCCCCGGTGTTGACGTGATAAATCAGCAAATCGTGCGGCCCTCGCGACAAAGTGATCGACCCATGATTGCGCGTATCGGCTGGCCCGATCGCCGCATAGACCACCGGCTTGCCATCGAGGAACAGAGCCGCAAAATTGTCCGCCCATAGCGAAACCACATACTGCCCGTCGACGGGAGCAAAGACAGACCCGCTGATGCGCGACACCGTCCGATCCTCGGCGCCAAACGGATTAAACCCGATGGCCGCCTCGGGAATGAGCGTCTCCCCGATCACCTTTCCGCCTCGATCCCAGGCATCGGCCAACCGATTGAAGTTGTTGAGAGGCCCGGCATAGTCGAGTTGCTTCATCTCCAGATGCAGCCCGCAGTCGAACTTCAGGTCCCCCGGACCCGGTTGCGGCCGAGCCGGCACAGGGTCGCCAAAGTAGGCGAAATATTTTTTGATCGGCCGTTTCAACGAAAACACCACGCGGGCGCGGTCGCCAGGGCCCATCATCAGCACGTGGGAGGCGACGAACGTGCCGTCTTCAGTCGTCATGCAAATGTCGCTGCCGTCCGCTTTGGAGTGGCCCGCCGTGTAGAAATCCGCCACCGCCAGCGAGGTCGGCGGACTTTGCCCCGGCTCCCAATTTGCGTCAATCTGCCGGCGAAACTGCCAATCCGCGCGGACGGATGGCACAAGTGCGAAGAGCAGGAAAAATGCGATTTCCAATAAGGTGCCGACCCATCGCAGGTTGGTCCGATGCTTCTTTCCCGTCCGCGCCGCCAGCACGGGGTGGACGCCGGTGCCGCAGGTGGCACGCGCGCCAGGGGGGCGCGAAACAGTGCGCAACGCGCACGGGCATTGGTCAGTTGCGTTCGCGTTGTGAATCGGTTTATCTCCAGCCATCACAGATGTTGCCCGCATACATTCTACCCAAGGCAATCCTCTTCGACATGGACGGCACGCTGACGCGGCCGCTGCTGGATTTCCCGCGGATCAAATCGGAGATGGGCATCGGCAATCGCCCGATCCTCGAAGCGCTGGCACAGATGGGGCCGGCGGAACGGCGCGCTGCGCAGAGCGTGCTCGATCGCCATGAGGAAGAGGCCGCCGAGCGATCGACACTCAATGAAGGCTGTCACGAGTTGCTCGGCTGGCTCGCCGCGCGCGACATCAATACCGCACTCATCACACGCAACAGCCGTCAGAGCACGCAAACCGTTTTGCGACGGCACGGGCTGCAACTGAAGATCTGCATCACGCGCGATGATGCTCCGTTCAAGCCTGATCCCGCGCCGCTGCGGCTCGCCTGCCAGCGGCTTGAAACGTCCGAACAGGATGCGTGGATGGTCGGCGACGGCGTCTATGATATTGAGGCGGGCGTGGCCGCGGGGATGCAGACGGTCTGGATCAGCCATGGCAGGGAGCGGGGCTTTTCAGCGCAACCCTGGCGGGAGGTCGTTGACTTGCCCGCCCTGCTGCGCATGCTGGAATCGGCTCGCTGATTCGCGTCGCTCACCTTGGGCAGCGCGGCGTGTCTGATGAGGGACCACCATGATGACCGCACGCACGATTCTTGCGCTGGCTTTTGCCACATTCGTCGCCGCAGCCGCGCTGCGCGCGGAAGAAGCGCCGCTCCCGCCGGACGCTTCGGTCGACACGATTCTCGAAGCGATGAATCAGCGCGGCAGGCCCCCCGCGGAGTTTGTCGCGAAATTGAGCGACACGACGGGAGATCCCGCGCTTGGAAACGACCAGACGCGGACCGGAATGATCTGGTTTTCCCGGCGCGATGCCGTGAGTCTCCGAGTGCATGTCGTGTTCGATAAACTGATCGTCGGCCACGTCATTCAAAATCAAAAGCGCGAGTACCTGCTCGACGGTGAGTGGCTGACCGACCGCAACTACGACACGAAGCTCGAAGCAAAACACCAGGTGCTTCGGCCAGGCGAAAAGAAGGACCTTATCAAGCTGGGCGCGGGTCCGTTCCCTTTGCCGATCGGACAGGCCAAGGAGGACGTGAAGAAGGCGTTTGACGTAACGAAGGTCGCGGCGGCGAAAGGTGATCCTGCGGGAGCCATCCACCTCACGCTCACGCCAAAGGCCGGCACCGATCTGGCGAAGAAGTTTTCATCCATCGACGTGTGGGTTGACCTGAAATCGCACATGCCGGTGGTGATCGACACGGTTTCCGGCAGCGACGAACACCGGATCGAGTTGAAGGACATTCAGGTCAATCCAAGCCCCCCGCTGGGAAACAAGGATTTCACGCTGCCTGAGGTCGATCCCTCGTGGAATTTGAAGACCGACACGTACGGGGGCTGAAAATCACAGCCGGGACGGCCGTGCTACCGGAAAATCACCCTTTGGCGCGGACGCGTGCTTTTAAACCTGCTCGGCCAGCGCCGCGGCGACGCGGCGCGTGACGCCTTCCCAGTCTCCGATTGCGCTCTGGCGAAACAGCCTCATCGTCGGGTACCAAGGGCAATCATCGCGGTCGATCATCCAGCGCCAATCCGCCGAATACGGCAACATCACCCACACGGGCTTCCCCATCGCCCCGGCCAGATGCGCGACGGCGGAGTCGATCGTGATCACCAGGTCGAGATTCGCGATGATTGCCGCAGTGTCGGCAAAATCACCCATCTCTTCCGCGTGGTTAATCAGGTCCCAGCTCTTTGGTGCCGTGGAGAGTTCGGCGCGGCCATCGTCACGCTGCAAACTGTGGAATCGCACATTTGGCACGTCAAACAGCGGCCGGCATAGCGCAAGCGGGCATGAGCGATTGGGGTAGGGCATGCTTCTGCCGCACCAGACCAGCCCGAGATGACACACACCTTGGCCCGTTTGCATTTGCCCGCGAAATCTCGCGACCCGATCCGGCGCGGCGGCGATGTACGGCACCGATTTTGGGATCGTCTCCAGCGTGGCTTCAAATTTGAGCGGGCAGCCGAGCAGTTGAAATTGCAGGTCAAACTGCGGCAACGGATCGCCCTTGGTCAATATCTCATGCACTCCGTCAACGGTCCTGAGAAGTTCCTTCAGCTCCGGCGGGCAGCCCAGAATGATGCGCACACCGCGATCGGCAAGCAGCCGTGCGTAGCGCACAAATTGAATGATGTCGCCGAATCCTCCCTCCGAATCGAGCAAAATCGTGCGGCCGGCGGGGTCGGAGCCGTCCCAGATGGGTTGTGGAAACTGCTGGCGCTTATAGGGAAAATTCACGCACTGCCAGCGCCATTCATACTCTCGCCATCCCTGGGCGTAATCGCCAAGCGTCAGCAGCATCAGTGCCCGGTTCCAATGCGACTCAGGATTTTGCGGTGCGCGCGCCAGAACTTCCTCGTAGCAAGCAAGCGCTTCGTGCATTTGACCCGCGGCGTGCAGCGAATTGCCGAGCAGCGTCAGCAACGTCATGTCGCCGGGACGCTTCGTCAGCGCGGCACGCTCGATCGCGATCGATTCGTCGAAACGAAATTCCCGATCGAGGGCCGCCACCAGGGCGGACATCGGCTCGGCCGTATCGTGTCCATGGCGGGCCATTTCATGAAAGACGAGCATCGCGTCGTCCACTTGTCCTTGATCTGCCAGCAGTATCGTCAGATTCAAAAATGCGTCCGCCAGCGTGGGATCGAGTTCGATGCTCTTGCGGTAGCACTCGATCGCCCGCTGAAGCTGTCCCGCCCCGCGGCAGGCCGTTCCGAGGTTATTGCGGTACGCCGCGATCGTCGGGCAGGCTGCCACTGCGCTGCCGATCCATTGAATCGCCAGATCGTGTTTGCCCGCCTGATGTGCGATGACGCCAAGCAACTGCACCGCGTCTGGCCGTGCAGGCTCGCGCGCGAGCGCTTCGCGATAGCAAGCCTCCGCTTGCCCAAGTCTGCCGGCCTGGTGATGGGCCATCCCCTGGCTGATAATCTCGTTCACACTCTGGGGCATGCAGATGCGGGAAAAAGTTACTCACTTTTCAACTCTTTTGCGACTGAACGCTAAGTTGCCGGCTCCTGCGGAGGTCTCTGGGTTCTCGAAACCCGCCGCCATGAAAACAAAAAGGTAAGGAAGATCGCATGCGCAAGTGGAGAGGGCAATTGAACCAGACTGTGTGTACCGCGGCGGCAATGGGGCTGATGGCGGCGTTCGCGCCCGCCAGTCGGGGCGATCTATCGTTGCCGAGCAGCGCTCCGGCCGACATCGTCTCGCCCGTGATGCTGGACAACACGATGGTCAATCCATCGGAGGCCCAGAAGCACCCCGACGCTGCTCAGCCACCTGGTGTCCTTGAAGGCGGCGACATCGTTCACCCCTGGGAACTTCAGCCGACGACCGTCGAAGGCCAAAAAGCGTTGCGCGAAGAGCAAACGGTCGGCAGTTACGGGCAGCCGGTCTGGACGGTCGATCGTCGATTTGCGGAAACCCGCGTTTACGTCCGCCCGGAGGGGTCGCTCGAATTCGAGTATTGGCTGATCCCCACCATCCCCCGCCGCGGCCCCACGGAAATTGACAGTCAGTTTGAATTGGAATTCGGGCTCCCTTATCGCATTCAGCTCGACCTGTATTTGACCAATGTCTACGAACGCAGCGGCGGCAAGACGTTTACGAACGGCTCCATCGAATTTCGCTACGCACTGGCCGACTGGAACAAGATCTGGGGCAATCCGACGCTGTACATCGAATGGGAACACCAGGACGAGGGCCCCGACATTCTCGAATCCAAGATCCTTTTCGGCGGCGATGCCGCGCCTCGATGGCACTGGGGATGGGATCTCACCTTCGAACACGCCTTCGGCGATGACTACTACGATCAGTACGAAACCACTGCCGGCTTGAGCTACACGCTGGTTGACAACAAAGTCGATATCGGCGCCGAATTCAAGTTGCAGGAGGACACCTTCCACGACTCGCGCAGCCACTTTCACGACAACGTTCTGATCGGGCCGAGCATTCAATGGAGGCCGTCACAGCGCATGCACATCGACTTCACGCCATTCGTGGGGCTCACCCACGAGAGCGACGCGGCACAGATCTACGTGATCGTCGGCTGGGAGTTTTAGGTCTAAACGAACCTCCCGCGCCGCCCCAACCTCCATCGCATCGGTTCTCACGCATGTGATCAGTCAACTTTGTCGACCGAGCGCGGTATCGACAATACGGCTTGCACTCTGCGCCGCAGATGCTTATCTGATGCTTGTGCGGTTTCAAAAGCGTGGAGAATGACATGAGACGATCGCGTTACCTTGCGTTGGTGTTGCTGTTGCTCTGCCCATGCCTGGCACGGGCGGATCTCGTGGATCAGATGCAGGAGTTTCCGCCGGGCTTGTTCAGCGACGGCGGCCATTACACCCTGGCGGACCTCAAGGGAAAGGCCGTTGTCCTGGTCTTCTTTGAAATGGATTATGGCGACAACCGCGGACATATCGCGGATTGGAACAAGCTGGTCGATCAGTACAAGGACAGGCCGATCAAGTTTCTCGCGGTCGCGCCCCATGCTGATCTGGCGAAGGTGCAGAAGTATGTGCAGGAGACCAAGCTCCAGATGCCAGTCTATGCGGACAGTCTGGGCCTGATGGACGAGGAGTGGCGCGCCAAGGTTTCCATGGATGATGCGCGCGTCTTTAAAATTCTCGGGCCCGATGGGAACGTCGTCGGAAACAAGATGACCTCGGAGGACATCGATAAGGCCCTGGCAGGCGCTGCATGGAAGTACGATGACAAGGATTACGATCCGAAGTTCAAGCCTGTCGTCAATCTGCTGAACTGGAACCAGTACCAACCCGCGGTGAAAATGCTCCGGCCTTTCGTGCGCAAGGAGGCTGTTACCACGGTCGCGAAGTCTGCCAATAAGTTGTTCGCCCAGGTAAAAAGCGAGGGGGAGCAATGGAAAGCGGACGCCGATCAAGTCGCGGCTTCCGATCCGGTGCGGGCGTTCGATTTGTACACGAAGATCAGCACGGTATTCGCCGGGGACGAGTTAGGCAGATCAACGATGGTGCCTTTGAAAAAGCTGAAAACTGCCAAACCCGTGACCGACGAATTGGCAGCGCGGGCCGAGTGGGAGCAATTCTCCAGCAAGCTCCCGCTCATCAAGCGTTCGCAGCGTTCGCAGGCCAAGGATTTTTGCAAGCAGATCGTCACGCAATATCCAGAGACGCCAACGGGCAAGAAGGCGGACGCCCTGGCAACCACCTTTGCGCTCACCGGAGCCTAAGAGTCGGGCGGGGGAAGATTTTCAGGGACAGAACCACCCGGGGGAAGCCGAGCGAGGGCACGTGCAACATCTGATCTTCTCGAGCGGTAAAAATTCGTCTGCGACCGCCCCTTCCTTGCTGATTCGATCTTGTGTGGTGTTGATACTCCTCGGGTCGCACTGCATAGGTTTGGCTGGCGAGAATGACGGGACCCGTCCGGTTGCAACCGATGCGCCCAACGCGTCGTCGATTATTTTAACACCTTCGCCTCCGCCATCGCCGCGAATCAATGGGCCGTCGCTCTATGGAGTGCGGCCCGGTCACCCGTTTCTGTACGCAATCCCCGCGACCGGCGATCGTCCGATGACGTTCGCGGTCGACGCTCTTCCGGCCGGACTCAACGTCGACGCATCAACTGGGCGCATGACCGGCATGCTCGCAAGTGCCGGCGAATATCCGGTCACGCTTCACGCGACCAACGCCAGCGGAAAGGCCGAGCGGAAATTCAAAGTCGTCGCCGGCGAAGAGATCGCCCTCACGCCGCCGATGGGATGGAACAGTTGGAACTGCTGGGGAGGCAACGTCGATCAGAGCAAGATTCTGCGGTCAGCGCACGCGATGGCAGCCTCGGGGCTGGTCAATCATGGGTGGAGTTACATCAATATCGATGATGCCTGGCAGGGCGCGCGTGGCGGGGAATTCAACGCGATTCAGCCGAACCTGAAGCGATTTCCCGACATCAAGGCGATGTGTGATGAGATTCACGGCCTGGGCTTGAAGGTGGGAATCTATTCCACTCCGTGGGTGACATCCTACGCCGGCCGTGTTGGCGGATCGTCTGAAAATCCCCAGGGGACTTGGGCGCGTTCGGGAACCGACGCTCCTCGGAATCGCAACGTGTTTCCGTACGCGATCGGCCGCTATCACTTTTTCAAAGAGGACGCGAAGCAATGGGCTGCGTGGGGAATCGACTACCTGAAGTTTGACTGGGGTCCCAACGAAGTCCCGGAAACCAGGGAGATGGCCGATGCCCTTCGCGCGTCGGGCCGCGATATTGTCCTGAGCCTCTCAAACAACACCACCAACACGCTGTTCGGCGTGATTCCGGAGATGTCCGGGTTGGCCAACTGCTGGCGCATCGGAGGCGACATCAGCGACTCGTGGAAGTCGATTGTCTCCCATGGATTCGATCACGATCAATGGGCGCCCTACGCCCGCCCCGGACACTGGAACGACCCGGACATGTTCGAGGTCGGCGCCAACGGCGGCGGAAAACCCAAGCGGCTCAAGCCCGACGAGCAATACACGCATGTGAGCCTCTGGTGCCTGCTGTCCGCGCCGCTGCTGCTGGGTTGCGACATGGATCACCTGGACGAGTTCACGCTCAACCTGCTCAGCAACGATGAGGTGCTCGCGATCGATCAGGATTCCCTGGGCCGACAGGCGACTGCCGCCGTCAGCAGCGAATCAACCCGAGTCTATGCAAAGGACCTGGCCGATGGATCAAAGGCGGTTGGACTCTTTAATTTGAACCAGGAGTCCGCTTCGTGCGCCGTGAAGTGGACTGATCTGAAGATCGCCGGCAAGCAAGTCGTTCGCGATCTGTGGCGACAAAAAGATCTCGGCACTTTCGATGGCCAGTTCGAATCGGTCGTGCCGGGGCATGGCGTTATATTGATTCGGCTGCGTCCCGCGGGGGTGCCATGAGCGGACAAGCGGAAGTCGTGAAAGACAATACAACCTGCAACACTTCGGATTGCGGCTGCTCTGTTCCGCGGCGCGGCTTCCTTCAACTCACGGGGTTGGGCGCGCTTGCCGTGCTGATGCGCAATGTCCCGGCGATGGCCGGCCCGTTCGAGAGGGCCGACTTCAATGATTTGGTCCCGGAGGACAAGAAGCTCTCTCCCGAATGGATCAAGTCTTTGTTCGATCGGGGGGAGCCGACGGTCTATCGCGGCGACGATCTCAAGTACATCGGTATGCCCGTCGGGGGAATCACCACCGGGCAGCTTTACCTCGGCGGCGACGGGAAGCTCTGGCTCTGGGATATTTTCAATAAGCGGCACGCCACCGGCGCTGAGAATTACGCACACCCCGTCATTCCCCATTCGCCGCTCGCACAGGGATTCTCCCTTTCGATTGGAACCGGCAACGCGTCAGACCGGCGTTCGCTCGATGCGAAGGGATTCTCCGACATCTCCTTCCGCGGGCAATATCCGATTGGGACCGTCGAATATCGCGACGCCAACAGTCCGCTCGCGGTGAAGTTGGAGGCGTTTTCCCCGTTCATCCCGTTGAGTGTAGATGATTCCAGCCTGCCGCTGACGATCATGCAATTCACGCTGAAGAACACGGGCGCGGAACACATCAATGCGGAGTTGACCGGCTACCTGGAAAATGCCGTCGGACTCTACAGCGAGGAGGAGGTGAACTACGTCCGCAAGAACGATGTCACCCGCGACGGCGCCCGCCTGCTTCTGCTAAATTGCTCGGCCGTCGCGCCCGCAACCGCCGAGTCGCACCGCGCACCGATTGTGTTCGAGGATTTTGAGGGACCCGACTACGGGAAATGGACGGTCGAGGGAACCGCGTTCGGCAAGGGACCGGTCAAGGGTGACGCAACGAGCGAAAACCTCAGCGGCTATCTCGGCAAGTCTCTGGTGAACTCCTATGCGGCTGGCGGATCGGACGAACCCCAGGGCAAGCTGACTTCGCCGGAGTTTGCGATTCAGCGGCAATACATCAATTTTCTCATCGGCGGGGGGAATCATCCGAAGGGAACCTGCATCAATCTCATCATCGACGGCAAGGTGAGGCGCTCATCCACCGGCCGTAACTCGCACGACTTGATCTGGGAATCGTGGAACCTTCGGGAATTACAGGGAAAGACGGCGCATATCGAGATTGTGGACCACGCTTCGGACCGCTGGGGGCACATCGATATCGACCAGATCGAATTTTCCGATGCCCCGCGCAACGAGCGCCCTGCCGCCGAGCGGGAAGATTTCGGAACGATGACGCTCGCGCTGCTCGATCCGGCTGACGCCGATCGTGGAATTGCGATCGGCTCGCTGGACCCGGCAAAAAACACCTTCACCGAAACGGCGCCGGCGACCACTCCAGCCAATCCCGAGTCGAACCCCAAGCCGGTGGGCGCACTGGTGCGCAAGATCTCGCTTGACGCCGGGGCGACGCATGTCGCGACGTTTGTCGTTGCCTGGCACTTTCCCAACCTGCGCGTCGACGGAGTGCGGACTGCTGCCGGCCGACATTACGCGACGCGGTTCAAATCGTCCGACGCGGCGGTCAAATATCTCGCCGAGCATTTCGATCGCCTAGCCTCCACAACCCGGCTGTGGTGCGACACCCATTACGACTCAACCCTCCCCTATTGGTTCCTCGATCGCACGCACCAGAACATCAGTGTGCTGGCAACCAGCACGGCCTACCGCTTTTCCGATGGCAGGTTTTACGGAAACGAAGGCGTCGGCTGCTGTGCCGGCACGTGCACCCATGTCTGGCAATATGAGCAGGCGATGGGCCGGCTTTTCCCGGAGCTGGACATTTTGCTGCGGGAATGGGCCGACTTCAATCCGAAGATCGGCATGAATCCCGACGGCATGATCGATCATCGCGGCGAATTCCACGCCGGCGAAGCGATCGATGGTCAAGCAGGAACTGTTCTTCGGGCGTACCGCGATCATCAGATGTCTCCTGACAATGAGTTTCTCAAGCGGAATTACCCCAGCATTAAAAAAGCAATGCAGTGGCTCATCGGGCAGGACGGACAAGACGGGACCGAAGACGGCATTCTCCGCGGCGCGCAACACAACACGCTCGACGTGGAATGGTACGGGCCCGTCGCATGGCTCAGCGGGCTATACCTCGCGAGCCTCCGTGCGACTGTGGAGATGGCGACCGAAGCGGGTGATGACGAATTTGCGAAACATTGCCGGAAGATCTTCGAAGTCGGCCAGAAGACATTCGTCGATCTCCTCTTCAACGGCGAGTACTTCCAGAACATCCCCGACCCCAAGCACCTGGATGCGATCAACTCCGGAAGCGGTTGCGAGATCGACCAGGTGATGGGGCAGAGCTGGGCGTTTCAGGTTGGACTGGGCCGTATTCTTCCGGAAAAGGAGACGCGCACCGCCTTGGCGTCGCTCTGGAAATACAATTTCTCGCCCGACGTTGGCGTCTATCGCAAGGCCAACAAACCTGGCCGATGGTATGCCATGCCCGGCGAGGCGGGGCTGCTGATCTGCACGTTCCCCCGGCCGGATTGGGACTACGACAAAGCGAGCGGGAAAGGACCGCAATGGGCCGCCGGTTATTTCAACGAATGCCAGAACGGATACGAGCACGAAGTCGCGGGCCACATGATCTGGGAAGGTCTTTTGCTGGAGGGCCTGGCGGTCGAACGCGCCGTTCACGACCGCTACCACGCTTCGCGGCGCAATCCGTGGAACGAGGTCGAGTGCGGCGATCACTACGCGCGATCCATGGCCAGCTACGGATTGTTTGTCGCGGCGTGCGGATATGAATATCACGGGCCCAAGGGCCGGCTCGCATTTGCGCCGCGATTGTCGCCCGAAAACTTCAAGGCCTCCTTCACCAGCGCCCAGGGTTGGGGCACCTTCGCCCAGCAGTCAGATCAGGCCGCCCATAAAGCGCAGATCGAAATCAAGTACGGCACGCTGCGTCTCCGTACGCTGGCCCTTACCCTGCCGACGAAGCTGGAGCCTGCAAATGCGGTCGTTTCATTGAACGGCCAGCCGGTTCAGGTGAAGCACGACATTGCGGATCGCACGGTGACGATAGACTTCGTCGCCGAAATAAGCATCGCGAAGGACCAACGACTGGAAGTAACGATCTCGTGATGGGCGTGCGCCAAATCTTCCGAGGCGTGCTTGTCGTGCTGCTTTCAGCACCCGCAAGCCAAACCGCAATGAAGGCGTTAGACTGCCATCATTATGACGCGGTCTGATCGATACCTTGTTTTCGCACTCCCCATAGTCATCGCCTGGTTCATCCCTCTCTCATCGCTGGCTGACGTCAAACTCGCGGGCCTGTTCGGCGACCACATGGTGCTCCAGCGCGACATGCCGGTGCGCGTTTGGGGCTGGGCGGATCCTGGGGAGCAGGTGAGCGTAAGCATCGCCGGCCAAAGCAAATCCGCCGCTGCGGGACCCGACGGGTCCTGGATGGTGACGTTGGACCCGCTGCACGCAGGAGCGCCCTTGCGCTCGTCGTGCAAGGCAAGAACACGATAACGTTCTCCGATGTGCTGGTCGGCGAGGTCTGGATCGCGTCGGGTCAGTCCAACATGACGCTGTCGGTCAAGGACGCGCTCAACGGGCGCGCTGAGGCCGCCACGTCGGAAGATCCGCAGTTGCGGATGTTCACCGTCCCGCGCCAGGGCAGCCTGGAGCCGCAATCAGATGTCAAAGCCGCTTGGGAATCCGCCAATCCCGATCACGTCAGTTCATGGACGGCGGTCGGCTATTTCTATGCGCGTCAATTGCGCCGCGAACTGAACGTGCCGGTTGGAATCATCCACTCTTCTTTCGGCGGCACGCCTGCCGAGGCGTGGACGAGCCGATCCGCGCTGGAGAGCGATCCGGAATTCAAGAACGCGGTCGACGAGCAAATCGCGGTGATGCGGCGGTATCCGGAAGATCAGAACGCGTATCCGCAATTGCTGCAGGCTTGGATCACCAGCAACGGCGCACAGGACAGCGACGCTCCCGCCGCGCCCCCGGAGTGGGCAAGGCCTGAGTTTGACGACTCCGGATGGAAAAGAATTGAAGTGCCGGTCAATCTTGAAGGGCTGGGATTGAAGGGCGGCGGAATCGTCTGGTTTCGCAAGAGCATAACGCTGCCGCAGACCGCGGCGCAGCAGGATACGGAACTCAACGCGCTCTGGCTGCATCACGCCGCGACGATGTATTTCAATGGAGTCGAGATCAAGGACCATTCGGGCGCAAAGAAGCTCTGGGGCGAGCAACTGCGCTTTCGCATTCCCAAATCATTGATCCATCCCGGCCAGCCGAACCTCGTTGCAATTCGTCTCCATGCCTTGACGCAGGACGGTGGTTTCGATGTGCATACCCGGCATATGGGGTTCGCGGTCGCCGATCCGTCGCTGCTCGATGACCGTTGGGCATTTCATGTGGAAAAGGCGTTTCCCGACTTGTCGCCGCAGGCGCGCAATTCATTGCCCAAGCCCCCCGCCGCCAAAATCGAACACACGCCGGACGGGCTGTTCAACGCGATGATCAATCCGCTGATTCCATATGCGATCCGCGGCGTCATCTGGTACCAGGGAGAAAGCAACGGCGGGCGTCATGCTCAATACAGAAAGCTGCTGACCCTCCTCATCCAAGACTGGCGCTCTCGCTGGGGCGAAGCCGATTTTCCGTTCCTGATCGAGCAATTGGCAAATTATAACGACCCGCCAAAGGAGCCTGGCGAAGCCGTCGAAGCAGCGGTGCGTGAAGCTCAACTCCAGGTGGCTCAGAGCGTGCCGCACACCGGGCTCGCGGTGGCAATCGACATCGGCGAAGTAAACATTCATCCCAAGAACAAACAGGAAGTCGGGCGACGCCTGGCGCTGGTCGCGATGGCCAAAGTCTACGGACGCAACATGGTTGGCTCCGGGCCGATCTACCAGTCGATGGCCGTCGAGAAAAGCCAGATTCGCATCAGGTTCACGGAGGTGGACGGCGGCCTGGTCGCGAAAGACGGCCCGCTCAAGCGTTTCGCGATCGCGGGCGAGGATCACAAGTTTGTCTGGGCGGAAGCTCGCATTGAGGGCGAGACGGTTGTCGTTTCATCCCCGCAAGTGATTAAACCGCTTGCCGTGCGCTACGCATGGGCGAGCAATCCCGAAGGCGCCAATCTCTACAACGCCGCAGGGCTCCCGGCTTCTCCGTTCCGAACCGATGCCCCATCCGGCGATGGCAGATAGATTGCAAATCGCGGGATCAAGCGATCTGTAAGCCGCCCTTCGCAAGCCGGCTAATTCGATCGCCGCTCATTTCCAAACGCCCCTGAACAACGTCATCCAGAAGTTCGAGCGTGTCGAGCAGGCGCGGCCCCGGACGGTTGAAGAACTGCGAGCCATCGGCAACAAAAATCTGATTCTTGCGGTGCGCGGAGAGTGCTTCCCACGGCAGATCCGAAAGACGCTCGAATTCGTCAACGGAGCGCTCGATAGAGAATCCGCAGCAGGCAATGACAATGATCTGGGGATCAGCCGCCGCCACCTCGGAAAAAGCAAGCTGCCGCGAGCGCTCCCCCGCCGCGCAAAGAACCGGAATCGCCCCGGCAAGCGAGATGAGCTGCGGATTCCAATGACCGGCAGAAAATAACGGATCGAGCCATTCGAGAACCAGCAGCGCCGGTCGGCCGCGCGCCGATGATGCGCGGGCGACTACACGGCTCTTCCTCTTCTCCAGTTGATTCACAAGGCATGTCGCGGCATCGGCCGCACCAAGCTCGCGGCCAAGGAGAGCGATGTCCGCCAGCACATCATCGAGGGTCATCGGCGCCAGTTCGATCACCCGCGGACAACCTGGGAGATCCGCGCACAGCGAACGGACTCGTACCGGATCGACGGCACAAACGGGACAGAGCCCTTGCGTAACAATCGCGTCAGGCCTGAGCCGTCGAATCAGCGGCTCATCGAGCTCGAAGAGCGCTTCGCCTCGTCCCAGCAAGTCCCGAACGGCCTGGTCGATCTCGCTGCCAGCCGCTGACGCGTTGATGCGCGAACGCGTGACAACTGGCTTGCCCTTCGCGGCGGGGGGAAAGTCGCATTCGTGCGAAACGCCGACGATCTGATCGCCCAGGCCCAGTGCGGAAATGATTTCAGTGGCGGCTGGAAGCAGTGATAGAATTCGCATCAGAAAGACTCCCTGGAAAGCCCTGGTTGTTAAGCTTCCGAGTTACGTTGCCATCTTATCCGCCAGGGTCGCAGGACAGAAACAAAATGGACACCAATCGCGCAAGGTTATTAGTGACCGAGGATCGGCGCGGACACAGGTTCGAGCGCTTTCGAATCAATCGGCGGACTGTGTTGTGCCGGGCTTGGATGCACCGCGGCGCTCAATCTCACGGCAAGCAGCGTCACGTCGTCCGCCCGGGCGGATTCGCTTCGGAAACCGGTCACCGCGCTGACAACCGCATCAATCAAGGCCTGCGCCCCGCCCCTGGCTTGCGCCGCGCAGCTGATCAGACGCTTGACGCCAAAACGCTCGCCCGCGGGGTTTTCGGAGTCGACCACGCCATCGGTATAGAGCAATAGGCTGTCACCGGCGCGAATCGTGAACGACTGGGTGTGATATTTCGAGTTCGACTCGACACCAAGCACCAGGTCCGGTTCGGCCCGCACCGCCGCGGCACCGGCGTGCGACGCCAGCAACGGCAGCGGATGGCCAGCGCTGGCCAGATCGACACGGCCGTTTTGCGCGTCGATGATCAGCAGCACCATCGTGACAAACTGCCCGTTGAACGCCTGCACGCAAAGCTGATGATTGACCTGCTGGAGGCATTTGCCGGGATCGCATAATCCCGGGAGCGTGGTGCGGACGAGCAATTGCGTGCTCGCCATCAGAAACGCGGCGGACATTCCGTGTCCGGTGACATCTCCGATGGCGACCGCGGTTCGCCCGTCGGGAAGATCAAACCAATTGTAGAAGTCGCCACTGATATGGCTCGCCGGTTCGTTGGCGGTGGCGACGTCCAGGCCGGCGTCAGCCGGGCGCCCTGCGGAAGCCAGGCGAGCTGAATCTTGCGCGCCTCGGCGATTTCGCGGTCGATCAGCGCGTGCCGCAGTTTTTCGAGCCGCGCGCGGTTGCGGATCAGTTGCGTGGCGGTCGAGACGAGAATCGCCGTCATCGAGATGGCAAGAAAGACGGCCCAGAAGAGCGCCCGTCCGAAGAACTGCCGGACGATGGCATCGACGTCGGCGAGCGGCGCGGTGAGCATGACAAACCAGTGATGATCGTTGACGTAGACCGGCTCGGTGGTCACCAGTGACGGGCCGATCGCGACGTCGCCCATGTGAAAGCCGGACCCGAGCGTGCGCGTGCCGCGAAAGCCGTTTGCCGCCAGCGACGCGACGGCGGAGAGAATGTCCGGGCTGCCGATCGCCGACAATTCCTTGCCGACCAGTTGTCTGTGGCCGGTGGTGAGAATCTGCAGCGAGTCGTTGACGAGAAACGTTGCGGCTGCGTCGGCGTTGTCATTGAGCTCGTTGAGGAACCATTGCTCCACGCGCCTGGTGGGGACCGCGGCGACGATGATCGCATCGCGGCCGCCCGTGAGAGACGGAATCGCCACGAAATGAAAACCGCGATTGTCGATGAGCCGAAAATCGCTCATGGCCGGCTGCTTGAGCGTTTTGAGCCAGGGCCCGATCTGCGCGACAATCTCGGCCGCCGACGGCTCTGTCTCATTGCGACCGATGCCAACCCACCGCACGTGAAATGCCCCCTTGTCGACCGTGAACAGATGCGAGACACGGCCTTCCAACTGCCGATTGAGGATCATCGGGCCGATGATCCCCGCAGCCGCCCGACCGGCGGGAGTGCTGGGCTGTGATGCCGGCATGCGCTGACTGACATATTCCGTATCGGGGTCGTCCGGATTCACCGGCCGCATCATGATCAGATCGCTGAGAATCGAGTCGTAGTAGCTCTGCACGCCGCGAGCGGTTTCCTCCGCCAAAAGCGTCTGGCGGCGCTCGGCCTGCGCCAACGCATGCTGGCGTGCCGATTGATAAACTTCGCGCGCGGCCAGGAAGACCAGGATCAGCACGGCCATCAGCAGCGCGAAATGAATCAGCAGAACATTGCGGGCAAAACGCCGAACCGCAGTTTCCATTTGGCAGATTGTAAGAGAACCGATGGAGGGCCGGAAGCCACTCTGAATTCTTTAGCCGCCTCGCTTGCGAGGCGTGTCGAGTTGCGCGATTATCACAGCGCTGGCTGCGCCCGCAACCCAAAGAAGAAAATTTAACCGCGGATGAACGCGGATAAACGCGGATAGAAAGACAGGCAGCGAGACAGCACGCTCACGCTCGGCTCTTGGGAAGCGTTTTCCGCCTTCTGTCTTATCCGCGTTCATCCGCGTTCATCCGCGGTTAAAGCTCTTTCTGGTTTGATTTTTGTTCTGAGTAATTCGCGCACGCTGCGAAGATTTTGATGGGTTGTGGCACAAATGGCGCCGGTCTGAGCATTCGCGCAACTGGCCGCGCCTCGCAAGCGAGGCGGCTAACTAAAGACTTCGGAGTGCTGCGCACGCGGAAAGGGATCAATTTCCGCGAACAAGCTGAAGGACGCGCGAGAAGGGGGCTTTTTGCATAAAGCAGCGTTGGGAGTCACGCCCAATTCCATCCACGCCTGCTGTTCACCCCAAAATCCACAAACGTTTTGTGTACAATCGCGCCGGCAATCGGATCGCTTCATGGCAAAGGCAACCGTCGACAATGTCACTCGCGTCTTCCCCGCCACGCAGTGGTCGCTGGTGCAAAAGGCGGGTGGCGCCGTGCGCTGGAAATGCGCGAGGCGCTCGACGCGCTCCTGCGTCGTTACATCCCCGCGTTGAGAGTGCATCTGACGATGGATCGCCTCGTCGCGCCTGACGAGGTCGATGATCTGATTCAGGGGTTCATCTCCGACAAGATCATCGAGCGTAATCTGGTCGGGCTGGCCGACCGTTCTCGAGGAAAGTTTCGCACACTGTTGCTCAAAGCGCTCGACAGCTACTGCATCGATCAGCATCGTGCCGCTCGAGCGCTCAAGCGTGCGCCGGCGGAAGACGCCCACAGCCTCGACGATCGGGCATTTGCAATCGCCGGCCCCGATGAGCGAGCGGCCCGGGACGCCGCCTTCGATGCCGAATGGGCCCGGCAACTGCTCAGCGGAGCAGTGGATCGCATGAAAGCAGAGTGCGCCGGCCCCGAGAAGACAACCATGTGGGTCCTTTTCGAGGAGCGGATTTTGCGACCAGCTTTCGAAGGAGCCGCGCCGATGGAGTACGAGGCTCTCGTCGATCGGCTTCGCCTGCAGTCACCGAGCCAGGCTGCGAATATGCTGGTGACGGCAAAGCGCATGCTCGTCCGACACCTGCGCGCGGCCATCGCCGAGTATGCCATGGATGAAGCGGAGGTCGAGCAGGAGTTGAGCGATCTCCGCCAGGTGCTGTCATCGATTGGACGCTGAATTCGAACATTTATTTCGCCCGCGCAGTTCCGCCTGGCGTTTACGTAGATTAATTTGAGTCACTGTGGAGGAAGTGTTGCCCGCCGACCCGAAAACCCACGACTCCCGCCTGCTGGCCGATCTCTTCGATGAGCACGCCACGCAAATCTGGAGTGACGATGATCTGGCCGCCATCTACCGCCATCAAATGTCGGTGGCGGTCACGATCGGCGTGAGCGATATTCGCCCCGGCGGCGCCGCGAAGTTTGCCACGCTCTGCACCGCGCGCGGACTGCTTCTCAAGAGTTTCGGCGATCTCCTCGCCCACCCCAATCCCCCGCTCGAACTGCTCCAGATGATGAAACGCTTTGCCAAGGCGATGCGCAATCACCCCGAGGCGCCGATCCCGGCGGCCGTTGCCAACATCTGCTATTACGCCGCCATCGCAGCCGCGATGGTCCGCGGCGGCCAGCGAATCTCCCGGCTCGATAACGACACCCTTCGACAAGGGTTGAACTGGTCCGCCTCCCAGTCCTGGATTGATGAACCGACGCGGTCTTTGCTGCGCGAGGCGTGCGCGTCAATCCCGAACGACACGGTTGAGGCACAGCCATGAACCCGCAAAAGCCAACCGCGTCGCAATCCGAGCGCCCGATCTCCCCCACCATCTCCCCCGATGCCGTGGCAATGTCATCCATGGGAGCGGCGCAACAGCCCGACGTCCCGATGTCGTTCGATTCGGCGGGCGCGCTGCTTCGCCAGCGCGTGCTCGATCCGCCGGCCCATCCGGGAATTCTCGCCAATCTCGATCATTACAGCGTCGACCGCGTCCTGGGCATGGGCGGCATGGGCATCGTCCTGCAGGCCCGCCATCCCGTGACCGATGCGCAGGTCGCCATCAAGCTGGTTCGACCGGAATTCGTCAACGAGCCAAACGCCGTGCATCGCTTTCTCATCGAAGCCCGGCACATGCACAACCTCTCGCATCCCAATATCGTGCGGGTGATGGAAGTCTCCGACCGGCCGCGCGGGCCGTATTACGTGATGCCGTTCTATCCCCTGTCGCTCGCGCAGAAAATTTCGCCCGGAGTACCGCTGAAACGGGAAACGATCATCGAGATCGGCCGGCAGATCGCCGAGGCCGTCGCGTACGCGCATGGGCATGGCGTGATTCATCGGGACCTCAAGCCGGGAAATGTCCTGCTCGATCGCGAAGGCCACGCCTACGTCTCTGATTTCGGGCTCGTGCGCACCGTGTTCAACGACTCGATCGTCGACGTCAATCAGAGTCACTGTGAAGGTACCGCATCCTACATGTCTCCCGCGGTCGCGGCGGGCGAAGCGGAGGACACGCGATGCGATATCTACGCGCTGGGCGCGATGCTCTACGAGATGCTCACCGGCTGCCCGCCCTACAGCGGTCCGACGCAGCTCGTGTTGGAGAAGGTTCTCAAAGGGCCGCCGACCCCGATTCGCGATCTGAATGCCAAGGCCGATGCGCGACTCGTGAAGATCGCCGAGGGAGCGATGGCCCGCGCTCTACGCGATCGCTACGCAGCCGCGGCGGATATCGCCGCCGATCTGAAGCGCGTGGAGCAGGGACTCGAACCATTCGGTCCCTACGGATCGCCGCGCGGGAAGAATACAGTCCTCTGGACTGGCATCGCCGGAGTCGTGGCCGTCGTCATTGTCGGCATGGTCCTGCTCAATCCTAATCCGCACAGGGGAGCATCCACTCCGTTCCCTCCGGCGGCCGCGCCGCCAACCGCGAGTGGTGTCCCCATTTCCCCGCCGTCAGTTCCGTTGCCAATTCCCGCGGCGCCCCTCGCCATCACTCCCCCGCCGCCCGTGCAACCTCCGATCAGCGTCGCGCCGGTCAGCAACGCGCTGGTCCAGTTCGATCATTTGAAGGAGAACGAGCTCACGCGCTATCTCGGTCATAGCAACGTGCTCTGTGGCGTTAAATTCACTCCAGACCAGTTGCATTTCGTGTCGACGGCTGCAGATCGCACTGCCACGCTCGTCGAAATCGCCACCGGAAAGATCATCTGGACCTACCGCGTCCAGGGCTTTGACCCAGCCATCGCTGCGCCGTCCTTCTCGCCGGACGGCAAGTCCGTACTCCTCCCGGAGTACATCGGCGATGCCGTCCTGCTCGACCTCGCAACCGGCGCGGTGCGAATGCGGTTTATCGGGCACCGCACCGCGGTCTGCTGCTGCTGCTTCTCGCCCGATGGAAAGTTCGCCGTCACCGGCAGCGGGCATTGGGAATCCAACCGCCCGCCGGATTACACCGTCCGCGCCTGGGACATCGCCACCGGCAAAGAAGTTCGCCGCTTCGGCGAAGGGGTCTTCAAGCAACGCGCCACGCAGGTGCAGGTCTCCCCTGATGGGAAGCTGCTCCTCACCGGCTCCGCCGACAACCTGGTCCGCCTCTGGGATTTCAACACCGGCGCGCTGCTGAGTGAATTGTCGGGCCACACCGACCGCACCGTCACCGCCGCGTTTAATGCCGATGCGTCGCAGATCATCTCCGCCGACTGGCTCGGGAACGTCCGCATGTGGGACACGGCCACCAGAAAGTGCATCCTTAACTACAACACGAGCAACAGCCGTGTGGAATTCGTCCGACTCTCCCCCACCGGCGATCGATTCGCCGAGGGAGATATCCAGGGCGCGATCACGATCTTCGACACCCCCACCGGCAGAATCCTCGCCCGCTTCGACGCCGAGCAGCACGTTGACGACGGCGACTGGTCCGCCGACGGCGCCCGCTTCCTCACCGGCGGCTCCGACCGAACCGTCCGGCTCTGGTCCGTGCCACGGTAGAGCGCCACGGCGCGCTTGATCGTTACCACAGGCTGCAGATGCCCCTCTGTTCAAAAAACCCTCTTCTCCGCGCAGCAGCCGAGTTTGCGCGGATACATGTCCCCTCCCGCGTGCGCAGCACTCCGAATTCTTTAGCCGCCTCGCTCGCGAGGCGTGTCCAGTTGCGCAATTATCATAAATGGCGCCAGTCTGAGGATCCGCGCAACGGGCCACGCCTCGCAAGCAAGGCGGCTAAAGAATTCGGAGTGCTGCGCACACCCATCATCATCACAGATCCCGTCTCAATACCGTTGCAACTCCGTCAATCTCCGCCCACACTCGGGCGATGCTCCGTGCAATGAGCATTCTTCTGCTGCTGATCCTCGCCGGCCGCGGCGCAAGCGCAGCCGCGCCCGTGATCGCCCTTCCCAATCAGCCTCCGACGCCCGGAATCACCGGAGACTGGGGCGGGTATCGCAGCAAGCTCGTGAGCGACGGCCTCACCGTCGCCGCGGCGGTGTACGAAGATTATTCCAAAAATTTCCAGGGCGGCATCAGCACTTCCAACTACGCGAGCCGCGACTTTTTCGATCTCGACATCACCTTCACGACCGACCAGCTCCTCCCCTGGCACGGTGGGACATTCTTCTTCAACTTCCTCGACCACGAAGGCGCCGACGGCACCACCACCCTCACCGGCGACGCCCAGGGCTTCGACAACCAGGACGGCCCGCGCAGCGATCAGATTTATCAACTCTACTTCCAGCAGATGTTCGACCACGACCAGTTTCGCCTGAAGGTCGGCCGAATCGATTCCACCACTGACTTCGCCTACACCGCCAATGGCGTTTCGTTCCTGGGATCGAGCTTCGGCTACAGCCCCGCCATCACGTTGTTTCCAACATACCCCGATCCCGCTTTGGGCGCTGTCCTCTTCTGGACCCCCAACGACAATCTCTACGCCACCGGCGGCGTGTCGTACGCCAACCGCTCCGACCGCAGCGGCATTCTCTCCGGAGCGCCTTATCGCGTGCGGGACACTTCCGGCGGCGTCTTCGTCGCCCTCGAAGTCGGCACGAAGTGGACCATCGACTCCGGCAAACTGCCCGGCCGATTTGCGGTCGGCGGCTATCACCACACCGGCGCTTTCCGTCGATTTGACGACGTCGATCAGACCGGCGCGAGCGGAATGTTCGCCGTCTTCGACCAGACCCTTTTGCAGACCCAGTTCGTCGATCCCCCTAACGGCGCCGCCGCTACGGGCCTCGGCCTCTTCGCGCAATACGGCCTCGCCGACGCCGACGTCAACATAATCGATCAACACGTTGGCTCCGGCCTGCAATGGACCGGCCCCATTCCCACCACGGCCCGCGCTACCGATGTGCTTGGCCTGGGCGCATCCTTCGTCCATTTCAGCCATCAAGCCGCGTTGCCTCACGATCACGAATTGGCCATCGAAACCTTCTACAAGTTGCAAATCACTCCCTGGTTCAACCTCCAGCCGGACCTGCAATACATTCTCCATCCCAGCGGCAACCGCCCCGACGCGCTCGTCGGAACCATCCGCGCCGAACTCGATTTCTGAGGAGCAAAGGCCGTCTGGGCTGTGGCCCCAAATCACAGCCATGACGGCGCCGTGACGGCTGTGCTGCAGGGGAATCGCCCTGCCTACTAACGATGACGTTCTGTGGCCGGCAACGCGACGCGCCGAGGAACGTTTGAATGGAGAACAAAGTAACGACGCGACGCGGGCCGTGACCGCGGGGTTCCTGAAGCCGTGCGGGCGTAAGCCGACGCGTGCGGCGCGTGGCTTGGTACGTGGGCGGTGGCCGCAGCGTGGCCGGCGGCCCTGGCAGCCGCGCATGCGATGGGTGAAGCCGCTGCCCGAGCCGCCGCGTGGGCAGCGAACGCGGCGCGTCGTGCTTCGGAGACCTTGATTTCGCCTCGTGCCCATGCGCGGGCCGCTTCGATGGCCTGGCGAGGCCGAGTGTCGCCGGGACATGCTTCCTCAAATCGCCACAGCACGCGCTCGGCATCTGACGCCGCTGCGAGTGCCAGTGCCCGATGCTCAGGCGGCGTGACCGCTGGGGTGAGGTTGGGCGTTCTCTGCCGCATACCGAAGAGCACTTTATCCAGCGTGCGGCAGAAAACCATGGCCAGACGGAAGCGGTGCGTCGCACGCCAACCAATCCGAGGCACGCCCCGCCGTTGGAAGTCTTGACCTTTCTTCGTTTTTCGCCCCACCCCTGCCATGTTCGGCTTACTTCGCTTCATTCAATTCCAGCCGCACGTAGTCATACAGCACGCCATCGGTCCATGCTCGGACGTGCTTGGTCAAGGTGATGATGTTTTCCCCTTGCTTGAAGAGGGACGCGTCAAACTTCAGGTTCACTTCAGTCAGCGCATCGGAACGGATCCCGTCGCGATGCATGACTCCGGATTCGGGCAGGTCGCCCGTGGTTCCGATCGATTGGCCGTTCAGCGCCGCGTCAACCGGGCCGCCGCGGGCTCCGCAGATCGCCAGCCGCAGGACGCCGGTTCCCTTCGGAACGTGGTCCATATTAAATCGGATGTGCCACGTCGTGTCCTGCCATTTACCGTTACCCGCGGGACGCGGCGGCTGGCAATAGTTCCAATCCTTGTGCCAATCGCTCTTCCCGATGACGAAGTCGACGTCGTTTGGAAATTCCGTCGGATAGAGGTTGTACAAGCCCCACTGCCAGTATTCGTTGCCATGTCGAAATTCCGCGGCCGTTCGATCCGGAACCCCGATATCCCAAAGCTGCTGGCCGTAGCGCAGCGGCGTCCAGGTCAGCTCCCCTACATCGGTCGTCCTGCCCGCCTCAACCTTTACCCCCTCATGGCTGAACGTCCCCAGCACCCCGTCCACAAATGCATAGAGCGTATATGTTCCCGGCCGCGCGTTGGGAATCGTAAAACGCCCCGCGGTGTCCGCCTGCACCCAATATTGATAGTGCTTCCCATCAAGCTGCCAGTCCATCGTCATCATCGACCCTTTGTTCCCGAGCGCCGCCTGATATGGCGGCTGCGCCAGCCCCACCCATGCCCCGGCAGCGGTTGGCTTGGGACTCTGCGGCGCCAGAGGATCGTGAATCGAGAGGACGCCGCTGGCGCTCCCGCGCTCCTGTGCGTGTTCGAATCCGGGGATGTCCGCCCACGCATACGGCCAAGCCTTCTTCTCCTGCGCCGCCCGCGCCTTGGCGTCTTCCCACATCGCCTGCGGGGTGTTACCGGTGTTGCAATAGATCAGGAACGGCCCCACCGTCTTCTGCCACTGCTCATCGGCCGCAAGCGCAATTCCACGCCCGCCATAGTGCGGACTCTGCCAGATGAACAACAGTGTCGGATCGGCCGGCAGTGACGCTTTGACATCGAGATGCCCGACATAATCCGTCATCGTCGCCGGACCATTCAGGTATTCGATGCTCGGATTCACGATGAACATGCCCACCTTCCGCGTCGTGCTGCTCCAGCCCCATGCCGGCGTCTTTGCGAACAGAACCGAATAGTCGTATTTGTGCTCCACCTCTCCCTTGCGAATGCCCGTGTTCATCCGCCGCGCTTCCCACAAGTTCAACTGCGTGCCCTTGACCCAATCTTCCGGCGTCACCATGTGCCGCTGCTTCTCATCGCCGGCCGAGAGGAAGTCGAACACATCTGGATTGAGCTTCCAGCAGACCGTGTTGACCCCATCGTTGAATGCCGGATACCCCGCCTTATGCACGAGCGTCTCCGAGCCGTAGATCCCTGAGTCGCCGCGACTGAGCGTATAGCGGATCTCCAGGTCCAGAGGCTCGACATCCGCCTCGCCTTTGTATGGAAACCCAAGCACGATCTCGCCGATCGCCCCGCCATTTTTTGCCGGGTCCTTGGTCACCGTGTAGCTGGCCGGATGTCCCTTGTTCTGCGCTGGCTTTTCCCCTGGCTCTGACCCGTAGACATTCCAATACGCCCCGCCGCGGCTGAGCATATCGAGGCCGCGATACCGCAGTGAGATCAGATTGCCGCTGGGTTTGCTGACTTTCACGGTAAGGATGCCGTTATCCAGCGTGACGGTGTCGGCGTCGTCGGTGATTGTTACGCCGCCGCCCGCCGCGGCAGGCGATGCCGCAACATCCGCGGCGGCGCGAGCCGTGGTCGGCCTGTCAATCAGAAACAGCGTCAAAACCAGCAAAAGCAGTCGGCGAGCGGTAAGGTTCATCGTCCTCTGTATATTTCCCGCCCGCTTCAGTGTTTAACTCAACCCCGCCGGCAGCAAGCTTTCTCGGGAAATCAGAGACACCCTTTTCCCGCGCCCGAACCAGATGATTTCGAAGGGCTCCGTATCCTCCACCGTGATGACGACCCTGCGGTGGTGCCGACGTTGAACTCGCGCAATGCGCTCTTCTCTCCGCCGCTCCAGCCCCCGCCGTGGATGATGACGACGGCCGGCGAGCGGACGGACTTGTTGCGTCCCGCCGGCAGATACAGGTCGAGCTTCTCCGCCCGATCTGGCGCGAGGTACGAGACGTTCTGCTCGATGACGACGCCCTCGGGCGCGGGAGGCAGCGGCCTGGGGTCGGCGGCGGCGAGGAGTGCGGCATGGGCGAAGCTGCAGAGCAACAGGGCGATCAGATGCCAGCGGTTCATAAGCGATCCCTTCGAATCGAAAATCGTTCGGACGAGGGCGCTCATATCGCGGCCCACGCCTGCGCACGCTTTCGTGGCGCTTGTGACGCTTTCGTAGCGCTTCGTGGCACTGCCGTCGCATCCGTGGGTGCGGTTCTCAGCAACCCGCGGCTCAAATCAGAATGCGGATGTACTCCCGCGGCCAATGGCTTTAACATCGCCGCATTCGCGTCAGCAGTAGCCACTCGCTGCTGGCGACATACCAGGAACCAAATGCCTCGTTACTCCACCTGCCTCGCACTGGGTGCGCTCGCGCTAATCGCGTGCCAGGTTCGTGCCGAGCCTGTTACCGGATACCTTGAGCTCGACCCTGCCAGAATCGCAAGCATCGCCGCCATGCTGCCCAGTGCGCCGACTGGCATTGGCAGACCCATTTCCGATCGCACGTACTGGAACTCCCCCGCAATCCGCGACCTTGCCGGCGACCCGATTCCCCAGGCAGAGAAATTGCTCGCTCGTCCCTTCCCGGCCTGGAGCGATGATGATTACCTCGATTTCTCCCGCACCGGGCAGCGCCCGCGCGGGGAAGCCATGATCCGGTCGAGAAATGCGTGGCTCAAACCCCTGGTGCTTGCCGAGTGTCTCGAAAACAAGGGGCGCTTTCTTCCCGCGATCCGCCTGGCCCTCCAAGGCTACGTTTCTCAACCCACCTGGACGCTGCCCGCCCACGACGGCGACCTGAAATGCTTCCATCAGACGAAATTCACAGTCGATCTGGGTGCGTCCTCTTTCGGAGCGGATCTCGCCGAAACGGTCTGGCTGCTGGAAGATAAACTGGACGCGGGCTTGCGCCAGCGGTTGATCGATGCTATCGACCAGCGATGCCTGATTCCAGTCCGGCAGTCGCTTGCAACCGGAGCAGGCAATGGGTGGCTTGGGAGCGCCTCCCATTCGGTCGTGAATAATTGGAATGCCGTATGCCTCTCCGGAGTAGTTGGAGCGGCGCTGGCGATCACTCCCGATCGCCAGGAGCGCGCGACCTTCGCCGCCGCGGGCGAGCACTATATCAACTACTATCTCAACAGCTTTCACCCCAGCGGTTACATCGATGAGGGCGGCGGTTACTGGAGCTACGGCTTTGGCCATCTGGCCGTGCTGCGAGAAACTCTAGTGCGGGCAACGGCAGGGCAAATCGATCTGTTCGATTTACCCCGCATTCACGAGTCAGCGCTATTTGGCCCGAGGTACCAACTCACCGACCACCAGATGCCCACCTTCGCCGATTGCCGATGGGGGACGCGTGCGGACGCCAGTTTAATAGGCTACTACAACAAAGTGCTGAATCTTCAACTTCCCGATGCCGATGCGCACCCGAAACTGGTCGGGGGCTCGCTCTATTCCGCGCTTCTCACCCCGACTCCCCTGTCCCGCCCTCCGCAAAACAACCCACGGAGCGAACCCGACCTCATCGGCATCCGATCCTACTTCAATGATGTGGGAGTGCTTGTATCGCGGCCATCGAGTCCGCAATGCGAAATGGGCGTGGCCATCAAGGCCGGTGGAAACAGCAGCCACAGTCACAACGATATTGGTTCTTTCGTCATCACCCTCGGCAAGGAGATGCCCGTGGGCGATCCCGGCGGTCCCTTCGCCTACGACAGCAAAACGTTCGGACCCGACCGATATAAGGTCAAACTGCTCAATTCCTTCGGCCATCCTGTTCCGGTCGTAGCAGGCCAATTGCAACGCGATGCCACGAAAGTCAAACCCAAAGTGTTGCACACTGATTTCACCGACGATCACGATGAAATCACCATCGACTTGACCCCCGCATATGACGCACCCGGCCTCATCAGCCTCAAGCGCACCCTGCGATACCAGCGTGGCGGAACCGGATCAGTCATCCTTCGCGATGAAGTAGCCTTCAGTCAGGAATCAACCTTCGAACCGGCCCTGACAACGCACGGCACCGTTACAGTGCTGGACGACCGGCACCTGCTCTTCACCCAGGGCAGCCAGCATCTGCTGGCAGCGATTACCACCCCCGATGGATTCAAGATCACCACCGAGCAGATCACCGACCTGGCCGCGCCCACCTTCACGCGCGTCGGTTTTGTTCTTTCCAAGCCCGTGAAGTCGGCCACCGTTCAATTTGACTTCACGAAACAGTAGATGGCCGCGCGGGACGAATTTGATTCGGCCGGCGCGGATCCTAAAAGCGCTTTTAACGCAGCCATCCATGGCCCCCGGTCAACCGTTTGGGAGTCCTCGCTCTTCTGCTGAATCGGCGGTATTGGTTGCAGGCATGAATTGAACAAACTTCGCGGGATTTGCCTTCATTTGCGACCAGCATCTTTGAACCCCCGCCCAAACCCTTCGATCCACCAGTGGTTCGCGTGGAGGCTCGTTTCGCGGGATGAATTCTGCCAATTCGAAAGGCCCCACGTCCACTTCTGCAGGATCGAATCAAAGGAGTCGCTCGCCAGATCGTACTTCAGTGAGCGGTCGTAATTCATCGATGCCCAGCCGCCAACGTCGACGCCCTTGTAGGTCCAGACGCACCAGCTCCAGCCAAGATCGTTGTACGCGTTGGCCAGCTCGGCGGCGGAATCGGCGGTGTCCTGCGGCGCCTTGGTTTCGCCAATGAAGATGGGAACCTGCACGTCGGCACGTGCGCTGATTTTGTGCTGACGGTCGAACTTTTTCATTCGATCCCGCATGCCGCCGGTCTTCAGGACGTTCTCAGGATAATGCGCCGACCAGACGATGTTGCTCCATCCCGTCCCGGCAATGCTGCCGTAGTCGACCGATTCAAAGATCAGCATCCGCTGCGGATCTTCCTGCCGGATGGCGTTGTAGAACGCCCATTGCAGCGCGTTGCCCGGCGAACCCTCTGGCTCGTTGATGACATCAAACCCGGCGATGGTTGAGCTGCCGCGATAGTGATGGGCCACCTGTTTCCACAGCGCCGCCATCTGGGCGCGGGCGGCATCACCTGCGGGTGTGATGCGGGAGATGACGTGATACTCGCCAGGCCAGATGTGAAGATCGAAGATCACATATAGATCACGCCGTTGCGCTTCGCGCACCACCCAGTCCATGCGCGAATAATCGATGTTGCCCTCGCCATCGCGCTTCCACGTGCCATCCGCGTTCTGCAGGGTGCGGTAACTGAAAGGAACGCGAAGCAGGTTGCAGCCGTATTTCTGAATCAAGTCCAGATCCGCGGTGGTGAACCAGTTGTCCTGCCAGGCGTTCATCAGCGCGGCCGCCCTCTTTGGCCCAAACCGATTTTCCAGTTGCTCCAGCGCCAGTCTGCCGCCATCGTCGGTCTGCCCGCACATCCAGGATTCGGTGACAAGCCAACCCCCAACGTTCACCCCGCGGAGCTGTACGACGGCATCGCTGCTGTCGCGAATCTGCCGGCCCTGCGCGTGAAGAGGCAGAACGCTCTGCCCAGGACACGTCCATGGCACCAACACAAAGAGCGCGAAGCACCTCCAACTCGGCTTTCCGATGAACCATCCCATCTGCACAACAATATCATGGAGCGGAACGCGCTTACTCTCTCGGCAACTCCAGCGGAGGTCGCACGGAGACGGCCTGCGTTGTCGGGAAGTCCTGCGGCACGGGAACCGTGACCGGCCGCTTGGCCAGCCACTGCAGCGCTCGCATGATCAACACCTGCTCGTCAACAGCCAACAAATCAACAGGCTGGCTTGTCGGCGACTCATCTCCCCACACGTGCCCAAATGATGACGCGTACACCCGGCCCTCCCCATAGGTGACGGTCCACTCCAGTGGCCAGTACTCTTTCGACTTCGGATCTTGCCCGTACGAAAGCACCTCGACGTTCGCTGCCGGTCCCCGTGCATACGCATAGACTTCCAGCTTGGGCGTCATCCAGAGCGGCGGCAGACCTTGATGAATCGGATTGTTGGGCAACGAGTGAACCAAAACATCGCTCCGTGCCGCGTGCCCGGTGCCTTTTCCTTGACCCGCGGGGATCCGTGTTATGCGCCCATCCTCGGTCATTTGCAGGGCCGTGCCATAGCTCGCAGGCCGCCATCCCAGTCCGATGATGTCGTTGTACTCCGGCCAGTCAGGAAAAGCGTTGTTCGCGGAGTGGAAGATAAACACACCGCCGCCACCTTTGACAAAAGAAACAAAATCCCGCTTCACCTGCTCTGACCATTGAGGCGCGTGCGGCTGGTGGATGTCGTTACAGGTCTGGATGATCACATCGGCATGACTGAAATCCGGCTTCCACGGCGCGGCGTCAGCCGCCGTAACCGGCGGGATCGTGGATACCGATACATCGAAAAGCCCCGAAGGCTCGAGAATGGCGCGGAGCATCCTGGTATTGAGTTTCCAGTTGTGGTTGGAGAATCCGTCCAGAATGAGCACGCGGATCTTGCCCGGCTTCGTGCCCGCGATGTTCGGCGCGGTCGTAGGCATCTCTTGGGCCAGAACGGTGAGTACAATCCCGCAGATCAGAACGAGGCAACCGCTTACAAGCAAAGAATTTCGCAGCATTAACTTCCTCCAGATTTAGTTTCGACGCGACGCGGGGCCATCCAGAGTCGAATACCCGCCGTCGTGGACATAGGCGGGTTAGGCCGCAGCCAGCGGGCGACAGAAGACAAAGCGGTCGGCAGCGCTCCAATGGTGATCGGGTCCCGAGCGATAGCCTCGTAACCAGAGAACGCCTTCGATCCGGCGAAGGTAGAATCCCTTCGGTGTGGCGTCGTCGCTGGCGAGCTCGCGGGACGCAACCGTTAAGGAGCCGGGCGGCGCTCGGTGCTTTGAAGGTGGATGGCCGATGCAGCCCTCGTGTTGGTCCATGTACTGAAGCCTGAGATGCGGAGCGAGTTCCAGAGGGCACAATAACAGACCGCATTCCGCGGCCCGGCCATGAATCTGGCGAATGCTGGCGCCCTCGGGACAGCCGAGATCGGCAACTGAAAGCTCTACGATTTCGGTATGTGAGACGGCTGGTGACGTGGTGAATTTGTCCTGCGCGAACAAAACACGGGCACTTTCGTTGAGTTGGACCTTTGCATCATGGAGTTGAGCCAGCAGATCATCTTTGGTCACTCCGCCCACGCGAATCGTCTTGGCTACTGCCGAGCAAATTGCATAATCGCCGACGCCTGGTTTGCAGTGGGAGTTCATGGCGGCCTGATTGACGGGCACTTTATCCAGTCGCCGGTTTGTCGTCCGGCCACGCAGACAAGGGTAGATTGTACCACGCCTCAGCTTGTCGTTGAGCGTCGGCGACTGTGGAGTGCCAGGTATCGCCAGAGATCGAAGGTTCTGCTGATTCGATAACCAGCAAGCAGCCGTCACCCTCGCATTCGATAGTGAACGTCACCCCGACGCTTCGCCGCGGGATTGGCTGCGGAATGGCGGCCCCGGGCGGCAGCCAGCCTGAGTGTGCTTGACCGCCGAGGGTCACGACGAAGTTAGTCACGCGGCTTACGACGCTCGAAGGCTTCCGCTGCATAACGTAAGGCCGATCAGTAGTGCCGACTCACGAACCACGAGAATCTTACCCGCCGGCTCGCTCCATTGCGTTGGCGGGTTGTGGGGCAGGCCGCGCAGCCACGCCCGCGAAGTTGATCGACATCGGCGCGAGCTTCAGGAGCGCTCGCGTCTGCTGCACTCGAGCCTCTGCGACTTTGCGGAACCGATTAGTGTCGGCAGCGAGCGCGTCCAACGCCTTGGCATCCTGCTTTGCTGCCAAGGTCCAGTCGTGATCGCCGTCCGCGGCGATCACTGCCGAGAAGAACCGATGCGCTTCATCGACAAGACCGCCTACCGCACACGCGACCGCCGCGTCGAAGCTTGGCCAAAAGCCGTTCGGACGATGGCGAGAATAATGCTCTGCGACTGCGTTCACATCGTTGAACATTTTCCGGTAGCGGTTCACTTCCCCGGCCGCACGCTCCGACAGTTGATCTGACACGGTGGCGAACTGTGCCTCGTTCTCAATTCCTGCGAAGCTCTCAAGTCGGCCACCTTCATCGAACGAGAGATAGTTCTTGACCTTCCAAAGCCAGCAGCAACCAACGTTCAGATAGCTGCCCCGAGACCAACCGCTTGGCTGGAATTCAACGACGCACAACCACCAGCCGTGATCGTCCAACCACGTACGCGACCTGCCCTTCTGCATAAGCCCCATTGGGCGCAGGATACTCCGTGCAGAACGCGCGATGAGTGTCGAATGAACTGGTGCTTCCTGCCCCATAACGAAGAGGACAATCGGTGGCGGCCAACGCGACGCGCCGCGGAACACTATACCAAGGACAAACTTTCGACGCGACGCGGGGCCGTCCACAGCATTGGCTGGTTATCGGGCACTTCCGGGCGGCGGGAAGGTACGCAGCTCGGCGCGGAAAGCTTGGCCTTTACGGCCGGACTGATCGTGACCAGGTAGTCCGGCAGGGCCGTCACCGCCGGCTTGCCCGGGGACGCGAATGCGCCCGGCTCGTCGTCCCAGTTGATCATGTGCACGACAACGGACCATTGCCCGGCCGCCAACGGCATCGCCCGTGTCGACCGCGTCACCTCCCCGGCAACATGCTCGATTCCGCCGACCGCGACCGCCCCGCGGGAGACGAAGCGGTACGGCTCGGAGGCGAGGAACAGGTATCGCCGCTCTCGCTCCGAAAGCGCAGCCACGCCCGCGCTGCTCAGACGCACCTCTACCTCCGCGACCATGTCTCGGCCGATGTTGATCGGGACGAAGTCGCCGGCCGAGATGTGCCGTGTTATGTCTGCGTCATCCTCCAGTTCCCGCGCCCACGTTTGGTAGTCATGGACCTGCGAAAAGGCTTCCGGCGACCAGAGGGCGTGCATGCCCGCATCGGTCGCGAACGCACCACGCATGGATTCGCTGGTCGGCATCGTCTTGTGCCCGATAACGAAGAGGACTTTATCCAGCGTGCGCCAGCGACGCCGGTACTCGCGACCGCTTGTCGCACGCTGGATAAAGTCTGTTGAACTGAACCGATTTTGGACGTCAACGCACGGGAGCAATTAGCCCGAAAAACCGCGCGCATACATTATTATAGGGGATTGTATTCATAGCATATTTCCGACAAAAAAGGCGGTGTCGCAAACTGATAATCGCTCGTCAGAGAGAAGGCTGCGGCGATGCTTAGAGTACCGAACGCCGGGCGACTGCCCACCGCGCAGCGGTTTAGGTGCGCCTGCGAGCGTACCAGCATAGAGAGGTGCAAGTCCTCTCCGGGCATAGCGTTCTCCAGCCCGTAACTGAAAGTAACTGCGTGGCCGTGAGGCCAGGTGGAGAGCAACTGGAGGTGAACGACCAGTCCGAAACACAAGTGAACTCGATTCGGCCTGAAACGGTGACGAGCCTGCCTAAAAGTGGCGAAGTCCAGACCCGCGAGGGAGCGATGCATCTTTCAAGGGAAGCCCGGTGAGCTGAAGGGTAACGTGCAGAGAGGCGACGAGCCTCTCGTAAAGCGATGCCGGGGCCGTGAGGGTGATTGGAGTCGGAATGGTTGGAAGTGCTGGTGCGTGAAGCAGGGAGACCTGTTCCGGAAAGCGAACGGAGTTCATACGCCGTAACCAGTCGGCGTCGAAGAGCCGCCGGGGCAGGAGTCAGAGCGTCCGTAGTAGCGACGAAACGCCTTAACGGGCGTGGAGCCAAGGGACGCAGGAAAGTGGATGCGGGATGAATAGACCAATGGAACAACAATCGGCGCGAGTGCCCCGACTCGGGGCTAAGCAAGCCGAAGAATCCCATCGCATCGCGGGCGCAGGCTCGCGATGGGCATGGGCGGAACCATCGGTCTGGACAGCGCGCATGTTGCAGGCCCTTGAACAAGGGGTCAAAGGAGGCATCTGGTTCAGCCTGATTGATAAAGTCTACAAACGCAGCAACCTCTGGTCGTCATGGAGTAAGGTGGCGGCCAACAAGGGAGCGGCAGGCGTGGACCATGTGACGGTGAAGCAGTACGAGCGCCATGTGGAAAAGCACATCGAGCATCTGACGGAAGAACTGAGGGCCGGGACGTATCGGCCCAAGGCGATCCGCCGGTGCTACATCCCCAAACCCGGCAGCGCCCAGGGGCGACCGCTGGGGATACCGACTGTGCAGGACCGCGTGGTTCAGGGCGTGCTGCGTCACGTGCTGGAACCGATCTTCGAGAAGGACTTTCACGAGCACAGCTACGGCTTTCGCCCCGGAAGGGGATGCAAAGACGCGCTGCGTCACGTGCAGAAACTTTTGGACGACGGATACCGGTACGTGGTAGACGCGGATCTGAAAAGCTACTTTGACACGATCCCGCACCGGCAGTTAATGGAGCGGGTGAGCCAGAAGGTGGCCGACGGACGAGTGCTGAAACTGATCGAATCATTCCTCACGCAAGGCGTGCTGGAAGGACTGGACCAGTGGACGCCCGCATCCGGCGCGCCGCAAGGCGCGGTGCTCAGCCCACTGCTGAGTAACGTCTATCTGGACCCGCTGGACCATCTGATGGCCCGGCAGGGATTCCAGATGGTGCGCTACGCGGATGACTTTGTGATCCTGTGTCAGAGCCAAGAGGAGGCCGAGCGGGCGCTGGCCGAGGTGCAACGATGGACGGCGCAAGCCGGTCTGACGCTGCATCCGGAGAAGACACGAATCGTCGATGAGCGACAAAAGGGCTTCGACTTCCTGGGCTATCACTTTGGCCAAGGTCAAAGAGAACCCCGGAGCAAGAGCCTCAAGAAACTCAAAGACACCATTCGTGAAAAGACCCAACGTCGGAACGGCACTCGAATGGTCTGCATCATCGGCACGGTCAATCAGACGCTGCGTGGCTGGTTTGGCTACTTCAAACACAGCCGACGCGAGACGTTCGCTCCGCTGGACGCGTGGATCCGTATGAGGCTGCGAAGCATCTTGCGGCGACGCCACGGCGGGCGTGGACGTGGCGGTGGTCGTGACCACTACCGCTGGCCCAATGCATACTTTGCCAAGCTGGGACTTTTCTCGCTGTTACAAGCCCATCGCTTGGCCTGTCAACCCGCTCGAACGGGAACCCACTGACTGGAGAGCCGGATGCGGGAGAACCGCCAGTCCGGTTCGGCGGGAGGGGAGGCCGGGAAACCGGCCTTCCCTACCCCGATTTCAACGGACCAGCATTGAACGGCCGGCCGGGCTTGACCGTTTCTCGAATCACGAGGACCGTTCCGCCCGGCCGGTCCGTTCCAGTGCTTGGTTATCCGGCACCGGCCAGTTCCGCCGGCTCGACAAGCGTGCGCTCCGTCTCAAGGTCATCGTACTGCACGAACGTGAGTGCATGCGGCTGGAGGCGCTGCAACTCTGCCAGCGAAGCATGCGCATCAGCGGTCAAAGCCGATTGGCGCAACGCCTCGAAGACCCGCCGATCCATTTCTTCATGTGCTCGCTCGAACGCGTCAGCTTCAGCTTCAGCTTCGGCATCGGGCAACTCGTAATAGAGCGCCTCCAGACACGCCACTTTCACGCCCGCGACGTTCGCGTTCCGCTTCGGGCGCTCGGGATCCGGCGAGAACCAGATCAAGCCGCTGCCAAAGCGGACGTACGCACGCAGCCGGTCCCATTCCCAATCCGGCTTCGCGCGAACGAACTCCGCAACGGCACGGGCGACGAGCGGCCACGCCTCGCTCATACGAGCGATGACGTCCGCCCAGTCCGTCACGCGGAGGTCGATGTGCAAGACGCCGTCTTTGAGCCGTTCGACGTTCATGTGCCGGATAACGAAGAGGACTTTATCCAGCGTGCGCCAGCGACGCCGGTACTCGCGACCGCTTGTCGCACGCTGGATAAAGTCTGTTGAACTGAACCGATTTTGGACGTCAACGCACGGGAGCAATTAGCCCGAAAAACCGCGCGCATACATTATTATAGGGGATAGCATATTTCCGACAAAAAAGGCGGTGTCGCAAACTGATAATCGCTCGTCAGAGAGAAGGCTGCGGCGATGCTTAGAGTACCGAACACCGGGCGACTGCCCACCGCGCAGCGGTTTAGTTCAACGGACCAACGTTCAATGGCCGGCACCACGCCGACCGGCTTTCAATTTACCAAAACGCCCGACGTGGGGCCGGTCCATTGCAGCGTTTGGTTATGCGGCTGGCTCGCGGCGTGACTTTACTCGGACCCAGCACCCGTCATCGACCACCAACGAATGAAGCTTTGAACCGCCGACGGGACGCCGAAAACCGAAAGAAACCCAACGAAATCCGCGGTCGTCGATTTCACTGATCACAAGCACACGTCCACTATCGATTAACTTTCGGACAACGGCTCGCGTCGATCGCTCCCGCCATTCAGGCGACACCGCCACCATACGAATGCGATCACCGAGCTTAAGGGGTCGAAGCCGCATAACGAAGAGGACTTTATCCAGCGTGCGCCAGCGACGCCGGTACTCGCGACCGCTTGTCGCACGCTGGATAAAGTCTGTTGAACTGAACCGATTTTGGACGTCAACGCACGGGAGCAATTAGCCCGAAAAACCGCGCACACACATTATTATAGGGGATTGTATTCATAGCATATTTCCGACAAAAAAGGCGGTGTCGCAAACTGATAATCGCTCGTCAGAGAGAAGGCTGCGGCGATGCTTAGAGTACCGAACACCGGGCGACTGCCCACCGCGCAGCGGTTTAGTTCAACGAAGAGGACTTTATCCAGCGTGCGCCAGCGACGCCGGTACTCGCGACCGCTTGTCGCACGCTGGATAAAGTCTGTTGAACTGAACCGATTTTGGACGTCAACGCACGGGAGCAATTAGCCCGAAAAACCGCGCGCACACATTATTATAGGGGATTGTATTCATAGCATATTTCCGACAAAAAAGGCGGTGTCGCAAACTGATAATCGCTCGTCAGAGAGAAGGCTGCGGCGATGCTTAGAGTACCGAACACCGGGCGACTGCCCACCGCGCAGCGGTTTAGTTCAACGGATGACAATCTGTGGCGGCCAACGCGACGCGCCGAGGAACACTATACCAAGGACAAACTTTCGACGCGACGCGGGGCCGTCCACACGTCCACAGCATTGGCTGGTTATCCCTGCGGCCGAGTTGCGGGGGTCGGATCATTCACAAATGGTAACCTGACTCTGAAGGCGATCGGAGCCGGTGGAGCACTTTCCAAAACAATCCTTCGCAGGTCGGCGAGCGCAGCTTCATCGGCGACCGTACCGAAAACGCCTAGAGAACCTTCCTGGCCTGTAAATGTTTCGAGATGCACATCCGTAAACCGCGGATCGCGGTGAAGCTTCTCCGCGAGAATCGGGATGTGATCCGCAGCTGCCCGCATATTGATCGCTTGGTGACCGCCGGGAGAGTATGGGTAGTAGATCGCTACTGCTAGCACGACAACGCCGAGGAAGCCGTAGAGCCGCTTTCGCATGAGCAGGGATAACGAAGAGGACTTTATCCAGTGTGCGACCAAAGCCGTGGCCAAGCCGAACCGGTTCAACGCACACTGGATAAAGTCTGTTGAACTGAACCGGCCGTCAGCTATGGGGATTGTATCGAGCTGCCGGAGCGGTGTCTCGCTCGGACTGGTGCGGGGCGCATCCGCGCCGTGAGGTGACGGGTGGGAACGGCTTTCCCGATCGACTCAACCCGGTTGGAATGTCGTCTGGAATCGCCGTTGGCGGACCGCAATCTCACGATCGGCGCGCACCATCCCCCTTGCCGCCGTGGAGCGGTCAATTGAACAACCGCGAGGATGGGCGGACGTGGCATGTGCATCAGGAGGAGTCCAATCGGGCGAGGAGTTCGGCCAGTTGAAACGGCCCGAGATTCTCTCCCGGGAGCAACTGGCCCCGGCCGCACGACGGGCAGCACCGAGGTTTGGACGGGCCGGCGCCGAGCACGCCTGGAGTGCCTTCTTCCGGCTTGGTCACGGCAATTGCCAGCAGGCGCCGGCAGTCGATCAGGTTCTGTGTTCTCACACAATTGGCCAATAGCCCGAAGTGGCGGATGCGCACGAAGCCGGAGGGAACCGCGTGCAGCAGGAACCGGCGGAGGAACTCATCTCTGTCCAGCGTCATCGTGCCTGGCCGGTTCTGGTGGGCGTAGTCTTTGTACGTGAAGGTGACGGTCTGGTCGTCCATCGCGACAAGCCTTCGGTTGGAGATGGCGATGCGGTGGGTGTAGCGACTGAGGTACTTGAGCACCTGCTCGGGCCCGCCGAACGGTGGCTTGGCGTAGACGACCCAATCGTGTTTGACGGAGAGATCGAGCAGCCGCTCAAAGCCGTCATCGTCTTCCGCGCCGATCAGCTTGCCGCTCTTGCGTGCGCGTTTGAGCAGGTCGATGAACTTGCCGCGGAAGACTTTGGAGAGCACGCGCACCGGCAGGAAGAAGCCGGGGCGGCAGCGGATCCATTTGGAGCCGTCGGGTGAGAGCCCGCCGCCGGGAACCACGCAATGCACGTGAGGATGCAGGCAGAGGTTCTGGCCCCAGGTGTGCAGGATGGACATGAAGCCGATCTTCGCCCCCAGGTGCTTTGGATTGGCCGCCACCTCCGACAGCGTCTGGCCCACGGCATCGAACAGCACGCCATAGATCACCCGTTTGTTGGCCAGCGCCAGCGCGTTGAACGTGTCGGGAAGCGTAAAGACCACGTGGAAGTATTCGATCGGCAGCAGTTCTTCTGCGCGATCTGCCATCCACCGCGCGCAGGCGGACGCCTGGCACTTGGGGCAGTGCCGGTTGCGGCAGGAGTTGTAAGCGACACGCCGGTAGTGGCAGTGATCGCACGTCTCGACATGGCCGCCCAATGCGGCGGTGCGGCAGGAGACAATGGCGCAGGATCCGCTGCTGCGCGCCGCTGAGGTTCTCAAGCCGATGGCCGTGACGTTCGATGACATCCGCCAGTTCCAGCGCGGGCGCTGGAACGGTGGCGTCATGTCGTTGCGGCGACTGCCTGTGGCGCGTAAAGCAGATCCAGCGGACTTGCAGCAGCGCTCAACTTGGCCTGCGGAGACGTGCAGGTAGATTGCCGTGGTCTTGATGTTGCGGTGTCCCAGCAGCACCTGGATCGTCCGCAGGTCGGTGCCCGCATCCAGCAGATGCGTGGCATAGCTGTGACGCAGCGTGTGCGGACTGACCGGCCGCGTGATGCCCGCGCGGCGGGCGAACCGCTGCACGATCCGGCAACCTCCTCCGCCATCCTGATGGCGGGTGGGATCATCCGACTGGGGGAAGAGCCACTCGGCCGGACGCGCCTGCTTCCAGTAGTCGCGCAGCACCGCCAGCAGTTGCGGGGAGAGCTTGGCCATCTGAGCCTTGCTCCCCTTGCCGTCGCGAACGTGGATCAGCATCCGCGAACTATCGATATCCCCCGGCTTCAGCGCCAGCGCCTCGGAGATGCGCAGCCCCGCGCCGTAGAGCGTCATCATCAATGCCTGGTGCCTGGGCTCATTGGCCGCAACCTCGAAAAGCCGGCGCAGCTCATCGGGCGAGAGGACCATGGGGAGCCGTTTGGGCCGCTTGGCGCAGGGGAGCTTCTCGAACCACTCGTCGCGCCCAAGCGTCACGCGGTAGAAGAACTGAAGGGCGCAGCGCGTCTGGTTGTAGAGGCTCCAGCTCACCTTCCGTTCCTTCACCATGTACAGCAGGTACTGGCGTACCTGTTCGCCGCTGAGTTGCTCGGGCGAACGGCCATAGTGTCTGGAGAAGTGAGCCACCGCCCGCACATAGGCTTCCACCGTGTGCGGCGAGAAGTTGCGCAGCTGAATGTCCTCGATCAGTCGTTGCCGAAGTGCCGTCATCAAATCGCTCCTTGTAAGAGAAGCGATCCATGATGCCGGGCACCGATCAACGGTACGATTTTGCGGGCAGTGCAGAAATGAAGGTTACGTCTGTCCCCACCGCGCAGCGGTTTAGTTCAACAGACGCGACGCGGGCCGGTCCACAGCAGCGGCTGGTTATCCGGCACGCCGGGACGCCGCGACTGAAGTCACCCCTCCGGCACCACCATACCAAGCGTGGACAATTCGTCCGCCTCGACGCTCAACCGGAGTTGCCGATTGAACGTTTGGCCATCCTCGCGCACATCGCCGGCGAACACGAGGAAATTGTCCGGCAGCGCGAGGTCGGCGAAGTCGCCGGACCGACTTCGGGCCGCGTGCGTGACGGAACGTGAAACACGACCGACGAGTTCTTCGTTCGCGGTCATTACTGCTTGCCATTCCGAGTGCGGTGCGCCTGCGAGCGATGCCGACAGCCTCTCGTAGTAGGGCTCCATAGCTTCGCAGACAGGCTTCAAGACATCCCAGTGCCACTCGGCCGGTGCCCACCGAACGCCTTCATCCGTCAGCATGCTCTCGGCGTTGACACCGAAGATGGGTGCCGAGATGACGGTGTAGTCGCAGTAAAGAATCCAGAAGGCGCCGGCGTAGAAAGTCTCGCCCGGGTTTTGGCGCAGCAGATCGGCAAGCCCGCGGTGGATCTCAATGGGCCACTGCGACTCTATTTGGTTGAGAAGGGCGCGGTGACGGTCCATTTGTTGTGCCGGATAACGAAGAGGACTTTATCCAGCGTGCGCCAGCGACGCCGGTACTCGCGACCGCTTGTCGCACGCTGGATAAAGTCTGTTGAACTGAACCGATTTTGGACGTCAACGCACGGGAGCAATTAGCCCGAAAAACCGCGCGCATACATTATTATAGGGGATTGTATTCATAGCATATTTCCGACAAAAAAGGCGGTGTCGCAAACTGATAATCGCTCGTCAGAGAGAAGGCTGCGGCGATGCTTAGAGTACCGAACACCGGGCGCCTGCCCACCGCGCAGCGGTTTAGTTCAACGGATAACAATCTCTGGCGGGTCACGCGACGCGCCAGGGCACGTTGGACTAAAGACAAACTATCGACGCGACGCGGACCCGTCCAGAGCATTGTTTGGTTATGCCCTCGTGCCGTCAGGCCGCTCGGGTGCTTGCAGCCCGGCTTCCTTAATGAGCGCCCGATAGCGCCCCTCCTCACCGGGGGTATCCGCCGCCGGGTGCCCTAGCAGCCGTTCAACAGGCCAGATGGCCCTATTGTCGAACCGTTCGTCGTCTAGCAAGAGCAGTAGGGCGCCCGCTTTCTGAGCGATCGAAATCCAAGTATTGCGAACACTGGGCGACTCTTCGAAGAGCAAGCTCATACCGGTAGTAGCGGCTGTCGCTCGGAAGATCACCAAATTTCCCTCCACGATAAGGGTACTCCAGACGCACCCGATCCGGACCAGACCGTTAATCAATTTTCGCTCTGGGCTGTAAGCCTCGACTTGTCCATCAGGGGGAAATAGGAAGCCGAGGCATAGGTCTGACATGTTCTGTTCTAGGGGCGTGCGTTCTATATCCCCGAGCGGGCAATCCACGTCCGAGGGAACACAAGCAAGCAAACGACCGCTATCAGTGGGATCCAGATGTTCCGCGATAGCACGAATGACGCGGTCCGCGGACGAGCGCTCGGCAATGAGCTCGAAAGCGTAATCTAGTCCCATCGTGCCACCGGTTCCGCTACGAGGGCATAACGAAGAGGACTTTATCCAGCGTGCGCCAGCGACGCCGGTACTCGCGACCGCTTGTCGCACGCTGGATAAAGTCTGTTGAACTGAACCGATTTTGGACGTCAACGCACGGGAGCAATTAGCCCGAAAAACCGCGCGCATACATTATTATAGGGGATTGTATTCATAGCATATTTCCGACACAAAAGGCGGTGTCGCAAACTGATAATCGCTCGTCAGAGAGAAGGCTGCGGCGATGCTTAGAGTACCGAACACCGGGCGCCTGCCCACCGCGCAGCGGTTTAGTTCAACGGATGACAATCTGTGGCGGCCAACGCGACGCGCCGACGGACACTATACCAAAGACAAACTTTCGACGCGACGCGGGGCCGTCCACAGCATTGGCTGGTTATTCGGCGACCGGTGAGCGGGTCGTGTACGGTTGAGACGGTGCCCCTTCGCTAATATAGCGCTTGGCGATTTCTTCGGCGCGGCGGCGCGCTCGGTCCGAGCCGGCATCTAAGCTGCCGAATTCAGCGTTCTCACGAATCACCTTTGCCACAGCAGGACTGTACACTAATTCTGCGCGCCAGTTGGCAAGATGCTTTGCACGCATGCTGAGTTTGATGAACCGATGCGATTTCCGGTGACGGCCCATTACGGTGACGCTCTCCCCGCCCATGCCCCAAAAGAAATCGTAGACGAACACTTTCGCGCCGGCGCAAAATGCTTGGTCCCGCGGCGCTTCTCGACACCCCCCGGACCATAATCTCGCTCTATGACGACATTGGCGGCGACGCACCAAGCAGGTTCGGAGCCCCGATTCTCGTAACCCGGATCGATCCAGGCTGGCAGCTGAGAGCCACCGGCGATTTGAGGTGCGACGGAGGCCGGTTTTGATTTCGGACGCAGAAATCGGAGTAGAAAGTCGAGCATCGCTGATCGCCTCTTCGCCGAATAACGTATCAACGTTCTGTGGCCGGCCGCCGTGGACTGCGGTTCTCCAATGCCACCGTCGTGGCCGGTCCACAGCAGCGTTTGGTTAGGTTTCCTGCGCAAAAGCCTATAACAACGAAAACCATCATTTGCAAGAAATACGCAAGATTACGACATGCTTAATGGAAACCTAACTACAAATCTCACGCGCTCGGGTGCCTATAGCGGTTACGGGCAAGCCGTCGCGGCCCCCAGTATCGTCTAATTTACATAATTTACATAGATAGTGTCAACCACTCGCCAGAATATTGGCGGGCGAATTTCGCGCGTAGGTTAGGGCGCGTGATATTGCTGGAGCGCTTTTGGCGAAGAGAGTAGACAAAGGCAGGAGCGGGCGAGAGCCCGGCGACAAGTCGCTCGGCTCTGCGCTGGCGCGACGTGGATGCCCCCTTGGATTGGACGACGCTACCCAATGCCAGACGCAACCGTCGTTCGGAAAGCACCGCCCCCACCCCGGCCCTCCCCCCGGAGTACCAGGGGAGGGGGGAAACCGTGGAGCGAACGCTCCGCCGAAAGCGTCAGGGCGCCGGAGCATCGGGCTGCACCTGCAAGCGCAACCTTGATTGCTCGCGAGGCCCTTCCCCTTCCGCGTAAGGAAACGTCAGATCAGTCAGATATGCAAAGGCCGATGGCGAATTTGCGGGCGTGGCGGGGGCATGAGCGGGAGATTTGCTTTTTTTCGCGACGTGGATTCGTCGCGGGATCCGAATACTTGGAATCAGGGCATCGCTTGCGGAGGGCGTGCATGAACCTTCGGCTGCACGTTCGCGTGCGGACTTCCCCCTTCGGATCGGGGGCTCGAGTTGGAAGAGAGCGTTTGGAGCGAAGACAGTTCTTTTACGTTCGAAATCACCCTCACCCCTGCCCTCTCCCGGAATAATACCGGGAGAGGGAGAACATGCAGCGACGCTCGTCAGCCGCGGTGATTGCTCCCTCTGCTGGAAATACCCGGAGAGGGAGAAGACGCAACGATGGTCGTGCAGCTGCGGTGATCGTGCATGTCGGTGATTGAGTGGCTGGCAACCATGCGGATAATGGGTTAAAGGAACATCCGGAGTACGTATCGCGTGAAAACGGCTGTTGAAAGACTGGTTGGCGGAATCGTTGGGAAATTTCCGGCGGGGTACGGCAACGGACATCTGCGCCGTCGGCCGCGTTTCTCGGCGGATGAGCAGCCGTTGCGCGCGGAGCTGTTCAGCGTGGATCAGCTCGAACGGCATGCCAAGGCGCTGGCGGGCTGGCACGAGCTGGCGACGCGGCGCGGCGCCGACCGGCTGCTGCCGCGGCTGGACGAAAACGAACACGTTCTGCTGCATACGTACGATCTGGTCACCAGGGCGGCGGAGGACAGTCGCCGGATCGCGCCGGCGGGGGAATGGCTGCTCGATAATTTCTATCTGATCGAAGAGCAGATTCGCACCGCCCGGCGGCACTTGCCGCGGGCGTACAGCCGCGAGCTGCCGGCGCTGGCCAACGGGCCGGCGGCGGGGTATCCGCGCGCGTATGGGATCGCGCTGGAGCTGATCTCCCACGTTGACGGCCGGCTCGATGCGGCCAGCCTGCGCGGGTTTATCGCGTCTTACCAGTCGATCCAGCCGCTCACGCTCGGCGAGCTGTGGGGCGTGCCGATCATGCTGCGGCTGGCGCTGATCGAGAACCTGCGCCGCGTCGCCGCGCGGATTGCCGCGGGTCGGCAGGATCGCAACGTCGCCAACGAGTGGGCCGACCGCATGGTCGCGATTGTCGAAAAGAATCCGACGGATCTGATCCTGGTGCTCGCTGACATGGCGCGGGCGAATATTCCGCTCAGCAGCGCCTTCGTCACCGAACTCACCCGCCATCTGCACGGCCAGAGCCCCTACTTCGGCTTTGCCACAAGCTGGATGGAACATCGCCTGCAGGATCAGGGTCTGGCGATCGAACAGCTTGTCCAGACGGAGAATCAGAACCAGGCCGCCGACCAGGTTTCCATCGGCAACAGCATCACGAGCCTGCGGTTTCTCAGCTCGATGGATTGGCGCGACTTCGTCGAGGAGATGAGCGTCGTCGAGCAGATCCTTCGCGGCGAGCCGGCGCGGATTTATCCCGCGATGGATTTCGCGACGCGCGACCGCTACCGACATTCCGTCGAGGCGATTGCCAAGTGCAGCAAGCTGACCGAATTCGAAGTCGCGCGCAAGGCGGTCAAGCTGTGCGAGATGGTTTCTGCCGATCAGGCGAACGAGATTACCGGTCACGTCGGGTATTACCTGATCGACAAGGGCCGGCCGGCACTGGAGCGCATTGCGGAGATGCGGCTTTCGCCACGTCTGATCGCAAGCAAGTTGCGCCGCCGCTTTCCGATGCCGCTCTATCTGGGCGCGGTGCTGCTGATCACGCTTGCCGCGACCATCGGTCTGCTGATCTGGTCGCATCGTCATGGCATCGGGGCCTTGGGCCTTTCGCTGCTGGGAATCTTCGCCGTGGTCGCGGCGATGCATCTGGCCGTCGGGATCGTCAACTGGCTGGCGACGCTCACCGTTGCGCCGCATCCGCTGCCGCGAATGGATTATTCGGAGGGAATTCCGCCCGAGTGCAGCACGATCGTGGTCATTCCGACGATGCTCACCTCAACGGCCGCGATCGAGAGCCTGCTCGAGGGCGCGGAAGTTCGTTACCTGGCCAATCGCGACGCCAACGTGCGCATCGCGCTGCTCACGGACTTCAAGGACGCCCGGCAAGAGACGATGCCGGAGGACCAAGATCTCGTTCGCCTGGCGGCAGAGGGAATTGAACGGCTCAATCGCAAGTATGCCGGGGACCGCGCGGATATTTTCTATCTGTGCCACCGCCCGCGGCGGTGGAATCCGCAGTCTGAGCGATGGATGGGTTATGAACGCAAGCGCGGAAAGCTGGCGGAGTTCAACGCGCTGGTGCGCAACCGGCCCGCGCTGGGAAGCTCCAACGGCGAGGAGGTTGTCCACGGCCCGCGCGACCAGTTCAGCACCATCGTCGGCGATATCGCCGCGCTGCGCGACGTGCGCTATGTGATCACCCTCGACACCGACACGCAGCTTCCCCGCAACGCCGCCCGCGAGCTGGTCGGGACGATGGCGCACCCGCTCAACCGCCCGGTGATTGACGAAGAGCTCGGCCGCGTGATCAACGGCTATGCCATTCTGCAACCGCGCGTCGGCGTGAGCCTGCCGAGCGCCTCGCGCTCGTGGTTTGTCCGGCTCTTCGCCGGTGATCCGGGAATCGACCCGTACACGCGCACCGTCTCCGATGTCTATCAGGACGTTTTCGGGGAAGGGTCGTTCATCGGCAAAGGCATTTACGATCTGGACGCATTCGACCAGACCTGCAGCAACTTCCCCGAAAACACCGTTCTCAGCCACGATCTTCTGGAGAGTTGCTACGCGCGCTCGGCACTGGTCAGCGACGTGGAATTGTTCGAGGAGCACCCCTCTCTCTACACCGCTGACGTCAATCGCCGGCATCGCTGGATTCGCGGCGACTGGCAGATCGCCCCGTGGCTGTTGCCCACGGTTCCCGCCGCCGATCACAAGACCGTTCCCAATCCACTCTCGGCGCTTTCCCGCTGGAAGATTTTCGACAACCTGCGGCGCAGCCTCGTCCCGATTTGCCTGATGGTGATTCTCGCGGGCGGCTGGATCGCAGCGATGTTCGTTCCGACCGTTACCGGGCCTCGGCGCCTTTCGATTGCTGGCATCACCACTGTTTTCTCGCTGGCGGTGATCGCGCTCCCCGCGCTGCTGGCGCTGACCCTCGATCTGCTCAACAAGCCGTCCGATATGAGCGTGAGCCTGCATCTGGGGAATTCGTCCACCAGCGTATGGCGGCAACTCGCGCAACTGCTGCTGGCAATCACGTTCCTCCCGTACGAGGCATACATGAGCGCCGACGCGGTGATCCGCACGCTCACCCGAATGCTCTGGACGCACCAGCGCCTCCTGGAATGGACCACCTCCAGCGACGCCGAGCGCCGAGCCCGCACCGATCTCGCGAGTTTCTACACGAAAATGATGATCGGGCCGGCGATTGGAGTCTGTCTGGTGGCCGTCGCCAATCTGCTGCGCCCCAGCGAAATGCCGCTCATTTCGATCTTCGCGCTGCTTTGGATGCTCTCGCCGGCGGTCGCCTGGTGGATCAGCCGCCCGATCGCTTCCCGTCGCGCAGAACTTTCGGAGGATCAGCGGGACTTCCTGCGAAAACTGGCCCGCCGGACCTGGCGTTATTTCGAGCAATATGTCACCGCCGAGGAACGCTGGCTGCCGCCCGACAACTTCCAGGAGAAGCCCAATCCCGTGATCGCGTCGCGCACCAGCCCGACGAATATCGGCTTGGCGCTGCTGGCGAATCTTTCCGCCTACGACTTCGGGTATGTCTCGGCCGCGCGCCGCGCGCCGCTGCGCCGACACCCTGGACACCCTCGAAGCAATGGAGCGGCACCGCGGGCATCTTTACAACTGGTATGAAACCCGCACCCTGCGCCCCCTTCCGCCGCTGTATGTTTCCACCGTGGACAGCGGCAATCTCGCGGGCCATTTGTTCGTGCTGCGGCGCGGGCTCCTCGAATTGATCGATTCGCCCATTCTCCCGTCGCGCATCTTTGACGGCATCCGCGACACGCTGAGAGTGACGCTGGAAGTCGCCCGCGGCCAGACGCGCGATGCCGACGGCAACGAACGAACCGGCCCGATCGTGTCCGCCGAAGCGCTGCGAAAGATGGAGCAAATCGATCGCGATCTCGACCATCCGCCGCGGACATTGGGCGCGGCCGCTCTGCTGATGCAACGGCTGGTTCGATCCTCCGGGGATCTGGTTGGATCACTGGCATCACGGAATGACGGTGAATTGCGCTGGTGGGCCGCGGCGCTGGAGCGGTGCTGCCGCGATCATTGGGATGACCTGTCGTTCCTTGCCCCCTGGACGATGCTCCCCGCCCCCGAGCCCGCCTGGCGGCAGTCGCCGGGCGCGCCCCTCCACGCGCAGGCCGACGCGTTGCGCGATCTGCTTGCGGCGCTGGAAGAAGTGCCGACGCTGCGAAACGTCGCTCGGCTCGAGCAGACATTGGCGCCGCGCGTCGATCAGATGATTCAGTCGCTGCCGATCACCGAGGACCCGGCCGCAAAGGCCGCCGGTGAATATCTGAGCCGCCTGCGATCTTCGATTACAGACGCGGCCGACCGCGCCGTGCTGCGGATCGGGATGCTCGAAGCCGACGCCCAGCGCAGCGCAGAGCGCGCTGACATGGATTTCACGTTTCTGCTCGACAAGAGCAGCGATCTTTTCGCGATCGGGTACAACGTCTCGGATCATCGGCTCGACGGCAGCTTCTACGATCTGCTCGCCTCGGAAGCGCGTCTGGCGAGCTTTGTCGCGATCGCTCAGGGCCAGGTCTCGCAGGAGCACTGGTTTGCCCTGGGCCGTCTGCTGACGCGCTCGCGGGGCTCGCCGGCGCTGCTGAGCTGGAGCGGCTCGATGTTTGAATATCTGATGCCGCTGCTGGTGATGCCGACTTACGAGAACACACTGCTGGATCAGACCTACAAATCAGTGGTGCAACGGCAGATCGACTACGGCAAGCAGCGCGGCGTGCCGTGGGGCATTTCCGAGTCCGCCTACAACACCACCGACGCCGCGATGAACTACCAGTATCGCGCGTTTGGCGTCCCGGGCATGGGACTCAAACGCGGATTGGCCGAAGACCTGGTGATCGCCCCGTACGCGTGCGTGATGTCGCTGATGGTCGCGCCGCGCGAGGCGATGAAGAATCTGCAGCGGATGGCCGCGGATGGCTACATGGGCGCCCTGGGGTTCTACGAAGCAATCGACTACACGCCCGCGCGGCTTCCGCCTGGGCAGACGCACGTCACCATCCCTTCGTTCATGTCGCACCACCAAGGAATGAGTCTGCTGTCCTTGGCGTACGTTCTGCTCGATCGCCCGATGCAGCGGCGCTTCGAAGCGGAGGAGCTTTTCAAAGCCACCGATCTTCTGCTTCAGGAACGCATCCCGCGCGCCGCCGCGCCGGTCTTCCCTCACGCAACCGAAGCCGGCGCCAGGGAGAACTCGGGGGCGGGAACCGAAGGCACGATGCGAGTCTTCACGGATCCCTCGTCGTTCGTCCCCGAGGTGCATCTGCTTTCCAACGGGCGCTATCACGTCATGGTCAGCAGCGCGGGCGGCGGATACAGCCGGTGGCGCAGACCTGGCGATCACGCGGTGGCGCGAAGATGTCACGCGCGACGCGATGGGAAGCTTTGTCTATATGCGCGACGTCGAGCAGTCGCGCGTCTGGTCCAACACGTATCAGCCGACGCTGGTTCCCTGCAAGCGCTACGAGGCGATCTTCACCCAGGCCCGCGCCGAATTCCGGCGGCGCGACGTCGGAATCGACACGCACACCGAAATCGCGGTCTCTCCCGAGGATGACATTGAGCTGCGCCGGCTCACCATCACCAATCGCACCGCCGATGAGCGGACGATCGAGATCACCAGCTACGGTGAAGTGGTCATCGCGCCGGCGGCGCAGGACATGGCTCATCCCGCGTTCAGCAATCTGTTTGTGCAAACCGAGCTCGTTCCCGGCCGCCAGGCGATCTTCTGCACGCGCAGGCCCCGATCCATGGGCGAGCGGCCGCCGCACATGCTGCACTTGATGACCGTGCAGGGACACACGATCGGCGAGGCTTCGTTTGAGACGGATCGTTCCAAATTCGTCGGCCGGGGACGCAGTCCCGCAAACCCGATCGCAATGACCCGGCCCGGCGCGCTGTCCAACAGCCAGGGGCCGGTGCTCGATCCGATCGTCGCGATTCGTCGAACGATCCTCGTTCATCCGGATCAGTCGGTGCGGGTCGACATCATTACCGGCGCCGCTGAAACGCGCAAAGGCGCCAACGCACTGCTCGAGAAATATCACGACCCGCGGCTGGCCGATCGCGTGTTCGAACTGGCATGGACGCACAGCCACGTCGTGCTGCAGCATCTCAACGCCGCCGAAACCGATGCCCAACTGTACGGCCGGCTCGCGGGATCGGTGGTTTACCCCACGGCGCTGCGCCGCGCCAATCCCAGCATCATCGCCCGCAATCGCCGCGGGCAAAATGGGCTGTGGGGCTACGGGATCTCCGGCGATCTACCGATCGTGCTGGTGCGGGTTCGCGACCAGGCAGGGCTGAATCTCGTCCGCCAGGCAGTTCAAGCGCACGCCTATCGGCGCAATAAGGGGCTGAGCGTCGACCTGGTCATCTGGAACGAAGATCATTCGGTCTATCGCCAGAATCTCCACGAAACGATCACGAGCCTGCTGGCGGCAAGCCCCGAGGCGGCGCTGCTCGACAAACCCGGCGGCGTCTTCGTGCGGCGCGGTGAGCAACTTTCCGAAGAGGATCGCGTGCTGCTGCAGGCGGTGGCGCGCGTCATTCTTCTCGAAGAAGCCGGTTCGCTTGCCGAGCAGATCGAGAAGCGCGGACGCGCCGAGCCGGTGCTTCCGTCGCTGCGCACGGCGCGGCGCCGTCTGGAAGTGCTGACGGCTGTCGAAGCGCCGCGTCGCGATCTGGCGTATTACAACGGCTTTGGCGGATTCACCCGCGATGGCCGGGAATACGTCACGATTCTCAAGCCCGACGCGACCACGCCGCTGCCGTGGTCCAATGTGATTGCAAATGCGAACTTTGGAACGGTCGTCACCGAAAGCGGTTCGGTCTACACCTGGGCCGAGAACAGTCACGAGTTTCGCATCACGCCCTGGTACAACGACCCGGTCGGCGACGTATCCGGCGAAGCGCTCTATCTTCGCGACGAGGAGACCGGCCGATTCTGGTCGCCCACGCCGCTGCCGGCCCGCGGCCCGATGCCCTACGTTTCACGACACGGGTTCGGCTACACCATCTTCGAATATGAAGACGACGGCATTGCCAGCGCACTGACGGTGTTCGTCGCGATGGACGCGTCGATCAAATTTCTGCACCTCAAAGTCTTCAACCGATCCGGCAGAACCCGGCGGCTTTCGTTTACTGGATTCTGGGAACTGGTGCTCGGTGAGTTGCGGCACAAGACGGCGATGCATGTCGTCACGGAGATTGATCCCAAGACCGCGGCGGTCTTCGCGCGCAACTCCTACGACCAGGAGTTTGCCGACCGAGTCGTCTTCTTCGATGCCGCCGACACCTCGCGCAGCGTTACCGGCGACCGCACGGAATTTCTCGGCCGCAACGGAACCTACGCGGATCCCGCTGCCATGCACCGGGCGCGTCTTTCCAACCGCGTCGGCGCGGGGCTCGACCCGGCGGCGGCGATGCAGGTCATCTTTGAGCTGGAAGACGATCAGGACCGCGAGCTGGTCTTCACCATGGGCGCCGCCCGCGGAGCCGATCAGGCGCGGGCGCTGGTGCAGCGGTTCCGCGGCGCAACCAACGCGCGCTCGACGCTGGAGGGCGTCTGGAATTACTGGAACCGCACCTTGGGCGTGGTGCATGTCGAAACGCCCGATGAATCGGTCAACTTCCTCGCCAATGGGTGGCTTCTCTATCAAACGCTGGCTTGCCGGATGTGGGCGCGCACGGGTTTCTACCAGTCGGGCGGCGCGTATGGTTTCCGCGATCAGTTGCAGGACTCCATGGCGCTGCTGCACGCCGAGCCGCGCATTTTGCGCGAGCAGCTTCTCCGCGCGGCGGCGCGTCAATTCAAGGAAGGAGACGTCCAGCACTGGTGGCATCCGCCCAGCGGACGCGGCGTCCGCACGCATTTCTCCGACGACTATCTCTGGCTGCCGTTCGTTGCCTGCCGGTATGTGCTGGGCAGCGGAGACACCGGCGTCCTGGACGAACGCGTCCCCTTTATCGATGGCCGGCCCGTTCGTCCTGACGAAGAGAGCTACTATGACCGCCCGCAGGTTTCCGATGACATCGGCACGCTCTACGAGCACTGCGTGCGCGCGATCAAGAACGGCCTGCGCTTCGGCTCCCACAATCTGCCGTTGATGGGCTGCGGCGACTGGAACGACGGGATGAATCTCGTCGGGGAACATGGCCGCGGCGAAAGCGTCTGGCTGGCGTTTTTCCTCTACGATGTTCTCACGCAGTTCGGCCGGCTCGCGACGCAGCGCAAGGATGTGCCGTTTGCGGATACCTGCTTCGCCGAAGCCGCGCGTCTCGGACGCAACATCGAGGAGAACGCGTGGGACGGGCAATGGTATCGCAGGGCGTACTTCGACAACGGCGAGCCGCTCGGATCGTCGACCAACACGGAGTGTCAAATCGATTCGCTGCCGCAGAGCTGGGCGATTCTTTCCGGCGCCGGCGACCCCGCGCGTTCCCGCATGGCCATGGAAGAAGTCGACCGGCGGCTCGTGCGCCGCGACACAGGGCTGATTCAGCTCTTCGATCCCCCCTTCGACAAATCGGATCTCAACCCCGGCTATATCCGCGGCTACGTCCCCGGCGTCCGCGAAAACGGCGGGCAATATACGCACGCGGCCGTCTGGACGGTCATGGCCTTTGCCGCGATGAACGACCCGCGCCGCGCGTGGGAATTGTTCGACCTGATCAACCCGGTTGCGCATGCCTCGTCGGCGAAGCGCATCGCCGTCTACAAGGCCGAGCCTTATGTTGTCGCGGCGGATGTCTACGCGGTTTCGCCGCATACGGGCCGCGGCGGGTGGACGTGGTACACAGGATCTGCCGGCTGGATGTATCGGCTGATTACCGAATCGCTCCTGGGTCTGCACGTGGACGTGGATCGACTTCGGATCGCGCCGTGCGTTCCCGCGGCTTGGAAGTCATACAAGGTGCACTACCGGTATCGCGAGACGTTTTACCACATCACAATCGATAACCCGGCCGGAGGCACGAGCGTCGTGCGCGTTACACTTGACGGCCAAATCCTGCCTGACACGAGCATTCCGCTGGTCGACGATCGCAAGCAGCATAACGTCGAGATCGAAATGGGAGAGTTGAGCCCGATTGTGGCGGCGCCTGCGCCGCAGCCGGCTTGGCCCCTTCAATGCCATAAAACTCAATTCCGTCGCTCTTCCAAGCTTGCGCGGGTTGTGATCGCCTCGCCTGCCTTGCGGCTTTCCCTCCGTGCCTTCGTGCCTCCGTGCCTCTGCTTTTTACGGATTAAACTTCTTCACAATTTCCGAGATCGCTTCCTTCCGCGCATCGCTGGCCTTTTGATAGACCGGACTTTTTTCGGCAGCATAGAGAGCGTCGTTGTCCACGTTTGCGGTCACTTTCTGCAACAGCGCAGCAGGTGTCGTGCAGTCCTTCACGAAATCATCGGAGACGTTGCGGAGCGTAATACCGCTGTCCGTTTGATCGACCCGGCAAACGGTGTACCGGTCTTTCTGCCTGTCCGGCTCAAGCTCTACCGACGGATTCATCGTTTGCAGCGTGATGAACCGCGCGCCGCCGATTTGGGTGAGCCAGGCTTTAAAGGTCATCGATGCCTTGGGCGTGATGTTCGCTCCGTCGAGGGTATAGGAGTAATCCCAGACCAGATAAGTGCGGCTGTCGTACGCCTGCATCAGGATCAGATCGCGGTCAGGAGATGCGTTTGCCGGCGTCGTCTCCCACCACCCAAGCAACTTCTCGTCTACCGTGGATTTTTCCGCATCGCCAAGCGGCACGCTCAGGCAGCCTGCCAGAAAGACGCCGCAGGCCAGCAGGATGCAGCAACGGTTCGACAGATATAGACGCACGCCCATCATCGCCTCCATTCGTGTTCGAGAATGCTGTAGAGAAACGAATTCCGCCACTCACCCTTCGACCAGACATGCTCGCGCAGGCGGCCTTGGCGCGTCATCTTCAACTTTTCCATGACGCGCCAGGACCCGACGTTCCGCTCATCGGCGGTGCTGTAAATACGATGCAGCCCGAGAGTTTCAAAACCGTATCTCAGCATCGCTGCGGCCGCTTCCGTGGCGTACCCGTTCCCCCAATAGTCTTTGCGATAACAATAACCCGGCATCGCCGCCTTGGCATCAGCGCCCTCAAGAAATCAGTGCGCGCCGGGTGTGGCGCTCGAAAGTGGCGATCGGCTCCGAGTAGGGCGGGATTCATCCCGCCGATTTGTTGGCCGGCTGAGAAAACGGCGGGATGAATCCCGCCCTACGATCGCAAAATCTGCAATCGCCACAAATAAAAGTTACACCCTGCGCGCCCGCCGATGAGTTGGTTGCCTTCCTTCAAAACCACGCAAATCTCAAATGCCCGCCGTGGTGTCTGTCTGGCGTGGCGTTGCATTCGTTCGATGTAGTCCCTGGTCTGCTGCTCGTTGTTCGGACCCCACATCACGTCATACTACCCGAGCTTCCCTTCCCGGAGCGCCTCACTATAATCCGCCCCTCGTCAAACCGGCGGAGTGAGTTTCGGGAGAATGGGACTGATCGTTCAGAAATTTGGCGGGACCAGCGTGGCGGATGCCGAGCGCATCCACCGCGCCGCGCGCCGCGCCATCGCAACGCGAAAAGCAGGGCATCACGTCGTCGTGGTCGTCAGCGCGATGGGCCAGGCGACCGACGATCTGATCGATCTGGCGAAGAAGGTCTCGGAAAATCCGCCGAAGCGGGAGATGGATCAACTGCTCGCCACCGGAGAGCAGGTCACCATCGCGCTGATGGCGATGGCCATGCACGCCCAGGGGCAGGAAGCCATCAGCTTCACCGGGGGACAGATCGGGCTGGTGACGGACGAAGCGTTCAGCAAAGCCCGCATTCAATCCATCAACAAACAGCGCATCTTCGAGCAGCTCGAGGCGGGAAAAATTGTCGTCATCGCGGGCTTTCAGGGAGTGACCGCGTCCGGGGATCTGACGACGCTGGGCCGAGGCGGAAGCAATGCGACGCTCGTTGCGGTGGGGGCGGTTCTCAAGGCCGACGTCTGCGAGAATTACACCGATGTTGACGGGATTTTCACCGCCGATCCGCGCATCGTGAAAGGTGTGCGCAAGATCGACCGGATCAGCTATGATGAAATGCTGGAGCTCGCCGGCCTGGGCGCGTCGGTTCTGCAGACCCGGGCCGTGGAGTTCGCCAAGAAATACAACGTCCCGATTCACGTTCGCAACAGTCAGAACGAGTCGGAAGGGACCTGGATCGTCGCGGAGACACCGATCATGGAGCACATCGTCGTTTCGGGGGCCGCCCTCAAGAAGGACCTGATCCGTGTGACCATCAAGTCGGTTCCCGACCACCCGGGCGTTGCCGCCAAAATCTTCGGCGACATCGCCGCCGCCAATATTGTCGTCGACGACATCATTCAGAATATCAGCGACGACAACACCGCCAGCATCAGCTTCACCGTCGAGCACGGCGACCTGCAGGACGTCAAACCGGTCTGCGATCGCCTCTGCAAGGAACTGGGCGCCACGACCGGCGCCATCTATCACGATCAACTGGCGAAAGTGAGCGTTGTCGGCGTCGGCATGCGCGTCCACACAGGCGTTGCGCAACGGATGTTCAAAGCGTTGGCCGATGCTCGCATCAACATCCAGAACATCACCACCAGCGAGATCAAGATCAGTTGCATCATCGACAAGGAACAGGGCCCCAAGGCTCTGCAGATCGTTCACGACGCGTTCGAGCTGGAAAAGGCTCGTTAGTTTCCCCCTCGCCTGGTACTGCTCCGAACAGAGATGTGGGAAATTAAGAAATGCCCAATGCCCAATGGTCAACAAAAGCCCAAATCGCAATGACCAATGGGAGAACCAGCCTTGGGCCTTGGACCTTGTGGCTTTGTTGGCCATTGGGCCTTGGACATTTCTTGATCTCCCACATCTCTTTTCGGAGCAGTGCTAGGGGAGAGAGCAAGAGCGGGCTATCAAGCGAACAGGCTGCCCCGGGAATTCGCGCACGCCCATGCCAGATGCTGCGACGTCGTTAATCCTTGACTCTTGCTCCCCCCCTCTTTACTGTCAAACCGGTCGGTCATTTTCACACCTGCATCGAAAGGCTCTCCGCGTGAATCCGCTCCTGGAAGGCAATGCCTGCGTGTTCGGTCTGCAATGGGGAGACGAGGGTAAAGGCAAGATCGTCGATTTCCTGGCGGAAGCAGCTGATGTGGTCGTTCGCTATTGCGGCGGCGCAAATGCCGGTCATACCGTCCGCATCGGCGGGGAAAAATATGCGACGCATCTGCTGCCCGTCGGAGTCTTCCGCCCGGGAGTGATGAATCTGATCGGCAACGGCGTCGTGCTCGACCCCCAGACGCTCTTCCGCGAAATTGATGAGTTCGTCGCGCGGGGCGTGCCCATCAGCCCGGTAAATCTCCGCATCAGCTACAAAACCCACCTTGTGATGCCGTATCACATGCAGGAGGACGCCGCCCGCGAGTCGGCCAGCGGTGTCTCAGGAATCGGCACGACGCGGCGCGGCATCGGACCGACGTATGCGGACAAAATGCAGCGGGCAACCGCGCTGCGCGTCGCGGACCTCATGCACGAAGAGAAGCTCAAGCAGCGCATCAGCACGACGGTGACGGAGCGGAACAAAGTGCTGAAGGTGCTCTACGATGCTCCGCCATTGGAATGGCGCAACATCTTCGAGCAGTATCGCGACTATGGCCGGCGGATGCAGCCGTTCGTCGATGACGTGGGGCATCTGCTGATCAATTCGCTGCGCGAGGGGAAGCGAATTCTCTTCGAAGGCGCGCATGCGGTGCTCCTCGACGTCGATCATGGCACTTACCCCTACGTGACGAGCAGCAACTGCTCGGCCCTTGGGCTGTTCACAGGCTCCGGTGTTCCCCCCCAGGCCGTGCGGAATTTTCTGGGAGTGATGAAGGCCTATTCCACGCGCGTGGGCGGCGGCCCGTTTCCAACAGAACAGGCCAACAATATCGGCGACTACATCCGCGAGCGCGGCAACGAATATGGCACCACCACGCGCCGCCCCCGCCGCTGCGGCTGGTTTGACGCGATGGCTGTCAAATATTCCGTGGACCTATGCGGCGTTACCGCGATCTCGCTCATGCTGCTCGACGTGCTCAGCGGCCTGGATCACCTCGACATCTGCACCGGCTACAAGTACCGCGGCACGAGACTCGACTACTTCCGCGCCGACATGGACGTGCTGGCCGAGGTTGAGCCCATCTACGAAACGCTGCCGGGCTGGAACGGAAATCTGACAGGCTGCCGGCGCTTTGAAGATCTCCCGCGAGAAGCCCAGACCTACGTGAATCGCCTGGAGCGGCTCGCCGGCGCACCGGTCAAGATCATCAGTGTGGGCCCGGAGCGCACCGCGACAATACTCCGTTGAACACTTGCGGGGCATGGACTTCATTCCAGTTCGCGAGCGTGTCAGCCACGAGGAAGCAGGCTGGAAGCCTGCACCACAACGGACGAGCCGTAGCTTGCCCTTCGCGGGGCCTCCGCGCAGAACATTGGCATTCTCCCTCGTGCGGACGCTTCCTGTTCGTCGCGTCCCGTTTTCTTTCAAAACGAGTCAAGGGGCGACGCGCAGATAAGTTGACAATTTCATAAGTCTATATCCTAACTAGGTTAATGCGCTGCCACTGGAGTGCGCCGATAGAGATCAGATCGAATCCCGCCGATAAGAGGGCGTATCATGACCAGCAGCCGGCACGGAGGCGGTCGCTATTGACAGTGGATTAGATCGCGGTTCAAACTGCCGCCCCCCGGCGAATATCTCATCCCTGCAATAGTGCCGGATGTAGGACGTGGCCCTACATGCATCAAGGCTGGATAGGCGTCCAACCGATAGCGGCCCTATCGCCGGGACACGGCGGCGGAAAAAAAGGAAATGGCAAAAGCGAAGGGCAAACATCTGGTCATCGTCGAATCGCCCGCCAAGGCGAAGACGATCAACAAGTATCTGGGCGACGATTATGTTGTGAAAGCCAGCATGGGGCATGTGCGCGACCTGCCGCGCAAGGGGATCGGCGTCGATCTGGAGACCTTCACACCCGAATACGTCATCATCGAAGACCGCGGCAAGGAAAAGATTGTCAGCGAGTTGAAAAAGCTCGCAAAGCAGAGTGACGAAATCTATCTCGCAACCGACTTGGACCGCGAAGGCGAGGCGATTGCCTGGCATTTGAAAGAGGCGCTGGGAATTCCCGACGGCAAGGTGCGGCGCGTCATCTTCAACGCGATCACCAAGGCGGAAATCCAAAAGGCCTTCAAGAAACCAATGCCGCTGGACATGGATCGCGTCAACGCCCAGCAGGCGCGGCGGATCCTCGACCGGATTGTCGGCTATGAAATCTCGCCGCTCCTGTGGCGCAAGGTCGCCAAGGGACTCAGCGCGGGGCGGGTGCAAAGCGTTGCCGTCCGTCTGATTGTCGAGCGCGAGCGGGAGATTAATGCCTTTGTTCCGCAGGAACATTGGAAGATCGCCGGCGTCTTCACCGCCAAATCCGACGTCAACGAATGCAAAAAAATCGCTGGCGCCTGGCATGATTTTCTCACCAACACCGGCAATGGCGAGCGCACCAAGATCGAGCGAGAGCGATGGCTCGCCGAACATGAGTCGTTTGTCGCTGAGCTGATCGAGCTTGGCGGGAAAAAGTTCGAAGCCGACAACAAGGACGACGCCCGCGCCGCTGCCGAGGCGCTGGGGTTTGTGCTCGAGAAGGAAGTCACCACCGACGACGCTGACGCCAAAGGTCCGGCACAGCATCTGACTGCGTTTGAAGGGCGTTTGGCGCATGCCCGACGTTCGCGGTTCGCTCGATTGAGAAGAAGCGGACCAGCAGTCGCCCGCCCGCGCCGTTTATCACCAGCACGCTGCAGCAGTCGGCTTCGAGCCGGTTGTCGTTGGGCGCACAGCGCACGATGCGCCTGGCGCAAACGCTGTATGAACAGGGCGCCATCACCTACATGCGTACCGACTCGACGAACATCTCAGCCGAAGCGCTGACGATGGTGCGCTCGTTCATCAAATCGGAGTTCGGGGACCGCTATCTTCCCGCCAAGGCAAACGTCTACTCGTCGAGCAACAAGAGTGCTCAGGAAGCCCATGAGGCAATTCGTCCCACAGACGTTGCGCTCTCCCCTGCCGATGCCAAGGGAAAATTCGCCGCCGATGAGGCGAAACTCTATCAGTTGATCTGGAGCCGGTTCGTCGCCTGTCAGATGCCCCCGGCGGAGTTCGATCAAACCGCCGTCAATATCGCTTCCGCGACCAAGCGCGGCGACGCGGTCTTCCGCGCCACCGGCCGAAAGCTCGTGTTCGACGGGTTCATGCGCGTCGCCGGCGTCAGCAGCGAGGATCAGCTGTTGCCCGCCTTGGCGGAAAAGCAGACCGTCTTCCCGATCGAAATTGATCCGACGCAGCACTTCACGCAGCCACCGCCGCGCTATACCGAAGCGAGCCTGGTGAAGATGATGGAGCAGCAGGGAATCGGCCGGCCCAGCACGTACGCGAGCATCATTCAGACGATCCAGGATCGCGAATACGTCGAGCAGCAGGATCGCCGCTTTTACGCGACAATGCTCGGATCGATCGTCACCGACAAGCTGATCCAGGCGTTTCCCGACATCATGGACATCCAGTTCACCGCGGGAATGGAACTGAAGCTCGACCAGATCGAGGAACAGCATCTCGACTGGATCAAGCTGCTGCGTGACTTCTACGGCCCATTCCACAACACGGTGGACGGCGCGCTTGCCAAGATCGAGCACGCGGGCGGAACTGCTTCGCCCTACAAGTGCGAAAAGTGCGGCCGGCCCATGGTCTACCGCATCAGCAAGAACGGATTTTTCCTCTCCTGCACCGGGTATCCGGAATGCGACGGCACGCGCCCCGTGGATACGCAGGGCAGGCCGACCGTGCGCGAGGTGAGTGAGTTCAAATGCCCGGTCTGCGGCCGCGAGATGATCAAGCGTAAAGGCCGGTTCGGCGAGTTCCTCGGCTGCAGCGGATATTCGGTGAAGAATCCCGACGGCTCCCCGGCCTGCACGACGATCATCAACCTCGACAAGGAAGGCAAGCCCCAGCCGCCCAAGGTCAAAGTCGTGACCACGGTGAAATGCGAGAAATGTGGCAGCCCGATGATCCTCCGCGACAGCAAGCGCGGCCCGTTCCTCGGCTGCTCCTCGTATCCCAAGTGCCGATCGACCCGGTACATCAAGAAGCTGGAAGGGGACGATCTCAAGCAGGTCGAGGCGCTGATTCCATTGCTCAAGGAAGGCGCTGAAAAAGCCCGCGAGATGGCGGCCAAGATCACCGGCGAAGTCCCCGCCGCCGCGGGCAACGGCAAAGCCCTCTCCAGCATCACCACCGACATCGACTGCGACGAATGCGGCAAGCCGATGATCATCCGCAACGGCCGGCGCGGAAAATTCCTCGGATGCAGCGGATATCCCAAGTGCAAAAACACCGGCGAAGTCCCCGCCAAGCTGCTCGAAGAGCTCGGGCTGACCGAGAATGGGGACACGGCCGTGAAGAACGGCCAGGCGAAAGAGGAAACGCCGGTTCCCGACACATCCACCGACGAGATCGAAACCGAGCTTGAGATCGATTAGCTCATTGCAACTCATCGTGGCATGGGCGTCCCGCGCGTCCCGCCCATGCGGGCGACGTGGAGCTTACGAAATTGCCCGATATCAAGTGCCCATTTTACCACTGCGTCGCTCGCATGGGCGGGACGCCTATGCCACCAGGAATGAGCTATAATCTCGCCCCATGGCTGAGATAGAACTTCTGTTTCTCGGCACCGGCACCAGCGTCGGCGTGCCAATGATCGGCTGTCATTGTGCCGTCTGCAGCAGCACCGATCCACGCGACGCGCGGCTGCGTCCCTCGGTTCTCATCTCCTACTCCGGTTTGCGCGTCCTTGTCGACACGACGCCCGAATTGCGGCTTCAGTGCGTCACAAATCACGTGGATATGATTGATGCCGTCGTCTATACACATGCGCACGCCGACCACATCATGGGGCTGGATGATTTGCGCCGCTTCAACCTCCTGAGCGGCAAACATCTGGATGTCTGGGCGAACGAAAAGACCCAAAGTTCCCTCCGCCGCCGGTTCGATTATGCGTTTGTCGAACCGGCGCCCGAGCCGCGGGTATTCCGGCCCAACCTGAGACTCAAGACAATCGACGGTTCATTTCAAATCGGCCCCGTCAGTTGGATCCCGGTACCATTAATTCACGGTCACGGCACGACGCTCGGCTTTCGCATAGGCAAACTCGCCTACTGCACCGATGTGAGCGCGATCCCGGAGGAGTCATTCGCCCTTTTGGAAGATCTGGATGTGCTTGTGCTCGGCGCACTCTCCACCCATAAACATCCCTCTCACTTCACCCTTGAAGAGGCCTGCGATGCTTCCCGCCGAATTGCGGCGCGCCAGACCTATTTCACGCATATCGGGCACATGCTGCCACACGAAGCGACCAATCGCACGCTCCCGTCGCCGGTTCAACTGGCTTACGACGGATTGCGGGTCGAAGCACGACTATAATAGTACGTTTCCTTCCTCGCCTGCTGCTCCGGCCAAGGGCAAGCATGCATTGCGAGAATCTGGCTGCGCCAAAAGTCCAATCCGCAACGCCTGTCCTTGCCCTTGGGAAACTCCAAGGTATAAGTGGCGGGACCGCGCGTGGAGATGCGCCTGAATAGTCCTCTTTTTTCCATCATCACTCCCGTCTACCGTTGTGAGCTGACGCTGCAGCGAACGCTGGACAGTCTCATGGCCCAGAGCGAGCGCTCGTGGCAGGCGGTGGTCATTGATGACGGCTCTCCCGACCATTCCTGGAAAGTGGCCGAGGGGTTCGCTTATTTCGATCCCCGCTTCACGCTGCTGCGCCAGGAGAATGCTGGCGCCGGGGCGGCACGCAATGTGGCGCTCTCCCACGCGCGCGGCGAATTTGTCATGTTCCTCGATGCCGACGACTGGCTCGAGCCTTCAGCGCTGGCGGTGCTGCTCGCCGAAGCGCGACGGGGCGACTGCGATCTCGTCCACGGCGCGTTTCGCTATACAACCAACGACGGCTGGCTGACGGATTGGACAGGCGCGTATCGCGGGAAGCGGCCGCTGTTCGAAGCATTGTGCGGGTCGAACGTGCTGTCGATGCCGGCGGCGGTTATCGCCCGCCGCCGGGCGATCACTCACGTGGGAGGTTTCGATCCCACCTTGAAGAATTGCGGCGACTGGGATCTTTGGGGCCGCCTGGCGCGCCGTCGCGGAAACATCGGGCGCGTGGACGAGTGCGTCGCCAATTACCGGATGCGCCCCGCGAGCCTCAGCCACAATCCGCACACGCTGGTGCGCGATGCGATGCGCACGATGGAGCGTCTGCATGCCGTCGATCCGCGCGTCCGCGACGCGGCCCCGGAATTTTTCATGGGCGGCGACCCCGCCGATCTTCCCGGCCGGCGCGTGAACTTCACGCTCTACACGGTCGGCCTTGCGTTGGGGGTGAACGAGGTCGCCACCGCCGCGTCGATGCTCGACACCATCACCGACTGGCCCGAGCTGTTCGCCAATGAAACCGCCGGATTCCTCTTCTCAGGCATTTGCTTTGCGCGTTGCCAGGGTCCCGAAGGCGCCGCGGAATTCTGGCCCACCGTCGCCGAAAGCGTCCGACTGATCGCGGCAACGATGGACACGCGCACGCACCAGTCGGGCCTGGGCCACAAGATTCTCGAAGCCCTGCAGCAACTCAGCGGGGAACCGCTGCCGCCGGCACAACAAACTTCTGATGGGCATCGGCTGGCGCAAAGCGCCTGATCCGGCGACTTTCCTACGTTGCCGCCGGCGCCGGCTCGTCTTCGAGCTTGAGTTGGTGCCGCGCCATCTGGTAGTAATGTCCGCGCAGCGCCAGCAACTCTTCGTGGTTCCCCTGCTCCACGATTCGGCCCGCATCCATCACGTAAATGCAATCGCAATCAAAGGTGGTGCTGAGCCGATGGCTCACGAGAACGATCGTGCGCTTGCCCTTCAGGGCGGTCAGCGTCTGCGTGATCATCAGCTCGTTGTGCGCGTCCAGGGCGCTGGTCGGTTCATCGAGCACGAGAATCGGCGCTTCGGTCGCCAGCGCCCGCGCGATGCTGATGCGCTGGCGTTGTCCGCCGGAGAGGTTCTGGCCCCCTTCGTCGAGTTGCGTGTCGTATTTATGCTGCATCTCTTCGATAAAATCCGCGGCTCCGGCCAGTTCCGCGGCGTGACGGATTTCCTGCGGGGTCGCGCCCGGGCGGCCATAGGCGATGTTGTCCGACACGCTCGCCGCGAGGATCGCATTTTCCTGGAGGACCAGCGCGATGTGTTGCCGGAGAGATCGCAGCTTGATGCCGCGCAGGTCGTGGCCGTCCAGCAGAATCGAACCTTCCGTCGGATCATAAAATCGCGGGAGCAGATTGAGCAGGCTGGATTTTCCGACCCCGCTGGAGCCGACGAAGGCCACCATCTGCCCGGGCAGAACCGCGGCGCTCACGTCCCGCAGCACCGGTTGCTCCGGTCGATAGTGAAAGCTGACGTTTCGCAGCTCGAGCTTGCGCGGCTGCTTCGCCAGGGCGATCGCATCGGGCGCGTCCTTGATCAGCACCGGCGTGTCGAGAATCTCATACACGCGCGCCAAGCCCGCCATGTAGCGCCGCATGTCGGAGCCGCTGCCGCTTAACTTGTAGAGCGGATCGTAGAGCTGCGTCAGAAGGTAGGTGACGAACATCGACAGCTCGCCGATCGTCAACGCGCCGTGCAGCGAGAGATAGCCGCCGTAGGCCATGACCGCGGCAAGACCGGCCGCGAAGCTCATTCCCATGATGAACCAATAGATCATGGTGTGAATGTGCATTTTCGCCCAGGCATTGTGGCTGCTTTGAACGCTCTGATTGAAGCGGGCGTACTCGTCGTCTTCGCGCCCGAATGCCTGCACGAGACCAATCGAGGCGACCGACCGTTGGATGACCGTTGTGAGCTGCGATTCAATCTGCGACGCGCGCGACGCGGTCGCGAGAATCACGTGCCCGTATTGACGGATCAGGAGGTAGAGGATCGGCATCATCGTGACGGCGATCAGCGCCAGCCGCCAGTTGAGCGAGAGCATGATGCAGCTCATGAAGAGCAATTTGAGGCAGTTGATGAAGATCGTCTGGACGATGTTAAACGCCGCCTGAAAGGCATTGGTGTCGCTTCCCAGCCGGTAGATCGTGTCTCCCTGCGTGCGGGAGCGGTGGTAGCCGAGGCTCAATTCCTGCAGCTTTCGGTACAGCTCGCTGCGCACGTGCAAGAGGCCGTTGAATCCAATTTTGATCTTGATGATGCCATTCCCCATGCTCACCAGTTCCTGGATGAGCCGCAGAAACAGCGTGATTCCCGCAAGCAGAAGGACCTGCTGCATTTTCCCGGCGGGCGCGATCTTGAAGAACAGGCGATAATCCCATTTGGTTGGCCCGACCACCCCGAGCACGCAGTCCATCAGGACCGCGAGCGGTATCGGCTGAGCCAGTTCGGCAAGCGTGGAGACACCGATCAAGATCGTGGAAAGGATCACCCCTGCCAGATCGTTGCGGTAATACTTGGCGGCACGGACGTAAGCGCGGGTGACAGTCATCAGGCGACCGACGCGGTTCCTTCCTCGAAATCCAGATCCGGATCGCGCGCAGCGACAGGCTGCGGCACGGACTCCGCCTGTGGCGCCGGCGTGGCAATCTCCGCAATGGGCTTGGGGGCCTCTGCCGCGGGTTTCTTGGCGAGCACGGGATAAAAGCCGGCCTTCTCAGCCGCGGCGTCGATCAGGCCCAGGGCCGGATTGACCACGCGCCAGCGATTGACCAGATACATGCTCCACCATGCCATCGGAATCAGCAGCGCAGGCCTGCTGAACGGCCAGGTATGATAAATGAGCAGGCCGGCCAGAATGCAGCTTGCTCCGAGCAGCGCGAAGCAGAAGTTGCTCATGATCGGCTCGACGCGGATGCGCGTGAGCTTGCCGACGTGATGATGATGCTCGGTGGCAGTCGTCAGCCGGATTTTGATATACCGGCTGCCGAAGATTTCCAGATCCCATCCGTTCCATCCGCTGTCGAGCCGATAGCGCCACCCGGCCGCGCGGACTTCTTCGTTGATCTTGTCCAGTAGGACGAATCGGCCGTGCTGCGCGCTCCAGTAGCGCAGGCTCGAATAGTCCGCCGGATCAAAGGGCAACTCGCGCAAGCGCAGATAGCCGCTGGCGTCGCGCCGCATCACCTTGTTCTTCAGCCGCACTGAATAGCGTGCCCAGCCCCGCGTGATTGGCTGGCGGAAATGCAGCAGTGCGATGAGAGGGCGCGAAAGCCAGTGCGTATGCTTCGTCTGCGGCGCCTGGGCGGCGGCGATGCTGGAAAGCACCATCGGCGTCAGGAACATCATCAGCGCCACCAGGAGCAGCGGAGGGAATGCCAGCCCCAGAAGGACCACAAACATCGCGAGCAGATGCCATTCGATGCTCATCATCATCATGAGCACCAGCGATGCGGGACGACGGTAAATTGTCTGGAACAAACCGGTTCCAAACAGTCCGTGATAGATCACGTCGCCGCCGATGCGAATGCCAATCTCATCCCCGCCGTAAATTTTCCCGCGCCAATGGCTGGCGCCCAGCGTGTTGAAGTGATCGGGATGCTTGTACTTGAGCAGGGCCTCGGCTTCGCCGTAGCCGCGCTGCTGCTTGAGATAGGCCTTGACGGTGTTCCGGCGGTAATGCCACACCTGCGCGGCCGGCGAGAATCCGATCGAGTAGCCCAGGTCCTGCAGACGCCAGATGACATCGACGTCGTCGCCCGCCTTGCGGAACTGCGGATCGAACCCGTTCACCTGCTTGAGCGCCCACGTGTAGAACGCCATGTTGCAGCCGGGCACGTGCTCGGCGGTGCGATCGTCAACCATTACATGCGTGGGTCCGCCCGGCGAAAGTCCGACGCAATCCGCCACCCAGCTTCCCTCGTCGGGAATCAGATTCGGGCCGCCCATCCCAACAAAACCGCTGCGAACCAGCGCCAGCGCCAGATAGTAGAGCCAGTCTTCGTCAGCTTCGCAGTCGCTGTCGGTATAGACAACGATCTCACCGCGCGCCGCGTTCATGCCGACGTTGCGGGCGAAGCTCAATCCCATGTTCTTCTGGCGGATGTTCCGCACCCAGGGGAATTTCTTGAGAATCTCCTGAGTGTTGTCGGTGCTCCCGTCGTCAACGAAGACGACTTCAAAATCGGGATATTTGAGCCGCTCCATCGAGCTCAGGCACGATTCAACCGTACTGGCGCCGTTGTAGGAGCAGACCACAACGCTCACTTTCGGCAGCTTCACATCGGCCACCTGCGGCGCGCGCAGAAAGATCTGCTTCACGGCTTCATACGACGGCTTGGGCGATCGATCGCGCCGAACCAGCCCGAACGACCAGTCTTCAATCTGGTAGCCGTGGGTGAACCAATCGTCGGTGAAGCTGAAGAGGAAGACGCCGACAGCGCCCTCGTCGAAGATGGCGCGCATCTGCGCCGCAAGAATCTCCGCCTGCCGGGGCTCGGAATATTCGCGATACGTATCGATCCCGTATTCGCCCAGCAGCAACGGCAGATCGCGGGCGATGTTCTGCAGGCGCGCCATATAGTTGCGGAAAACCTGCTCGTCGTGGAGATAGACGTTGAAGCAGACAAAGTCGATCTTTGACGGCCGCAGGTATTCGGTCGTCGGAAAATTCGCGAAGGTGAAGAGGCAGTTGGGCGCTTCAGACTTGCCCACGTCGATCAAGTCATCGACGAATTCTTCAATCGCGGACCGTCCGCAGAAGCGCACGATGTCGGGAGGAATTTCATTGACGACGCTGATGGCGAAAATGGCCGGATGATTGCCGCACTCACGGGCGGCGTTGCGGACGGCGGCCTGCGCCTGTGCGGTGACCTTCGCATCGCCGCAGAACGTCAGATTCTTCGGCCAGCTCACATCCAGAAAAACCTTGAGGCCCATTTCCTGGGCCAGATCCAGGAACCAGCGGGGCGGGATGTGATAGACCCGCAGGCAATTGCCTCCCATGTCGGCGATTTGCTGAAAATCGCGCCGGACCTGCTGCCGCTCCGGAAGAAATAGTCCTTCGCGGTTTTTGGCAAACGGGCCGTAAGTCACGCCCTTCACATAGAACTTGTCGTTCCCCAGCCGGAAGAACTTTCCGTCACGGCGAACGCGGTCGCTGACCACCTGCGCCAGGCGCTGGCGCGAGCCGGCAAGGAACTGAGCAGACGAGGAGGACGCTGGCTTGGCAGTTACCGACGACATAGACGCAAACCTTTGGAAGCAGACTATCTTAGGAAACTATACCACACCCACCTACGGAAAAATTCAACAGCAAAAGTGCCGCCACAAAGCAGACAATGTCAGGCGAGCACTGGTTGGGAAGAAATATTCCGTCGATTATCAACACTGTCCGATAATTGTTGCGCGGAGGCTCAGCGACGAGGGGCGCGCCCAAATCCGGGAACTGCTTTCCGGCCTGCTCCCCTCGTAGCCGGGGGGAGGAACAAGGTGGGGGCAAGCAGAAATGTCCAAGGCCCAATGGCCAACAAAGCACCAAACCCCAAATCCCAAGGCTAATTCTCGCATTGGTCATTGCGGCTTGGGATTTTGTTGGCCATTGGGAATTGGCCATTTCTTCGTCACGCCCGTCGGGGGGTGTAACTTTTATTTGTGGCGATTGCAGATTTTGCGATCGTAGGGCGGGATTCATCCCGCCGTTTTCTCAGCCGGCCAACAAATCGGCGGGATGAATCCCGCCCTACTCGGAGCCGATCGCCACTTTCGAGCGCCACACCCCCGTCGGGCCAGTCGCTGGTTCGGCGTTGACCGACGCACATCCTCCAGCTAAAAGTGCGCATCATCGGAGCGATCGCCTCATCCTGTCGAAACCCCCAACCGTGAACTCCCACCATGCGCCTCTCCATCGACCAGGTCGTTGATTCCTTCGGGATCGCGACCGAAGAGAATCTCGGCGAACCCGCCCGCAACCAGCAGATCGTCGAGCTTCCCGGCGAGGGAGAGCTGTGGATTGCCGGAGATATCCATGACCATCGCCGCAACTTCGAGCGCATCGTTCAGGCGGCCGATCTGGGCAGCCATCGCTCGCGTCATCTGATTCTCCAGGAGCTGATCCATGGCGACCGATTTGATGCAAAGGGAGCCGACGGCAGCTGGGAAATCCTCTATCGCGCGGCGGAACTCAAATGCGACTTCCCCAATCAGGTTCATTTCCTGATGGCCAACCACGATCTGGCTCAGATCTTTGGCGAAGGAATCATGAAGGCGGGGTTGAGCGTCTGCGAGGCGTTCAACTCCGGGATCCGCCGCGATTTCGGAAATCGCTTCGGCCTGGTCAACGCGTCGATCACCGAATTTCTCCTCTCCATGCCCCTGGCGGTCAGGACTGCAAATGGGTTGTTCGCATGTCACAGCCTGCCTGCTGATCAGGAGATTGATTCGTTCGACTACGGTGTTCTCTCCCGCGAACTGACCGGCGCCGACTACCTGCGAAAGACCGGTCCGGTTTATCAATTGGTCTGGGGTCGTAACATCACCCCCGCCGCCACCGCGCGATTCGCCGAGAAAGTCGGGGCGCGCCTTTTGATCACCGGCCATCAGCCTCAAGAGTCGGGGTTCCTGGTCAACGGGGAACACCATCTCATTATCGCCACCGATCACAATCACGGCGTGGTGTTGCGGGCGAATCTCGCGGAGCAGTATACGATGGAAACGCTGACACCCTGCGTCGAGGCCGTGGCCGCGCTGGGACATGAATTCGAATGAGGGCTTCGTCAAATCCGAATGACGAAACCGCCCGGGGAAAATCCGAATGACGAAACCAGAAACCAGAATCAAGCCCGAATGACGAATGACTGAATGAAGATTGCGTTTTGGAGACCCAAACGAACTTTCAAGTTTCTTCATTCGGTCATTCGTCATTCGGGTTTCCCAGGCTTCCCGCGACGCCGGGGGTGACCTCCCGATCGAGACAACCCCCCGATCCATCCGTAGAATCACCAGATCGAGTCTTTTGCTCGCACTTGCGCCATGAGCGTTCAAAATTCAACTTTGTCATGGATCGCCGGTCAGCAGTCGGCGATGGAATCGCTCCTGCGTGAACTGTGTGACATCAACAGCGGCAGCGAAAATCTTGCCGGGCTGGCGAACGTGAGCGCGGCGCTCCAGCCGAGGCTCTCGCGATTGGGCGGAGAGATTCGCCGGATCGGTCTGGCCGACCGCGCGACTGTCAATTCCTGCGGGCAACTCGAGCAGTCGCCGCTTGCGCCGGCGATTTCTGTTCGCAAGCGGCCCGACGCGCCGCTGCGGGTTTTTCTCGGCATTCATATCGACACCGTCTATGGCCCCGAATCGGCGTTCCAAAAGGTCATAGCCAGCGGAGCCGATCGATGGGTCGGCCCGGGCGTGGTTGATGCCAAGGGGGGACTTGTGGTTCTGCTGGCAGCGCTCGAAGCTTTTGAAAGGAGCGATGCCGCCGATCGAATCGGCTGGGAGATCCTGCTCAATCCCGATGAGGAAATCGGATCGCCCGGGTCCGGTCCGCTCTTCGCGCAAGCGGCAAAGCGCAATCATTTCGGCCTGCTCTTTGAACCGGCGCTTCCGGACGGCAACCTCGTGTCGTCCAGGAAGGGATCATGGAATTACGCGCTGGTCGTTCGTGGTGTATCGGCGCACGTCGGCAGGGACATTTCCGCCGGCCGCAACGCGATTCATGCGCTGGCTCGCTGCATCACAGCCATCGCCGCGATGCAGGATTTGGACCGCGGGGTCACCGTCAATGTCGGCCGCATCGAGGGCGGCGGCCCGACGAATGTTGTCCCTGATCTGGCAATCTGCCGATTCAACGTGCGATGCAATGACCTTCCCGAGCACGCGCGCGTCGCGGCCCAGCTGCGCGGCCTGGTCGCTGGGACGAACGCCAACGGTATCGCCGCCGAGCTGCACGGGACGGCGAGTTGTCCGCCGAAACCGATCGACGACGCCACAGCGAGGCTCTTCGACACCGTGTCTCTCTGCGGAAAGGATTTGGGCTTGCATCTGACGTGGCGTCCGACCGGCGGCGTCTGCGACGGCAATCGTCTGGCCGCGGCCGGGCTTCCCACCATTGACACCATGGGTCCTCGCGGAGGAAATCTTCACAGCGATTCGGAGTACATTATCCTCGAAAGCCTCATGGAGCGGGCGTCGCTCTGTGCGATGGTCTTGCTTCATTTTGCTCAAAGTAAAGACTCTTCCCCCGTGGCATGGGCGTCTTGCCCATGCTAGCGACGTGGGAGCAGGAGAACCTTCGATAGCGAGATCTTTCTTAAGCTCGACGCCGCTAGCATGGGCGGGACGCCCATGCCACGGAGAGACGGGCAGACGGTGGCCGTGATGACTGAACATCCCGCAAACCAGACGCTTGCTCCGCTCGCGGCAGACGCCTTTCTGGCTGACCCGCGCGTCGCGGCTGCGCGCACAATGTTGCTTGACGCACTTGCCGGCCATCAGCGAACTCTCACCGGCGTCCGCCCCGCCGATCCGGCGCGTGTCAGACTACGAACAGACCCTCAAAAGCTTCGCCGCCCTGCGCGGCGGCGAGCTTTATTATCCCTATCTCGGCAGCGGCATCGGCAACGGAGCGTTGGTGGAACTGGCTGACGGAAGCGTCAAGTATGACATGATCAGCGGGATCGGCGTTCATTATTTCGGGCACGGCCATCGGATCGTCGTCGGCGCCGCGCTGGACGCGGCGCTATCTGACATCGTGATGCAGGGAAACCTTCAACAAGACCGCGAGGCAGTGGAACTCACCACCCTGCTCATCGAGCAGGCCTGCATCGGCGGCGCGCAGCTCTCCCACTGCCTGCTGACCACGAGCGGAGCAATGGCCAACGAAAACGCCCTCAAGATCGCGTTTCAGAAGAAGCATCCCGCCCAGCGGTTGCTCGCATTCGAACATTGCTTTGCCGGCAGGACGATGGCGCTGGCGCAGGTGACTGACAAAGCCGCCTACCGCGTCGGTCTGCCGCCGATGCTTGCGGTGGACTACGTCCCCTTTTTTGACCCTGACGCGCGCGAGCAGAGCACCTCCGCAGCGCTGCGTGCCCTGCGCGGGCATTTGGCGCGCTACCCGAGGCAGTACGCCGCCATGGTGCTGGAATGCGTGCAGGGCGAAGGCGGCTACCATGCGGGCGATTCAGATTTCTTCCTCGCGATCTGCCGGGAATTGCGGAAGCATGAGATCGCGATCATCTTCGACGAGGTGCAGACCTTCGGCCGAACCACGCGGCTCTTCGCTTTCCAGCATTTCGGCCTCGAAGAATTCGCCGACATCGTGACCATCGGCAAACTCAGCCAGCTCTGCGCCACGCTCTTCGCGCCCCACTACAAGCCTCAGCCGGGCTTGATCAGTCAGACGTTTACCGCCGGCACGGCCGCTCTCTTCACCGGCCGCGCCATCATCCGCGAACTCGTCGACGGCAACTATTTCGGCCCAGCCGGAAAGATTCAGCAGGTGCACGATTGGTTCCGCACCCGCCTGCAGCGGATGGCCAAGGAGGTTCCAGGCTCCATCTCCGGCCCATTTGGGCTGGGGGCGATGATCGCATTCACTCCCTTTGACGGGTCAGCCGATACCGTAAAGGGCTTGCTGCACCGCCTGTTTGAGCAGGGCGTGATCGCATTCATTGCCGGAAGCAGCCCCGCGAGAATCCGGTTTCTGCCGCCGATCGGCGCGGTGACCGAACAGGACGTAGACACCGTCTGTCGAATTCTTGCCAACGCGATGTCGTTGAAATGACCTGACCATGCTGGTGCTTCGCCCGATCCAACTCGACGATCTCGACCAGTTGATGGCGCTGGCGACGCTCACGGGCTTCGGCCTGACCACCCTGCCGCGGGATGAAGAACTGCTGCGCGACCGCGTCATTGAGAGCCAGAGCAGCTTCGAGCGAATGAGCAAGCGCCCGCGGGGCGAAACGTATCTGTTTGTGCTGGAGGATCTGCGGAACGGAAAAGTGGTGGGCACCTGCGGCATCGTCTCCAAGGTCGGCGGCTTTGAGCCGTTCTACGCCTACCGCGTGGAGACCTCGATTCACGAATCGGAAATGCTCTCGGTGCGCAAGGAGATCAAAAAGCTCCAGCTCGTGAAGGAGCACAACGGCCCCAGCGAAATCGGCAGCCTGTTTCTCTCGCCGCAATATCGCAAGAGCAACAACGGCCGGCTGCTTTCGCTGGGGCGGTTTCTGTTCGTGGCGGAGCATCTGCAGCGTTTTGACCCGGTGGTCATCGCCGAGATGCGCGGCGTGATCGACGATCGCGGCGCATCGCCCTTCTGGGATGCGATCGGCAAACACTTCTTCGAGATCGACTTTCCCCGGGCCGATTTCCTGAGCATGGTGAACAAGAAGTTCATCGCCGATCTGATGCCGACGCATCCGATCTACGTCCCGCTTCTGCCGCCCGAAGCGCAGGCGGTGATCGGAAAGGTGCACGAGCAGACCGAGCCGGCGCTGAAGATGCTGCAGGACGAAGGCTTTGTCTTCACCAACGAGATCGATATTTTTGAAGGCGGTCCCATCGTCAGTTGCAAGCGCGACGACATCAGGACGGTCCGCGAAAGCCGCCGGGCGGTGATTGCGGATGTCGCCGATGATCTCACCGGGCCGGACGACTTTGTAGTGTGCAATACGCGCAAGGACTTTCGTGTCTGCAAGGGAGCGGTCGAGACGTCGGCCGATGGTTCGATTCGTTTGACCAGCCGCACGGCGCTTTCTTTGAATGTAAAAGTTGGTGATACAATCCGCTTTGCCGCAATTCGCGCCGCACCAGCCGTGGAGGCTTCGGACTTTGTCGCGGCGGATGCACATCGCGAACTTGGATATTGACGCAGTATGCCCCGAGCCCAGCACTTCATTGATGGCAATTGGATCACCGGCGACGGCCCGGAGATGATGTGGCTCAGTCCCGCCGACGGCAAGCCGACCTGGCGAGGTCATGCCGCGTCTGTCGAGCAGATCGACTCGGCAGTTGCCGCGGCACGTCGGGCGCTGGCCTTCTGGATGCGCCGGCCTGTCGCGGAACGCATCACCAATCTCGAAGCGTTCGCGAGCGAGCTGCACACCCGCAAGTCTGATCTGGTCGATGCCATCTCGCACGAAACGGGCAAGCCGAACTGGGAAGCCGCAAGCGAAGTCGAGACGATGATTCGCAAAGTGCCGCTCTCGATCGCGGCCTATCGCGAGCGGCGCAGTCCCGGGGAAACCGAATCGGGCGGCGAATGGTCCGCCACGCGCTACAAGCCGCACGGAGTGTGCGCTGTGTTCGGTCCGTTCAACTTCCCCGGACATCTTCCCAACGGGCACATCGTTCCTGCCCTGCTCGCCGGCAATACGGTGGTCTTCAAACCCAGCGAACAGGCGCCACTTGTCGCGGACATGACCATGCGGGCCTGGGAGGCGGCGGATTTGCCGCCGGGCGTCATCAACTGCGTGCTGGGCGGGCGCGACGCCGGCGCCGCGCTGGCATCGCACCCGGGCCTCGACGGCATCTTCTTCACCGGCAGCTTTGCAGCAGGGAAAGCGATCAGCCAGGCGTTGGCATCAACGCCGGGGAAGATTGTGGCGCTCGAAATGGGCGGCAACAATCCGCTGGTGATCTGGAATGCGAAAGATCCGGACGCGGCGGCGTATTTCACGATCCTCTCGGCGTTCATCACCGCCGGCCAGCGGTGCAGTTGTGCGCGACGATTGATTCTCCCCGCTGATGACAATGGCAGCGCGCAGTTGAAGACGCTCGTCGCCGCCACCCAAAAGATTCGGATTGGCGTTCCAACGGATCGGCCCGAGCCATTCATGGGAACCGTCATCTCCACCACCGCTGCCGACCACGTCCTTGCGGCTCAGGACGATCTCCTTCACCGCGGCGGCGTTCCCCTGCTGGAAATGCGACGTCAGTCCGCCAGCCCCGCCCTGCTTTCGCCGGGAATCATTGATGTGACAAACGTGCGCGACCGCGCCGACACGGAGATCTTCGGCCCGCTGCTGCAGGTCATCCGCGTCAGCGATTGGGACGCGGCAATCCGCGAAGCCAATAACACCGCCTACGGACTATGCGCGGGGCTGCTCAGCGACGACCGTGAGCTGCACGACCGTTTCTACGAATCGGTCCGCGCCGGGCTGATCAATTGGAACCGCCCCACCACCGGCGCCAGCAGCGCCCTTCCGTTCGGCGGCGTCGGCAACAGCGGCAACCACCGACCCAGCGGCTCGTGGGCCGCGGATTACTGCTCCTATCCGGTGGCATCGCTGGAGTCTTCCGCTTTGCGAATGCCCGCGCAGCGCCTGCCAGGGATAGCGGAATGAGAATCGGGTATACCGAGGCGCGTCAGCCTCTCATTCAATACCAGGTTAGCCGCGACGCGCAGCGGAGCGCTTCCGGACGCGCTCCGCTGCGCGTCGCGGCTAACCGGAGATGCGCGCCAAGCTTCCCGCGCTCTCAATGACCCCGATGCCCGCACGTGAAGTCAATTTCGACGCGATCGTCGGTCCGACGCATCACTACGCCGGATTGGCGCACGGAAATCTCGCATCCCAGCGGTTCAAGCACACCATTTCCAATCCAAGGCGAGCCGCGCTGGAAGGTCTCGCGAAAATGAAGCGGCTCGCGGACATGGGAATCCCGCAGGCGGTCCTGCCGCCGCATGATCGGCCCGATCTTGCCACGCTGCGCCGACTCGGTTTTCGCGGAAGCCCGGCAGAGATTCTCGCGGCCGCTGCCGCTGACGATCCTGCGGTTCTCTCCGCCTGCTCGAGCGCTTCGGCGATGTGGGCGGCCAATGCCGCGACGGTTTCACCCAGCGCTGATACCGCAGATCGCCGCCTGCACCTCACGGTCGCCAATCTGATGAGTCAGTTTCATCGATCGCTTGAGCCGGTGACCACGACCGCGGTGCTGCAGAAGCTCTTTGCGGACGAATCAAAATTCACCGTGCATGCGCCACTTCCAGCGACCGCGCTCTGGTCCGATGAAGGCGCCGCCAACCACACCCGGTTATGCGATACTTTCGATTCTCCCGGCATCGAGCTCTTCGTCTATGGCCGCGACGATCGGGCGGGCGGTTCGCTCCCCCGCCGGTTTCCCGCGCGGCAGTCGTGCGCCGCTTCCCAAGCCGTCGCTCGCCTGCATCAGCTCGACCGCGAGCGCACCCTCTACGTCCGGCAAAATCCGGATGCGATCGACGCCGGCGTGTTTCACAATGATGTGATCTGCGTCGGCAATCAAAATGTGCTGCTGTATCACGAAGCGGCATTTGCTCCCGCCGAAGCGGATCGAATCGCTGAAGCTTTTTTACGGGCAACCGGCGATTCGCTGCATCTCCTGCGCGTGACGGACGAGGAATTGCCGCTTGCCGCCGCCGTGGAGATCTATCTGTTCAACAGTCAGTTGATCACACTTCCCAACAATCGAATGGTGCTGGTCGCCCCGGCGGAATGTCAGACGAGTCCGCTGGCCCGCGCGGTCATCGATCGTCTGATCGATGAATCCAACCCAATTGATTCATGCGTTTACGTCGACGTGCGCCAAAGCATGCAGAACGGCGGCGGGCCCGCGTGTCTGCGGCTGAGGGTGGTGCTGACGGATGCCGAACGAGCGGCGGTTGCGGGGCGCGTCTTTCTCGACGACGCTCTGTTCGATGAGCTGACAGTGTGGATCACTCGCCACTACCGCGAAGCATTATGCGCGGATGATCTTGCGGATCCTCAACTGCTGCACGAAGGCCGACGAGCTTTGGACGAACTCAGCAGTATTTTGCAACTTGGGTGTGTGTATGCGTTTCAAGGCCCGTAGCCTTGGATGTACATCCAGGGCTGCTGTCTCGAGTATCGCAAGGGGCTCGCACTTCCAAGGTGCTCGGCACGGGTCGGAAACCCGTGGTACTTCAGCGCCTGTTCGTGCTCTCAAAGATCTTGTCGGCGGACTTCTCCACAAAGCCGCTGTAGAGCCGGCCGTCGGGCATTTTGTGGCGGAGGGCAAATTCGTAATAGCAGGCGGGGATCCGATGCGTCCCATCGGTGAAGCTTGTCTCTACCTGATCGGCCAGCGTGGAAGATTGCTCCAGATAGACCTCTGGCGAACCCTTGATCTCACCTCCGCTGGCATTGAGCTTGAACCCGTTCTCCTTGAGAAACGAGTTCAGCTCCGTCAAGTCGGCGAAGCTTTTGAGCGCGTTGACCAACACCGTGAAATGGTTTGCGCGAAACCCGAAAGCGGCCATCCACGCCCCGTATTCACTTTCGGCACGGAGCGATTCATATTCAGCCCAGGAGACGTTCCACGTTCGGCCGGCTACGGGAAAATCCCATTGCCCGGGCAGGGCCGCCGGCATCTGGTCGATCAGCCGCTTCACAGTGCCCTGCAGCCCGGCTGAAAAATCCCGCAGCTTCAGCTCACTGATAAAAATGCGCGGGAACTTTCCGCTGGGATGCTCGAAGTGCCGGGCGTCCAATTTCTTCTCCGGGAACGAATAGTCGCCCATGGGCGCGTAGCCGCACCGAATGAACGGCGCGGAGAGCGCTTCGAGGCCGATGCGCGGATCGTTGTAGGTGCGCAGCGCGATGTGGTCATTGACGACACGCTCGCCACGCGATTGGAGCAGGGAGTGGATCGCGGCAGCCTGGGGGTTGATGGTCCGGTAGTCGGTCCAGAGTTTTTCGAGAAGGTCATCGATCTGTGCCATGCGTCCTCCGCGTGAAAAATCGCACGGGATTGTATTCCGATTGCGCGACTCAATGCAGCGTCCTGTCGATTTGTGCAGATAACGAAGACCTGCGGAGCAAGCACCGCCGGCGTTGAAATGCAGCAAACATAGATGTGCTACACCTTGGCGCGTTTTGCGGGGCGTTCGTTTCTGCGCCACAGATACCATGTCGCCAGGGATCTCCAGGGTCGCCATGGCTCTGCCAGGAGGGTCAGTTCCTTGGTAGTCGGGCGATGATCAAGCCCGTAGACTTCGCGCACCGCATCACGCAGGCCCAGATCGTCTACTGGCAGCACGTCCGCTCGATTGAGCACGAACATCAGAAACATTTCGGCCGTCCAACGCCCGATTCCATGCACGCGGATCAGGGCGTCGATCACCTGCTGATCGGTCATCGTCGAAAGGCGGCGCGTCGCGATCTTGCCGGCATGGAAGTGCTCGGCCAGATCGCGCAGGTATTTGGTCTTTTGACGGGACAATCCGCAGGTCTTCAGCAGGGCGGGATCGCCATCAAGCAGGCTCAGCGTGAGAAGCGGTGTCGGCCGTTTACCGGGGAACCGCTGACGAAATCTGGCAAAGAGGACCGCGGCCACCCGCGTCGATATCTGCTGTGCGTAGATCGCTTTGCAGAGGACAACAAAATAATCACGCCGCGGGCGGAGCGTGCACGGGCCGACCTTTCGGATAATTTTTCGCAGCTTCGGATCGACGCGCGCCAGGTGCCTGGCGCCGGCAGTCCAGCAGTCGTCCGCTTCCGTTTGGTCGAACCACATTCTTGCGATTCTAGGAGGGCAGGATTCAGGGTTCAGGGTTCAGGGTTCAGGGAAGAATTTACGTCGGTCGCTTTACTGAACGCGGAACCCTGACACCGTTCTCGGTAGGATTCAGGATTCAGGATCCAGGGTTAGAGTTTTATGCTCGTGGCTTTACTGAACCCTGAACCCTGACACCCTGAACCCTTCACCGGCCCGCGCGATGTGGGGATATGCCCCTTGTTGGCGCGGTATGTGATAGCGCGTACAATTCAGGCGGGGAAAATCATTGCTTGGCGCTTGAGGAGACTTGATGAAAGTTCCGTTGAAATTGAACTCGATCGATCAGGAACACCTGCAGGAGTTGTATAACGCGGCGGGCGTTGCCCGCGACGAGCTGCCGTACACCGCGGCATACGATGAGATCTGCCAGGGGTTTCAGGACCGCACGTTCAAGAACGCGGATCCGGAGCAGCTTTTCGGGGCAATCATCAAATACGTCCGCAGCAGCAGCAACTCGGCCACGGAACTTCCCGAAGGGACGATCACGCCCGATCAGCAGAAGCAGCTCAAAGCCGTGCTTTCGCGTCACCTTGTCGGCGGAAAGATTCTGCCCTACAGCGACGAGTTCACCGTCGCCCGTACCGAATTCACGAAAGTCTCCGGCACCGATCTGGGCGAGCAGGACTTCTGGCGGGCGATTCAGCGTTTGCACGGGTCCAAACGCCGCGCGCCCAAGCGCGTGAAGGTCGCAGCCCCCGTTGCGGTCGATGATGACGATGAGGTCGAATAGCGCGTTTTTGCGACGAAGAATTTTCCCGTGGCACGGGCGTCCCGCCCGTGTCAGCGGCCCGGCAGTGGAAAAATATCCGATATTGAAGACGCTTTGTAATCTTGGCGTCGCCAGCATGGGCGGGACGCGCGGGACGCCCATGCCACGCATGCCACGGGGATATCTGCGGAAGAGCATTGCAGGGTCTGCCTTGGGGTCGCTATCATTCCCCGCTTGATTCCGCCGGGCTGTGATCGGCCCCGCCTTGAAAGGACGTACTGCGACATGCCCGCACTTACCTGGAGAGAGAAGCTCGCCGGCCAGGTCGATCCAAACCTCACGGAAGAGATCGATGCATTTGAAGCCAAGATCGAGCTGCGCAAGCAGGGACGCCTCGACGAAAAGGTCTTTGCCGAGAGCCGATTGCGGCGCGGCGTCTATGGTCAGCGCTACGACAACGGCCAACGTCACGACGGGATCCGCACGCAGAAACTGCAGTTCCCCCACGCCGAACTCACCAAGGGCCCCGAAACTTTCTTCGACGCCCCAGGCATGCAGCGCATCAAGATTCCGTTTGGGGGATTGACGCCGCAGCAGATGCTCGTCCTCGCTGAATGCGCCGACGAATATTCCGACGCGATCCTGCATATCACGACCCGCCAGGACGTCCAACTCCACTACATTCACATTGAAGATACGCCCCCGATGATGCGCCGCCTTGCGGCAGTCGGCATCACTACGCGCGAGGCGTGCGGCAACTCCGTCCGCAACGTCACCGCCTGCCCGATCGCCGGCGTCTGCAACGAAGAGGCGTTTGACGTCACGCCGTATGCGAAGGCCTGCGCCTTCTATCTGCTGGGCCATCCCGATACCCAGGACTTCGGCCGCAAGTTCAAGATCGCATTCTCCGGCTGCAAGAGCAACGCCTGCGCTCTGGTGACCATTCACGACATGGGGGGCATCGCCAAGACCAAAGTCGTCGATGGCAAGACCATTCGCGGGTTCGAGCTTTACGTCGGGGGCGGATTCGGCGCGGTCCCCTATCAGGCGAAGCTGTACGACGAATTTGTTCCTGTCGAAGACCTGCTGCCGCTCTCCCGCGCCATGGCTCGCGTCTACGCCCGCCTTGGCGAAAAGAAGAACCGCAACAAGGCGCGCATCAAGTTCCTCGTCGCCAAGCTCGGCATCGAGGAGTTCAAGCGGCTGGTGCAGGAAGAATTTCAGTCGATGCCCGCCGATGATTCGTGGCGGACCTATTTCGACCAGATCGAAAAATACGACGAGCAGCCGGCTGCTGCCGCCTCTAATTTGAACGGCGCTGCCCGCCCCGCCGGGTTTGATGACTGGCACAAGACCAACGTCTATCGCCAGCGCCAGGCAGGCTATGCGACGGTGACGATTACGCTGCCGCTGGGCGATCTCTCATCCGACCAGATGCGTGCCCTGGCTGCGATGACGACGCAGTACAAGACGCCGCACGTGCGGACGACCGTCGAACAGAATCTGGTGTTTCGCTGGGTGCCTGAGGCAAAGCTGATCGACTTTTACCGCGATCTGGCCGCCATCGGGCTCGGCGAAAGCGGCGCGGGAACCATCGTGGATGTCGTTGCGTGCCCGGGAACCGACACCTGCAAGCTGGGCATCGCGTCTTCGCGCGGCCTTGCCGGCGAGTTGCGCCAACGCCTTGCGGCACAGGCGATGAACATGGACGAGGCGATTCGCAACCTGCGCGTCAAGATCAGCGGCTGCTTCAATTCCTGCGGGCAGCATCACGTCGCCGACATCGGTTTTTACGGCAACAGCCGCAATGTGGGCGGCTACACCGTGCCGCATTTTCAGGTGGTTCTCGGCGGACAATGGTCGGAGAACGCCGCTTCCTACGGGCAGGCGATGGGCTCGGTCCCGTCGAAGCGCATCCCCGAATTTGTCGCCAGCCTGACGGAGAAGTTTGTCAGCGATCGTCAGCCGAACGAGAGTTTCCAGAAATATTGCGGGCGTCTCGGAAAGAAGTCGTTGAAGGCAATGATCGACCAATGGACCAAAGTCCCGCCGCACGACGTGGACGCGAGCTACTACTCCGACTGGGGCGACCCGCGCGAGTTCACCATCGGTGACATGGCGATGGGCGAGTGCGCCGGCGAGATGGTCACCACCGCGGAATTCGGTTTCGCCGCCGCGGAAACGAGCAATTTCGAGGCGCAGCTCGCACTGGAAGCCGGCGACTATCGCCGGGCCGACGAACTGGCTTACAAGGCAATGATCGAAGCGGCTTCGACGATCCTCAAGACGCAGCTTCCCGATCTGCCGAAAGACAACAACACCATCGTCTCTGAATTCCGCACGCGGTTCGTCGATACGAAGCTCTTCTGGGATCGCTTCGCGCACGGGACTTTTTCCAACTACCTGTTCGCCCGCCATGAAGCGCCGCCCGAACGTCACACGAAAGAGACGGCCCATCAGTTAACCGACCAGGCCAACCTGTTCATCGACGCGGCGCATGCCTGCTATATGAAGCTTCAATCCAACGCCGCCGCTGAATCCGTGAAGCTGCCGGTTTTACCCTGACGCCATCTCGGCGCTGACAGCGAATTTCCATGGACTCATCCAAGCTCGCGATCAAGTTTTTTGCCGACGACTCCTCGACGTTGAAAGCCGAGGAGCTGGTTCCCGTCTTTCACCAGTGGATTCAGACGCAGGCCGTTGCCGGACATCAGCCGATCGACGTCGCGGACTACGCGCACGTGAAGAACGGCCCGGGCGTCATGCTGATCGCCCACGAAGGTCAGTTCGGCTACGACCTTGCCGACGGTCAGCCGGGGCTGCTCTATTTGCGCATGCGGCCTCTCGACGGATCATTTGATACGCGTCTCATCGCGGTTGCCTCCGCTGCGCTCGGCGCCTGCGCCCGCATCGAACAGGCCCTTCCCGGCAAGATTCATTTCCGATCGGATCGAATCCTCTTTCGCATCAATGACCGGCTCAACGCCCCGAATACCCCCGAAACGTTCGAGCAGATCGAGTCGCAGCTTCACGCATTTTTCTCCAAGCTCCTCGGCGGTGCGATTCGCATTGAACACCGAGCTGATGTCACTCGTCCGTTTGAGGTACTGATCCGCGGACCCGGTGCTGCGTCGGTCGAGAAGATCCTCGCGACGCTCGTTTAGGGGCAGGGTTTGAGTGCGTTGCGCACTCGCGTTCGAATACGCGCTCCGCTGCGCGTCGCGGCTAACCGCTGATAACGACGATCGTCCGCGTTCCGACGAAGGTGCGGTGCGCCAGAGTGAGCTTTGGGTTAGCCGCGACGCGCAGCGGAGCGCGTATTCGAACGCAAAGCGGCGCGGTCTCACTCAAAACCCAACGATCTCGTTTAAGCTTCCAGTTTAGTAACAAACGCCCACCTTTGTCGCTTCTTTCCTTCCTTCAGCGGATTTGCCTCCACATATTGGATTGCGCCAGACATCGTCGGGATCAAGGAACACCTTCCACTCCCCCCGCGCAAATGCCTTTGGAGTTCTCCGACCCTCGCGCCGATATTTCGCGAGAGGATGGATTCCCTCCTTCTCCAGTTCCAACGTCGCGGAGGCTTTGAGCTGAATCACTGTCTGTTCCACACGAAGATGCGATCTGCCGAGAACCATATGCACATGATCAGGCATGATCGAGCAAGCCCAGACCGGAAGCCCCGATCGCGCCGCATAGAGCGCAAACCCACGGGCGACGGCCCTTGCCTGCAATCCGTTGAAGAGAACGGGCGGATATTGCAGCGCTTTCTTCGATGCTATGCGCTTGGCGCGGTCGTGCTCGCCGTAGGCGAGCGAATGCGTTTCTGCGGTCGTGGTTGCGCCCCCGTATCGAAACAAGTCCCATGACCCAACGAAGTCGGACCATGAGCCGCGAGGGTCGTTCGGGAGCCAGAATCCGTAGGTGCTGAAGATGACGTGGTATCCGACGATCATGCGGGTTCATATATTACGGTATCACGCGCACGAATACTCGCTCCGCTGCGCGTCGCGGCTAACCTTCGAGCTGGATTTTACCAAGTGCGCTGATTAGTACATGCAGTCGCTGCGTCTCTGAGGTTAGCCGCGACGCGCAGCGGAGCGAGTATTCGTGCGCCAGACGCCCGATTAACCACCTGCGCCCTTTCTTCGTCATCAGTATTTGCCCACGCGCCATTTCAACGCACCGGGGCGATCGGCCTATTATGTCATAAGAAATGACTCCGTTGCACGATACGATTGCCGTTGAGCGTTCCTCCGTTCCGCAGGAAATTCCCGGCTCGCGCGTTCGCGTGGCGTTCGGAGCGGGGAATCTGCAGCATCTTGGCGAGATCGCCAAAAATGAAGGGGGCCGGCGCGTGCTGCTGGTCAGCGATGCGGGAATCGTCGCGGCCGGGCATGTGGAGCGGGCGGTGCGATCGCTCTACCGATCGGGCGTGACCGTTCGCGTTTTCGATCTGGTGGAGGAGAACCCCACCACCGTTCACGTCGATCGCGGGCTGCGCTGTGCGAGCGATTTCAAGCCGGACATGCTCGTCGGGCTGGGCGGCGGCAGTTCGATGGACTGCGCGAAAGGGATCAACTTCCGATTCACCAACGGCGGCCAGATGCAGGACTACTGGGGCATCGACAAGGCGCACTCGCCGATGCTCCCGATGATCGCCATCCCCACAACCTCGGGCACCGGCAGCGAAGCCCAGTCATTCGCGCTGATCACCGATCCGCAGACGCATCAGAAGATGGCCTGCGGCGACGCGCGGGCGCTGCCGCGCGTGGCGATTCTTGATCCGGAATTGACGCGGACGCAGCCACCGCGCGTGGCCGCCGCGACCGGAATTGATGCGGTTGCGCACGCGGTAGAGACCAGCGCTACAACAAAGCGCACTGACGTGTCGCGCAGGCTTTCCCGGGCCGCTTGGCAACTGTTGAACAATTCGTACGAACGGCTGATGCGCAATCAGTCGCAGGATTGGCAGGCGCGAGGAGATGCTGCTGGGGGCGCATCTGGCCGGCGCCGCGATTGAGAACTCGATGCTCGGCGCGGCGCATGCGCTGGCCAATGGGCTGACCGCGATGTTCGGCACGGTTCACGGCGTGGCCGTCGGACTCATGCTGCCGCACGTTGTTCGGTTCAACTCGGCCGGCGATGATCCGTATGCAGAACTCGGGCTGGACGCCGAGTCGCTCTGCGGGCGCATCAATGCCATGCTCGACGCGGGACAACTCCCGCGAAGACTCAGTGACCTTGGCGTCGGGCCCGACAATCTCGATGAGTTGGCTGCGATCGCTGCAAAGCAATGGACCGCCACTTTTAATCCTCGGCCAGTAGACGAGGCGGCGCTGCGTTCGATCTACGACGGGGCTTTGTAGCCCGGTGCTCCGCCCTGCTCCGCAGCATTCCACATTACGCTTGCGCCTCCCTTTCCACCCTGTCACGGTCCAATCACCAATCACCACCTCCGATGGATTTCGACGCTCCGACGCACCTATGATGCACCGTGATGAGTCATCCACGCGCCGCCACAGTTGGACAATTAAAAGAGACCGGATATCAGCCTTGCTCGGTGAAGGATGAGCTGCGAAGGAACGTTATTCGCAAGCTCAGAGCCGGCGAAGAATTGTTTCCGGGCATCGTCGGGTATCGGGATTCGGTCATTCCTCAGATCATCAACGGCATTCTGTCGAAGCACGATCTGCTGTTTCTCGGCTTGCGCGGGCAGGCCAAGACGCGCATTCTGCGGCTGCTTCCCGACCTGCTCGACGAATGGATGCCGGTGCTGGCGGGGATCGAGATCAATGACGATCCGATCAAGCCCACGACCAAGTCGGGGAAACGGCTGATTGCCGAGCACGGGGACGATGCGCCGATCGAATGGGTAAATCGGTCGGATCGCTATCATGAAAAGCTCGCGACGCCGGACGTGACCATCGCCGATCTCATCGGCGAGATCGATCTCGTGAAGCACGCCGAGGGGCGGTATCTCTCCGATGAGTCGACCATGCACTTCGGGCTGATTCCGCGCAGCAATCGAGGCATCTTCGCGATCAACGAATTGCCGGATCTGGCTCCGCGCATCCAGGTCGGGCTCTTCAATGTTCTGGAAGAACGCGACGTGCAGATTCGCGGGTATCCGATCCGGCTCGATCTGGATGTGTGCCTGGTGTTCAGCGCCAATCCGGAGGATTACACCAATCGCGGAAGGATCGTTACGCCGTTGAAGGACCGCATCGGCTCGGTGATTCGAACGCACTATCCGGAGTCAGCGGACGAAGGGATTGCGATCTCCCAGCAGAACGCATGGCTCGATCGCGGCAATGGCGAATCCGGAAGCGGCGTGCGCGTCGATGTGCCGCGATTCCTGTCGGAAATTGTCGAAGAGACAGTCCGCCTGGCGCGTTCGAGCCCGCACGTGAGCCAGGCGTCGGGAGTCTCGGTGCGAACCAGCATCGCGAATATGGAGACTGTGGTCAGCAACGCCGAACGGCGCGGCATCCTGACCGGAGAGAAACGCGTCGTCCCGCGCATCTGCGATCTGAACTATCTGGTCGCTTCCTGCCGGGGAAAGATAGAAATGACGCTTGCCGAAGAGGAGGGCGCGGAGGACAAGCTGATTCGTTCGCTGGTCGGCGAAGCCGTCAAAGCGGTCTTCGCCCGCTACGACGATCCTGAAGCCCATGAGGGAATCACCGAGCAATTCAAGGGGAATCTGACCTTCCCCGCCGGCGACGATCTGCCGGCCGAGGAATTTGTGGCGAACATGAAGACGATCAAGGGGCTTGCGCAGGCCGCCACCGTGCTGACCCGGGAGATGAAGCTGGATTCGGCTGATGCCGGCAACCTCGCTGCCGTCGGAGAATTCCTGCTGGAGGGTCTGTACGTCAACAATCGGTTGAGCAAGTTCAACGCGCGCGGAAAGACGTTTTTCAAGAAGTAGAGCGATGCGGCGCAGGCAGACCACCTCATGCCCGGTTAGCCGCGACGCGCAGCGGAGCGCGTATTCGAGCGCCTGAAACCGTAGCTCGATCTGCAAGCTTGAATGAAACGCAATGTATCCTGGATCTCGCTGCGGGTTAGCTGAGACTGCGCCCGCTTTGCATTCGAATACGCGCTCCGCTGCGCGTCGCGGCTAACCGCGGAAAATGCAAGCGCGACGGTGCCCGCAAGAGGATGCTCACCACGCGGCTTTCGCCGCGAGCGCCTTCTCGACTTCCTCGACGACCTTTGGTTCATTCGGGCTGGTTTGGGTCGCAAACCGGGCAATCACGTTTCCGTTGCGATCGACCACAAACTTCGTGAAATTCCAGCCGATCTCCCCGGCGAAGTCGCCGTTGGTCGCCGGATCCGTCAGGAATTGTAGAGCGGCGCCATGTCTTCACCCTTCACGCTGATCTTCGCCATCATCGGAAATTTCACATCGAACGTCGCCTTGCAGAAGCCGTCAATCTGCTCGTTGGTTCCCGGCTCCTGACTCCCGAAGTTGTTCGCGGGAAAGCCCACGATTACCAATCCCTGGTCGGCATACTTTGAATACATCTCCTCCAATGGCTTGTACTGCTTCGTGAATCCGCACTTGCTTGCGACGTTCACGATCATCACGACCTTTCCCTTGAAGTCGCTCAGCTTCTGCTCCTTGCCGTGAATCGTCTGCACCGTGAAATCGAGCGGGCTCACGGGGGAATTGTCAGCCGAGGGCTTGGCGGGAGCGCTGGTCGGATCCTTCGCAACATCATGCGGAGGCGGCGGACCGCCAAGAGACATCACCGCGTTGCACATCAGGGCCAGCACCGCACAGATCGATCGTAGCTTCATTGTTTGCTCCTTGGTCCAGTCTGGTGTCCGTTCCACGTCCGCAGGAAAACTTAATGTTGATACACCGGCAGCAGCCGATACGGCGCCTCGAGCGTGAGGACCGCCATCGCGGTGGCGTACATCACGCCGGGCTCCTCGCCCGATCTGCTTTGCGGAAATGAGCCGTCCGGCAGCTGCGATTTTGCCAGACGCTCCAGTGTCTGCCCGATCATCACCGCTGCGCCAGGATCATCCGCCTGAAGCATCGCGTGCACGGAGTAATACATTGCATAATACGGATATCGTGTATGCTCATCGACCGGGTGGTCGCGCAAAAATTTCAGTCCGTCCGCGCGCTCGGGTTTCACGTCGGCGCCGAGCAAATACAGGCACAGGACAGCCGCTCCGGTTGCGCCGATCGAAGCATCGCCTCCGCCCGGCTGATAGCTGAAGCCACCCTCCTTCCGATGACACTTGATGACAAACGCGATCGCATCGGTCGCCGAGCCGCGGGGAATGTCCATGCCGTCGCCAAGGCAGGCGCGGAGGGCCAGCGCGTTCCAGCCGGAGAGCGACAGATCGCTGTCGGTTGCCTGCGGCTCATAGCGCCACCCGCCGGAAAATTGCGCGGGCTTGCTCACTTTCTGCGCATCGAGAATGAGATGAGCGGCTTTCTCCACGACCTGGCGAATACGGGATCGCCGCGAATCGTTTTGTTCCAGACCCCAGGCCTGGGCCAATGCGAGCGTGACGATCGCCTGTCCATACATCCGGCTTCCATCAACTTTGCCGTAATACGCGTCCGCCGGAGCCTGTTGCACGAGATAGTCGATGGCGTTGCGCACCGTCGAACCATATCTCCCCAAATCCGGAGGATTTCCGGCGGCGAGAAATGACAGCAACCCGAGCCCGGTGACGGCCACGCGCGGTCCCTGATCGGTGAACGACCCGTTCGGTAACTGCTGCGCCGCCAGATATTCCAGACCGCGTCCGACAGCGCGGTCGACGTTCGGCATCGACGTGCTGTTCGTGGCGGGCGCGGCATCGGCGAACGAGACGGTCAGAAGTAATGCGATCAAAAAAGAATTCCACGCCATCAGCGCCCCTCCGCGCGAGCGGCCTGAGCTTTGCCCAAAGCTTGAAAGTAAATCCGCAGGGGCTCTTCATACCCCGCCGGATCGGAATCGTGGGTGGGAAAACTCATGGACGTCGTCTGGCCCGGCGGAAGACGCTCCCATCCGCCGGCGATGCTCGGCTGGCCGGGGCTCCGTTGCGCGGCGTCGGCGGGCGCGGTCGCCGCATATACCGGTTGCATCGATGGCACGATCGACAGGCGGTGCGAGGCGGCATCGTGAATCGACTGATCCCACGCCCTTGCCAGGGCCCCGGTCGCTCGCACCTGCTGCACCAGCGCCCTGCTCAGATCCGGCGGCGACTGCGCAAGCGAATCAGCCGCCGCTCCGGCAAAAGATCTGGCCGCCAGCAACGGGTCGCGCGCGGTCAGTGCGTCCTGCGCCGCGGCCAACTCCCGCTGCACCGAATCGACGGCGGCGCGCACGGCGCTGGCGGCTCGACCGATTGCCGGTACATCGTTTCCGCGCAGCGCACGGGCGAAGTCCGTCAGCGCGGCAACAAGCTGCGTCTGGAGTGCATTGCAAACATCCGTCGATTCCGGTGCATAGGCTCCCAGCTCATCGGCCCACGATGCCGCCCGAGCCGGGTCGATCTGAGCCATTGCCGCTTCAAGCCGATCCGACGCTTCGCCGGCCTCGTTGGCGGCTTCGACCGCGGCGCGGTGCGCCATTCCCCGCTCTTCGCCCGTTGCGCCCCCGCTCAATCGGGTTTCCGCTTCCTGCGCTCCGCTTGCGCACTGCGCCGCGGCGCGCTGTGCCGTTCCGGCTGCCAGGGCATCAGCCAACATCTGCGGAACAGCGGCGAGCTGCTCCTGCACGCTGAGGAATGCCGCCGCCGCCTGCCCGCGGGAATTGGGTTCGACAGAACCCGAGCGCTCCGTGACTACGGCCGCAATCGCGTCGGCGACCTTTCGCTCGCTTCCCGCCAGATCGCTCCGGTCATCATCTGGCGCCCCCTGAGTCTGCTTCGCCACGGCATCCTGGGTCTGGCCAATGCCGTCGATCGTGCGAGCCCTTGCCATGGAGGCCGCGACACGCTGGCGACCGATTTCGACCCCCGCATCCGGGTCGCGCGCCGCACGGCCGGGAATCGCCGCCGCCTCTCCGACACGGTTATTCAGCGCTTCGTCGAGACGAGCGGCACCGTCATAATCCCTGGCTGCGGCGGCAGCGCTGGCCTGCAACGCAATATCCTCCGCATCTTTTCTGCCGGCGGCGGAGATCGGACCGGTCGTCGGACGCCCTGGGGCTCCCGCCACTGCTCCTGCAGCGGTCAGATCCTGCGCCCAACTAATCATTTGCTGCCGGGCCGAGGTCGCGGCGGCTGTCACGGTTGCGGTCTCATGGGCGGGGCGCGACGAAGCCGGTCGCAACCGCAGTTCCCATTCCCGTTGCAAGTCAGCCAGGGCGCTGGCAAACGCAGTCACCGTGGCGGCCGCGGCGGAATCTTCCGGGCGTCGCTCATTGAGCGAAGACTCAATTGCGGCAGCGGCTTTCGACGCCAATTGCAGATCGCGGGCGCGTGTCAGATCGGACTCGGGCCGGACGGCTTCGGCCTCCGCTGCCGCGCTGAGCCGGCGGCTGATACCCGGCGCCGCGTGCTCCCCGCGCGAAAGCTCCTGCGCCGACATCCGCGCTGCTTCCGCATAATCGATCGGCCGGGCCGCATCTATCACCGACTGGCCTGCGCCGATCTTCGCTTGGAGTTGCGGAGCGATCCCGGCAGCGCCAGGATCGATGTTCAGTTCGCGCAACACGGCCTGGCTGCGCGGGCCGGAGATTGGATGCTTCGCGCTGTCCGCGTCCTCTCGTTCCGCGAGTACTGCGATAGCGAGTTGACCCTGCCACAGCGTGGTAACGTCAGCCGAGAGACGATGGGACTGGTCGATCGCCCGCCGCAGGGCTGGCTCAATTGGCTGCAACCGGGCGGTGGAGTCGCCGCGGACGCGAAATAATTCGTCGGCGGCCTCCGACAAAGATTCCGCCGAGTCGCTCAAGGCAGCCAACGCCACCGAAAGCTGCGCCGCGTGCGTGTGCAGGATGGCCCGGCACAGGCATTGTCGCAGGAGGGTCGCCGACTCGGAGGCATTCGCCAACGAGAGATTGGCATGCGCCGATGCCGCGGCAAATCCGCTCGACTGTTTGTCGGCGATCCCATCGGCCTGCCCGATCGCGCCGCGGGCTGTTTCAAAATCGCCGATCATTCTCATGGCAAAACCGCTGGCCGCGTTGAGCTCGGACACACGCTCCCGCATATCCAGGTCAACGGGTCGCGCGGCGATGCGGATGCGGAGCGGTTCGCTGCTGGCGGCCTGGCCGGCGGAGTCACTGGCGACGATCGTAACCGTCGCGAGATCACCCACCTTCAGCGGCAGCGACGCAAGATCCAGATCGACGCTCCCCTCCTGCCCGCGGAGGTGCCCGACCAGATGGATCGGACGATTGATCGTCTGTCCGCTGCTCAACTTCACCGCGAGCGTCAGCGCATTCAGAGCGTAATCGTCCGCGGCCTGATACGTGAGTGTGATGATGTCGCGCGGCGTCAGGCGAACGTCCTGGCCCGCTTGAAAGAGCCGGGCAACCGGAGGCCGGTTGATCAGCGGGTGAATGCGGGTGCCCGGCGGTCCCGAGCCGGCCACTTCACGGGCGCTGATCAAATCCAGCGAGTACGCGATGTCCTGTTTCACGGTGATCGTCGCTCGACGAGCAGCCTGGTCGCCGGACCGGGACATGAGAATCTTTTCTGCGCCGATGGTGAGCATCGCGGATTGCAGCGGATCGCTGCAGAAGATGGTCAAGGTTGCCCGCGAGCCGACCGGTGCTTCGATCAACCCGTCGGTGTTGGACACCACCAGCGGCTCACGCCGGACGTAGTCGGGAAATAGGTACGAAATCTGGAATTGAGATACGGTCGGCCTGCGCAACACGCGCGCCAAAAAGGTGCGCGTGGCCGCATCGCCGGCGGTCACATAATAATGAATGTCGCGATCGACCGATGCCAGCGGATAGCTGAAGTGCGTCGCATCCGTCGGGTTCATCACGACGCGGTGCCAATCGCCCTGCGTGTTCAGGAACAAAAAGACCGAGTCGCCGATCAGATGCTCCACCTGCGCGTCGATGCGAAGCGGGTCGGACTGAACGATGTCGCGATCGCCGGGAGAAACGGTGATCTGTGTTGTTGTCACGGGCGGCAGATCTGATCCTGGCGTGACAAACCTCTGGACCAGTTGGCGAACGCCAATTTGCGGATTGCCGTTCAGGATCAGCGCCGATGCGATCAGCACCAGGCAGACCATCCAGGGTACGACCACGGGCCCAAGGGAAAGGAGCGAGCGACGCCTGCTTTCGGCGATGTGCAATTCCACGTCGCGCAGCAGATGTGAGAGAATTTCCGCCGATCCCCGGTTCGTGCGATCCCCGGTCAACTGCGAGACGACGGTCAGCAGCGACTGCGAAAATTGCGGATCCCGGCCCTCGATCTGCCCGGCGATGTCGACCCAGTCGATCCGCCCGCGCAGCTTCCACAGAGAGCGGGCAACGACGCCGCCGCACAGAGCGCCGCCGCAGATGAGCAGCAGGAAGCGAATCGCAGGCGAAAGATGCAGAAGACGGTCCAATCCGCAGGAGATCGCGCTCCACATCAGGAACAGCGCCACTGCGATTCCGAACCCGCGGATCAATGCGAGACGTCGCACGGCAGTCGCGAAGTCGCGCAAATACGATGCCACGGTCGGCGGCAGATCAACGGCGGAGTTCATGGGACCGATATAGCTACTCATGCCAGTCCGCATTGTTTGCGCATCGCCCACTCGGCGGCCAGACAACCGCCGATGAACAAAAAGAGGTAGGGGCTGTCCCAGAGCTTGAGATCCACATAAAGCGATCGGGGGTCGCTGAACGCCGCAAGCCGATCGGGAAGCGACTGAATCTGGTCGATGCGCAGGAATTCCCCGCCCGAAGCTTCCGCGAGGCGGCGGAGAAAGTTGTCGTCGCCGGACAGATCCGCAAGCTCCGCCTCACTGCTTTGCTGCACACGCAACGGCAACACGACCGCATCATCGCCCGCGCCCAGTTTCAGCTCATAGTTTCCCGCGGGAAATGACAACGTCGCCTCATAGCGCCCCGATCCGAGCGGCGCAATTGGCAAGAGCGTCTGGAGGCCAAACAGCCTTCCATCACGGAGGATTTGAATTCTGCACTGCCGATTCGGCTTCTCGGAGCGGTCCAGCATGCGCACCCTGACGCGCACGGGCGCATTAGGCGCGACGGCAATGTGATCCGCGTCCAGCGCAAGAGTTTGACTGTTTGCGAAATAGGGCTCCTGCGCCGCGTAGTGAATGAGCTGACGCCAGAAGCGCTCCTGGTCGCGCCCCCGACCTTGTATCGCCACCGCCAGGTCTCATCCGTGCAGAGCAGGAACGTGCGTCCCGCCCCAAGCGTTCGCTCAAGCAGCACCGGCGCACCCGAGTCAGCCTCGACCAGCAGCGCACGGGTTCCGGGCGCAGCTTCTCCTCGCTGATGCCGGGCAGTTGCAGAAATCGATAGACCGGCGGCAGCTCCTGCCAGCGACGCCACGCCACCAGCGGATCATTTGATAGTTTGAGAACGTCCAGCGCGCCCTCCTCCGCGGCCGGGACAAAGCGGAACGCTGGCTGCTCGCCCGGCCAGACGCGGAAACGGGGCATCAGCGGCGGCGCGAACGGGAGCAGCGAGGAAGTCGCCAGCGTGGAGGAGTACTCCGCCGGGAGATGTTCTCCGACCACAAGGATCACGCTCCCGCCACGCTCGGATACGAGCCGGCCGACGGCATCCCACTGGCGTGCGGACAATGCAGTGACGGGCGGATCACAGAGCACGATGACGTCCTGCCGGAGAATGTCCTGCGGCGACATTTGCAACGGCGCCGCGCCGCCGCCAAGGATCGCGCGAGAGAGCTCGATTTCCCCCCGGCGTTCCAGCATCGCACACAGCTCCTGCGCGTCCCACGTCGGCCCGCCGGACCACACCGCGACGCGCATCCGCTCGGGCATCACTTTCATCCACCGTTCGATGCGGTTGTTGGCGTCGGTCGCCTCGCCAGCGATCTTTACAATCGACAGCACCAGCTTCAGGCTCCCCGCCTGTTCCTTCTTCAACTCCAGCGGAAATTCGACAAACGCCGGTTGTCCGCTGCGCAGCTCAACTGAGCGAATCTGATCCGGAGCGTCGCCCGCCGCCAGATGCACCTCGGCGGCAACCCCGTCGATCCCGTCGTGACCGACTTCCGCGCGCACGACTACGGTGTCGCCGATGAATGCCCCGGCCGGCACCGCAACATGCGTGAGGACGGCATCCCTCGGTGGCGCGGCGGCCGCGACTCCGACGGTAAAGATCGGTACGCCCGCGGGCGCAAGCCCCGCGACTGCACGCGCGTCTCCGCCGACCTGACGCCCATCCGAGAAAAGAACGATTGCACGGGCGCGCGTCCGGCCGGCAACGGCCGCGATTCCTCCGGTCAGATCGGTCGTGACGCCGTCGGGGCCTTTGCTCAATTCCGCAACCGGCTTGCCGTCGCGCTGCAATTCCAGGGGTTCGATGTTTGCCGCCAATGAAAACCCAGCAACCGGCATCTTTGGTATCAGCCGTGTGACCAGGCCGACGGCGGGATCCAGCAGCGCCCGCTGAACCAGCGAGTCGCGTGACAGCCGGCTCTCCTCCTGGCACGCCTGGTGCACTTGCGGATCGGACTCGTAGAGATGCTGATCGAAAGCCGCGCGAAATCGCGCCAGCGCCTCGACGGCGGCTGCGAGCTGCTTGGGCACCTTGGTCTTCCATTCCCTGGCGGCCTGCGCATCGGGCGGCTTGGCCAGGTTGGCGACTGCGCGTTGCAGTTGGGAATCTTTCGTCACCTGCGCCTCGGCCATCAGACCGCGGACCAGCTCCAGGTAATGCGCAGCGACCTGTCGGAGCTGCTCGCGCCGCGGGCCGATGTCCCGGCCGGAGATCGTGGCAAAATCCAGATCGTCCTGCGCCGCCCGCACGCTGCCCAGGGCGGCGTGAAGTCTCTCCAGGTCGCTGCCGAGGCCCATCGCATTGGCGGCGCGGATGCCCTGCGGCAACTGTCCGAGCGCATCGGCCAGCTCAACACGCTCGGCATCGGTGCGGGCATTATCGACGATGCTCATGCTGCGCGAGCGGTCGACGACGATCTCCACCGCGCCCCGTTCATCGGCAGTTGCAAGCCTCACGGCGACGGGTTTGAGCAGAGAGAGGAGCAGCGCCAGCAGCGCGGCTGTCCGCAACGCCGGCAACAGCCAGCGCGAGGGAAGGCCGACCGATCGCAACTGCGACGGATACAGCAGCGCGATTGCCAGCAGCAGCGCAACGGCTCCAGCGGCCACCGCGGGCCACAGCTGCGGGGCTTCCCAGTACACCTGTGCGAGGTGCACGGAAGGTATCCCGTCAATCATGATTCCATCCCCCCCGAGAAGCGCCGTGCCAGGACCATTTCCAGCGCGCCGACGCTACCACGCCAATCAGCAGCGGCACCCGCAGCTCCCGCCCCGAACGCCCCGCCGATGCCACTTCGCGCAGCGGCTGCTCCGTCGGCTCGATGCGGTGCATGCCCAGGTTCTGCTCAAGCCAGGTCCATCGCGTCTCCGTCAGTTGCTTCAGATCGCTTTCGACTTGAGGCGGACTGACAACGTAATACAGTGCATAGGGACTGCGGCCCGCCTCTTCGACGTCGAGCCGGTATTGGCCGATCATCGATGTGTTTGTCACGCGAATCTCCCCCTGCTGCGCATAGCGCACGATATCGACCGCGCTGCGATGGTCCTGCGGATCGGTCAACCAGACCCGACGCGGCGCTTCGCCATCCGAAAAGCTGAGCTGGATCGGCTGGCCCGGCGCGAGGTTGCGATCCGCTGGATTGGCGGCCAGGTAACGCACCGCATTCTGCAGGAAGGGCAGATAGAAATTCGAGAGCGGCAGGGTTGTCCAGTCGGCATCCAGCGACGTCGTCATCAGAATCACGCGTCCCCGTTCGGAGCTGCCTTCAATCAAAAACGGATCACCCGAGGCGTACCATGCCAGCGGCCACGCATACGTCTGGCGCGCCACGGCGGGAAAGTAGCGCCCGATTGTCGCTGAAGGAATCGGGTCGGGCTTGCCGCGCAGAAACTGGAAGATCGAATGCGTGGCATCGTACCCCAGCACCGACGTGGAGGCCGATCCATCGGCGGGAGTCGGCGGCTGCAATTCGGCGGGCAGAATTCCCGCTCCATCGCGATAAAGCTCGGCGTTGTAATCGTCAACGCGCGACAAATTGCCGGGAGCGATCAGCAGTCTTCCGCCATTATAGACGTATCGTTCCAACGCTCGCACCTGCCGCGGCGAGAAACGCTCGACGTTGGCCGCGATGATGACCTGATACCCGTCGATCTCCGGGCCGTTCCACTCATCGGCCGCCATGATGGTTACAGAGCATGGATCCGGATCCTGCTTGAGACCCGCGGCCTGATGCGGCGAGAGGGCCCATCGGACGAAATCGGTCTCACTCTGAAAGGACCCGGCCCGGGAGTCGCCGCTGATCAGCAGGACTTTGATCGGATCGATCACGTCGATGGAAGAATCGGCGCGATCATCGGCCACATAGCCGGAAGTGGAAATCTCCGCCGTCAGCACTTGCGAACCGGCGTTGGGGAGAACGAGCTTGTGATCGGGCGCAGACTCATTGTAGCGAAGCGAGATCTCCTGATCGGCGGCCAGGCTGACGCGCGTCTGCAGAAGGGTCCGGCTGCCCGCTCGGATGGCCAGGGGAACGTCGGAGCGGGGATTGGCCGAGTAGTTGTGCAGGCGGACTTCGATCTCGACGGGCTGCCCGCGAATCGCCGGGGGATCGGTCAGCCGAATGCTCTCGACTGCGATATTGTCGGCGTCGGTGGTGCCCACGGGAACCACGAACGTCCTGACGTTTACCCCGCGCGAGCCGGCGGGTTTTGGCGACTCCATCCGCCTGCGCCACTTCGCGGCAAACTCTTCATCCAGATCGTGCCAACTCAACGCTTGCCGGTCGCATACGACGTAAACATCGCGATTGTCTTTCTCGCTCCGCTCGAGAATTTCCGCCGCGCGGGAAAGCCCGTCTTTGAGATCAGCGGCGAGGCAGTCGCTGTGCAGTTGCTCAATCCGATTGGCGACCGCCCTCAGATCCGTCGTCGGCTCGGCGTCGGCGGGCTGCGACGCAACCCCCATCGGGACGAGCGCGACCCGATCGCCCGGCCGCATCGCGGCGAGAATCTGTTCGGCGGCGCACTGCGCCAATTCGAAGCGGGTCCGGCCGTTCTCGTCAAAGGACATGCTCCCGGAGCAATCCAGCAGAATGACGGCGGTGACCTTTCCCGCTTCAGCGCCGACGAGACTTCCCTCCAGCACCGGCCGGGCCAGCGCGATCGCGAGCGCTGCGATCATCGCCATGCGCACCAGCAGAAGCAGCCCCTGGCTCAGACGCGCGCTCTGCCGCTGCTGGAGGTCCGCGCCTCCCAGAAAGAGCATCGCGCCCCATTCGACATCCCGGTAGCGCGCCCTGCTCAGCAGATGCAGCAGCAGCGGCACCACCGCGGCGCCGAGGCCAGCGAGCATAAGGGGATGCAGGAACATCGCTGGAAAAGCCTCTCTGGAACCTGGGCAACCAAACGTTTTGGGAGGAAGCGCCCCGCGGCAAACGGCGTTCTCATCGTGCTGCGCCGGTTCGACGCTGCAAGAACGCCGTCACGGAATCGATCACGGGGCTCTTTGTCACCATCGAGTAAAACTCCACGCCCAGCGCCGAGCAGGTTTCTGCCAGTTCGTGCCGGTGGCGCGCGAACGCATCGAGGTAGCCCTTTCGCGTCACCGCCGGCTCAAGCAGCTGCGCCCGCTCCCCTTCCAGCCCCCGAAAGCGCGACCAAGTCTTAAACGGAAATTCCACCTCATCGGAATCGACCACGCGGAGGACGATCGTTTCGTGCCGGTCATGGCGGAGCCGTGCCAGCCCTTCCCGCAATGATTGTACGGGGGCAAACAGATCAGAAACGAGAATCACGAGGGATCGCTTTCCGAGCCGGTCGGCGGCCTGTTGCAGCGCCGGCGTCAGCCGAGCTTCCCCCGCCGGCGAAGCACGTTCCAGCGCATCGATCACGCGGGAAAGTTGCCCGCTGCCCGCGCGGCGCAAGCCAGTGGTCGAGCTTTGCGCCGCACAACGCCATGCCAACGCTTTCTGATTGCCCCAGCATCAGGTACGAGAGCGCGGCGACGAGCTTCGCCGCGTAGTCGAACTTGCGGCCGGATTTTCGGCCGTAGGACATGGAGCCGCTGGTGTCGAGCAGCAGCAGGGAGCGCAGGTTCGTCTCTTCGTCATATTCCTTGATGTAGGGCCGGTCCGTGCGCGCCAGCACCCGCCAATCCAGGCGGCGCGGTTCGTCGCCCGCCGTATAAAAGCGATGCTGGCGGAATTCAATGCTGGCGCCTTTGACGGGACTGCGATGCAGACCTGAAATGCTGCCTTCGACAACACTGCGGGCAGAGAGTTGCAACTGATTGAGCCGCTCAACGAGCGCGGGTTCGAGATAGCGGCTGACGAAGCTCATGCCCGGAGTGTAATTGCAACGCCGCGGATCAGCACGTCGGCGAAGCGCGTCCTCAATACTCCCGCGTCTTGCGGCCTGGCTCGGGCTGCGGGTACATGCCGTTCGCGTCGGGCAAGAGCGGAGCTGGCGAATCCGCCGTCAGCTTGTCGATGCCGGGGGCGAACTCATGCTCGGAGTTGAGCATCGCATCGAACGTGATCTGCTGGCCGGTATGCGCTGCCATGCGTCCCATGCTGGTGACGACGCTCGCCTCAACGCCCCGCTTCACCTCGTTGTAAGGCTTGTCGTTGATGATGGCCTCCATCAGATCATCCCATTCATTCTGATAGGGCGCGCTGCGATCGGTCGATTCCCAGATCAGGTTCTCCGGCACGGCCGCGAGGCCTTTGTAGGTGCTGGAGGGAGCTCCGCAGTCGCCAATTCTCGAAGCGATCGCGACGCCCTTGGTGCCGTGCACAAAGCTGTTATACATTGCGGCGGCGCCTGTGATGCATCGGCCGTCGAACAGGAGCTTGGCGCCATCGCCGAAAGTGTATTCGATTCCATAAGAGTCGAAGTTCTGATCGACGTAGCGAACGCCGCCGTCTGTGAATTGATGGTGACGCCCTCCCACGCCCTGGGCCATGACGGGCCACGCATTCTTCATCCAGCAGAGATGGTCGATGATGTGAATGTTGAAGTCGCTGAAGCAGCCGCCGCCCGACCAGAGGAAGCTGTGAAATCGCCGAATCTGGTATTCCAGATCGCTGATGCCGGCGGGCTTGGGCGGCGAGGCAAAAGTCCCGACGGCCCCCGCCATGCGGTAGCCGCGCATCAACACGATATCGCCGATCTCCCCGTCGGCGATGCGCTGGTGCAGTTGCTGCAGCGGACGCGCGTGCCGGGACATCAATCCAACCCCCACCTTCAGATTTTTCGCCGTCGCCTGCTCGGCCAGCGCCAGCATCCGCCGGCTCGCCGCCCCGTCGGCAGAGAGGGGCTTCTCCATGAACACGTTGAGCCCCTTCTCAATGGCATACGCGAAATGCACCCAGCGAAATGCCAACGGCGTGGCAAAAATCGCCACGTCCCCCGCCTTGAGGCAATCCATCGCCTGCTTATAAGCATCGAACCCGATGAACCTGCGTTCCGGCGGGACGTCCATTTTGCTGGCGAGAAAACTATCATCGGCGAGGCGTTTGTACGAGCTGCTCAGGCGGTCCTCATACGCGTCGGCCATGGCGACCAATTTCGCCTGTACGCCCCTGACCCGCAGGGCGTCGCCGACTGCCCCGGTCCCCCGGCCGCCGCAACCGATCAGCGCGATCCGGATGGTCGAATCGCCCGCCGCATGCGCACTGGGAATTGCGATTGCGGCCAGGGCAGAGATCGCCGCCGCCTGCCCAACCCGTTTACCCAACTCACGCCGCGTGATCCCGGAGTTTTCAGTGGTTCTCATGAAGATAGGTACTGCAAGGCCGCCTGAATGTTTCGCCGTGAACCAGCACACAATCACCCGGCAATAGTTGCGACGGATTTAGATCGCTGGCCAAAGAGGCGTACCAATAAACTCGGCGCGCCTGGCGCGGTTTTCCCCGCGGGGCCGGGCGCTGTTGGCCGAAGAAACCCCCGGGATGAGCCATACGGTCCATTGGGTGCGTTGAATGAGGGCGAGCAGGCCGATTGAGGAGGTCGCCGTCAGAATAAAGACCGTCGCATCGGCCCAGAACGTTCCGCCGATGCCCAGATGCCGCAGCGAAATCGACCAGCAGCCGATGAGAAGCGGATGAATCAGATAGATGCCAAAGGATTTCGGGGCGAGTTTGAGCAATGCCGGCGGAACATTCGCGTTCGGCAGCGACAGCCCGAGCATCATCAGTCCGATGCCGCCGAGGCTTCTCATCAGCACCGTGACGCCATCCGTCCACCCCAGGAACAAGGCGCAAGCGATCGCACCCAGCGCGACCATTGGAAGCTTACCCGAACTCCAGCGCCGCTCCGCTGCGGCATCCTGAGCCAAACCAATCGCCAGGCCCCAGAGCGCGCACGGCAGGATGTGCATCGCTCGCGCAACAAAGATGCCGATCGAGGTTTCCCGCAGGTAGCTTTCGGGCTGCGGCAGGCGCAGAGCGCAATGCCGATGGAGATGCAAAGCGCGACGGCAGTTCGGCGCACCGCGGCCGCGCGCAATCCCCAACGGGCGATCGGGAAGGCGAGCAGTGATGCGAAGAAAATAAATGGAAGGAACCAGAGTTTATTGTCATAACCCAGCAGGAGCGTGGAGGGGGTCAGCGGAATCACCGGCCGTCGCTCGATCAGGTGGTCGCAACAGACTCGCATCAGGAAGTAGCAAACGTTCCACGCAACAAAGGGAATGATGAGCCGCACAAATCGGGTTCGGGCGTAAAGCGGGTAGGAACGCGAAGGATCTTTGCGCAACCCGCGCACCAGGAAGTACATCGCCGCGGCCGCGAAGAACGACGTCCCCATCAAACCCGGATCGGTGAGACGCGCCAGCCAGGGAACCCGCGCCGTATGGGCAAGCACGATCGCCAGCGCGCTGGCGACGCGAACCGCATCAAAGCCGGTGCTGCGCCGCCCCGTCGCCGCCTCCACGACGCCGCTTTTTTGACGGGCCGACATAGACGGATGGTCTCCGCGTGGGAAGGAAGTTCCGGTCGAAGTTGCCGACGACAGAGCGAGAACGTTCATATTCTTTGGATCCTTCACGCCGGCGGGCAGGCCGCTCGCCTTGTGACGTCTGCTCCCGGGCTTGACACGCGTTCAGACAGCGGTCGAGCATGCCCTGGACGTAACAATTATCGGACGACGTAAGGGTCCTTCATTTAGAAAAACCCTCGAAAAGTGCTCCGATTCTGAACTGCGGCGGAACGTAGCTGTTGTTGGACGACCTCTGGTCCCTTCTCCCGGTACGCCGGGAGAAGGTTAGGATGAGGGTGACTGATCTGTACTTCGGGCGTGCAGGGCCGCGTTCCCCTACAACTGCGGCGGGCGGCCGTCGGTGAGGATGTCGGCGCCTTCACGGGTGATGGCAACGGTGTGTTCGAAGTGGGCGGCGGGCTTGCCGTCTTCGGTGACGACGGTCCATTGATCTTCGAGCAGGCGTACGTCGCGCTTTCCGGCGACCACCATCGGCTCGATCGCCAGGGTCATGCCGGGGCGCAGCTCGAAGTCGCCGCGCAGTTGCTCGAAGGTGACGAAATTGGGAACCTTGGGGTCTTCGTGCATGGAGCGCCCGATGCCGTGGCCGACAAACTCGCGCACGACAGAAAAACCGTGGCTTTCCACGTGGTGCTGCATCAGGCGGGCGACGTTGGACCACTTTCGGCCCGGCCGGATGTTTTGAATGGCGAGCGTGAGCGTTTGCCGGGTGATGTCGAGGAGCTTCTGGGCCATCGGACTGATTCTGCCGACGGCGACGGTGGTGGCAGTGTCGCAGCAGAATCCGCCGAGCGAGAGGGCCAGGTCGAGAGTGACGACGTCCCCCTGCTTGAGCGTGCGCCGGCCCGGCACGCCGTGAACGACCTCTTCGTTGACGCTGATGCAAGTGTAGCCGGGAAAGCCTTCGCCGTCCTTATAGGTTGGATAGTTTTTGGAAAGGGCGATGCCGCCGACCTTTTCCAGTTCGATCCGGGCCAGCTCATCCAGTGCGGCGGTGGTCGCTCCCACCACGGCCGCCTGGCGCATTCTGGCGAGGATGTTGCACCCCACCTGCCCCGCCCGACGCATCATTTCAATGTCGTGTCGGGATTTGAGAATGATGGGCATGGGAGGGGGAAGGGACTAAGGGACAGAGGGACCAAGGGACAAAGGGGAGAATAGACGCGTGACCACGGGACATCTCTCTTCACCTTTGTCCCTTCGTCCCTTTGTCCCTTCGTCCCTGCTCCCCTTCCTAATACTGCCTTCCCTTAATCCGTTTCCCGGACCCGCTGTCGCCGCCGAGGAAACCGCCGTAGTTTCGCATCAGGAGATTGGCTTCGATTCGCTGAACCAGATCGAGCGCAACGCTGACGACGATCAGCAAGCCTGTGCCGCCCAGGAACGCGGTGATCTGGAACGGGATATCGAGCCACATATTGACGGCGGTGGGGATGACGGCGATGGCACAGAGGAACGCGCCGCCCACATAGGTGATGCGCATCATCACCTTTTCCAGGTAGTCGCTGGTCCGCTTGCCGGGACGAAGGCCGGGGATGAAGCTGCCGTAGTCGCGCAGCTGATTCGCCATTTCCTTCGGCTGGAACTGCACGGTGGTCCAGAAGTAGGCGAAGAAGTAGATCATCGCCGCTTCGGTCACAATGTAGAAAAACCGGCCATGGCTGAACTGCGTATTGAGGAACCCGAGAAACGCGTTCTGCGGCGCCCATTCGGAAACCTTGCCGAGGAGCACCGACGGAAAAAGCATCAGCGATTGCGCGAAGATGATCGGCATGACTCCGCCGTGATTGACCCGCAGCGGCAGGAACTGCTTCTGTCCGCCGTAGACGCGCCGGCCGCGGGTGTGCTTGGCCTGCTGGATCGGGATGCGGCGCTGGGCCTGGGTGATCAGGATCGATCCGGCAACGATGAAGACGAAGGAGAAGATCAAAAAGAGGATCTTCCCGATGTTGATCGGCTTGTTGGGATTGGGAACCGCGCTGAGGTTGGTCTGCTGGACGAGCATGACCACGGCGTTGGGCATGCGGGCGACGATGCCGGCAAGGATGAGGAAGCTCACGCCGTTGCCCAGGCCGTATTCATCGATCTGCTCGCCGAGCCACATCAGGAAGATGCTGCCGGCCGTCAGCGACGTCAGGCCCAGCATCCAGAACTCAACTTTTCCCAGGGGCGAACCGAGGAACTGCGCCTGCACGAGCGGCGGCTGGCTGTTCTGCATGTAAGCGAGCCAGAACGCCCCCTGAATGATGCAGAGCGGGACTGTAATGTAGCGGGACCATTCCTGTATCTTACGCTGTCCGCTCTGTCCTTCTTTCTGCAGTTTCTCCAGGCTGGGGATCACCGTGCCCAGCAGCTGAAAGATGATCGAAGACGAGATGTATGGCATCACGCCAAGCCCGAATACGGTGCTTTGCGAGAGGCTGCCGCCGGAAAAGATCGAGACGTAGTTGGCGAGCCGCTGACCGGCGGTCGCGTCGGTATTCTGCTTGGAAGCGAGCTTGGCAAACGCGTTTTGATCGACCCCGGGGATGGGAATGTGAAATCCGATCCGGTAGATCATCAGCATGAACAGGGTGAAGAGCACCTTGTTCCGCAATTCCGGGACGCGAAAGATGTTGAGAAATGTCTTGAACATTTTTCCAGATTTCAGATTTCAGATTTTCAGTCGGCCCGGCTTACCAAAACTGAACACGGAAAAACTGGACGCGAGCTTGCTGGCGCTCATTCCGCGGCGGGTTTTGGCTCCTCGGCAGCCACGGGCTTTTCGACCGCCGCGGGCGCTGGCTTGGCAGGTTCGGCGGCGGCGGGCTCGTCGGCCTTCACCTTCTTCTCCGGCTCGCGCTTCACAAACCGCTTCTTGGGCTTGGGAAACTCGAAGAGCTCACCCTTGACGTTCTGCGGCGCGCCGCCGGCTTCGGTGATTTTCTGATGGGCGGACTTGCTGTACCAACCCGCCATCACCGTCAGCTTCTTATCGATCGTCCCCTCGCCGAGAATCTTCACCGGCTGTTTATCGTCGGGAACCAGCCCCGCTTCGATGAGCGCGGCAGCGTCAACCGTCGATCCATTTTCGAAAGCGGACAGATCGGCGAGGTTGACAATGTGGAAGCGACGCTCGAAGTCAAAGTTGCTGAAGCCGCGCTTGGGAAATCGACGAAAGAGCGGCGTCTGACCGCCTTCATGGCCGCGCTTGATGTACGTTCCGGTGCGAGCCTTGGCTCCCTTATTTCCCCGACCGCAGGTTTTGCCACGGCCGCTGGACTCACCGCGGCCTTTGCGCTGCGTGCTCTTGTAACGGGGGGTCCGGGCGGTGATCTCGTGAGTCATGCTCATGGTAACATCCAACGTAGGGCGGGAATTCATCCCGCCGATTTTCAATGTCTCGCGCGCCTCGCTCCCAAACTCCCGGCGGGACGAATCCCGTCCTGCAAGAATTCGCTAGGCGGTAACGAGTTCTCCGGCACCCTTGGGCAATGCAACGCCGCGTGTCTGCTCGACCTGTTCGCGGTTTTGCAACTGTCTCAGCGCGGCGATCGTCGCCTTGACGAGATTTTTCGGGCTCGTGGAACCGTAGGCTTTGGTGAGGATATCCGTCACCCCGGCCAGCTCGACGCACGGCCGGACGCTCTTGCCGGCGGTGACGCCCGTGCCCGGACGGGCGGGAACGAGGATCACCGTGCTGGCTCCGCTGGTTCCCGTAACCGTATGAGGGATGGTGGTGCCCTTCAAGTTCACCTTGAACATGTTTTTGCGGGCATCCTTGGTGGCCTTCTCGACGGCGGGAGGAACTTCGTTCGCCTTGCCGTAGCCGATGCCCAGGTTGCCCCGACGATCGCCGGCAACGACCAGGGCGCCGAAGCTGAACGTGCGACCGCCCTTGACGACCTTGGAGCAACGGTAGATCCGGACAACTGAGCTTTCCAGTCCATTCTCGTCCGCGCCGCGATCGCGGCCGCCTCCACGCTGGCCTCCGCGCTGCCCGCCGGGGCGTCCGCGCCCGCCGCCGCGGTCCTGACCGCCGCCACCGCTTCGTTGTTGCGGACGGCGCTGTTCGGTGACAGGCGCACCCGTCCCGGCTCCGGTTGCCGCGGGCGCGGGCGCCTGGGCTGCCACGGGCTGCGGCGCTTCTGGAGCTTGAGGCGGTGTCGTGGGTTGCTGCTGTTCTTCGGCCATAAAACGTTCCGGTTGATCCAGTTTCTCAATGGGTTGCGCAATCGGGCGCTGTCAAACTCACCTTAAACCGCTGCCGTTGGGCAGCGCCATCAGTTCTAATGACGCGAGCGCGTTGCGGCACCCGCTCCTTCAGAAGCTCAGGCCGCCCTCGCGGGCCGCCTCGGCCAGCGCCTTGACGCGACCGTGATATTGGCGACCGCCGCGGTCAAAGGCAACCTTGCTGACGCCAATCTGCTTGGCGCGCTCGGCGATTGCCTTGCCGACGCGCTGAGCGGCGGCGACGTTGCCGCCGTTCTTCAGATCGCCGCGAACATCCGCCAGCGCCGACGACGCGGCCGCCAGCGTTTTGCCGGCGTAGTCGTCGATGAGCTGCGCGTAAATGTGCTTGTCGCTGCGGAACACCGAAAGACGCGGACGCTCGGGGCTTCCGAAAATTCGCGAGCGGATGCTCCACTTGCGGCGCTGCAGCCGCTTCTGTTTTTCCTTGCTGATATCCGACATGATTCAAATACCTCGTCGCCGCGGAAGCCGTTGCTCCGCCACGCGTACTGTTGGCTGTTACTTGGCCGCACCTGCGCCGGCGAAGGCCTTGCCCGGCTTGATCTTGACTGCTTCACCCTGATAGCGAATGCCTTTGCCCTTATAGGGCTCGGGCTTTCGCACGCGCCGCAGGTCGCTGGCAAACTGCCCGACCAGTTGTTTGTCGGGACCGCTGATGGCGATCTTCGTCGGGCCTTCGAGGGCCACATTCAGGCCGGCGGGAATCGGAAGCGTGATCGTGTTGGCGTATCCAACTGACAGCACGATCGTCTTGCCCTTTTGCTCGGCTTTGTAACCGACGCCGATGATCTCCAGATCCTTGCGATATCCCTGCGTGACGCCTTCAATCATATTCGCCAGAAGCGAGCGCGTCAGCCCGTGCAGAGCCTTGGTCGGCTTGTCGTCATCGGGCCGGGTCACGACCAGTTCCTTCTTCTCGGCATCGAGTTTTACCGTGATGACCGGATGGACATTCAGCTCCAGCTTGCCCTTGGGTCCTTCGACCTTGACGTGCCGGTCAGCAACCGAAACTTTGGCGGCTCCGAGCGGGACAGGTTTTTTGCCGATACGACTCATGATAGTTGTCCTTAGCTGACGGTGCAGAGCAACTCGCCGCCCACGTTGGCTTCACGGGCCTTGCGGTCGCTCATGACGCCCTTGCTGGTGCTGACCACGACGATGCCCATGCCGTTGAGGATCGTGGGCAGATCGCCCACCTTGCGATACACCCGGCAGCCGGGCTTGCTTTCGCGATCGATGGTATGAATCACTTTCTCACCGGACATGGAGTATTTGAGCTTGACGCGGATCTGCCCCTGCTGCTCGTCATCAATGACGTCGAACTCCTCGATGTACCCCTCCTCGCGAAGCACCTGCGCGATGCCCGCGCAGATCTTGCTTTTGGGGATGAGGACAAGACGGCGGCCAACGCGATTGGCGTTGCGAATCCGTGTCAGCATGTCGGCGATGGGATCTTGATTATTCATCGACTCTTCCTACCAGCTTGCCTTCTTCATTCCGGGAATGCGGCCGGCCAGGGCCAGCTCCCGCAGCATGATGCGCGATACCTTGAACTTGCGATAGACGGCCTTGGAGCGCCCCGTGATCAGGCAGCGGTTATGCGAACGCGTCGGGCTCGAATCGCGCGGAAGCTTCGCCAGGGCGGCGAAGTTCTTCTGCTTCTTGAGGTCGCGGCGAATTTGGGCAAAGCGCGCAACCAGCGCTTCGCGACGCTTCTGTTTTGCAATCCAGGCTTTTGTGGCCATATCAACTATCCTTGTGACGTTACTGCGTCAAAGACTACGCTTTGGGTCTCTCGACTTTCGCTTTTTCCTCGATCACGCGGAACGGGATCCCGAACGCCTTGAGCAGTTCGCGCCCCTCCTCGACCGAGCCGGCGGTGGTAACCACGGTGATGTTCATGCCCTGCGTGAAAGTGACGGCGGCGGTGTCGACCTCGGGGAAAACCGTCTGTTCGGTAAAACCGAAGTTGTAGTTTCCCGACTTGTCAAACCCGTTGGGGTTCAGGCCGCGAAAGTCCTTTACGCGGGGAATCGCCAGGGCGATCAGACGATCGACAAACTCGTACATCCGGGCGCCCGGAGGGTGACCTTCAAACCGGTCTCCATTCCTTCGCGCACCTTAAAGTTGGCGACGCTCTTCTTGGCCTTGCAGCGAACCGGCTTCTGGCCGGCGATCACTCCCAGCTCTTTTTCCGCCTGCTCGAACTTGCCCTTGTTGGAGCTGTCGGTGGCGAACTTGCCCAGGCCCATCGAGATCACGACCTTTTCCAGCCGGGGGACCGAAAGCTTGTTCTTGTAGCCGAACTGCTGCACCAGCGCCGGCACAATCTGATCGCGATAGGTCGCAATCAAACGCGCAGGAGGCGCCGGTTGCTGCGGCGCGTCATCGGTGGTTTCCTGCCCCGCATCGGCGACCTTGGGCTTGCGCTTTTCCTTGCCGCCGCCCTGCTTCTGCTTATCGCCGCGGCCGGCGCCCTGTCCCGCGCCCTCGGGCTTGGGCTGCCGGGGCTGCTTCTCTTTCTTCTGTTTTTCCTCTGCCATAACCGCCTCCGGCCTGTTGGGGGCCGACTTTTCCGATCGAGCTCAAACGCCTTCATTCGAGGCCGCGGATCTACGTCCGCGGCTCCGTCGGAAGCGCGACTACTTGCTTGCCCTTCCCAGCTTTCCGAGATCCGTGCCACTGGAAACCGATACGCGGCGCTTGGCGCCGTCGCGCATCTCGAACTTCACTCGCGTTCCCTTGCCGGTGGAAGGATCCAGCAGCATCACGTTGCTGATGTGAATCGCCGATTCCTTCTGAATTCGGCCGCCCTGCGGGTTGCGCTGGTTGGGACGCACGTGTTTCCAGACGCGCTTGACGCCTTCGACGACGACGCGGTTCTTGTCGGTGATGACGCGCAGGACCTTGCCGGTCTTCGGAGCGTCCGCTCCCGAGATCACCACGACCATGTCGCCTTTTCGAATATGCCGGGCCATTGGGGTACCTTTCAAACAACTTCACTCGCCAGCGACACGATCTTCATAAAGTTCTTCTCGCGCAACTCGCGGGCGACGGCACCGAAGATTCGGGTGCCGCGCGGGTTGTTTTCCTTGTCGATCACGACCGCTGCGTTGTGATCGAACCGCACATAGCTTCCATCGCTCCGCAGCGTCGGTTGCTTGGTGCGGACGATCACGCAGCGGATGATTTCTCCCTGCTTCACATCGCCGGCAGGAGCGGCTTTTTTCACGGCACAGATGATCACGTCGCCCACGCCGGCCACGCGGCGCTTGAAGCGCCCCTTGCTGCTGCTGCCGCGCAGCACCTTGATGCACATCGCTTCCTTGGCGCCCGTGTTGTCGGCGATATCAACCCAGGTCTGTTGCTGAATCATCTTCGAATCCTTCGGCTGCGAGCCGCACGTTTATCGCGCTTCGGCGCCTTGCCGGTCATTACTTCTTCGGCGGACACCTGCACGGCTTTTTCCGCCGCCTTGGAGACCACGCGCAGCAGGCGGTGGTGCTTATGCCTGCTCAGCGGCCGGCACTCGGCGATCTCGACGGTGTCCCCTTCCTTGGCCTCGTTCTTCTCGTCATGCGCGTGCAGGACGGTGCTGCGCTTGAGGTACTTGCCGTACTTGGGATGCTTGGTCTTGTAATCCACCACCACCTTGATGGTCTTATGCGCCTTGTCGGAAGCGACCACTCCGCGAATCGTGCGGAGCAATGCTCTTTGCGGGGTCACCGGTGCGGTCGCTTGTTCTGTATCCGCCATAGTCATGCTCTCTTCATTCGAACTGTTGCGACGCTACTTCGCCGCCGTCGTCGTTGCCGCCAGCTTCCGCTGGCGGAGCACCGTCTTCAGACGGGCGATGGTCTTCTTCGTCTTCCCGAGCTGCGTCGGGTCTTCCAGCTTTTCAGTCACGGCCTGCGTGCGCAGCTCGAACAGGTGCTTGCGGGCGTCGAGCAGCTCGTGCTCGAGATGACTGTCATCCTTTTCCAAAATCTCTTTGATCTTCATGGCTCTCTCGCTTCAGCTTCCGCCGCGCTCGATCAGGTCAGGCCACCGCATGTTTGCGATGCACAAACCGGCACGGCACCGGCATCTTGTGCGCCACGCGCGCCAGCGCCTTCTTGGCCGTCGGTTCATCCACGCCGGTGATCTCGAACATGATCGTTCCCGGCTTCACGATGGCTACCCAGTATTCCGGCTCACCTTTGCCCTTGCCCATGCGCGTTTCCAGGGGCTTGCCCGAAACCGGCTTATGGGGAAAGATGCGGATGAAGATGCGCCCTTCGCGGCGGAGGTAGTGGGTGCACGCGACGCGTCCGGCCTCGATCTGGCGGGCCGTGATCCAGTGCGCCTTGAGCGACTGCAATCCGAACTCGCCGAACGAGACGGTGTTGCCGCGGGTGGCGTTCCCTTTCATTTTGCCGCGCTGGCTTTTGCGGTAGCGAACGCGCTTGGGCATTAATGGCATAAAAACTTCCTTCTACCTTCTTCCGCGCCTCGGACCCGGGCCGGGGCGTACATCCGTCTCCGACACTTCTTCACCATACAACCCGCGGTAGATCCAGACCTTCACGCCGATGGTTCCGAAGGTCGTGAAGGCAATTGCGTAGCCGTAACCAACGTCCGCCTGGAGCGTCGTCAGCGGGACCGAGCCGGTGGTCTGCTTTTCGGTCCGGGCGATTTCCGCCCCGCCGAGGCGGCCGCTGACGGAAATCCGAATTCCCTTGGCGCCAGCCTGCATCGTCGCTTCCATCCGCTGCTTGAGCACGCGACGAAAGCTGGCGCGCTTCTTCAACTGCTCGGCAATCAACTCGGCTACGAGTTGCGGGTTGAGATCGGGATTCTTGATCTCGATGACCTTGATCGGCGCCACTTTGCGCTTGATGAGGTCTTCCAGCATTTCCCGCAGCGCGTCGACTTCAGCGCCCTTTGAGCCAATCACCAGGCCCGGACGCGCGGTTCGCAGCGTGATAGTGACCTCTTCGCGAGTTCGCTCGATCAGGATCTCCGCCACCGCGGCCGCCTGCTGGCGATTGAGCTTCCTGTCGATGAGCTTTCGCAAGCGGTAGTCCTCGACGAGGAAAGCGCCGTACGCCGCCTTGGGGGCATACCACTTGGACTTCCAGTCCTCGGTGATGCCCACGCGGAAGCCGGTTGGATTGACCTTCTGACCCATGGTGTTCCTCTTGTGAATGCGTGCGAGTACGCACACATACCAGGCGATTCGCTGCCCAAGGGCAGCCGTTAAACGTTCCTCACTACACGCCGCGCTGGTCGAGCGTCACCACCAGATGACTGGTGCGCTTCTTGATCTCGTACGCCTTGCCGCGATCCTTCGGCTGAAAACGCTTGATAACCGGACCCGGATCGACCCACGCCTTGGCAACGAACAGCGTGTTCCGCGGCGGAGTGTCTGTCTCGTTGGCATTGGCGACCGCGCTGCGGACGACCTTTTCGATCATCCCGCTGGCCCGCTGCTTGGCAAACCGCAGCAGCGTGATGGCATCATCCACGTCGCGTCCGCGGATGAGATTCATCAGCAGCCGCGCTTTCCGCGGGGAGATGCGTGCATAGCGATGTTTGGCTTCGTAAGGCATCTTTTTAGGGTTCAGGGTGTCAGGGTTCAGGGTTCAGTGCGGACAGATGCCGCCGTCACCAAATTCTGTAGCCTTTGATTCCTCGAACTCTCCTTTACTTCGGGTCGGGATTCAGGGTTTACGGTGCAGGCTATTTCCTGAACCCTGAACCCTGACACCCTGAACCCTCTTATGCTGGCGCCGCTCCCGGCGTGGTCGGTTTTCGTCCGCTGTGTCCTTTGAACGTGCGTGTCGGCGAAAACTCGCCGAGCTTGTGACCGACCATGTCTTCCTGCACGAAGACTTTCAAAAACTTGTTGCCGTTGTGGACCTCGAACGTGTGTCCCACGAACTCCGGGATGATGGTGCAGGCCCGGGCCCAGGTGCGGATCGGCTGCTTGGCGCGGTTTTCGTTGAGCTTCGAAACCTTGCGGAACAGCTTCTCGTTGACGAACGGACCTTTTTTGGCGCTTCTGCTCATGGGTTATACGCTCACCGTTTGCGGACGCTGCTGATGTTTGCCGAACTTGCGGCGACGGAGAATCAACTTCTCGCTGTTCTTTCGCTTGCTGCGGGTGATGCCGCCCTTGGAAGGCACACCCGTCTTGGAAACCGGATGGCGTCCGCCGTTGCTGCGGCCTTCCCCGCCGCCCAGCGGATGGTCGATCGGGTTCATGGCCTTGGCGCGGGTATGGGGGCGAATGCCCATGTGTCGCGAACGACCGGCCTTGCCGAGGCTGACGTTAATCCAGTCGAGATTGCCGAGTTGGCCGATCGTCGCGCGGCAGGCGCTGCGAACGCGGCGCATTTCACCGGACGGAAGAATGATCACCGCCCACTCCCCTTCGCGCGATCCCAGCCGGCCCACGCCGCCCGCCGAGCGGACAAGCTTGCCGCCCTGCCCGGGGTTCATCTCAATGTTGTGGATTTCCAGGCCGGTTGGAATGTTGGCGAGCGGCATCGCGTTGCCAAGCTCCGGCGGGGAGTTGGGGCCGCTGATGACCGACGCGCCCACTTTCAAACCATTGGGCAGGAGGATGTAGTTCTTCTCCCCGTCTTCATATTGAATCAAGGCGATGAAAACAGAGCGGTTGGGATCATATTCGACTGCGAGCACCTTGGCCGGCATGTCGTCTTTGCGGCGCTTGAAGTCGATGATGCGATAAAGCTTCTTATTTCCGCCGCCTCGATGCTTCACGGTGATCACGCCGTGGTGATTGCGCCCGTTGGCACGGATGCGTCCGACCGTGAGCGAGCGCTCCGGCTCAGATTTGGTGAGAATCGCGCGGTAGTCAATCACGCTCCCAGCGCGTCGTCCCGCGGAAGTCGGGTTATAAAATTTGATGGGCATAACGAAACTCGCTCGCGTTCAACATCGTGCAATATCGCTAATGCAGTTCATCACCGTTTAGCGGGTGCCCCAGAGGGCACCGTTCTTCATTTCGGCGCACATTCCTCAGAACAATTCAATCCGCGAATCCTCCGCCAGCACGACTACCGCGCGCTTCCAGTTGCTCGTCGTATCCATCTTGAACTTCGAGCGGCGCGGCTTGCCCTTGCGGTTCATCGTCCGCACTTCAACCACCTTCACTTCATACAGCTTCTCGACCGCAAGACGAATCTGCGGCTTGGTCGCTGTCCGGCTGACCTTGAACGCATACGCGTTCCGCGTTGCCTGCTGATGCGTGCTCTTCTCCGTGATCAGCGGCTTGATGATGACGTCTGTCTTATCCATAGCTCTTCAGGCGAAGGTTCGGGGTCAAGGATTCAGAAAAGAGTGCGGTCGTTTCCTCAAATTTCCTGAACCCTGGACCCCGAACCTTGAACCTTCCTCATGCCAAAATCTTTTCCAGGCCCTGGCGAGTCATCAGCAGGGTCCGATTCTGAAGAATGTCCCACGCGTTGAGCTGATCCACGGTGGTCAGCGTCGTGCGGGCAAGGTTGCGGGCCGATCGCTCGAGTTGCTCATCGCGACCCGGCAATGCCAGCAGGCAACTGCGATCAATGCTCAGTGCCTTGAAGATCTCCGCAACAAATTTTGTTTTGGGCTGGTCCAGCGTGATCTGATCGACCACACGAATATCGCTGCTCTGAATCTTGGCGAGAATCGCGCTGTTTCGGGCCAGGCGGCGGGCCTTCTTCGGCATGGCCTGACGCCAGTCCTTGGGTCGCTTCTGCTTGGCGTGACCACCGCCGACCTTGATCGGATTGCGGATGCCGCCGGTGCGGGCGTTGCCAGTTCCCTTTTGGCGGAACATCTTGCGGGTCGAGCCGGCGACTTCGCCGCGCGCCTGCGTGCGAACGGTGCCCTGCCGCTGATTGGCGTGATACATCACCAGCGCCTGCTTGAGCAGATGGTCGCGGACGGTGCCGCCCAGCTTGGCCTCGTCGAGCGCAAAGGTCTCGATCTTGTCGCCCTTCTGATTATAGATTGGAACTTCGATCATGAGTGGGTCCCTCGGAAGGGCAGTGGCGAATTACTTGGGTTGTTCCTTGGGAATGCGCTTCGTGTAGCTCTGACGAATAAAAAGGAGCGTGCCGTTTGGTCCGGGCAGCTCCTTTGATCAGCAGCAGGTTGTTGTCGGAGTCGATCTTGACGAGGGGATGATGAAGACAGGTGACCTGGTCCATGCCCATGTGCCCCGCCATGCGCACGCCCTTCTTGGGCTTGCCGCATTGACCTCGCCACGTGGCGCGCGATGCGATCGATCCGGGAGATCGGTGCTTGCGCTCCGTGCCGTGCGAGGCGGGCTGACCACCGAAGTGATGCCGCTTCATGACGCCGGCCGTCCCCTTGCCTTTGCTCGTCCCGATCACATCAACCCATTTCACTTCGCTGAAGGACTTCACGTCGACCGTGGCGCCGGCAGCGAGCGTGGTCGCCTCTTTCAGGCGAATCTCGCGGAAATGCCGCCGGGGGGTCGTGCCACTCTTGGCACAATGACCGATCAGCGGGAACGTGCTGTACTTGGCCTTCACTTCTCCAAAGCCGATCTGCACGGCGTTGTATCCGTCGCTCTCAACGGTCTTGACCTGCGTGACGGCGCATGGCCCCGCCTGCACGACGGTCACGGGAATAACGCTTCCCTTCTCGTCATAGATGCGGGTCATGCCCACTTTGGTGCCCAGCAATGCAGGAGTCATATCCAATCCGTTTCTCGCCTGCTCGCTTAAAAAAAGCGAACGACAACAACTCACCTGGACACGCGGCCCTTTGCAGGGAACGGGTTCTTGGCTGAACCCCGCGGTCCAAAAGAAAGGCCCCTTACGGCAGGGGCAAATGAGAGCAGAAATTTATGCCTTGATCTTCACGAAAACGCCAGCCGGCACAACCAGGCGATTCAAAGCTTCCACCGTGCGCGCGGTCGGCTCGAAGATATCGATCACGCGCTTGTGCGTGCGCATCTCGAACTGCTCGCGCGATTTCTTGTCAATGTGAGGGCTCCGCAGAACCGTGTAACGCTCGATCCGGGTCGGCATCGGAATCGGCCCGCAAACCCGCGCATTGGTCCGCTTGGCGTGATCGACGATTTCCTTCGCCGACGCGTCAAGCGAGCGGTGGTCGTAGGCTTCCATTCGAATGCGAATCCGGCCGTCCATCGTTTCCTGTTCCTCTCGACAACCCTCGTTCCCGCGGAAGCAACCGTGCTCCAGAACAAAACGGGAGGGTCAACATTAGTCAAAATGAGATAAGTGTCAAGCTCCGCGGTACGCAAATTTTCACCGATCAGCCGGCGGCGACAGGTTTTGCTGCACGTTTCCAACCGGAGCGCCTCACTTATTACCAATGTTAAGCGCGTAGAAACCATCAAAGATACCTTTGCCGTCCATCTTCAACGTCCCCAGGTGACGGAGAACAACAGCGTCATCGATATCGTTTGTTTCGTATTCCTCAGTCCCGCCCGCATCGGTTGATGAAAGCGTCACGTGAAGATGGAAGAGCCCCTCGGCATCGTAGTTCATCTGAATCGCTGCGATATTCGTCCCCTGCAAGATCCGCCAGACCATTAATAAAATCTCAGGGGAAGCAGCCGAGTCGACTACTTGGAAGAACGCCCGTACTTTGTGAGGATTCTTCTCGTAAGCTACCGCCAGGGATTCCGAGGTAAGAGCAGGTGCGTTGCTCCCCAGCCGCGTCAGAGCCACCTCGTTCATGCGATGAAGCACCGTCTGGATATGACCGATCGCGCGTGCGCGAGGCCTGTATCCATCTATCAGCCATCCCTGGCCGGCCTCGCGGATCAACTTCTCGAGGGGATCTACGACCGTTGTGGTCATGCAGCCTCGCTGGCAACCGCGCCGGCAAAAATCTCTTGCGAAAGGCTTCGCCGAAGGCTGTTTACGAAAGACTCAATCTGAGGCGGCGGAGTCGCGTCAATGGCGACCGTCAGCTCGCCTTCGGAACGAAGGAGATGAATGAGCGTTCCATCCAGCGATGGGTCGGCGCCCAATTCCCCCCAAAGTTTAGCGGAGACGGGGTCGCGAAAGGCGAGAATTTCGCGCCGGCTTGCAAAATCGATGTCGGCGTAACGACGGAAAACTTCTCCGGTCTTCGCATCCTCTAACACCACATCGTGCCACAAACGGGTGATAGCGCGCACCGCCAGATCCAACGCCTCCACGTCTCGCGCCACTGGGATAATAACATCACGTCCGCCGATCATGGCAGGTTCTCCAAACTCCCGTGATACCGTTGTCGCGATCTGGTCACCGTGTAATCGACCGGACTCCAAAAGACATATGCGCCCTTTGCGCCACTAATCGGCAGCAATCCGTCCTGACCATCGAAACTAAAGACGAATGCCTGCTTTGCCTTGGGGATCCGGGTTCGGGCCGAAAATCGGTGCGCGTTGGGTCGCAAGGTTGTGAAGTATACCCCAAATGGCCTGTCGGCGGGTGGCTGCGCTGCCTTGAACACCCAGTCCACCTGTGAACTGATCGCTTTGTATCCCGCGTCATCCGTATAGTGCAGCATGTTTGGCGCGTCGAATTATAAGCACTCAAGCTCGGCGGCCCCGTATGGTCGGTTCGCCCGTGCTACCTGATTCTCACTTCCCGCCCCTGTTCCGCACTGGCGTAGACCGCATCGAGCATCTTCTGCACCATCAGTCCGTGTTCGCCCGGCACCTCGTTGGCCCGGCCGTCCCGGCAGACTTCTACGAAGTGCTGCATCTTGTACTCGAAGTGATCCCACTTCCCGAGGGTCGGCACCGTGCAATTCATCAGGTAGCCGCCGTGGTCGGTGAAAATCTGCGACGACTCCCAGTTGGCGCCGGCCTTCTCACCCATGATGGTGATGTTCCAGATGTCCCTTTCAATGTGCGCGGCGAAGCTCGACTCAATCGTCAGCGCGGTGCCGGTGTCAAAGCGAATCATCCCCACGGCCAGGTCTTCCACGGTGTAGGTTTTGTAGTCCCACGCCCCCCACGGCGCCAGCGCCTTCATTGGCTTGTTGCCAAGATAGGTAAACGTGCTGCCGGTGGCGCTGATCGGCTTCGGGGAGCCGATTAGATAATGGGCCGCTTCGAGGCAGTGAACGCCGATGTCGATCATCGGGCCGCCGCCCTGGAGTTTCTTCTGCCCGAAGACTCCCCAGGACGGAATTCCGCGGCGGCGCAGCGCCTGGGCGCGGACGTACAGGATTTTCCCGAAGTCTCCCGCCACGATCTGATCGCGAATCATCTTGCTGCGGGGCTCGAAGCGATGTTGGAACCCGACAATCAGCTTTTTCTTGTTGCGCTTGGCCGCGTCGAGCATTTTCCGGCCCTCCCTGGCGTTCATCGCCATCGGCTTCTCGACCATGACGTCCTTGCCGGCATCCAGCGCAGCAACGGTGTGCTCCAGATGCAAGCCATTGGGCGTGCAGACGCTCACCGCTTCAATGTCGGGGAGAGCTTTGAGCATTTTCTGATACGTCTCGAACGTTTGCGCCACGCCCAGATCCGTGGCCGCAAGGCGCGCAGATTCCTTGATGTCAGCGGCTCCGACGACATCGGCGCCAGCCACCTTTTTGAGGAGGTTCATCTGAAGCTGTCCGATGAACCCGGTGCCAATGAAGCCGATTTTCAGAGTTTTTGGATCGCTCACGTCTGCTCCCGCGCGCTCCATTTCTGTAGCGGCTAACTGTATGGCTCGCACGCGGTAGTCGGGCCGACCGGCGCCCACCCCGGCCCAACGTCAGCGACGCCGACTGCATCGGAATGACTGCACCGCCAAATCCCTTACCGGCATCACAGCGACGCGACCAGCGCAGCCAGGTCGTCGGTCTTGCGCGGCTCGCGCATGGCGACTTCCTGGTAGTACGCGATCTTGCCATCTTTCCCGATGATGACGGTGCCGCGTTTGCTGCAGTTGAAAGGCTCCTCGCCGGCCCACATGCCGTAGGCCTTGGCCATCTTTCGCGTCGGATCGGAGAGCAGCGGATAGGGAATGGCGTACTGCTTCGCGAATGCCGCGTGGCTGAAGGGGCTGTCGCAACTCACGCCAAAGACGACGGTATCGGGTCCTCCCTTGATCTGCTCGACACCCGGCCCAAACGTGCAGGCCTCGGTGGTGCAGACGGGAGAGAAGTCCATCGGATAAAACAACAGCACGACTTTTTTCCCCAGCAGCGAGGAGAGCGAGATCTTGTTCTTGTCCTGATCCATCAATTCAAACGCCGGGGCGATGTCGCCCGGTTTTAATGTCGGATTTTCCATCAGTCACTCCTTGTAAGAGGCGACATGGTAAAGTCGCCGGTGGTCACAATCCACGGTTCTGCGGGAAGTTTTCATGCAACGCGCGCGTCACGTATTGCTTTTTGCCAATCCGATCTCCGGCCGCGGGCGCGCAAAGGCGCTTGCCGCGCTGATCGCGCGCCGCTTGCGCCGCGATGGATACCACGTCGACACGCACTATGAGCCGCCCGAGCAGATCACCCCGGATCGGCTGACCGAACGTGCTCGCGCCGCGGTTGTGATCGGCGGCGACGGAACACTGCGAACCGTCGCCGATCGGTTGCTCAGGGCCTCCCACCCGCCCCCGTTGATCCCGGTGCCGATGGGAACCGCGAATCTGATGGCGCGCCAGCTTCGCATGCCGCGCATCTCCGCCGCGTCGGCCGCAAGCTGGGTGAGCGGTGCGCTGCAATCCGGCGACATTGTCCGCTTTGATGTCGCCCGTGCGAATCAGAAGCTGTGTTTGCTGATGGCGGGAATCGGGTTCGACGGGGAAATCGTGCATGAACTGGCAAAATCGCGGCGCGGCCCGATCCGGTTTGCCAGTTACGTTCTTCCCGCGGCGCGGGCGTTTGCGTCATACCGGTTTCACTCCCTGCGCGTCTTTGCCGACGGAAAGAATGTCTTTCCCGGCCGGCCGGCGATCGCGTTCGTCGGCAACTCCCCCGAATATGGCACGGGATTTCCAGTGTTGCCCCAGGCCGATCCGCGCGATCGTCTGCTCGATTTGTGCGTTCTCCCCTGCCGTTCGGTTCCAGAACTGCTTCAATGGGGCCTGGCGGTATTGACCGGGACGCATCTGGCAGGCAAAGGAGTTGTTTCGCTTCGCGCAAAACACGTTCTCATCGAATCATCGCAGCCGGTGCCGGTGCAGGTTGATGGCGACGCCGCCGGTTACACGCCAGTGGCAATCGACTTGCTTCCCACACAACTCAGCTTTATGGTCCCCGTCAAACAGCCCAACCTATGAGCGTACTCAATCAGCAACTGCGCGACGCCAGGCTCTTTCTGATCGCCGGCCCGTGTGTCATCGAGTCGGCAGATCTGTGCCTTTCCATCGCGGCACATGTCAAAGCCATCTGCGAACGCCTTGGCATTGTTTACGTCTTCAAGGCAAGCTTTGACAAAGCCAATCGCACGAGCAACGCCAGCTTTCGCGGACCGGGGATGGAGGAAGGGCTCGCGGTGCTCCATCGCGTGCAGCGCGACATTGGCGTGCCTGTTCTGACCGATGTGCACGAAACAGAACAAGCCGCTGCCGCCGGCGAGGTCGTCGACATCCTGCAGGTTCCTGCTTTCCTTGCGCGGCAGACCGATCTGCTGCTTGCCTGCGGCAAAACCAACCGCGTCGTGAACATTAAAAAGGGACAGTTCATGTCCCCCGCCGAAATGGGGACGGCCGCGGAAAAAGTGCGGTCTACAGGAAACGCAAGGGTCTTGCTGACGGAGCGCGGCACGTTCTTCGGGTACAACCGCCTGGTCAACGACTTCACCGGGCTGGAGGTGATGAAGAGTTTCAAATGTCCGGTCGTTTTTGACGTCACCCATTCCACGCAGCAGCCCGCCGGGCAGGGTTCGCAATCCGGGGGCAGCCCGCAATATTCCCCGATGCTCGCGCGGGCGGCGGTCGCGGCCGGGGTGAACGGACTGTTTCTGGAGTGTCATCCCGATCCGCGGAACGCCAAAAGTGACGCCGCCACCATGATGGATCTCGCCGCGGTCGAGCCATTGCTGGAGCAAGCCAGGCAGCTCGCGGAACTGCGCCGAGCTGGGGCAGCGAGATCGACCACCCCGTGTAGCCGCCGAGCGATTCTCCCGTAGCACGGCCGTATCGGCTGTGATTTCGGGCCACAGCCGAGACGGCTGTGCTACAAAAATGCGTCACTGATAGCTTCGACATTGATCAAGTTATTCGTGCGCGAGCACTAACGATCGACAGTTGCCCCGCACGAATTACCGGCCCAAGCGGTAAAGTTCACCCTCTTTCTCGACGAACACAATAATGAACACCTCGTCTCGTGGCGCTGGCTCCGCGCTGCGCCGGGGCGGAATGCCATCGATGCAAAGTCTCGCAGCCGTCAATTTGAGTCTGGGCTCACCTCGAATGGAGGGAGCCGGCCGGATCGCGCAGTGCCTTGAAGATGTTCAAGGCGAGCTGAACGCGGTGCGCGCCGAGCTGAACGTTCTCCGCCGCCGGGACGAAACGCTCAACTTTTACATGCACCGCCTCGATGAGGAGTTGCGTCTGGCGGCGCGGATCCAGCAGGATTTTCTGCCCAAGTCGCTTCCCCAGATCGGCAGCGTCTTTTTTGACACGCTCTTCCGTCCTGCCGGATACGTGAGCGGCGACCTGTACGACGTGATGCGCCTCGACGAACGGCACGTCGGATTTTACCTGGCCGACGCGGTGGGGCATGGAATGCCCGCGGCGCTGCTGACCATGTTCCTCAAGCATTCGCTGGTCACCAAGGAAGTCGACGCGAGCGGCTATCGGCTGCTTCCCCCCGCTGAAACCATGCGACGGTTGAACGAATCATTCGTCAGTCAGGCCCTCACCCACGCCAGCTTCGCAACCGCGGTGTATGGGATGATCGACGTCAAGACAAACCAGGTAACCCTCGCCCGCGCCGGTCATCCCGTGCCGCTGATCCTGCGGGCCAACGGCACGCTGCACGCCATCGAGTGTGATGGCGGACTGCTGGGGGTCTTCCCCGACGAGGTCTTCTCGGAGGGAACCGCGACGCTCGAGCCGGGAGATCGGCTCGTTCTGTTCACCGACGGCGTCGAGATGGGATTCGGCGGCGGAAGGGCGCCCAACGACGCCGCCTGGCAGGCCGAGCTTCTGCAGCGTGGCTCATTGGATGGAAGCGCCCTGCTGCTCGATCTTTCGCGGTGCCTGGATTCAGCCGCGGGGAGCCTGGATCCGAAGGACGACCTGACGGTGATTGTCGTGGAAAATCGCAAAGCCGCGTGACTGACTTCCGAATCCTTACATGGGCGGGACACCCATGCCACGCGAAGCGTTAATCCGGCTCGCGCGGTTCCAGCAGCGACAACCCGCGTAATGTTGCTTCCTCCTCCGTTCTGAATGACCATCGACCTGGCCAATCCCGGTGGAGAATTCGATCGAGGCCGTTCTGGACGCCGCCGGAAATGACCACATCGCGGCGCATTTTGACGTGAGTCTCTCGCAGCAGCGCGAACCTCGCGGCGCTGGCTGTGGCAAGCGACTCGATAACGGCGCCCAGCATTTCTTGCGCGTGGTTGCGAGCGTCAGCCCGGTGAACGCTGCGCGGCGCTGATCGATCGCGGTTCGCTCCCCCGCCAAATACGGCTCGAACCGCACTGCAGCCGATGCCGAGCTCGGCTCGCGAGCGAGCTTCGCGAGCAATTTCCAGTATTTGGCTGGAGCAAGATCGGCAAACAGTTGATCTCGCGCCCAGTTGAGCGCCGAGCCCGCTGCCGCCAGCGTGCTGACTGACATCCATTTTTGCCCGATGCCCAGCGCCCGCGTCAGCAGCCGTTCATGGGGAGCCGCTCGGTTCGTGCAGAGGCCCAGAACATCGGTCGATCCGCACACGTTGAGCAGTTGACCGTTCTTTGCCCCGACCAGAAGCATTGCTGAGCTGGTATCGACGATTCCGGTGACCACGGGAGTCCCCTCCCGCAATCCAAATCTTCCGGCTGCGCCGCGCAGCACTCTGCCGCCGATCACGTTCGATTCAACCACCCGCGGCAACTGGCGCGGCAGCGCGCCGGCGGCGGCGCAAAGCTCGTCGTCCCAGCCCGATTGTCCTGCCGTGTCGTAGAGCCCCGTAAACGACGCGTTGGCCGGGTCGATCACGCGTGCGCCGGTGAACTGCCGCTGAAGAAAGGTGTTGAGATGCCCGGCCAGATCGACGCGCTGCATCAGGCCCGGCTCGTGCTTGCGGAACCAGGCCCAGGTCGTCGCGCTGATTCCGCCCGGGAACGGGCGATTCCCAGCCAGCTTTAGATAGCGCGCCTTGCCGACCTGGTGTTCCAGGGAATGGGCAATTGCCACACTGCGACGATCCTGATGCGTCACGATCGGCGTCAGCGGCTTTCCTGCCTTGTCCATCGCGACCCAGGCCGGCGACATCACCGATAGAGCGATGACGTCCGCTTTTTGCGTGGCGGCTCCCAGCTCCGCAATTGCATGGCTCACGGCATTGAGCAGCTTTCCGGGATCGACCTGGACTTGAACGCCGCTGCGTGTCGTCGGAAATGGCGCGTGAACAATCCGCCCGATGCTCTTGCCGCCGCGCACCAAGCCTGCCTTGACCGACGAGGAGCCGATATCGAGACCGAGATATGTCACGATGTGCGAGTCTCGTCAGTTCAACGGCCGCCGGCCGCGGCAAACACATCGGTCACTGGCACCGAGAGCTGCGGCAGGAGCGCGGATGCCGCACTCTGTCCGATGCCCGCTTCCACGTGGGTAACATAATGCCCGTCGGCCAATTTCAGCACCGTGACCGTTCGTTCTTGTGTATCAACGATCCAATACTCGCTGATTCCCGCCCGCTCGAACTCATCGCGTTTTGTTTCCAAGTCGCGCCGGCGGTCTTCGCTGGTGATCTCGATGACCAGATCAGCGCCGTCGGCGAAATCCTCCCCCAGCCTGTCTGCATGCTCAGCAGCAACAAACACCAGATCAGGTTCGCGGAATTTGCCTTTCCACAATCGCACTGGGAACGGGGCGATGACAACCTCACCGAGTCGGTGTTCTTTCGCAACCGAATCGATCGCCTGGTGAAGATAGACCACGATGCGCTGGTGAGCGCGAGGCGGCATCTCCAACACCTCCACACTTCCATTCGAAAGCTCGATGCGATGATTTGTCTGGCGATTGAGCTGAAGGAAATCTCCATCGCCCCACTCCCCACGGCTGGGAAAGAGCCGGGCGATCTCCCACGTCGGCTCGGGTTCGTAAGAGGATGGTGTGTCGCGCGCGATCATTGGGTGAGCCAATCTATCGACGGGGACGTCTCCCGTGGCATGGGCGTCCCGCCCATGCGAGCGACGCCGGTCGTAAGAAATTTCTCGATACCAACGGCTCCTTCTGCCTCCAGGTCGTCAACACGGGCACGATGCCCGTGCCACGCGTGCCACGCGGAACAGTTATTTCGTCGCGGCCCACTCGGTATGAAACACGCCAGGTTTATCGATCCGTTCGTAGGTATGCGCGCCGAAGAAATCGCGCTGCGCCTGGATCAAATTCGCAGGAACGCGATCGCGGCGATAGCCGTCGTAATATGCAAGGCTCGCGCTAAACGCTGGTGTTGCAATGCCGTTCTGCATGGCAGTACCGAGCACTCTCCGCCAGGCGTCCTGACGGGGGTTGATGGCTTCGCGGAAGCGGCCGGCCAGCAGCAGGTTTGACAGGCTTGCTTCTTCCTTGAACGCCTTCTTGATCTCATCGAGGAAGACGGCGCGGATGATACATCCGGCTTTCCAGATGCGGGCGATCTCGTCCAAATGCAGGCCGTAATTGTAGGTTTTGTTGGCTACGGCGAGCATCGCCATGCCCTGTGCGTACGAGCAGATCTTGCTGCAATACAAGGCCGCGCGGACGTCGTCGATAAAGGCTTTCGTGTCGCCCTTAATGACCGTCGGCTTCGGCCCGGCCAGCAGCTTGGCGGCTTTGCTACGCTCGTCCTTGAGCGCGGAAATTCCGCGGGCGTCGACCGCCGCGGTGATCGTCGGAATCGGAACGCCCAGATCGAGCGCCGACTGCGTCGTCCACTTCCCGGTCCCCTTCTGGCCCGCCTTGTCGAGAATCATGTCGACCAGCTCGCGGCCCTTTGAATCCGGGTCCGGGAAATCGATGACGCGGGCGGTAATCTCGATCAGAAAGCTCTTGAGCTCCCCGCCGTTCCACGCGGTGAAGACTTCCTTGAGCTGATGGTTGTTCAGCCCGGCGACATTTTTCAGCAGGTCGTATGCCTCGGCAATGAGCTGCATGTCGCCGTATTCGATCCCGTTATGCACCATCTTCACAAAATGGCCCGAACCCTTCGAGCCCAGATATGTCACGCAGGCGCCATCATCGTCCGTCTTGGCCGCGATCTTTTTGAGGATCGGCTCCAGATGTTTGTAAGACTCTTCGTCGCCGCCGGGCATCAGGCTCGGACCCCAAAGCGCCCCTTCCTCGCCGCCGCTGACGCCCATCCCAAAGAACTTGATGCCGGTGCCGGCCAGTTCCGTGACGCGGCGCTCGGTGTCCGTGAAGTGCGAGTTACCGCCGTCGATGACGATGTCCCCTTCCTGCAGATGGGGACGAAGCTCTGCAATGACCGCGTCGACGGGCGCGCCCGCCTTGACCATGATCAGGATGCGGCGCGGACGTTCGAGCATCTGCACGAACTCGGCAGGAGTCCTGGCCCCTTTGGCATTTTTCCCTTTGGCCAGGACATTGATGAAATCTTCCGTCTTCGAATATGTGCGATTGTAAACGGCGATGGGAAAACCGTTCCGCTCGATATTGAGCGCAATGTTCCGTCCCATCACTTCCAAACCGATGATTCCAAATGCCTGGCCGGCCATACGCTTATCCTTCTTCCTGAGCGAGGGTCATTTCGCGCCGGATGCCGCAGCGCATCCGCAACCTCACGCGACGTCAATTCACCGGCGGAACATTGTGGGCATTTTGCCGACGTCCTGCAATATGCGGCGATGAACTGAGCGTCCGAATGCTCCGTGACTCACCAGCCCCCTGCTCGTACCATACCCGCTTCACATGATCCGCTTCATCGCTTTTCGTCTGCTGCAGTTTCCGCTGATTCTGGCGATCATTTATTTACTTACGTTTGTTCTCGTCTGGGTAGTTCCGGGGTCGCCGTTCGAGCAGAACGAACGACAGCTTGATCCGATCGCCAAGGCCCAGCTCGAAGCGCGGTTTCACGCGCAGCATTGGTACACCTTTCTGGCGTTTTACCCCGCCGAGATCATCCGCCACGGCGATTTCGGACCCAGCATGAATTACCAGGGGTGGTCCGTGAACGACATTCTCGCCAGCGGTCTGCCCGTCTCCGCTTCGCTGGGGCTGCTCGGGCTGCTGATCGCGCTGGTCGCCGGCAGCGCCATCGGGACTCTCGCCGCCGTGCGCCGAGGCGGTGTCTTCGATTATTTGAGCCTTGCCGTGGCGCTGATCGGAATCAGCCTGCCGAGCTTCGTCGCCGCGGGTCTGATTCTCATCTTCTTTTCCGTGAAACTGAGGCTGCTCCCCGTCGGCGGGTGGGGAACCGCCGGACAGATGATCGGCCCCGCCGTCGCCATCTCGCTGATGCCGCTCGCCTACATCGCCCGGTTGACGCGCGTCGCGATGATCGATGTCCTGTCCAGCGACTACGTTCGCACGGCCCGCGCAAAGGGGCTTTCCAACATCGTTGTCATCTGGAAGCACTGCTTCCGAAACGCGTTTCTTCCCGTCTTCACGTATCTCGGTCCCGCCGCGGCAGCCGCGCTAACCGGGTCGTTCGTCGTGGAGAAGGTCTTCACGATTCCCGGCCTGGGCCTGCATTTTGTGAACAGCGTGCTGAATCGAGACCGAACCCTCATTCTCGGGACCGTGATGGTCTATTCATCCCTGCTGCTGACGCTGAATCTGATCGTCGACGTCGGCTACGCCTTGATCGATCCCAGGATAGACATCCTTGCACAGTCGCGATGAAGCGAGGGGAAGGCACGGAGGGAAGAAGGCACGGAGGCACGGAGGGAAGGATGGGAGATTTGGTCGGGGGGAAAGGAGCGGCCCACGCATCCCCTCCGCGCCTGTCTACTCTTCCTTCCCCCCGACAACATCCCCCATCCTTCCCTTCGTGCCTTCGTGCCTTTGTCCCTTTGTCCCTTTGTCCCTTTGTCCCTTCGTCCCTGATTTGTCCCCCCTTTTGATTTTCCCTCGCTAAAAAGCTACTCTTTCCAAAGATGCGCTGCCCCTTTTGCGAGGCCGAAAAGGAAAGCCTTCAGGTGGTGGACTCGCGCACCTGCGAAGGGGGGAAGGCGGTTCGCCGTCGCCGAAAATGCCTCGCTTGCCTGAAACGGTTTACGACTTTTGAACGAGTCGAACCTGCCAAACGCCTCATGGTCGTGAAGCGGGACGGCAGACGGATTCCCTGGAATAAAGAGAAGATTCTGAGCGGGCTCGAACGTGCGTGTTTTAAGCGGCCGGTGCCGGAAACCGAACTTTTGCGGATTGCGGACGAAGTAGAAGAAGAGGCTTTGGGCGTTCACGAGCGAGAAATAGCGACGACGCTCATCGGAGAAATGGTCACCGACCGGCTGCGCCGGGTGGATCAGGTTGCGTACGTGCGATTCGCCAGCGTCTACAGGCAGTTCAAGACTTTGGAAGAACTGGTGGACGAGGCCAAAGCGGTGATTGACGCCCGACGCTTCGAGGACCCCGAGCAGGGCAGACTCTTCCTGGAAGACAAACCCTCCGCCGCAGGCAACGGAAGGCACGCGGTGCCGGGCGAAACGGAGCCGGCGCCGCGGGCCAAGCGCGGCGCAAGTCGCGCGCAAGGCCCGATCCTGCCGCTCCCGGTCCGCCGGAACCTGGTGGGGTCTGAACTTCCCTACGACAGGCGGCTCCGACGGCTTCTGATTCGCGAACGATCCGCAGACGGCAACGCGTTCTCCGATGGCGGAAGAATATGCCGCGCCCCGCCGAAGCGTCTCAAGGCCGACAACGGCTGCGTCCGATAATCTCTGGAGGCTCGTCAATGAAGTTATCGCTCCGATCCATGCTCAGCCGGCTGCTCCTCTGCGGCTGCGCGGGCCTCTTGTCGCTCGCTGCCGGCAGTTGCAATCAACTCCAACAGGAAACTCCCAAGCCCGTCATCGAACGCTATCCGGATTTGGGCCCCAAAGGTGCAGTCCCATCGTTCATGCTCGGCACCATCTGGGAACGCGTCGAGCTGGAGAATATTGACGGATTCCCCATCTCCGGATTCGGGCTGGTCGTCAACCTCGATCACAGCGGCAACAACGATCAGTTGCCAACCGCGGTCAAGGAATACATGGTCAAGGAGATGGTCAAGCAGGGCTTCGGAAGCCCGCTGCTCCCGGACTATCACAACCGAACTCCCGAGGTTGTTCTGGCCGACGACCGCACCGCGGTGGTCGAAGTGGACGCACTGCTCCCGCCGGGCGTGCGAAAGGGACAGCAGTTTGACGTGCGCGTCGTGGTTCTGCCACGGTCGACCACCACGAGTCTCTCCGGCGGCGAACTGTATCTCACGGATCTGGCCATCGACGGTGCCAACACGCACAACCCCTTCAGCAAGGTCAACGTCCGAGGTCAGGCGCGCGGCAGCATCTTCCTCAACCCGGCATATGCGCTGCAGACCGGAGCAACGCCCACCGGCGCAGCCCGCGCGGCAATGCGCTCGGGCATCATCATGGACGGCGGCGTTGCCGCGTTTGATCGTCCGATTTTTCTGCAATTGCGCCAACCGCAAGCCAGCATCTCCCGCGCCATCGAGCAACGCATCATCGCCCGCTTCAAAGGGGAAATCGGCGTTGCCTCGGCGCATGACGAGGGAAAGATCGAGGTTTTCGTCCCCCCCTCATACGGCAAAAACTGGCAGCACTTTATCGGCGTCGTGCTCCACACCTATCTGGGCAATTCGCCTGAATTCGAGACAATGCGGGCCAAAGAGCTCGCCGACGAAGCGGTGAAGCCCAACGCCCGGTTGGGTGACATCTCCTACTGCTGGGAAGCGATCGGGCCCGCATCCCTGCCATTTATCTCGAAGCTGATTACCGATCCGTCGCCCGCCGTCGCATTTGCCGCGGCCCGCGCCGGCGCGTTCATCGGGGATCCCACTGAGGCGGCGCAATCGGCGCTGTTGATGATGGCCCGGACCCCTGATCACCCGTTTCAACTGGAATCGGTCGAGGTGCTTGGCGAACTTCCTTCTTCGCCCGCCGTCAACCGGATGCTTCGCGAGTTGCTCGATTCCGACCAGACATCGGTGCGGCTCGAGGCGTACCGCGTGCTGGCGCCAACAACGACAGTTCCGTCTACTCGAAGGTGGTGACCACCGACAATCAGAAGTTTATCCTCGACGTGGTTCCGTCCCAGGCCGCCCCGATCATTTACGCGACGCGCAGCGGTGTTCCGCGCATCGCGGTGCTCGGACGTACGCCCCATGTCGTGCGGCCCCTGGTTTTCTCGGCACTTAATGACCGTCTGACGATTTCCGCGCGGGGCCAGGCAAGCCCGCTGACGATCTACTATCGCGATCCGCAGCTCCAGCAGCCGGTGAAGATGTTCTCCAACGCGGACGTTTCGGAGGTGATTCGACGGCTCGGCGGGGAAGCGGCGCCCGGGGAGTCGCCGCTGAATTTCAGTTACGGCGAAATCGTCGCCATGCTGCTCGGCCTGAGCAACAGCGGCGATCTGAAGGAAGAGCATGACGGAATGATTGCACTTGCTCCGTTTGTGTTGCAGGATCCGCCGCAATTGGAGAAGGTCATGACGACCGCCCCTCCGGTGGATTCGGGCCGTCCGGTGAAGGACATAGCGGCTCCCAACAGCAGCGCCGGGACACCTGCGGATGACGCGACATTGGCGAACAGTCGGCCGCAATAGTTCAGCGGCTGGCCCTTGATATATGGTGGAAAAGCCCCACAATCCGTGCCTCTTAACCGGTCAAGGAGGACCGCGTCTTCATGCGACTTAAAAAGCTGATCGTTCAGGGTTTCAAGAGTTTCGCCGACCGCACCGAGTTTGTCTTCGATTCGGCCATCACGGGAATCGTCGGCCCCAACGGCTGCGGCAAGAGCAACGTCGTCGACGCGTTTAAGTGGGTCCTCGGCGAGCAATCCGCCAAGAGCCTGCGCGGCGACGCGATGATGGACGTGATCTTCAACGGCGCGACCGGCCGCAAGCCCTCGGGCATGGCGGAGGTCGTTCTGGTCTTCGACAACCCGATGCGCCAGGACAATACGCGCACGCTCAGTCTCGATGTGGATGAAGTGCACGTGGGCCGCCGCCTCTTCCGCGACGGCGCCAGCGAGTATCAGCTCAACAACCAGACCGCGCGCCTCAAGGACATTCGCGAGCTGTTCTTCGATACCGGCGTCGGTGTCGATGCTTACAGCGTCATCGAGCAGGGCCGCGTCTCGCTGCTCCTGGAAAGCAATCCGCAGGAACGCCGGCTCATTTTCGAGGAAGCCGCCGGAATCAGCAAATTCAAGGCTCGCAAGAAGGAAACACAGCGCAAGCTCGAACGAGTCGATCAGAATCTCCTGCGCGTCACCGATATCGTCGAAGAGGTCGAGAAGCGACTCCGCAGCGTCAAGGTGCAGGCCGGTCGGGCCCGGACCTATCAGGAACATTCCGAGCGCCTCTCCGCCCTGCGGCTCACATACGCGATTCAGGAATTTCACACGCATTACACGCAGCGCGGCGAATTGACCGCTGCGCGCGACGACGCGCAGTTTCAACTCGACGATGCCGCCGGCGATCTGGCGCAGCGCCAGAATGAATTGGCGGCCCGCCGCTCGGATTTCGACGCCTTGTCCGCGAAGCGGCAGCAGGCGGAGTATGAGCTCGTGCAGGCCGGAGCCGCGTTGCAATCGGCGCGGCAGCGTCAGCAATACGCCCGCCAGCAACTGGCGCAGATGACCGAGCAACTCGAGGCTTTCGCCGGGGATCGGACCAATCTGCAGGCGAAGCTTGCGGAGCTGATTCAGGCGCTGGACGCCGAGACTTCGAACTTGCGGCAGCTCACCGAATCGCTGGAAGCGCAGCGCCTTGAGATTGAGAAATGGCAGCAGTTGTTCCGGGACGATCAGCTTCAGCTGAATGCCGCCAATCAGGAAGTCGAGCAGCAGAAAGCGGCTATTCTCGATCTGATGCGCAAGCTCGCGGCGCTGGCCAGCCGCCTTGGGGCGATCGAGATCGAACGGAAAAACATCGCCCAGCAGCAGACGCGCCTGACCGAGCGTCGCGCTGTCGTGCTGAGCGAAACCGATCTGCTGGAAACGCAGCGTGTCGCAACGCAGGTGTCGCTGGATGAAGCGCTGTCGCACATTGCCGATCAGCAGGCACAGCTCGACGCGCGGCGCGAAGAGTCGCGCGCCTGAGCAAGCAGATCGCCCAGATCGGCCAGCAGTTGGGCGCCGCACGCGAGCACCGCTCCGGGCTGCTCTCCCGCCAGAAGCTTCTCAAGGACATGGAAGCCAAACGCGAAGGCGTCAGCGAAGGGGTCAAATCCGTGCTGCGGCAGCGCGATCAGAAATTCTCGTTCGTCCACGGACTTGTCGCCGACGTGCTGCGCGTCGATGTGGAACACGCTCATGTGATCGAAGCCGCGCTCGACGGCAAAGATCAGTTTCTCCTCGCGGCCAATCTCGAAGCCGCCATCGCCTGCCGCGAGGCGCTCGACGAGTTGGAGGGGCGCGTCAACATCCTCACGCAGCCGACGGCGCAAATGGACGAGGGTGCGGCGTATGACTGGAATCGTCATCCCTGCAGGATTCGGCTCGCGATCGACCTGGTGAAGTTTGAAGCCGTTGACGGGATGATCGCCCGCCACCTCCTCGGACGGACGGTTGTCGTTGATTCGCTCGACGACGCGGTTCTGCTTCGAAAAGAAGGACCGGCAGGATATCGCTTCGTCACGACCGCGGGCCAGGTGCTGGAAGCCGATGGAACCTTGCGCGGGCCCGCTGAGCGCCGCGATGGGCCTGCTCTCCCGCCGATCAGAACTTGAAGCGCTGGTGCAGCAGATCGCGGAAGTCGACGGCCGGATCGAGCAGCTCACGGCTCTGATTTCTGAAGGAAATACCACCGCAAAGGGGCTTGAGGAGCAGCAGAATGCGCTTTGCGCGGAAGTTTATCGCGCCAATACGACAAAGGTCGAGCTGACCAGCAAGCTTGCGCAGAATCAGGACAAGCAATCGTCGCTGCGCCGCGAGGCGCCGCTGCTCGATCGCGAGCTGAAGACGCTCGGGGAGCAATTGGAAAAACTCGTCGCAGAGGAGGCAAGCCTGACGGAGAAACGCGGTGCGATGGATGCAGATCAGACGCAACGGCAGCAGCGCGTGGAAGAACTGATGAGCGATCAGAAGCGATTGGCCGAGGAATTGCGCCAGACCGGCGAGCAGCTCACTGCTGCGCGCGTGGCGCTGGGACAGGCGCAGGAGAAGCAGCTCGCGGCCCGTCAGCAGGTGCAACGGCAGACCGCAGCCCAGGGCGAACTGACGCAGCAGATCGAGCGCATCGTCAAATCCGCCGAGTCGGTTGCGGCCCGCCAAACCGGCGTCGAATCCGAGTTGGCCGAAGCCATGACCGTGGAAGCCGCCCAACTCGCCGCACAAGAGCAACTCACTGCGCGGCGCAGGCAATGGCATTGGAAGTCGCCCAGATGAGCGAAGCCGTCAAAACCATGACCGGCCAGGTGGAGTCGCTCCGCGGCGAGCACATCGAACGCGAGCAGGCATTGCACGCGCTGCAACTCAGGCTCGGCGAAGTGACCGTTCGGCTGGAAACCGTTGTCGCTCGCACCATGGAAGAATCGCAGTTGGACCTGCCAGCGAAATATGAGGCGCTCTTTATTGACGGCGGCCCCGGCTACCAAAGCGGCGAGACCGACTGGGACGCCGTTGCTGCCGAGATCAAGGAGCTGCGCGACAAGATTCATCGCCTGGGCAACGTCAACCTCGACGCCATCGGCGAGCAGGATGAACTGGAGCAACGCCAGTTGTTCCTCTCAACGCAATTGAACGATCTCACCAGTTCGAAGAAGCAGTTGGAGGAGCTGATCGACGCGATCAATGCCGAGAGCAGCGAGCGATTCGAGCAGACGTTCAACGCCGTCCGCGAGCATTTTCAGGGCATGTTCCGCAAGCTCTTCGGCGGAGGAAAAGCCGATATTTATCTCGAGACCGAACTGGAAACCGTCCCCGAGATCGGCGCCGACGGCCAGCCTCTCCCGGCAAAAAAGATCGACCTTCTCGACGCCGGCATCGAGATCATCGCCCGTCCCCCCGGCAAACAGCCGGTCTCCATCAGCCAGCTTTCCGGCGGCGAAAAGACGATGACGTGCGTGGCATTGCTGATGTCCATCTTCAAGAGCAAGCCGAGTCCGTTCTGCATTCTCGACGAAGTGGACGCCGCGCTGGACGAGGCCAACAACCAGCGTTTCAACCTGATCGTGCAGGAGTTCCTCGAGCAGAGTCAGTTCATCATCATCACGCACTCGAAGCGCACGATGCAGATCGCCGATGTGCTCTACGGCGTAACCATGCAGGAGCAAGGCGTGAGCAAGCGCGTCGCGGTCAAGTTCGACCAGGTCGACTCCGCGGGGCGCATCAATGAAACCGCCGCCGCGTAGCGCCACACGTAGCGTAGCGTAACACGGGTTTCCAACCCGTGCTTGAGGCATTAGATCTGATATCGCTTCTTTCGCAGCGATGCATTCTTGCCTTTCCTCTGCAAATCAGCATCGCGAATCTGCCAGCAACTCGCACGGGTTGGAAACCCGGGTTACTGAAGTTTCGCCAACTCGTCCTCAACCGCCTTCAACTGATCCCGCGTCTGCTGCACCAGATGCGGCGGGGCTTTGGCAGTGTACGCTTCGTTCGATAACCGGCCCTGCAGCGCGCTCCGCTGTTTAACAAGATCCTCGATCTGCTTGTTCTGGCGATTCGCCTGGGCAGCCGCATCCACGAGATCTTCAACAAAGATTTCGCAGCCAGCCGCCTGCGCTCTTGCCGCACCGGCGATCGGCACTACATCGCTGCGCACCTGCTTGAGCCGGCAGGTCGCGAGCAGCTCGATGATTTCCCGACTGGTTGCGATCGCCCCGCCGGAATCTCCCGGAGTCGCGATCGAAACACTGACGAACCGCTTCGCGTCGGCGTTGTATTCGTTCCGCAAATTGCGGATTGCGCCAATCACTTCCTGAATCTTCGGAAAGATCGTCTCGGCCGGCTCCTGCAGTTCGCGCACGGCCGGCCACGTCGCGTGAACGAGCCGTTTGCTCGGCGGGGCGTCGAGATATGCGGGCAAACCGCGCTGCGGCCGCACCTCGTTGAGCCGCCACCAGATCGTTTCAGTGATGAAGGGGATCATCGGGTGCATCAGCCGCAGCGCCGCGTCGAGCACCGCGGCCAGGACATTGGCGGTCTGTCCCGCGCGGGCGGGATCCTTCATCGCCGGCTTGATTGCCTCGATATACCAATCGCAGAGATCGCGCCAGAAGAAGTCGTAGCACGCCCTGGCATATTGATCGAACCGGTAGCTCGCCAGCGCCGCGTTTGCCTCGGCAACGCTGCGGTGCAACCGGGCGACGATCCAGCGGTCCACCATGCTCCACATTGACGGATCGACCGGCTCCGCTTGGATTCCCTCCAGATTCGACAGTGCGAACCGGCACGCGTTCCACAGCTTGTTGCAGAAGTGCCGCCCAAGATCGAATTTGTCCGACGTGTTGCGGCCGTTGGCATCCTTCTTCACCGGCATCCGCGCATCCTGCGTCTCCGTCGCCATGTTCGTCAGCGTGAAGCGCATCGCATCGGCCCCGTAGATGTCGATGATCTCGACCGGGTCGACGCCGTTCCCTTTGGACTTGGCCATCCGCTCGCCCTTGCCGTCGAGGATCGTGGGGTTGATGACGACGTGCCGGAACGGGATGCCGAGATGCTTCGCCCGCGCGGATGCTTGCTGCGCGTTTTCCTCTGGTCCCCCCTGCCGGTACTCCGGGAGATGCCCCGCGCTCGCAACTTCTTGCGACGCATTGTCCTTTGGTCCCCCCTGCCGGTACGCCGGGAGATGCCCCGCGCTCGCAAATCCTTGCGACGCATTGTCCTCTGGTCCCCCCTGCCGGTACGCCGGGAGATGCCCCGCGCTCGCAAATCCTTGCGACGCATTGTCCTCTGGTCCCCTCTCCCGGTACTCCGGGAGAGGGTTAGGGTGAGGGTGTTTTGGAATGTCGGAAGCCGTCGCCTGTTTGAAATCACCCTCACCCCTGCCCTCTCCCGGCGTACCGGGAGAGGGGGAAAGAGCCGAGCCGGCGTGCGATCCCATGTTGTAGATCCCGGCCATGACCATTCGCGCAACCCACAGAGTAATGATGTCCCGGCCGGTGAGGAGGACGCTGGTGGGGTACCACCTATCCAAGTCCGCGGTGTGGTCCGGCCAGCCAAGCGTGCTGTGCGGCCACAGCGCACTGGAGAACCAGGTATCGAGGACATCCGGGTCACGTTGATAGCCCATCTTTTCTGTCAGCGCTTCGCCGATGGCACGTTCCGCGTCGGCATCTCGCAAACATATATGCAAATGGGTTGCGCTATAGGTGACGGCAACTCCCTCCATTAAGCGTGTCGCTTGCGCTTCGTCATTCCCAGCGGCGGGCAGCGCAGGAATTTGCGGAGATACGCTCGGATGCTTTGCTGCGAGTAGTCTTCGCCGTCCCACTTTGGCCGACTCCACACTGGAATCCGATGCCCCCACCAAAGCTGCCGCGAGATCGGCCAATCGCGCTTTTCCCCCAGCCAGGCGAGATATTGCTGGGCGTGACGTTCCGGGAAAAACTTGATCGTCCCGTCGCGCACCACTTCCAACGCCGGCTCGGCCAGCGGCGCCATCTTCACAAACCACTGATCTGACAGATACGGCTCGATCGGCGTCTTGCTCCGATCGCTATGGCCCACCTGCGTCTCGTACGGCTCCTCCTTCTCCAGCAATCCCTGCTGCGCCAGATCTTCCACGACCTTCTTCCGCGCACTATCCCGCCGCAACGTCGCATACGGCCCCGCATTCTCGTTCAGCGTCCCGTCCGGATTCAGAATATTGATAATCCCGATCTGATCCGCCTGCCCCTGATGCCGCTGCCAGACCGCATAGTCATTCGGATCATGCGCCGGCGTGACTTTCACCACCCCGGTCCCAAATTTCGGATCAACCAAAATGTCGTCCGCAATGATCGGAATCATCCGCCCCGTCAGCGGCAGCTTCACCGACTTCCCAATCGCCCAATTCCATCGCGGATCCGATGAATGCACGGCGACGGCGGTATCGCCCAACAACGTCTCCGGCCGCGTAGTCGCGACCACCATAAACTGTTGCCGCGCAGCGTCCTCCCCTTCGTGCCTCCGTGCCTCCGTGCCTCCGTGCCTCTCCCCTTCTTCCCTCTCCCCTTCGTGCCTCCGTGCCTCCGTGCCTCCGTGCCTCTCCCCTTCTTCCCTCTCCCCTACAACAATCTCATACCGAATATGCCACAGCGACGTCTTCACCGTCTCGTGATAAATCTCGTCATCGCTCACGCTCGTTTGGAGAAACACATCCCAGTTCACCAGCCGTTTGCCGCGGTAAATGAGCCCGTCTTTGAAGAGCTTGAAGAACGTTTCGCGCACAGCCCGGGCACACATGTCGTCGAGCGTGAAGCGCGTGCGATCCCAGTCGCAGGAACAGCCGAGGCGTTTGAGCTGTTCGAGGATGCGGTCGCCGTACTGCTGCTTCCAGGCCCAGATGCGTTCGACCAGCCCCTCGCGGCCGACGTCGTGACGGGTTTTGTTTTCCTTCTCCTTGAGCTGCTTCTCGACCACCGCCTGGGTCGCGATGCCGGCATGATCGATGCCGGGGATCCAAAGGGTGTTGAAGCCCCGCATGCGATGCTGGCGGGTCAGAATATCCTGCAGCGTGTTGTTGATCGCATGGCCAAGGTGCAGCGCGCCCGTCACGTTGGGCGGGGGAATGACAATGCAATAAGGCTCGCCAGGCGCAGCCGGGTCAGGATGGAAGCATTTCTCTTCGAGCCAGACGCGATATGCCTCGGGCTCGACGGAAGCGGGGTCGTAAGTTTTCGCCAGGTCGGTCGGCATTGCGACATCTCAAAGAGCCAGGGCAACTGCTACCGACATCTCGGCAACGAGCCTCACCGCCACCCCTCCTTCATGGTCCGAAGTTTAGAGCAAAATAGCATCGGCATCAATTCGTTGAGAAGGCTGGGTTCAGGTCGCGTGCAATGGGCGCGCGCGAATTCCGGGCAACACATTGTGGTGCGGGCTTCCAGCCTGCAATCGCAGCCGTGCAAACGCAGTTTGCTCCTGCTTGCCGGGTGTAACTTTTATTTGTGGCGATTGCAGATTTTGCGATCGTAGGGCGGGATTCATCCCGCCGTTTTCTCAGCCGGCCAACAAATCGGCGGGATGAATCCCGCCCTACTCGGAGCCGATCGCCACTTTCGAGCGCCACACCCTGCTTGCCCGGAATTCGCGCACGCCCATGTCAATCGGAATTCAATCGCGTATGCTCTGACCCTTCGTTGATTGAGGCAATCCGCAACTGAAAGGAATGTTCATGGTTACCGACAGTCTTCGATTTTTGACAATTGTTCTGCTTGCAGGGATGTCGCTGTTCGCAGCGAGCCAGAACGCTCGCGCCGCCGACGAAATTCCGATCAAATCCGGACAGAAGCTCGCCTTTCTCGGCGACTCGATCACAGCGCAGGGCGCCGCGACTCCGTCGGGCTATGTACAACTTGTCATCAGCGGCTTCAAAGCCAATGGCATTGAAGTGACGCCGATCCCGGCGGGAATCAGCGGCCATACGTCTCGCGACATGATCGCCCGCATCGATCGCGACGTGATCGAGAAGAAGCCGGACTGGATGACGCTCAGTTGCGGCGTCAATGACGTCTGGCACGGACCGGCCGGCGTCGCTCTGGCTGCCTATCAGAAGAACATCACCGAAATGGTTGATCGCGCTCAGAAAGCGGGGATCAAGGTGATGCTGCTCACCTCCACGATGATCGGCGAAGATCAGAACAACCCCAACAACCAGAAGCTGATTCCGTATAACGAATTCTTGCGTGATCTGGCGAAGCAGAAGGACTGTCTGCTCGCGGATCTGAATGCCGACATGCAGGCCGCCGTCCTGGCCGCGGGCGGCGGCAAGCCGGGCATGCCCAACACCGTCAGCATCGACGGCGTTCACATGATCCCCTCCGGCAATATGATGATGGCAACGGGAATTCTCAAGGCATTTGGGCTGAATGACGCCCAACTGGAAAAGGCGCGGGAAGCCTGGCTCGATATTCCTCACGCCGTGGAACTCGTCGCGAAGGATGCGATCACGATCCGCCAATGGGATAAGATCGACGTCATCGCACTCAAAGAGCACAGGTCGGTCGGTGATGTGGTGAATGAGGCATTCCGCAAGACGGTTGACTCGGTTATCGCCGGCGCAGATCAATCTGGGGATGCGAAATAACGGGCCCCCTCCCCCGGACTACCACAGGAGGGGGAAAGAGTCGCGAGCCGCCGGAAAATCGGGCTCGCCCCACCGCAAACCGCGATTTATCGGGCTTGACCGGCGCGGCAGGCACTCGTAGTGTTTTCGTACCGCATGTACTCGCTCCGCCTTATTCTCCCCTTGGCTTTGATCCCCTGCCTGCTCGCGGGCGCCGGGCCTGCGTCGACATGCTCGCCCGCCACCTGTGCTGCGAATCTTGAATGTGCGGTGATGCATTGCAATTGTTGCGGCCCGAATTGCCCGCTGCGCGCCGCATCGCACCGCAGCGGAGCACGCGTCGAATCTTGCCGTCCGCAGTGTCCCCGAATCGCTTCTGACAACCGTCCGATGACCTGCAAGGCGGCAACGCAATGCGTTGCGTTGGCCATCGACGCCAAAGCGTGTCCGTTCTTCATCACCTCCCCGATTTCCCATCCGCTCTCGCTGCACCCCCGGGTCAGCTTCGATCCGCCCACGCTTCTGCGGCTGGGCTGCGCATTGACCATCTGATCCCTCCCGCAATCTGAAGTGTGATCGTCAGCCCGCTTGGCTTTGCCGAAGTCGGTCTGCGCCCCTCCCCTGTTCATCATCTGTTGCGGGACATCTCATGAAAGCTTGCCTCATTGCCGTCATCGCGGGGCTCTTGCTGCTGGTGGCGGTTCTTCTGGTGAAGATGAAATCTTCGACCCTCGCTGTCGATGACCGCGCATCCGGTTTCGACACATCCACCAGCCTTCCCCGGCAACTCTGGACCTGCGGCATGCACCCGCAGGTGATTCAGGACCATCCCGGCACATGCCCCATCTGCCATATGAAGCTCACGCCGCTCAGGGACGAATCCGATGACGCGGGGACCGTCGGCGCGAAACGAAAAATTCTCTACTACTGGGATCCGATGCTGGGGCCGTCATCCATCGCACACGCGCCGGGCAAGAGCGGAATGGGTATGGATCTGGTGCCGGTGTTCGAAGATGCACAGTCCGGCGGACCGTCCGTCAGAATCGATCCGACCATCGTCCAAAACATGGGTGTTCGCACCGCCGAAGTCACCCGCGGACCGCTGGACGTGACCGTGCGCGCGGTCGGCATGCTCGAAGTGCCGGAGCCGGCGGTCCACGAAGTGAATTTGAAGGTTGCCGGCTGGATCGAAAGGCTCTACGCGGACACCGAAGGCATGCACATACACAAGGGCGAACCTCTGTTCGACCTCTACAGCCCCGATCTGGAGGTTGCGCAGGAGGAACTGATTGGAGCGGCCAAAACAGTGAATGCCGCGGACCACGGCGCATCCAATGCGATACGCTTCGAATTGCGCAGCATGCTCGATTTGGCGGAACAGAAACTGCGATTGTGGGGAATTGCCGATCAGGACATCGACGCTGTTGCCGCCGCAATGAAGGCGCGGCCGGCCATCACGTTTCGCAGTCCGGTCGACGGAGATCTCGTGGAAAAAATGGTGGTCGAGGGGTCAGCCGTGCAGGCGGGCATGAAGCTCATGCGCATCGAAGACCACTCGAAGCTGTGGCTCAACGCGCAGGTCTATGAGGCGCAGATGACATCAGTGTCGCTGGGCCAGCGCGTCGACGCAGCGGTGGACGGCGTGCCGGGCAAAACATTCAACGGCCCGATCATGTTCATCTCTCCGCATGTCGATCACATGACCCGCACGCTCACCGTGCGTGTGCAATTCGACAATCCGACGCACCAACTGCGCCCCGGCATGTACGCCACCGCGAACATCGTCACCAGGCCGGTTGCCAACACGATACTGGCTCCGCGCGAGGCCGTCATTGACACCGGCACGCGGCAGATCGCGTTTGTCGCCGAGCCCGGGGGCCATTTCAATCCGCGCAACGTGCGCGTGGGACTGACTGGTGACGGCGACCGCGTTGAAATTCTCGAGGGCCTTGCCCCCGGAGAGGTGGTGGTGACCAGCGGCCAGTTTCTGATGGACGTGGAGAGTCGCACCACCGAAGCGATCGACAAACTTCGCCGCGCGTCCGGATCGATTGGCGACCCAACGGCGGCGCAACAAGGATCGCCCCGATGATCGCTCAAATCATCGAACTCTCGATTCGCAATAAGTTCATGGTCCTTCTGTTGACCGGCATCCTGGTCGTTGCCGGCATCTGGGCCACGATCCATATCAGCCTCGACGCGGTTCCCGATTTGTCCGACGTGCAGGTGATCGTCACGACCGATTATCCCGGCCAGGCGCCCAACGTGGTCGAGGATCAGGTCACCTACCCGCTGACGACGGCGATGATGGGAATCCCCCATGCCAAAGTGGTCCGGGGGATCAGCATGTTCGAGCAGTCGTTTGTGTACATCATTTTCGACGACGGCACGGATTTGTATTGGGCGCGCAGCCGGGTGCTGGAATATCTCAACTTTGTGAAAGACCGCCTTCCCAGCGGCGTCGAGCCGAAGCTGGGGCCAGACGCGACCGGCGTCGGGTGGGTGTACCAATACACGCTCTTTCCCGGCTACTACTGCCCCAACCATCCCAACGGCATCTGGCACGACGACGCGACCGGCAGGTGGTACGCCGAGAAAGGCGATGCGCCGGCAGACCGCCAGTCGGTGCTCGTAAAGGTTCGAGGCTTTGAACAGCCGGGAGTTTCTCCGCTGGATGGCAAGCCCCTGGTCTCATCGAACCAGGATCTGGCGAGCCTGCGCGGCCTCCAAGACTGGTACCTGCGATATCAACTCACTGCCGTGCCCAACGTCGCCGAGGTCGCGTCGATCGGCGGCTTCGTCAAGCAATACCAGGTTGTTCTCAAACCGGAGCGCCTGCTCGCGTACAACCTTCCCGTGAACACGATCATGACGGCGATCCAGCGGTCGAATAATGATGTGGGCGGTTCCGTCATCGAGATGAGCGAGAACGAGTACATGGTCCGCAGCCGCGGATATCTCAAAGGATTGAAAGATCTCGCAGACGTTCCGGTGGGTATCGGAAAAGAGGGCACGCCGATCATGCTCTCGGACGTTGCCACATTGCAAGTCGCCGGAGAGGAACGGCGCGGGGTCGGAGAATGGAACGGGCAGGGCGAAGCCGTCGGCGGCCTGATCGTCGCCCGCTTCGGGGCCAACGCGTACCAGGTGATTCACGATGCCAAGGCGAAACTCGCCGATCTTGAGGCGGGATTGCCGCCGGGTGTATTGATCAAGACCGCGTATGATCGATCCGACCTGATCGAGCGGTCCATTCATACGCTCCGGCACACGCTGATCGAAGAGATGATCGTCGTCGGGCTCGTATGCATGCTGTTTTTGCTTCATGCCCGCAGCGAACTGGTCGCCATCTTCGTGGTGCCTGGCAGCGTGCTCGTCAGCATCCTGGTGATGCATGCGATCGGCATCAACGCGAACATCATGAGTCTCGGCGGAATCGCGATTGCCATCGGCGTGGTGGTGGACAGCGCGATCATCATGGTGGAGAACGCCCACAAGCATCTCGACCGTGAAGAGGAGCGGCTTCACAAAAATCCCGACGCCGTGCCCCGCTCGCGCAGCGACATCATTGTCGGGGCCGCCAAAGAAGTCGGCCCCAGTCTGTTTTTCAGTCTTCTGATCATCACTGTCAGCTTCACGCCCGTCTTCGTCCTGGGCGGCGAAAGCGGACGGCTCTTCAAGCCTCTCGCGTTCACCAAGACATTCGCGATGGCGTCGGCCGCCGTCCTTTCCATCACGATTATTCCGGTGTTGATGATCTGCTTCATCACCAACCGGGTCTTGCCAAAACGATGGGGTTGGAGAACGAATCTGGCGATCACGCTCGCCACGATGTTCGTGCCCGCAACGCTGTTGTACTTCCTCCCAAACCTTGAGCCGGGCGCGGATCTGTATCGCTGGTGGATGGCAGTTGGCTGGGCAGTCCTGGCGGCGATGCTGCTCGTGCCGCAGAAGATTATTCACGAGGAAAAAAACCCGATCAGCTACGTGTTGCAGAAGCTATACAACCCGTTTTTTCGCGCCGCCATCCGGTTTCGCTGGGCGGTGCTGATTCTCGCGCTGCTCTTCATGGCATCGGCGGCGTGGCCGTTCACAAAGTTGGGAAGTGAGTTCATGCCCCCGCTGGATGAGGGCGACCTTCTCTACATGCCCACGACCGACCCGAGCATCAGCATCACCAAGGCCCGGCAGGTACTGCAGCAGACCGACAAACTGATCAAGACCTTTCCCGAAGTCATCAGCGTGTACGGGAAGATTGGCCGCGCCAACACCGCAACCGACCCCGCGCCGCTGGACATGATCGAAAGCGTCATCCGATTGCAGACCGATCCTGCAAAATGGCGCACCCGGATGATGAGCTACTTCTTCGACCACTGGCCATCGGCTCTGCGCTGGCCGTTGGAACATACGTTCTGGCCGCGCGAGCGAAAAATCACGATGGAGGAGCTGATCTATGGCTGGACCGATCCGGACGGCGCCGATCACCCCGGGCTCAACGCCGTTGTCACCGAACCTGGCGTGGCGAACGCCTGGCCGATGCCGATCGAGAACCGCACCAACATGCTTTCCACCGGAATTAAAACGCCGGTCGGCATCAAGATCATGGGGCCGGACTTAGAGGTGCTCTCGGAACTGGCGTCGAAAGCCTCGACGATCCTGCTCAACGTCCGCGGCACGGCCAGCGCCTACCCGGAGCGAACGTTCGGGGGCTACTACCTCGACATTGACGTCGACCGCCAACGGGCGGCCCGCTACGGTTTAACCAGCGGCGACGTTCAGGACGTGATCAGCACAAGCCTGGGGGGAATGAAAACAACGACTGCCGTCGAGGGGCTTGAACGATACCCGGTGAACATCCGCTACGCGCGAGACCTTCGCGATGATCCTTCCGCGATCAGGCAGGTGCTGATTCCGACGGCCACCGGCGCGCAGATTCCGCTCGGCATGGTCGCGGATGTGAAGATCGAGCCGGGGCCGCCGATGATCAAGAGCGAAAACGCCCGCCGCTCGGCGTTGATCTTCGTGGACGTGACCGGGCGTGATCTCGGCGGCTTCATTACCGACGCGCAGAAAGCGGTGTCCGAGGATCTGCAACTCCCAGCCGGCTACACGCTCGCCTGGTCCGGGCAATTTGAGAATATTCAGGAAGCCAACGCCCGCTTAAAATGGGCCGTGCCGCTCACGCTGGTCATCATCGTGATGCTGCTGTACGCCGCGACAGGAAGCTGGTTTCGCGTGAGCGTGGTTCTGCTGGCCGTGCCGTTCAGTCTCGTCGGAGCCGTCTGGTTTCTCTATTTCCTGGGCTACAACCTGAGCCTCGCGGTATGGGTTGGCGTGATTGCGCTGGCAGGGCTCGACGCCGAGACCGGCCTGGTGATGCTGCTCTATCTCGACAACAGCTTCGAGCGATTCAAATCGGAAGGGCGCATGAACACCACCCAGGATTTGTGGAGCGCAGTGCATGACGGCGCGGTGACACGAATCAGGCCAAAAACAATGACCGTCGCGGCGGCGTTCATCGGGTTGGTGCCGCTGCTCTGGGCCGCGGGCACTGGCGCCGATGTGATGCGCCGCCTGGCCGCCCCCATGCTCGGCGGACTGTTCACCAGCTTTCTGATGGAACTGCTGATTTACCCGATCATTTTCTATGTAGTCAAAAGCCGCGGACTGCGGGACGACCGCAGCAGGCCGGTTCTTGACCGAGCCTCTGCGGCGATCGTCGCTGCCGCAGAAACGGAGGCAGTCCATGCTTAGCTTGCCGACCGCGAGTGCTCGCCCTTTCCCCCTCCCCTGGTACTCCGGGGGAGGGCCGGGGTGGGGGCAAGAAGCGCCGATTTCCCGAGGGACCCGCACCCTGATCGTCCCCCGGAATGCCAGCGGAGGAAACAATTTCGACTACAACCATGCCGCGATCAATGCCCCCTCTCCCGGTACTCCGGAAGAGGGTTGGGGTGAGGGTGATTTCGAGCACCAACTGCGGTCGACGTTCCAAATCACCCCTTCCCTCCCCCGAAGTAGCGGCAAACGGGGCACCTTGCTTGAACTTCTGACACTACTCGTTTCTTCCATCATTGCTTTGGGAATTGCCGGCTGCACGATTCACCCTCCGGGCGAAAGCGACGAGCGAACTGCGGCTTCCGCATTGGGCAAACCGTATGAGAAGCCTCCGGAAGCCCGCGAGATTCCGGCGCTTCCCGAGAATCCGACGGCCGATCAGCTTGTGCAATACGCGCTGCTGAACAACGCGGACTTGGAGCAGCGATACTGGATCTGGCGATCGGCGGTCGAACAGATTCCGCAGGATGGAAGCCAGACGACGACGCCGAATATCGCCGGCGGCACGACCATCACCGATGGCCGCACCAACTGGCGCAGCAGCACGCTCGCGCTGGGCAACGATCCGATGACCGATATCAAATGGCCCGGCAAGCTGGATGCGGCGGCAAGAGAAGCCCTGGAAAACGCGCGGGCCGCCGGCCAGCGTTTCCTCAGGGCGAAATACGATCTTCGCGGCAAAGTGATCAGCGCCTATGACGAGTATGCCCTCAACTCGCAACTGATCCGGCTCGAACAGTCCAACGAGCAGTTGCTGGAAATCACCGCCACCACAACCGCTGCACGCAGCCGCACCGGGAGCGCGGGTCAGCAGGATACCCTCAAGGCTGACAACGAACTCGATCTGTCGCGAAACAGCATTGCACAGATGCGGTCACAACTCCCGGGCCAGCAGGCATTGCTCAACGCACTTCTGGATCGGCCACCGGGCGCCCCTTGCCAGCGCCGGCCGAGCGATCGCCGTCGCGCCCGATCGCATACTCGGATGAAGCGCTTGTCGAGCTGGCTGCGAAACACAACCCGGAGTTGGCCGCCCTCGCCGATGAGATCCACGGTCGGGCCGATGGGATTCGCCTGGCGCAGCTCCAATATTTCCCCGATTTCAATCTGAGCGCGGGGACCGATCTGATGGGCATCACCCAGTCCGTCCTCGGACAGGTGACGATTCCGATTTTCAGGTACGAAGCGTTGAACGCCGCCATCGCTCAAACCGAGGCGAATCTGCGCATCTCCGAGGCAATGCGTCGTCAATTTGCAAATGACCTGGCAGCCCAGGTGGTTGGAGATATCACATTCATACGAGACGCTGATCGTCAGCTCGAATTGTTCGAGCAGACGATTCTTCCCCGCGCCCGCCAGATCGTCGACATCGGCCGCTCCAGCTACGAAGCTGGCCGATCCACCTTGCTCGATTTGCTCGACAGCGAACGATCCCTGATCGCGCTCCAGCGGCTCGTAGCCAACCTGCAATTCAGCCGCGACAAGCGCGTGGCCGACCTGGAAGCCATCGCCGCGACGAAATTAGAACAGAGTTGAATCCTCATCATATGAGTCAATGACGCGGAAAATATTCAGCCAGCAGTTCCCCCGCGCCAGTGACGGCGTGGACCAGCGCATCGGTGAACCGCGAGTCTTTCAGGTAGGCGGCGGTCTCGTCGCGAAGCTTCGACCAGAGAACATCGCCAACGTGAGCGTGGATGGCGGCGTCGCCATAGATGGCGAAGGTGTGCGATTTGGGGGCGACGAAGATCAGCACGGCGTTATGCTCGGGATGCTTGTCGAGCCGCAGCGCGTGAAAATGCCACTCGGCCAGAGCAACCGGATCGGAACATTCGCGCTTTGAAACCAGCAGGCGGATGACGCCGGTGGTCTGATTCTCGGCCTTTGCGATGGCCGCGAGGATGCGCGATTCGTCGAGCTCCTGGATGAAATGAGCGTGTTTCATCGGTTACCAGCTTCCTCCCGCGCCGCCGCCCCCTCCGGTGCCGCCGCCTCCGGAAAAGCCCCCGCCACCACCGCCATCGCCGCCTCCTCCGCCGCCGGAATACGATGACCCGCGGGAAGAACCGCCGTTCATCAGGCTGCTGAGAAAAAAGAGATAGATGTTTTCGGCAATCGAGAGGGATCGACTGTGTCGCTGGTAGAACGTCCCGCCGAAGTTGTGGAGGATGAAGAGGACGATGCCGATGAAAACGAAGATGGCGCCCGCCCCGATGACCAACCCAAATAGCGAGACGCCAGAACCGGATGTGGTGTCAGGCGGTGCCGAGTGATCTGGAACCGTCGCTCCGCCGGCAGCATTTGCGCTGCCGCTGCCCCGATATTCGCCGCGCGTCGCGGCCAGAATCGCGTTGATCCCGGCTCCGAGGCCGCCGGCAAAATCTCCTGCCTTGAAGCGCGGGGCGATCTGCTGATCGATAATCTCTTTGCAGGTTGCATCCGGCAGTGCGCCTTCCAGGCCGTAGCCGACCTGGATGAACATTTTGTGGTCCTGCACGAAAACGAACAGGACAATGCCGTTATCCTTTTTCTTCTGCCCGACGTGCCAGGCCTCCTTCACCCTGAACGTGTAGTCGGCGATGTCGGAATCCGATTGCATCTTCGGAAACACGGCGACGACGACCTGCGTCGATGTGTCCCGCTCGAACTGCAGCAGTTGTTGATCGAACTGCGCCGCGGTCTCGGCCGAAACGACGTTCGCGTAATCATTGAAATGCTTCCGCGGCGACGCCGGAATGACTTCAGCCGCGCCGCAAGGACGAGAGAGCAGGCATATGAAGAAGAGCGCGGTCGCGAGCGACCAACGGGCAAGATTTGATATTAGAAGCCCTCTAAGCCGCACGGCAGTCACCTTGTGCGACTACTTTCCGAAATTGAAGTTCACCGTCGGCGCCGTCGCGGCCGATTCCACCGCGGCAAAATAGGGCTTTTCCTTGAAGCCGAACATCGAAGCGGTGATCGTGCTCGGGAACGTATGCACGGCGGTGTCGTAGTTCTGAACGACGGTGTTGAATCGCTCCCGTTCGACCGAGATGCGGTTTTCGGTCCCTTCCAACTGCGCCTGCAGATCGCGAAAACCCTGGGTCGACTTGAGATCGGGATATCGCTCGGCCACCACCATCAAATGTGACAGGGCGCTGGAGAGCTGGCCCTGCGCCTTTTGAAATTGTTCGAGCGTCGCCGCGTCATCGGGTGCCTTGGATGCGTCTACAGTCACCCTTCCCACCGATGCCCGCGCATCCGTCACTTCAACCAGCGTCGATTTCTCGAAGTTGGCCGACCCCTGCACCGTCTGCACCAGATTGGGAATCAGATCGGCCCGCCGCTGATACACGTTCTGCACCTGCGCCCACTGGGCGTTGGTGGATTGCTGCAGGGTCACGAGATGATTGTAACTGCCCATGCACGACAGCCCGCTCACGAGCAGCAGCGCGACCAGGACAACAAGCACGATTAAACCGGTTTTCATGAAGCGTTTCTCCAGGGCCTCGGCATGGTCGGCCAAACTCTGCATATATCGTACAGACGACCAGCGCGACATGGAACGGCAACCACTCGCATCGCACAGGGTGTGGCGCTCGAAAGTGGCGATCGGCTCCGAGTAGGGCGGGATTCATCCCGCCGATTTGTTGGCCGGCTGAGAAAACGACGGGATGAATCCCGCCCTACGATCGCAAAATCTGCAATCGCCACAAATAAAAGTTACACCCATCGCGCCTGGAAACGGCCAGAAGATTGGAAAGATTCTCACGGTTGCCGCAGTGCAGCCGCCGCGCTTGCTCGCGGGTTTTCCCGAGCGGGCATATTCGTGCGTGAAACGGAAAAGAACATCCGATATCGGCGCTTCTCCTCTGCTCTACGCGTTTAGCACGGGCGGGACGCCCGTGCCGCGAGAAAGCATTTCGTCAACGCGAACGAACGCGAATCCGGCTTGCCGAAGATATGGAATGACGTCCGCGAGAATCGCTCCAAGACGGAGTGGCTCAGCGCCGCCGTCATGAAGGACGATGATGCTTCCGTCTCCGGCTCGTGCGCAAATGCGCCGAATGACAGTTTCAGTCGATCGGCGCGTATCGAAAGTGCGAACGTCCCAGCCGATCATGGTCAGCCCGGTTCGGCGCAGCGCCGGGAAAATGCGGATTGGTCAATCCCACTGGCGGGCGCACGAATTTCGGCGATGTTCCGCTGGCTTGTTCAATCGCCCGCTGCGTCCGCACCATTTCGTCAACCAGGCCGCGGCGGCGCAGGAGCCCGGTCCACCAGCCGTGGGTGAAGAAATGATTGGCAATCAAATGCCCCTCGGCGACGATGCGCGCCGCCAATTCGGGGTGTGCCTCGACGTTTCGCCCGATGCAGAAAAATGTCGCAGGCACATTTTCGCGCCGCAACAGATCGAGCAGCGCGGGCGTGGCAAGCGGGTCGGGTCCGTCGTCAAACGTCAGGGCGATCTTTTTGCGGCCTGGCACACCGCGGCAGACCGCGCGGCAAAAAAACTGCAGGCCGATGCACGACATTCCCAGCGAGAAAACCGCAACGTAGAGCACAGCCAATGCGATGAGTCCGTACAGGCGCTCCCGGCCGTGGTGCAACAGCGCCACGGCAAGCGCCGCCGCGATGGTGAGCAGCGTGGTGAGCGTGAATCGACTCATAATTGAAGGCGGCGCGAACGTAACAGATCAGTTTGTAAATGAACAGGAATCTGCTGAAGAGGCGGCATCTTCGCCCCGCGGGAGTTGCTGTTGCGACATCTTCCAGCCGTTCATAAAATGCGCGCGGTGACAACTCCGGTGGCAGCGCGGGATATCGAAATCGACCTCAATTCGCGGCAGATCGAAGCCCTGCTGAATCGGGGCGTGGCAGCGACGGTTGCCAGCGCGCGTGTGCATTCGCCATTTTATCGGGAGCACCTGGCGGGATTGCCGGAGGTGCGCACCACTGCCGACCTGGCGGCCCTGCCGCCGACAACCAAACAACACGTCGCCGAACGAAACCGCGATTTCTGGGCCGTCGGCGCCGAGCAGTTTATCGACATCACTACCACAAGCGGGACCACGGGCCAGCCCACCCTCTGTCCCATCACGCAGCAGGACTTGGACCGGCTCGGCCGCAACGAGCAACTCTGCTTTTCCCGCGCGGGTTTGAGGGCGGGCGACGTTGTCCTGCTGGCGGTGACAATCGACAAATGCTTCATGGCCGGGCTGGCATATTTTGAGGGGCTGAGGAAGCTGGGCGCCACGGCGGTGCGCGTTGGCGCTGGCTCGCCCGCGATGCTGCTGAGCATGATGCAGCGCCTCGGCGCGACGGCAATCATCTCTGTCCCCTCGTTTCTCAAACGCGTCGAGACGTTCGCCCGCGAGCAATCAATCGACTTGCGCAGCCGGCGTGCGAAAACTGATCTGCATCGGCGAGCCGATCCGCGATGCCGACTGGAAGCTGACGCCGCTGGGAGCGCAAATCGCCGACGAATGGAATGCATCGGTCTTCTCCACCTACGGCATCACGGAGCTGGCCAGTTCGCTGTGCGAATGCCCTGCCGGTCGAGGAGGCCATCTGCACCCCGAATTGCTGCATATCGAGATTCTCGATGACGATGGGCGCACCGTCCCCGACGGAACCCCCGGCCAACTCGTCGCGACAACGATCGGCGTGCAAGCGATGCCGATGGTCCGTTTCGCGACCGGAGATATCACGTTTCTCCTGCGAGAGCAGTGCGCCTGCGGCCTGTGGACGCCGCGCATCGGGCCGATCCTCGGCCGCCGCGATCAGGCGATGAAGATCAAGGGAACGACCGTCTATCCCGCGGCGGTGCAGCGCGCGCTGCATGGGATCGAAGCCATCGCGGATTACATCCTGATTGCAACTTCCGCTGACACACTGTCAGACAAACTGGAAGTCGTCATCGCGCTCTGCGCGGGAGCCGCCGTGGACGGGCGCAGGAGATGATCCGCGAGAAGCTTCGCGGCGAGCTGAAAGTGCTCCCGAGTGTCCGGCTCGCGACAGCCAGGGAAATCGGGGCGTTGGGTGGCTCGCGCGAACTGCGAAAGCAGCGGGTCTTCGTCGATCGCCGCAATCGGCAGGAACGCGGATGATTCCCGCGGTCATCATTCTTTCCTCCGTCCCGGGATCGGATCTCGAGCCTGCCGCGCGCGACGCGCGCCAGTTGGTCCCGCATGTCCTCCTGGCCGAGAATCCGCGCGGCTACGGCGCGGCGTTCGCGATCGCGTTTGCCAGGGCAATTGAACTCGGCTGCACGCATGCCATCGTGCTTGACGTCGCCAGGGGGCATCAGCCCAGGTATCTGCCGACGTTCCTCGCAGCCGCCGCGCAGAGTCCCGACGCGATCATCGTCGGCGTGCGGCACTACGACGCGGAACAACCGTCGTCTGCACAGCGCTTCGGCCGGTGGAACTGCGACTTGTGGACGTGGATCGAGACCGGCCGATGGATTCGTGACACCACCTATGGATACAAAGCCTATCCGCTGGCTCTGGCCGGGAATATCGCGGTGAGGTCGGAACAGACCGATTGCGAAGTGGAGTTGTTCGCCAAGGCATTGTGGGCGGGCGTGGGCGTCGTGCAGATTCCGCTGGCGACCGACGCGCGGACCGAAGCCTTGGTCCCGCTGCGGATGAGAGAAGCGATTCGATTCGGCGCGACGACGACTCGTCTGACCGTCGAGCGGTTTCTTCTGCCTGCCCCGCTGCGCGAGACGATGCATCAGAGAAGCTTTGCCGACCTGCCCGTAACGGAGCGCATAGGAATCATCTCCCGGCAAGCCATTGCACACCACTGCGACGCCCCCGCGCGCTTTGCGACTTGCATCGGCATTGGCGTCTTTTTCGGCATCCTGCCGATCTGGGGCTTTCAGATGATTGCTGCCGCCGCGACAGCCCATCTGCTGGGCCTCAGCAAGCATCTGGTCTTGGCCGCGTCCTATGTCTCATCGCCGCTGACATTGCCGATCATCCTCTATGCAAGCCTGGTGCTGGGCCAACTGATGTTGCACGGGCAATTCACGGGTTTGCCGCGGCCGGATGAGCTTCAGCGGTCGGCGCTGCTGCCTTACCTCGGCGAATACGTTGCCGGGAGTATTCTCCTGGCAATCGCAGCAGGACTGGTTTCGTCTCTGCTCGCGTTCGTGGCCGCGAGCCTGCTGAAATCATTGCGAGGAGCGACGTAATGCGCACCGCATGGGTGACGGTGGCGATGCTGCTGGTTCTCAGCGCTGGAGTGCTGCGATCGCATTTTGACCCGGGAGCATCTCTGGTTGGGACGTGGGGAAACGGCTTGCTCGGCGGGCACCCTAAACAAATGCGCCTGGAAGTGGGGGCACATTTTGGCGCGACGGCCTGTATGTTTGCAGCGGCGACCGGATTGCTGTTCGTCTGGTTGGGCCATCTCGAACTGGCGCTGACGGCGATGTTACCGGTAGCGCTCTGCTGGACGGCGACACTCGGACTCCTCCGCGGATTCGATATGGAGGTCAATCGGTCTGATCTGTCGCTGCTGCTGATTTGTCTCATCCCGGCGACGACTCAGAGCCTGTTGCTGCTAAACGGCCATCTCATGAGGTATCGCGGCCATGAGCCATCCCCGCGGTGGACAGATTTCAAACTTCTCCTGCCATTGGTGTTGGTCGTCGTGGTGGCGGCGTTATCACATCTGGCGTTCAAGGACGCGCTCACGTCGAATTTCCTGCGCTTCTGTATATTGATCCCGCTCCTGGGATACATCCTGGCAGTCGACAATATCGTTAGTCCAGTGGCGTATTTTCTGATGCCGTCGAAACGAAAACGCTCGGCTGTGGCGTTCAGCATGCCGGGTGCCATGAGAGTGCACTCGCTCTATCGCTATCTCGACATCCCCGCGGAACAATATGTCGTCTGGAAAGTGCGTCTGGATCCGATTTTCGCGCACCTTGATGCTGCCGTTCCATCCAGCGGGCGGATTTTCGACGCCGGATGCGGCTATGGAATTATGTCGAATTTGCTGGCAATGCGATCCGCGAGCCGCACGGTATTCGGATTCGATCAGGATGAAAGAAAGTTGCGCGTGGCGCGACGGGCCGCGCGCACGCTCTGCAATGTGCATTACCTGAGCGCGGATCTGATCGATGCCGGCTACCCAGTTTCGGACTGCGTGCTTCTGATTGATGTCCTGCACTACTGGTCAGCGGAAAAGCAGCGACGCATTATCGCCGGATGCGCCGGATGCCTGCGGCCCGCAGGAACGTTGATTTTTCGCGAGGGGATGCGCAACGCATCGGCCGGCCATCGCGCCGTTGATTGGGCGGAGCGGGCCGCCGTCTGGCTGGGGCACAATCCGCGCGGGGACGGACTTTGCTTCCAGCCTCGTGAGTTTTATCTGCGCGAATTCGCGATGCATGGCCTGGAGTTGCAGAGCGAGCCCCAGGGTTGGGGAAGAGGGTCGAATGCGGTTCTGATATTCAGCGCCACGTCAGGTGCGACCGTTATTGCATGATGCGGTGGCGGAATGGATTTGCCGTTGTACCGACGCGGTGCGCGACAGTATAAGCCGCTCGGCGACGACGACCGGAGTTCTGGACTTTATTGCAAACCTATCAAGTGAAGGCAGCGAATCGATGACCAAGCTCCCAATCTTCCTCACGTGGGCCCGATACGCGTTGCTGGTTCTTGCGTCATCCTCCCTGGCGTCCGCTTCGGATCTCATCCCGGGCGGCGATGCGCTGTCGCTTGCACCTACCGCGCCCACTGCCACTGTTGACGCGTGTCCGCGATACCTTGATGACCGCGGCTCCGCCTTGGATTCCTCTCCCTCGTCTCAACCTGCCGGTTTCCCGGCGCGCCAGGAGAACGCCGCGACGCATCCGGAGGAGAATTCCGCAAAGAACGGGGAGTTTCCCGCGATTGGCAGCACGTTCGGCCTCGAGGAGTTCGCCCATCATTTCGCGCCGTTTGAGCCGATGTACTTCGTCGGCGGATCCCAGGCCCCCAACGTGAAATTCCAGTTCAGCATTCGCTACCGGCTCCTCAACCCAGACGGCCCGCTTGCGACGCAATATCCGCTGCTCAAGGGATTCAACTTCGCATACTCGCAGACGTCGCTCTGGGATTTCACGGATTCGAGCGATCCGTTCTTCTACGACAGCAGCTATCGGCCGGAGTTTTTCTACTATCTGGAAAACCTGCCCGGCGTGCGCTTGCCGCAAAGCTGGCAGGCGGGGTTGCTCGCGGGCATCGGACATGAATCCAACGGCCAGAAGGATCCGAACCATCGGTCCCGGAACATCATCTACCTGCGTCCGATTCTCACCCTCTCCGCTACCCGGGGGGACCTGTTCCTGACAATCGCCCCCAAGGCGTACGTCTACATCGGCGGGCTGCCTCTCAACCCCGACATGCCAAAGTTCCGCGGCTACTGCGACCTGCGCGTGGTCTTCGGCCAGCGCGACGGTCTGCAGCTTGCGACCATCGGCCGGCTCGGTTCCGATTTTGACAAGGGAAGCCTGCAGTTCGACCTGACCTGCCCGCTGACAAAGCTCCTTGCCGGGAATCTCGATGTTGCCCTCGACGCCCAATATTTCATCGGCTACGGCGACACGCTTCTGACCTACAACCGCTACAGCCAGATCTTCCGCATCGGCTTGGCGCTGGTGCGATGACACATTGTCTCCCATCTCGTTCACACGGGCAGGATGTTCGTGCCACGGGGAAAGCCTGATACGGCCGCATTGCAGCGCAACGACCCTCGCTGCATAATTCCCGCGCAGAACTTTTTTTGCGGAGGCTTTTGTGATGATCAGGACCCGATTTTTTGGCGTGCTTGCGTTGGGAAGTTCGATGGCATTGGCCGGCGTTGCTCGCGCGGCTTCGGTGCCGGTCGAGGTGGATCTGACGGCGGTGCGAGCGATCCAGCTCGCCTCGCTCGACTCGAAGACCGACGATCAGGTCTATCTTCTCGTCAGCGGAATCGCCGCAGGCAAGGAGGTGCAGGATCGCATCCCCAAGGACAAGACGCTGACGTCGGCTCCGAAGAAACCCGCCGTGACGGATAAGTCGCCGGCGGTGATCTGGAAAGGCGATCTCGACGACGGCCAGTTTGCGATGCTCACGGTCACGCTCATGCAGGGAGATGGGACCGATCAGGCCAGGATCAAGGACTTCCTCGACAAGCTGACAGCGGCCGACCAGAAGACACCCGAGTGGTCCAAGCCGACGCTGACGGCTGACGACGTGGCGAAGTTCGCGACCGGCCTGCTGAAAAACCAGCAGCCGCTGATCGTCAAGATCAAGGATATTTTCTCGCGCGAAGCCAAGACCGATCATTACGGCGGGCAGTTCAATCTTCTCGTCTGGAACAACGCCGGCAAAATCGTCAAACGCCTCGATCCGATCGGCCTGACGTTTGGCGAGCATAATGGCACCGACCTGAAGGTTTACTCCAAGCTGAAGGCCACCCGCGTCAACGTCCTCATTCAGGAGGACAGCGGCGAGTGGACTCAGCAGCAGCTCTTGCCATTGGATGACAATGAGACCGCGGTGCGCGTGAAGATGCTGGAGACCGAGCCGCAGCCGACGGACAAGACCACGAAGCACGTGACCGATTATCTCACCGAGATCGAAGTCAAAGACGGCAGCGGCAAGCCGATGCACTGGACGCTGGAAGGGGAGAACACAGGGTACGACGTGGTGCATACGTATTATGATTTCGCGGATTGAGCGACTCCATAGTCTATACCGTGAATGGGCCGCTGATGCCGAGCAAGTGCTGGTACGTATTCGTGGACTTATTTCGGAAGGGTCGCAGGTGAGAGATGCTGCCGCTTTGGAGGACGCCTACGCTTCAACCCTCTCACGCTTGAAGTTGACGCCAGAGAAGACCGCTCGGGGATTGGAGCAGGCCCGCCGCGGGGAGTTTACGCCTGCCGAGGATCTCCGAAATGAGCTACGCAACCGGATTCGCTCCTGATCGGGAAGAGACCACGCGTGACTAAATCGCCGTCGCCTGCGTGATCAGCTTCTCCCGGTGCGCGAGGCTCTTCAGCCGGTTGATCGCGGCGAGGTAGGCCAGCGCGCTGGCTTCGAGGATATCGGTGCTCAGCCCGCGGCCGCGGATTTTCCGTTCGTTGTGCTCCAGTTCGATCCAGACCTCGCCCTGGGCTTCCTTGCCGCGGGTGACGGCGCGGATGCGATAGTCGCACAGCGACACGCGGATGTTGGTGAGCCGCTGGATCGCGGAGTAAATCGCGTCGACGGGGCCGTCGCCGATACTGGCGTCCTGCACGATCTGCCCGCTGCTGTCGCGCAGCGTGACGGTGGCGGTGGGAATGGAATTTGAGCCCGCGATGACTTGCAGGCCGGCCAATTCCCACAGGCCGGGGGCGATTTCCAACTGATCGTCAACGAGTGCTTCCAAGTCTTCGTCGAAGACTTCTTTTTTCTTGTCGGCCAGTGCCTTGAACTTCACGAATGCCGACTCGAGCTGCTCCTCGTTGAGCGTGTAGCCCAGTTGGATGACGCGGTCCTTAAAAGCATGGCGTCCGCTGTGCTTGCCGAGCACCAGCGACGATTTTGGGATGCCGATCGAGACGGGGTCCATGATCTCGTAGGTTTCGCGTTTCTTCAGAATGCCGTCCTGATGGATGCCCGCTTCGTGGGCGAAAGCGTTTTCTCCCACGATGGCTTTGTTGCGCTGGACCGTCAGCCCGGTGAGGGTGCTGACCATCCGGCTGGCGGGGAAGATGCGCGTGGTGTCGATGCGCGTTTGAATCTGATAATGATCGGCGCGGGTTTTGAGTGCCATGACGATCTCTTCCAGCGCGGCGTTGCCGGCGCGCTCGCCGATGCCGTTGATGGTGCATTCCACCTGGCGCGCGCCGTTCTCGACGGCTGCCAGCGAGTTGGCAACCGCCAGGCCCAGGTCGTTGTGACAGTGAGACGACAAGTAGATGTCTTTCTCCCGTAAAATCGGCAGCTTCTTGAGCAGATGGGAGAAGATTTCGCCGTAGCCTTTGGGAGTGGCGTAGCCGACGGTGTCGGGCAGATTGATGGTAGTCGCGCCGGCTTCCACGGCGGCCTGGGTGATTTCTTCGAGGAAATCCAACTCGGTTCGGCTCGCGTCTTCGGGGGAAAATTCCACATTGTCGGTGTATTGCCGCGCCAGCAGGATGGATTCAACGCTCAACTGCAGGATCGCCTCGCGGCCCTTCTTCAGCTTGTGTTCGCGGTGAATTTTCGATGTGGCGCAGAACAGATGAATGCGCGGGTGCCTGGCATGTTTGACGGCTTCGCCCGCGCGTTCGATGTCGCGCGGGGTGCACCGTGCCAGGCCGCACACAACCGCGCGCGTCAGCTCGCTGGCAATGGCGCTGACCGATTCGAAATCGCCATCGGAGCTGATGGGGAACCCGGCCTCGATAATGTCAACGCCCATCGCCTCCAGATGGCGGGCGATCTCCAGCTTTTCCGGCAGCGTGAGCGTCGCGCCGGGGGACTGTTCGCCGTCTCTTAATGTCGTGTCGAAAATTCGAATCGGTTCCATGACAGGTCCTCGTACGTTTTAGGGTTCAGGGTGTCAGGGTTCAGGGTTCAGCGAATGCGAATGCTGGCTGAATCTTGAATCCTGATACCCTGAGCCCTACATGCAATTCATTCAACAAAAAACCCTGCGATCTTGATCGCAGGGTCGCCGGAAATCTCAACTGAATTCGGTGTACCCTACGAAGTTCTGCGCGGCAGCAGCCGCCCGCCAAGAGCGAGTGGAAGTCGGGCCGAAAGCAGAATCGTCGGGCACATTGTCAATTGAGTAAATCGACTTGGAGCGGAAAAGTCAAGAGGAGCGCGAGATCATAAAAAACCACGGAAGAATCCGACGGCCCAGGCGAACAATCGTTTCAGGTGCTGTTCCTCGTACTGGACGCCGTCGCGTGCATCGACGGCCTTCGGGAGACAAAAGATGTTTGGACGTCGTCGAAAGCAAAAAGCCATCGGGCAGGCCGGGTCGCTGCCGCTGATGGAGGCTCTGGAATCGCGGCAGTTTTTCTCTGCCAGCACCCCTTCGTTGCATGACAACCTGGAGATCCTCAAGGCGGATTCGTCGTCCGCAAGCATCGCCGGGTACACCCCCGCCGAGATCAAAAAAGCGTACGGCATCGATCAAATCAGCTTCAGCAACGGGACGGTCGCCGGCGATGGCTCGGGGCAGACGATCGCGATCGTGGATGCATTCAACGACCCGACCATCAGAAATGATCTTGGTGTGTTCGACACCGAGTTCGGTTTGGCCGCGGCCAACTTAAAAGTGGAGAACCAGAGCGGCGGATCGAGCCTGCCGAGCACGGATACGGGTTGGGCGGGCGAAATTTCCCTCGACGTGGAGTGGGCTCATGCGATCGCGCCAGCGGCCAACATCCTTCTGGTGGAAGCAAACTCATCGAGCCTGGCCGACCTTCTCAAGGCCGTGGATACCGCGCGCGAATCGGCCGGTGTGTCCGCGGTAACCATGAGCTGGGGCGGCAGCGAATTTTTCAGCTACAACGCCAGTGAATCGTCAGACGAATTGGCCGACGACTTCCATTTCACCACTCCCAGCGGACACCAGGGCATTACGTTCGTCGCGTCGGCCGGCGACAGCGGGAGTTTTGACGGCGTTCAATGGCCGGCGGCGTCGCCAAATGTCGTTTCGGTGGGCGGCACCTCGCTCTACACTTCGGATTCCTCCGGCACCTACAGTTCCGAGTCGTCCTGGGCCGGAACCAGCGGCGGATTCAGCCTGTATGAGACTGAGCCGTCCTATCAGACTTCAGCCAACGCTTCGGGCGCGCGTTCAGTTCCCGATGTTTCCTATGATGGTGATCCCAACACCGGGTTTGCGGTGTATGACTCCACGGCAGAAACCAGCGACGGGACGACCTACGTCGGCTGGCAGGAAGTGGGCGGCACCAGCGCGGGCGCGCCGCAGTGGGCGGCGATCATTGCGATCGCAAACCAGGGCCGGGCGATCGCCGGCAAGAGCTCGCTCGACGGAGTCTCGCAGACACTTCCGATTCTTTACAGCCTCTACACGGCTTCCACCTATGACACCGATTTTAATGATGTGGTGGACAGCGCGCGCGGCGGCTTCCATTTCCCCTGGGGTGGCTTTGGGAATAACGGCCAGGCGACTGCCGGGTATGACACTTCAACGGGACTTGGAACACCCAAGGCCGCTGCCGTCGTTGACGCGCTAGTCGGCAGCACTTCCAGCAGCACCACTACAACGACAACGACAACGACGACCACGCTCGCGGCATCCCCCATCGACGCAACAGTGATCTCGGCGCCAACCGGCAGCGTGATCGGCTCGCAAAACGGCAGCGTCACGCTCCGCCTGACCAACGATGGGAGCGGCCGCTACATCGGACCGATTTCCGTTTCGCTCTACGCGACAACCACCGGAACGATCGCCTCGTCAGACTCGCCGTTTGCGACGATCTCGATTGCCGGCGTCAATATCGCCGAGGGGGCGTCCAAAACAGTTGTGGTGCACTTTAAATATCCATCCGATCTCGCCAGCGGCTCGTACATTCTGGTTGCATCGGTCGCCGCCACCGCGACAGACACAAATCCCTCGCAGACGGCCGCGCCCGCGGCGCTGACGATCGACACGCCAACGGTCGATCTTTCCACGGCCTTCGATCGCACCGCCTCGGTGCTCGCCAGGCGCGGGCGAAAGGGAACGATTGCGGTGAAGATCACCAACAAGGGCAATGTCACTGCCTCCGGCCAGCTCACGTTGAACCTCTATGCCTCGACAGATCAGACGCTGGACGACGCGGATCTGCTGCTGGCGACGCTGCTGAAAACGATCAAGCTCGCCGCCGGCGCTTCGATCACGCTGCACATTCGCTTCCCGTTCCCCGCGGCGCTCACCGGAGGCAGCTACGATCTGATCGCCTCCGCCAACTCGACGGCTCAACCCGCCGACACCGATACGCAGGATAAGACGGCGGTCATTGCGACGCGGGCTTAGCTTGGAGGTGAGCGCTTTCGTTAGTTGCGATTGAATGGTCGCGCTCCGCGAAGGGGCAAGCCACGGCGGCGACGTTCGGCGAGATTGGCGCTACTCGTCTTCGGCGCCGACGCAGATCACAATTTGAGATCTGGGAAGATTTGAGATTTGAGATCTCAGATCTTTGCAATTCATTATTTTCTTTGAACGTTTCGCCCCCCTTCTCCGCTTCATGGTGAGGACGACCATGCAAGACAGCGGAATTCCATCTGATGCCGAAGTTGAATTGCCGGCGGAACTGCGCCGGGCGATCGCCGATTTGGACGCGACGCCGGTCGCGGTTCCGGCGCATCTGGATCGGATGATTCTGTCTGCGGCGCGCGTTCGGCTGGCTCGCAGGAAGCGGGCGGGTCACGTCTTGCGATGGGGATTCGCGGCGGCGGCCGCCATGGCATTGGTGGTCGTGGGGCGATTCGTTCTGATGGAGAAAGCCGGAACGGCCCAGGTGGCCGTGCTCGGCGACGCCAATGCCGACGGGCGCGTGGATATTCTCGACGCGTTCGTGGTTGCCCGTGCAATTGAACATCAAGAGAAACTTCCGCCCGCATGGGACGTCAATGGGGATGGCGTGGTCGATCAGAAGGACGTCGATCTGATTGCGCAGATGGCGGTGAATGTCAGCAAAGGATCCGCGCGATGAAGCTGCCGCGATTGACAATTCTTGGGAGTACCAGGGGAGGGGAAAAGAGCTTTCCGGAGTGGCGGCCGGTCATGCTTTTCTGCGCGATGTTGGTGACGTGCGTGGTCTCAGCGGGGCCGGATCTTCCTGCGATGCACGCGGCTCCGCGCTTTGAAGCCGTAGGCATTTACGTCGATCCGCATGGCAAGCCGCTGGCGGCCTATCAATTCGAGCTCGTGACCGAGCAAGGCAACGCGACCCTGGTGGGAATTCAAGGGGGAGACGATCCGGCCTACGCCGACCCGCCCTACTACGACACCCGCGCGCTGCTCGCCGATCGCATCATCGTGGGCGCCTTCAACACCGGCACTGCTTTGCCGGCTAAGAAGACGCGGGTTGCGACGTTGATGATTCGGGCGACCGGTGAAATCGAGCCGAAATATAACGTCCGTCTGCAGGTTGCCGCATCGAGCGACGCCAAACCGATTGCCGCGGATATCTCGATCGAAGGAGTCAATCCATGAAAGCCAGGAAAAGTCTCATCGCGTCTGTTCTGTGCGCCGTCGTGTTGGCGCTGATACCGCGCCTCATGATCGGCTGCGCCCAGAGCCAGGAGAAATACAATGCCGTGCATTTGGATGGGCAGAGCGAACCTCACGCGTATATGCAGGCACCGATCCGCTACGAAGCGAGTCCCGGTGTAACCCAGAATGAAGGGCTTTCCGGTCCTACGACATCACCCTCGACGGAACTGTGGATCATCGAACGCAAGCCGCCAACCGGCCCGGCGTTATCCAGTGCCGCGGCCGCACCTAACGTGGGCGACCCGTCTCGGCAGGATAACGCTGATCGAGTTGGGTTTGGAACTGGGGCGGGTAGTGGACAGTCTCCGAAAGCGAGGCCCGCAGATTCACCGTCTCCTCTCTATGGCTTTAAGCAGAGTTCAACTGAAGAAAAGCGGCAGGAACTGGAGCAGTCCGCTAAAGCCTTCAATTCGGAAATTGGTCACCGAGGGGTCGGAAGCAGCTATACCGGCAAACCTGTGACGAACGTCCCAGGCAGCATCGGTCGCCGAACGCCGCAGCCGACGTCCGGGCATGCGCAAGCCGCTGCGCCAAACGACGGCAGCGAACTGCAACTTGGTGGGGAGACAGTTCACCCGGACGATGACCAAATCATTCAGCATCCCGGCTGCGGCGAGTTGATCGTCCAGGATCACAACGGCCAGAAGAACGTCCCGGTGCCGCTCGATCACACCGACGTTTCCGCGCAGATCCAGGGATACATCGCCAGCGTTCATGTCTCGCAGCGGTATCGCAATCCGTTTAACGAGAAGATCGAGGCGGTCTACGTTTTCCCGCTGCCGCAGGACGCGGCGGTCAACGAATTCGTCATGACCATCGGCGAGCGCCACATCCGCGGCATCATCCGCGAGCGGGCCGAGGCGGAGCGCATCTATCACGAGGCGCGAGCCCAGGGATACGTCGCGTCGCTCCTCACGCAGGAACGGCCCAACATTTTTACGCAGTCAGTGGCCAACATCGAGCCGAATAAGCAGATCGACATCAACATCACCTATTTCAACACGATGAACTACGCCGACGGGTGGTATGAATTCGTCTTCCCGATGGTCGTCGGCCCGCGCTTCAATCCGCCTGGCTCGACCGACGGCGTCGGCGCGGTTGCGCGCGGCCGGCATGGAACTTCCGGACAAGCAACGGAGCTGCAATATCTCCGGCCCGACGAGCGCAGCGGGCATGACATCGCGCTCTCGGTCGATCTCAACGCGGGCGTGCCGATCGAGCAGCTCGACAGCCGCAATCACAAAATCAACGTGAAACAGGAGTCGCCGAACCATGCGATTGTTTCGCTCGACCCGGCGGACAGCATTCCCAACAAGGATTTCGTCCTGCGATACAAAGTGGCCGGCAGCAGGATGAAGTCGGGGATGTTCGTGCAGCGCGACGACCATGGCGGATATTTCACGCTGATGCTTTTCCCGCCCGCGACGCTCACCGAACTGCCACGCCAGCCGATGGAGATGGTCTTCACCATCGACGTTTCCGGCTCTCAAAGCGGTGCGCCGCTGGCACAGGAAAAGGCGGCAACCCGCTATTGTCTCAAGCACATGGATGCGGGCGACACTTTTCAGATCGTCCGCTTTGGGAACACCGCCAGGAGACTCTTCGCCGCTCCGATGCCCGCCAATGAGACGAACGTGCAGGAGGCGTTGTCGTACGTTGAAGGTCTCGACGCCAATGAAGGCACCATGCTCGTCGAAGGCGTGCATGCCTCGCTTCTGTTCCCCCACGATGAAAGCCGGCTCCGCTTCGTCGCGTTCATGACCGACGGATTTATCGGAAATGAAGGTGAAGCCCTCCGCGAGATTCACAACTGCCTTGGACCGGCCCGCATCTTCAGCTTCGGCGTCGGCTCATCGACCAATCGGTATCTGCTGGATCACATGGCCAAGATGGGCAACGGCGCCGCCGCGTATCTCGGTTTAAATGACGACGCAAAACAGGTGATGGGAGACTACTTCGAGCGTATCAGCCATCCCGCGCTGACGGATATCAGCGTCGACTTTGGCTCGATGAACGCCAGTGAAGTGTTCCCCGAGCGGATCGGCGATCTGTTCGTCGGCCGGCCCGTCGTCATCAGCGGGCGCTTCAACGGCGACGTGCCAAAGCAGGTGATCGTTCACGGCAAAGCCGGGGGACGAACGCTCGAATGCGTGGTCCCCATCAGCGCCGAAAACGTCGAGAGCGGCCCATCGCACGCGCTGGCAGCGGTCTGGGCACGCGCGAAGCTGAGCGACCTTGGCGACCGCGCGGTTTGGGACGCAGATGCAACAGAACAGCTCCCCTCCCAGATGAAGCAGACCGCGCTCGAATATGGCCTGGTTTGTGACTATACCGCGTTTGTTGCCGTCGATTCGTTGACAAAGACCAGCGGAGATCACGGCACGACCGTAGCCGTCCCTGTGCCGGTGCCCGAAGGCGTTCGCTACGAAACCACCGTGCAGGACGGCGCCGTCGGCGGGCCGCAGGACAGATAATCGCATCCGTAACGCGGTGTCTGCGTCGTCCGAGCGATGCAGAAGCCAGGTGCGGAGAGAGATGCCCCCGCGCATTGACGCGCGCCGACGGTGACGACGCGGCCCGTCGACCCTATCATTTGATCGATGAAGCGATCTCGACTGGTGTCCTCGATTTATGCTTTGCTTTGTTTTCCGTTCGCAGCCACCGTGCTGGGCGATGTCCCTTCGACGCAGCCCGCCAGAGACCCACAGTGGAAGCTCACCTGGTCAGATGAGTTCGACGGGGCGACTATCGATCGCGCCAAATGGGGCTTTGACATGGGAAACGCACTGGTCACCGGCGATAAAGGGACGAAAGTGCCGGGCTGGGGCAATAATGAATTGGAAGACTACACCGATTCTCCACGCAACGTCTTCGTGAAAGATGGGATGCTTCATATCCGTGCCCTGAGGGAGACCGGAAAGACCATTTCCTTCTCTTCGGCCCGGATCACCACGAAGGGCCGCTTCAAGCAGGCCTTCGGCCGATTTGAATTTCGCGCCCGTCTGCCGGTGGGAAAAGGCCTCTGGCCGGCGCTGTGGCTCATGCCCGCCGACAATGCGTATGGGTCGTGGGCTGCGTCGGGCGAAATCGATGTGATGGAGAACCGCGGCCAGCACCCGACCACCATCTTTGGCACCATCCACTTCGGCTCCCGCTGGCCGAGCAACATTTTTCTCTCCACCAAATACACCTTCCCCGTCGGCCAGAGCATCGCCGATTTTCACCTCTACAGTGTCGAATGGAGTCCGACGGAGATTCGCTGGTTTGTCGACGATCACCTTTACGCCAGGCAGACACACTGGTGGAGTTGCAGCAAGATTGACGCGCTCAACCGCGGGCTCGCCCCAAAAGGGAGCAAGGATTTGCACCCCTTCCCCGCCCCGTTCGATCAGCCGTTCTATCTCCTGATGAATCTGGCCGTCGGAGGCCGTTTCGTCGGCGCCCCGGACCAGACGACGCAATTCCCCGCTGAGATGCTGGTGGATTACGTGCGCGTGTATCAGCGCTTCGATGCGCCATCCGCCGGGAAATCGTAAGCCACGCCGATCGCTCCTGGGCGCAAACGCGGAGACGCAGCAATTCGGCTGCGTCTCCGCGCGGCTTCCGCGCTCAGCAGTGCGCGTCCAGATCAATCTGGGCTGCCGTGGCATCGGCGGTGTAACCCGTTCCCGTCGAGACCGTCGCCTGCACGAACGACGTCGAGTTCGGGCTCCCATTGGCCGGGACGACCGCGACGATCGCATCCTGCTGCCCGGCTTCAAATGTGATGTCGGTCGGCAGATCATCGACGTAATCCGCGGTGCCGACCGCGGTGCTTCCGGCATAACTGACGGCCACGGTGAGCGCGGCGCTGAGGTCGCCGTTGCGGTGGAAGGTGAAGTATCCGTTCTGGCCGTTGCCATCCGCACCGCTGAAGCTTGCGGCTGGCTGGACAGCAGCCACGCTCACCGTCGGCAGCGCGAGGGCGGTGACGGTTGCAACCGACGAGGGGCTGCTGTCGCCCGCATCCCCCACAGCAGTGATTCTGTAGTCATAGGCGGTTCCGGGGGTGACGGTCGTGTCGTTGAACTGCGTGACGTCCGCGTCAATCGTGCCGACGTTGCTCCAATCGGCTGCGCCGGCCGGCGAGCGTTGGACGACGAAGCTGGTTTCATTCGCCGAGCTGTTGTCCCAAAGGACATGTACGCCATCGGCTCGTGGCGTCGCGGAGACATTGGCGGGCGTGCCGGGCGCGCCGCCCGAGAGCGTGGCGGCCGCGGAGAATTTCGATTCCTCCAAATATCCTCCGTCCTCGTCTGGCGCTGTGGTCATCGCGGTGACCACATAGGTCGCCCCGGCCTGGCCGTAGAGTTCGGCGCTGGTCGTGGAAGAATCGACAAACGTCTCCGCGCTGCGGGTTCCGTCGGCGTCCGCCTCATAGACCATGAAGCCGACCATGTTCGGCGTGTCCAGATCGTAAGACCAGCTGACGTCTGCCGTATCGGTCCCGGAGCCTGGAACGACGGTGATACCTGTGGGCGCGGTGGGAAGCGTGCCGGGCGTTGTGACGGTGACGAGCGATGGTGCGGACAGGGCCAATGTAGACGGATCCATCGCCTGTGCCCAGATCGTGTACGTTGTGTTCGGGTTTACCGAGAGCACATCATTGCCGTAGCCCCACCACCAGTTGCTGTCCAGCCCAGGATATTCAGGACTGCTGAGGGTGAGAATAAGCAGGTCACCGTTGGAGTCCGAGACGGAAAATGAACTGGGCTGCAGGTCGCTGATCGTCAGCCCGGTGGGCGCGGCCGGCCCACCGGGGTCGCCGGTGAGGAACTCCCCACTACAGGTATTTGCCGTGGCGACGGCGGAGTCAATTGCGGTGCCGCCATTATCCGCGCGGATCCGAAACGAATAATTCATATCGCTGGCAAGGCCCGTCACGGCGTAGGACTGATCGCTCGACGTCGTGGAATTCCCCAGATCGGCAACTTCATGAAAATTCGAGTCGGCGGGACCCATCTCCTCCAGCTCCAGATGCGAGCCGTCGGAGGTGGAATAGGTCAGATCGATCTCCGACGTGGAAGCGGCAACGGCGGCCAGCTCCGGTTCGACCGGCGCCGCCAACGGCGCCGCGGGAGTCGTGGCGCTGGCTGTTCCCGCCGATGAAGTGCCACCGCCTGCGACGGCAAAGACCTCATAGCTGTATGACGTCGAAGCCGTCAAGGCGGAGTCGGAGAAGCTGGTCGTTCCCGGCGCGGTGGTTCCCAGATCCGTCCAACTGCCGCCGGTGGACCGCTTGACGTCAAAGCTGGTTTCGTCGGAGGCGTTGTTCTGCCATACGAGCTGGACCTGGGTGCTGGTGAGCGCCACTGCCGCGACATTGGTCGGGGCGGCGGTGTAGAGCAGGCGGCTCTCTAGCGACTCCATCACTGCATCCACGGCCGGGCGAAGAGCCGCGGAACATGGATCCAACCGGCGTGCCGCTTTGAAAGAACGATGCGCGGAATCCGCGCAGCGAGAGATTCAGCATAAAGCTCCTCAAGTTGTAGAACCCCATCGAACTGATCAAGTCAAACATCCCGGCCCACACCGGAATGCAAGCGAACGGCGGGGACCGCCGCCGCCCCAGCGGGGTCGGGCGGCCTGTCCCCATTGTTTTTGTCCGCTCTGCGCCGGCAACATAAAGCGGCCCTGACCGATTACAAGCGGGAAATCCAGTTGCGGCGGACTTTTAGCCAGTATCTGCTACATTCGCTATAAATACTGGTATGCCCTACGCCGGCGTGCGGGAACAGCGTTCGAGGCGTGGAGAGGAAACCTTACAGTCCGGGGAGTGATTCTCGGATTTTGGAACTGGGATTGAAGACGTTATGCAGCGACGCTGGAACTGGCGGCGGCGGTGTCCTTCTCCAGGAATTGTGCGCCGAAGAGCCAGAAAAGACCGCCGACGACCATCATCAAGCTGACGAAGAGGAACGCGGTGTTCATCGAATAGTGATCCGAGAGCCAGCCGATGACCGGTGGGGAAACCGCATCGCCCAGGGCATGAATGATGAAGATGTTGAGGGCAAAGGCAGTGGCGCGAACGGAAGGATGCGTGACGTTGGCAAGGATGGTGTTGCTCGGGCCGGTATTGAAAAAGAGACAGAACACCGCCAGAAACATCAGGATCCAGGCCGCGGGAAACGGGACGTAGAGAAGCAGCACGAAGAAGGGAAATCCGCAGAGCAGACCAGCCGCGGAGACCAGAAAGTACGAACCCGTGAAACGAGAGCGAAGCGCATCGCCGGCGATTCCACCCAGCAGCGTGGCAAGCAGCCCGGCGACAACCGTGATCGCCCCGAAGATGGTGTTGACGCGCGCCAGGTTCGAGTAGTGGCGATACTCGACAATATACTTGGGCATCCAGAAGCCGATGCCCCCGATCGCGAAGGTCATGGCGGTCATGCCGATCGTGTCAAAGAGATAGGAGCGGTTGGCGAGAATCGCCGCGTAATCCTGCCAGACGTTTCGTCGCGGACCAACGGCCAGTGGACGCAACCTTTTGCCACGCGGATCTTTCATGAAAAGCGACCAGATTCCCAACGCCATGCCAGGAATGACCACCGCATAAAACGCGGCGCGCCAGCCGTAGGTCCCGCCGATTTTTCCGCCGAGCACATAGCCCAAAGCGCTTCCCACGGGGATCGCCAGATAAAAACCGGCCAGCACCTTGCCGCGGACCGCGACCGGGTAGAGATCGGACAGAATTGTCGGCGCGACCGGCCCGTATGCGGCTTCGCCGACGCCGACGAAGCAGCGTGTGATGAGCAATGCGACAAACGTCCGCGCCAGGCCCGAGCCGCCGCTGGCGAGACTCCAGAGGATCACTCCAATCGCCACCAACAGCCAGCGCGACATGCGGTCGGCCAGGCGTCCGAAGATCGGGGAGATCAGCATGTACGAGAGAAGGAACGCGGTCGCCAGCGAACCCATCGCGGCTTCGGAGCGATGAAATGTCTGCTCGATCTGCGGCTCCACCGCCGAGAGGACCTGGCGATCGACGTAATTGAAGAGATTGATGCACAGGAGCAATGCCAACGCGGCGCCGGCGCGCGCGCGGGGCGATGCAACTGGTTCTGCGACGCGACATCACCGCCGTCGGGGCTCAACATTCGACCGCATCTTGCCGGGAGCGCAACGGGAGTGCAAACTTGCGGCGACAAGGCAGCCAGGACCAGAAGCCAAAAGCCAGGAACGCGAGGCCATCATGGAAAATCAACCGGTCACGCCGCAACGCATTATGGAGATGGCCTGGGGATATGCGCCGCCGTTGATTCTCGAATCGGCAGTTCGCAACGGGCTGTTCGACGCGATGGAGAAAGGGCCGCGCACGCTGGCTGAGCTTTGCGAGGCGACGGGCGTCAGTGAGCGGGGAGCCAGGGCGGTGCTCAACGCGCTGGTTGGATTTGGCTTTGCCTCCAAAGCCCGCGGGAAATATGCGCTCACACCAGAGAGTGCCGCTTTCCTCGTGCGCGGCAAGCCGGGCTATCTCGGCGGGTTTCTCACCCACATCAGCGAGCAGTTGATTCCGAATTGGCTGAAGCTTGCGGAGACGACCCGCAGCGGCAAGCCGCCGCAGCGAGTGGATGCTGAGAGGACCGGTGCGGAGTTTTTCAAGAGCTTCGTGAAGGACCTGTTCCCGATGAACCATCCCGCCGCCGTGGCACTGGCCGACGCACTGGCCCCGGAACTGGGCGAGGAACCCGCGGAGATCCTTGACCTGGCCGCCGGGTCGGGCGTGGGGGGTCTGACGATTGCGCAGCGCTCTCCTGGAGTGCGCGTAACAGCGGTGGATTGGCCCATGGTGACGCCCGTCACCGAGGAAGTGGCCGCGGAGATGGGATTGGCAGATCGTCTTCGCGTCATCAAGGGCGATATCCTTGAAGCGGATTTCGGCAGCGGCTATCGAGTCGCGACGCTGGGACACATCCTGCACAGCGAAGGAATCGACCGGTCGCACCGGCTGCTGAAGCGCGTGTTCGACGCGCTGGCCCCAGGAGGGACGATCGCGATTGCCGAATTTATTGTGAAGGACGATCGCACAGGCCCGCCGCAGGCGTTGATCTTCGCCGTCAACATGCTCGTGCACACCGAAGCGGGAGATACATTTTCCTTCGAGCAAATGAGCAACTGGCTGAACGAAACCGGATTTCACCAGGTTCGCGCGCTGGATACCGGCGGCCATTCGCCGCTGGTGCTGGCGACCAAGCCAAAGAGCTGAAAGTCGAGGCCCTGTTTAGAGCCAGTGCTCGCGCGCGAAGAACATGATCAATTTCGAAGCCGCAAGCAACGCAATCATGTAGCACGGCCGTCCCGGCTGTGGCCGAAATCAGAGCCGGGACGGCCATGCTACGAGGGAGTCGCCCTGTCCTGTCCGCGAAAATGCTTCAGCGCGATGGGTGGTGTAGTGGCTAATCGAAAGTGGAATCCAGAAGTGACAAGGACTTTACCAGAGCCGATACCAAACATGGCCTAAGCCCTCCACCGCCGCCTCGGCTGGTCATCCATTCGGCGGCGCAGGCGCGACGGGTGGCGGAGCAATGCCGGCCAGGTGCTGGAGTTCGGATGTGGCCAGCGCGATTTCCTTGGGGCCGTGCAGGCGGGTCAGGGAACGTGTGAGGTATTCCCGGGCGCGGCCATAGCGATCCAGGTAGCGCGCATAGATGAGCCCGAGCATCAGCTCGATCTGTTCAATCTGCTCGTACTTGGGATACGTGGCAAGGAACAGTTCGTAAGCATCGGCGGCTTCGCGATACAACCGAGCGTTGGCCAGATGATTGGCAATGTCGAGTTGAGCCTGGCGGGCGAGGACCTGTCCGGGGGCGATCTGTTGAAGATCGAGATACAGCCGCGCGGCGGTGTCGAGATCGTGACGTGCCAGCGCCTCGGAGATATGCGACCGCAATTGGCTGATCTGGATGGTCTTCGGATCGGGTGGCTCCGGACGCTGCACGGCGGGTGCGGGAGTGTAGTTGAACGGGTTGTAGCCGGAGGTGACCAGATCGCGGTACTGGCGGCGTTTGTTCCATCGCTGGGTGATGGCAAGGAAATCAAACTGATCGCGTGGCAGCAGGCGAATCCACAGCAAAAGGAAGCAGGTGCCAAAGCCGAAGAGCGTTCCACCGATGTGGGCGACGTGGGCGACGTTGTCCGACTTGGTAAAGTTGGACCAGACGTCAAACGCGAAGAACATCAGGATGAACCAGAGTCCGGAGATCTCATACTGCCCGATGATGTACAGGAACAAGAGCACCGTGATGTGGGAGCGCGGAAAGAGAACCAGGAAGGCGCCGGTGACCGAGGCGATCGCGCCGCTGGCGCCGATGACGGGCAGCACCTGGTCGGGAACCAGCACGTAGAGTATCCCCGCGAAGACTCCGCCCGCCAGGTAATACGCGAGGTAGCCGGCGTTTCCCATCTTGTCGTTGACGTTGTTTCCAAAAATGTAGAGGAAGAGCATGTTGCCGCCGATGTGCATCCAGTCGGCGTGGAGAAAAGCGTAGCTGATGAACTGATAGACCTGCGGATTGCGCGGTGAAAGCACCAGGTCGTATCGGCCGACGACCGATGGGTTGATGTAGTGGGTGTAAATGAAGACCAGCACATTGGCCGCAATCAACGCCCAATTGGTGTACGGCGAATGCCGCAGCGGCCTGTCAGTGCGAAGCGGAATGATCATGACGACGACGGATGTTCAGCGGAATGAAGCGGCGCGACGCGGTTGTCAATAAATCCAGAGCGCTGAGCGAGTGTTCCATGGGCAGCGTTCCCTTTCGCGCCAGCACGCGCGTTTTGCGCTCCTGTCGCGCGAGCAGCTGCCGATGCGCGCTCACTCAATGATGTTCCTTGATCATACGCAGCCGGCGGCCCCCGCGATCCCACCAGACCCGGCTCATATACGACTCGATCAACAGGATGCCGCGGCCGCTGCACTTTTCGAGGTTTTCGTCGGCGGTCGGATCGGGAACGCCGCCGCGGTCGAAGCCGGGGCCTTCGTCCTCGATCAAAAATTCGACTTTTTTCGCGGTGATACGCGCCTCAATGCGCACCCGCTTGGCGGGGTCGAGCCGATTGCCGTGACGAATTGCGTTGACCAGCGCCTCCTCCAGCGCGAGCTTGATCCCAAAGAACTCGCGACCTGTGAAGCCGGCTTTTTCCACCCGCTCCAGAATCTGCTCCTGTGCGGCAAGCTGGGCATCATGGCTGGAGTGAATGGTGAAAACTAATTTTGCGGGAGCGTGTTTTCCGTTGGTGTTCCTGCCGGCGCGACGGCCCTCTTCACGATTCGAACCAGTCACCGCCATCTGGGAGACCTTTCCGGTGGTCAAGTTCTCACTGGGCAAAGCTGGCCAGGGCTTCCGCACGCCCCGGCATGATGCGGAACAGGCGATTCAGCTTCGTGATCTCGAAGACCTCCATGATCTGCGGCTTGATGTTCGCCAGCCGAAGCTGACCATTTTTCTGCCGGATGCGATTGTTGGCATTGATCAACATTCCCAAAGCGGCGCTGCTGAGATGATCGACCGTGCGAAAATCCAACAGCAGCTTGGGATTGCTGCGCTCGTCAATCAAGACGTTCAGCGCACGACCGATGTCGGTAATGTTGCCCTCGTCTAGAATGCGGCTGTTGGTAAATTCGACCACCCGGATGTCCTTCTCCTGGGTGATTTCAACAGGCGGTGTGCTGTCGGCCATGCCAATGTCCTCGATTTCCCCTTCCGGAGATAAAAAGCTGTTCATGGTAAACGGTAAGATCGGCTAAAAAGAGTGTCAAGTTTTGGGAAAGGGCATTGGGGAAGGCACGGAGGCACGAAGGCACCAAGGCACGAAGGGAAAACCAAGGGCGTATGCGACGCGTTTTGAGCTGCTTATCGCTTCAGATTAAACCCCGAACCCTGACACACTGAACCCTGAACCCTGAACCCTGACACCCCGAACCCTCAACTCCGCCAAACGCTTATGGCAGCGAGCAGACAGAACAACGCCGCGAGCGCGACGGGGCCGGCCATGCTCTGCCCAGCGTGGTCGCGAGCGGCGGCGATCAGGCGCTGGCGCCAGTCTGCCGTTGAGGGCTGCGACGGCGGACCTTGCTCGGCCAGGGCGTTGAAGGCGCGCTCCACGCCGTCGCTGCGACGATAGATTCCGGGTTGACCCGCCTTGCCCGTGAGCGGCGACCATTCTACAGATCGCTCCTCCAATGGCGACGAAGAAAACTCCCGGCCGGCCTGTCCGATCCAGTCGAACACGTGGGTCCAGAAGATGACAAATTGTGATTCCCCTGACCACTGATCCGTCGCGAAGCCGACCCAGACTTTGCGAACGGGATCCGACTGCGCGGCCAGGATCGTTTTCCCGCCGCTCCGCACCAGCGGTTCCCACCCATCCGGCGGCTCAATGGTCGCCGGCGTCAGCGGCAGCGCCCCCAATTGATCCCCCGTGTGATCGGCTGATCGCTCACATCCAGCGCCAGGCCGTTGGTCGGAGCCTGGGCGAGGCTCGAGGCAATGACGATGCCGCGTTGATTGTCGGCAAGATCGGAGCTTTTGGCGACAAGCTCTATCGTCGGCGAGCCGGGCACCGGCGGACGTCGCCGGGCGTAGACGCCGACCATCCTTTCGACCGACGGATCCAGCGGGATTCGCGGTTCGATCGCAGGCCAGCGCGCGGACCGCGCGAGCCAGGCGCGGTCAGCGGCCGTGGGATCGTCACTGGACATAATCGCGGCTTCGATTGTTTCCCCCAATTCGCGCGGCGAAAAAAAATAATCGCGAGCCGCGCCGCGCGGCGCGAGCTGGACCGTCTGGCGGAGACGCTGATCTCCGCTGATCACCTCCAGAGCAGTTGTCGTGTGACTCGATTCGTTGAGAAGGCGCACCATCACGCCCGGAACCGGCGTTTCACGGGCGGCAAGTTCGGAGATTCCGATGGCGTCGCTGCCAGCGTCGGGGGCGATCCGAACGACGCGCGAGTCGTTCGTCGCGATCGGCTGATCGCTGACGACAAAGACTGAGCCGTCGCTGGATCGCAGCGCCTGAGCCACCATCTGATTGAGCGACGCGCTCGTGTTAAGCGCTGACGTTGGCAGCGAGCTGATCGCCTGCGTCATCCCAGCCGCGTCCGTCAGTTTCTCGTTTCCGCCAGGCAGAACGTGCAGCCGAATCGACACACGAGGGGCGCGCTTGGCCACTTCCTCGGCAAGCAGAGCCGCTGCAACACGGACGCGCGGCAAGCCGTGTGATGGCGCGGACATCGTTCCGCCGCAGTCAAGCACGACCTCAAGAGGCGCACCTTCGCCCCCCCTGCCCCAAACGGCGGGTCGTGCCGATGCGAGAATTGACAGGAGCATCGCGACGATGACCAGCAGCACCGGCAACGGCGGCTTCCGGACGCCGGGCCGCTTCGGCCGCGCCTCGATCGCCGTCCGCCAAAGTTCAAGATATGGAACCTGCGCCGCGCGAAGCGTCCCCAGAGAACCCAGAGGGCAACCCCACCCCACGGGATCAATCCAACCAGCCACAACGGTGATGCGAACCACATACGTGCGCGAGGAATCGTATGGTATATCGCGGCGAGCGGATAGCCGAGGTGACCGGTGGAATGGGCGCAGCCCCTCGCATTCCCTCGATCTCTCCCGCCATTGGGTTTGCCGAGCGTTGCCTGGCCGATATGATCCTTTTCGATCCGCGTCTCCAGGAGCTGTTGCATGATTCGTACCAAGATTGTCGCGACGATGGGGCCGGCCTGTTCGGACGTGGCGTCGCTCACGAAGCTTTTTGAAGCGGGCGTGGACGTCTGCCGGGTGAATTTTTCCCACGGCTCGCTCGACACGGCGCTGGCAACGCTCCGCAATATTCGCGAAGCGGCGACGGCGACGGGTTTGCCGGTCGCGGTGCTGGGAGACCTCTGCGGTCCGAAGATCCGGCTTGGCAAAGTCATTGATGCGAACGGCGCCGGCGGAATGCCCATCAAGGTCGGCGACACGCTCACGATCGTCCGTCTCCCGATCGTCGGCGTCGAAGGACGTGTCAGCAGCACCTATCCCGGCTTGATCGACGACGTGAAGATCGGCGATCGAGTGCTGATCGAAGACGGACTGATTCGTTTCGTCTGCACGGAAAAGACCGACGATCAAATCATCTGCAGCTGCACCTCCGGCGGAATTCTCAAAAGCTCCAAGGGAATCAACCTTCCCAATAGCGCGGTGAATCTCCCGTCGATCACCGAGCGCGATTGGGAATGCGTCGACTGGGCCGTGGAAAACCACCTCGACTACCTGGCACTCTCCTTCGTCCGCAAGGCCCAGGACCTGATCGACCTGCGGCAATATCTGCACGACAAGGTCAGTGACATTCACCTCATCGCCAAGATCGAAAAGGCGGAGGCGATCGTAGAGATCGACGCGATTATCGAAGCCAGCGACGGGCTGATGGTGGCGCGCGGAGATTTGGGCGTCGAGATGGACGTGGCGCGGGTACCGATCATCCAGAAGGACCTGATCCGCCGTTGCCAGGCGGCGGGAAAGCCGGTCATCGTGGCGACGCAGATGCTGCAGAGCATGATTGAAAATTCCTCGCCGACCCGCGCGGAGGTCAGCGACGTTGCCAACGCGATTATCGACGGCACCGACGCCGTCATGCTCAGCGGCGAGACATCAGTCGGGAAGTTCCCGATCGGCTCCGTGCTCACCATGGCGCATGTCGCTTCCGTGACGGAAGATTATCTCGCCGCGCGTTTCGACGAGGATTCACCCTCGCCGCCTCACGTGCGGACGACGCTGCCTTCGGGGGCGATCGCGCGGGGCGCTGCAGATCGTCCGCGAACTGAGTCCGAAGCTGGTGGTGGTCTGGACGATGACCGGCGCGACCGCCCGCGTCTTCTCGAAACATCGCTTCCCGGTTCCGCTCATCGGATTGTCCAGCGACCCGCGCGTGCTGCGCCGAATGGCACTGCTGTATGGCGTGATCGCCCAGGAAATGCCGGCCTGCCTGGAGATGAACGATCTGATCCGCGGCATCGATGCGCTGGTGATCGAACGCAAATTCGCCGCGCCATCGGATCGGGTCGTCATTGTCGCCGGATGGTCGCCGGCGATGCCAGGAACCATGAACGGCATGATGATTCACACCGTCGGTCAGCCTTGGATTGCGATGCCCAATGCGCAGGTGCTGCGACAGTTGACCAAGGCCGAGCGGGAGTAGTCATCTTGTTGGAAGAAGAGAAATCACCCTCACCCCAATCCTCTCCCGGAATACCGGGAGAGGGGGTAACGAAAAGAGTTCCTGGCCGCGCCGCGCAGCGAACCGCTTTCAACAGCCTGCTTCACGCTTTGATCGAGTTTCGTCTGCACAAGCTGCGCGGCCCGGCGCGGCTTAGACGTGGTTTCAGAACCCTTCCCCCTCTCCCGGTACTCCGGGAGAGGGCAGGGGTGAGGGTGATTTGGAGCTTCGAAAGCCGCTGGTTTCGGACGCCGATAGTATGCGACCGGGATATGAGGCATCTCGTGCTTCGAGTTGGTCATGCCTGCGCCTTGGTTGTTCTCTTCTTGCTGGCCGGCACGGGTTGCGAATCGACGAATGCCCCGCCGACGACCCGGCCGGCGACTGATGTGGACTATCATGAAGGCCAGTCCAATTTTTGGTATGCCAAGCCGGGCAGGGCAAACGCGACGTGCGGGAACTACGACGCGCTCTGGCAGAACAGCATGCGCGTAGCTCACGCGGATGGATTTTTCATCGATCGGGAGGAATATCGCGACGGCCTGCTGACGACCAAGCCGCTGATCTCCGCCCAGATTTTTGAGCCCTGGAGAAACGACGTCGGCGATCTCCGCGGCGCGGTTCAAAGCACGATCGCCACCGTCCGCCGAACGATTCATTTCGACATCCGCAAACTGCCCGACGGCCGATACTCGGTGGTCCCCAAGGTGCTCATCGAGCGGCATTCCCTGGCCGAGCGGCGCATCACTTCCGTCACTGAGTACCTGGATGTCTTCGCCGTCGACCGCCCGTTGGATCAGCCGTACACCGAAGAGGGAGTGGCGCTGGTGCCGGATTACTGGTACGCCGTGGGCCGGGATTACGCGCTCGAAAAGAAACTGGTCCGGCAGTTGGAGAATTCGCTGGCGGGGCTTGCGTGCGATTGAATGGCGAACGCTGAACCTGAAACCGATGATTGAGTTCGGTTTTGATCAACATCAATCAGTCTTGCAGTATTTATGCCAACAACTGCTTCGCTACAAGATGTGACCGGGTTTCGCGGAGAGAAGATCGTCGAGCTTTGCTTGACAGACTACAGCGCGTTTGCAGGACCGCTATTTCGTCCGGGATTTCTGGGCGACAAGTGGCCGGCCGTTGACTTTTACGTGGAACTTAACGGGGTACCTGGGAAACGCCCATATTTTCTGGTCCAAAGCAAAGCAACAACCTCGAATCTGACCGCCCGCGCGGCGGGTCTGCGGATATCTTCAACGAGGACTGACATCGCAAGATTGCTCGAGATACCTGGTCCGACTTATATTCTCGGTGTGCATGAGCCGTCCCGCAGAGTATTCGCGAAGTCCGTGCATAGTGGTATCGCCATGAGGGCTATCACCCGGATAGAATTGAATCATGAGCTGACCAGCGCGAATCTTCAACGGCTGTATGACGAGGTACGGGGTTACTGGCAATCGACTGAACACAAACCCACGACATCGGTGTTTGCATGAACGCCCAAAATTCGCGATCACAACTTGCAACTCGCCGCGCCAATCTTCTCGCGGAATTATTCTTGCAGGACCTCAATCCGGTGTTCGTTTCCAAGCCGACATCGGAAGACCTTGGGTATGATTTTCTTGTTGGATTTTCCAACGACAAGGCGGGTATCAATACCTTTGCGGTCGAGGTGAAGCCTACTGAACGGCCGCCAGGATCGCGGTTTCCCATTTCACGAAATTCCTTCGACCGAATCACCCACTCCAATGTTCCTGGCCTGCTTCTGGTCGCTGATGTCAAGCAGAACCGACTCTATTACGCATGGCTGCGGCCGGACGATTCGAACACCGCACGCAACACTGTCTCGATCCCAATTGCGGAGATAAACGAGACGACGACAAAACAGCTCAAGAGTCGTCTTGAGAAGGCGGAAGACGGTGTGGCGGTCGCAGGGCGGCTAGCCGGCGCATGACAGTCCGAAATCCCAACCCCCCGGATCGGCGTAACTCCCGCGCCGCGTTGAACGTAAACTTTATTTGCTCAGTAACGGGGTGTGCCGGTATGATTCTCCTGGCAGCCCTTCGGCGTGAGCGCCGGGCGCGGGCAGCCTGGCGTGATGTCACTCTCGTTATTTCAGTCGGCCAATGAGGTTGCGGACAGGTGCACGCCGCCGGTGGCGCGTCCAGACGGACAATCTGTCAACACCGCTTCTCGCCGCTGGAGGGTCTCATGGGTATGAGGTCGTTATTCCCCGCGTCCTGGTTTGTCTCGTCCGATCCGGCCCGCTCCGACCGGCGCCGGCGCCAGGCATCCCTTGCCGTCGAACGGGCGGCTGGCGTCACCGTCGAATCCCTCGAAACTCGCGTTCTGTTTGCGGCGATTACCGCGACGCTTACGCCCGCCCCGCCGCCCCCGGTGGTCAGCGCCGCCGCAACGACTGAAAAGGTGATCATTACTTACGTTGATCCCGATATGGTCGCGCTTCCGATTACGGGATTTTCCGCCAGCAACATCACCGTTGCCGGCCCCGCGATGGCAACGGTTGCTTCGGTCAGCGTGACGCAAGCCGCCGGCTCCGGCACTGCCGTCGCGACATACGTGGTCGACGCCCCCGGCGCAACGACCTGGAACGCTTCTGAGAACGGAAGCTACACCATCAGCCTGCACGCGGGCGTCACCGACGCCGATGCCAACACCGCCGCGCCCAATCCAACCTTCGGCGTTTTTACGGTCGCGATTCCCCCGACGGCGACCGTTGCGCCGGTTGCAGACATCACGACGGCCACGCCGGACACTTTCAACGTTGTCGTTACCTACGTAAGCCCCGGCGGTCAGATCCTTGGATCAACCATCGGGACCGACAACATCACCGTGAAAGGCCCCACCGGCCCTGGGAGCAGTTCGTTGGCGGTTGCCTCGATCACTCCCGCGACAAATACCAACAGCGCGACGGAAGTAGTGACCTACACCGTCGACTCCCCAACGCCCGGCTCGTTCAGTGCGCTGGACGACGGAACGTACACCATTGGAATCGTCGGCAACGTGACTGACACGACTGCCGTGCATGTTGCCGCCAACCCGTCGGTGCAGACGTTCACCGTCAACATCGCCGACGTTCCCACCGCCGTGCTCACGCAGCCGGCGAATATCACCACCAGCGGCGTCAGCAGCGAGCCCATTGTTGTGACGTACACCGAGCCCGGCGCCGCCGATATGCCTCCGGTGCTAGTCGCTGGAAGTTCGATCGATACCACCAACATCAGCGTCACCAGTCCCAACGCGACGCCGATCACGATCACCGCGGTCACTCCGCCGTCCCCTGCCGACGGCTCGCCGCTGGTTGTCACTTACACCGCATCGCTTCCCGCCGGCATGACATTCACCGATGCGCTCAACGGGGTCTATACCATCGCCCTGGCAAACACGGTGACCGGAACCAACGCCGCTCCGGTTACGCCGGACGATATGTTCGGAACCTTCACCGTCGCCCTGTCCGACACGACCGGACCCACGGCAACGGTCACGGCGCAGCCGGTCCTGCAGTCGACCGGCACCACGACTCAGATCATCGTCACTTATGTCGACGATGGGGCCGTTCTGACCTCCAGTGTCGCCGACGCCGGCAATGGCGCCATTACGGTGAAGGATACCACCACCGGCGAGACGTTGAACGTCGTCGATGCCACCATCGCTGCCGGGACCCCAGTCAACCCGCAGACGCTCGTCGTCACGTATACGGTCGAGCAGCCCAGCGACAATGCATTCTCTTCCTCCGACAACGGCACATACACGATCGCACTGACGGGTGCTCCCGCGGTGACCGACACCACCGGAAATCCGGTGCTGGCCAATCCCAATCTCGGCACGCTTCTGATTGACATCGGCAATACCACGCGACCCACCGGCACGGTCACCGCGCCGGCTATCACCACCAACGCGATCACCGGCGAAACCATCACGTTTGTTTTGACCGACGTTGCGGCAATCAAGCTCTCCACGATCACGCTGAACAGCCTGAAAGTGCTCGCCCCAAATGGCGCGCAGCTCAAGCCAACTTCCCTTTCGCTCAGCTCGGGCGTTGATGCCCCCGTTGTCACCGCCGTCTACGTCGTCGCAGCGCCCAATGGCGCAAGTTTCACCGGCGCTGACAACGGCACCTACACGGTCGCCCTGAACGGCGTAACCGATATTCAAGGCCTGCCCGTGGTTCCCAGCGGCGTGAATACCGCGTTTGCCGTGTCTATCGAGACGATCCAAAACCCGCAGCCGGAAGGAGAATTCGGCGTCTTCAACGGAAAGATGCGCAAGCTCCGCTTCTACGACGTCCCGCTGGGAACCACCATCACTCTCACCGCACGCGGCGGGCAGGGAAGCGTGACGCAGGAAGGGGATGGCAGCCTGAGCATTGTCATGAACGATTTCGGCGGCGGGCTGAATGTCAATGTGCTCAGCAGCGGAAATCATCCGGTCAATTACGAGAGCGTGATCGTGCATGGATCGGTCAATAACTTCCAATCGCTCACCGGCAATCTACTCGGCACATTCCAGGCCTCAGGCACGCTGACCAAGGCAACCTTCCGCCAACTCCTTGGCACGTTGGTGACGTCAGGCTCCATCCTCAATCTCAAAGTGCTTCGCGCGGTGACGGACTCGCAAATTCTCAGCGGCGTGCTTTTTGGCGCCGACGGACTTTTCGGCACCAACCCCACCACTCTCGTTGACGATGACACTTACGCCCCCGGTTTCATCCGGAATATCAACATCGGCGGCTCTTTCTCGGACTCGGTTGTCGCCGCCGGCGCGGATCCCGGCGCGGATCTGATCTTCGGCTTCAACGCTTCCACCCAGACCGACGACGATGTGCGCGCCGGGACGGCGACCAGCATCATCCAGACCATCACAGCCATCGGCTCGGACGGACTCACCCGCTTCGAAGCCGGTCACTTCGGGCAGTTCAAGTTCGCGAAGCACAAGTTCTTCCCCGACGCGACGACCGACAATCGGTTCAAAGGGCTGTAGGAAAGTTCAGGGTGTCGGGGTTCAGGGTGTCAGGGTTCAGGGTTCAGGGTTCAGGGTTCAGGGTTCAGGCGCGAGGAACCGAGGAACCGCAAACGATGGATGGGGCGCAAATGAGACAGTATGCTTCTGCCCGATACCTCAAATTAGTGACGCCCTTCTGCGTTCTTCCCCTGAACCCTGAACCCTGAACCCTGAACCCTGAACCCTGAACTCTGAACCCTGAACCCTGAACCCTGAACCCTCACCTATGCTTCGTTTATCCGCTTTTGCTGATGAAATTGCGCCGGAGTTGGACGAGCAGATCCGCGTCTGTCGGGCCTGCGGGATCACCCACGTCGAGTTGCGCACTGTGGATGGAATCAACGTGCTCGACTTCGACAAGTCTCGCCGCGACGACATCCGGTCGCGCCTGCGCGACAGCGGGCTGGGGGTGCAGACCATCGCCAGCCCCATCGGCAAGGTGAAGCTCAGCGACTCCTGGCCGGCGCACCTCGACCGGTTCAAAGTCGCAGTCGAATGTGCCGAGTTTTTTGACGCGCCGTTCATCCGCGTTTTCAGCTATTACGCTTCGTCGGCCGACGAAGACATTCGCAAGCAGCGTGACGAGGTGCTCCGCCGGATGCGCGCAAAGGTCGATTATCTCGACGGTCATCACGTGATCCTTCTTCATGAGAATGAGAAAGATATTTACGGCCAGCTCGGTCGCGAGTGCCTGGATCTGATGACCGCGATCGACTCGCCACGTCTCCGCTGCGCGTTCGATTCGGCGAACTTCGTGCAGGCCGGGGAGCGCCCGCTGGACAACTGGTCATTGCTCAAGCCGTACACCGCGCAGATTCACGTCAAGGATGCGAAGAAGTCGGACGGCTCCTGTGTGCTGGTGGGCACGGGAGACGGCGATTATCCGGCGATCATCGCCGATGCATATCGAAGCGGCTATCGCGGCTTCCTCAGCCTTGAGCCGCACCTGGCGGTCGCCGGGCAGTTCAGCGGGTTCAGCGGGCCGAAGCTGTTTACCGAAGATGCCGTCGCGCTGCGCGAACTGTGCGCCAGGGCAAACGTTCCGCTTGCCGACCCGCGTCATCGCGGTGGATAAGAGCCATCCTCAGGCCAACCCTCTCCACCGGGAGTGGGTGATTGCGAGGACCAACGGCCCCCACCGTTCAAAAATCACCCTCACCCCAGCCCTCTCCCGCGGTACCGGGAGAGGGGGTAGGAGGTCGCTCGAAGTTCTGAAACGTTCGCGGAGTTGCTCAGCCTACCGCGTGCGATCATTCGCTTCATTTTCGTAATAGTCGAAGCTGGAGCCGAGTTTCTCCAGGAGCGGACGGGTAACCCGGTTCAGTTCTTCAATCACCTCGTCCGGCAGAGCTTCCGAAGCGGTCTGGATGTTTCGTCTCAGATTGGCGGCATCGGATGATCCGCAAAGCGAACTGGTGATTCCCTTTCCGGCGATCGCCCATTTCAGGGAGATCGACGCCATGCTCAGCCCGTGCCGCTGTGCGATACGGCGGATCGCGTTCAAGGCCGCGACCATCTCGGCTTCGGCGCCCGGCAGCCCATGCCGGCACTGCGCATTGCGACGGCAATTAAAGTGCCGCGTGCGCCGTTGCGGCGCCGGGATTTCATCCAGCGTGGCATAGCGCCCAGCGAGCACTCCCTGCATCAGGGCCATGTATCCGACAACGCCAATCCCGCGGTCGCGGCACCAGGGCAGGATCTCAAGCTCGATGGCACGCGTCAGCAGGCTGTACGGCAACTGGTTGACGACGATGTCGGCGCCGGTTCCGAGCGCCTCGTTCAATTTCTGCACGCCAAAGTTGGCGACGCCGATGTGGCGGATCTTCCCCTTCGCCTGCAGGTCGCGGAGCGCGCCAAACGCCTCGGTCACGGAAGGAATAGGCAACGGTTCGGATGTGAAATGACGAATCGAGTGCGCCGAGATCGGCCAGTGAACCATGTACAAATCGATGTAGTTCACTTGCAGCCGCCGCAGGCTCGCCTCGCAGTGTTCGATGAGCTTTTCGGGAGCGGCGTGATGCGGACTGACTTTGGTCGCGATGAGAATGCGATCGCGGGCGATCCCCGCAACGGCTTGTCCAAGCGCGGTTTCGCTTGCGCCGTCGTTATACGCTTCGGCAGTGTCGAAGAAATTGCAGCCATGATCGATCGCGCAGCGGACGACCTCGTTCACGTCGGCTTGAGCGACCTGTCCCCAATAGCTCCCGCCGCCGAACGACCAGCAGCCCAAGCCGAGCACGGGAAGCCGCAAGTCGTGGTTGCCGCAAGGGCGTCGTTGGGTGAGCGACCCGGGATGAGATATCGCGGCGCTTTCCCCCTCCCCTGGTACTCCGGGGGAGGGCTGGGGTGGGGGCGGCGTCGCCCGAGAATAACCGATCGCATCAGACCACTTCCGACCGACGCTGCCCCCACCCTGACCCCCCTGACCCTCCGCCGGACAACCGGGGGCGGGGAAAGAGGAATCCTCCAAATTGTCACGCTTCTCGTGTCGTTGCATGACTTTACTTTTTGGCCGGCAGCGCCCGCGTCGCCCCGCCGGAAATACCCCCGTCGATGAGCAGGGTCTGGGCGGTCATATATTCACTTGCGTCGGAAGCAAGGAACACCACCGCGCCATCCAGGTCGGCTGGCTTTCCCGGGCGCTTCAGCGGGATGCGATCGCACAAGTAATCTACCCATTCGCGATTCTCGTACATCACCGCGTTTTGCGCCGTCTTGAACCAGCCAGGAGCAAGGCAGTTGACGGTGATACCATGGACTCCCCAATCGTCGGCAAGGCTCATCGTGAGCTGTTTCACGCCGCCCCGACTCGCGCCGTAGGGCGCGAGCCCGGCATACCCCGCGACGCAAGTCACCGAACCGATGTTGATGATCCGTCCGTATTTTCGGGCGATCATGTGGCGGGCCACGGCTTGCGAAACGAAGAACGTCCCGCGCAGGTTGGTGTCCAGAATCAGATTCCAGTCATCCCAGGAGACGTCCATCGCCGGCTTGCGCACGTTGCAGCCGGCGTTATTTACGAGGATGTCGATCTTTCCGTAATGCGCGGCGGCGGCGTCGGCCATGGTCTGGATGCTATCGAGATGGCGCACGTCCAGCGCCAGCGGCAGAACGCGCCTGCCGAGCGCCTCGATCTCGCGCTGGAACGTTTTGAGACTGGCCGGCTCACGGCTGGTGATGACCAGATCCGCGCCGGCGCGGGCCAGCGCTGTGGCAAAGTACTGCCCGAGGCCGCGGCTGGTGCCGGTAACGATTGCAACCTTGCCGGCGAGGTTGAAAAGATTGTCGGTCATGGAGCGAGAATGACCTTTAGAAGACCGGCCTCTTTGTTGTGGAGCCGATCAAACCAGGCCGCTCCATCCGCGAGCGGCGCGACACTGCTGATCAACGGCTTCACGTCGACCGCGCCGCTCGCCATCAAATCGAGGCATTGCGGATATTCGCCTGCTGAAGCGCAAGACCCGTAGATCGTCAGCTCGCGCGTGACGGCAAGCTGCAGCGGCCATTCGATCTTCGGCGAGACATTGCCGATCAGCGTGATCGATCCGCCCTTGCGAACGGACCGCATCGCCAAATCCACGGTTGCGGTCAGTCCGACCGCTTCGAACGCGTGATCCGCGGCAAACTCGCCGCGGCACTCGCGGGTGTTGGCCGTCTCCGTTGCTCCAAGCCGCGCCGCCATCTGAAGCTTCTCCTCGGCCAGATCAACGGCGACAATCCGGCTGCAACCGATAGCATGAAGTACTTGTATTTGCAGCAAGCCGATCATTCCGGCGCCGACGACCACCGCGGTGTCCCCGCGCTCGACCCCGGAGCGGCGCGCCGCGTGCACCGCAATGGAAAGCGGCTCAACGAACGCCGCCTGCTCGAACGGCAGCCGATCCGGCAACCGATGGAGAATCCTCTGCGGAATGGCAACATACTCCGCGAAGGCCCCGTGTTGACGATATTCTTCGCAGGAGACGCCGAGCACGCGCCGGTTGTCACACAAATTGATGCGACCTTCCCGGCAGTAGTCGCACCGGCCGCAATAGATCGTTGAATCAAACGTAACGCGGTCGCCGGGCTTCCATGCCGTCACCGCGGCTCCGACTTGAGCGATCGTTCCCGCCGCCTCGTGGCCCATGATGATGGGCGGCCGGCGCCGGCCGGTGCTCCCGTCCATCCCATGCACGTCGCTTCCGCAAATACCGCAAGCCCTCACCGCCACCAGCACGTCTTGCGTCCCAGGCTCCGGCGAGGGGGCGTCGTCGAAAACGAACGTGCTGCGGTCGGTGAGGATCAGCGCCTTCATGGCTGGTGCAGCTCACGATAACAGCTTCAGACAGCCAACGCCGCGTCGGCGGCAGCCGCGGCATCATCGGCGTAGAGCTCGCCTTCATGACCGCTTGCAATGCCGAAGATCCCAAAGCGATATCCAGGCTTGCCGTCGTCACGAAGCACCACGTGAATTTCCGCAACCGCGGTCTTTTCTCGCTGCACCGTTACCACCACGTACGCGGGGTCAGGCGCTTCCAGTTCCACGGCATATCGCGGGTTCAGGCGCAGGATTCTCTTTGCCGCGTCCTTCAACATTGCGATCTCAATCCCCGGATCGAAGTCGGGATGGGCAGGCCCCGCCGGGGCTTCCCAAGTATCTGGATTTCGCGCGTCCATCAGCTTTTCCAAGTGTGCTCCCATACTGTTCAAAACGAACAAGCCGCATAGCTTACTCGATAATTCAGCCAACCGCAGTCAGAATTCCGTTCCGACGCGCGGCATAGCGCGTGTCGTCGAGCACTGCTTCTGATCCATCACAGGGAATCACCCGCTCCAACGGCACCCAGCTTTTGCACCCGGCGTAAGCGGGCGTGTTAGGCGTCACAAAAGACTGGCTGAGCCGATAGGCGCGTACGAGCAACAGGTACAGCGGATTCCACGGGCGATAATTGAATCGCATGTCGATCAGCGGATCGGCCCAGACGTGCTCGGCATCGATCGCCCGCATCTGAGCGCGGGAGTGTAGTCGCACGATATCGGTGACTTCGCCGGCCTGGGCGATCGTGATCGTTGACGGCTCCTGCGTTTGCGGCTCGACGCCGGCCGCTGCGCCCGGCTTGAGCATCTGCGCATTTTGATGGAGGTAGGTTGGGAAGAGAAGAAACTGCGGGTGCTCGAGTTCGAACCCCCCTGCCGCTTCCTGGATGCCGCCCTTGCGCAGGAGAATGATCTGCCGGCCCGAATCGAGGGCGTCACAGACAACGGCCCATTCCTTCAGAGCGACTTGCAATGATACGGGTAACGCCATTTCCCAAGCTCCAGATCCAACGCTCCGCGCCTTCGATTCTCACAACTTCTTCGCCGCGCCGAGGTTGCGTTGTTATACTTTTAATCGATGTTTGGCGATGGATCACTGAGTTTGAGGGAATTCGCGATGCGAGAGCCGCTGCCGCTGGCCACGATTCATGATGCGTTGCTGGAGTTTCTTCGAGGTCGGGATGATGCCGTCTTGTTCGGCGCCCATGCGGTCAATGCGTACGTTGAAGAGCCTCGAATGACGCAAGACGTCGATCTTCTTTCGACGCGGGCGGCAGATCTCGCCGAGGAAGTGCGGTCGTTTCTGGCGCAGCGATTCACGATCGCCGTGAGGGTGCGAGTCGTAGCGCATGGGAACGGTTTTCGCATTTTTCAATTGCGACAGCCCAAGAATCGGCATCTGGCGGACGTTCGGCAGGTCGCGGCGCTCCCGCCCCGCCAGCGGGTAATGGACGTATCCGTACCGCTTGTTGAAGAATTGATCGCCCAAAAAATCATCAGTTACACGAACCGGCAAGAGAAGCCCAAGGGCGATACGGATCGGCGCGATCTCAAGGTGCTGCTGCTCGCCTACCCGATGCTCAAGACCGAAGCCGGCCCGGTCGCGGACCGGCTTCGCGAAGACAACGCGGATCGCCGCGCGTTCGAAGAATGGCGCCGGTTGGTCGTGTCCAGGATTGTTCCCGAGGATGATCAGGACGGATATTGAGTGCTACTGCGGATTCGCAGGCGGGTGCAGCGTCGTCCAAAGCCGCTCGAGCAGCGGATCGAGCCCGGCATGGCTCGCGCCGGAGATGGGGAATATCTCCCGGCCGGGAAGCGCCTTGCGCAGCTTGGCCAATGCCGCGCCGTCGTCGGTGGCCAGGTCCATTTTGTTGGCGGCGATGAGTTCGGTTTTTTCCGTGAGCACCGTGCTGAATGACTCGATCTCCTTGCGAACGGTGCGATAGTTCGCGGCGGGATCGGAGCCATCGGCGGGAAACATGTCGAGCATGTGAACGATTACTTTGGTGCGCTCGATGTGCTTGAGGAACGCGTGACCGAGGCCGGTGCCATGCCGCGCGCCTTCGATGAGGCCGGGAATATCCGCGACGACCAATCGGCGATCGCCGATCAGCTCGGCGATGCCAAGCTGCGGATCGAGCGTGGTAAACGGATAATCGGCGACCTTTGGCCGGGCCTTGGAAATGGCGCGAAGCAGCGTGCTCTTCCCGGCGTTTGGCATGCCGACAAGACCGACATCGGCAATGAGTTTCAATTCGAGTCGCAGCCGGCGTTCCTGCCCGTCGGTGCCTGGCTCGGCGAAGCGAGGGGCCTGATTCACCGAAGTCTTGAAGTGCCAGTTGCCCCGCCCGCCCTTCCCGCCCCGGGCCACGACGATTTTTTTCCCCAGCGTCGTGAGGTCCGCGATGAGAATGTCCTGATCCGCGTCATATACCAGCGTGCCGGCAGGAACCGGAATCACCAGATCCTCGCCCCCAACGCCGGCCATTTTCTTGCCCATGCCCGCCTCGCCGCGCGGGGCGTTCCAGTGATGCCTGCCGGAAAAGTCGAGGAGCGTGTCTTTGCTGGAATCGGCGACCATGATCACGCTGCCGCCGTCGCCCCCGTCGCCACCCTCGGGACCGCCTTTGGGGACGAACTTTTCGCGCCGGAAGGAGACGCACCCGGCCCCGCCGTCGCCCGCTTTAACCTGAATGACGGCTTCGTCGACGAACATTGTGGAGGAAGGCACGAAGGGACAGAGGCACTAAGGCACGAAGGGAAGGAAGGGGCGGAGGCTAAAGGGAGGAGCGACGGGACGAACGAATCAACAGCTTCCTGTCGCCTGCGTCCTCCCCTTCGTGCCGCAGCTTAGTCGCCGTGGCGACTGCCTCTGTGCCTTCGTGCCTTCTTCTTACGCTGTCCGCACATGAATCTTTCGGCCCTGGAACTCGACCTTTCCGTCCTTGAGCGCGAAAAGCGTGTAATCGCCGCCCTCCCCGACATTGAATCCGGCGTGAAACTTGTTGCCGCATTGGCGGACGATGATGGAGCCGGCGGTGACCGCCTGCCCACCGTAGGCTTTCACGCCACGATATTGCGGGTTGCTGTCCCGACCGTTCTTCGTGCTTCCTTGACCCTTCTTATGTGCCATACGTCACCGCCTCAATCATCAATGCAGATCCGCCGTGCCAGAAAATCAACCCGCCACAGTCGGCGGGGCGTGGAAAGTTACCGCGCTTGCCCTCAAATGACAAGGACGCTCGCGGAAAACCCGAATGACGAAACCAGAAACCAGAATCAAGTCCGAATGACTGAATGACTAAATGACGTGCCGTTCGTACCTTTGTGTCACGTGCTGATTCGACGCATATTAGAGCGAGCTAGGTCTTGGCGAATGTCGGGGGTTGGTGTTCGAACTTCGCTTGTTTATTCGTCGTTCTGGTTTCGGGCTTGATTCGTCATTCTGGTTTCGGAATTCGGGTTTCCGCCCCCGCGGCCTATCGCATCACCCATCGCTCGTCCTTGGCATGCACCTCATCCTTGTCCGGGTAGAGTTCGTCGCCATAGATGGAAAAATCCATCTCCAAGGTTTTGTGAAGAAACATCGGGTTGCCGTCGGCATCAAGCTGCGGCTTTCCGTCGGCGTCCTTCAACTCGACGGCCTCGCCACTGAGACCTTCGACGAAGATCTGGAAATTTCCCATCCGCGATGCCGGCTCCTGCCAGATCGCTACGCCATCTTTCGACTGGTCCTCTCCGATTCGAATCGGTCCGGAGATTCCCGGCATCCGCTCCAGCAGATTGTTCCCTTCGGCAGACTTTATTTTCTCGAAGACTTTGTCGGGAATGGCAAAGTCGCTGCCGATCACCTTCCCGTCGCTGGTCACCATTTCAAAAGTCGGCAGAAACTGTTGCTCGGTGTCGGTGAGATTGGCGACGTTATAGGTGATGTACCAGTACGCGACGGCCCCTTTATCGGGGAGATTGACGACAACGCGCTTGGGGATTGAGTGGTGAAACTTCAGTTCCCAGGAGATCGGATACTTGCTGGGCTCGGGGAACGTTCCGCCCTGAACCGCCGCCCCGCCAAAGGCCAGGACGCACGCGATCAGGAGCCGATAGCCAGGGAAAATTGCTCGCATAGAAACCTGCCAGTGGTGTGAAACCCGTTGGAGCGATACAGCGATGGCGGCAACAGCGACTTTCCCCCTCGTGTCGGATGGGCTAATGTTATAGATCGTGGGCGAAGTGTCAAATTTTCTCGCGAAATCACACCAATCCCCGGCGGCGCGCCAATTCGACTGCCATCTCGCGTCCGACGCTCAGCGACACGAAGGGTTGCGGCTGCTGCTATCGGCCGGCGGACGGCTGGCGGACGACGGGCAGATCGAGCAGTTCGTGCGCTTCGCGCGGCAGCGAAAAATCAACCTCGCGAATCTCTGGATCGCCTGCGAAGGCCAGCGCCTCGTCTGGGCATTGCTGCCGATCATCAACCCCGGGAAAACGGCGCTGCTCTTCACGCCCGCCGACCGGTTTGACGCCGCCGCGGCCGACCCGCTTTTGGAAGCAGCCGCCCAATGGGGAGCGAACCACGGCGTGCATCTGTACCAGCTCCTGCTGGACCCCGCCCTGGCAAGCGCCGGGAGGTGTTCGAGCGCCGGCAATTTCAAGTGGTCGCCGAGTTGCATTACCTGCAATCGCCCGTGCGGGCGCGGGAGATCATGCCGCAACTGGGCCTCGGTATGGCATGGGAACTGTATTCGAACGAGTCGCATGCCCGGTTTGCAGCCACAATATCCGCCAGCTACCGCCAGAGCCTGGATTGTCCGACGCTGGCCGGCATGCGCAGCATCGACGACGTCATTGCCGGCCACAAAGCCAGCGGCGAGTTCGATCCGCGCTACTGGTTCTTGCTGCGGCTCCACGCACAACCCGCCGCGGTGCTGCTGCTCAATCGCGTCGCGGGGGCCGACGCCGCGGAACTGACATATCTCGGCGTCGCGCCCGAGGCGCGCCGCTGCGGGCTTGGGAATCTGCTGGTGCGCCAAGCACTCGCGGCGGCGTCGACCATGCAAGTCAAGAGCATCACCCTCGCTGTCGACGCGGCCAACGCGCCTGCATTGCGGCTCTACTTCCGCCACGGATTCAAGCATGTGACCGGCAAATTGGCGCTCATTCGCGACCTGCGGGGCGCGAGTTGCAGTCAAAAAGTTTGAGAGGAGGGTTCTCCACAGGCAACGATGAGGGCATCGCAATGCTTGGGGCGGGACCCGCCATGAAACATAGTTCGCGCATTATTGGACAGACCGCGCAGCCGCGAAAAAAAACTTTGTGCGACGGGCCGATTGTGGACGGTCCTGTAATGCAGTGGACGGCGCGTGGATAAAAGAATTTTCGCGGGCAGATGGAGCGTTGAAGCACGGTCTTTAGGCGGCTGGGGAAAAGAAATCCGATAAAGACGCCCTTGCCAGCATTGACGGCGGTCACTATGTTCTGCACCTGTTCACGGATGATTCGGATCGGATAAAGGAAATGGGTTGGCCCGGGCAAAGGCCAAGACTATCCGATCGTCAGCACATATCGCACGGAAGCGTTTCACGGAAGACAACTCAGGCACGAGGCCTTGGGAGCATAAGGTTCTCGCCGCACCGGCAATTTTTGCCTGCGGTGGGTTTCTCCGCGCCGTTGCACGGCCGCGGGGAGGCAGGGAGTATGCACGCGTCTGCGATCGTCGCCCGTTGGGGACGGGGCGTGGCGCGGGGACAGAAGAGTCTTCGCCTTGGGAAGGAGCGCGAAGTGAGCTGTGTCAGCGCAAACGATCTGCAACTTGCTCGACTGGCAGATGCCATCGCACAACGTGTCGGACAACAACGATTTCATGTCTGGTTCAACAACTCCACTCGGCTGGACCTGCGTCAGGACGGCCTGGAGATAGCCGTTCCCAACGATTTCATCAGTGAGTGGATCGGCCGCAACTTCACCCGGCCCATTCAGGAAGCGACAACCGAAGTGCTCGGCTGCGCCCTGCCGCTGCGCTTCAGCGTAGTGCCGGAGCTTTTCGAAATCGGCGCTGACGCGGATAAAGCGCCGTCGCAATCGCCACGAAGCGCCAAGTCTTCCGATCCAATCGTGCCCGCGGCAATGATTCCGTCGCACGTGGCTGACGGATCGGGAGCGGCAACCAGCCGCGCGATTCCCATTCTCGGCGAGCCGGGACGCGGGCCCGCGCCGCTGGCGAGCAGCGCCGGATTCTCGTCCAAGTCCCGTCTGCGCCACAACGTTGACAGTTTCATCGTCGGCTCCGGAAATCAGCTCGCTTACAACACCGCGCTCTACGTCGCCGAATTTCCCGGCGCCCAGTACAACCCGCTGTTCATTCACGGAAACTGCGGCCTCGGCAAAACGCACCTTCTGCAGGGACTCTGCCACAAGTTCATCGTCAATCATCCCACCAAGCGATGGATGTATCTCACCGGCGAAGAGTTCACCAACGAGTTTCTAACCGCGCTGCGAACCAATAAGCTGGATGTGTTTCGTCGCCGCGTTCGCGATCTGGATCTGCTGGTCATCGACGACGTCCATTTCCTCGGCGGGAAAAAAGCCACGCAGGAAGAGTTCCTCCATACCTTCAACGCGATTGAGGCCCTGGGCCGCCAGGTGGTGATGGCCAGTGACGACCACCCGAAACTGATCGAAGAATTCGGCGAATCGCTGGTGAATCGCTTCGTCAGCGGCATGGTCGTTCGCATCGATCCGCCCAATTACGCCACACGCTGCCAGATTCTGTCGGCTCTCGCCGGCCGCATGGGCGTCAATCTGTCGGAAGAAGTGATTGCGTGGGTTGCTCGACGGGTGACTCAAAACGTTCGCGAGCTCGAGGGAGCGATCACCCGGATCGCGGCGCAGGTCCGCCTGACGCACCGCGACGCGGACGTCGCCACCGCGCAATCGGCGCTGGGCGATCTGGATCGACAACTTGTGGCTCCCGTGCCTCCCGAAAACGTTCTTCAGTCCGTCTGCGACTACTTCGGGCTGGAGCACAAGGATCTGATGTCGGGCCGTCGTCAGCGCACGATCAGCCTGGCAAGAAGCGTCGCCATGTTCCTGGTGCGAAAGACCGCCAAGCTCAGCTTCCCCGAAATCGGAGTGCGCATGGGCAAGCGAAATCACAGCACCGTGATCAGCGCGTGTCGGCGAATCGAGCGTGCGGTGGTCCGAAACGAATCGCTGTTGTGGACCAGTTCGGTAGGCGAGCGCCAGGAAGAAGCGGCGGAATTGCTGCAGAGGTTGGAAGAGCAGAGCAGAGCCGCCAGAGCATAGCCCCTCCTGCGTTATCGCGCACTGCGCCGGACGCGGCCGGATTGCTTCGCCCTCAGAGCCGAGTAAAATTTTGGGGATGGACGAAGAAATCGCCGAGCAATTTGGGCAGCGCGATCGGATGCGAAAGAAGCTGACGGCCCGCGAGACGTATTCGGATCGCATGCAAAAGATGGCAGTTCTTCAGGAAGCCACCTTGAAGGCGCTGCAAGCGTCACCGACGGGGTGGGCTCATTTCCTGCGTCGTAACTTCAGAGCGCGCGCGATCGACGTCGCAAATCCCGATGCCGCCCGACATCCAAATTCTTGATAATCTTCCGCAATGAATTCGGGACAACCGCAGCGACGGTTTGCCTTTTGGGTCCCGCGCACAAATGACTTGCCCAAATAATTTCGAAGTCAGCAGAGGGCGATTCCCCGTAGCACGGCCGTTTCGGCTGTGATTTCGAGCCACAGCCGAGACGGCCGTACTACGCGATTGCGTGCGGGAGCACTTAGAGCTTCTGCCGCATCCCTGATCCCGGGCTCCCTCCTACACCACGACCGTGACAATTACAGACCGTCGTCTCGGCCGCGTATCAAAATCGATAAGCACAACCTGTTGGAAATTTCCCGTCAGAAGTTTTCCATCGGCAAAGGGGACGTTGACGCTTGCGCCGATCAGCATCGCCCGCAAGTGGCTGTGGCCGTTGTCGTCGTTCCATGTGGATTCGTGCTGATAGCGGGCGTCGTCGGGAATCAGGCGCTGCAGCAGCGCAGGGATGTCATGCTTCACGAGGCCCGGTTCGTACTCAATTGTCGTTAGCCCGGCAGTGCTGCCAACCACGAAGAGCATGAGCACGCCCGATCCCCGAATGCCCTTGAGCCGCTCCAGCAGATGCGGTTCGAGATTAATGGCCTGATTGCTGCCATCGGTGTCGATGTCAAGTGTAAACCGCTGCATGGGCGGGGATTCTAGGGAACAACCGTCGCGGGGCAACAGACCGGGCGGCGATTGCGATCGGCCGCGACGGATGTCGAACGGAACTGACAGCGACCGCCCCAACATAGCCTCAAGCGCCGTGCAGTCTGTTTTCGATGTCCCTTCCTCAACCTTCGTCCAGAAGTTCACCCGTCGTGGCCGGTGCCTTCGCGCCTCTCCCAAACAATCCCCGCCCGGTTTATTTGACCCGCCCCCAAACCGGTGATATATTTCACCGCTTGGCCTGCCAAAAATGCGTATTAGTCGCGCAATATCAGCAGGTTATGATTCTTCCGCGGGAATCGCCGCGGGGTGGGACCACACAGGCGCAAGGACGGGCCGTGAGTACCTCCGGTTCAGGCAACGATTTTTTGTCGCAGGTCCTCTCCGCCGTCGACATCGTCGAGGTGATTGGACGCTCGGTCGCGCTGAAACGCCGCGGCAAGGAATTTGTCGGCCTCTGCCCGTTCCATCAGGAAAAGACGCCGTCGTTTTACGTCAGCCCCGCCAAGCAGATTTTTCACTGCTACGGTTGTAAGGCGGGACATAGCGTCATCGACTTTGTCATGAAGCGCGATCGCATCGAGTTTATCGATGCGCTCAAGCTGCTCGGCGAACAGGCCGGGTTGGAAATGCCCAAGTACGGCGTCTCGAAACAAAAATCGGGCGAACGGCAAGTGCTGCTGGACATGCACTCCGCCGCCTGTGCGTTCTTTGAAAAGTTGCTCTCTGATCCGCAGCAGGGTGAAGCCGCGCGGCAATATCTTGCAAAGCGGGGAATCAACCAGGATTCGATCCGGCGATTCCAGATTGGCTTTGCCGCCGATGCATGGGACGCTCTGTTGCGAGGGCCGGTGGGGAAAAAGTTCCCTCCGGCGCAATTGTCGCTCGGCGGACTTCTCAAGTCGCGCGACAATGGAAGGGGGTATTACGATACGTTTCGCAATCGCCTGATCTTTCCGATCCGCGACGAAAACAGCCGTGTGATCGCATTCGGCGGCAGGGAGATGCCTGGGAAGGAAAACCCGCCCAAGTATCTCAACAGCCCTGAAACGCCGCTGTTTTCCAAGAGCCGGGCGATTTTTGGCCTGGATCTGGCGCGACAGCGGATTGTCGAAACTCGGACGGTCGTTGTCGTCGAGGGATACACCGATGTGGTGATGGCTCACCAGTTCGGCGTGACCAATGTCGTGTCGCCATTAGGCACGGCGCTGACTGAACAACATGTGGGGCTCCTCCGGCGATTTGCCGACCGCATCGTGCTGCTGTTCGATGCCGATGCCGCGGGCGAAACCGCTGTCGATAAAGCCGTCGCGCTGTTTCTCACGCAGCCGGTTGAAATCGCGATTGCGTCGATGCCCCAGGGCGTCGACCCTGACGAATTTTTGCTCAGCCAGGGCGCCGAAGCGTTTGAAACGATGCTCCGCGGCGCGGCTGACGCCCTGACGTTTAAGTGGAAGCAATTGGAACGGACGTTTCGCGAGTCGGGCGACAGCCTGACAGCCCAGCAGCAGACGGTCGAGCGATATCTGGAAGTGTTGGCCGGGGCGCGTGGGAGCGGCCCGGTCGATTCCCTGCGATGGGGCGCGGCTCTGGCCCGGGTGAGCCGGCTGGCGGGGATTCCCGTCGAGGACCTGAATCGTCGATTCCGGAACGCTCCGGTGCGAAATAAGCCCCGTCCCGCGGCCAATCAGCCCGTTGCGGTGCAACCCGCCGCGCCGCGCCGCCCGCCAGCCCCCAGCGAGCGGGCCGCCAGATGGGTTTTGGGCGTCCTGCTGCTTGAGCCGGGACGATGGCCCAACGTGCAGCGCGAACTGCAGCCGGAGGCTTTTGACGATCCGTCGCTCAGACGTTTGGCAGAGATGTATTGGAGTCATCAACGTGAGGAAGGTGAGCCGGTATTGAGTGAGTTCCTCGGTCTGCTGAAAGACCCGGACCTGGTGGAACTCGCCATTTCCTGCGTGGATGAAGTCGAAGAGCTTGCAGATCTGGATCTGACGCTCAGCGAGGCGCTGGTGCATTTGGGCCCGGTCCGCCAGGGACACGAAGAAAGACGAAAACTTATTGCTCAGTCGAAGCGTACAAGTGAAGAGGCGATGAGCGAACAGGACGAAGTTCTCCTGTTCGAGCGCCTCCAGGCCAGGACGCGTCAAGCGGACCCCTGGCGGGTATAATAGAAGCAGAAGAATGGGAAGTTAGGCTTTTTTGCAAGATTTGCGGGCCGGTGACTGGATTGGCCGTACGAAGGCGTACGCGTCGAAGCATTCGACAATCCGCAGTTTCGGTCCAAGAATTGACAATTCGATATTCCGGTGCGCGGCGCTCGCGTTACAGGGATCGGGAATGCCCCCGAGTTCCTTGGCCCGATTCGCACATCGGCTGATAGCCCGCGGGGTTGCCGCGGTGAGTCCCGTGATTGAGTCGCGGGAGATTGTTCGGACGCCAGTATGAAGGACACGGTTATTGAAACGCCCCTGATTGGATCGGGGTCGCAGGAAGAAGTGGACGCGCGCGTAAAGGCCCTGTTGGATCTGGGTACTTCGCGCACCTACCTCACGTACGAAGAGCTCAACGAAAAGCTCCCCGACGAAGTGGTTTCCCCCGACAAACTCGACTCGTTGCTGATGATGATCGACGAGATGGGAATCCGTCTCATCGACGAGGCGGATGTGGGAGAATACACCAAGGCGCCCAAGCCGCGCGCCCGCGCAAGCCGGCTGCGCCCGTGGTGGAAGTGGTCGAAGACACCGACGGCGAAGAAATCGATTTGAATCTTGAAGCCGAATTGGCCGAGGCTTCCACCAAGCGCATCGACGACCCGGTGCGCATGTACCTCACGCAAATGGGCGAAATCCCCCTGCTCACCCGCGAGCAGGAAATCGGTCTTGCCAAAAAGATCGAGATCACCCGCAAGATTTTCCGCTCGCGCGTGCTCGAAAGCGATTACTGCCTGCAGTCGGCCGTGGAAATTCTTCAGCAGGTCGATGACGGCGATCTTCCCTTCGATCGCACGATGAAGATCAGCACCGCCGAAGACCAGGCCGACAAGGGCACGATCGGCCAGCGCATTCCGATGAACCTCGATTCGGTGCGGAAGATGCTCTCCCGCAACCGCGCCGACTGGGAAGGCCTCCGCGACTCGAAGATCCGCAAGGATCTGGACGTGCTGAACCTGGCGATCCGTCGCCGCCGCCGCCGCAGCGTCAAGCTGCTGGAAGAGCTTTCGCTTCGCACGAGCAAAGTCACGCCGCTGATGAAGAAGCTGTCGAGCATCTCGACCAAGATGGTCGAGCTCGAACAGCGCATCGAAGAGCTCAGCAAGATCAAGGATCCCGGCGAAGACCTCGAAGTCTGCCAGGAAGAACTCAACGGCTTGGAAGATCTCGTGCTCGAAAAGGCACAGGACCTTCACAAGCGCGTCGTCGCCATCCGCAAGATTTACTACAAGTACGAAGACGCCAAGCGCAAGCTCTCCGGCGGAAACCTTCGTCTGGTCGTCTCGATCGCCAAGAAGTACCGCAATCGCGGCCTCTCCTTCCTCGACATCATTCAGGAAGGCAATACCGGCCTGATGCGCGCCGTCGACAAATACGAATATCGCCGCGGCTACAAGTTCAGCACGTATGCCACCTGGTGGATTCGCCAGGCGATCACCCGCGCCATCGCCGATCATGCCCGCACGATCCGCATTCCCGTGCACATGATCGAAACGATGAGCAAGCTGCGCAACATCAGCAAGCAGCTCATGCAGGAGCTCGGCCGCGAGCCCACCATCGAAGAAATCGCCAAGCGCGCGAAGATGAGCGTGAGCGAGACTCGCCGCGTGCTGAAGATCAGCCGTCATCCGATTTCGCTGGACCGCCCGGTCGGCGAAAGCGAAGACAGCTACTTCGGCGACTTCATCGAAGACGAGAAGGCCGACAATCCTGTCGAGTCCGCCACGCAGGAGATGCTCAAGGACAAGATCGAGCAGGTGCTCAAGACGCTGACCTACCGCGAGCGCGAGATCATCAAGCTCCGCTACGGCATCGGCGACGGCTACACCTACACCCTCGAAGAAGTCGGCCGCATCTTCAAGGTGACGCGCGAACGCGTGCGTCAGGTCGAAGCCAAAGCCATCCGCAAGCTGCAGCACCCGGTGCGAGCCCGAAAGCTGGAGGGCTTTTTGCCGGGGGGAGCGGTTCGGTAGTTCGATTCGACAATTTGAGAATTCACGAGCGCGACCGATTGCCGGCCGCGCTCGTGTTGTTTCTTCGCCTGGTCAAGGAGGATTTTTTCGCAGCCGGAAGCTAAAATTCGATGCATGATCGATCCTTCGGACATTCAGGAATTGTTGGAAAAGGACCCTTTCTCGTCCTTCCGTATCCGTATGTCGGACGGAAAATTCTACGACATCGCCGACGCAAGTCTTGTTGTCGCGATGGAGAACAGCCTGTTCATGGCTTTTCCAAAACGCGATCGCTGGAAGATTCTCTCATATCAGAATATGACGAGCATTGAGGTACCAGCACCCGCGTAACAGTTTTACGCGAAGGGAATCGGAAGCGTTTAAATGAGCTCCAAGGACATCGAAGAGCTTCTCGATCGGAATCCATTTCTTCCGTTCCGCATCTCGCTGACGAGCATCGAGCACGTGGATGTCACCACGCGCCATTCCGTTGCGGTCGGTCGCGGACAGTTACTCATTGTGCTCCGCGGATGACCGCTGGAAGATGATCCCGCTCCAGCAGATCGCCAGCGTCGAGACATTGCAGGCGGCGTAAGCCATCGCGACAGTCCGCAGGCAATTTGAGCGTTAACAAACGCAACCGATCAACGGCCTCGCTCGTTTTTTTATGGGCGTAACAATCCGATGTGACGATACGCAACATGTAGGGCGGGATTCATCCCGCCGTTTGACTTGCGAAATGATCTGAATGGCACCTTCCCGATCTTCGAAAGCTTTTCCGAAACCCTCTCGAGGATGCGGATCATAAGTATCGCTTTCAGGAAGCTTTTAGTGGCGGAAATTCCTGAATTCCCCGGTACAATCCATGCGAATGATCACGAGCCGTCAAATCTCCGCCCTCACTCGGCAGATCACCGAGCAATTCAGCCCCGAGCAGGTGATTCTGTTCGGGTCCTACGCCTACGGCACCCCAACGCCTGACTCCGACGTGGATTTGCTGGTTGTCATGCCATTCGAAGGAAAGCCGGTCGATAAAGCGATTCAGATATTGAGCAAAGTATCGCCCGCGTTTTCGGTCGATCTACTGGTTCGCACTCCGACGAATCTGAGCTGGCGGCTTGAGCAAGGCGATTTTTTCCTGAGAGAGATCACAGAGAAGGGGAAAGTCTTGTATGAAGCCACTAACCTCCGAGTGGGTCGCCAAGGCCGAGGGCGACTTTCACAGCGCCGTCCGCGAACTTCGCGCGCGTAAAGACCCCAATTATGACTCTAGCTGCTTCCACGCGCAGCAGTGCGTCGAAAAATACCTCAAAGCCTTTTTGCAGGAGGAGGCGATCAAGTTCTCCAAGACGCACAACTTGACGAACTTGCTCACACTGGCCCATCCGGCGCGTCCAAGCTTAAGTTTGTTGCAGCCTCAAATGACAGCGCTCAACATCTATTCAGTCGACATCCGCTACCCGGGTGAAACCGCCGATAAAGCTGCAGCAAAAAGCGCTGTAGCTTCCTGTCGTGAAGCCAGGCGAGTGATCAGAACGGCTCTTGGCCTCCCCGCCAAGTGACCCGAAGTTCGTTCTCACCAGAAATCCGCTATGATGTCCGCATGTCCGAGCAAGACCCAAACGGCAATCCCTCCCCCCCGCCGCAGCCACCGGCCGATGGCCCGAACATTCAGCCGTTTCACCACGATCCGGTGAGCGCCCGCGTTCCCGACAAAGTCGCCCGCGGCAGCTTTGCCACCGGCGTGCTCGTGCAGGAAGGGAGCGGCGAGTTTGTCCTCGACTTCGTGCAGGCGCTGACACGGCCGGCGCTGATTTCCGCGCGCGTCGTGATCGCCCCGCCGGTCATGGCAGCGCTCGTGAACACGTTCCAGGACAACATCGCACGATATACCGAGGCATTTGGCCCCCCGCCGACACTTCCCAAGCCGGTTCCACCCGCGCGACCACCGACCACTCAGGAGATTTACGAGAATCTCAAATTGCCGGAGGACATCCTCAGCGGGGCCTACGCCAACTCCGTCATGATCGGGCATCACCCCGGCGAGTTCTTCCTCGACTTCATCACCCGCTTTTTTCCGACCGCGTCCGTTTCGTGCCGAATCTACCTCGCCGCCGCACAGGCGCCGAAAGTGCTGGAAACCCTTAACGGCTCTCTCCAGCAGTTCTACCGCCGCCAGCAGGCGCAGCAACAAAAAACGCCGCCGCAGGCGCCGCCAAATGGCGGGTGACACTGAGGGGGAACAGGGCATGAGCATTCGTTTCGCTTGCGCAAGCTGCGGAAAACAGTTCGTCGCCAAGCCCGAATTGGCGGGGAAGCGGGGCAAGTGCAATCAGTGCGGTGGCCCGATCCAGATTCCGGCGATAACAGCGGGTGATCCTTCCAATCCCGAAGTTACGCCGGCGGCGAAGGTCCACCGAACGACCAGCCCCAGCGCATCAATGGCGCGGAAACGTTCCTCTTCCACGGCGCCGGTTCCGCGCCAGGCGGAGCGGACAACTCCTCCGCAGTCTGCTCAACGCATCCTCTGCCCGTCCTGCGGAACACTGCAGTTGCCGACTGAGGCAGCCTGCACTGCCTGCGGATCGGTTCTCGCATCCCCGGCCGAGGCAAGCTCCGGTCCCCAGCCCTGGTTCAAACGTCCGCCGATCATCATTCCCGCGGCGACGGTCGCGGCCGTTCTTTTTTTCGTCATCGTCTATTTTGTCATGCAGGCGATTGTCAACCCCAGCCGCAATGCGCATCAAATCGCTTCGGAAAAGACGGGTTCGGCCACGCCCGATACGACCACGCCGGATGCAACTGGTGAGCGCCCAGCCCCTTCGGTGGCCGCCAGTACTCCGGGTATTCAGTATTCGCCTCGCCCGGCGCCAAGGCGGATCGCATTTTTCGACATGTACAAGATGAGAATCAGTGGCAGCGGTCCCGGCTACCCCGTCCAACTCTTCGTCTATATTCCCGCCGAGCAGCATGCCGCGCACGCTCTGCCCTGCGTGCTGATCGCGCCGGCAGGGTCACGACTGTTTCACGGGATGAGCCTCGCCGAGGGAGATATCCGCGAACACCTGCCGTATGTTCAGGCAGGATTTGCAGTCTGCGCCTACGAACTTGCCGGACCGGTCGCCACGATGAGCGATCGAGTCGCCTACCGCGACCTGGAGTTGCCTGCTCGAGAATTCGCTCTGGCCGAGGGCGGAGTTGCCAACGCACAAGCCGCCATCAACTACATCGTTTCGCAGTTTCCGGAAATAGACGCGACGCACCTGTACGCCGCCGGCCACAGTTCGGCCGCCAACGTCGCGCTCGACGTCGCACTCACAGACCATCGGATCAAGGGCGTCGCCGCATATGCCCCAGCAACAGATGTCGAATCGCGGCTGGCCAGTACGTTATCGATACTCAATAAGCTCGTGCCAGGCGAAGCTGAATTCATCGCGCGGATCTCGCCGATCCGGCGTGTCAATGATTTTGCCTGCCCGGTTCTCCTTTTTCACGCCGACGATGACACCAATGTTCCCACCGCCGACAATCAGAATTTTGCCGATGCCATGACGCGAGCGGGAAAAACGATCCGTTTCATCCGGGTCCCCGCCGGCGGGCACTACCAATCCATGATTGATCAGGGAATCAATGCGGGGATCGAGTTTTTCAAATCGCTTGGTGCTCAGCCGTTTCCCTCGACGATTCAGCCGCCAGCTCCGCCGTCGCTGGGCGCACCGCATTGAATCTTGTCCCGGCAGAGCCCCTCACTCCGAGTCGCCGGCGCGCCTACGGCCATCGGAGCGGACCGTTATGCCGCCGCGACGCTCTTCGCCGTGGTGATCCATCGCCGGATGGCATTCGCCTGCCCCTCCCACGCCGACGATGCGCGAATTTTGAGAAATGTCTCAAACAGCCCGTCAATCGTCTTGCCCAACTCCCGCAGCAGAGCGATGCGCTCCTCGAACAGCACGCGCGGCGTATCCGCCTCAACCTCCGGCAGCTTCGCAGAGCCAACGGCCATCGACTCCGCTTTCAACGACAGCGTGTACTGCTGCCGCGCCACGTCCAGGATCAATCCCGCCCGCCGAGGAACTTTTCCGCTGCGCAGCGCAGCCCGTGCCTCCGGCATGCGCGATGGCCCCTGAGCGCGCAGCGAATCGCTCCCGCTCTGTCCATACGCGCAATCCAGATCGAGAAACTTGTCGATGAAGATCGTGACGTCGCCGGCAGCTTCGGTGTCGACAATGCTCGTTCGCGCGTCCGCTTCATGCCAGAGCCAGACGAGAAACTCATTGCCGAGAAAATCCTTGGGCTCTGGTCCTTTGGCGACCCACGGATATTCCGGATATTGGCCCTCTCCCTCGGGCCCGGAAGCGAATCGCGTTGGACGCAAATCTTCGTAATCGCGACGCTTGCCCTTCGGCTCGAGCAATCGCAAGGCAACCGAGCCCGAAGTCAACGGCGTCAATGTCAGCCCGAACGTCCGCTCGAACAGTTCAGCCAGCTTCTCGAACACTCCGCCCGACGCGGGGCTGAACAGCACCTGCTGCGACACATCCCACAGTATCGGCGTCACCTTGCTTCGCCGAAACTTGCCTGACCGCATCTCCTCCTCGATCTTCCGCCGGACCGTTTCGCGGGCGTCGCGCTTCTGATTCTTGCTGATAAAGCCGGACGGATTGCTCGAAGCGGCCGCCTCTTCCTCCATTAACTGATAAGCCTTCTTCAGATCGCCAGGAACCTTGTTCGTGTCCACGCGCATCCCAAAGTGAAGCGCGTCGGCATAGACGTTATTCTCAAAACTGAAATCGCCGTCCAGAACGTGCCGTCCTCCGTTCCATCCATATTCAACCTCTTCCGGCCGTCCCAGTTCACTGGGGCGAAGCGCACTTTCCGAGAGTTTCTCCAGCAATCCTTCGTCAATTTGCTTCGGACTCTTTCCTTCTACCGCAAAACGACGAAACGATATCGCTCCAGACGCAAATCCCATGTTCCCTTCCGTCAACAAACTTAAAACTTCGGATGATCCGACGTAACAGCGCGCTGCTCGAATCACCGTAGCGATCAATCTCGATCAGCGCACACTCCGTAGTGTCATGTATCGCATTTGCGGCGATTCCCCCGCGGGCCCCTTTCTCCGCCCACCTTATCCACACACTGTCCCCACGCGCGACCGCGGTGACGTTCTATCGCCCCAAAGGGGGCCATCGCTCTACTCGCTGTGCGGGGCGTGGGGAACGTTTCTCGACATGCTCGTCACAGGCGTTCGATCTGCGCGCGCGTCAGCCGCATGTGTTCGGCTGCTCGATCGACCGTCCCCCGCCGCACGCTGATGAGCTCGGCCGCGATGCTGATCGCGATTTCTGCCGGGGTGACGGCACCGATGCTTAATCCGACCGGAGCATGCACCCGGGCCAACTGCTCGGTCGACACTCCCTGCTCGCGAAGTTCAGAGAAAATCGTCAGGATCTTGCGTTTCGAGCCGATCAGTCCGATGTACGCGGCCCGCGATCTCACCACCGCCGCCAGCGCCAGCGCATCGCGGCGGTGCCCGCGCGTCACGATCACCACATAGTGTCGTTCATCGAGCTGCAGCTTGGCCAGCTCCGTCTCAACAGGCCCGACTCGCAGCATTGCGCCCGGGAAACGCGTCGGCGATGCCATGTCGGGTCGGTCATCGATCACCAGGACGTCGAAATCGATCTGCACCGCCGCGGCCGCCAGCGCCGCGCCAACGTGCCCGGCGCCGGCAACCACCAGCATCGGCGCGGGCTGCAGGGGAATGGTGAAATGAACGAGTTGATCCCCTTCGTCCATCACCGCAAATGCCAATTCCGCTGCCAACCCGCTGGCGAGCGCGTCGCGGGCATTTTGGAATGGCGCCGCCTGATCGCGCGTGCTGATCGTCTGAACGGCAACTTCCATCGTCCCGCCGCACACCAGTCCGTCGTCCCATCCGTGATCGTGATCGAGTTTGAAAGTGAGCAGGCGGCCCGACGGATCTGCGCTCAGACGCAGCGCCCGCGTTCGCACCTCGGCCTCCACGCATCCCCCGCCGATGGTGCCCAGCGTCTGCCCGTCCGCCAGCACGACCATCATCGCCCCGGCCTTCTGCGGCGTGCTTCCGCGGGTGCGCACCAATGTGCATACCGCCAGTGATTCACCGCAGTCAGTTCGGGCGACGATCTGGGTCAACAAAGAAAGCATGCCGGCGCCAATCGTAGTTTCTTTCAGATCAGCAGATACATTTTACGCGAGAATTTGCTAATATCGTCCTGCCGTCGCGCGGTTGCAATTTTCAATGTCTGATCTTTCTTCCTTCCTTCATTTCGCTCGCGTTCGGATCTCCCAAGACCGCATGGTCGCGGGAGGCCTGATGATCAACGCACCCAACGGCGAAATCGAGGAGGCAGGCACTGCCGTCTTTCAGAGGGGCGGCAACCATGCGTGATCGAGTCCGCTTCTACCTGAACGGCAAGCCGGCCGAGGTCGCCGGCGATGACGTATTCCTCACGCTCTCCGATTTTCTCCGCAGGAGGCGCGGACTGACGGGGACTAAGGTTGTCTGCGCTGAAGGCGATTGCGGATCGTGCGCTGTGTTGATCGGACGACCCGATGGCAATGCGATTCGCTACTCTGCCACGACGTCCTGCATACAAATCCTTTTTCAGCTGGATGCCGCGCATGTCGTCACCGTCGAGGGCTTGCGAGATGGGCAAGCCCTGAATCCGATTCAACAGGCGATGGTCTCCTGCCAGGGAACACAGTGCGGCTTCTGCACCCCCGGATTCATCGTCTCGCTCCAGGCGATGATGAATGACGGAGAGCCGATCGATGCCCACGCGGTGCGCCGGGGGCTGACTGGGAATCTGTGCCGGTGCACGGGCTACGACTCGATTGTGCAGGCGGCACTCGCGACGGACCGCGAGGCTCTGAAATCGGTCGATCAACTCTACCCGCCCCTCGACATCCTTGAAGACCTCGAGGCGCTTGCCGGGGAAGAGGTGCGGATCACCACCAATTCGCGCCGCTTTTATAAGCCGGTCATTATTCCGCAGGCAACGCGTTTCCGGGCAGATCATCCGAATTGTTTCGTAGTCTCCGGGGCCACCGATCTTGGTGTCGTCTACAACAAGAAACTGATCGAGATCAACGTGGCCATGAGCCTTACGGGCATTGCTTCGCTCAAGCAGGTGCGCCTCGATCACGACGCGATGCATCTTGGCGGCGGAGTGACGCTGGCGACGCTCGAATCGCTCTCTCGAATCCATCTGCCCGAATTGGGACGCTTCATGCAATGGTTCGGGTCTTTGCTGATCCGCAATTCGGGGACCATCGCCGGCAATCTCGTGACCGGATCTCCCATCGGCGACACGCTCCCGGCAATGATTGTGCTTGGCGCCGAAGTCGAGCTGACGGGTCTTGACGGTGCGCGACGCGTTCCCATTCGCGACTTCTATACCGGCTATCGCAAGACGGTTCTCGCCGCCGACGAGCTGGTGACGGCTGTCACGATTCCGCTGCTGGGCGACATGCAAACTCTCAAACTATATAAGGTTTCCCGCCGCAAGGATCTGGACATCTCCAGTTTTGGAGCGGCCATCTGGATGCAGCGGTCAAACGGGATCGTGGATGATATTCGCATCGCGTTCGGCGGTGTCGGTCCGATGGTGCTGCGCCTGCCAAAAACCGAAGCGCTGCTGCGCGGCCAGCCCCCGACGCTGGAGCGGTTCGAGCAGGCCGGCGAAACCGCGCGGCAGGAGGTCACGCCAATCAATGACGTCCGCGGCTCGGCGGAATACCGTAGAATGCTTGCCGAGAATATTCTCCCAAAGTTCTGGCATGAAGTAATCGGTACGCAGACACTTTAACCATGGCATCCATCGGGAAAGATATTGCTCACGATTCGGCCGTAACGCACGTTACCGGCGAGTCAATCTTCCTCGACGACCTGCCGCCGCTGGCGGGCGAATTGCTGGCCGGCATTGTCCCGTGCCCCGTGGCCCACGGAACGATCAAACTGCTCGATCTGTCGGCGACCCGCGCGACCCCCGGCGTCATCGCGGTGCTCACCGCGGCAGATGTCCCCGGTCACAATTTCTTCGGCGCATCGGTCAAGGACGAACTCCTGCTGGTGGAGGACGAGGCGGTATTCCTTGGTCAACCCCTGGCGATCATTGCCGCCGAGAATGCTGAGGCGCTCGATTCGGCGCGCAGGTCGGCAATCGTCGAAATGAACCAGTTGCCGGCAATCTTCGGCATCGACGAAGCGATTGCCGCCGGTCATTTCTTTGGGTTGCCGCGAAAGATTGCGCGGGGCGACATCGAGGCTGGCTTTGCCGCCGCCGACCGCATCATTGAAGGCACCCTTGCCATCGGCGGGCAGGAGCACTTCTATCTCGAGTCGCACGTCGCGATTGCCATCCCTGGCGAGCAGGGACAGATGCTGATTCATTCATCGACGCAGCATCCCAGCGAGGTGCAGATGATGGTCGCCGAGGTGCTGGGGATTCCTTTCAATCATGTCGTCTGCGTTTGCAAACGAATGGGAGGCGGCTTCGGCGGAAAGGAAACCCAGGCCGCGCAGCCCGCAATGATGGCCGCCCTGCTCGCCGCCCGCACGCGCCGTGCGGTGCGGTTCGTCTATACCAAAGACGACGACATGCGCTTCACCGGCAAGCGTCATCCGTTTAAAGCCTCATACAAGGCCGGTTTCACCTCCGATGGGCTGATCACCGGCCTCGATGTCACCCTCCATTCCAACGGCGGCTGTTCGACCGATCTGTCATTTGCCATCTTCGAGCGGGCGATGCTGCACATCGACAATGCGTACTTTCTGCCGAACGTGCGCATTGAGGGGCGCGTGTGCCGAACCAATCTTCCGAGCAACACGGCGTTTCGCGGATTCGGCGGGCCGCAGGGGATTGCGGTGATCGAGAATCTGATCGAAGAGATCGCAGCCAGCCTGGACCTCGACGCGTTGTCGGTGCGCCGGGCCAATTGCTACGGAATTGCCGAAAGAAACACCACGCCCTACGGACAGCTCGTCCGCAATAACGTATTGCCGCGGCTCTTCGACACCCTTCGCGAGGAATGCGATTACGAGGCGCGACGCGCCGCCATCACGTTGTTTAATTCCGCTTCCGTGACCCGTTTGAAAGGGATGTCCCTGTCGCCGGTGAAGTTCGGAATTTCGTTCACCCGCCGGACGATGAATCAGGCAAACGCGCTGGTCAACGTGTATCAGGACGGATCGGTGATCGTCACCACCGGCGCGACGGAGATGGGCCAGGGCGTGTACACCCGCATCAAGCAGATTGTCGCCGACGAACTGGGGATATCGCTCGAGAAGGTGATCATCGCCGCGACGAGCACCGACAAAAACAACAATACCTCGCCGACGGCCGCCTCCTCCGGAACCGACCTGAACGGCGCGGCCGCCGCTGACGCATGCCGGCGCATTCGTGAACGCTTGTCGCTGGTTGCCGCCGGGTTGCTGGCGCGACCCGCCGACGGGCTCGCTGCCGAGCCCCAGCGGGTGCGATTTGTCGACGGGTCGGTCTTCGACGAGCGGGCGCCGCATCGGACGCTGTCGTTTCGTGACTTGGTCTGCGAAGCGTTCGAACAGCGTGTCAGTCTTGGCGAGCGCGGATTCTACATCACCCCCGGCGTGGACTTTAATCGCGAGACCGGACGCGGCTCGCCGTTTCTGTATTACACCAACGGCGTGGCTTGCAGCGAGGTGCTGATCGACCGGTTTACGGGGGACCTGAGCGTGACGCGTGTGGACCTCATCATGGACGCAGGTAAGCCGCTCAACCCCGGCATCGATCGCGGCCAGATCATCGGCGGATTCGTGCAGGGAATGGGCTGGGTGACCGGCGAAGAACTCGTGTACGGCCCCGGCGGCCAGTTGCTCTCCAACTCGCCGACCACGTACAAGATCCCCAACATTTCCGATCTGCCTGCCGTGTTCAACGTTCGTTTCCTGGACAATCCCGATTGCGACGTCAGTCTGTACCGCAGCAAAGCCGTCGGCGAACCGCCGCTGATTTTAGGATTGAGCGTATGGCTCGCCGTGAAAGACGCGCTGTGCGCATTGAGCGCCGACGCCGCCGCGCCGCTTCGAATCCCAGCCACGGGCGAGCAGATTCTGCAGGCCATCGAAGCATTGAAAGCCCGCAACAGCGCGCCGGTCGCGGTGGAAGGCAAATAAGGCGTAAAGCGCCGCGTCGCCGATTCTCGAACAGAGCAACCCTCCGAACGCTCCGCCGCACGGGCGGCTCGTAATCCATTCCCGTCGAAAATGCCGGTGGACAACGTAGGGCGGGATTCATCCCGCCGCGGGTTCTGTAAAACCACAGACCACGGCGGGATGAATCCCGCCCTACACGAAACCCGCGAGTTCGGATGGGACGAACCACCGCCCTGCTGTTGGAGGAATCACCTGATGACATTGACCGATTTGATCTGCACCGGTCCGTTGTGCAACTCATTCCCCCCTCCCTTGGTACTCCGGGGGAGGGTTGGGGTGGGGGCTTCGCTCAGGCTCGCGCGGCTGATCATCGAAACGCTTCGCACGTCCTCAAAAACCCAGCCCTCTTCACCTTCCACGGACGGCGCAGGGAATAATCTTTCATTCTTCATTGACGACACCCTGCATCACGCACGGCCTCCGAACGGTATATTCATTTCCGGATCAAACAGGCGGCACATTTGCTGATCCCGAACACGCGGTCGTTTCCGCGACCGCCGCGCAGCGCCTGCGCACGAGGCAGGAGCGACCACATGAGCACTGAATCGAACCCCGCCAAGCTCGGAAGCGATCTCAACGCGATGCCAGATCCCATGGCGACCTTGGCTCCAGGCTCCGCCGACGGCTTCGGCACAGAGCAGCCGAACACGGCCGGTCCGTCCGGACGGCCCCCGCTTTCTGACCCTTCGACATTGAAGATTGCCGGATACCGTGTCATTCGGGAAATCAGCCGCGGCGGACAGGCGATTGTCTTCGAGGCGATTCAGCTTGCGACGAGCCGGCGTGTGGCGATCAAGGTGCTTCGGGAAGGTCCCTTCGCGTCGCCGCAGGGCAGGGCGCGGCTGGAGCGGGAAGTGCTCGTGCTCGCGGCACTCGATCATCCGGATATCGTCCAGGTGCTCGATAAGGGGGTCGCGGCGGACGGCTCTTTTTTCCTGGTCATGCCGTTTCTCACGGGCCGGCCGCTCGACCAGTATTGGGACAGCTATCACCAGCGCGGATCAGAGACTGCGAAAGACCCCGCCGAATTGATGCGGTTGTTCCTGCGGATTTGCGATGCGGTGAATGCAGCCCATCTGCGCGGGGTCGTTCACCGCGATTTGAAACCGAACAATATTCAGGTGGACGAGAACGGCAATCCGCACATCCTGGACTTCGGCCTCGCTCGCACCGCCGTCCCGACTACCGACGAAGACGGCAACCGTGACATGACCATCAGCGGCGAATTCCTCGGCTCGCTCCCATGGGCGAGCCCGGAACAGGCGGACGGTCTGTCATCGAAGATCGACACACGCACCGACGTCTATTCTCTGGGCGTCATCCTCTACCAGTCGCTCACCGGCCAATTCCCTTATGAGGTGGTGGGCACCATGAGAGACGTGCTCAACAACATCCTCACCGCCCGTCCGATGCCCCCCAGCCAGGTGCTGGCAGCACGCGAGGCAAAGGAGGTGGCCCGTCTTCGCAAGCTCCGCACGAAACATCTGCCGATGGTCAATCCGGTAATCGAAGCGATCGTCCTCAAAGCCTTGAACAAACGGCGGGAAGACCGCTACCAAACCGCGGGCGAGTTCGCGCGCGATATCGCCAATTACCTCGCCGGACGCCCGACACTGGCGGCCGGAGCTCGCTCTTCCAATCCGGGTCAACGCCGTGCGTTGATCGCCGTTGCCGCAATCGCAGTCGTTGCGCTGGCGGTCGTTCTGGCGCTGCCGCTGCGACCGCGTCACGTCGCGCCCGCCGGCGCAACGAGCGAACACGCGGCACCAACTGCCGCGCCAATTCAATCGGCGCTGCCCGTAGCAGTTCGGCCGATTGCGCCGGTTGCCGAGGATTATCCCGCGCTGGTCAAGCGTCTTCCCGGACTGCTCGGATATTGGCGCTTCTCCAGTTCGCTCAACAGCGATGTCAATGGCTACCTCGCCACTGCGCAGGGAGGCGCGTCGATCGTCCCGGAAGGCTCCGGGCCGATTCTGGGCGACAACGCACGCAACGCCGCGCTGTGGTTCCCCGTCGGAGGCGCTGGCGCGGCAGCGCCGTCGGTTCGCACGGACCTTGTGGGCGAGATCGCCGATGAAGGGACCATTCTCTGCTGGTGCTATCTTGATGCGCTCCCCTCGGATGAGCACCACACGTTTTATATCGCCGGCGAAAGCGAGTTTCGCAACGATTTTGATCTCTACATCGATGGCGACAATCACCTGAAGTTTTTTACCGATAACGGCACGTCCACCGTCAGCCCAATCCGGCTTCAAAGAAGCGACGTGCATGTCTGGCATTTCCTCGCAGCCACGTTCCTTGCTCATCACGATCGCGCGCTTTACATGGATGGAAAAGAGGTCGCCGTCAAACCTTGCGGAGCGCACGAAACCAGCAAAACCGCGCCATTTTGCATCGCGTCGGCCATCTCTTCACCGGCCAGTTTCTTTGTTGGACGTATTGCCGAAGTCGCCCTCTATCAGCGCGCTCTGAGCGGCGACGAGATCGCGTCGCTTTACAACGCCGCGAAACCCGCTCACTGAACGACCGTGCGTGATCCCTCGATCGCGCAGCGCGCTCTTTACCATCATGGCCAAACTCTATTTAAGCAGTGTCTCTGACTTAGCGCTGCCTGCCCAGATTGACAACCTTTTTCCCCAAAAGTCCGAGACCCGGTACTCCATCGTCAACTTTCCAGAGTCGAAATCGGAGAGGTCAATAGCATCGGTATTGATCGACGCGGCTTCACCTGGTTGAAGCGTAACTGGGGCGAGCTTCGAGAGGCTTGGCACAATCAGATGTCCATCCTTTTTCGCTGTTCCGTTCAGGCCAACTGTTATAGCCAACGTGCCGTTATCGTCGCTGCTGTCTTGATCCAGCCTGTCGGTCACAACAGTTATGGGCTGATTTCCCACGTTGATCAGTAACACGATCAGCTTGCGAATTACTTTAGCCTGCCCGTTCTCATCTTTAACTGGAGGATGTGGAGTTCAGATTGGATCTTGATAGGCGCAGCGGCGGAATCATCCGCACGCAGGCAGGCCGCGAGAATGAACACGATGCAAGCGCCGGCCGCCCCAACTTTCGTCGAACGCATATGACTCCTCTGCAAGATCATCTTCGCATGGCATATGCAAAGAGTCCCGGCCACAGATTCGTAGTTGAGCATTGGTCTATCGATAGGCCTGGATTTTCTAACCATTTGAGTAGGGTAATGACTTGTCGCCGCTCTTCAAACGCTGACGCAACAACAATGGTCGTTGCGAATGTCCATTCCTCTGATTTTCGCCGCCGTCAATGCGATAACGCTCCGCGGTTCCGGCAGAAAGCTTTTTCATTCGTTGGTCTGGGTGGTCAAACGCTGTCGGTTGAAAGAGTAAAATTTGACGCGGGATTGGCCAGGTTCGATAGTCTTGTGACTGGTCCGTCACCGGCGGCTAGCTACTGGGTTACACGGGGAAGCACATTGAAGAGGGGTGCCCGCTTCGATTGTGTTGCCGCCTGCCGGGGTTGCAGCTTAATAACGAGGGATCGAACAACATCGACTTTCTCCGCGGCGCATCGGACCGCACGACCGCTGAGGTAAGTCAATTCATTGAAACCAGGGGCCGAATGTCCAATCTGAAGAAAATGCAAGTGCGTCGGAATATCGGTCAAGGTCAATTCGGGCGGTTGGTCCGGTGCCTGTTCGCTGAAGTTGAGAAACTGGAATCGCGAAGGATGTTGTCGCACAGCGGCGACTCCCCATACGATCCACCAACCGATGCGGGGCATGTCGTGGTGGATACCGGAAGTGGGCTGGACACCGGTTGCACCTTCGCATCAGGCGGGCCGCTTACGATCGATCTGCCGATCAGCCGATGCATCGACCCAACCAAGTTGGCAGCGCACATGTCGCTCCCGACGACCCTCACTCTGACCCTTCCTGCATATGACGTTGACTACGACGGAGATCCTGACGATCCGAGCACGCCCCCGGAACGTGACGAGGTCTATTTCGTCGGCAAGGATGGCGTGCGGGACGATCTGGGGACCCTCGAAGGCGCCAACGATATCTGGCAGAACAACACGTTCCAGGTTCCGATCGGCGACGTCGATTTCGGAACCGAGGACGCGTCCGGCAACGTCACGCCGGGCAACAACCAGATCGTCGTGAATATCGACACCGCCTCCCCGCCCGGGGCGGACAATTGGTGTACCGCCGTCGACTGGGTCGCGCTGCAGGTGCCAGTGGTTGATCCGGTATTGCTGGTGCACGGAATATTGAGCAGTCCCGCGACCTGGGGTTCCAACGGCTCGGGATTTGATTGGGAAGACGGTTTATCCAGTTGGGGCATCCCGTGGGAAGCCATCGACTTGAGCGGCTACAACAAGGCGCTGAGCAGCATCGACAGCGATGCCGCCCAAATCGCCTCGACCGTCGAGACGATGAAGCAGACATTTGGCGTAGACAAGGTCAACATCGTTGCCCATAGCAAAGGCGGTCTCGATTCCCGGCAATTCGCCGAGACATCCGATTCGCTCGATACGCTGATCCAGCTCGATACCCCCAATGCCGGCAGTCCGTTGGCCACTGCCGCACTCGCGGGCCTGGCGCGACTTTCACTCCCCGCCGCCGTGATCGGCACCCTGCTTGCTCCAGCCGGTCTGCAATTGACCCCCGAGTTCATGGCCGTTTACAACGAGTTTCACCCGCTCAACCCGGACGTGAATTACTATTCGATCGCCGGCAACTATACGTTCACGGGATTCGGCTCCGCCCTGCTCAACACCGCTTTCCAGAGCTTCTATGGCGGACCCAACAGCCTGATCGTCGCCAACTCCTCTGTCTATTCACTCTCCCCCGGCATCACCTCGCTGCCCGCGTGGGACAGCAGCGGGAGCGATCATTCCGCCTGGCACACCGGTATCACCCATTCGCAGGGAATCTTCGACGAAGTAGCGCCATACTTGCTGTCAACTTCGACCGCCTCCCCAAATGTGCAGACCGTGACACCGTCGACGTCGTCACCCGCAGCCAACCCGATTGCGCTCGCTCCCGAGGGCGGTGCCGTCGCCGCCGGACAGACCCAAACCCAGCAGTTCACGATCGACGCGTCGGCAACCGGGGCCACGGCCTTTACCATTGACTACGACTCCGGCCTGCTCGGATACACGCTCACATCCCCGTCGGGTGTCACCATTGACCCGACCTATGTCGCGGCGAACCCCGCCGTCGCCGGATATGCCGAAGGCGATGACGCCACCCAAACCGGAAATAAACAGGACACCTACGTCATCGCGAACGCTCAGGCGGGAGTCTGGACCGCCAACGTGACCGGAACGGCGGTAACAGAGCCCTCGGGGTCCGAGCCGTACGTCGTCTCCGCTATCGAGCAGGCCAGCGGGATCATCATGCCCGTCTCCTCGGATGCCACCGCATACACCCTCGGCCAAAGCGTCACACTAACGGCAAGTCCGACCCTCAACGGCACGCCAATCACCGGCGCCACTGTCGACGCGACCATCCTGCTGCCCGACCAGACCACCCAAAACGTCCCCCTCGTCGACAACGGAGCCGGCGTCTACAGCGGAACGTTTACCGCGACCCAGACTGGCGCTTACGCGATGACTGTCACCGGCCAAGCGGGCGGGTCGACGGCATTCTCGCGCCTCGGCGTCGCGGTCGCCGCCGTGTCGTCCGGCACCGCCACGCTCAGTGGGTCCTACAGCACCACGGCAACCGACGCCAACGGTGACGGACTTTACGACACATTAACCGCATCCATCGGAGTGTCGGTCGGATCAGCGGGAAATTATCGCCTCACCGGGTGCATCACGGATGCGGGAGGAGCGGTCATCGATACGCAAACCAGGGACATCGCTCTGCCCGCGGGAACGTCCTCCGTTGATTTGGATTTCGACGGATCGAAGATCTACCAGCATGGAGTTGACGGGCCCTACGACCTTACTCAGGTGTCGCTCAAGGAGGACAACGACGGGTTGCTCACTCCCGCGGCGGAGGCGCCACAAGCTGCCGCTACTTCCGCCTATCAATACACCGATTTCCAACATGCTCCAGTCGTCGCCGAAGCCGGCGGAAGCAGCCACACCGCCGACACCGATGGCAACGGAGAATTCGACACGTTGACTGTCTCGCTTCCGGTGACAGTATCTACCCCCGGCGATTATCAGTGGAGCGGCGAGCTGCTCGACGCCACCGGGCGTGTCGCCGCCCGAATCAGTAACTCAGGAACGCTCGCCAGCGGCGCAAATAGTCTCGATTTCCCGTTCGACGGACGCGAGATCTGGAGCAATGGATACGATGGGCCGTATCATGTCGGTAACATCGCGATCGTCGGCCCCTCCTCCGAGGCAATCGATACCACCTCCTACACGACCCCCGCCTACACTGCGCCTCAATTCGAACATGGCGCGAATCTGGTCGTCACCAATGTTCAGTTCGGCGGACCCCTTGTTCCCGGGCAGAGCCAATCTGTGACCTATACGGTTGAAAACGTTGGGCCGACGACCACTGAATCCGCGACGTGGCACGACGGAATTTACCTTTCCCCCTCCGGCATGTTCAGTTCCACTGACGTCTTGCTGACCGACCAAACGCACTCGGGCACGCTGCAGCCCGGCGCTTCGTATACCGCGACGGCGACTTTCACCACCCCCAGCGGCGCGACATCAACGGACGCGGTGGTCGTGTTCACCGATTCGGCCAACCAGATCCGGGAAGGCGCCGCCGGCGAGGCCGACAACTTCGGTTCGTCCCTCGCTCTTTCTTTTACACTCGCTGCCGGCTCGCCCGCGACACCGATCGTCAATGGCCAGGCCGCGGCGGTTCCGGTTGCGGCAAGCGACCTTGGCGCCGAGGGCACCGCGACCACCTTCACCATCACCGATACCGCAAATCAACCCCTGACGGTTGGATCGTTGCAACTCCCGGCCGGGTTCGATCTGACGGCAGCGCCGCCGGCTTCAATTGCCCCGGGGCAAGCAGCCACGTTCGCGGTAGCCGTCTCTGCATCGGCGCCAGTCGAGGCTCTCTCCGGACAGTTGACGATCCCCGTCAGCGGTCAAACCATCTCCTTCCCGCTGAGCGGCCGCGTCTGGCAGGCGATTCCTGTTCCGGCGAAGAAGAAAGTCGTGTTTACGGACGCTTCCGGGCGGCAGGTCACCGCCCTGCTCGCCGGCCCCGGACGCGCCGAACTCCGCTTCGCCACCGCCTTCACGCTGCCTGCGGGAAAAACGACAGTTTACGCCGCCCATCAGAACCCCTCAGAGTTGCTTCTGAACGGCAGTACCGGCGCTTCGTCCATTTCTCTCGCCGTTCCGGGCCGGGCACAGACTGCCGTCGGCCTGATCACGATCAACGGGTCTGCGCGGTCCGTCGATGCGCCGTCCGCGACTATTGGCGGTCTCATCGTCACCGGCTCAGTCGCTGCGCTCACGGTCGGCAACGCCGGGGGCGGCGGGACGTGGTATGTTGGCGGCGCGATCGGCAAAATTCGTGCGGCGTCATTTGCCTCGGGAGCGATAGTGGACGTCACCGGCTCCATAGGTTCCATTATCACAACGGGTGACTTCGACGGTTCCCTGGCGGCGGCGGCCATCGGAACACTGTCCGTCGGAGGCGGCGCGAGCGGCACCAGGATCTATGCCGGAACGAACTTCGGAACCGACGCCGCGCTCGGCGGAACCGGGTCGGCCGCTGACACCTTCTATGCCGGCACGATCTCGTCCGTCAAAATACACGGTGCAGTGAATGGATCGATCTTCGCCGCAGGCTTGAATCCAGTAAACGGACGCTACTTCGACGGCGACGATCTGCTGATCGCCGGCGGCAGGATCAGATCGTTCACCGCCGCCTCGCTCAGCGCTGACAGCCGTGTACTAGCTGACATTTTGCCTGCGAAGGTGAAGCTCGGCCGACTCACCGTCCTGCCAGCGGCGGACCCGAGGTTCAGTCTCAATTCTTGAAAATCCCAGTCGTAACGCCCCGTGCCAACGATCCACTCCGCAACCGTCGCGCAACTCTTTAACACGGTGCAGAAAACAACGACAATCGATAATTTGCCGGAAAGATTGTCAGCGGATCAGTGCGATCCCTCATCCATCGCGGAGGCATTATGCTTTACCGAGACTTGACCGGTGGCGTACACACCACCAGGGAGGGCGCCGCTGCCGCGAACGGGGCAGAGCTTGCGAAAAGGGCGGCTGTTTCGCCGCCGCCCGAGAACCCGCCATTCCAGCTTGAAAAAGGTTGGCCATTCTCGTCCGCCACGAGTGAGGCGGAATCCTCCCGCTCCGCCAAGCCCAACCAAAGCGCGGCGGCGGGGTTCATCGTGCTGATCGTGATCGGATTGGTGATCGCCTCGAGCGGGAAGAAGGACGCGAAGGACGAACGCAACGGCGCGGCCGAATCCACCCCCGCCGCTGCCGACAAAGTCGACTCGCAGCCCGACGCGACGCCGACAGATGAACCTGCGGCTGTTCACCATGCGACCCGCGAATCTCACGGTCGCTATCCCGGCATTAACGACTGAGGTGCGCGTTGCAGTCCCCAAGGGAGATTGCGGCAGCACGGATCTCACGCGTAGATAGCCCCCGCTCAAATGATACCACGTTACGTCATTTCGTTTCTCTGCACGCTGCTGGTTTTTTCCGCCATCGGCAGCACGCTCCGTTTCGCCACGCGCTCGCAGGTGCGGGCCGGGACGTCGATGCGGGAGACTTGGCAGGCCGACTTCACGCTGGATACCTACGCCGGAAGCGATCGGTTCTACCGTGTCGATGACGATATCAAGACTGCTCTGGAGAACGGCATTACCTTCGCAGGTTCCGGGCCGATATGCATCGTCTCGACCAAAGTCCAAATTACGCCAAGAGATGTCACGTGGGAGGAAAACAAGACGCACTGCACCGCAACCGGCGCGGGCATGATCGCGCACGTGACCTGGGAGACGCGCGCCGATGCACCCGACGGCGCCGGCGGCTCGATTCATATCGAGTTTCCCAGAATTCGCGGTCTGAAAGGCTACATCCCCGACTTCCGAAACGGCAGCTTCCAGAAGACCCCTTCCGGCCAATGGGTCTTCCGCGAAATCACCGCATATCGCACCTCAGCATCGCTGGCACTGGGGCGACTTGGGCTGGCGGTCGCCGCGGCGCTGCCGCTGACCATCGTCTTCGAAGCCGCCCGCTCGCTCATCGTGTTGAACTGGCGCAAGCGTGGGCGCCTTAAATCACTGGCTTCCCATGCGTCGTCGGAACTGCCCCGCATCTTCCTGCCCAGTCCCGTCGCCGAATGGAACAGTTGGAACCTGACGCTCCTGATCTTCGGCTTTGTAGGCTGTATCCTCGCGGGCATGAGCGTTTCCGAAGGCTTCATGAGCACGAGATTCTGGTGGGCGATTGTCATCATGCAATTCTGCGGGGTGCTGATTGCGCTGCTCGTGACGTACTGCGCCCGGATTGCTGGGGTGAGTGTGCGCGTGGACGACGACACCATCTCTCATGCCAAAGGCCGCGGCGAGCCGCGTTGGGTGACGGCCCGATGGGCCGACCTGCGCGGCATCGTAAAAAAGTCGCAAACCTACCGCGGCTCCCGCAGAGAGTGGCTGGAAGTGGAATTCCCCGATGGCAAAAAACGAGTCATCCGCGACGCCAAGGCTCGCGAAGCCGTGCTCAGCTTGTATGCACAGTTCCACCGGCCGGCAAATTGATCCCAAGCCGACGGGTAGTGGCTAAATCTCCCTCAATGCATAAAGAGTCGATGCATGCCCCACAGAATCAACAACACCAGCACGATCAACGCGAAAATACTCCAGGGGAGTGTCACCAACCCCAGACATCCCAGTGACGTCGCCCCAGCGACGGCGCCCGCCTTGGCGGCATCCTCCGTCGTGGATTCGGACTTCTGCTCCGGCTTGTCTGATTCTTCCGCCATCGGCTCTCCCGTAGGTGCCATACTCTCATCGCCGGCACAACGGATCATGCTATCCGCCACCCGCGGCCGCGCCAGCGCCAGATCTCTGCAGAAGTTGAAGGTCGCCGGCTTGCCCTCGTCACGGCGTTTGCGCCGTTCGCGGTGAACCGACCGAACTCCATCACCAGTGTTTTCTGGGTCTGCGATTCCAGGTGAACGCAACGGGGGACACCCGTACCTATTTTGATCGGCCCGCACCCGTTGCCTTCCTCCCCGGTGCGGCTGCGCAAGGCACTTCGGTCGGTAGAGAGAATTTGGATCTGATGACCTGCTGCCCCTTTTAGCCGGTTCGCTTGCGAGCCGTTCCCTTTGGAATTCGAAGAAACCGGCACGCAAGCAAGCCGGCTAAAAGGGGAAAAGGAACGCCACCCGCTGCGAAGGAATCTTCGTCACCTGCGAACCTCCAGCGAAGCCGACCGCGCGCTCCGCCGCGATTGAACCGAGTTTGCGTACCTCCGCCGCTCGGCCGAGACAGGCCAGCACCCGCGCTGGAGCCTTCACTCTCAGACCACGCCAAATTAGCCTACTTGGTCCTTGGGAGTTGTACTGTCGTGCCAGACAATCGGTTTGTTTTGTACTGTCGCGGTATCAGACAACTTGCCAGTGCCGAGAATCAAACTGAACCTTTCCAACTCGTCTTGGCTGCCGAATGGGCTCAATCGGAACGGCACTTGCAGGCAAGCGGCGCGGCCGGTGCAACGTTGGAACGAGATAGGAATCACACCATAGTTCGACACCCGACAGGCGGCACTCGGCCACAAACAATTTTTCATTTAGGAGAAGTAACCATATGTTCACCCCCCATCATCACAAATTAGTGGTTGCGTTAGCGGCCCTCGGATTGATCTCGCTGCCGATTGCGGTGTTTGCAGACAACAATCCGCAAAACGGACAGCACCAGAATTCATCTCAACAAGACAATCGGGAGAACCGGCAGTCACAAGATGACCAGCAAAATACCTCCCAAGACTCTCAAGACCGTACCGCTGGGTCAAAGAGCGGCTCGGTGCTGGTGTACCGGGAAGTAAACGTCGATGGTACGCAGCATTTCCGTGTCCGCCTGAAGACATCAGGCGGTTCGGTGGAGACCGTTGATCTGGGCCCTTCAAACCAGAACCAGGATCTCATCAACAATATCGAACAGGGAGACCATATCACCGTTCAGGGGCAGAGCCAGAAAATCAACGGAAAGCAGGTCTTCGTTGCCAATCAGGCCCGCGTGGAAGGCAAAACCTACGAGATCGCCCAGGCGAACGGAGAAAATGGGCCCGAGCACAAACAGGGCGAGTCTGACAGCGAACAGGCTAACAATCCGCAGAACTCCAACAACCCGGGCACCGTGGTGCTGCTCGATGAACGGTTTGTCTTCCTCGACGAGGGCAACCTCAACCGGCACCTCATCCTGGCCAAGGAGAATCTGAGGATGGGTGACACGCAGGCCGCTGCCGGCGAGTTGCGGGTGGCCGCACAGCAACTTGACCTCTACGCCAATGCGACGCAGGGCCGAGCGCAGACAAGCCAATCCGTGAAATCCAGCCAGCAGGAGCTGGACCGGCTGGCCGACCAGATCAGCAAGGATCAGGGAAAGGTGCAACCTGAAGAAATAGCCCAGGCGGCAGCCCGCGCTCAACTCGCGATCGCAAAGTTCTACGATGATCGGATTGAGAGCGCCAAAGGCGGCAATAAGTCCCTCGAGGCCGGCTATGCACTGCAGGCAGCCGCGACGCACACCCGTGAGGCTTTGATGTGGTCCGGCGAGAATGTTCCCGCCGATGCAGCACATTGCGTCCATCAAGCGATGAAGACTGCCGACGAGCTGATTTCCGGCAACCCGCAGCCCAAGCATGATGCGACACAAGTCGCGCAGGCTCTCAGTCGACAGATTGACCAGATCGATCAGCAGTTGGGCCAATCCGAGGCGCAGCCCGCCGGTGCCCGGCTTCCGGCCGAGAGAAACGAGCATCAATCTCAACAGCAGCAACAACAGTCGCGAGCTGATCAGTAAGGTCGCGGGTTGCACGATTCATCCGCCCCGATGGGCGAATGAAGCCAGCGTATCGGGCGTAATTCGAACTGTGGTTCGCGGGACGAGGAATTATTCCTCGTCCCGCTGCGTCACTATGGAAACACTGAGTAAGAAAGGGGGTCATCATCAGGTGACATGCTGCACCCTTTAGCCGGTCGCTTGCGAGCCGTGCCCTTTGGAATTCGAGCAAAACCGGCTCGCGGGCAAGCCGGCTAAAAGGGGAAAAGGAACGCCACCCGCTGCGAAGGAATCTTCGTCACCTTCGGAACCCTCAGCGAAGCCGCCCGCGCCTTCGCCGCCGGCAAGCCGATCCGGCTCATCGATGGGCCCGACGCTCCTCTCGACGTTCGCCACGAACACCGGTCACGCCGATTTGCCGCGCTTGCAGCGTTCCGATGGAACTCCGTACCGCTCGACGCGGACCGAACACGGGGCGGCCCTTCTGGGGTTGCCGGAACTAGTTGCCTGGTGTGCAGTGAGGCGGTTATTCTCGAAAGCCATGGGGATGCACCCGAGCCGGATAGGTTGGTGGTTTGTATTTATCGCCTCGCTGGTGGTCAATATTGGATTAGGCTATCTGTGGTCACGCAGTCGAAAACCGGTCGAAACTCCTATACGCACAGATGTCCCCGCACTCGATGAAACGCTCTACCAGTTTGCCGTTGACCGATTCGACCGCCTCCCGCTGAGCCAATTCCAGGTTGAACGCCCTATGTTTGGCGACGATATGGCGCACGCCGTGGCAACCTATTTCGGTCATTCGGTCATGGATGACCGCGCAATCCCTGGCGAAACAACGATCGGCTTGGACCGGCGGTTGGACGGACTCATCGCGTTGCACCCGCGGAGCGTAATCGTCTGGAGCGGGATGAGCGATTTGATCGCCGGACGCGCACGGCGCAGGTCGCCGCCACGCTCTGCAATGTGGTCAATCGCCTCCAGGCTGCAGGCGTGCGGGTAACACTGGTAGGCCCCCTCCATGTCCTGCCCTCCGCATCCAGCAGCGCGATCAATTCAGAAATCGACAAGCTGGATGACGCGCTCCGAGTTGCGGCACACGCAAGAGCCGCCCGTTGGATTGATTTGCGCAGTTGCTGATGATCCAAAAATGCGAACGGCGGATGGCAGAAATCTGAGTAGAATAGGATTATCGCAGGTTGCGGCGCACCTCGTGCTGCAATTTAACAATTGATCCGGTGGCTAGCCTCCCTTTCTTTTCGATTCGATTTTCTTCCGGCGCTTCGATTCCGTCTGGTACCCGATCGGCGGCTTTGACTTGGTCTTCGGCTCGGCCATCAGCGACCGGATGGCGTTGATTCAAAGGCGATCGGTAGTGAAGTTGCATTCGTCACCGACACAAAAGAACCTGCCGGGAGTCGGCGATTGATGCCGATTTTGAGATGTGTGCCGGCCGACGGTATGATTCGGGAGGCATATGAGTACACAAACAGTTTCTCCCCCGCTGGCATGGTATGCCCCGACGCTGGTGGCGGCATCGACGCTGCTCCAGTTGCCCGACAACTGGGACCAGCACGGCGCAATGCGCGTGAAACCCGCAATTGTGCAGGCGGCGATGACGCTGCTGAACGCCATCATGCTGGATGACACGCCAGCGCCATCGGTGGTGCCAACGGTGCGGGGGGGAGTTCAATTGGAATGGCACACGCGGGGAATCGATCTGGAGATTGAGTTTCTCTCTCCCAGCCATGTCCAGGGATTATTTGACGATCAGCGGGAAGGCATTTCCTGGGAGAAAGATCTGGCTTCTGACATCGCATCTCTCCATGACGCTATTGCAAGTCTTTCGAGGCAATAGCGCGCGCCGGGAGCGGAGTTCACACACATGCCCGGTCCTTCTATGGTGGATGATCTCACGATAGCCGACACCGCCGCACTATGGCGGCGCGTGCATCCAGCGTGGATCGTGAGAGACGACAACTCGGCAGGGATGCGATTGTCATCGGCAGCGTTTGATGACAGCGCCGACGGAAGCCCGCTTTCGGTTTTGCTGGCAGACGTGATCGCCCTGACACAACGAACCGCGCAGGATGTGCTAGCCGGTTATGAGGGCTGCAAACTCGCGCCCATTACCGCAGGCGCTGCCCGATCTTTCGCACAGGGAATTGCGCGGACACCCGAGCCGGATGAACCAGCCCACGCTTCGGTGTTTGGGCCGAAGACAAAATCCAATAAGCGGGGGATGGCGAAAACGGCAACATGGGTGATCCCGCCGGGCTGACCAGGCCAACCGGAGAGCCTTAGGATGGGGTACGAGACGGCCATTGACATGTACGGCGTGCGTGTCCGACCCGACAAGTTCGCCGACGTATCTGCGGCGATCGCGGCCGCCGAACGCGGTGGCGGAGGACATCATTGGATGGTGGGATTGCTGAAAATGGGTAGCCAAGGCGCTCTCTCGTGGAACGACGTACGCGTAGGCAAATGGAAGTCGCACGAAGAATTTATCCGCGAAATCGCATCTTGGTGTTCACGAGGCTGGGTGTCGTTTCGGAGTCGCGAGGGAGACGGGGCGGCGTGGGCTTATGAGTTCGACGGAACGGCGGATATCGGGAGTGTTCAGCGCGGCGTGTAGCCGCTATCAAGGCTGCGGCGACGCGCCGGAGGCGAGCGGCAAGGGTCAGCGCTGCACCGCCCACGAAGCGACGGAGTGGGCAGTGATGCGAACGCGACCCCGGCATACCGGTTAACTGAACACTTGAACAAATTGCATTGGCTGATGATCGCCTTTTCTCACACTTCGTGTATCCGGCGAGCATGCTCGCTGTTTTCCCAGTCTGATTGGTCGACGCCCGCGCCACCCGCTGCGAGGGAATCTTCGTCACCTGCGGAACCTTCAGCGAAGCCGCCCGGACCTTCGCCGCCCGCAAGCCGATCCGGCTCATCGACGGGCCGACGCTCCTCTACATGTTCGCCACGATGAATCCGCTGGTTACCGCCGTCAGCAGTTCATGCCAGGTTTCTCTGAGGCAGCGCCCCGTCTACTGCTCACCTGTTCTACTGCTCCACTGTCTCGCGCAGCGTACCGGTCGGCCGTTCTGGGGTTGCCGGAACTATCCGCGGTGTCGGGAAATTGTGAACGGCGTTTGATGCATGCGATGTGCCGTCCGAGGGAAGCTCGATCTGTCCCGCGCCGATCAGTTCGCCTCAATGCGCTGCGGCCCGGCGGACCAGCGGCCATCTCTATCAGGGCCGCTACAAAAGCTTTGTAGTGCAGGAAGATGGGCATTTGCTGACACTGCTGCGTTATGTGGAAGCCAATCCATTGCGGGCGAAGATGGTGGAGCGGGCGCAGGACTGGCACTGGTCGAGCCTGGGCTGCCAGAAAGAGCTGGCGAGACAACTGCTCGACGACTGGCCGATCGACCGCCCGCGGAACTGGACGGCGCTGGTGAACGAGCCGATGGATCCGGCCGCCGTGAAACGGGTGGCACTTAGCTTCGAGCGTGGCCGGCCGCTGGGAAGCGATCCCTGGACCCTGAAAATGGCGGGCCGGATGCGGCTGCAGTACACTCTGAATCCGAGAGGCAGGCCGAAATTGCCGGAAAAAGGCAAATAAAAACGGTGGATGTCACCTTAACAGCTTCTTACCAAAAAGCATTCGACCAAGCGCCGTCCAAGCTACTGTGGGCAGGACTAGCGAAGCTGGCTGGTGGCGTTGTCTACAAGGGTCTGCAGACTGTCTCTGGGCTTCGCCTGAATGATGAGGCATGGCTCGCTGCCACATTGCGCGGTCATAATTCACTGGCGCGAGTGATAATCCAGTCCACCTCCGGATACCAATCTCGGGAGGCAGCTTTTCAAAATGAGTGGTTTCTGGAACGGGAGTTCCTCACAATGCACAAGGCGATTTTTGAGGATTTGGCATGGCAGCATGAAGCTTACCTTCAAGAAGGTTTGCCCGCTCTAACCTTGCTCAATCTTGCTGAACCAGGTGCGCTGCCTTCTAAGCTCGTACTCGCTTGGAAGCAGATCGATTCTGGGCTCGCACCCTATGTCAATCTCGGAAATGAAACCCTATTACGACGCGAACAGTCTGATATACTGCAGAGGTATTACGATGAGATCGGCGAAGTCCCCTTGGGACTCGCCCTGAGCCTTCAGGCAAAACCTCCATTGCCTGGAGGCAGATCCTTTGAAGATGTAGAGGGCCCAGGTGGAAACATTGCCAACTTCGGCGATAGATGGAACTGGATTAAATCGGATATGCTGCCCGCTTGGGAGGCCATGAGTGCTTCGGCTCGGCAGGTGTTAGTTGACAGTCCCCTCGGTTCGTTCGTGCAATAAAGTGGATTATGATGGCGATTTTAACAAAGTGGTCCTTGGGCTCTATCCTTGTGGCGATAGTTGTTTCCTCCCTCGGATTCTGGAGGGCCAAAGTGGGTCATCCTCAACTCGACTATGATTTCTCGGTTTCCCGCGATATTTCGAAAGTAAGCTGGCCCGAGACGAAAACGGGAGATTGGTTTGCACTGACCGGAACCTACGATCTCAGAGTTCGCTTCCCTGGCGGCGCAAGCTTCGCCGAAACGGTTCGGGATGTCTACATTTCCCGGACCGCCTCCAATGTCACCGAATTTGAGGCATGCAGTGAACCGATGTCGATCGGTGGGGCTTACAGCAGGGCCAAGGAGATCGCTTCAGAATGGCGGCTCGACACCCCACGTTTCGAACATTTTCAATATGAGGCTCGTCGAGGCAGCCTGAGCACCTATGCGGCCGAGGGAGGCAAAGACCCGGTGTTGACATTAGAGCTAATCCCAAGTCTCGCAGGCGATGATCGGCCTTGGTGCCTCAAAGTCAGCGCTTGGTGGCAAGGTGACGCGATCTATCCGCCGGAGGCGAAACAATGAAAACCCGGGCTCCCGTCAGTGTGGACGGCTTGCCGGCATATCATGGGAAAGATGCCCCAGAATGTCAGCACCTTGAATATGAGAAAGTACGTTGCCGGCCTCGCCGGATCAGTCGGTTTGCGGTTGTCTGCTTTTTGCTCGGAATCGCTTGCGGTCCTTTCGTCCATTCTCGAATCATTCCCCGGGTGCTGATATCACATGGCGCCAGCGCACGTCAGGTCGTTACACTATGCGTTGGAATGTATGTGTTTGTGTCGATGCTGTCGGCTGTTGCGGCGCGGCGCGTCGCTGATTCAAATGGAGTACTTGTGGGCCAGTGGTTCGCGATCGCGACTATTGCTCTTTGCGCTGTATGGATTGGCCTTGAGTGGTGGGTTTCGACGATGTGACGGGAACGCCGTGGGCGCGGTATAAAGAAATGCGGAGGGAGGTAGCCCCGCGCTATAAAAAAAGTCAGCCGACGATTTTGGGGCCCGACCGGTTGCGGAACATCCGGGTGAGGAAAGGGGGTCATCAGCCTTTCCCGTCGATTGAGTAGATGGTATGCTGGTGGAATGGCCCGTATACCCCGTTTTTCCCCCGGCGGGCTGGCGTATCACGTGATGAACCGCACGCCGGGGAAGCTCAAGCTGTTCGAGGATGATGGAGACTATCAGGCGTTTGAGAAGGTGCTGATCGAGGCGATCGATCTGCATCGGGGAATATGCCTCTGCGCCTATTGTCTGATGCCCAACCACTTTCATCTGCTCCTCTATCCCAAGACCGATGGCCAATTGTCCCGCTTCATGCAGTGGCTCACCATGACACCACGCCGCCCGCTGGCATGCCCATCGCCACAGCGTGGGGCGCGGGCATCTGTACCAGGGCCGCTTCCGGAGCTTCCCGATTCAGCAGGACGGGCATTTCCTGAGTGTCTGCCGGTATGTGGAGCGTAATGCGCTGCGGGCCAATCTGGTGGCCAAGGCGCAGGACTGGCGATGGGGTTCGCTCTGGGCGAGGGATGACCGCAGCAGCGGGATCGCCCGGTTTCTGGCTCCCTGGCCGGTGGAGATGCCAGGGAGATGGGTGACTCTGGTCAATCGGGCGGAAAGCGCGGAGGAGCTAGCCGCGTTGCGCCGCGCCGTTGCTCGCGGCCGTCCCTACGGCGATGATCGCTGGTCGCAACGGACGGCCAAGGCGCTGGGCACTGAAAGCTCGTTGCGCCCGATCGGCCGGCCGAAGAAATCGAAGCCGCGGAGGAAAGATTGACGGATAATAGGCGAAGATAGGCTGATGACCGTCAGGCCGGTCAGGTCAGCTTCTTGGATGCGAAGGGAGTCCGGCCCACCTTACCCCCGGCCCACCTGCCCCCCCTTCCTCACCCCCCTTCCCACCCCGCTGTGCTTTGCGAAGCGAACAGGACAGACCCTAACTGTCTTCCTTGCTTCTGTCGTTCTCCTTTAAAACGC
>CAVWVQ010000004.1:0-173992 GCA_963758525.1 uncultured Phycisphaerales bacterium
CTTTTCCAAATCTTGACATACTCGCCATTCAAGGTTTCTTGATGAGGATGGAGGCAACGCCTGCCGGGTTGGCGGTCCTGAAGGCGCAGTACAATGTTGCGAGTACCGACAGAGAGGGTTGAAGTCGGGAGGCGAGAGTGAAGCTTGGAGGCAAACCGGTGTTTTGTAGATCGCGTTCTTGCGCTTCGGGCGTCGGATCGCCCGGTGGGTTTCTCCTGGCTGTGGCTTGCCTTTTGAGCGTGCTGCCCGGAATGAGCCGGGCTGAGGTGATCTGGGTGGAGGGGGAAACCCCGATCCATGCGTCGATGCACCGCCATCCGTGGTGGTATGACAAGGTGCAGCGCAACCAACTCTCCGGCGGCGACTTCATCAGCAATTGGGATCCCGATCACGCGGGGGAGGCGACGTATCGGTTCACGGCTGCGACGGACGGCAACTACGAATTCTGGGTCCGAGCCAACCCGGTCGGCACGTCTTTGAAATATCGACTCAACGGCGGTGATCTGACGCCGATCGATACCAGCAAAAATGTCGACAGCATCAACATTGCCGAGGGGAACGCGCTGGACGTGAGATTCATCGCGTGGATGGATGTGGGGAAGGTCGCGCTGAAGAAGGGGACGAACACCATCGACTTCCGGATGGACAGCGCGAACAACCACCATGGCTATCTCGACTGCTTTGTGTTGACGACCGAGCCGTTTGAACCGCACGGCAGTACCAAGCCAGGGGAGGTTGTTGCCGCCAGTAAGGCGCCGGAGGAACCGGGATGGTTTGCATTCGATCCGGGTCAGGATCCGTTCAAGACGTGCGCGATCGATCTGCGGTTCATGAACGAACGTGCCGCCGGGGATGGGGGATTTATCGTCGCGAGGGATGGCGAGTTTGTTCATTCCGCAAGCGGGAAGCCGTTGCGATTCTGGGCCGTCAACGGGCCACCCGCCGATATGAACGATCCTGGCGAGCTTGCTCGCGTGGCGCGCATGCTGGCAAAGCATGGGGTCAATCTCGTCCGGATTCACGGCGGATATTTTGACGAAGACGGGAATCTCGTTCCGGATCGGGTGAAGCGTGCGATCGCCGTGGTGAAGGCGATGAAAGCGGAAGGAATCTATTCGCACTTCTCGATCTATTTTCCTCTGTGGCTTCGGCCAAAGCCAAACATGCCGGGGCTGGAGGGATATGACGGGACGAAGAATTCCTTCGCGGTGCTTTTTTTCAATCCGCTGTTTCAGCAGCGTTACCGGAGTTGGTGGAAGGGCCTGCTGCTGACGCCCGACCCGACGACCGGGAGGCGATTGGTCGATGAGCCGGCGGTGTCGAGCGTGGAACTGGTAAACGAGGATTCCTATCTCTTCTGGACGTTTGATGCCAGGCAAATTCCTGATACGCAACTGCGGATCATCGAAACGCAATTTGCCGGCTGGCTCACCAGGAAATACGGCAATAGCGAAGCAACGCTGGCCGCGTGGAACGGAGTGCGGGAGGAGCGCGACGATCCGGCCGACGGCCGGTTTGGCTTTCGGCCGCTCTGGAACATCGTCAATCAACGGACGCAGCGCGATCAGGACACCGTGGCGTTTCTCGTCCAGAGCCAGCGGACTTTCTACGCCAATACCATCCAGTTCCTCCGCGGCATCGGGTTCAAGGGAATGATTACTGCGTCGAACTGGATCACCGCCAGCCCCCGATACCTCGGGCCGCTGGAGAAGTATTCATACACCGTCGGGGATTTCGTGGATCGGCATGGCTACTTTGGAACCGATCGGACGGGAGAGAATGCCGGGTGGGCGATCCGCGACGGGCAGACGTTTTTCGACCGCAGCGCGCTGCGGTTCGATCCCGAAGAGCCGGGAAAACCAAAGGCTTTGGTGAATCCGGTCATGGATCCGCATTATGACAACAAGCCGTCGATGATTTCCGAAACGACCTTCGAGCGGCCCAACCGCTACCGATCTGAAGCTCCGCTGTATTACGCATGCTATGGGGCGCTGCAGGGAAGCAACGGCGTCGTCCATTTTGCACTGGATGGCGGCAACTGGAGCGTGAAGCCGGGCTATTTCATGCAGCCCTGGACGCTGATGACGCCGGCCATGATGGGCCAGTTTCCGGCGGCGGCACTGATTTTCCGCGATCGGCTCATCGGGGAGGGGGATGAATTGGTTCATCTGACGCTCAAGCCGGCCGAGCTGATGGAGCTTAAGGGGACACCGCTGGCGCAGGATGCTGCTGTCGATGCACTTCGGCTCAAAGACGTGCCGGGCGGATCGAACATCACCTCCGACACGGTCATCGATCCGCTGGTGCACTTTGCCGGGCGGACCAACGTCGCATTCAGCGACTCCGGCGGCAGATCGACCGTGGGCGACCTGTCCAGATATATCCATCACCAGCAACAGACCGTGGTCAGCACGAATGGCCAGCTCACGCTCGACTACGGCAAGGGCGTTCTGACGATCAATGCGCCATGCGCCAGGGAATCAGCGGGGCCGTCAGCCAAGGCGGAACGGTGGAGCTTCGCGACGTGAGCATTGCTTCTCCGATGGCGCTTGGCCACGTCGTGGTCGTGAGTCTTGACGGCAAGCCGCTGGCGAGTTCCGGACAAATGCTGCTGCAAGTGATGTCGGAGGAGAAGTCGAGTCATTTCCAGACAGAGTCGCTCAAAAACGGTTTGACCAGGATCGTCAGCATCGGCCGGAATCCCTGGGAAGTGAAAGACCTCGCCGGCACGGTCAGATTCAAGCGGGGAGCCGAGCTGAAGGCGACGCCTCTCGACTTCAACGGGTATCCGAAGCAGTCTGCTGCCTCGGCGGCGGAGCTGAAACTGGACGCGCGGACAATGTACTATCTGATATCGACAGGAACGTAGTCTGCCGCGGTTCGACGATGATGGATGATCTGTTGGTGGAATGGTTGGGGACCCGACGCCTTCTTACGCTCGAAATCACCCTCACCCCCGCCCTCTCCCGGAGCACCGGGAGAGGGAGTAGATCTGCCGAAATATTGCATCCTCCGTTCCGCTCCCCACCTCGATCCTCCCCTCGAGTGCGAGGGGAGGAGGCAGGAGAGCATCCCGGAAGTTCGCGAACGCCCAAAACTGCGCGGATCTGGCGGGGGAAATCATCTTTATTCTCGTAGCGCAAGCTATTTTTTGTTATTTACGGACCGCTCGAATACGTAAAAATCTGTAAAGTTTTGTAAAGCGAACCGCTGATTCCCGGCGACGAACAAGGGTTGGCCACCCGGCGGTCACTCGCGTTGTCCCGGATTGTAAAGCGGCTGTTTGCCCGCTAGCAGCGCCTCGATCCTGGCCCGATGCCCCGGCGCACCGGCTCGCGGGACTTGTAACGCCCATCCTATCGGACGGGAGACGGGGCTGTGGCATCGGGGGGAGACCGCTCGGCAGCGAATGACAATTTTCGCTGCCGGCGAAGCGACGCGGCAAGCCGCCAAGCTCCCGGAGGATCGAACACGCCCTACGTAGACCACCCGGTCCTCATCCTTCGTGCCTCCGTGCCTCCGTGCCTTGCCCTTCCCGTGCCTTGCCCTTCCCGTGCTTTGCGTTGCATTTTCTTGACCCCGTGCCCGTCGAATCGGTACAATTTCCCTGCATCGTGTTGGCGGAGTCCGACCTTCGCAACTGCGGCGAGCGATTCCCGGCGGACGCCGGCGCTCGCCTTCCGGACACTCACCTTGTTGTCACAGCATCTATTGGAGGTCCAGCATGGCTGCCGTTAGCCCCCAGGGGTCCAAGACGGGATTGATCGTCGCGCTTGTGGTTTTCGTCATCGGCTTTGTGGTCGCGACGATTTACGCGATTTACTACAACGCCCAGTGGGCCAAGGCCCAGGTCGACGCCGATCACGAGCGCACGACCCGGCTGCAATATGTGAACGAAGCTGACGTCACCAACCCGGATATTCAGAAGTACGTCGCCGCGGCAAAGAAGCCGCAGGCCGCAATCAACGTGGTGATTGCCGAGCGATCGCTGCTGGCGAAAGATATCTCCGGCAAGGCAGATATGTCCTCGACTCAGGCTGACGCCGCTGCCGCTGCCGCGCTGAAGTATGCGAGCGATCACCTTGCCAAAGTGCAGGGCGTGACCGTTCCCGGGGATCTGTCCGGCGCCATCAAGAGTCTTGCTGACGCGATCGTGACGGTCGATGCGGAGCGGGACAAGGCTCAGGCCGACGCCAAGGCCGCTGCCGACGCCGCCGCGCAGACCACTGCCGCGCGCGATGCGTTGCTCAAGGCCAAGGACGATCAGATGGCGCAGATCAGCGCCGACAAGGACAAGGCGATCGCGGAAATCGAAGCCTGGCGCAAGGAGAAAGGGGAAAGCATCACGCAGATCAGCGCCGATGCCGACCAGAAGCAGAAGGATTTGCAGGCCGCTGCCGACAAACTACAGACGGAAATCACCAAGCGTGACGGTCAGATCAAGGATTTGAACAAGAAGCTCGACGCCGTGATGCGCCGCCTGCACGACACGCACGTCAACACCAACGAAGCGATCGTTCAGCAGTCCGATGGAAATATCCTCAGCGCCCCGACGCAGGACACTGTCTTCATCAACATCGGCCAGCAGCAGTCCGTGACGCTCGGGCTGACCTTCGAGGTCTACGACAAAGCCAAAGGCATTCCCCCCCTGGGAGACGGAATGCGCGACACGGAGATGCCTGAAGGAAAGGCGTCGATCGAAGTCATTCACGTGCTGCCCGCCAGCGCGGAGTGCCGGGTGGTGAAGCGCGCCCTGGGTGAAACCATCACCGAGGGGGACCTGATCATGAACCTGGTCTTCGATCCGCACACGCATTACAAGTTCATGGTGTACGGGAATTTCGACCTGAGCAACGAGGGCACTCCCTCGCCGGCCGATGCGGACGTCATCAAGCGGCTGATCTCACAATGGGGAGGCCGGCTGGTCAATAGCGTTGACACCACGACCGACTTCGTCGTTCTCGGCGCCGAGCCGGTGGTTCCGGTTCTCAGCGCTGAGGATCAGAACGACCCGCCGAAAGTTCAGAAGCGCGACGCGATGGCCGCGGCCCTTGACGCCTACACGGCGGTCCAATCCAAGGCCGTCGAACTCGGTATTCCGATCATGAATCAGAATCGCTTTCTCTACTTCATCGGATATTACGACCAGGCCGGAAGGTAATCGTTAACGACGTGGACCTGAGGATACTCGGCCCTGCACCGCTCGACGGGCGTTGGCCGTTGGCGGCGCTGGACGCCGGCTCGCACCGGGCGCCGCCTGTGCGGCGGGATTGATCATCACCGTCTTCCGCAGCACCTGCTGCAACACCCGGCGATCCGCTTTCGAACGGGGATTCTGGACGGCCTTGCTCAGCAGGGAGGGACACAGCAACATCGTCAGCGGATTATGAACGCTATCGCCTCCGGGCACCGGCGTCTGCTCCGCCACCAGCTTCAGTTGCTTGATTTCGCGCGGACGCACCGGCACGCCCTTCATGATTTCCTTGATCAATTTGCCGTGATGGTTCAGCGGCACGGGCGAAATCTCGCGTTTCCGCCGCTGGCTGAAAAGACACAGCAGGATGATCACCCCGCCGGTGACGCAAAGATAAAGCGTGAATTTGCGCGAGTCGGTGGAGGAGCCGACGTTGTCCTGGATGCTCTTGAAAACTTCTTCCTGTGTTGGAGGATCGGCCAACGTGCATCGGGAAGCGAGCAGGATTGTCAGCAGTGCGATGATGGACAGCACTCGTCGATCAACGTTCGCGCGCCGTCTGGGTCGCGGGTGAGCTTGATCGCTAGTGGTGCATTCCATTTGAATTTGCGGGTCGGTTTCCTGTAGGGCGGGATTCATCCCGCCGTCGTCTGCGGCCTTACAGAAGGCGTGGCGGGACGAATCCCGCCCTACGTGGTCGAACCGCATTTTCAATGGGAATGAAGCACTACCTTCATCACCCCCTCTCCCGGTATTCCGGGAGAAGGCGTGGCGGGATGAATCCCGCCCCACGTGGTCGAACCGCATTTTCAATGGGAATGAAGCACTACCTTCGTCGCCCCCTCTCCCGGTATTCCGGGAGAAGGCGTGGCGGGATGAATCCCGCCCCACGTGGTCGAACCGCATTTTCAATGGGAATGAAGCACTACCTTCGTCGCCCCCTCTCCCGGTATTCCGGGAGAGTTTTGGGGTGAGGGTGATTCTGGTCACCGACGGCACCCGTTGCTCAAAGACACCCTCACCCCAACCCTCTTCCGGGGTACCGGGAGAGGGGGTAATGACGCGAGTTCCAAATGGGAAACGGCTCCGCCGGAACGCTTTCACTGCGAGTGCGATCAACATGCGCCAACTCCTATCCGGCGGCTTTGAGCCGCTTGGTGCGCGCCAGATCGGCGACGGAACGCAACACTGTCAGCGCGTATCGGCGGACCCGCTGGTCGGCATCCGATTTTGCGAGCTTCCCCACTTCCGCCAGTAATTGCCACATCCCGATCTTGTTCAGCGCCCACATCGCCGAGACGCGGTGCTGCGGGCGTTCATCGCGCAGCATTCCGATCAACTGCGCGTTGACGCCGCCGACCTTCATGGAATGCATCGCCTTGATTGCGTTGGCCCGCTCCCGGCTGTTGGCCGCGCGCGCCCGCTGCACCAGCACTTCCAGCAACTGCTCCTGCCCTTTGGTCTCCAGCACTTCAATGGCGTTGGCGCGGACGCGCGCATCGTTGTCGTTGAGCAATCGGTCCACCAGCAGTCCCGCCGGAACCCCCGTCATTTGCCCCACCGCGATCACCGCTTTGCTGCGCAGCCGCGGATGCGAATCGTTGCAGAGCAGGATGAGCGTATCGCGGAGTTGTTCGCCCAGATCCAGTTCCTGCGCCATCTGCATTGCCTTGGTGCGCTGCTCGACCGGCCCGGAAATCAGACGCCGTTGCAAACGCGCGACCGCGTCGGGCAGCAGCTTGAGCATGGCGCGTCCCGCCTGTCTGCGTGTCAGCCGATCCAGCTTGTCGAAGCGCTGCCAGTATTGATCGAATCCCGCCTGTCCGATCGCGCGGCTGATGACACGGCGCACCGAATCCGGCGCGTTGGTCATCAGTTGCAGCAGCAGCGCCTCATAATCCTTGGGCTTGCGCCGCACGATTTCGCGGGCTGCCATCCGAAGGAGCGCTCGTCCGGATCAGAGAGCATTCCCATGAAGACGCGCACCGACCCGTCGCGCTTCTTGCGCATCGCGACGCGCAGGAGCCGCAGCCGGCCTTCAACGCTTTCCCGGCAATGCCGAAGTAAATCTTCGATTCGTTCGTCCGCGAGTCCCTCGCTGAGTCCGGATGCGGCAAGCCATTCGCCGATCCGCGCCGCATCTTCCGGGGGGCGGCGTTCCAGATCGCGCCGCAGTTCGGAGGGCGTGTACCAGGTTCCGCGCGTGACCTGATGCATGCAGAGCTGAAGCTGATGGTCTTTGAGCCAATGCGTCTTGCGCAGCAGCGCATCCAGCACCGGCGCCTCGTCGATGTGGGCGAAGATGACGCCGAAATGAGAGCGGAGCTGTGAATGGCTTGCCGCCAGCAAAAACGCCTCGACGTGCTCGCTGGCCGGCGACTGCTGGAGCCGGCGGACCATCGAGCTTTGCGCGCCGTGCTTGTTGGTGCTGAGGATTTCCAGGGTCTTGCTGCCGGGCCAATCCGCCAGCAGCAATCCCGCCCGGAGCAGATCCTGCCCGTGCCGGCCGCGGTGCACGTCCATTGCCCGCGCCACCGCAGCTTCAATTTCCGGCCGCTGCACCATGAGGTCGGGGTAGGAGGAAACAGGGACGGAGGACAGAGGGACTAAGGGACGAAGGGACAAAGGGACAAAGGGTGAGGAAATCCCATTGTCTGTGCGGGTCTTGAGTTCTTCTCGACCCTCCGTCCCTCTGTCCCCCTGTCCCTCTGTCCCTCCGTCCCTCTGTCCCTTAGTCCCTTCGTCCCTTAGTCCCTTCGTCCCTTCTTCTTCCCCCCCTTCCCTCTGCAACTTCCGAGTCTCCGTTGCGACCCAGCGCGCCAGGGCCGTCAGCGCCTCGATGGCTGCTTTTGAGATCGTCTCATCCGCCTCGTGGAGATTTTCGCAGAGCACGTACGCCAGCTTTCCCTGCCGGCCGAGGGCGATCAGCTTCATCGCCGCGAGACGCATCTCCGGGCGATCGCTGCGTCCGCACTCGCGCAACGCATGGTGAAACGTGCGAATCTTCCGCAGCACCTCCGATTGCAACGGCTCCGGCAGCGTCTGAAACCGCTCGATGACGCCGCCCAGTCCGCGCACCGTCGCCCGACGCAGCAGCGCTGCCAATGCAATCTGCTGTTCGCGATCATTCCCAACCCACAGCGCCTCCAGCAGCACGTCATCCGCCGCTTCGTTCTTCGAGAGGACCAGCGCATGGATGAGGGCGTCCAACATCGGTAGTACGTATTATCGGACGCTGCCGCCACCGGCCTTTAGACCGAGTACGGACGCCCAACAGCGGGGCGAAGTTCTGAAACGTGAAGACGTCAAAACTTGAAGACGTGAAACGTGAAGACGTGGAACGTGAGGAGGACGGCTGACTCACGTCTTCACGCTTCACGTTTCACGTCTCATCCCATCTTCTCACGTTCCAATCACTAATCACCAATCCCCCCCCGTGGCTTGCATCTCCCCCTCAAATTGCTAACGTTCCCCGCTCTTCCCGGAGGTGCCGATGTTTCCGCTTGCCGACCGAGTCCGGCTGGTTTCTGAATCGATTACACTGGCGGTCACCGCCAAGGCTGCCGCCCTGCGCAAGGCCGGCATCGATGTCGTCGGCTTCGGCGCCGGCGAGCCCGACTTTGACACCCCCGCCTTCATCAAGGACGCCGCCAAGGCCGCCCTCGACAAGGGGCAGACCAAGTACACGCCAACGCCCTGCTATCCCGAGCTGAAGGCTGCGATCGCCGAGAAGTTTAATCGCGACAATGGGCTCCCTTACAAGCCCGAGCAGATCACCACCGGCGCGGGCGGGAAGCACTGCCTCTACATGGCGTTCATGGCCCTGCTCAATCCGGGAGACGAGGTGGTGCTCCCCTCTCCCTACTGGGTCTCCTATCCGGAGCAGGCAAAACTGGCTGGCGGCGTGACTCGGATCATCCGCGGCGAAGAGTCCAATGGTTTTAAGATCACCCCGGCTCAGCTTGCCGACGCGATTACTCCGCGAACGAAAATCTTCCTGATCAATTCGCCCAGCAATCCTGCCGGCCACGCGTACACGCCGCAGGAGCTGAAGGCGCTGGCTGACGTCGTTGCCGCGCATCCCCATGTCGTGGTCTTCAGCGACGAGATTTACGAAAAGCTCGTCTACGACGGCCTGAGGTTTGTCAGCTTTGCGACGCTGCATCCAGCTCTGCTGGAGCGCACGCTCACGTTCAACTGCCACAGCAAGAGCTTCGCCATGACCGGCTGGCGCGTCGGTTATATCGGCGGCCCCAAGCCTGCCATTGATGCGATCAACAAGCTGCAATCGCAGATGACCAGCCATATCACCAGCTTCACGCAACTTCCCGCCGCGCTGGCGCTCACCGATCCGCGCGCGCCGAAAGCGTTGAAACCATGCGCAAAGAATTCGAGCTGCGCGGCCGACACATGTGGGAACGGCTCAACGCCCTGCCCGGCGTGATCTGCGTCAAGCCGCAAGGCGCGTTTTACTGCTTCCCCAACATCAGCAGCACTTTTGGCAAATCCGCCGGTGGAACGAAGATCACCGACGCCGTCAGCTTCTCCGCCGCCCTGCTCGAGCAGGCGCACGTCGCCGTCGTCCCGGGCAACGACAGCGGCTTCGAAACCCACGTCCGTCTCAGCTTCGCCACGAGCATGGCGAACATCGACAAGGGAATCGACCGCATCGCGAAGTTTCTCAAAAGCATTGACGGGATTACCGGCATCCCCGGTTAGCCGCGACGCGCAGCGGAGCGAGTCCGGCCGCGGGGACAGCGAGCGCAAAGGTTGGTCGCTTACTCCGCTCGCTCCAGAATGTAAGACTGACCCGCAGTAGTGGCGAAGGAAGAGATGTCGTTGCTGGTTGTGACCGGAACCGCACCTCCGCCGGTTTGCGCCACGACACGGAAAGCTTGGCCCCAGGGGCTCACCATCTTGACGGGGCCACCGACGGTCGAGGTGGTACGAACGTTCATGATCTTGCCGCCGGTTTGCTCGGCGGAGACTTCAAAGCCGCCGTAGGCGAGCAGGTTGGTAAAACGAGCGTCCGTCGCCGTCGGCCATGCGGGGAAGATGCGGATAATGTCGGCAACGCTTTGCAGCAGCAGTTCGCTCACAAATCGCTCCACGGCCACCTGCTCCGAGATGTAGACGCCGTGCCCGGCCCAGAAGAAGAGGCCGTTGGGCAGCTCGTGCGAATATTTGCTGTTCGCCCCAAAGCACATCTTGGCGTTGGCGATGGCCTCGTCGGTCAGGCTGAGTCGCGCGCGCGCGATGTTTATGGTGACGTTGGAATTGGCATGCGTGGTGATGTTTTCCACGCGGTTGATGGTGCGGATGGCAAGACTTTTCAGTTCGGGGCTGGAGAACCAGTTGATAATCCCTGCCGGGAAGACGCCCTGGATCATCGTGCCATGCCGGTCCGCGCCGACTTTGAACTTTGCGCCCAGCCACGGCTCGATCACGGTTTGCCCGTTCTGATCAGGATCGGGCTGCATGCCATACGTCGGGACCTGGTCGATGACCGCGTCAATGCGCTTGAGGAGCGCGGCGTCGTTCTTCAACGTCGCGGCTTCCCGAGCGATCCGCAGCCCGGCGGTCACGTAGGTGATGTCATAGCAGACGTTGAACTCATCGTACTTACCTATTTCCGGGAAGTAGCTCGGGCCCATCTTGCGCTTGCCATCCACCAGCGGGCATTTCTCCAACAACGAACAATAGAACGTGCCAAAGTCGCGGATCAACGCATACACGCGCTCAAGGTGCGCCGGTGTGGGGGCGGACTTATAGTAATCCCAAAGCACAACGGCCGTGTGTCCGTCCATGCCCCACGAATAGCCATAAGGCATGTAAGTCTGCTGATGCTTGTACAGTGTCTTGGACACGGCGGGGTCGGGCTCGAAGGGCCAGATGTCGCTGTGAAAGAACGCGCCTGGGCGCCGACGAAGCTCGTCTTGGCGAACCACTCCGCGCGCGGCAGGTTGCGGTTGAGAGCATCGATGAACGGTTCCACCATCTCCGGGTGGTTGAGCGGCGCGGCGCCCAGATAGGTCTGTTGAATGTTGTAGTTCAGCTTCAGGGAATTATGCCAGCCCGCCAGACCCGGGAAACAGGCGGCCAAGCCTACCGTATTGCCGTTCGCTCGCGCAAAGGTGCGATTGAAATAGAGCATGCGGTACCACCAGTTTTGCAATTCCTTGTCGCCGAGTTCGACCCCGCTCTTCGACCAGAAATCCAGCCAGGTGGCTTCATGCTTGGCGACGGCGTCGGCGTCGTTCAACGTGGCGGCGACGAGTGCCAGCGCGTCCGGCAGCGGATGCGCCGAATCGCGCGAAGTGGTCACAGCGATCGCCTGCAGATCGCCCTTTCGGCCCGCGACCACGTAGAGGTCCATGCCGCTCGCGTCCTCGTCGCCGGGGATGTTCTGGTGGAGATAACGGCAACCGCCTTGCTCGCCCTCGTCTGCCTTGCTGACCCAGCTCTCGATGGGAATGCCCGGCGGGCGCGGTTTCGAGCCCGGTTTAACCGGGCGCGGTTTACTATTATCCCGCAGGAGGTCCTGGTCGCCGATGAAGGACACAGGCCGCTTCGAGTGGATCAAGATGACGTTGCTTTGCGCCAGCACGCGCACGTCGGCCGTTTCCTCCGCGGTCTTGATCGTGGCGACGGCACGGGCGAGATCCAGCGTGGCGCCGGTCACCGCGGTCTGGCCGTCGGCGCCGAGCACCAGCTCCGCGACGGGCAGCGCCGTCGGGTAGGGATGCTTCCAACTGCCCGCGTCTCCGTGACCCGTGGCCGTGCCCGCGGCAACATCGACCACGGGCAGCGGCGGATCGTCCTGCGTGTCTATCCGCACGTCCCAACAATCGTTCTTGCTGATCCGCAGGTGCAGATCGTTTCCGATGGAGTAGATGATCGCGTTCATCTCGCCATTGCCGACAACGAGCCCCTGGTCGTGAATGTCGGAGATGATGCTCTCTGAAACCGCGGCTGCCGCCAGCGCATCCGGGTACGCGACAGGCGGCGCGCCATAGGCGCTGGATGCGATCAGAGCGGCGGCGGTGAACGTGATGGTCGAGCGGAAGAAACGAGGCATCGTGATCCCTTGTTTTTATCGAGCGAGGAGGAGGCGTACGGGGCCAAGCAATCCGGAAGGCAGCAGCGGGTCGGTAGATTTATAGAAGGGTCCCGAAGTCCATGTTTTGCGCTCCGCTTCGGGCAAACCAGCGTCTGCGATGAGACGATTGGCCCAGAGATTTGCCACGCGAATTTCCAGTTTATTCGTACCGGGAACCAGGGCCGAAGTGATGTCGAGTGCGTACGGAGCTTTCCAGGCGGTGCCAAGATCTTTGTCATTGAGCCGGACCGATGCGATGACATCCACTTGCCCGAGGTCCAGGACGATCCGCTCGCCAGCGGGGACGGTGGGGAAGTCGAAGCTCTTGGTGTAGGTGGCAGTACCTGAATAGTTGCGAATACCTGGATCACTCGCCTGGGTCCACGATTCTAACTTTGGAAATGTGACTTGCCCTGGTGCTCCCCAGCCGGGCGTGAGGCGAACATCCCACGGGCCGGCCAACTCCAACTTTGGGGGCATGTTTTCGACGAGTTCGTTTGCGGCAGCGGGAAGTTGCGCCAGTTGAGCGCGGAACACCACGAAGGCGGAGGCGTCAGGCTCCAAAGCGATGGGTACTTCTGTGCGATCCTCCTTTGCATGAAAGCTATCGAAACCTGTAATGGCTCCGGTCGCGGGATCCCATCGCTGAGGTGGGCGGCCTTTGACGCGAAACGCAGCCGTGATTTTCCCGGGCGTGGCTGAATGATTGGCAATGAAATAGATGTCGCTGTCTTCGGTGCGACGGTGGGCGAAGATCAGCTTCAGATTTGCATCATTGGCGGTCACCTCGAAGTCTTGTGGCGTGGCGACGATGGCGAGCGCTTGGGCGGGAGTGACCCCCCAGAGCATTTTTCCCGCGCCGGTCTGATGGGAGCCGGAGGCGGTCAGAGGACTGTTGCCCCAAAGTTCATCGGCGATGGTGCGGACTTCGTCGCCGCCCGCGGGACCATCGGCCAGCGAGGGAGACCCATCTGGCTTGACGTCGCCTAGCACCACGGCCCCGGCCTTCACCAAATCACGGACTTTCCTGGCGGCGCCAAGGGTCATCTTGTCCCCATTGGCCAGCACAAGCAGCGGATAGCTCACGCCGCCGGGCAGTTCGATGCGACTATCTTTGACGCTTGCACGATCGATGATGACCTCGTCACCGCAGACGTCGTAGTCGTACCCTTCGGGCGGCACAGGGCGCATGCGCCAGGTCGCAATCTTGAGGGGCGTGTCGTCGCCGAGATCATAAAGGAGATCCGCGACCGGATGGCCCTGGCGCATCATATCACACGAACGAGCCAGCGTGTTCCAGAGAGGGGTGCTGTACTCCCACCAAGTGTTATGCCGCTCATAGGGAACGAAGTTTTTATCTTCCCCAACGCCGGGCATGCGATCGTCCCATGGCTGATGGACATCAGCGAGCACCACGAACCGATTAATCCCCAGCGCCAGTGCGCAATCTGCAAAGGGCTTCAACATCGCCGGATATGTGTTGGGCCTGCTGCCGGTGAAGGATTCTGCCGCGGCGATCGGATGGTTGTAGACATGTGCCGCGCTCCCGGCCTCTTTGCAATCCATGGTCCCTTCAGGCTGGCCCATCCAGAACTCGCCCATCGGAATGTCGGTTCGGCCTTTTGACTGTATGTTGTCACCGGGCACGCAGGTGGCGATGCCGGGCGCCTGGGCCATGAAAGTCATCCCATCGGCATTGGCGAGCTTTTGGAAGGTGCCAAAGTATTCGTCGCTCATCACGTCGGCGATGGTCCGCCGGACATCGAAGAGGAACCTATCGGATTCAGAGGGGCTTCCAACGATGAAGCCCATCATTGCCGGCAGGTACCGGTGCATCGAGTAGCCGCGCCGCTTTTCGAATTGCGCTTCGAAATCGCCGGTCCAGTTCTGCGACCCATGTTCGGCACTGTCCATGTTGATCCCGGCGAGCTTTGCACCCGGCACACCCTGGACTTCGCGCAGAAGCACACCGTCATAATGGTTGTATTGCACTGTCGCTGCGGCGGCGCTGAGTTTGTCGCATTCCAGCCCAAGGTTCTCCGGACGACCGTGCTTCGTGTGCCCGCCGGTGGGTGTGTGGCCAAGCCGAAGGATCGTCCAGTTGCCCGGCGGGGCCGCCCATGTCAGCTTGCCATTGGCATCGACGTTCTTGCTGATGTCGATCATCTTCGTCGGATCGATGATTTCATCGCCGGAATAGGCCGGCGTGCGATCGGGGTAGGAGAAATCGGCCACGTTTGCCGCTTTTTTCTCCCACTGATCGATGCGCGCCTCTCCGCGCAAGGCAACGTCTACGAGTTTCAGCGTGTCAGTTGTGACCTTGATCTTCATGCGGAAGTATCGCGCTGTGGCAGCAGGGAAGGCGACGGTCTGCTGGACCCAGGAATCCTGCTGATATCCGGTGCCTGGCAAGTGACACACTGTACGCCAGGCTTTTCCGTCGTCACTCGCCTCGAGTTCACCGAGCGGGGGGATCGGTTTCACGCCCTGACCGAGAGCGTCATCTGCCCACGACGTCGGCGTCTGTGAGGCAATCACAAGGGCCTTCATGTTGCATTTTGTGGCGTAGGTGATGCTGCGGGCGGTGGCCGGCTTGCCATAGTCCATTTGGATGATCACCGGGCTCCCGTCAGCCGGGCGATTGGCAACGTCCCGCAGCCTCTGGTCGTCGACATTGAAGACCGCTTTCAAATCGACCCCCGCAGGGATGCTTGTGCATAGGGGGGTGGGCATCGCGTCGGGACCACCGCCGCTGCGCGTGGGGAAAGCCAACGTCGCCACGTCCTCGTAGAAACCGAGATTGGTGAAGGGCGTCGGCAGCGTGAGCGAGATCGGTTTTCCACCGTCGACCTCAGTCTCGCTGGCGACCAGGCGCTGCATTCCCAGCGCGGGGGTGATCCACGGCCCGCCGGCGACATAGCCGTCACCGGAATTCACCTCCAGTGTCATGCGCAGCCGGGTGCATTCGGCCACCGCAAACCGAAATCGTGCCAGCCATTCCGGCGAAAGACTTTTCAACGCATCGGGCCGGTCCACGAATGTCTGCTCGTAGATGACAACGCCGCCGAAACCCACGCGCTTCAGCGCTTCCAGATCCTGTGTAATGCCGTGATCCGTCGTGACGGTTTCACCCCAAAACCACCATACCGCTGGCTTAACATTGACAGGCGGCGCGAGGAAGTCCTGCTGCAGGGTATCCTCGGCAAGTGCGTTGCCACCAACAATTGCCAGAGTGGTCAGCCACATCGCAGGTTTGATGAATTGTCTCATTGGCTCTGTTGTTGAAAATGCTGCAGGCTTGAAGTCCAAGTCGTCGACAGCCACTTGCCCGCCTCGCGCTCAGCCGACAGGCGGCCGGCACGCTTGGTACCTCAGACTCCAGCTGGTGCAATGTCCACGTCTTCTGGGCACACTCATTGTCACAGAACGCATCGCCTGCGGCTAGCCGCCAAAGCAGAGCGTCCGGCAAGCAATTCACCGTGTTATTCACCGCATTCGGTTGTAGAATGTCGATGAGGTGAAAAGCCTTATGGCCACGACAATCGAACACATGACCGAAGTGGCGATGAAGCTCCGGCTTTCGAAGCAGGCCAGCGATAAGCTGTCGCAGCGGGCGAGTAAAACCGGGCAGGACGTGTCTGCGGTTGCATCGGGCCTTATCGAGCAGGCTGTCATCCAACCGAGTTTTCAAGAGTCTGTTGCGGTGTCCGCGAACGAAGCCACGTCTGCCGCAACCAGTGACGATGAAACAATCGACTTCGCGGAAGAGACCTTGACTTACAATCCGGTCCCGCCGCGCCGCAGCTACACCGCTCAGGTTGCCGTTTCCCATCGTGGTCCAGGCAGGCCCGTTCCCTTCGAACTGGACCGTGAATAATGGGCCCCTTTTGGCAGGAAGTCACCGCTGGCGGACTTGGCCAAGGGGATATGATTGCCGCCTGTGCGGTTCCTGTCATCCGTCCTGATTTTGACCAAGCCACACTGACGCCTGGCACCCCGGTGCCCGTGGACGTACACGAATTTGACCTCATCATCATGACGCAGAGTTGTGACTTGGAGAATGCAAAGGCTCCGCTGGTTGCATGCTGCCCAATTCATACGCTCATCGAATTCGAATCGGTGAACCCGGACTTTTCGAAAATCGGTCAGTGGGAACGTGTTCGCCAGGGCCGTGTCGAAGGCCTGCACTTGCTCGCGTCCCCCACGATACCGGACGACAAATGGGCGGCGTATGTCGTCAACTTCCGCATCATTTATAGTCTGCCCATCGCGTACTTGACCGCTCATGCGGAGAAGCTCCCGAAGCGATGGCGACTCCGTCCACCTTATCTTGAACATTTTTCTCAGGCCTTCGCTCGGTTCTTCATGCGTGTTGGCCTTCCTTCTGCGATTCCTTCTTACGACATCCAGCCGAAGCGGCCACCGGCGAAAGTATAAATGCTCCAACGGTTCTCATGCGACCCAACGAGGCCTCGCGTGTATTGCAACGCGGCCCGCGTCTCTCGGTAGCAAAGTCATGCCTATCTCTCCATGGAAGAGCCTGATCATTCTCGCGCTGATGTTCCTCCTCGTCCCGATCTCATCCGCGGAAACGATGCCGTCGCCCTTCGAGGATCATCTGCTTTACGTCGCGGTTCCCGGCATCCGCGACGAGCTGAATCATGGCGGCTCGGGAATCCTTGTGTTCGACATCGATCACGGCGACAAATTTCTCCGCCGAATCCCCGCCCGCGCGCCGGATGCCGCTGGCAAGCCCGAGCCAATGAGAGGCATCTGCGCCAGCGCTGTCACGAAGCGGCTCTACTTCACTACGACGAAGTCTCTCACCTGCCTCGATCTGGTCTCCAGCAAAATTCTCTGGAATAAGAGCTACCCCCGCGGATGCGACCGCATGTCGATTTCCCCGGATGGCGCCACGATCTACCTTCCGTCGATGGAAAGCGATTGGTGGAACGTCGTCGACGCGTCGGACGGGAGAGTGCTCAACCAGATCACAACCAAGTCCGGCTCACACAACACTGTGCTGGGCATCGACGGCAAACACGTCTACCTCGCCGGGCTCAAATCCAAAACCATGACCATCGCCGACACCGCAACGCGACAAGCCAGCGGCACCGTCGGACCCTTCGGCGGCAACATCCGCCCGTTCACCATCAATGGCAGCAGCACCCTCTGTTTCTGTTGCGTTGACGGCTTGCTCGGCTTCGAAATCGGGGACCTCATTACCGGTAAACTGCTGCATCGCGTTCGCGTCGAAGGCTTCGAAACCGGACCGACCAAGCGGCATGGCTGCCCCAGTCATGGGATCGCGATGACTCCCGACGAGAGTGAGATTTGGGTTTCCGACGCCCACAACAAGCAAGCCCACATCTTCGACGCCACGGTCACGCCGCCGACGCTCAAAGCCAGTGTCACGCTGCGCGAAGAGCCGGGATGGATCACCTTCAGCATCGATGGCCGATACGCTTTCATTTCGACCGGCGATGTGATCGACGCCAGGAGCAAGAAAGTGATCGCGACGCTCGAAGACGAAACCGGCCAGGACGTCGCCAGCGAGAAGTTGCTGGAGATCGACTTCCGCAACGGTGTGCCTGTCCGCGCGGGCGATCAGTTTGGGCGCGGGCAGAAGCAATAAGTTGCGGATGCCGCAGGGGCGGGATGATCCCGCCTCGGATTGCGACAGACGTCTGTTCAGCAGATCCGACGCAAGGGCTGTCGTGCACAAACCCGGCCTTCACATCCTTCACATGCGGCTCCGGTTGTTCGGGTCGTGCCCGTAGCACGCGTAGCACGTCTTCCACCGAAAATGGGCAGCCGGAGGCAGAGGAGTATGACGGATACATCGCCGCCGCCGATCTGCTGTCCCTTTGGCACTCACAGGCGAGGCTTGCGCTGAATCCCCATTCCACGGCGGCGTAATTGATCGACGCCGCGACCCACACATTGGTCGACGCCCGCGCCCGCAATCGTTGCGAGTATTGTGCACTTCCCCAACCCGGCTATTCGTCGTCGTTCAACATCGACCACATCATCGCTTCTCAACATCGATACGACGACGATTCGGAAAATCTGGCGTGGGCCTGTCCCAAATCTAATCGCAAGAAGGGGCCGAATCTGTCGGGCCTCGATCCGGTGAGTGGAAACATCGTGCCGCTGTTCCATCCGAGAAGGGATCGATGGGAGCATCATTTCAGTTGGTCTGGACCGCTGCTCGTCGGGCTGACCGCCTGTGGTCGAGCTACCGTTGCGCTGTTGCAATTGAACGATGAAAATCGGATTCGCCTGCGCCAGGCCCTGATCTCGGAAGGGGCATTTTGATGATCTCGGTGGCGGACAGCGGGTTGCGGCGCCTGCCGCTCGGGTCCCTCATTCATGCTCGTAGGTATCCCACAAGCTGAACATTTTGAGCGAGTTGCGGGCGTCCGCGAGGCTCGGCATCGCTGCGCCGCGATCGAAATGCGGCATCCACCGTAAGACGTACGGCGAGCCGGGGCGCAGAACCTGCCAGTCTCCCTGGAAGTGGCCTTCCAGGTTCTCCAAATCGGCGTGAAAGAAGGGAATCACCTGCTCACTTTGCACGAGCAGCTCCAGCCGATCGCCGTTTTGTTGAAGCGAGGTTTGGATCTCCGGGCGCGGCAGCGTCACCCACTTCCAGGGAACCAGCGTTGCAAAATTCTCCGCCGTCAACTCGCCAGCGTCCAGGCGCACAAACGCGCAGACCTCGTGCGACTCGGCGGCTCCATCGAGCAGTTCCGTCAGCGGAAGCTCTGCCAGCCTTTTGCTTTCCCCCGGTTGCAGCCCGCCAACCATGCTGCGCCGCGCGATGCGTCGGCCGTCCCATGTGAACAATTCCAGTTCCCCTTTGATATCCCGGGATTCGTGGTGGTCGGACGTGGCCCAGATCTCCATGCGGTTCTCGTTGACGATCAGACTCCCCAGCAGCGGGGCATAGAAACGACCGGCGAAATGCTGCAGGACTTTCCAGCGGCCGTGGTAGTCGATCGAGCTCCAGGAAGCGACGGGCCAGAGATCGTTGAGCTGCCAGAAGATGGTCCCCATGCACCAGGGACGAAGCCGTCGCCAGTGCTCCACGGCGATTCGGATCGCCATGGCATGATTGATCTGCGATATCCAGCAGAAGGAATCGAAATCCTTTGGAATTCGCATTTCCCGGGCCATCGCATTCGTGATGAGCATGTTGCCGTCGGCAGATCGCTGATGATGCTCCATCACGCGGCTGGAAGGGTTGAGTTCTCCCGGCGGAATGACGGCGCGAATCGTGCGCGGTTCGGGGAATGACTGGTAACCAAACTCCGAGGCGAAGCGAGGCTGTACCGTTAGATAGTTGCTGAACGGCTGATGTTTGTGCCACACATCCCAATAGTGCACGTCTCCCCGGTTAGGATTGCCGGGCTTCTCGCCAAATTCGTCGTTGGACGGACTGGAGAGCCAGAACGGACGGGTCGCTTCTTCGGCGAGAACCGTCTTGCGCAGAACGGACATGACCGTTCTGTAGATCGCGACATTCTTCTCGAAATCGTCCGTCTTCCGCCACCATTCCCATACGGCAGTCGCGTTCTCGTTGTCGCCGCACCAAAGCACAATCGAGGGATGGGTATGCAGTCTGCGCACCTGATAGCGCGCCTCGGCGGCAACTTCTGCGAGGAATGAATCCGTGTCTGGGTAGATCGCGCAGGCCATCATGAAGTCCTGCCAGACCATCAAACCCAATTCGTCGCAGAGGTCGTAGAAGACATCCAGCTCATACCAGCCCCCGCCCCACACCCGCACGATGTTCATGTTCGCCTCGACCATGCTGGTCAGCAGATGGCGATAGACCTCTGGCGTGCAGCGCTCGACGAACTGGTCGGGCGGGATCCAATTGGCTCCCTTTGCGTAAATCGGACGGCCGTTAATCTGAAAATAAAAGGACTCGCCCGTCGCTCCGTCCGGGGCCTGGTCGGGCTTTCGCACCAGCTCGACGGTGCGGAGGCCGATGCGTCGCGTGAGATGTTGCACCTCGCCGCTCGCGTCCTGCCACTGGACATCCAGCGAATACAAATGCGCCTCGCCCGATCCATTCGGCAACCAAAGCCGCGGATGCGCGAGGGATAAAGAGATGCTCTGCGAATTCTCCCCCTGAACGAGGCGGGTATGCGTCTCGACGGTCTGCCCATCACATGTGAGGCGCAGCGTTCCGCCGGCAGCAGCGGGAGAACTAAACCGGACCACGACGAAGAGCCGAACCTCAGAAGGAGCACCGATAGGGCCGACATGTTTCTGCTCGACCTGGATGGAAGTCAGCCGCGGTCCGTTGCCGCACTCCAGTCGGACCGGGCGCCAGATGCCGCTGGTCGCGAGATAGACGCCCCAATCCCATCCGAAGTGACATTGAACCTTGCGAATCCAGGCGCGCCCCGTGGATCGGACTTCTCCTGTCTGCCAGCGAAACTCTCCCAGGGGAACGCGGTGGCCGCCCCGCTCACATTCCCGTTTTGCGAATGCCGTCGGGCTTTCCAGCAGGACGCGCAATTCGTTCTCTCCGTGCTTGAGAACGCCACGCACATCACAGGCGATTTGCCGAAACATATTGACGCTGCGGCCCACTTCGCGTCCGTTGAGAAAGATGGTTGCCACGGTGTCGAGACCGTCGAAGATCAGTTCCTGGCGCGCCGTGCGGCAATCCGCCGGGTCGGCAGTGAACGTGGTGCTCCACTCCCAATCCTGCTGGTCGATCCATTGGAGTTGCAGTTCGTTTCGTCCGAACCAGGGGTCGGGAATCCTTCCGTTTTGCTGAAGTTGGTGGTGAACGGTGCCCGGGACGGTCGCCGGCATCCACTGGTCGATCTTCAGCCCGATCGGCGCGTCGCCGTGAAGACGGCCCGCCGGCCGAAATCTCCACGGTCCTTCGAGGGGAACTGAGTGCATGTAAAACAGAGTCTTCCCGATATTTCGTCAGATATCAATAAATTGGGGAGCCTTACTATTGTGGTCTCCGGGCTTCATTGTTTGTTGTTTGCTAACCAGTTCCAGCCAACAGTGGGAACGCTCGGCCGACCAGGGGCACAGCAGCGCCGTCATCGGCGGGCCGCGTGTCGGCGCGCATAGCAATTCTCCGCATCGCCAGTCTTCGGCCGCCTCCGCCAAAAACCGGCCCCAGAAGCGCCAGGAAATAGAAAGTGTCGGCAAAAACGTCGCTCACGTTTTTGGTGTTCCATACAGATAGTGATCGTGTTGACGAGCGGCGTCTTTCGGAAGTCCTTTCGCGGAGCCAGCCAGCAAACGCAACTTGTCCCAAACAGTCGCTGGTGTTTCGGATACGGTCGCCACCCTCACCTCGGTACCCTCGGCAAGGGCTGCTCCCTGTTCGAGAACCACAACGCCGCCCTTCACTGTGCCTCGGTATTCCATGTGATCACCTCATCGTCAATGGTAGCCGAAGCACCGGACAAAATCGCTTCTTTTGCCTTCGGTTACCCACGGAGCGTCTGTTTTGAACCGCGTCGAAAGATGGCGACGAGCCATTGGCTGTTATGCACGCCGGGAAGCGGCGCGCGATATTTGTAATCGCTGTTGAGCAGTTCCCTGGGCGGCTGATTCCAGCAGTCGTCGAAGAAGACAAATTCCACTTTGATGCCATACTTATTCGCGCGGATGAGGAAGTCCTCGATGTTGTGAAGCAGAGCGTCCTTCTTCTTCAGGTAAACGTAGTAGTGAAGGTACGCGCGCACGCAGTTGACGCCATACACCGAGGCGTAGTGCAGCTCGCGATCGTTGATGGCCGGATCGTATTCGTCCCACTGCTGTGCTTCATTGACGGCGTTGGTCGGGACAAAAACGGCACCTTTCACCCATCGCCAATCATCCCGATTCACCGGCGCAACGGATGGCTCGCCTCCGATGGCGCTTCCACATATCAGGGAGTGCCGGAGCAAGGCAACGTCGCCACCACGAACATCCGGGCACCTTGCGATCGCTTGTTCACCATTCCGTCCTCAATTCTTGTTCCGCTCGACCAACCGAATGTCGTTGAGCCGCATCAATGATTAGCGTATAGCTCCCCCTTCGCATTTCCTGTTTCAGCTTCGTGCCGTCCCTGGGGGCCGCCGCCGAGGGCTCGACCACGTCAATGCCTCCCCGCTCCACCATGTTGGCACGCAACGGGTTGGCCGTGGCGCAAGCGGGGGCGCGTTCGCCGCCGTCAGTGCACTTGGCTGGGCTGCAGGCTCGAGTCGAGTGTGTCTTGCGGACTGGAATTAGGCAGCGCCGAGCCGCCGATGCCGGTGGAGGCATGAATGCCGTATGTGGACGTATAGATATTGTCGCGATAGTTCAGGGTGCCAGTCCGAAAGGGGCCGCAGAAACAGGTTGTTTGAAACTCAACGTGACCATCGCCGTACAGCACGTTTTGCCCCTGAAATTTGTGGTTGGAAGAGTTGCCCCAATATTGGCACGTGTCAGGTGGGTTCGAGTCCGCGCCCTGGGGCGCACCGGGGGCGACGGTTTCAACCCCGCCGCTTCGGCCCGCGATGCCTGATTTCCCCGGATTCACGTCCGCCGCGATCGCGAAGTCCGAGCTGATCGTATTGTTCCATTTGAACCCTGCCTGCAGCGCTGACGCACTGGGAAACGGGTTCTGATAGCTGTAGCTGCAATCGGGGATCGCGTAGCCCGCCGGCACGTGGATGTCGGTGAGGTTCGCTGTATTGTTCCATCCGCCGAAGTTGGAGGAATCCTGCACCGACGCCGTCTGAAAGCCCCGCGTGGCGTTGCTGCTGGGACAAATAAAAGTTTCGGGGCTCAAGTCCATTGTCTTGAGCAGCAGAAAAAAGCTGGCTCCCACGGAGTTCCCGTGCGGCCCGCCCCTGGCGATGGTTGTAAAACTGCTGACAGGTTCGGCCCCGATCGAGAAACCGATATTCGAATAATCGGTAGCCGGCGTTGCACTGCCATCAAAGAGGGTGCGCGGATAGCCGCCGTTCTTCTCCATCCCGGCATACGTCTGCATCGCCATGCCGATCTGCCTCAAATTCGCTGCGCATTTCACGCGGTTCGCCTGCTCGCGAAGGCGGCTCAGGGAAGGGAACAGTATGGCAATCAACAGCGCGATTATACTGATGGTCACCAACAGCTCGACCAAAGTAAGACCGCACCGTCTTTGTCCGCTCGCGCCAAGCAGCCTGGCGTGCGTGCATTCGATTTTTTTCTGTTTGCTCGCAATCCCCATTTTCACAACGCTCAACCCCGCGCGGACTGACCTCTCTCGCCGCTTAAGAGCCCCCCGAATTGATCGTAAATCCACAACGAATGGTAGCACTATTGTTCCAATTGGTCTGGCTGGAATCGTCCCAAGTCGTCAGATTTTTCGGAATACTCGGCGACCTCAGCCATTAATCAGCCTGCGTTTGTATTGACGGATAAGCGCGGTGACGGGGAAGTGAAACGGGGAAGCCGCCGTGAAACAGGGGAGCCGTGATACGCCCGGGCCCGGGATACGGGCCCCACCGGCTCCAGCTCGTATGGCGCCTTGCATCAACGACGGCGGCGTGCTCTCGGACGCAAGCCAGAACTGGACAAATGCCCGCAGCGTCACGAACGACGTGGTGCTGAGCCAGACGGAGACGACCTACGATGCCGACGGCAACGCCATCGAAACCACAAATCCGACGCACAACCGGACGTACCCGACGGACGACCTACGATGCCGACGGCAACGCCATCGAAACCACAAATCCGACGCACAACCGGACGTACCCGACGGACGACCTACGATGCCGACGGCAATGCTATCGAAACCGCCCATCACGAGCGCCTGCCCGGCAATTTTATTCCAGCAATGTAAGGGGTGATTCGCTTTCCTTTTTGACTTGCTCGATTCGGCAGGATGAAGGGCTTTTCTCGGGCCGCCAGCGAAGGAGGCGGGTGCCGTGGCGAAAACGATGGCCGCTGAAATGGTCATACTGCACCTCAACAACCAGAGCAGGTTTTAATGGATGCCAGTCAGCGCTGCGGCCCTCCTTGCTCCATCGGCTCGGGCCGCCTGGCGCCGCACCCGTGAATCCTGGCGGCTGAATCAGGGCCTCGAGTTTTTTGGTTAGCGCATCTTTATCGACGTTCGCAAGGCCGGAGGTAAACCCGACGTGGTTGAGCAAGCCGGCGTGGTCGTACAGTCCGAGAAGCAACGAGGCGACCCGCTTGCTCTTGGTGCCATAGCGAAAGCCGCCCACGACACAATCAGCGGTTCGGAGGTTTTTAATCTTCAGCATCGCGCCGCGCTCGCCGGCGGCATAGGCGCGGTCGAGACGCTTTGCGATGATGCCGTCGAGCGGTCCGGCCATTCGCTGGAACCAACGCCTGGCCAGATCGAAATCATCGGTGCAAGGCGAAAGACGAACTCGCAAACTGCCGTCGAGATATTTGGCCGCGAATCGTTCGAGCGTATCGCGCCGATCTCTGAGATTGTGATCGGCAATACTCTTGGCCCTGTCATCCACCAGCAGGTCAAACACCACAAGCGTGGCGGGCGTCTGCACCGCAAGTTTCTTGATCCGGCTTGCGGCAGGATGAATTCGCTGAAGCAACGCGTCAAAGTCAAGACGCTGCTGATCGGCGATAATCAGCTCACCGTCGAGGACGAATTGTTTTGCCTTGAGAACCGACAGCGCGGCGATCATTTCGGGAAAATAACGTCCCAGCCCCTGGCCGGATTTCGAGATCAGCTCGATCTCCTCTTTGTCCCGGAACGCCAGGCAGCGAAAGCCGTCCCACTTCGGCTCGTATTGCCATTGCTCCCCGCGCGGAATCTCCCTGGCGGTCTCCGCTTCCATCGGTGCGTAGTCAGTGGAAATGGGGAGTTTCATGCGAGTGCCTCCAGACGCGTTCGCCCTCGCTGGAGCAGCAAGGGCTTAAAAAGATCCCCGAATTCCTCGACACGCCGCAGGGTTTGCTGCATCTGAAAATCGGCAATGGAGACTCCTTCTTCCACTTCGTTCCAGGTAACGGGCGCGGACACCGCAGCCTGAGATTTCGCCCGGACCGAGTAAACGGAAGCGAGCGTTCGTCCCCAGGCATTTTGGTTGTAGTCAACAAGCACGCGTCCGGCGGGACGCTTGGCGATTCGGTATTCACTTGTGACCAGCTTCGGATTTGCCTGCGCCAGCTCCATTGCGATGCGTTTCGCAACGGTCCAGACCTCCTTTTGCAGCGGCCCGCGCACGATGGGCACGTAAATATGAATCCCCCTGGATCCGGTGGTCTTCGGATAGCTCTTCACCTTTTTAGAGAGCAGGTAGTCACGGAGGAGAATGGCCACTTCTCTCACCTGCGAAAAATCCGCAGGCGGTACGGGGTCGAGATCGAAATGCAGGTAATCCGGACGATTCACGTCATCGCATCGTGCATACCACTGATTCAGATCGATGCAGCCGAGATTGACGATCCACAGCAACGACGCCAAGTCCTGCACGACTGGGAAATCGATCACATTTCCAGAACTGTGTTTGATCGTACACACCTGCAGCCAGTCCGGCCGGTTGTCTGGCGCTCGCTTCATGAAAAAGAAATCCCCGTCAATCCCGTTGGGATAACGTTTCATGACCATCGCGCGGTCCCGAAGATGCGGCAGCAAGACCGCCGAGACATCCGCGTAGTAGGCAAGCAGATCACCCTTTGTGATTCCAAGATCGGGCCAAAACAGCTTCTGCAGATTTGTCAGTTGGACCGACTTCCCGGCCACCTTCGCCACATAGGAGGAAACATTTCCGGGAATCGTCATGGGAAAAGCTGGTTACAGTGGTCACAAGGCTACCCGCGATGCCGAGCTGAACGGAATGGGGAAAAAGGCGTTCTGAACTCGTACTGCGTCTGCCGAGCTGCGTCGCTACCGCGACAGCAGTAGCGCACACACACACGATATATGTCGGAAGCACGACACCTGGGCTGGGCGTTGCTGTTTTACTACACACACTCCGATACGATCTTGGACAAGGAGGTCTACACCAATTAGCAAGCAGCCCCTGCCCAGGCACCGCGTATCCGCGATCGGTGTTAAGGTATTCGGAACCTTGAGCATCCTGCTCGGGTGCGCTTGCGCGTTCACATACTGCAGGACAATCGACTGCACCCTCCAAGGCGACGCTATCGTCCGCCACCTAAAGTGGATCAAGATCTCATCGGTAGGGACTCGGTGGAGCAACGGAGGGTTTAATGTGGTCGTGGTTACCGACACCGGACCTTTCGATGAGCGTGAGTGGAAAAGGCACGGCCCGCCGGCGGTCCCAACATGGCGATTCGAGCTTTCTCCATGGACGCATTACCCCTACTACGTCCACTTCGATGCCCCGTTTTCGTTCGACAATTTGGGACTTGAGATTGGGTCCCGCACAGCGCACGGGCAGTTTTGCGGTTTGCGCATCCGTTCGCTGGTGGTACCTGACGTTGTTCCAATCGCTGCGACAGGTGCTCTTACGCTGATTTTTGCGAGGCGACGAAGCCAGCGATTGCGGCTCGCGGAAGGAAGATGCCAGGGGTGCGGGTACGACCTCCGATGCAGCCCGGATTACTGCCCAGAATGCGGAACGGCTGTCCAGGAAGCTGTTAAGACTGCCATGGATTGATTGGGCGGCGATGGTTTGCGCATGGAATCTGTCGCCCGCTGAAAACCCGACGCAAATGAATTTTGCTGGAGCGGGACAATCGCATCACCCAAAGCTTTTCATTGGTTCGGACCGCTGAGTGGCCAAAGCCACCACAAGGCGCTGGTGACTCCGCGCGGATAGTGCCGGCAGCCGAAGGCGATGTGAGAACCGGTGAAAATCTGATCCGTCCAGCAGACGGCGGGCGCGCCAAGAACCTGATACGCGTACTGAGCGGCGTCGGCGTTGTGACCCGTGGCGTCATTCTTCACGCCCAAAATGTTTTCTGCCACGAACTGATTGAGATAGACCTTGCTCTGCCAGGTGGTCGAGCTGGTGGAGGAAAGATTCCAGGCGCCGGTCTGCGCGTCGACGCACACGCCGGGAACCAAAATCGTGTTCAGATGAGTTTTAAGGTGGCTGATTAGCTCAGCGTTGGGGCCGTCGATCGCCACTTCCTTGGTCAATCCCATCGCATAGGGGTAGGCGAGGCCTTCGATCGCGGGAATGATTACCGAATCGCTCTTCCCCTCGAAGAGAGCGGGGAAGCAGCGATGCGCGTCGTCCCAATGCGACAAAATTCCCCTGGCTGTGTAGACCTCCGCCCTTTGCGCCTCGTCAGCCAATGACGTTTCGCCAAGCTGGACAAAGACCGGCTTGAGCATCGTGTAACATGCGAACGATTTCACGGCGATGTAAAGGCTGTCAATTGGATGTTGCAGCGACGCATCCATGGCATCGTACGTCGTGATTTCGCCGGTGCGTTGGCCGACATTCGATACGTAGGTCGTGATGCCATCGCGCTTGGAAGGATCCAGGTCATCCCGCAGTTGCATGGATTGAAGCGCGCGCTTGAACACGTCCTTGTTTTGCTCCAGCCATGCATTATCTCCGGTCGTCTTCCAGTAGAGGGCCGCGCAGATAATCCAATTCTGCAGCTCTTCCTGCGTCATCAACGTCTTGTAGGCGGCTCCTTTTTCATGATTGGAAAAGTTGATCCGCGTTCCCATGTCGTGACAGAACCCTATGCCGCCGGGAAATCTCTGCGTCTGGCCTGGGAGCGTCAGTTCATCTGTATAGGAAAAGGGGTTTAGAAAATGATCCAGTTCGTTCCGCACGGTCCAGGGATGCATCGCCAGCTCGTAGAAAACATGATCCACCGTGAGATCGAAGGTGTTGATGCAGGAGCACTCGCCCTCTATCACTGCCCACACAGGTTCGTTGGTCTCGGTGGCGTGGAGGATCGTGTTGTACTGATAGGAATGCAGAGCGTCGGCGGCAAGAAATTGTCTTTCTTCGTCCTGGCCGGAGCCGGCCAGCTTCGCATCCATTTCCTGGCAACGAGCAATCGCGGCCGGCAATTCAGCCGAGGCCGATTTGAGAACATCGTTGATGTCGGCGTAGAGCGCGTCGCACATCAACTTCAGCGGATGATCGAGGAATTGAGCGATCACTCCGCTGCGGTATTGAACGATATAGAACGTGACGACCTTTTCCGATCCTGGGGGGACATGAATACAGAATGCGGAGGTGGCTCCTCTGACGCCGAAGGCCTCTTTCGCCTGGTCCTCGGTGAGAAGCTCGGCATCGCCAGCCTTGACGGCAATCGAGCTGTTCCCGTCGACGACGTAGCCGTCGAATCCGTTCCAGCCGGTTGCGCGCGTCGCGGGCTGCTCGAGACTGAAGAGCAGGCGAGTTTCTTCCGTACCGGAACGATTGTCGATCCGGTACTGCATCCACGTTGCCGGAAGCACAAATTGCCGCTTTTGTTCATCGGTCGCCTTGTTCCACTCGCGCAGCGCCCAGACCGGCGTGTAGTGCGTCCAACTCACACCCAGCGGCATGGTCCAGTGATCGGTGCAGGCGCCGAGCGTTCGCGTGACCTGCTGATCGGTAACAAGAACACCGCCCGGCAATGACGGCTGGGTGGAAGCGAACGGCATGAGGCGCTCGGTCTGTCCGTTCCTGGCGGCGATGATCACCCCCTGATGCGGGATGAGCGTACCGTCACCGCCGGGTTGCTTGCAGACTTGAACTCCGCCGCTGGCCTCCATGCCGTAGATGAACGTCGACCAGGATCCGACCGGACTGTGATCGACGTCGAAAAATGGAACATCACCCACTTTGACCCTGTGGAACGGGCGCGAGCGCGAATCGAGAAGAGTTAGCCGCTCCGCTTTTTTCCAATCGCTGGCAGTACCAAATGCGATCTCTTTGCCAGCCGCATCGTTGATGCGCGCATAGCTGACAAACGCCGGCTGGTTCACGCCGGTAAACTGCAGCGACAGAGAACCGCCCGCGTGACTGAACGTCGTCTTCATGACCCACGGCTTGAACGCGCCGCCGGCTTTGGCCCAGACATCGAGATTTGCGTCAAGGGGAGTTCCGTTGGCCGAGAGTGAGATGGTGTGTTGTTGAGCGCCGGTGCTCTGGGTGTCGACAAAACCCAATTCAATGGTGACGGGCTGAGCGTCCACACTTCGCACGAAGAGTTCGAACGCGTTGCCGACGATCTCACCAGAAAACAATTGAGACGAGGTGTCGGGCGGAAGCTTTGCAGCATCCACGGCACGGAAGGTTGCCTGGCCCTCGCGGAGGATCTTGTTGGGTGCGGCAGATGCAACGGCAATGCTGCTTCCCAGAAACAGGCTCAGGATGCAGCAGTAAGCGATCGGGTTGGGATGGTTCTTCATGTTATTCAATTCCCCATGTGACATTCGGCTTGGGCCCCAGAACCAATTCGAGAGACCCTCCGGCGGTAATCTCCGAATTGCTGAGCCAGCAACGATTGAAAGGTTTCCCATTGAGCGTCGCTGACTGGATATACACATTCTTCGGTGAATTATTTTTCGCGCTGATGACGAAGCTTTCGCCCCTGGCGTATTTGGGGTCGAACTTCAGCGTCACTCTGTCAAAGAGCGGCGTGAAGATCTCGAAGCGCGGATCGCCGGGACAAGCTTGATGCAATCCGCTTGAGGCCAGGACAAACCAGGCTGACATCTGGCCAACATCGTCATCCCCGCTCAATCCGTTGGGGCGGGCGCTGTACGTTTCGGTCACGAGCCGCCGGACCCATTTCTGGGTCAGCCACGGATGCCGGCCCGGTTAAACAAAAATGGAATCAGGTGGCTCGGCTCATTCGACTGGTTCTCATACGGACTTCCCTTGTTGAGCCTGGGCGTGCGGTCGAAGAAATCGCTCAGCTTGGCAACAAACAATTCCTTCCCGCCCAGGAGGTCGATCAGGCCTGGAATATCCTGCGGCACAAACCAGCCTGTTTGGTAAACGCTGGATTCCATTCCGCCACGACCGGAGATCAACCCGTCCCATGGCACCCAATTCCCGCTCTTGTCCCTGCTGCGAAACCACCCCTTCCAGTCCTGGCGGACTTCCTTGCCCGCCTTGTCATAAGACCAGGGGACACTGGAATCAAAAAGAGTGTGATAAGCCTGGCCGCGCACCGCAATCTTCTGTGCGTCATCGGCGTGGCCAAGTGCCCGCGCGAGCTGTGAGAGATTCCAATCGTCGTATGCGTTCTCCAGAGTGATGGCGAGTCCGTGGTCCGACGGGTCGTATCCTCGCGGACCGTTCCCGAACTTTTCGCATGTATTTGCAGAGTATTCGTAAGCCTTGGCCAGATCGAAATTGCGAATGCCCTTCTGATAGGCATCGTTAATCACTGCCACTTGCGGGCTGCCGCACATGCAGCCGGTGTAGGAGCCCATCAGTTCCCACCGGTCGAAATAATGGGTGCCGTTTTGCCCGGCAAGTTCGACCATGCTGTTGATCTGGTCATTGACGATATTTGGAGCAATCAGCAACAGCAGCGGAAACTGGCTGCGATAGACGTCCCACCCGCTGAAAATGGTGCGTTTGGTAAACGCTTTGGTTTGATGGACCTGTCCGTCGCCGCCGGTATAGTCGCCATTCACATCGGCGCAGATGCGCGGATCGATCAGTGCGTGATACATCCCCGTGTAGAAGATCGTCTTTTGATCTTCCGTCCCGCCCTCAACCAACATCCGCCCCAGCGCCCCTGCCCACGATTGCCTGCTCTGCTCGCGCAGGCTGTCAAATTCCCACCCGGGTATTTCTGCCGCGAGGTTCTCCCGTGCGCCCGCGATGCTGACGTACGAAATCCCAGCCTTAAGCAGAATCGCCTCTTTGTCTGCGGTCGGAAACTCCGCGTAGAAACCCAGGTGTTGTCCTTCCTTCTCCCGGCAGCCCGGAACCTGGCTTGCCGCCTTGCATGCAGCTGCAAATTCAGGCTTGCTCCAGATGTTTTTGCCGGATGGAATCGCGGCGCTCCACACGCCAAAATTCTTGAGCGGGCGGCTGAATTCTGCATGGTAATAGAGCGTGTAGTCGACGGTGCCCCCGCGGAAGCCGCCTCCGGAGCGCGAACATTTGATTTCGCCCTCGATGGCGTTGTCCCCGATTACCTTCACGGTTTGGTGCGACGAGGTGCCGCCGACGCGGCGCGCCAGATCAATTTGAATTCGGGACTGCGGGTTCTGGGGAAATGTAAAGCGGAGGATGCCGCTGTGCGGCGCCGCGGTCACCTCGGCGCGAACCTTGTAGTCATCCAGCGTCACCGCGTAATAGCCCGGCTGAGCAACTTCAGATTCTTTGGAATACGACGACAGATAGCCGCTGCCAGGCTTGTCTGTTTCGCCATACCAGGTTTTGAGCGGGCCGGTGGTCGGCATGACCATGAAATTGCCGAGGTCTCCGTAGGCGCCGACACCGCTCATGTGATTGAAACTGAAACCTTGAATCGTGGTGTGCGGATAAGAATAACCGGCTCCGTTGTCGCCGCCGGTGATGGTGTCCGGGCTCAACTGCACCATGCCGGCCGGCGTGGCTGCGCCGGGAAAGAGCTTGCCGTGAAATCCGTCAAAATCAGGGTCAAGCTTCACACCCGACGCCGTGAGCCTGGCCATTTCCTCCTTCGTGGGATAGGTGCTGGCCGCGCCGATGAACGGGTTGACGTAGTCGACCGGTTCTTTCGCCGCGAGAGAAGCCGTGGGCAAAATCAGGCTGACCCCGGCGATAAAAGAGAGCAATTTTTTCATGGGACGACGCTCGCTTGCGGATCTTTGAGTTCCACGACAATAACGCTGGCCATCACGTTAGGAGCATAGTGCTGCGTTTGCACAACCGGCCCGTCCTTGATCATTGTCACCGGAAGCTCTGTCGAAGGGTCACTTAAAAGATATGCTTTCTTGATTTCGCCTTTGAACGCGGGGAGCTTGAATCCGCCGCTCGGCCAGTGGAATACGGTGAAATAGAGCTTGCCGGGTTTGGTCGTGCAGCGCCAATCGAGAAATGGCAGATTGACAGTTCTGCCGTTGGCTTGAGTCACTTGATGGTAGCCGGGAAAGCCTTCTGCAAATGGAGATCGGCCCGCGCCATAGAGCGCTTCGCCGTTCACCTTCAGCCATCGCCCCAGGGTCAGCAGATTTTCGCGCACCACCACCGGAATAACGCCCTGCGCTGTCGGCCCGACATCCAGCAGGTAGTTTCCGCCTTTACTGGCAACATCCATTAAAATGGCAAGCACCTGACTGGGCGATTTGTAATCCGAATCGTTTTGATCAAAGCCCCAATTGTGATTCAGCTCCCCGGGCGTTTCCCAATCGCCAGTCACGCTGGCGTTGGGAATTCCGTTGTCGCCCATCGTGGCGTAATCGCCCGGAATGCCGAGCCGGCCATCAATTAAACATGCGGGTTGGAGCGAATGCACAATGTCCGCGATCGGCTGCGCCCGTTGCGGGGTCATCAGCGCCGGCGTGTCGAAGAACAACTCGCATACCGGGCCGTAATCGGTCAGCAGCTCCTTCACCTGCGGCTCCACCTTTGTCCTGAGATAGTTGTCAAAAGCGCCATCCTTGTCCTTCGCGCTGTCCCTCCCGTAATCCCACGCGTTCCCCTCGCCACCAGGCTCGTGCCAATCGACCGACTGTGAGTAATAGAATCCCAGCTTGATCCCATGCTTCGCGCACGCGTCGGCAAGTTCGCGGCACGGATCGCGATGAAACGGTGTCGCGTCCACGATGTTGTAAGGGGATGCTTTCGAGTGATACATCGCAAATCCATCCCCGTGCTTGGCAGTGATGACGATGTATTTCATCCCGGCATCCTGTGCCATCTGCACCCATTGTTCGGCGTCGAAATCCACTGGATTAAATTGGGCGGCTAACGGTTCGTATTCCTTCACGGGAATCGGCACGTGCGCCATGATCCACTCGCTGCTGGGACGAATCGCCCTGCCCTTCCAAACTCCAGCGGGAATGGCGTAAAGCCCCCAATGGATGAACAGGCCGTATTTCGCCTCGCGAAACCAGGCCATCTTTTTGTCATGGCCGGGGGAGTTCTGCGACGACGCCGGCATCGTTGTCATGACCTCCGGCATCGTTTGTGCCATGCTGTTTGCGCCAGCCAACGCAACCATCAACGTCAGAGAGAAAATGGATCCGAACGGCGTGTGTTTCCAAGTCATATTGTTGCTCTGTCGAAATCTCGTCTGTTTGCTTCGCATTCTCGTCAACGTCAGTCGTCGGTAGGATCGCGGGGCCGGCTGGGCGCTCGAAAGTGGCGATCGGCTCCGAGTAGGGCGGGATTCATCCCGCCAATTTTTTCGCCGGCCGAGAAAACGGCGGGATGAATCCCGCCCTACCATCGCAAGATCCGCAATCGCCACAATTAAAACTTACACCCGGCCGCCTGCACAGTCCGACCACCTCTCATTTTGTCTGACCGGCTCCCGGTAAGGGTTTAGAGGCTGCAAACGGGCTGTCGGTTCGAAATGGAACCGCGGGCAACCCAGCCTTGTTGAAGAAATTCGGCGTCGCTTTTTCATCCCAGGCAAATCGCACTGTTTTTGGCTCGGGCACCTGCGGGCTGGTGATGACGATCGCGTCCCCGGAGATTTCGGCTTGAGCCGGATAAAACTTGCCGTCGGCGCCGGCAGTGGTGAACCAGTCCAGAGGCTTCCCGTCTTTAGAGACGAGTCCGCCATCAACGTGGGTAAAGTGCAGGACGGCCTTAAACCCTTCTCGTTCGATGCTGCCGTTGCGATAGATCGGTCCGGACGGTTCGATTTTGCGGCCGTACTCCTTTGCCAGGGCCCATAGCGCCAGTCGCTCCCCAACCTCCTTCTTATGTGGCGGATGCATATTCTTCAGGTCGCCGACGTCGGTGGTTACGACCATTCCAGTGTTGGGCAACTGCAACGCCTCCGCCTGCGCTTCGCGAAAAGCGGGCTCCGCGTCCGGCAGATCCGCGAATCCCGCCCGGGATGAATATTGCAACGGCGGCAACTGCACAAAGTAGAACGGCAGGTCACGGCCCCACGCCGCACGCCAACTCTCGATCAGCGCCTTCTGTTTGTTTGCATAGATCGCACCGTCCTTCTCCAGGAGGTTGGACTCACCCTGATACCACAGCACGCCCCGAATCGCGCAAGGAACCAACGGATGAATCATCCCGTTGTACAGCGTGCTGATGGTCGTTCCGTGGAATTTCACCTTAGGCGTCTTCGCGGCGGTCGCGAAGTCGGCCAGTGCCGGGTCGTTGTCGAAGCCGGACGCAGGCATCCAACCCTCGATGTGCGTGCCCCCCGCCGTCGCTTCCATCATGCCGATGGGAACGTTCAGTTCCCCAAACAGCTTGCGGGCAAAGAAGTAGCCGACGGCGGAAAACTTTATCTCGTCGAGCGAAGCGGGTGTGCAGACGACCCAGCCCTTCCATGGATAATCCGCCTTGGGCCGGGTGGTCGTTTCGATGTCGGGCGAGGGTTTTTCCGTGTTGGAGATTTCTTCGTTCAGCAATCGAATCAGCGGGTAGTTTGCCTCAGCCAATTCGTGCTCGGCATCGATCGTGGTCACCGGCTGGCCCCGCCACGTTCCCACTGGCTTTTGCATATTGGACTGGCCCGAACACAGCCAGACCTCGCCAACAAGTACATCCTTGAATGTGACCGATTCCTTTCCCGCGATCGTCAGTTCCGCCGGCGTGGCGGAGATCTGCAGCGGATCAAGCTCAACCTGCCAGCGGCCCAGTCCGGCAAAGGGGGAGACCGGGCGCGTCGTCAAAGCGGGCGTTGCCGCGCCGGCCGTCGCGTGCTTTTCCTGGCCGGCGAAACGCACAGTGATCTGTTCACCCGGCTCGGCCCAGCCCCATACCGGCACCGGCATCCCCGACTGCAGCACCATATGATCGCCGAAGATGTGCGGCGTCAGCAACGCGAACGCGGGGGAACTGCCGCAAAATATCGCAACGGCGAAGAGTGGAATGGCATACTTGATCTTCATGCCGCGGGGCTCCTTTCAGAATCGGTTTCCGGGCGAAACCAGGCGCGTTTTGCATCGCTAAGAACGCGCGAACGAAGAACTCGATCTGTCAGCTTGAATCCGATCACTCCGCCCGGACTTTCTTGCGAGGGGATTGCCCGCCGAGCCAGCACAGGTCGCTCCCGCCGGCCTGAGTTCATATCACCCGGATGCGAAAGCGTTTGTCTCAAAATTGTACTATACTTTTGTCACATACACCGGCTTTCTGTGCGGGATCCCAGGCCATGATCATTGCGGATTCACTTCGAGCCGGACGTAGTCGTAAAGAACGCCATCTGTCCAGGTGCGGACCTGCTTTGTGAGTTCGACGACATTCTCCCCCGCCTTCAGCAGCGACGCATCGAACTTCAAATCGCGCTCGACTTCAATGCTGCGGATCCCGTCGCGATGCATCACGCCCATGTTCGGCAGGTCTCCGGTGCTCCCGATCGACTTGCCATTGACGGCGGCATCCACCGGTCCTCCGCGAGCGCCGCAGATCGCCAATCGCAATGTCGCAGTGCCTTTTAGAGCCTTGTCCAGGTTAAACCGGATGCGCCAGGTCGTGTTCTTCCACCCGCCCTTGCCATCCGGCCGCGGCGGCTGGACGTAATTCCAGTCGCGCCGGTAGTCGCTCTTGCCGACCGTGAAATCGACGTCGTTGGGGAATTCCTGCGGGTAGAGGTTGTACAGCCCCCATTGCCAGTAGTGATCGCCATGACGGAATTCCTCGGCACTGCGATTGGGAATCCCGATGTCCCAGAGCTGGCTGCCACATCGAACCGGAATCCAGGCCAATTCTCCCAGGTCGATATCCTTACCCTGCTCGATGTGCACATCAGCCCGGCTGAAATCGCCGAGGACGCCATCGGCAAATGCATAGAGCGTATAAACGCCGGGCCGGGCGTTGGGCACTTTGAAACGTCCGCTGGCATCGGCGCGAGTCCAATACTGATAGTGCTTCCCATCGATCTGCCAGTCGATCAATGCCTTGCGGCCGCGATCGAGCGTCGCCTCATACGGCGGCTGGGCCAATCCGACCCAAGCCCCCGCGGCGCTGGCATTAGGCTCCTGAGGATCGCGTACGACAAGCTGCCCGCTGGCGCTGCCGCGCTGCTCGGCATGCTCATAGCCGGGAGCGTCCGCCCAGGCATACGGCCACGCTTTCTGCTCCTGTGCAGCACGGCCCAACGCGTCCTTCCACATCGCTTCGTTCGTTTCGCTGTGGTTGCAATAAATGCAGAACGGTCCAACGATTTTCGTCCAATCATCGGAGCCGTTGATATTGATGTCCTCGCCGCCGTAGTGGTTGCTGTGCCAAGCGAACAGAAGCGTGGGATCGGCGGGAGGCGACGGCTTGAGATCGATATGACCCGTCAGCTCCACCTTGATCGGGGCGCCGATGATGTACTCGATGCTGGGATTGACGATCCATAATCCGACGTGCTGACTGGAGCTGCTCCATCCCCAGGCGGGCGTCTGGGAGAACATCGCGGAATAATCGTATTTGTGTTCGACCTCTCCCTGGTGAATGCCGGTGGTCATCCGCCGCGCTTCCCAGAGATTGAGTTGCTGGCCATTCACCCAATCCTCGCCGCTGATCATCTCCCGCTGTCGGCGGCTGTCCACGCTGAGATAGTCGAAAACCTTCGGATTCAGTTTGAGACAGAAGGTGCCGGCCTCAATGTTGAAGCCGGGATTTCCCGGATCGTGATGAATAATGGTCCATCCAAAGAGTCCTGAGTCACCGTGGTGGAGCGCATAGCGGATTTCGAGATTCATCGGCACCGCTCCCGGTTGGCCGTGGTACGGGAACCGCACCGCGACTTCTGCGATGGCGCCGCCATTCTTTGCTGGATCCTGTGTTATTTGAAATTCGAACGGAAGCGGCTTCTTCTCCGTTTTCGCCTGGCCGGGTGTTTCACCGTAACAATTCCAGTACGCGCCGCCCCGGCTGAGCATGTCGACGCCACGGTATTGCAGCGAGCGCAGGTTGGCGTTTGTCTTGTCGATGATTGCCGAGACGATGCCGTTCGACAGAGTGACACTTGCGGCGTCCTGGGTGATGACGACTGCGTTCGGCTCCGCTGCCCTCGCGCGCGTGACGGCGCAGGTCACGATCAGCAGCAGCAATGCCGTTGTCAATTGTTTGGGGGGAGTGACGCCCATGTGTCAGTTAACAAATCGGGATTCGCCGGGATATGCTACCGGTCACCCCTGAAGAAGCGGGCATTTGTCTCATCGCACCGCCGTGCGATGAGCAGATGCCGGTTGAGTTCCTAGACCAAGATCAAGCATCCCTCTCAGAGCGTCAGCCACAGGGCTTGGTTTGGAAACGCTATTTCCACGGAACCACGGTTTTATACTTATTTGGCAGCTTGTCGATGTTGCCGAAGGGGACTCCGGGGAGCGCCATATACTTGGAGGGATCGCGACCATCGGCCTCGGTCTCCAAAACGTCCAATGTGTCGAAATACTGCCGGTTACCGGTCGAGTAGCCAAGATTAAGGCCATACCCGTTGGAGTTCGCCGCATTGACCGCCGGGTCATAGGCGTAATCGTCGTTCACCGTCGTTACATGACCATCGGGGTACAACATGTTGAAGGAAGGGCGCGTACCCGACTTCCACGTGTGGGGAAAGTACCAGATGGGAGCATTGTTTGGTGTATTTGCGAAGAGAGTGCTTCTGTAAATACTGCCGTCTTTTATACCGCTGTTGTAATAAAACTCACACGCCATAACGAGTTGGGGAGGGATCTGGTCGATCCTGCGATACGCATGCGTGTAAGAGCCGCCATACACGAACGAATAGGCGATAATAGGATTGATCATGTATGAGCCCCCGTAGGCGATATTCGCGTTCAGGACCGTACCCTCGCTTAGAATCGCCGGGCAGAATCTCACCCTTGCGAAGTCGGGATTCATCTGGTCATCAATCTGTCCATTTGAAGGAGGGAAGTTGGTGGCTGGATTCAGTGTGAATCCAAACGGAGGGAGGCCCAGGTAATTCACCAGTTGTCCGACATTCGCGCCGCGATCACTGAAGGTATGGGTGGCGGCGTTGTAATTACTGGGGCTCGGCCCGCCCTGCCAGACGTCCAGAAAATTTTCCACATTAGGCGTCCCCCCGCCCGAACCCGAGTATTCCGGCAGGCATTGATGGTTGTCGATCGTGTAGCTGATCATTGCCATCCCGATCTGGCGCAGGTTCGACATGCAATTGGTCAACTGCGCCTGCTTTCTCGCCTTGCCCAAAGCCGGCAGCAGGATTGAAACCAGCACCGCGATGATGCCGATCACCACCAGCAGTTCGACCAGCGTAAAACCATGCAGAACCCTCTGAGAAGCGGCGTGTTTGCGCATATGGACATCGCGAGAAAAAGTTGCACCCCTTTTTCGGTTCGTGGCACCGACGCCGCGAGAACACTCGAACATCGCCAGGCAGTCCGCGTCGCTCATCTCCTTGCGGACGATTTCTCGTTCGCTACCGCAACCTCGTCTTGGCCGGCGGGGCTCCGTAGAAATGATAGCTCCTGAAAGTTCCGGCACGACTCTCCTCATAACCGGGAACGCCCCTAATTCTAGCACCATGTTCGACCCTGACAACGGGGGACTTCATGCATTTTTAGTATACTTTTGTCGCAATGCGCGGGGCTTCGATCCCCGTCCGCACGGAGCTCCGCAATGGGAGGAGCATATGGCGCGCCATCCTCGGTCTTCGTGCCCCTGGTGCTGCGGCTGCGGGTGAGAAATATTCAGTAGTTGCAGCATCACCAAAAGCCCCGTGCCGGTATATTACGTCGGCGGGTATCATCAACAGTCCGGCAGGAGCAGGCAAAATGACGCGACGGCGGATGCATTCTTCGGGATTTCGTGCGGCGCATTGGGCAGTATTGATGGGGGCGATGGCGGCGGCCTTTGCCGGGGCGACGCGAGGGGAGGAGGGCGCGCCCGAACCGCGTGCGGCCAAGGCCGCGGGGGACCATGCTCCGGCGAAGAAGAAGCCCAAGCGCGACGTGATGAATCCCGACGCCTGGTACAACAAAATGGACTACGGTCCCTTCCTTTCGGCCACCATCGTCAGCTCATTTCCCGATAAAAACATCACATATAAGGGCGTCGCGGTGAAGCTGACAGGCGATGAGGCGGTCAACATTCTCTTCGACACACAGTTGATGCGCGTGGCGGCAGCGTGGAAGGGCGGGTTTCTAAAACTCGATGGGGTGGCCTATAGCGGAACGCACGGGGTCAATCCGTCGCTGGCCGGAGAGCAAATCTTCGGCTCGCATAACTCGCCCGGCTGGGCTCATGAGGGGTCGTTCCACGATCCGCGCCCGGAGCCGTTTGGTGGAATGCCACGCAATTACATGCACTATCGCGGGCTTTACCGCGACGGCGGCCAGGTCGTCTTTTCCTACACCGTCGGCGATATGGACGTCCTCGAACTGCCCGGCACAGAGGGCGCCGGCGACGAGCTCGCCATCACGCGCACGATTCAGGCGGGCCCCTCGAAAAGCGCACAGACGCTGATCGTCAGTGAACTGGACGCGGGCAAGGGAGGCGTCGGGCCGGTGTCGGGGGGAATCGGATCAGATCAGAAGGGACCTGCCGGCAAGACGATCGCCGTCATCGAGAATAACGGCAACGCCACGGCAGCGGGTCTGACGGGCGCGCGAGCGGGGGCGACGTGGGAAGTGGTGGACGACAGGGGGCCGAGCATTCGGCTGACGCTTCCGCCGCATGGTGCGAAGGAGACATTGAAGCTGGTGATTTGGAGCGGGCCCTCGGCGGGTCTGGAAAAGTTTGCCACGGCCCTGAAGGGGACTGCGATCGCAGACGTCGCGGCGCTGTGCAAGGGCGGCCCCGCCCGTTGGCCGCAAGAACTCGCCACGCAAGGGGCGCTTGGCGACGCCGATCCGAAGAACGCCAAGTCCGCTTATGTTGTGGATGAGATTCTGCCGCCGAAAGAGAATCCCGGTCAGTCGTTTCTGCGCTTCGGCGGATTCGATCTGTTTCCGGATGGGAAGTCGGCGGCGCTGTGTACCTGGAACGGAGACGTATGGGTGGTGAAGGGAATCGATGCGAAGCTCGATCACCTGACCTGGCGACGAATTGCGGGCGGACTGTTTCAGACGCTGGGACTGAAGATCGTCGACGGCGAGATCTACGTCATGGGACGCGATCAGATCACGCATCTGCACGATCTCAACGGCGATGGCGAAGCGGATTTCTACGAGAACTTCAATAACGATGTGACGGTGGCCCCGGCGTTCCATGAGTTTGCCTTTGATCTCCAGCAGGACGCGGAGGGCAATTTTTATTTCGCCAAGGCCGGCGGAGTGCGTGCCGGCGGGCGTGGTTTTGAAACACCGGTTACTGCCGACCAGGGGACGGTGATGCGCGTGTCGAAGGATGGGAGCCGGCTCGATGTGATCGCTTCGGGGTTCCGCGCGCCCAACGGCATGTGCGTCGGCCCCGACGGGCAGATCGTGACCGGTGACAACCAGGGAAGCTGGATCCCGGTCGATCGCATCAACTGGGTGAAGCCGGGCGGCTTCTATGGCGTTCCCGAGTTGGCCCACCGCACGCCGACGCCAACGACCACCGACAACCCGCTCTGCTGGATGATCTATCCCAGCTGGGACAACTCCAACGGCGACCCCGTCTTCTGCACCAGCGACCGGTTCGGCCCGTTCAAGGATCAACTGCTCTATCTGTCCTACGGACAGTGTCACCTTTTCACCGTAATGAAAGAGGAAAAGGATGGCGAGATCCAGGGCGGTGTTTCCCGATTTCCTGTGGACTTTCAGACCGGCAGCATGCGGGCCCGCTTCAGCAAGACCGACGGCGATCTGTACGTTTGCGGCCTCAAGGGCTGGCAAACGAGTGCCCGCAAAGACACCGCTTTCGAACGCGTGCGCTATACCGGCAAGCCGGCGCACATGCCGATTGCGCTGCACGTGAAGGATAACGGAATTGAGATCACGTTCACCGATCCGGTGCAGAAGGATTCCGCCGCCGATCCGGGGGCGTGGGACATTCAGCAGTGGAACTATCACTGGTCGTCGGACTACGGCTCCGGCGAATATTCGGTGGCCGATCCGTCGAAGAAAGGCCACGACACCGTGGCGGTCAAATCCGCGACGCTGTCCGATGACGGAAAGACGTTGTTCCTGGGCATCGACAACCTGCAGCCGGTGATGCAGATGCTGATCCGCGGCGAGATTGAAGCGGCCGACGGAACGCCAATGACGGTGGAGATCGCCAACACGATTAACGCGGTGAATGGGAAGAAGATGGTCCTGTCCGCGACGGAAAAGGGTTAAGCAGCCGTTTCAGAACGCTCCGGCGGTCTTCCGTTGAGGGTTCAGGGTGTCAGGGTTCAGGGTTCAGGGTTCAGGGTTCAGGATTCAGCAGCTCGATTTTCGCTGAACCGTGAATCCTGAATCACGGGCTCCTAAGCAACGAGGATCGATGCCCTTAGGTTCATGGAAATCACGGATTCGATTTCGAGACGGTCTCCGAACTCCGTACCGCTCGCTCCGTCTTCCGATGCGCCGCGCGAATGCGATTCTGCATATTTTGCGGTGCAGGTTTCTAGGCTGCCTTGGAACAGCAGCTTGGAACCCCGCACCACGATCTCTGGCAACGATCGCAATCGTTGGCGCTCTCGCGGTTGCCCTCTGCACGGTCGCATCGTTTTTCCGACCGGTGACTGCACGCGCAGTTGAACCGCCGGCCGCGAATGCAGCGGCGCAAACGGCAGCGCCTGGCGTGGTTGTCACGTTTGTCAGCTTGCGCAGATGCGCAGAAGCCGTCATTCACGGATTCGCGCGTTGCGCGACTCATCGCGCTGTACGTCCCTCATGGCATGGCGCCGAGCCCGTTCACACTGCCCGGGCGGTTCCGGGCCACGTTTGAGGGAGACATCAATCTCCGCCTCCGCGCGTTCCTCATTTTCTCCGCGGAAGGGAAGGGGAAGCTGACCGTCACCGTCGGCGGCAAGCCCGCACTGCACCTGGAGGGCGATCTTGCGAGCAAGGCCGGAGAGCGAATCCGCCTGGGCAAGGGGAAGAATCATGTCGTTGCGATCTACGAGGCCCCCGCGGATGGTGACGCATCTTTGCGTCTCTTCTGGTCGTCAAACACATTTCCCGCCGAAACCGTGCCGCCGATGGTGCTGACGCATGATCCTGACGTTGCGGGCCTTGCTGAATCAATGCGCGTGCGGGACGGACGGCTGCTGCTGGCGAACTTTCGTTGCACGAAATGCCACGCTCCGCCCAGCGCCGACGCTGCCACGGCCGGCATGACCGCCATGCCCGAACTGGCGATGGATGCGCCGTCGTTCGACGACATCGGCAAGCGACTCTCGCCACGATGGATGGCGGCCTGGATCAGCAATCCACGCGCTCTGCGTCCGGGCGCTCACATGCCCCGGCTGTTTGCAACAGCGTCGGGCGTCGCAGTCGATCCGCGCCAAGCGACGCCGCTGCATTTCTCGCATCCCTGGGAGCTTCGGAAAATTCTGCGAAAGCGACCGATCCGTCCGCGGCAAAATTGGGCGGCCAACTGTACGCGCATCTGAACTGCGTGGCATGCCACACGTTGCCCGATGCGCCGCCGGCGGGCGATGCTTCCGCTGATCAACGCGTTTCGTTGCAGCATGTCAGGGCGAAGTTTGCACCCGGCGCGTTGCGTGAGTATCTGCTCAATCCACAGGCGAATTACGCCTGGAATCCGATGCCGAACTTCCGGCTCTCCGATACCGAGGCATCGGCAATTGCGGCGTTTCTCGAATCGTTCGACGCGGCCAGCGCCCGCCCGAAGCTTCCGGAATCGGTTGCAGGCGACAAGATGCGCGGACGGGAAGTGGTGCGGTCAGCAGGGTGTCTTGCGTGCCATCGTCTCGAGGGGGAGAAGTCCGCGGTGCCGCCTGCGGTTGCGCTGTCAGCGATCAAAGAAGACGGCTGGTCGCGCGGATGCCTGGCAAGCGATGATGCGGCACGCGGATCGGCCCCGGATTTCGCGCTTGCCGACCAGCAGCGCGGCGACCTCGCGGCGGCGGGTGCGTGCAAAGCCGGATCGCTCAATCAGGACGCGCCAGCCGAGTTTGCCGAACGACAGATCCAGTCGATGCGCTGCACGGCCTGCCACGCCCGCGATGGGGAGCCGTCCCTGCTCGCGTCCAGCCTGGAGGGCGAGTTGGATGCGCTGAACAGCAAGTATCCGGCCGACGCGGGCACCGGTGAATCGTTGTCCCCCGACCAGCGCGCCCCGATGCTGACCTGGGCTGGAGAGAAGTTGAGGCCGCAGTGGATGGCTGAGTTCATCGCCGGCAAAGTTGCGTATAAACCGCGCCCGTATTTGCGGGCGCGCATGCCGTCGTTCACGTCCCGCGCCCAATTGCTCGCGGTGGGTGTGGCATCGGAGCATGGTTGCGCGCCGGAGCTTGCAGCCGAGCCGCAGCCCGATCTCGCGCTGGCCGCGATCGGTCAGAAACTCACCGGCAAGACTCCCAATCAAAGCCTCGGCTGCGTTCAGTGCCACGCCGCGGGTTCGCAACCGCCCCTCGCGCCGTTCGAGGCGCCGGCACCGAATTTCAATCACGTGACCGCACGGCTGCGGAAGGATTATTATGTCCGCTGGGTGAGGAACCCCATCCGCATCGATCCGGAAACCAAGATGCCGCGCTTCGAGGACGACGACGGCAAAACCGGCATCACCGATATCTTCGGTGGCGACGCCCGCAAGCAGTTTGAAGCCATCTGGCAATACTTCCTGGAAGGCGACGCACTGCAGCCGCCGGCGCAATAGAGCTTCCGCGGGGAATTTCTTACCCAGTGCAGCCGTCGCTACCTACGGCGCGACATACGCAGCATCTCCCCCAAGAACCAAAAACTTACGCAGCAGCACGATATGCGTCACCGCGCCGATCACGGCCAGGATGCTGCCGAGCAGGAATACGTAACTGTAGTCGTGTCCCCGCCATTGAACGAAACCCCCCAACGCTGGCGGCACAATCATCAGAGCAACGGCGCTGCAGACACCCGCGGCGGAAAAAAGCTCCGCGAAACGCAGAGGCGGCAGGAGGCGCTGCGCCAGCGAAGCCGTCCCGGTGATGTAGGATCCGGAGATCACGGTATGGGCGGCCAGCGCGATGAAAAAAGTCGGAACGGTCGCGCCGAAGAAGAAAGCGAATGCTGCGACGCCGGCGTACAAAACGCTGAACAGCACCCCAAGCCGCAACGGATGAAAGCGGTCGGCGAGAATCCCCAGGGGATATGAGAGCACCAGCGAACAGACGTACCCCAGCGCCAGGCACTTTCCAAACAGCCCGTCGCTCATCCCGACGCTGCGGGCATGCAGAACCATGAAGCTGTTGACCGGCACGAACATCACCAGCCCGAACGTGATCGTGGCGAAGAACCAGAGGTAGTACGGTTTGCTGAAGCAATCCTTGAAGTACATCAGCAGCCATGCCAGCAGTCCCCGGGCATCGTCAGCGGAGGGCGTGGGGGGCGGCGGCGGATACTGGCCCTCCTTCACGCCCAGGCACATCAGCGTGATGCCCCCGCCGTAGAGCAATCCCAGGCCGGCAAAGAACAGTGAAGCATGGCTGTCGGCTTTGCCCATCAGCCAATAGTTGAAGATGATCGCGACGGCCAGGCCGACCAGTCGGAACAGTCCGAAAAATCGCCCGACGACTTCCGCGGGGACCACATCGTTGATCAAGCCGCCGAACAGGGCGTTGGTGATAATGGTCGCGATTTCCAGGATGGTCCAGAAAAACGAAAAAATGGCGATTCGGCAGGTCGCTTCGGTGGGAGCATTTGATCCCAGTTGCACATGCGCCCAGTGGCCCAGATTCGGGGTGGCCGCAAGTCCCAGCATCGCCAGCACGATGAATGGCGTCGGAACGAGGATAAACGGAATGCGCCGTCCCCAGGGGCCGCGATGCCGGTCGGACTTGACGCCGATGCCGGGCCCGAGCAGGAGGCCGATCGCCGCGGGGATCGATCCGACGAGAAGCCCCACCAGCCAGTCCGGCGCGGCAAACCGCCGCAGCGTGATCTGAGCAAGCGGGAAGATCGTCCGCTCCTTGACGTTCCACGCGAAGTCGCCGCCCAGCAGCCAGCAGAACAAGACCGCCAGGCCCGCGGCGCTGTACGTCAGGGTGCCGACGGACCAGCGCTTGCCGAACCGCGCATACGGGATCGTCGGCGACGCGTCGATCAGATCATCAGGAGCGATCGCACTGTCAGTTGGCACACCGCCCAACGATGCGTTTGCCGGCGAGGCTTCAGGCTCGTCGGGGTCTGAGATGGGGGTCAGTTGTGGCAAGGTTTCGCCTGAAAAACTGCTCGACCGCCGATATCCCTGGCCTTTGATGAACCCAAGGCGCTGACTCAAAGCTCCGCGCGGGCCGGGATTGCGTCTCGCGGCGCCGGCCGCGCGGGCAAGTCTATCAGACAGAGCCTACAGCAGCGATTGGGCTGGAGCCCGCCACGCCGCGCGCGGGCATCGTGAAATGCCGATAGCCGCGCACCGACCGCGATTGTGCCGGCACCGACCACGGCACAAGGCCTGACTCGTGAATCATCCTGCCATCGGCGCCGCATCGCTGGAAGATCGAGGCGATATCCGCAATCGTGTTCAGCGAATCGCCGCGCCTCGGATCATCGTCGAGTCGAACCTGCGGCGTGATATCCCGCGGGACAGCGGCTTCGGCAACACAGTTGACCACCACGATCGGCGCCCGGGCAATTTCCAGCGTCGCCAGCACGCAGTCGAGCGGCCGACCGCGGATCAACCGGCAGAACCCTTCCAAAAGCCGGTCGCGCGGATTAGCGCTCAGCGGAATCGTTTCATTTCCGACTTGACTGCGCCAGTCGATTCGCTGCTCCGGATAAATGCTCGCGCTCCCTTTGGTGCCGACAATTTCAATGGTTGGATTGACCACCTCGGAACTGGCGTGCGTCAGCAGCAGCAGCAGATCCGTTCCCTGCTCAGTGCGAATGCGAACGCTGCAGGTATCGAAATTTTCGATGGGATTGGCGCGATACAGCTCGGCTTGGATGTCGGCGGCCTGGGCGGTGCTGCATTCCTCGGGCCCCAGCAGGAACATCGCCAGTTGCAGGTAATGCGACATGGCATTGGACAACGGGCTGTCGAGCACCCAGCGCTGATCGACGCCCAATCGGCCGGCCCACCCATTTCGCGAATAGTACGACCGCGGGCGCGGCCAGCATCCCACGACCCGCGCCCACTGAATCTTCCCGAGCTGGCCGTCGAGCAGCCGACGCTTCACCGTCAGGATCGCGGGATCGGCCAGGTGCTGGTAGCCAATGATCACCGGCAAGCCCGTCGCGTCCCGCGCGGCGATCATCGCGTCGACTTCCTGCGTGGTCGCCGCCGCCGGTTTTTCACAGAGCACCGCTTTGCCCGCCTCCAGCGCCTGGGCCACGAAGCGGCTGTGCAGATCGATCGGGAGCGGCAGCCAGACCGCTTCAATTTGCTCGCGCAACACGTCATCGAAGCGTTCATGCGCGGACACATTCCACTGCCCAAGCGTCTCGGCGCACTCAGCGCGGCGGCCGGCGTCGGGGTCGCAGACGGACACCAGCCTCGCCAGGTCTGGTCTCTCGGCAATGGTCTGCGCGACCACCCAGGCGTATCCGCCCAAGCCGGTGGTTCCGAAAGCAACTGGAAGATCTTCGATAGTGCGATGCATCATACACACTACTTCGGGACCGTCACAGGTAATTGATCGGGAATGAGGCCCAGGCAATCAATCGCGGATAACCCGAATCCTGCCGCGGCGTTGGTCGATACCTCAAATTCGTCGACCGGATTCAGCACGGTGTCGCCAGTCAGATGGCGCACTGCCAACGGGGGCTCCAGAACCTTGATCCCTCCGCCACCGCCGGAAAAAAACTCGCTCCACGCCCGCTTTGCCAGCGCCGCATCCTTCAACTTCCAGGCGGCATACGCCGTCAGACGAGCATGAGCCTGCGTAAGGTAGGGTGAGCCAAAATCCCTTCCGAACGCCTTCTGCTGCTCTTGAGGCGAAGCATTGTAATACTGACAGTACTCGATCCAGGTCTTTTCGTATTCGGGTACGTCCAGCAGTTGAAGCAGTTCGGCATTGACCTCGAACGCTCCGAATGAAGTGCATAAAGGGGAGATGTAAAAATGGTCATCCCGTTTGAAGAATCGGCCCGTGGCGAGGTCGTACCCTCCCCCGCCGGACAACCATCCGTGCGGCAGGGCCGCAATGGTCCTCATTCCAGTCAGCAGCTTGTCGCGGCATGCGATGTCGCCGGTCCGCTCCCATTCGGTCAGCCAGGCGGACGCGATCGACGTCCATTCGATGCCGATCATAAAGTTCATCGGATAAGGCTTCCCAGTGGTGTCGGCCAGCTCCTTTGATTCCTTCCTCTCCACCGGAACCTGCCCGGCCGTCTTGTCCGCCCCAAGCTCGTCGCGCATGAGATCTCCGGTGCGCTCATCGGCTGTCAGGTAGTAGAAGAATCGCCTATTTTCCGCGGTGCTCACCCGCAACTGCTTGGAGCTGTCGCCCCAGGGCACCACGTTGTGCCGCGAACCCAGCCCCGCAAAACGACCCAGGTGATAGACATCCACTTCGCCCGTGTGGCGGCACATCGCTTCGGCAAAGCGAAACAGATCCGCCCGGCCCGTGCGTAGAAAACTGTACCAAAGCCAGATATCCGTCGATTGTTCGGAGTTGTCCCAGGCATATCCGCCAACATCATAGCGCCAGCCGTGCCGATCAAAGTCGTACCGGTGCATGACATTGCCGAAGTACCAAAAGCCGTACCAGTGACGCTGGTCGACCTGTTTCTCGTAGTAATCCAACAAAAAATTTTGTTGGTCTTCAATCCGCGCCGCGACCGGATTCCCACGATCGGGCAAGTTCCAAATCGCCCCGCCAAACACAGCGGCATCCTTAAAATCCTGCGGGCGGCACATCAGTTGAGGCGGGGTGCACAGTCTCCGCGACAGGCTCGCGACCCCGGCATTCGACGGAGTCGCCGGCAACGCCCAGAGCATCAGCTCACTGGTGCGCGCAATACCCGTGGCGGTGGCAAAACCTGGCTCGTAATCCTCGTAGGTCAGCTGGGCTCCTTCGAGTTGCTTGGCGAAGGTGTCCATCCCCATGTCATCATGCCAGCCGCGCAGATCCATCGGGCGCGCGTCGGGCGCCCAGAGCCACGCCGTCACTTCCGCGCTGTCGCTTGCCGCGCCGCGGATATTTAGTTGGCTCGGATAACTCTGCCAGAAGTTGCGGATGCCAAAAGCCATGCCGCCGCTCGGTCCACCCACATAACCCAGACCCGAAGCACGACGTCCGGTGGCGCTATTGATCCAGGCAAAGCCTGCTTTGGTGCGCTTGCGAATCTCAAACGAATCGGAGGAAAGCTGCGACAGCGCGAAATCGCCAAATGCCGGAACGTAGTCCAGGTCCTTGACGACCGCGGGATTCCATGTTTCCAATGGCGGAGTCTTTAGGCCCGCAATTTGCCGCTTGCGCACTTCCGATCCCGGATCGCGCTGCAAGCCGGTCAATCCCCTCACCGCTTCGGCCCAGACGCCGTCGCCCTCCCCGCCGAACCGCACATGCCGGTCGTAAAGCGGGTCTTTGAGGGGGACCGAGAAGCGAATGCCAAGGCCGCTGATGAAATCGTGTGACGCATCGCCGTCGAAGATGATCGTGTGAAGGATCCGCACCGAATCTGCGCCGGCATAAAAATAGAATCGCACCACAAATGGAAGCCACGTCCTGCCGCTCGAATCGGCGTGCTTCCCCTGCACCTTGATCACCGCGCGAACCGGGCCCTCTTGCTCGATCGTGGCGGTCGATATCTCTCCGCGAAAGGACTGTTGTTGGATCGTGCCGTCGCTGTCAGGATCGGGCGAATTGCGGAGCAGGCAAACCAGTTGGCCATCGGTTGCCAATGTCTTGCCATCGCGAGAGATCGAGTCGAGCAGAATGTTGCCGCTCCTGCGAATTCGGCACTGCATGACGCCGGTATTCACGGTGATGACATCCGCGTCCTCGCTGACCGACAGCGGCGCTGCGGGCGAGGGCGAGTCGCCCGGCTCGAGCCAAAACGGCCCGGCCAGGCCGGCGGTCGCGACGATTGCGTGGGCCGTCCATTTCAACGATCCATCCGGCCAAAAGGCGGTAGGCCAACTCTGCATCGGCACCGCCTTCCCATCCGCACTCCGCAAGGAAAACGACGTGCCTCGCGACACCGCCCCGCGCGGCCAGGCGCTCCCCACGTGCTTCCGACAAGCGAAGGGGATTCGCTGTTCGCGTCCAGCCAGTTCACTTGGCGCGGCGGAGCTTCCGCCCGAGCGCGGGCGGCCAGACCGAGCGCAAGGAACAGCGCCATGCGGAGAAGGGAAGAAGAGGTGTCGGAGCTTCGAGGCATTGGCGTGTTCTGCCGGAGCGGCTTTGCCGCAGGAATCTAATCCGGAAAATCCACATCCAGGCCCACGCCGGTTAATCCACCTCCAGAACTGGTTCCCCCAGTAATGGCGTTGCTGGAATAGGTGCTCCAGGGGGTTGCAACGGTGCCGCCCGAATAGCCACTGGGCCGCTCGGTGTTCGAATTCTGGAAATACATTGAACCGGCAGTCGCGTCTACGAGCGGGTAGTTGGATGCACCGCTCGCAAGAATCTGCTCAGTATCAACGTGCCCGTCCACATACAGAATGTTCATTCGCCCCTTGTGACGTATGTCATCGAACACCTCTTGCTGGGCGGCGCCAAGGTTGAAGAAATCGGCGAGGCTCGCGGGCGCTTTCGATACCGCAACGGCATACCCATTGGATTTGTGCAGAAATGCCTCGTAGCAGAAGCTGCCGTCACACATCAGCATCGTACTGCTCGGGTGGGGAACCGCCGAAAAGAGGCCGCGAAGCCGGGTATGCGGAGGCGATCCAATGTGATTTTGGAATCCAAGGACTTCTTCGTTGTAAACATAGCTTGAGTAACCGGTAAGCCAGTAGCTTGTCTCGGCAAACCACCGAGGCGCATTTCCAAGGTTGACATTATTTGTCGCGGCGTTGTCAGCCGCCGCTTGTGCGGTTGCAACGTCCGACGGGCACAGAAAGAGGTCTAGTATAGGGGGCACTGCCATCGCATTCTCGACGCCGGTGTAGGTAGTGTCCTGTAACGGCCGCACCCCCAAATACGGCGACAACGCATGAGGAAGCGCGGTTGTCTGCAGTCCGGCGCCGTTATTAATGTAATATGTGTAGCGCTGCCTGGTGGCATCTCCAACTGCGGACGGTGTTGTCGAGACCAGATTACAGCCCTGCAGCTGACAATACCCACGGTGCTCATTGGCGAAAAGATACATCGCCTGTCCAAGCGAGCGCAACTGACTTGCGCATTTGAGCTGCTGCGCTGAACGCCGCGCGCCGCCAGCGCCGGCAGCAAGATCGCGATCAGAACGGCGATGATACCGATGACAACAAGGAGTTCGACAAGCGTAAACCCTCTGCGCCGGCCCTTACGGCATCGACTAGGCGTGGGGAAAGAACGATGTGACATGTTTACAACCCTATCTGGTCACGGCCAGGAGCTGGATCGCCAGCGCGAAGGATTTGAAACCGGCAATGGTCCCGTTCACGCGCTGCGGCACGCGCAACAACCAATTATACCATCGGCCGGATCGACCACAACGAAACTTTTGTCACCACTTCATGCACCTTTGTCACATCCGCGCTGTTATCGGGCGAAGGTAGCTCAGCTGTTTCCGTCGCTAATCCCCAGCACGGCCGGGATCGGTTTGGAACGGATCTGCGGTCGCTCCTTCAGAAGCTTAAAGATCAGTTCGCCATAAAAATTGGTTTAGCGACGCGAACCAATTTTCTGCTGAATTTGCTGGCATCGCTTTTCTGAAAGGACTCGTGCATGAAGCCGGTGCCGGCCGACGAGCGAGTGAGCGTCGCCAGGCTTACGCATCACCCCTCCATCAATGCGGCAAGCTCGAGCAGTTCACGAACCGGAGCGTCTGCACCTTCATTTTTGGAAGCGCAAGCGTTGCAATGAGCTGCCCCCCCTGCTCATGCGTTGGCACTTCGCCAATCTTGTCGCCATTCAACTCGACAGCCTCCACACTGTCGGCGCGGCCGTCGAGCACAATCTGATGCGGCATCGAGCCGCCTGCGGCATTGAATATCCTGACCAGCAAATCGTTTCCGTCCCGCATCATCGCACAGATCTCGTAGCCACCGCCCACCACGCTTATCAGCGATTTTCGCCCGTGACTCAGAAGAGAATTCGCCGCACCGATGGTTGTCGACAAAGGCTCGTTCCAGCAGTCGCTCCTGGTCCAGATCCCGGCCTGGTCCCACGTTCCGGCGTGCGGCACCACCGCGTAATGAACGTCGGCTGGGCCCGTGATGTCGTATTGTCTGCCCCATAAGCCGACGCCCGAATACTGCAATGTAAGCCCGAGCGGGTAGTCAGCGCCATGTTCATAGCTCGTGGTATGGTCTGTGAACAGTGCCATGCCATTTGCGTGAACGCCGTCCGTTGCGTCCACCCAGTTGAGGATGATGTTATTTTTAATGCCGTCCCATCGGGTGAAAAAGGTATCGGTTAACTTGCTCTCGGTCACATCGAACGGCGCGTTCTTATAGATTTTCTGCGCCTCAAGCTTCAGGGGGAACAATACCTGAAGCTTGCCGCGATCGTCATAGAAGGCTTTTTGGTTATCCTCCTTTTTCCAGGCAACGGTTTGAGCATAATCAGCGCCGATGCCGGGGCTGCCCTGCCAATCGATGCGCAAATGGAAATCTATTTTGGAATCTCCCTGCGCAACGGTGATCACCTGCGTGAACGGATGAATGCCAATAAAGCCCTGCGTCTGCACTCGCGCCTCCACCGGGCCGTTCTCCAGGATGGTGAGCTTCGCCGGGTGATCGGCACTGGAAAGATATTTTTGCTGCTCAAAAAAGTAGCCCCTGATTTCCCCGAAACGCCGTGCGTTGGCGCCGTCTACAAACTCCTTGTTGTACAGCCCCTTGGCCCTGAGGCTTCGAATTGCTCCACCCTGCAATGGATCAAGCTCGAGCGTATACAGATCGGTTTCGATCTTGTATGTCCCGTCCGCCTCGATGGAGACCGACGCCCCACTGGAAGGCGATGCGCGCGTTTTGTCCAGATAATAAGTGCCATAGCCCATCGACGGCACGTCCGCGGCGAAGACGACATCGGCGCCACCAGCGTCAGCTCGGGCGACAACCTGCGAGGGCACCTCCCTGTCATTGTCATCTAAAACGCGAACCTGCTGCGGTGTCCATCCATCCGGCAGCGCGGCGATTGCCGGCTCCTTCCGTTCGACTCCAACGGTGTTGAACACGCGAACGCTCGTGCGGCCAGATCCCGCGCCGGATGGAGCGCCCCCAGAGAGCGCCGCCATCGATTGTTTCGCGACGGCGTCGCTGACCTGTCTCGTGTTCTCCGTCCAGCGGGCGATTTTTTCGGCCCAACTGGTTCCCCCCTTGTTTCGCAACCCCAGTGCGGTGGGCGCGGCGCTGTCGCCGGCTCGGTTGACGTTGTAAGGAACGATCCAGCAGTCATGGTGTTCCGAGAGCAGTAAAGTTCTCCATGCCGCGTCGAATGACGATTTTGGCCACGCAGCGGCGGTGTAGTTCCCGGCCATCGCCGCCAGCTTTTCAGCCATGATGATCTTGTTTTCAGACGAACGCACCTCCTGCGCGATCCGCTGAAGCACCTGCGAACCCCAGACAAGACTGACTTGCACGTCTTCCTGGCTGAATTGCCAGTCCTGCGTCGGGTTCTGGATGGCTCGATTTTCAAAGTAGTCGCGCCATGTGACGTATTCCGTCGGCTGATAGGCGTCCTTGCCCAGGCGCGGACCATGCACCCACCCCGCATCCTGCAGGCACATGCCAACAGGATGGGCGATGCCGGCATCGAACGCGGCCTTGATGTAATTGGGGGCATTGTCCGATGCGATGGTTTTCCATGTAGTCGTGGGGCTTAATTGCTCCGTCGCGTAGCGCGGAACCGCAGTGATCCTGGTTCCATCAGGGCCGACCCAGTTGACCAATTCCCCGCCAAATGCGCGCGTATACCCGCCCCAGCAGGTGTTTGGATTTTTCAAGGCCGCATATTTGAAGCCGAACGATTTCAGAATCCCCGGCAGCGCGCTGGTGAAGCAGGGTTCTTCCGAGGAGTAGACCGAGAAATCGGCATTCGGAAAGTGCTGTCGTATTTTGCGCATACCATAATCGAACTGCCGCACGACGCTTTCGCCTGTCACATTCCACAGGTAGCTCTGCGCGAAGTCCGGATTGATGAACTCGACGCGCCCTGCGACGGATTGATCCGCCGCCAGCGCGACAAATGCCTTATAGGCGTCCGGCGTATTAGCCTCCACCCAATCCCATGTCTCCGGTTCGATCTCCAGGTTGATCTTCCACTGGGGATAACGTTTCATCTGATCGACGAGGAACTGCGTCACCCACGGCGGATAGTGCCCCCACACCCCGCCGTGCCATCCATCCACAAAATAGGCCGTCGGGTCCGAGAGGGCTCGATTGACGCAAAAGATCAGAAGCGTCACGGCGAACACCCCCGTCCTCAACGTCGTCCCGCGGCTGGACCCAATTCGTCTCATGCTGCCTCGTCGCCCCACGAAAATGGCCACGTCCCTCAGTCGACACGGTCTTTAATGGGTGACGCTATCGGCGCCTGCGGCCGGAGAAGTAGAAGGTTCCGGCGAACGAGCCAACGGAGCAGTCGCGACACCCACAACACTGTCGGCGCAGCCGAAGTAGAGGAACCACTGGCTGTGGTAGAGCGCCAAGCCTTCGATGAACGTGGTTCCCGCTCTAAACAGGCCTGTTTTCTCCCATGGGTACTCTGGCTGGATGAACGGTTTGTCCAGACGGGTGATGAGATGTTTCGGATCCTTCGAATCGAACAGCGCTTGGCCGCCGCAGTACCGGTTTTTGGCGATTGAAGGATCGCCCCCGTTAGGGCCGGCGTTCGTTCCATTGTAGAAAACGACGATTCCATCTTTGGTCAGCACCGACTGGCAACCGACCTCCGTGAGCTTGCTGTCGAAGAACCCGCTGCGCGGAGCCATGATGGTCAGCATCTTGCCATCGGGGGTTTCAAGCGGTTTCCAGTGCGTCAGATCATCGGACGTCGCCAGATGCACCGCGTTTTCGCCGAAGTACATCCAGAAGGTTCCGTTGATTTTCGCGGCAACGAGATGGCCATCTTTGATCTCATGGACGACGGCCGCGGATTTGACGTGGGCGCTCTCCCACTTGGTGCCGGCGAACGCGCCGCCAAGTTTCTTCCAGTGCTTGAGATCCGTGGAGGACGCGATGCCGATTCTGAACCCCTTGCTGTACTCGGAGTAGGTGAGGCGATAGGAACCATCGGGTGCTGTTGCCAGGCGCGGATCTTCGCACCCGCCTCTGCCTTCGGCTCCGGCCCACTCGAAGTCCTTCTGATCATCGTTCGTTGGGTAGTAAACGGGCGTGGGGTCGCACGTGAAGTGTAAGCCGTCATCACTCTGGGCATAGCCGATGCGGGAGACGGTATTACCCGGGCCTTGCTGCGCGCGGTACAGCACCACAATCTTGCCGTCATGAACCGCCGCGGCGGGATTGTAGACCCACGCCTTTTCCCAATGGACGGTCTCCTGGTTGATGGGGTTCACGAACGTCGCGTCAGGGTTTGGCTTGATGACGGGCTCGGGAGTCGCCTGTCGATTGAAAGGGCCGATCGCCCAGGATGGAAGCGACGCGGCGGCGGAATCCTTCGACGGGCCGGTCGAAGGAGTCGGCGCACCCTGCGCGTTGAGAGATGTCGCAAGCAGCATGGCGATCAGCATCGCTGGAGCTACCGGCGTGCGCCTTTTTACGATCACCCGGAAGACCGCAGCGATTTGGCCTTTTCCCCCTCCCCTGGTACTCCGGACTTCGGTGAGCTCAGTCGAACCGGCGAGGGTTGGGGTGGGGGTTCGTCGACTGCCGTGGGACCTGCAAAACATCGCGTTCTCCGTTCCGCCCCCCACCTCAATCCTCGTAGCCAACACATCAATGCTCCAGCGCGAGCCCCTGTTCCGATGCGCCGATCGTCAATAGCCCGCCGTTAAAGCGAACGGCCGAGAGGGTGCCTTTGAACGGACGCGGCGTTTGGGGGTCGACGAGAATCGTCTTGCCATCGGGCGAAGGATCGAGGCCGAAGAATGGGTTGATCACCACGTCCGCAAACGCCGCGCCGCTGATGCACTCTTTCATATTGCTCCCCCGCAGTGCGATGCGCACGGGGGCATCGTTCGACGTCGGGTTGGGTCCAATGAACTCGTGGGCCTGGGCAAATGGGCCCTCTTTGGTGACCTCGGCGGTGCGACAGTAGAAAGCGTAGGCGTCCTGAGTGCCGCCAAGTCGCCACATGGCTGCAGCGGTCAGTGGAATCCAGCCATCATAAGAGCCGGTGTAGGCGTGATCGGGACGGGTGGCCTTCGGATAATTGGGATCCTTCAGGCTCATCGCCCGCATCCAGTCTTTGGTAAACAATTCGCGCTTGGCGAAGTCGATCGTTTTGGTCCTCTGCTCCGGCGACAGATCGTTGTAAAGCGCATCATCGGCGTAAATAAAATCCACGCAATGCTGCACCGGTACTGTCGCCCCATCCACTCTTCGCAGGTTCCACGCACCTGTCTCCTTGTTATAGAGCGACAGCACCGCAGGCAGGAACGCGTCTGCTTTCTTGCGGAGATCGGCGGCGGCGGCCTCATTGCCCTTGAGCGAGTCCCAGTCGGCCGCTCGACGCATCATCCAGACGTTTTGCGCGTTGAACGCAGCGACGCATTCAACGTAGAGCGGGCCGGTTTCGAGCAGTTTTCCATTGTTGCCATAGTTTACTAAACCGTCTGGTCCCTTCGGCAGTGTCTCCCAGTCGGTGGCCAGTGCATTCATACTTTCGAAAACTGTTTTTCCATTCTCGAGCTTCTCATCGAGGAACGCGCGATCGCCGGTTACGCGCAGGTAGGTGTCGACGGTGGCGAATGTCGTGCAGGCATTGGCGGCATAGCCGGTGATGGCATCGTAATGTTTTGCATCAAATCCACTCGCGTCCCGCAAATTGATATGAACGCTGCCACGCGGATTCTGCGCCAACCAGCGGCGGAGAATTGCCTTCATGTCTTTCGGCTCTAGCAGCGCCAGGCGCTCGCCGCCATCGAAGCATCCCAGAAATACTGAATCCCTTCTGATCGTTCGCCGCTGGTGATGAAGGCGCGCTGGATGGGGAACTGCGTGCGCTCCAGATCAAGCATCGTCAGCGCGCCCATGTAGTAATTTCGCCGCAGCGAAGCATCGTCCGAATTCAAAACCGGCAGGTTCCCGGAGAAATGAGCGTTTCCCGGCGTAAACGCGTCGGCCCAGCGCTGCTTCCAGACGCCTTCGAAAGCGTCCATCTCCGCCGCGAAATTGCCCGCCCAGCCGGTGACGTTCTTTCGTGTGGCAGCGGTCTGGTCGTGACTTCCATCTCCGGCCACATAACCTAGCTCGATCGCTGCGCCCGCAGGCAATGTCAGTTTCCACTGCCATACCACATCGTCACCTTCAACGCTCACCCGATCCGGTTTGCGCAAAGGCGCGACGGCGGAGGTGTTTCGCGGATTCTGCGTAGCGTTCAGGACGTTGACGCCGTCTGCATCCAGCTTGCCGGGAACACGGAGCACCAATTGGAATTCTTTGGTCCCCCTGGTGCTGTTGGTCACCGTGATTTGACAGAGCACGCCGCGTTGCTCGTTCACCATGCGCGTATCGGTCAGGACAGACAAGCCAGCGCAGTCCCGGTTGCGTCGCAGGGCTCGATATGCGTACCAGCGGAAATCCGTAGCCGGATATTCCACCCCATCGAGTGTCATTTTCACCAATGGGTATCCGATCTTCCATTGCGTGAGCGGATCCTTCGTGTGAGTAAAGAGCGCGCCAAAGTAGCAGTAGTAAGACGTGAGATCGCGTGCCACGATGACCATGTCGCGGAAATTGTTGACGTCGGGAAGGTTGGTCACGATCGAAGCCGGCATCCAGTCGCCGGACATCTCGTCCAGCGACGGGACGTGCTGCGGAGGCTGTACGAAATCCGCAGCGACACTGGGCTTCGAACTTGACGTGTTGGATGCGCTTCGTGCAGGCAATGCCATGGCTGTAACGATAAGCAGCGAGGGGAGGCAGGAGATCGCCCGGACTTTAGAGTTGTGGGTCTCAAAACCGCCGGTCGTTGGTTTCATTGGGACGTATCCTTCCATTGCTGTTTCCGGGCCGACGTGGTGACAATTGCAGCGGACTTCAATGCATTCTGCTCGCATGCTATCGCACGCCCCACTGCTTGTTGGGTGTGGATCCCAGCACTAGCTCCAATGTTCCGCCTGCCGTAATTTCCGCATAGCTGAGCCAGCACCGATTGAACGGTTTGCCATTCAGGCGGGCGGACTGGATGCAGATGTTGTCCGGCGAATTGTTCTTCGCCGTGATGGTGAACGATCCGCCCTTGGCATATTTCGGATCGAATTTGTAGGTCACCTTGTCGAAGAGCGGCGTGACGATTTCGAAGCGGGGATCGCCAGGACAACTTTGCACAAGGCCGCTGGCCGCCGTGACGTACCAGGCGGAGAGCTGGCCGACGTCGTCATCGCCCGGCACGCCGTCGGGGCCGACTTTGTAGGCGTTCTCCTCGTTCAGCAGCCATTTCTCGGTCAACCACGGAGCGCCGGCCCGGTTGAACAGGAAGACAATGAGCTCGGTCGGTTCGTTACCGGGGTTGTTGAAGGTACCCGCCCAGTACTTGGGAGCATTGGGATTCGGTGTCCGCTGGTCGGGGTTGTAAGTCGTGAAATCAGGCGACCGTTTGTAGAAGTCGTCGAGCTTGGCGATGAAGAGATCCTTGCCCCCGTGCAGTTGGACCAGGTCGGGTACATCGTAGTACACACCGAACTCGGCCTGTTCGACCGTCGATTCGCGCGCACCCTTGGGCGAGGTCAGGCCCTCCCAGGGCACGAAGTTCCCGTTGCCGTCCTTCACGCGAAACGAGCCCTTCCACTCCGGGTTGGCATCGGTGCCGGCAGCGTCGTAGGTCCATGCCTGATTGGGATCGAAAATGTGTTTGTAAGACTGGGAGAGGGCCAGGTATTTCGCGGCGTCGTCCTTCTTGCCCAGCGCGGCGGCGAACTGGCTGACGTTCCATTCGTCGAGGCCGTACTCCGTCGTGTCGGAAATGGATCCACGGCAAAAGCCAAGCTTGGAGTTGCCGCTCTTGAGCGTGGTGTTGACCGCGTATTGGTAGGCCTTCTCGCTGTCGAAGCCTCGAATGCCTTTCTGCCAGGCGTCGTTGATGATGACGACTTCCGGATTGCCAGTCATGCAGCCGGTATAACAGCCCATGATTTCCCAGCGATCGTAGTAATGGGTGCCATTGAAGTCGGCCAGGTTGACCATGCTGTTGATCTGATCATTGACCACCGACGGGTCCACCAGGCTCAGCAAGGGATAGACGCTCCGGAAGTTGTCCCAGCCGCTGAAGAGCGTGCGGTTGACGAACGTGCTTGAGTGATGAACTTTGTGATCACCGCCGGGATAGTTTCCGTTCACGTCGGCGAAGGTCATTGGAAAGAGCATGGCGCGATACAGCGCGCTGTAGAAGATGGTCTTGTGGTCCTCGGTGCCGCCTTCGACTGACAGATGATCCAGCGCACTGCTCCAGGCCTTGCGCGCCTCCTGATGAACGCGATCAAAATCCCAATCGGCAATCTCAGCCTTGAGATTCGCCCGCGCGCCCTCGATGCTGGCAAAGGATATCCCCGCCTTGACCTGCACCACTTCGCCTTCCTTCGTTGCAAACTCGCTGTAGAAGCCCAGATGCTGGCCCTCTTTCTCCCTGCAGCCCGGCAGGACCGCGGCCTTGCGGCACGCTTCAATGAAGGCGGGATCGCTGATCGTTTTAGTCTTGGCGTGGTAGTGCACGGAAGAATCGCTCCACACCGGCGGGAGCGCCGCGTCCCAGACGCCGACTTTTGCAAAAGGCTTGCTGAACTCGAGATGGTAGTAGAGCGTGTAGCTGGTCGCGCCAAACCGCCAGCCGCCCCCCTCGGCCGGGCAATTGATCTGGCCTTCAATGCTGTGATCATCCGTCACCTTCACGGTTTGATGAAGGGAGGTGCCATCGTTGCGGTGAGACAGATCGATCTGGATGCGCGATTGGCTGTTTTCGGGAAACGTGAAGCGCAGCATTCCGCTGTGAGCGGCGGCCGTGCACTCGACGTGAATATGATAATCGTCGAGCGTCACCGCGTAGTACCCCGCGGAGGCTGTTTCCGACTTCTTTGAGAATGAGGATAGGTAGCCGGTTCCCGACTTGCCTTTCTGCCCCCAGTAGGTGTGGAGCGGGCCGATCGTGGCCATCGTCAACAGGTTGGCCAATTCGCCCCCATCCGCGCCGCCGATGTGCGTGAAGCTGAAGCCGCTGACGGTTTTGTCTGAGTAGTAATAGCTGACGACTCCAGCGGTGACCGTGTCCGGGCTGACCTTGGCCATGCCGAAAGGAGTCGATGCGCCGGGGAAATCCTTTCCCTGACTCCCGGTGCCGATGAAAGGATCGATGTAATCCACCGCGTCCTTCGCGCGAAGCGTGCCGGACAGGAGGGCCAGCATCGCCATCAACACGAGTAGGAAAAAAGTGGTGTTGCTACCGCGCATCGGAGTCCGAGGGCCGAACGATGGCGGGAGTTGCGCCACCGTCAGAACAGACGAATGTGGTATAGGCTGCACCGTTTGTCAAACGGGATGCGCAAGGTATCGAGGTTTGCAGGAGTTTGCAGCGGCTAACCACATATTTTTAGAGCCGCGTGACAAAAATGCATAAGTGAGTGACAAATACGCTCTTGCCAATGATCGCGAATGTGAGAAGATCGCACATTGCATGATCCATAAACGCGCAGCGCTTACGATGATCGAATTGCTGGTTGTGATCGGGATCATTGCAATAATGGTCGCGGTTCTGTTGCCAGCGCTCGGCGCCGCGCGGGCACGCGCCCGAGTCGTCAATTGCGCTTCGAACATCCGGCAGATTTTGATGGGGACGTTAGCATATGCCAATGAGAACCATGGCTATCTGCCGCCGAGGGCGGGCGCGGGCAGTGCGGCTATCAGCGGGGCAGGCTACGAATTCGCAGAGGTGGTTTATACGGTCAGCGGCAAAACGTATCCTTCGAATGTCGGATCGCTGATCGCCGGAGGGTATCTCGGCCCGTCTTATGATGCCGCCTTCCTGGGCGCAACCAATCCGGTGACTGGACTGCCCAATTACTGCGACACGGCCATCTGCCCCGTTCGATATGACCCGGCCATAGACCCCTCCGTTCTTGCCATCACTATGGGCGGCGGCACTCACCCTGGAACCGCACTCGCCTTTTGCTACAGTTCTAGCTATCTCTACAATCCGCATTGGGCCATCACGAGCTCGTCTCTCTACCCGGGCGGCGGCGTGAGTTGGTATCGCCGCGTCTCTGATTTCAACCCCTACAAGGCCCTGGTGACCGATCTGAGCATCGGCGCGCTTGGGGGTACCTCGGCAAACGCATGGCTCGGCGCGGTACCCCACCCCGGCCGCAGCACGTGGACGTATAACCTCGGGTTCATTGATGGCCATGTGACATCCGTGGCGGACACCATTCTCTCGACCTGTTCTCCGACGACCGGAGATGGCGTGGCCCTTGGATATGCCGTGCGAATGCCGCTCCAACTGGAAACCATCGATTCTGACTTGGACGTGTTGGAAACCGAAGCTGACGGTCGCAACCCGGTCTTGATCACCGCCGATCCCGGAAAGGTGCCGTTGGATCGGACGTTCGGATACAACTCTTCCTCCCCATTCGAGTACCGCATCCAGGGACCGTCCGCTGCCCCTGGCTTGTATCATCCGCAGGTGAACTGGCCTTGACGTGATTCGCTCGCCCCTATCACCCGCCGCTCGGGGTGAAAGTCCGCCGTCGGGACAAACGATGATGGTGATCTTCGGGGGCGGCGGGGTTCTGTACGCCTACGAGCGCGACAGAATACATAACGGAATGACAAATACGCTCTTGCCAATGATCGCGAATGTGAGAATATACCTAAGACTGATATGACATCCATCGGTCGATCCTCCTTTTGCTGCCTCTGCTTGATCCTTTGTGCCGGATCCGTCTCACGCGGGACGATCACTGACGGCGTGGACTACGGTCTGTTCATCTCATATCGCGTGGCCATACCAACGTCCAAGTCCACGACCGCCAAGCCGGTGGAATCCGCTCCCGGCGGGAAGAAGAAGAAGAGTAAGAAGGAGAAAGAGCCCAGGTCCGTTGTCTACAAGGGCATCACGGTTTCGCTGGATCAAAACACATCCGTTTGTTTCGACGCGGATCTCATGCGCTATGCGGCGGGTTGGACTGGCGGCTTCCTCGACATGGTCGACACCAACGCCGGCTCCAAGGCGGGCCATGATGATGCCGAGCCGGTAGGGGAAATCCGCTGGACGACCGATGTGGCGCCCGGCGCCATCGTCGGCTCGGGAGGTTTTATCGATCCCCGGCCCGATAAGCAGGGGCCGTTGCCACGCGCCACGGCCCACTATCGGGGGCTGTATAAAAACGGAAAGCACGTCGTCTTCTCCTACACCGTCGGCGATGTGGGCGTTTACGATCTGCCCGGCGTGATCGCTTCCGGCTCCGATGTTCTGTTCACACGCACCGTTCAGATAGATAAGTCAACCGAGCCGGTGAGCTTCCTGTTGGCGGACCTCGCAGGCGCAACGCCCAAATCGATGCCCTCCGGCGCCGCCCGCATCACCGCGATTTCCGCTGGGCAAAACGCGGTGGCGGCCGTCCTGCTCGATGGCGCGGCCACGGGAGCCAAGCTTGCCGCGACGGGCGGAGAACTCGTCCTCTCCGTTCCCGCCCACACTTCCGCGACGACCGTTCGAGTGGGCATCTGGAGCGGCGCGGCTTCCAAGCTTGGCGAGATTCCTGCACTGGTCTCAAACCCCCCGGCGGCGGACAATATCGCGTCGCTGATTGCCGGTGGACCGCCGCAGTGGGGCGCTCCCATCGCAACTTCCGGCACGCTCGGCGCAGACAAGGCCGCGTACGTCGTTGACACCATCGGACTTCCCGAATCCAACCCATGGGGGTGCCGAATCAAGACTGGCGGCTTGGATTTCTTCAAGGATGGACGGGTGGCGGTGTGCACCTACAGCGGCGACGTCTGGATCGTCTCGGGGATGAATGACACGCTGGGCCGCGTGACATGGAAGCGCTTCGCCGCGGGTTTGTATGAAACGCTGGGCCTCAAAGTCGTCGATGACCAGATTTATGTGCTGGGCCGCGATCAGATCACGCTGCTGCACGATCAAAAAGGGAGCGGCGAGGCTGACTTCTATGAGAACTTCAATAACGACCAGATCGCCGCGGAATCGTATCACGCTTTTGCTTTCGATCTACAGACAGACAGCCACGGCGACTTCTTTTATTCCATTGACGGGAACCTGGTCGAGCCCTCGGTCAGACTGCATGGCATCATCATGAAAGTCTCGAAAAGCGGCGACAAGAGCGAAGTCTACGCCCGCGGATTGCGAGCCCCCAACGGGACGGGAATGGGACCCAACGACGAATTGGTTTGCAGTGACAATCAGGGACACTGGACGCCAGTAGACCGCATCAATTTCGTCCGCAAAGGAGGCTTTGAGGGGTATCGTGGCGATCCGCGCCTCTCCAAGGCCGGCGACGCCGAGCGGCTGGGGTTGCCCAGCCAATATGATCCGCCAATTTGCTGGATTCCCTACAGCCTGGACAACTCCGCCGGCGGCGAAGTGTGGGCAACCAGCACCAGGTGGGGTCCGCTCGATGGAAAGTTGCTCCAGACATCGTATGGGAAGAGCATTCTCATGGAGGTCCTGTGGGAGATGACCGATGGCGTGCCGCAGGGTGGCGTGGTTCGCCTGCCCCTGAAATTCGAGTCAGGCATCATGCGCGCCCGATTCAACCCCACCGACGGGCAACTCTACGTGTGCGGCCTCAAGGGATGGCAGACCAATGCCCGCCATGAAGGTTGCCTCCAGCGCGTCCGGTACACTGGCAAACCGGTCAATCTGCCGATTGCCCTGCACATCAAGCATGACGGAATCGAGCTGACTTTCTCCGAGAAGCTCGATCCGACCACCGCCAACGACGGCGACTCGTACAACATCGAGCAGTGGAACTATCGCTACTCAGCCACCTACGGGTCGCCGGAGCTCAAAGTCTCCAATCCATCCGCCCAGGGGCACGATGTCGTTCCAATCAAGTCCGCCATGCTGCAGCCTGACGGCAAGACCGTATTCCTGCGCGTCGACAATCTGCAACCGGTGATGCAGATGGCGATCCAGTGCAAACTCGACTCCGCCGACGGCTCGCCTGTGGAGTGCGAGATCGACAACACGATCAATAAGGTGCCTGCCAAATGATACGCCGCACATGCCGGCGCCCGTCGCTGGTCTTGATGCTGACTGCGGCACTGGCCTCAGACGTATGCGATTTTTTCCCGGCTGCTCGCTCCGCAGATGCTGAAAAGCTCCTGAACGCAGCATAAAATCTTCTCAAGCTGAGAAGAAACGAATGGGTTGCGGCGCAGATTGAATGAAATCACTGGGAAGACCATCGCATCGACTATCTCAAGGCGACCGGCCTTCACATTTGCCTCTTGATCAACTTCGGGAAACCGCAAGTGGACGTTAAACGCATCGTACGAAGTCTCTGATCAATCTGCGTTCATCGGCGTTTATCAGCGGTTCAATCTCTTTCCCTGCGTTCATCCACGGCCAGAGCGGACCGGTCGCGCGAGATGTTTGCGTTTAATTCAAATCCACGGGTGTCGCCAGCGGCACAGGCTGATTCCATGGCGTCTTGCCGTCAAACACGGCGTTGAAGAGGTAGGTGATCTTCCCGTTCTCGATCAAAAGCCACGGCCGTTCGCGGCGCACAGGGTTGAACTCGGTGCCGTCGGTCCAGTGAATGGTGTCGTCGTAGGCAATCGGTTGCGGAGCCGCCCGCCAATGGCTGATGCCGTCGTCGGAGATCAGATGCCCGCCCCACCGCTTGTCGTGGCCGGTCAGCTTGCCGCCGTTATCTTCGCAAATGAGATGATAGGTGCCCCCTTTTTTGAACATGAAGAAATCCTCCAGCTTTCCCGATGGCCAGAGATTTTTATTCGCGACCGTGTAAGGCCCGTCGAACGATTTCGCGACGGATTCACAGACGCGCAGTCTGTCGGTACGCCAGACCAGCTTCACGCTGCCGTCCGGCTCGAACCACGCCGCAGGATTGTTCGCATCGCCGGCGACGCCAAGGTCCAGCGGCTTGTCCCGCCGCGTCCACGGACCGGCGACGGAAGAGGCAGTGGCGATCCCAATCTGCCGGAGGCTGGAGCCAACATCACTTCCGATGTAGTACAAGACGAACGTGTCGCCGACCTTATAGATGGCAGGATTGTGCGCCATGGCGCTGTCCCATTTGCCGGCGGCGCGTTTCCCGATGACGACTTCCTTAAACTCGTAGGGGCCTTGCGGCTTGGACGCTTCGGCGCGGACGATCTCGGAGTGTTGCCGATAGCCTTCGGGGAATTTCGTGCTGGCCGGCCAGCGCGAGGCGAACATCTCGTAAGCGTCGCCAACCTTGATGACCGAGCCGCACCAGACTTTGAAACCGTCCATCGCAAAGCCAGTCCCTTTTGCGACGGGTGCAAACGCACTTGGCTCAATGCCCACCGACGCCGTAGCCGGCGGCTCACTGCCGAACGCCGGACAATGGGCCAGCGACAGAAATGCGACCGCGCCGATCATCAACAGATTATTGAGCTTGGCCATGATGCACCGACACCTGTAATTGAACCTGACGAACAACGATCTAAAACAACCACAGAGGGGGAAGAGCCCACAGAGATCACAGAGCGAATTTAAGTGCAGGCAGCCGTGATCGGCCGCAATTCTGCAACTGAGTTTCGGGACCACGCTCTGTCTCTGTGCCACAACCCATTGAGATCTTCGCGCGCTGCGCAAATTTTCCCGGGCAGGCGATCAGCCAAAAGATCAAGAGCCGCGAAGACGCGAAGCCGCGAAGACAAACGCGAAGGAAGACAATTCAATTGCACCTGAAACCCGAGGGCACAATTCCTTGGGCTTCGATCCCGCATTTTTGATTTTCTTACCTTCGCGTCTCTCTTCGCGTCTTCGCGTCTTCGCGGCTCTTCGTTTTGGTTGCGGCCGAGCGAAGCGAGGCAGCGCCGGGATCTCTGTGAGCTCGGTGTCCTCTGTGGTCGACTTTTGATCCGCGAGAACCACGAGGTGTCCGTCCTCGTTCAACACGGTCATCGCTGCCCCGATGATGCTCGCCGGCGACCGCACAGCAATGGTCCCGCTCCGGCAAAAATCAGCAGTGCCGTGCTGGGTTCAGGAGCAGCGCTGTAATCAAGGTACAGCGCCTCGTTGCCCGCGCTCAGTTCCACCGCCGGTAATCGTGCCGCCTGCGGCGGCAGTTGGGGTAACCACAATGCCCCCAACTGACCGTCAGCGTATCGGCAGCGGTCATGGTCAAACGGGCCGTTGCACCACTCATCTCATCCATATGCGCGGAAGCACGCTCAAACTGCCCCACTGCAGAGCTGAGGAGCAGACGGTCGCAGAGCCTGGTGAGTTTCATCATTTCGGCACTTCGGGTCTCAGAAAATTGTCCCTCAAATTGCTCGCCGCGATCTGCGTCAATTCGCGAACGTGAGGCGCTCGCCCCTGTCATCCCCGCTCCGGGTGAAAGTTCGCCGTCAACTTCAAGCTGGGACGACTTCGCCGCCGGTGAAGCCTCGCCAATCAGTAGGCCAATCGCATTCGGGGAAAGGGTGGGAGGGAAAGTTAAAAGGTTGAAGAGTGAAAGGGGGAACGCGCCCGGCAACTGGCATTTTACTTCACCCTTTTCACTTCACTCTTCACCCTTCGGATTTACTTCACCCTTCTCACTTCACCCTTCACTCTTTCCCTCACGGAAGCCCCCGGCTGCCGGCAATTACCCGTTGGCGCCGGCTGTGCGTGCACGCCGGCGACGCCGGCTTGTCAGCATAGGCAATGCGCCGGCCAGCAGCAGCATCGCAGTGCCGGGCTCGGGGGTGGCGTTGTAAACGACATCCAAGCTGTAGGAAGAGGTGCCCAGGTACTCCAGTTCCAACACGGGAGCACCGAATGCGTACCCGCTTGAAAATTCGCCCGGGGGCATGGCCAAGACAAAGGGACTGCTCCCGGCGGAGGCGCCGGCTGTCGCCAAGACCGTCACAGGACTTCCCGAGGTCGGCGCTGGGTAACTTGCGAGATTGCCTGTTCCCAACCCGCTCAGCTGGCTGATCCCTCCGGCGATCACCCAGTCCTCCGATGTCGCCGTGGGAAGCGCAGCGCCGTTGGCGGTGACCGTGAATGGTGTGGCCGAGGAGATGGTCGAGTCAAACGTCAACGTGCCGCCGCCTGTGGCATTCAGAAACATCTCGTCATTGGATGGCGTCCCCGAGGTGTTGAACACCCGGGCGGTGTAGCCGCTGCTGCCTTTCCAGGTTTGACTGCCTGTTGTCAGTGTCTTAGCTGTGTTCGTGACGCCATCGTTCACGGCGATTGTGCCGCCAGTCAGCGTAACCAGCCCGCTTCCCAGCCCCGTATTGGTTGCCTGCACGATGCCGGCTGAGATCGTCGTCCCGCCCGTATACGTGCTTGCACCGGTTAGAGTCTGTTTTTCTGTCGGATTGTTGAGGTTGACGACCAAGGCGACCACCCCGGCAGTCCCGCCGGTTCCAGTGTTCTGTATCGTGCCGCCAAAGCTCTGGCTGGACACGCCATTCAACGTCAGCGTCGAAGTGCTGCTGCCAACGCTGTTGGTGACAATCCCGTTCGTCCCGGCCCCGATGAACCCGGCGACCGTGGCGGCGCTCTTCCCGCCGAGGTCGAGGGTCGGGGTGTTTGCGTTATTGCCGAATGTCACGTAGCCGGTGCCGAAGGTGCCCGTGCCACTTGCGGCCGAATTCAGTACCGTGCCGTTGTTAATGATCAACCCGCCGCCGAACGCGTTGGCCGTCCCGCTGAGGGTCAGCGTGCCAGCGCCGATCTTGGTGAAGGCAAACGCACCAGTTGAGTTAAAGCCGCCGAGATTACCCGCGCCGCCAATCTGGCCACCGATGTTGGTAATGTTGCCCGAGAGCGCGACAGCATTGCCGTTCGTATCGATGGTGCCGCCTGTCGCCCCGATGGTGACCGCCTTGGAGGAAGTAATCGCATTGGCCGCTTGCAGCGTGCCGCCGTTGAAGGCAAACGATGCCGCCGATCCGATGCCGTTGGAGGTTGTATTAAGGGTGCCGCCGTTGAGGTAAATGCCGCCAGTAAAGGTATTGGCACCCGACGTTGGATTGAGAGTCAGCAGACCCGCGCCACTCTTCGTCAGCCCAGTCGCGGAGGTGTTGTTGGCGATGACTGATCCGATCGTCAAACCGCCGCCTGCCGTGGCATCATTTTGAATGACAATGAGATCACCGCCGCTAAAACCTTCGAGCGTGCCGCCGGTGATGCTTAAAGCGTTCGCACCGACATTCGACGTTACAAGGATACCGCCGGAGGTGACGATTCCAGTTCCCGTCTGCGTCACCACGTTCGCGGCCGCCGTGTTGAAGCGGATGCTGTTGGTCGAACCAGCGGGGAACGCATCGCTCGTAGTCACGTTCGTGTTCGTACCGGCGCTGAACGTGTCAGCCGTGTAGCCAGTATAAGCAATGATGTTACCGCCCGACGAATTCGTGGCATTGGTTGCCCAATCGGACCCCCCTACCGTGGCGTAGGCGCCGAGGATGCCGTTGGTGTTCGTGTTGACCGTCGTAAAGCCGTTGATCGTACTCTGCGGGCCGTTCGGCAACACGAAATTCACCGTGCCGCCCACCGCGCGAGAACCCGCCGCGGCAAAGCTCACCAGCGTGCCCATGCCGCTGTTATTTACCGCCGTCACCGTCGAAGACCCCGCGTTGACCACCAACCCGCTGTTGAACGGCTGGCTCGTCGTGCCCGCCAAGTTGCCGTATTCCACGAAGGTGCCCCCGCCCACGTTCAACGCTACGTTGTTATTCCCGTTTGAGTAAGCGCCCACATACCCGTTGCCGACCTGAAAAGTTCCACCGTTGACCGTCAACCCGCTCGAGCCGATTTCGGTGTTGGCGATGATTTCCGTGCCACTGTCGAGGGTCAAGTTCACAACCCGCCCGGGGGAATAGTTGCCAATGATCCCCGCAAAGCTAGCCGTGCCCGAGCCAATGAGTATCCAATTACCAGTGCCGCCACCGCTGGAGAAATCTCCATTGGAAGCATTAGTCCCTTGGGCATCCGCCAGCAGACCAGAGGTGATGGTGTTTGCGCCGACGTTGATGCCGCCGCCGCCCGCGCCAGTGTAGACTTGGTTGCCGAAGGTGACATTGCCCGTGCCGAATGGTGTGCCGCCGGAGTTAAAGGCCAGTCGCCCACCGTTGAAGTAGAGGCCCCCGCTGAACGAGTTGTTGATGTTGTAAAAGCCGATATATCCACCGCTGGAGAGCCCCGAGGCGGCCACCGACAATGGGGTGGCGCCGTTATCGACAATCAGCGAACTCAGGTTTAATGTCGCCGAGCCGCTATTGTTAATGGCTGCCAACTGCCCGCCAGTGGTACCCGTGATCGTGCCGCCGGTGATCGTGCCCCCGCCGCTTGCCGCCGAGGTCTGCAGAATGCCCCCGGCTTGAATCGTGTTCACCCCGGTCAGGGTCAAAGTGTATCCCGTGGCGTTGTTGAAGCGGATGCTGTTAGGCGTGATTGCCGCCGTCGGTGTCGCCGAAGCGTTAAAATCAATATTCTGTGCCGTGTAGTTCGCGGGCACATTCAGTGCGGTTCCCGTCTCGGTATAGCTGCCGGTCGCCAAGCCCGTGATCGCTCCACCGGACGTCGCGGGGGCAACCGCCCATGTTGTTTTGCCGCCATAGGTCGCGAAGCCGCCGAGGATGCCGTTGACGTTGCCACTGGTGGTCGTGATCGAACTCGTCGTATTTGGGTTGATGTCCGCCGTCGCCCCGCCCGTGGAGGTAATTGCGCCCAAGTTGAGCGTCTGGTAGGCGGTGGAGGTCGTAACCGAGTTTTCGCCCGCGGCGAAAGTCGTGCTGGCGAAACTCTGCGTCTCGGCGGTGGTGCCGCTCACGCGGGTGTAGTTCAAGATGCCGCCGTTCGCAAAGCCACCGAGAACAAGGGCACTGCTAGAACTAATCGATCCTGTGGCACCCCCATTGCCCAGGTTCAGGGTGCTGCCCGTCACCGTCGTCGTGCCCGTATAAAGATTCGCGCCAGTCAATGTGATCGTATTGCTAAAGCCCGCTAAGGTGAGGCTACCCGCCCCGCTGAACACCCCCGAGGTCGTCGAATTCGCGTTGTTGATCGGGTTGCCGATCGTCAGCGTGATCGGGGCTGGGGTTCCGGCGTTATTCTGCAACAGGTAGCTGTTGTTCGCCGTGGTGCCGACGGAACCGAAGGTGAATGCGTTGCTCGTCACCAAGCTATCAAACGTGATCGAACCAGGAGACGTGAAACTGACCGCGCTGTTCTGCAACGCCAGCGAGTTTTGCAGGTCAAGCTTCCCGGCCGTCACCGTCGTCGCCCCCGTGAACGTGCCTGTTCCAGACAGGACGGCGGTTCCAGTGGATATGCCGTTGATCGTCAATGCACCCGAACCACCGATGTTCGCGCTGGTGGTGATCGTGCTGCTGGCTGCCGGTTCAATCGTCAGCGTCGCGCTATCAAGAATCGACCCGCTTGCCAACGAACCGTTCGTCGTCTGGTTGCCCAACTGAAGGATGCCAGCGGCAATAGTCGTCGCACCCGTATAGGTTTCAGCAGCCGTTAGGATCAATGAGTTTGTGCCCAGCTTACTCAGGCCAATCACGTTGGAGCCGCTGTTGGTGTTGGCGACCACATTGCCGTAGGTCGTGGTGGCGGCGGTCGTGTCGATCCCCAGAAACGATCCATTCTCAAATCCGCCGCTGGCGGTGCCAAGGCCGGACAAGGTGTTGATGTCCGAATTAGTGAAATATGGGGTCGTGTTGTTGTCGACCTCGAAAGCCAGCGTCGCCCCAGGCTGCACGACGATGTTGCCGGCCGTCCAGTCGGCGGAGATGTTGTCATAGAGCGACACTTCCTTGGTGAACTCCATCGTACCGGCCTTCACAGTCGTGAGGGCGCTGGTATTGGTGTTGGTTCCCGTGAGTGTCATCGATTGCAGCACGCTATTTTCGGTGACAGCGCTGACGGTAAGGCCGAGGTTGCCACTGATCAGGAAACTGCTGCTGACGGCGCCGCTGGCGCTGCTGGAGTTGTCGGTGATGGTGACAGCCTGTCCGACTCCTGAAGCCCCGCCGACGTTGCCGCTGAGCGTCATCGCCTGGGTCGGTGCAGTGCCCTGAATGAGCTGGTTCACGACAAGATTGATTCCCCCGCCACCGCCGATCGTGTTGCCGAGGCCGGCAATGGAGGAAAATTGGTCGGTGTTGTTTCCCGTAGTATTGAGAACGTTCAAAGTGAGCGTTCCCGCAGTGTTGTTGATGACCCCGCCGTTCAACTCCGGGCCGCCACCGCCGGTCACGGTGGAGCCGATATCCAGCGAAGTGTTCATCAGGATTTGGGGAGCGATGATGATATGTGCTCGGCTATTCGTAGTGGTGTCGGCGATGGCAGCGTTGCTATCGCCAAACGGGTTGACGACACCTCCGGTGTTGTCCATCGTGATCGTGTTGGCCGAGTTGCTGATGGTCCAGTTAGAGCCGGCAGAATTGGTGAGCTGCCCGAGGGTGATACTCAAATCGAGGTTGGTCGTCGGCGTTGTCAGGGCGCTGGTGGCGATGTTGCCTGCGCCGGTAGCGGGGCCGGCAGGAGACCATTCGCCGCTCGTGTCCCAGCTACCCGTGGTGCTCTGCAGCGTAAAGGTGGTTACGGCCGCATAAGCAGAGCGGCTCAGCAGCATCCCCGACAACGGCAGAACGGCCGCAGCGATGCGGAGCTTCCGCCGCCGGGCGGCTTGCTGGTCCGATTGTGCCTTGATGTTGTTTCCGCCGGTGATTGTCCTGCTCTTGCCCGTCATTCGTCCGCCTCCGAAGAACCCACCCGAGTTACACGCGGCATCCAGTCCGATAAGCGAAACGTGGAAAACTCCCATCCGCTCTCGGGTCGCCGCACTGTTGGGGACTCTACCGCAGGTCCAAGCCACTGCAAGGATGTTTTTGTCACAAGTTTATGTGCTTTTGTAACAGATTTCCCGCTTCCGGACGGCGGATTGGGCGACAAATACGTAGTTGGGGGGAAGGGGGAGGGGGAAAAAGGGACAGAGGGACAAAGGGACAAAGGGACAGAGGGACTGAGGGGCTAAGGGGAGAGCGACAGCGGGTGGTTTGGGCGCTTGGGATCGCGATTCGCTCCGGAGCGCAGCGTCTATAACCGGAGATCGCTGCCGATGACAAAAGTGCAGCAATTGGCACCGCAAGTAATTTTTAGGGCAGAACGCACAGACGGGATGGACGGAGAAGGCGGAGAAGCGTTCCGAGGCAGAATATCTCTTCTGGCGGAATATGCCATTGTCGGACTTTCGCCGCCGCGGGACCGGGGCGGGCGATGACGAGGGATCGATGACCCAATCGCAGACGCCCAAGGAGTTCGCATATCAGTTGCTGCGCGCTCAGCCGCACATATACGGCTATGTGTATTCGTTACTTCCGAATACGGACGCGGCGATGGACGTGCTGCAGGAAACGAACCTGGTGCTCTGGCGAAAGTCCAACGAGTTTGTGGGGGGGAACTTTTTTGCGTGGGCCTGCAGCGTCGCGCGGTTCTGCGTGCTTTCTCACAGACGGGACCTGGCCCGCGAGAAGCGGGTGTTCAGCGACGAGTTGATCGAAGATCTCGCGGATCAGTTCGAGCAGCGGTTGCCCAGGGTGAATTTGATGGCGGAAGCTTTGGAACGGTGCCTGGAGAAGCTCACTGCGGAGGACCGCGAGCTGCTCAACGCCCGCTACTCCCACGGGGGATCGGTGGCCCAGGTGGCGGCGCAGCGGGGAAGAACTGTCAACGCGATCTCCCGTGCCTGCTACCGCCTGCGCGATACTGCTTGACTGCATCCACGGGTCACTGGCGAAGGAAACTGCCCTATGAGCAATCCCGAACCAGTTTCGCCAGATACTGACCGGCTCATCGGGAAGTTGGTCGATGGGTTATTGGACCCCGAGCAAACCCGGGGTCTGGAAACACTGCTGAAAAGCAACGAAGCGGCACGCGGTCGATATTGCGATCTGGTCATGCTGCACTCGCTGCTGCAATGGCGCACCATGGGCAGCGAAATGGCCCTTGCCTTGGGCGATGACGACCAGCCTGCGGCGACGGATTTGCACGCGGCGATGATTTTGCCCGCCATTCGAATCGATGAGCCGATCGTAACAGGTCAACCTTCTCCGGGCTCGCCAATGGGGCCAATGGGTGGGCCATCATTGGAGGATCTGGAGATTCCCGCGGCGCGGGAGGGAATGGCGAAATCCGTGCCAGTTGCGTCCGGCACCACCTCTCACCCACGGTGGAACTTCATCCGGATGTGGTACGTGGCGGCCTCGGTACTCGTCGTTGCGTCCCTGGCAGCAGTGATCACCTCGGCGGTCATGCGGGAGCGATCGCACGCAGCCGACGTTGCGACGTTGACGGGCACCATCGATGCACGTTGGGATGATGCGCCGGCCGGACTGGGCGACGGCGCAGTGCTCCCTTTGCAGCAGGTCATCTCCCTGCAATCCGGGTGGGCGGAATTGGCATACCCCAACGGCGTGGTGGTCACGATCGAGGGGCCGGCGCGGTTCTCCATCCGGCCCGGACAGGAATTGTCCCTGGAGCGGGGAAAACTGGTGGCACTGGTCTCCAAGGCTGGACATGGCTTTGCAGTCACCACTCCCTGTGCGCGGGTCGTTGATCTCGGCACTGAGTTCGGGGTTGCCGTAGGTTCAACTGGAGAAACCGACGTCGACACGTTTCGCGGCACGGTATCCCTCACGCCCACCGCCGTCGCGTCCGATTCGGCCTCGACTCTCATCAGCGCCGGCTTCGCACGACGCGTCAGCTCGACCGGAGCCATCGCGGAAGTCCCGATCAACGAGAATGCGTTCGTTCGGCCTCAGCAGTTTGCTGACTGGAACTCGACGCACCCAGCCGGCTACGAATCATGGCGCGCATACAGCGAACGGCTGCGCCATGATCCGGATCTGGTCGCTTACTACACATTCAACAAAGCCGCTCAATCGCCCGATCGGCTGCTCAATCAGTCATCCCTTGGCTCGGCCCTGGATGGCGTTCTAACCAGCGACAAACCCGGAGTTCGCCCCGCCTGGACAACAGGGCGCTGGCCCGAGAAGGGCGCTTTGGAGTTTAGCGGAAGCGACAACCCGCGGGTGGTCGTGGCCAGCGGGCGCGGGGACCCGCTCGATTTCTCACGCGGCCAGCAGACAGCCTCTCCAATGACGATTGCCGGCTGGATCCGGCCTGAGGCTGAAGAAAACGCTGCGATCGCTGCCAAAGGCGCTAGTTTTTCAGAGCAGTTCGCGCTGGAAACGGGGCGCGCCTGGGTCAGACAAACCCCTGGCAATGCCAACGAGCCGCTGAGGAGGGTCTTGACGCCGCCCGCCGGAGCAGGGGTATGGAGCCAGCTTGTGTTTACCTACGACCCAATTGGGCGCAACACCCGCCTGTATCGCAACGGCGTTCTGATTGGTTATGAGGAAAGCGCCCCTGCACGGCTGTTGCAGACGGAGGCACCGATGACCATCGGTTGCCGCCCACTCCACTTATCTGACAAGCCGGGCAAGCCTCCGCAGTACATCGGAGCTTTTCATGGTTGCATGGACGAGCTGCTCATTATGAAAAGAGCGATGTCTGCCGACGAGGTGCGCGAGATGTTTCGAATAGGAAAGCCTGGTTGAAGAAGTATCGGTTGCAGTCGTTTTAACACTACGGAACACAAGATCTTAAATTCTCAGGGAGAGTGATAAATGCGAGGGTTCATTTCTGACAAAATCGTAGTATCGAAGCGAAACAAGCGCCTTCTGACCGCCGCGGCGGCGGCTCTGCCGTTGTCTGGGATGCTGCTGAGCCAGTCGGCTTGGGCCGCCAATACCGAGCAGAACGTCAATAATGGCTCGGCTGATCTCACTAATGCCGCCAGCTACACGCCCACTGGTGTGCCGACCGTCGCCAGCGATGTGACCTTCAACGCGGTGACTTACACCCCCGCCGCATTCACGCTCAATAGCAGCCAGACCTTCGGCTCGCTCAACGACCTGAGCTCTACGGCACTGACGATTTCCAACACCAGTTCCAGCGGCACGGGCGACACCCTCACCCTGGGCGGCACGGGCGATCTTGGCGATGGCGTTCTGGGCTCAAACTCCAGTGACCTTCTTTTCGTCAACACCGGCAGCAACCTGACCCTGACGGGCGGCAGCGGCGTAACGGCCTTGGGCCTCGTCCTCGGCCAGAGCGGCAACTTCGATGTCTCGGGCACGGCAACTATTAGCTCTGCCATCACCAGCACCGGCACGGCCAACCTGACCAGAACAGGATTGGGACTTCTCACGCTTTCCGGCGGAATCAACAACACCGGAAGCTTCACCAATTCGGGCACTGCGCCAACTATCTACCCCATCGTGGGAATCGCTGCTCCGCCCGCCGGGTCTACCTACATTAATGGCACGGTCGGCGCCAGTGTGACCGGGATCGTTCAGAACGGCACTTCGGACCTGGTTCTCAATAATCTTGGCTCGACCTACAACGCAGGCATCACGATTCAGAACGGGGCCGTGCTAATCAGCGTCGGGGCCAACGCGCTGGGCGCCACGACCGACACCGTTTACCTGGGCAACGGCTCGACGACCTCAAACGCGACGTTGGATTACGCGGGCAACATCGCCGGTTCAGGCGGTGCCAACCACACGTTCGTCAACCCCATCACGGTCGGCTCCAAGACCGGTGAGGGCGTGAATGTCATCAGCGCGTCTGACTATAACCTGACACTGAACGGGCCGATCTCGCTGACCGGCGGCGACCTGACCCTCGCTCCGTTTAATACTGGTAGCAGCACCATCACGGTCACCGGCGGCATCACGGGCACGGGCAACGTGTTCGTTTCGGACGTGGATAACAAGAACAGCAACATCGTGACCCTCAGCGGCAGCCAGATCAATAACAACGGCACGATCACTTTTAACAACGCACCGATCAACGGTGTGCTCGCCACCGCCGCCAACACCGGTACGAACGTCGTCAGCGCCAACATTGGGTCCAGTGTCAAGCAAGTCATCGAAAACAGCACCGACCCGCTGCAACTCTCGGGCGCAAATGCTTACACAGGGCCAACCACGATCTTAACCGGCACGATCAACGAGACGGGCGGGTCACTCGCCTCGACGACCCTGAACGTCGGCGCCGGCACGTTCAACTACTCGAAAACGGGCGGCACGCAAGGCTTCACGACCACGAACCTCACCGCCGGCGCGACCATCAACAACACGAGCGCCACGGCAACCCTCAATCTGGGCACGGTGAGCCGCCCGGTCGGCACCGCCGTCGATTTTGGCATCACTGGAACGGTCAACATCGTCAATGCCAACACCGGCACCACAATTCTCGGCGGCTGGGCCACGACCGGGGGCGGGGCGAACTGGGCGGTCAGCGGCGGCAACGGCAGCACGGCCGGCGCCATTACTGCTCTCGGTGTCTACACCACGGCGAACGCCACGGCGGCAGCGGACAATGGTGCGGATATCGACGTGAATTTTAGCACGGCAACGAACACCACTGCTTCGGGCGCGATCACCCCGAACAGCATCCGCTTCAGCGGCGCGGCCGCGAACACGCTTACCTTGACGGGCACGAACGTCGTCGCGACCGGCGGTATCCTTGTTACCCCCAGCGTGGTCGGCAACGCCTCAACGATCGCCGGCGGGACGCTCGAGGGCTCATCCGGCGGAGACCTGGTCGTCAATCAATGGGATTCCAACGCCGCCGGTACCTTGACCATTTCATCGACCATCGCAAACAACGGCAATGCGACCGCATTGACCAAGGCGGGTCCGGGAAAACTAATCCTCTCGACCAACAACAGCTATACGGGCGGCACGTATATCGTCGGCGGCACCCTTGCTGTCACCGCCGACGGACAACTCGGCGGCGGCACGAGCGGAAGTCCGACCACCATCACGATCAACGGCGGCACCCTGCTAGACAACGCCGCCGCGAGTTTCACGCTTGGGTCAGGCCACATCTTAAGCATCGGCAGCAGCGGCGGCGGCATCTCTTCCACGGGAGGCTTTAACCAATCCATGGTCCTGGGGACCACAAACCAGTTGACCGGGAGCGGCACACTTACATTGAACGGGACAGGCGCTGCTAACAGCTCGCTCGTCGTGAGCGCTTCGCAAAGCGGATTTACCGGCAACATCGTGATCAACACCGGCCGGCTCGAATTAAACACCAACGGCGTCACCTCACCTCTGGGTAGTGGCACAATCACCATTGTCTCCGGCGCCACGCTCGGTGCTTCCATCGTCACCAACTCGAATACCGGCAACACCATCACGAACACAATCTATGTGGCCGGGAACGGCGACAACGGCGCGATCCATAGCAAGGCGGCGGGTGGGACGACGAATACTTTCAGCGGCCCGATCATCCTCACTGCTAACGCGAGCTTCTATGACGACGTTAATAGCACCAGCATCACGGCTTTCAGCGGCGGCATCTCCGGACCTTACACGCTGACACTGAGCGGAAGTGGCAGTTATGTCCTGAGCGGTGTGGATACAGAAGCCGCGCTCACCCTCAACAACAACGGCGGCACGACCCAACTGAGCGGCAGCGGGACGCTGGGCGCGCCGAACGTCACCCTTAACTTTAGCCAGAACGGCGCCAAACTCGACCTTAACGGCACCAATCAGACGATCGGGACGATCAACAACAACACGGCCACGATCCTCAACAACGGCAGCCAGGCGAGCACCCTGACGATCAACGGCGGCGGCACCACCGCGACCGCCTTCAACAATGGAAGCAACACGCTGGGACTCACCGTCGGTGGTGCAAGCACGCTCACGCTGAGTGCGTCAAGCTCCTATTCGGGCGGAACAACGATCAACGGAGGCACGCTCGCGCTGACCCCGGCTTCGCCTTCGGTCAATAACATCGCGTCTTCCAAGTTCATCAACGTTGGAAATGCTGCCGCCTTGAACGTGACCAACGTCGGCGGCGCGGCGCAAACGCGTTCGCGTTGAAAGGCACTGGTACCCAGTCGACCAGTCAGATTCTGGGCGGGACCGGTACCGTGACAGGGGCCGTCGCCACCGCTAATGGAGCGACTCTTTCCGCGGGAACCGACAGCGGCACGGGAAAAGTGAATGTCGTCGGCGCAAGCTCCACCCTGCTCCCCGCAACCGGGACGACCAACACCATCGGGACGTTAACCACCGGCAATCTGGCCCTCGGAGCCTCCACGGGCACCAGCGGCAACCTGGCGATCAAAGTGTCTGATGCGGCCAGCTCGGGAAACCCCGGGACGGCTGGAACCAATTACGATACGGTTGTCGCGCAAACCATTAGCGTGCCCTCCAATTCGCCCATGCTCCCGGCCAGTCCCTTCAACGTTCAGTTGCTCGGGTACGGAACCCTCAGCTCACCGGTGGCGAATTCCGCGTCGGTCAATTTCAATTCGAACGCCACATACGTCTGGCAAATTGCCTCGTACACCTCCACGACTATCCCGGGCACCGGGGACGGCACGACGGAAGTCCTCACCAACGGCGGCGGTCTGACCGCGCCATCGGCCGTTTCCGGCCTGTTCAGTCTCGATACCAGCGGATTCGCCAGCGCCAACTCCATCCCCGGAGGCCAGCAGGGCATTCTATCTGGAAGACGTCGGAACCACCGGCGGCGCCGGAACGCTGGACGTGGTCTACAACGCCACCCCCGAACCCGGGACGGCGGTGCTGGTTCTCGCCGGCGTCGTTCCGATGCTCGGTCGCCGTCGGCGACGCCGCGGTCGGGATCGGAAGGAAGAAATGCTGGCCCAGTAGCCCGACGTTCGGGCAGGGACGGCGGGATTCGCAGTGGAGCATATAGTCATCGGCCATCTGGTGCCCTGCCGCATTCTTGAGGACGGGCACCACGCACCGTTGAAACACCAGCTGGGAGGCTGCCGAAACGCTACTATCGCTTAATTCGCCGTGTTCGGGCTTGCTAAAATGTGCGCGATGCATCCGGCCGCCCGTCTGGAGGGAACCATGTCATTTATACCCAACGCCCGATCGTCCCCCTATTACAGCGAGCGCCGAGGTTTTACGCTTGTAGAGCTGCTGGTCGTCATAGGGATTATTGCATTACTGATCGCCCTTCTTTTGCCCGCACTGAACCGAGCTCGCGAGGCAGCCAAGTCAATTAATTGCGGTTCGAATCTCCGCCAGATGGGGCAAGCCCTCCTGATGCACGCCAACGACCACCGTCAATACATGCCGTTGGCTGGAGCCCAGTATGCTGGACCAGTGCAGTCTTCCGAAGACCTGCCGGCGAATCTGGCCGACAGCCAAGTGCAAAAGTACGACTACTTTATGGATTCCGGCGCCCATCCTGTAGGGGGACTGCATCCAACCTCGTTGCCCGCGGCCCTCGCACAGTATCTGGGCGCCCAATCGGTCCGGTCGGACGACTCGACCGATGTGCAAACCGACACCGGCCACGGGCCCTTGCAGACGATCTTTACCTGCCCATCGGATGAATATGGTATCACGAAGTCGCATAATTGGGTCTATGACCAGTCGCCAGGGGCCCTCTCGTACGTGACGGGTTACTCGAGTTACATAGACAATTCGGAGGCCTTTTCCTTTGCTAAGAACCAAAGCGTCCACAATTACGCCGGTATCAGCGGACACTCCCGCGCCGCCGGCTTTATTCCGGCGATGGCGTATCCCAGTCAGACCGTGCTGATTTGCGACGGATTCGGGGGAGTGGACGGCGCTAATTGCTTTGAGTTCTACGTGCACAACACCCCCGGCACGATGGCCGATGCTTACAACGGGACCAAGGGGGGGATCGGACCCAACGCCTTCGACCTCCTCCGCCATCGGGGAAGAATCAACGTCCTATTTCTCGACGGGCACGTGGAGAACCTCCCGATCCTCAACACCGATGGAACGACCACCGGCCCGGGCGTCAGCGCCTCGGGCGATCTGGCCAGCGTAAATGCCAATAACGGCTTTTCGGAATAGAGCTGAAAATCGTGGGGATCCGCCAGACGATCAATCAGAGTCCAAAGCTGACCGGCGTCATCGCCGGCGTCATTGCGCTGTTGGCGCTGTTTCTGATTGCGTGGAATCTCTTCGGCCATGGCAATGCCCAAAATACCTACCGCGGCAAAACATTCTTCTCCGATGACGATGGGGGAACCTGGTTCATCGATGATGCGTCGCGCCTGCCGCCCTTTGATCACAACGGCAAAACGGCCTATCGAGCCGTGCTATACAGATGTGGCAGCGGGAAACCTTTCGTTGCTTATCTGGGAAAATACTCCGACGCCCAGTTGGCCCGCATGGACGAAATGAAAAAGGAGATAGCCGCGCGCGATCCGGGAGAGGATCCGGAGCGGCTGGTCGCTAACCTTCCGATGGATGTAAAGAAACCAGGCGATTCCAAGTGGGAGGCCGGGTTCGCGCCCAAAGGCGCAAACTACGATCCCGCGGCCTATGAGAAAGTAACAACGGTCGTTTGCCCCCAAGGCGAGGGCACGCCGGTCATGGTGCAAGTGTCTGACTGGGATGTGCAGTAACTCCCGACGCGATCGCGAATGGTCTCCCCCGACCGATCCAAACTGCAGTCGAGATCTTTCGGCGGCAGGCAAAGTGGGAAGCATATGTCTCTGCACTTGCACGCGATGTCTATGTTAAACCCCTTTTTCTAAGGAAACTTCACCGTCAGCAGTAACAATAGCTTTCCCAATGATTAAGATGTGAAGAAACCGGGGGAGCCGAGATGGGTTCGCGCGGGCAGCCTACAAGATCACCAACTTCTCCGTAGCTTGCATTGAACTTATCCGCAGTGCCTGCATAGCAGATCGTGTTGCCCTTGCTCTCGCCCAGATACATGACGTAAGCGGTGGCGAGCTGGCGCACGTTCAATGCGCATTGAATCGCTTTGGAAGCCTGACGCGCGCGTTTCAGGGCGGGCATCAAGAGGGCGATGAGAATGGCGATGATCCCGATGACGACCAACAGTTCGACAAGTGTAAAACCGTTTGGACGCGAGGCACCCGCCGCGGCGGGTAAACTGTGGCACGACATCAGTCTGCGCGGCGAATGAGCGGCGGGATGAAGGGGAGGAGAGCTGCTGCTCACTGATGGCAGCCCGACCAGCAACAGCGGGAAATCAGCGCCGGTGCCATGGGCGTGCTTGCAAGGCCGCATCGTTCCCAACCTTTCCAAGACGTCGCAATTACGGCGGGCCAGCCCGACTCACTCCGCCGAGCACGATCGTGCTGAATCGCACTTCTGCCTGTCGGAGTTTCCTCCATGGAAACAGTTTTCTGTTGTACGCCAAATAGGTGCTGAAACAAGGGGGAGAAAAGGCAGTTCCTTATATACTTACGTCGCGCTGAAAGGTCACCGTGATCTTCAACTTGCTCATGGCCAGCCTCCAAGTCGGACCGCTCTTTCCCCCTCTCCTGGTATGGAATACCGGGAGAGGGGCAGAGGAGTTCCGGCAATAGCCGGGCGAAGCGGAACACGCTCGCATGTATGCGTATGTTTTCTCCCAGAAGCTCTCAGGTTCGCACGTACGCCTGCAAGGTCGCACATTCACTTCCCATGGCCTGCCCATCCGGGCGAATCGTGTACGCACCAACGACGGCGGGGACAATGAAAGTCTCGGCGTAGTGCACGACAAACGGCTCAAACGCGCCGGTGGGGCTTTCCACGATGGCTTGCTCCCCTTCCACCAAATTCAGCACGTGGACGCCGCCGTGCGTGTCGTGCTGCACCGGCCCAGTAAACCAATGACGGCGAGTTTCGATAAACTCGCGCCGGTGCAGCCCGGTGCGCTCCTCCCGCCAGCCGGGGCCGGAGGCGAGCGGTTCGACGACACTCACGAGATGATCGCTGACCCACGATGTTGTGCAATCCCATTGGATATTGGCTATGCCATGCCGCAGATGGATCGGGCGGGGCCTGCCGTCGAGGCCCAGACGACCCCAGTCCCACATTTTGAAGGTGAAGATGTAGGGAGTGGCGCTGATCTCGAGAACCATCGACCCCGCTCCGCTGCAATGCACGGTGCCGGCCGGGATCAGAAAGTGATCGTGCTTTTTCGCGGGGAAGCGGTTGACATATTTCTCGGCGGGAAATGGAGCTCCCCCGGCCTGAGCCTGTTGCAGGTCGTCGAGCATCGCTTCCCGATCGACTTGCGACTTGATGCCCAGATAGACGCTGGCTCCCGGCTCGGCGTCGAGGATGTAATAGCTTTCGTCCTGCGTGTAATGCATGCCAAAATGATGCTGGATATATTCGGTGAGCGGATGCACCTGGAAGGAGAGATTGCCGCCGCCGATCGTATCGAGGAAATCGAAGCGGATGGGAAACTCGTCGCCGAAGCGAGCGTGGACGGGATCTCCGAGAAGCGCCCTGGGCTGGTGGAACACCAGATCGAGTGACGGTATCTCCAGGCGCAGGTCCGCAAAGCCGAGCAGCAGGCTGTTCTCTTCCGGAACACAGTCGAAGCACCATCCGTAATTGGTCGCGGTGCGGTCCAAATCACAGAACTGCTTCATCCATTGTCCGCCCCACGGCGCCGGGTCAAAAAAGGGGACAACCCGAAAAGGCCGCGTGGCCGCATGCTCCAGGGCGCGGCGCACGGCGGCGCCATCGGCCAGCTTCGGCTCGGGGCCGTGGGTGTCGAGAACATAGTCCCAGCGCGCGATCAGCGGCCGCTTCCAGCGATCGCAGACCCGCCAGTCCACAAAAAATGCGCGTTTGTATTGAAGACTTGCCGCCTGCGTTTGGTTGCTTGCGCCAAGGTTGGCAACCTGATTCCGCCGGTAACGCAACTGCCCCTCCCAGCGGGAGAGGTCGGCATAGACGAGAATGTCCGGCTGGGCCACCAGGCTGGCCCCGCATCCCACGATCAGCACCACTCCCGGCCCGGCTTGCGCAGCCTGTGAGCGAAGGTGATCAACCTTGGCGGCATCGAAGAACTGCGGGAGGGTCAGCCCGCAGAGAAAGCCGAAGACCGGATCATCGCCGCCCAGAAAGGGCTCGATCAGCGCGTCGATCTGTTCGGACGGAAGCATCGCGTCGGCCGCGTGAAGAGTTAGTGCGGGAGTGAGCCGGGTCGCAAGCTCCCGAAGGACCATTTCTTCGTCCACCCCGGTATAGCACTCCACCACCAGAACAGTTTTAGCGGCGGCGCGATTCGCGACCGCCTGGCGCAGACGTGCTGCAACCTGCGTCCAGCCCTGCACACAGCAGTTGGCGCCGCCGGGCACTTCGATGAAGGGGAATTTATCGTAGTTGGATGTTCTCATGTGAAAAGCGCCGGATGAATTTGACGGAACAACGCCTCCGCGCCAACCAGTGCCGCATCATCCCCCAACGCAGCGGTAATGACAGGGATTTGCAACGGAATTCCAGGCATATGCCGGGAGAGGTGTTGTTCCATTGCAGGGAGGATGACGGCGGCGCTGCGGAGGACGCCGCCGCCGAGCAACACGAGTTGGGGGTCGTAGGCGAGCACGGCGTTTTGCAGCACCACCGCCCAAACTCGAAGGCTTTCTTCCAGCAACGACGCGGAACACGCGTCGCCATGCCCGGCCAGTGCGAAGAGCGTCTCGAAGTCGATTTTCGTGGCACGGTTCAACGCGCTTCCTGCGAAATCCGGACGTCTTCGCGCGCGTTCCTCAAGCGTGGCGGTCGAAGCGAGGTCTTCGGCGCAGCCGATGTTGCCGCAACGGCTGCGGGCGCCCTGATGATCGATCGTGCCGTGGCCCAGAACCGTAGCCGCTCTGTTATTGGCGCCGCGAAGCAGACGGCCTGCCGAGATGACCGCGCAACCGATGCCCGTGCCCAGCGCCAGCATCACAACATCCGTCTTCCCACGCGCCGCTCCGGCAACCCACTCGCCCAGCAGCGCCACGCGCAAGTCGTTCTCCAGTGCCGTTGGCAGGCCCAGTCTTTGGTCGCTCCATGCGGCGAAATCGATATCGGCGGCTCCTGGAAATTTGCCGAAGTCACCCAGCACGCGGGGTTGTTTTGGATCGGCCACAAAGGGGAGCGCCAACGCCGTGCCCTTGCAATACCGCAGAGCGCCGCCCGCTTCCGTCAGCAACTTTTCCCAGGCACAGGCGACCGCTTCGAGCCGCTCAGACATCGGGCGATCGGCGCGCGCCGGGAGCCGCAGTCGCGCCAGGACGGCTCCCTCTCGCACGATTCCCAGCTTGATCGTCGTCCCCCCAAAGTCGGCGGCAAGAATCATGCGAAGCTCCTCGTCAAACCCGGGGGCAGTGCAAAGGGGACGAGGATGCGTTGAACTTCCCCGGATTCCAAGCGGTTTTCATCGGCTGTCCTTCGCCTGGCTGACGTTGATCAGGACCGCCAGCAGAATCAGACCGCCGCGCACGACGTGCTGCCAGTATTCACTGATGTTCAGCAGCGTCATTCCATTCACGAGGACGCCCAGGAAGATGACGCCGATGAGCGTGCCCCACATGGTGCCGGCGCCGCCCAGCAGGCTGGCGCCTCCGATGATCACTGCGGAAATAACGTCCAGCTCCCATCCCATCGCGGTGCTGGCTGAGCCGGCCATGATCTGCGAAGACTGCATGACGCCGCTGAGGGCCGCGAGCAAACCAAGCGCCTCCCATCGCCACGATTTTGACCTTGCGGACATTGATCCCGCTGAGTCGCGCCGCTTCGGCATTTCCGCCCACGGCATAGATGGCCCGTCCGAACGCCGTGTAGCCCATCATGATCTGAAAGAAGAGGAAAATGACCACGAACACGATGGCGGGGAACGGGATCTTTAGCACGTAGCCGCCGCCCAGGAAATTGTACCAATCGGGAAACGGCGTCAGCGGGAAACCGTTGGTGAGCAACTCGGCGGCGCGCGCAGCACCGTCATCCACGCCAGGGTGGAAATAAACGTCGGCACCCTGAACCGCGTGCGGAGCATTCCGCTGATGCTGCCGACAAAAAATCCCAGCAGCAGACTGCTGAGAATCGCCAGCGTGATCGCCAACGGCAGCGACAGGTGCAGGGGAGCGCCGCTCAGCCAGCCGGTGAGCCATGCCGTGAGACAGCCGGAGAGCGCCACCGCCGAGCCGACGCTCAGATCGATCTCGCCGGCGATGATGACCATCGTCATGCCGAACGCGATGATGCCCTGCATCGACACGTTGCGCAAGACATTGAGCAGATTGTCGATCGAGAGAAACCCATCCGCCTTGAACGCCAGAAAGATGCACAGAGCCAGCAGCACCAGCTCCATGACCAGTTGCCGCGCCAGCCGGCTGCTGCGGCTCCAGGCCCCGAGCCGGACTTGCGTGGGTTGGGCGGTTGCGGCGTCAGTTGGCGCGGAGGCTATTGTGCCGGTTTCGTCGTTGGTTGCCGTTTCCATGTCGCTTTTAGTTCTCCATGCAACGCACGAAAAGATCGTCGACAGCCAGATTCGTCGGATCCACCTCGCCCGTGATTGTCCCCTTTTTCATGATGACAATGCGATGGCAGACTTCGATCAGCTCTTCCAGCTCGCTGGAGACGAAGACGCTGCTGATGCCCTGCTTTGCCAGGTCCCACATAATGTCGAACAGGTGCTGTTTTGCCTGCACATCGATCCCCCGCGTCGGCTCATCGAACAGGATTATTTTCGGCTGCGTTTCCAGCCATTTGCCGACGACGATTTTCTGCTGATTGCCGCCGCTGAGCGACGCGATTGGTTGCTCCATGTCGGAGAGCTTGATCGCCAGCTTCTTCACCATCGCCGCGACAATGTTCCTCTCCCGGCGGCGGGTGGTAAATCCCGCGGAAGAATGGCGGTCGAGGCTGGCCATGCAGGCATTGGCCCGCGTACTGAGTGTGATCGCCAGCGCCTGTTCCTTGCGATGCTCCGGCGTAAATGCCAGGCCCATCTGCCGCATCCGCAGCGGGCTGGGGCTCCGCACGATCCGGCCGGCCACGAGAATTTCGCCGCTGTCGAAACCATCCGCGCCAAACATCGCCCGCAGCAATTCCGTGCGCCCAGAACCGAGCATCCCCGCGATTCCCAATATCTCGCCGCGATAGACCGTCAGGTCCACGTCATGGAATTTGCCGGCACGGGTGAGCTTGCGCACCTGCAGCGTCGGCTCCGATCGTGGCTGCACGTCCATCGGACGCCGCTTGTGCTCGATTTCGCCGAACATCATTTGAACGATCGACTTGTTGGTGCACCGGCTCATCGGTTCGCTGCCGATCAGCTTCCCGTCGCGCAGCACCGTCACCGTGTCGGCGATGCGCGACAGTTCCTGCAGGCGATGGGTGATGTGAATGATCACCACTCCCTTGGCCGCGAGCTGGCGAATCAAGGCAAACAGGCTCTCGGTTTCGTGGTGGGCCAGCGCACTGGTCGGCTCATCGAGCATCAGCACCGCGGGATTGAGGCTCATCGCCTTGGCGATCTCGATCACCTGCTGCTGCGCGATGCCCAGTTGCGACACTTTCTGCCGGACATCCAGATGCACCTTCATCTCCCCCAGCACTTGTTCCGCCCGCTGGCTGGTCGCCTTCCAGTCGATCCCCAGACCGCCGGCCTTGCGCGGCAAACGTCCCAGAAGAATATTTTCGGCGATGCTCAGCTCGGGGATCAGGCTCATTTCCTGATGCACCGTGGCGATGCCGCAGCGATAGGCGTCCTGCGCGCTGCGGAGCCTCAGCTCTTTTCCGTTGAGCAGAATCTGTCCGCGGGTGGGTTCCAGGGCGCCGCAGAGAATTTTCACCAGCGTGCTCTTCCCCGCGCCATTCTTACCGAGCAGGGCATGGACCTTGCCGCCCTCAAAATCCACCGACACGTCGTCGAGGGCGAGGGTCGCTGGGAATTCTTTACGGATCGCAATCGTCTGGAGCCGGCTGCTCATTGCGACCCCTGGCTGGTCCATTCCTTGAACTGCTGCGAGAACGCGCTGACGCCCGCCGGATCCTCCCGCGAGAGCAAAATCCCTTTGACGATCGTGGTTTTCTCAACAGGTTCGCCCTTGACGGCCTTGATCGCCGCGGCCACAGACTGCTCCCCCACCTCTACCGGCCGTTGACTGGTAATCGCTTGCAGAATGTTGTCGGGCGCCTGCAGCATGTCGAGCAACTGCTGACTGCAATCGGTTCCGAACACGGCGACTTTCCCCGCCTTTCCCGCATTTTTCACTGCGAGCGCCGCGCCGGTGGTGCCCCCTTCGTTGGCCGCGTAGACGATGTTGATGTCCGGGTTGGCCGTGAGCATATCGCCAACGGTTTTGATCGCCATTTCGGGCAGCCAGGCGTCCTGTTCAGCCACGATCTGCACGCCCGGCAACTGGGTCACCTGCGACTTAAAGCCATTGGTGCGGGCATTACTCTGCTCGGGAACCTGGCTCTTGAAGGCGACGATTCCGATCTTCGCCTTGCCCCCCAGATTCTTCTGGATATACGTTACCGCCGCCTTACCCGTCTGCTGCCCCAGATCCTCCGAACTGCATCCGATATACGCCTGGTAAAAGTCAGCATTGAGCGGCGTATTGTTGACGATGATGGAAATCCCCTTTTCGTGCGCCGTCTTGAGTGCCTGGATCGATCCACTCTGGCTCATCGGTGAAATGATGATGGCATTGACGCCGCGAATCGCATAGGTGCTGATCAGCTCCACTTCCTTGTCAGGTTTGTTGTCGCTGTTCCCTTCGATGTATTGCACGCCGGCCGCGGTGGCCGCATGGCGCATGCCGAACTGCACCAGTCGGAAAAACTGGTCTTCCTGGAAGACGATACCCGCTAATTTGATCTTCGAGTTATCCGGCGTTGAAGCCTGAGTGGCCGCCCCCGAGCTGGAACTTCCCGCCTGCGTCCCGCCGCTGTCGCTCTTGCTGCACCCGTTGCTCCCCAGAAAAAACGCCCCCGCGACGATGACGATTACAGACAGTTTCGAAGTCCGCACGCATGCTCCCATGTTGGAAAGGCCGCCCGCCGCCATAATTATACTAAACTTCGCGGCAGAATAGTTGAATTGCCCTCAATCAGCCGGCGATGCGCCGGATGAGAAATCTCCGCTTTGCTCAGTCAGGAATTGACGCTTGCCCCCTTCACGGCCAGGCACTGCGCGCCCCAAGCACAATTTGGGGGAGAGTACCACTCTTTCGACCGCCGACAAGGCTGTTTTTGTCACCACGTTATGTGTTTCTGTCACCCGGACACCGAGCGATGGTTTGTAATGCGCGACATTTCTACGTTCTGAGTTCGATCTGCAAGACGCGGAACACACCGCCGCCCCGCCGCTGCCCCTTTTTTCTCCTACCGCGCCGGCACATGCACGGTCGTCGACGATGAAATGCCGGCGGCGTTCACCGCCGTCACCTGGTAGGAGTAGTCGATGCTGTCGTCGAGACCCTTTTTGGCCGCATTCTTGTCGGTGACGCCTTGATCGGTGTAGGTGGTTTCAACAAGCGCGGTCAGGAAGTTGGACGGCCACTGGAATGACCTCTCGGCGCCCGTGGAGCGGTAGATGACGTAGCCGGTCGCGCCGGGAACCGCGGACCAACTGAGCGTGATGGCGTTCCCGTTCCTCGTCTTCTTCCAGTGTCCCACGAGCTCCGCGGGCGCTCCGCTGGGCTTGGGAGGCAGTGGCTGGGCGCTCACGACCGGAGACGGCCCGCTCGTGCCGGCCGCGCTGGAGGCCCTCACAAAATAGCTGTACATCCGGCCATCCGACGTCGCGCTGTCGACGTAAGCCGTCTCCGTCGTTGCATCGTCGACGATTGCCCAGCGCAACGGATAGACGCCGCCGACACCGTCCGCGTGCAGCGCGGCGCGCCAGACGTTGTAGTAGTTTGCCCCCGGCGACGCGTTCCAATGCAATGCGACGTTGTGATGGCCGGAGGCGGTGACCTTCAAGCCCGTGGGCGCCGGCGGGACGACGGAGGGGAGGCGGGCCGACGGCATCACTCCAGAGCTGGGTGATGAGGGGGCTCTGGCGGATCGGGTTCACTGACTGCACGGCATAATAGTATTGCGCTCCACTGACAGCACTCGTGTCAATAAATGCGGCCCGGCTCGTGTCGGAGCCACTCGTGGGGCCGATCACCCCGGTTGCGATCGATGCGAAACCAGCGCCCGGCGCAGTCGAGCGCAGGATGTTGTAGCTGGTTGCTCCGGGAACCGCCGGCCAACGGACCAGGACGCGGCTGTTGCCGGGATACGCCGTGACGCTGGCGGGCGCGGGAGGGACGTAGCCGGTCAATTCAAGGCGCAGGTAGTCCACCATGAGATAGGCGGTGCCGTTCTTGGCGTTCATCTGGATGGTGATGGTGTTCTGCCCGGAGTGGAGCATTTTGCCGGGGAGATTGATCCGCTCGTCGGAGAACGGGCCGTGATCGCCGAAATGAATGCTGCTGTCGTCGGAATACGGAGGATTGAAGCCGTCGGCATCAATAGTCTGAGGCGCGGCGGTCACTCCGGCCGCTCCACCGAGGTTGACGTCGTTGACACCGACGACGACATGGCCCCCATCATCTCCGGCGCATCCAATGTAAATTGAAGCTTCTGATCCGCTGGCGGGCGGCTGCGCAAGATTGAACGTGAGTTTGCCCGTGGCAGACTGGTAATTCCCGGCTAAGTCAGGCGCGGAGGGCAGGCAGTAATTCCAGTCGGCCTCCCACCGGCTTTTCCCGACGGTGAAATTCAGTCCGTTCGGGAAATCCAAAGGATATTCCATTTGGCCTCCCCACACCGGGGTGGGAAAGCCGAGCTTGGGCGGCACGCCTGGCGCCCAGAAATCGTCGCCATGACGAAACTTGTCGGCCTTTCGATTCGGATAACCCAGCTCAAACACCGTTGCGCCGACGCGTTTGGGGATCCAAGTCACGGTTCCCAAGTCAGTCGTCGCGCCGGCGGCAACTTTCACCGCAAACGGCGTCGCGGGCAGGTCGAGCTCCAACGGCGGGTTGCCGCCCGTCTGATTTTGGGAGAGGAATGTTCCTGCCGCTCCCGGTCCGTAGGCCCACAACGAGTAATGATCTCCGGGGAGCACATGGGGGAAGCTGAAGCTGCCGGTCGAGTCTGTCTGCGTCCAGAACTGATAGGGCTTGAGCCATTTCTGAAAATCGTATGTACCGTTGTTGGTTTGGGGCTGCTGCTCCAGACCCACCCACAGCCCAGCGGCGGAGGCGTTGGGATTGCCGCTGTCATTGATGACAAATTTCCCAGCAACCGTGCCGCGCCCTGAAGCGGGAACAAAGCTCGGGTTCTTGAACCAGCTATACGGCCACGCCTGTTTTTCAGCCTCGGCCTGCGCCAGTGCGTCTTGATACAGCATCGCCGCCGCCCGCTTCGAGTCCGTGATGTTGGTGGGAACGTCATTCAGGTAGATAAACCATGGCCCGCACGTCTTGGTCCAGATTTCGCCGTCGGCAAAATGCCCGTCCGAGCCCATTCCCAGTTCACCGGTGAGAATCGAGTTGTTCAATTCGCTGTAGGGATAGACCGACACGTCCCGCTTCATCGGTCCGCCGTTGCTGAATTCCATGTTGGTCATCATCCAGATGCCGACGTTCAAGCCGCCCTGCCCGACGCTGCTCCATCCCCAGGCGCGCAGATCGGCGTGATCCTGTCCATAGATAAACTTGTCGGCGTACTGACCTTGCTGTGTGCCGTTGAGGTTGACGGTGATTTCATGCGGCGAGTTGGGCACTTTCACGCCGGATTTGCTGGGCACCCCAATCAAGAAGTTGCGCATCGCATCGGCGCTCAGCCAGTTGAAGTTTGGCGGAACTCGCGTGACGACGCCCCACGCGCCCACTTCGAATGCGACATCCTGGCGCCGGTGAGTCATGACGGCGGTGGAATAGTATCCCGGCGATCCGCGCAGCATCGAGAAATGCACTTCCATCACGCCGTTGGAGTCGGTCGTGCTGAGCAACATCACGTCGGCGTACTTCCCGCCGTTGCTGGCAGGATCAGTGGCAAGCGAATACTCGTAAACGCCGCTGCCGAGGCTGAATCCGCCGTAGTAGTATTCTCCTTTGCCCTTGAGCACCTCGCTGGTTTGAAGAGTGCCGCCGTTGCGGTGCGTGTACGTCACCGAATTGAGCCGGGCAGTCTTCTTCACGATCGCGATGGAAACCAAGCCATTTCCCATCGTCACCGTGCCGTCGCCGTTATCGGTAACAGTCACAGGCGGTCCCGACCCCGTTCCGCCGCCGGGAATGTTCGCCAACGCCGCGCAATGATGTGGCGACAGGACGACCGCCAGCGAAACAAAGGACAGAAGATAGCGTGTGCAGCAGCTTGGCATCATCCACCGGTATACCCGTTCTGAGTTCGTTTGTTGGTCTCACCAAATACTTAACTTCTGTCACCCGAACATTCCGGGATTCGCATTGTCTCATCCCATCTCGGGACTCTCCTGCGCAAACCGGAAGATCTGTTTCTACGTGGGCTCGATCGCTCTGTGCAACCAGGGCATCGCCGACCACTTCGTGAGAAAGATGCTAATTTGTCGCTGGCCCGCATCCGGACTTATACTAAAATGTTGTTTGGCATCAAAGCATTGGCAGGCTATGTTGCACGACTGTTAATCTGATTAGCTATGGCCGGCTCTTCGAGCATTCAAGAACCCGTCGCGCAGCGGATCGGCGGCATCGCAGTCGAGCGCCCGCGAGACGAGGTGCCGCGGGGGCTGCCGGTAGCGCTGCGCACCGTACAACATTCGATTATTTCCAAAGGACGCTTCGCTCAGACCTGGTCAAAGCGCATGGTTCTGGTGAAGTGGGTCATTTCTGGTGAAGCGGTGATGGGAGTCGCGGGGCGCAGGTTGACGTTTGGACCGGGCGAGGCAGCGGTCTACCTGCCGAGCATTCCCCACCGGTTCTGGGCGGTGGCCGATGAGAACGAGATGTGCTGGTTCTCGGTCGATGGACCGCTTGCCGAACAGTTCGCCATCGAGTTGGAATTCCGACCAGGGGTGTATCCACTGGGGCCGGCCCCCGTCGAGAAGATCCACGACTTGATGGAAAGCCTGAAGGACCACAGCATCCAGGGACGCAGGCAGGCGAGTCTGATGGTGATCGGGATGATGTACCAGGTCGCCAACGCGATCCGCGCACCGCAGGTTCCTCCCGTTGTCCTCAAAGCGCAGCACAAGATCCAGCAGGGCTTCGGCGATCCGGATCTCTCAACGGGATCGATCGCAAGGGATCTGGGGTATCACCGCGGCTCGCTCAGCCGATTGTTTCACAAGCACACGGGGATCACGATCATTGACTTCCTTACCGACGCTCGGCTGCAGGAAGCCAAAGCATTGCTGGCCCACACGAACGACAAGATCTCGGACATCTCCAAAAAGTGCGGATTCCGGGAGCCGACGTATTTCCATCACTGGTTTCGGAAGCACACCGGCGTGACGCCCAACGATCTGCGTGAGTAAAGCGGGCGCAAGGTTTGGGGATTCAGGGTCCAGGGTTTAGCTTATTCCGCTAGAGGCATCGGAACTCTTTTCATGTCGAAGCTAAGACTTGCCACGATCGGCGCATATGGGCATTTCCCCCATGTTCTGGAGGAACTCGATGGCTTGGATGATCTGGATGTAGTCGCCCTGGCCAAGGCGCTTCCCGACGATGATCTGAATGCGGTGCGAAAGTATCCGATCGCCAGCTTGGCGCCGGCTTACGATGATTATCATTTGATGCTGCGCGAGCGGCGCCCGGATGTCGTGGTCGTAAGCACCCGGCTGGATCTGATCAACCCCATCGCCATTGATGCCGCTGAGGCGGGTTGTCATCTAATCTGCGAAAAGCCATTAGCGCTCGCCCACGCGCCGCTGGAAAGACTGTATCGCACGATTGAAAGTCACGGCGTGCAATGCATCGCCATGTTGAGCAATCCGTATCACTCCGTCATCCGCGGCGCTCGACAACTGACGGCCGAAGGCCGGTTCGGCAAGATCGCGATCGTCAATGCGCGAAAGAGCTATAAGTGGGGATCGCGGCCGGACTGGTTCGGCAACCGACAGCAGTATGGAAACACGATCGGCTGGGTGGGCATTCACGCGCTGGACATGATCCAAGCCGCCACCGGCGAGCGTTTCACTTCGGTCGCGGCCATGAGCTCCAACATCTCCCACCCGGAGCGGCCCGATTGCCAGGATAACGTCTCGATGATCCTTGGGCTCAGTGGCGGGGGTCATGCCACGGTGAGCGTCGATCTGCTTCGACCGGACGCCGCCGCCACGCATGGCGACGACTGGCTGAGAATCGTGGGCTCCAAGGGCACTGCAGAAGCATCTCTTGATGGCGGTTGGCTGCACATTACCGACAGTGCCGAGGCGCAATGCCGAGTGACACTGCCGGCGTCGCAGAAATATTATGCTGATTTTTTGAGATCACTCACAAACGCGCCCGCAGGACCGTCGGCCGATAGCCGCCGGGCGTTCGAGTTGACCCATCTCTGTCTGACAGCGTGGGATGCTGCCAGCGAAGGCCGTGTCGTAGAGGTGCTGCCGGGTCCGTGGAGTGTGCCGGTGGTGGGCTCCGCAACTGATTGATCGGTCGAATTCGTTGAAGGTCCTGATGCGCCCTTCGCTCTTGTGCGGATCGCCACAGCTGAATTCCTGGCACCAACCGGGTCAATACCAAATCCTGCCGCCGGCGCCAGGAGTCCACGCATCTTTGGCAGAGTTGTTCGTGTCAACCGTTAGCGATGTTGGGTTTCCGCCCCATCCTGGGGTGACGCTCGCGGACATGCCGTAGGCGGATGTGCCCGCCGGTGTGGCGGGGATGCTGATGACCCACTCCACGTGACCATCCGCAAAAGCCTCGTTAAAGCCCCTGATAAACGCTGTCATCGCGGTAGGGCCAGGCGTGGACCGATGATTGATGTAAAAACTGGCCGGCGCGTCGAGCGAGCCATACACAATCTGATCCGCAAACAGCGGCTTGAGAGCAGTCCCCCCTTCCCAGTATTTGTGCGGCCATCTGGAAGGATCCCGCACCTGCGATTGATAGTTTCTCCCAGTGGGAACCAACGGATAGTATCCGCTGGCGAGATATACGTAACTGGAATGCAGCATTGCATTCGGCTCAGACCCATCGACCGCATAACCCAGGATGGTGAGCCCGCCCCAAAAGGGAGTCGTGACGATCTGGTTTGACGGACATTGCCAAATGCCATCGGTCACAAAACTGGAAATGACCGGGCTGACTGGTGCGCCGTCGGGATGAAAGCACGCGACGTACATGTCCCATCGGAAATACTCCATGTAATCGCGAACGCTACTGGGCGCAACGATCGCCCGCACCGGCAGCGGGAAGTTCCCCCTGTTTTCCTGGCAATACTCGATCGCCCCGGCAGCGAGCTGCTTCAGATTGCTTTCACACGTGACGATGTGAGACGCTTCGCGCGCCTTACCCAATGCGGGCAGCAGCAGCGATATCAACAACGCGATAATCCCGACTACAACAAGCAGTTCACTCAGGGAAAATGCCGCGCGTTTGCCCCTCGCCACTCCGGGGCGTTCAACGAAAGAGGAAGCGAGTCGTCGGTTCCTGAAGCTTGCCACGGCGGCATTCCCAATCGCTTGCGTTGAGTCAACACCCCCTTGCATCCGCAAACGGTGAACCCGTTTATTCACGCGGCGAAACCTTCGTTGTGAATAAAGTAAAGTCGATCCGAAGGCAAGACGTATCGACCCCTCCTCCACCCCGATTTTCCGGACGACTTGACAACGAAAAGCGCCAATTTCGTCCGCACCCTTTCGCCTCGCAGGCTCTGCCTCGGCATCAATCACCTTCAGGCGAACGTGTCTGGCAACCAGGCGACCGTCTCTGTCAACGAGCGCGCGCATAGTTTGTAGGTAGAAAAATGGCCTTTCCTCGGTTTTGATGGGAGTTGCAAAAGACAACCATCTACCCAAGGAAGGGCCATATGAATCTTACCACTGCTGCGGAGAATGTGCTCGCGTTGCTGGTCGAAGAGTCGAAGAAGGGGCGAAGTTATCCAACGACATCAATGAGGTCGAACGGCTGGTTCGCAACGCCGTGCAGCGCATCGGCGCCAAGGCGATTGAAATTCAGTTGACGGGCAAATCCCTCGGATATGAAGGAAGCAGTCGGGGCTGCAGCACGCCGGGGTGTCAGCGCGATCAACGATTTGTCTCGTATCGTTCCCGCACGCTGGCGACGGTTTTGGGACAAGTCACTTTCGAGCGGGCTTATTATCACTGCGAGGAATGCGGCTCTTCGTGCTGTCCTTACGACCAGCAAGTGGGCTTGGGATCAGGCCAACAGAGCGAAGAACTTGCCAAAGCTGCGACGCTGCTGGCCGCCATGGACCCGTTCGTCCCAGCAGCAAAAGTGCTGCATGCCCTGACCGGGCAGCGTCTGTCTGATCGCACCGTGCATAGCGTGGCCCGACGAGTCGGCGCGGTGGCATCGGAGCAGGAACGTCAGATGGCGCTGCGCATGGCAGCATGGTCGGTGCCAATTGAAGCGATCCAGGCGAAGCCGGCAAGGCTTTACGTGGCGGTGGATGGCGTATTCGTGCATCGCCAGGAGTGGAACGAGGCCAAATGCGTCACATGCTACTGGGAAGAACCTGACGGTCACGGCGGCGTGCAACGCCTTGCCCGCTATGCGGTCCGGTTCGAGTCAGCCGATCAGTTCAAGTCTTTCGTCTGGTCGCTGGCGTGCCGCTGCGGTTTGGAGACGGCGACAGAGGTGATCCTTCTGGGAGACGGCGCGGCATGGATCTGGGACCATGTTCGAGGCATTCTCGGCGAGCAGGCGATCTGCATCACCGACTGGTATCATGTCATGGAGCACGTCTGGGCGTGCGGCAAAGCGCTGTACGGCGAGAAGACGCCTGAAACGATTGCATGGGTCAAAGAGCGTGAAACGCTCCTGTGGGAAGGAGAGTATCGCTCGCTGCTTCAGTCGTTGGCCGTGCAGCGCCGCAAGACGCGATCATTGCCGAAACACCAGGCGCTGCGTGACTTGGAAACCTATCTGGAAAATCAGGGCGGCCGCCTGGACTATGCTCGCTTTCGCGCCGCCGGCTACGACATTGGCTCGGGTCGAGTGGAATCAGCCTGCAATCATGTCGTCAAGATACGGATGAAACGCAGCGGCATGATCTGGTCCGACGCGGGAGCCCAGGAAATATTAAGCCTGCGCACCGCACTTTTGAACGGCTGGTGGGACGCCCTGTGGGCAACTAAGCCCCTCGCTAGAAAGGTGGCGTAATTTTTCACCTACATTCACTGCGCGGGCTCTCTGTCAACCGTCTTTGGCACCCTCTCTTTGCAAAATCGCCCCATCCGCATACTATGCCCGGTTCGCGTCGCAAACGGATCCCGCGACGCATCTACTTTTTCTGAGAGGTTCTCATGGCGGAAAACGAAGCGACGGCGGTGGCCGAGACGGAAGAGAAGTTCGACTACCCGGTGAAGATTGAAGACATCGGTCCCGGCGAGAAAAAAATCAGCGTGGAAATCCCCCGCGAGCAGATCGACAAGCATCTGGCCAAGCAGTTCAAGGATTTGCGCAAGCAGGCCGCGGTCCCCGGGTTCCGCGCGGGTCATGCGCCGCAGAAGCTCATCGAGAAGCGATTCAGCCATGACGTCAAAGAGCAGGTGCGGAGCCTGTTGATCAGCGAGAGCTATCAGCACGCCCTGGAAAAGAATTCGCTGCAGGTGATCGGAGAGCCGAAATTCGAGAATCCCGAGGCGATCAAATTGCCCGACGAAGGAGCGCTCAGCTATTCGTTTGAGGTTGAGGTTCAACCGGATTTCAAGTTGCCGGAGCTCAACGGCCTCAAGATCCGCAAACCGAAGATCACCATCGACGAGACCAACATCGATCAGGCGATGACCAACCTGCGCAGCCAGCAGGGAACGCTGCTTCCCGTCGAGGACCGCGGGATCGAGACGGGCGATTACGTGCATGCCGATGTTCATGTGAAGGTCGACGGCAACATCATTAAGCATCAGCACGATGCGCAGCTGGTGGTTCGTCCGGCTCGCGTCGCCGGGCTGCAGATTGATGATCTGGATTCGCAACTGGCGGGCCTCAAGCCCGGCGAAGCGCACACCATCACCGTCAAGATCCCCGACGAATACCCTGAAGAATCGCTTCGCGGGAAAGACGCACAAATTGAAATTGCGCTCAAGGACATCAAAAAGATGGAACTGGCCGAGGTCAACGAGCAGTTCCTCTCCGATCTGGGATTCAGCAATGAAAAGGATCTGCGCGAAGCCCTCCGCGAGCAGATGGAACTGAAGCTGAAGGAAGACGTGCAGCGACTGATGCGCGATCAGGTCAGCAAATACCTGCTCGACAATGTCCACATCGATCTTCCGGCCAAGCTCTCCGATCGCCAGGCCGATCGCGTCGTCAGCCGCCGTTCCGTCGATCTGCTGACGCGCGGAATGGACCCCGCCGAGGTGGAAGCCAACGTTGAACGTCTGCGCGGACCGGCACGTGAGGACGCCGCCCGCGAGCTGAAGCTCTTCTTCATTCTCCAGAAGATCGCCAACGAGCAGAACGTCGAGGTCGACGAAGCGGAGCTGAACGGCCGCATCGCAATGATCGCCGCACAGACCGACCGACGGCCGGAGAAGGTCAAACAGGAAATGACCAATGACGGATCGCTCACGAACCTTTACATCCAGATGCGCGAGCAGCGCGCCGTCGACAAAATTCTCGAAAGCGCGCAGATCGAGGAAGTCGTCGGGGAGTGAAATTCAGATCGTGTCTGCTTCTCTCAATCCTGATCGCTGCCTAAGATCGTCCGCGTTGAGCTCGGTGGTGGGCTGAGCGTCCTCGCGCAACGCGTCCGGGCGATCTGATGATGTTCTCTGTGTACGGGACATGGCGGGCACGTATTGTGCAGCGATTCGTCGCTGGCGCATTGGCATTGATCGCATCCGGTTGCATGGTCGGTCCGAACTATCACGCCCCTCCGGCGGCTACCCCGGTGCAATGGCGGGACCTCACCAGCAGTCAGATCAAGGGTGTTCCCCCTGATCGCGACCAGTGGTGGACGGTATTCGGCGATCCGGTGCTCGATCGTCTCGTTCATCTGGCCTATGCGCAGAACCTGACGCTCCGCACCGCCGGACTTCGCGTCATCGAAGCAAGGGCTCAACTCGGGATTTCTGTCGGCGAATTTTTTCCACAGGTGCAGGAAGCCACCGGCGGCTACACCCATGGAGTCACCAGCGCCCACAGCTTCGGTTCCCTGGGGCGATTCTATTATGACGACTGGAGAATCGGCGGAGACGCGGCGTGGGAGCTCGACGTATGGGGGCGCTTTCGCCGCGGAATCGAATCGGATGACGCCAGCCTGTATGCCTCGGTCATGGATTATGACGACGCATTAACAACGCTCGTTTCAGACGTCGCCACTGCCTACGTCTCGCTGCGGTCCAATGAAGAGCAGTTGGCGTTGGCCCGCTCCAATGTTGCGATCGAGGAAAATTCCCTCAAGATCGCCAGCGCCCGCTTTCATGCCGGCGGCGTTTCCGCGCTGGATGTCGCACAGGCGAGCAGCGTCCTGGCCAACACCAACGCGTTGATCCCGCAACTGGAGCTGGGCCGCCGGCAGGCGGAGAACCGGCTCTGCACACTCATGGGGATGCCGGTTCACGACCTCAACGAGATCCTCGGTCCTCCGGGCGTTATTCCCGGCGCGCCCGCGGAAGTGGCGGTCGGCATTCCGGCCGACCTGCTGCGCCGCCGGCCGGATATCCGCGCGGCGGAGGCGCGGGCGGCCGCGCAATGCGCGCAGATCGGGGTGGCGACGTCCGATCTGCTTCCCCATTTCAGCTTGTCGGGATCGATCGGCTACGAAAGCTCGCGATTCAACAATCTGCTGAACAGTTCGAGCCTGGTCGGATCGGGCGGCCCCAGCGTGCGCTGGGACATCCTGAACTATGGGCGACTCATCAATAATGTGCGCGTCCAGGACGCCCGTTTCGAGGAACTCATTGCCATGTATCAGCAGACGGTGCTCGCGGCGGGCGAGGAAGCCGACAATTCGATCGCGACTTTTATCAAATCCCAGGAAGCCATGAAATTCTTCGCGCAGAGCGTGATCGCCACGCAGCAGGCCTTCGATCTTTCGCTGGCCCAGTATCGCGCGGGCGGCACGTCGTTCCTCAACGTGCTCAACGCCTCGGCGACCCTCGTGCAGGAGCAGGTGCAGCTTGTGCAAAGCCACGCGGCAGTTGCGAACGGTCTGATCTCCCTGGAGAGGGCGCTGGGAGGCGGATGGTCGCTGCGCCGCGGCAAGGAATTCATCGACCGCGAAACCGCCTATCGCATGCAGCAACGGGATAATTGGGGCGACATCCTCAGTTCACATTACGACCACAGCGCCGACCTGATCGTCTTCCCGCATCCTGACACGGACAATCCGCCGGCATCATGGAACGCCAGCTCTCCCTCGAATGCTGGCGCAACGCCGACGTCGTCGAGCGCCCGACCCGTTCCGGGACCCACGGAAATGAACGGCGTTCCAGTGACCCAACCGTCGCAGTAGATTTTTGCGGGAGGCTCCGCACCCGGTCTCATTCGGCGGGCGGCGAGCCCCACCACACGGTCGCGGCGGCTTGATTTGCCTCGGCCGATCGGCGCGCCCTACCATGCGTCGCGACACGTGGCGATCTCAGCCGTCTGGCCAGGGAAGTTGGCGATGATACGAACGCTTCGCGGGAAAGTCGGTTCGGAGGCTGCTGTGGTCCGTCACCATTGCTTTGTTCTTGCAACGCTTTTGCTCGCGTTTGTCGCCCTCGCCGGATGCGAGCACAAACTGGCGGCGGCCAGCCCGCAGCCTTCCCCGGTTACGGTCAATCGTCCGCTGCAGCGTGAAGTCGTCGAGTGGGATGAATTCACGGGGCATCTTGAAGCGGTGGAGTCTGTTGACGTGCGCGCCCGCGTCAGCGGAATGATGGTCGCCGCGCCATTTAAGGAAGGCTCCATCGTTCAAAAGGGCGCGCCGCTGTTCGTCATCGACAAGAGCCCGTTCCAGGCGGATTTCGACAGCAAACAAGCCGACATCATGAGGGCTCAGGCGCAGCTCGATCTGGCCAACGTGCAGCTTCAGAGGACCAACCAGGAATTGAAATCGAACGCGGTCTCCAAGGCCGACTACGACAACGCGGAGGCGTCGGTCAAGCAGGCGCAGGCCGTACTGGCGGGCGCGAAGGCCGCCGCGGAATCGTCGCTGTTGAATCTGCAATGGTGCGACGTTGTTGCCCCTATCACGGGGCGCGTGAGCAAGAAGATCGTGACTCCCGGGAATCTCATTAACGGCGGCTCCGGACAGACCACTCTGCTGACGACCATCGAGTCGGTCGATCCGATCTATTGCTACGTTGACGTGGATGAACGATCGATCCTGAAGTACGTCCAGCTCGACCGCGAAAAGAAGCGGGTCAGCGCCCGCAATACGCCAATTCCCATCTACCTCGAGCTGGCCAACGAAACGGCATTCGCGCACCGCGGGCTCGTGGATTTCGTCGACAACCGCGTCGATCCCGGAACGGGAACAGAGCAGGCGCGCGGCGTGTTTCCCAATCCGGGCGGCTTCTTCACTCCCGGTTTCTTCGCGCGGGTTCGAGTCGCGGGCTCCGGGAAATACATGGCGCTCCTGATCCCGGATTACGCCATTGGCACGGATCAGGATATCAAGTTTGTGCTGCTTGCCGGTCCCGACGGTGTCGTTCAGCGCCGGCAGGTGAAGCTCGGCGCGCTGTTCGGCGAGCTGCGCGCGATTTCGGAAGGGATTACCGCAGACGACCGTGTGATTGTTGACGGACTGGTGACCACTGTTCCCGGATCGACCGTGAAACCGGTGGAGAAGCCCGTGCCGGCGGACTTGTACCGTCCGATGGTTCCGGCCGCGGATGATGGCGGCGCCGCGACTCAGCCTGCGACGGCCCCCGCCGCCGCGACGGCCCCCGCGACGAGTGCGCCCGCGCAGCCGGCGCCGGAAGGCGCCAAACCGTGAACTTCTCGCATTTCTTCATCGATCGTCCGGTCTTTGCCGGCGTGATCTCCATCGTGACGATCATTGCCGGAGCGCTCTCGATTTATTCCCTGCCGATCGCGCAGTATCCGGAGATCGCGCCGCCCACGGTCGTTGTGACCGCGAGCTATCCCGGCGCAAACGCGAAGACGGTTGCCAATGTCGTTGCCACGCCGATCGAGGAGCAGATCAACGGCGTTGAAAACATGCTCTACATGTCGAGCCAGAGCACCAATGATGGGAACCTCCGTCTCACGGTCACCTTCAAGCTTGGAACGAATCTCGATATCGCCCAGGTGCAGGTGCAGAACCGCGTGTCCATCGCCGAGCCGCAATTGCCCCAGGAAGTGCGGCAGCTTGGAATCAACGTCAAGAAAAGCTCGCCGGACATCACGCTGGTTGTGATGCTGTATTCGCCGACCAAGCGGTACGACACGCTCTACATCAGCAATTACGCGACGCTCCAGGTTCGCGATGAACTGGCGCGGCTTCAGGGCGTCGGCGACAGCTTTCTCTTTGGCGTGCGCGATTATTCGATGCGGCTGTGGCTCAACCCCGAGCAACTGGCCTCGCGCAATATGACTGTCGGCGACGTGACCAACGCCATTCGCGAGCAAAATGTGCAGGTTGCCGCCGGCGTGATCGGGGCGCAGCCGCTGCCGCCTCACACCACAGCATTTCAACTGACCGTCAATGCGCAGGGGCGTCTGACCGATCCCGCGCAGTTCGCCGAGATCATCGTGAAGACCGGAGCCGACGGAAGCGTGACGCGTGTCAGGGACATCGCGCGCGTCGAACTCGGTGCCGCTGATTACAGCGTGAGCGCCTACCTCGACGGCGCGCCCGGCGTTGCGATACCGATCTTTCAACTGCCCGGGTCCAATTCGATTCAGACCGCCAATGCAATCTATTTGAAAATGGAGGAGCTGAAGAAAAAGTTTCCTCCCGGCCTCGAATACAAGATTCCGTACGACACCACACTCTTCGTCCGGGACAGCGTCCGCGACGTCGTGAAAACCCTGTTCGAAGCGATCCTGCTTGTTGTCCTGGTCGTGCTGGTCTTTCTGCAAAGCTGGCGGGCCACGATTATTCCGCTGCTGGCTATCCCTGTGTCGCTGATCGGCACCTGCGCGGTCATGTTCGTTGCGGGATTTTCGCTGAACAATCTGTCGCTGTTCGGATTGGTCCTGGCGATCGGCATCGTCGTCGACGACGCGATCGTTGTCGTCGAAAACGTCGAGCGATGGATCGAGCGCGGCCTGGCGCCGCGCGACGCCGCTTTCAAGGCGATGGACGAGGTCACGCCGGCCGTCATCGCAATTGCGTTCGGGCTCACCGCGGTATTCGTGCCCGTTGCCTTCATCAGCGGGATCACCGGTCAGTTCTACCGGCAATTTGCCCTCACCATTTCTTTTGCGACCCTGCTCTCCGCGTTCAATTCCCTTTCACTGAGCCCGGCGCTGGCGACCATTCTCCTCAAACCGCGGGAGGCGAAGAAAGACTGGTTCACCCGTCTCATCGAGTTCACACTCGGCTGGTTCTTCAAACTGTTCAACAAGACTTTTGAAGTGGCTACCGCCGGCTACGTGCACCTGATCCGTCGCGTGATCCGGTTCAGCGCGATCGCATTGATCTGCTACGCGGGGTTGCTGTTTCTGACGTATTCCGGCTTCAAAACCGTCCCGTCGGGCTTCATCCCCGACCAGGACACCGGCTATCTCATCATGAACCTTCAGATGCCCGACGCGGCTGCGTTCGACAGAACCGATCGCGTGATGCATCGATTGATCGATATCGCCAACAAAACGCCCGGTGTGCACGATACGTTTGGGATCACCGGCTATTCGGTCTTCACCGGCACGAACCAATCCAGCGGCGGAACGATGTTCATCGTCATGGACAAATTCGAGAACCGCATCGGTCATCCCGAACTTTCGTCCAAGGCGATCATCGGCAAGCTGATGGCGCAATACTCCACGCTTCATGAAGGCCTTGCACTGGTCTTCCCTCCCCCGCCCGTGAGGGGCATCGGAACCGCCGGGGGATTCAAGCTGCAGATCGAAGATCGCACCGGCTTAGGGACTCCGCATGATCTTCAGGAGGTCACCCGAAAGGTGATGGCCGCCGGAGCGAAAAATCCCAAGCTGGGCAGGATGTTTTCCACGTTCCGCGCCGACGTTCCGCAACTGTATGTCAACGTCGATCGCACCAAGGTGAAAAGCGAGAACGTGCAAGTCACCGATGTGTTCGACGCGCTGCAGGTTTATCTCGGAAGCCTTTACATCAACGATTTCAATTTTCTCGGACGCACTTATAAGGTACTCGCCCAGGCGGACTCCCCTTATCGCGCCCGCCCGGAAGACATTGCGCGGCTCAAAACACGCAACGCCTCGGGGCAGATGGTGCCGCTTGGCAGCGTGTTGTCCGTCAATGACACGGCGGCGCCCGATCGCATCAATCGCTACGATTTGTATCCGTCGGCCGAGATCAACGGCGCCGCCGCCCCTGACGCCAGCAGTGGCGAAGCGCTGGACGCAATGGAGCAAATCGCCAATCAGACATTGCCGCACGGCTATGAATATGAATGGACGGAACTGTCGTTCCAGGAACGGCTGGCCGGGAATACCGCGTTGTTCGTTTTCCCCTTGTGCATTCTGTTCGTCTTTCTTACGCACTCGGCCGAGTACGAGAGCTTCGCGCTTTCGTCCGCAATCATTCTGATCGTCCCGATGTGTCTTCTCAGCGGCATCGGCGGGGTCTGGCTGCGTCATCTCGACAACAACATCTTCACACAGATTGGATTTGTCGTGCTTGCAGGCTTGAGCGCCAAAAATGCGGTGCTGATCGTCGAATTTGCCAAACAGCAGCAGGAGCGCGGCCGCACCGCAGCCGAGGCGGCGGTTGAATCCGCCCACCTGCGCCTCCGCCCGATCCTGATGACCAGCTTCGCGTTCATCCTCGGTGTGCTCCCGCTGGTCACCGCCGTTGGCGCAGGCAGCGAAATGCGTCAGGCCCTGGGCACCGCCGTCTTCTTCGGGATGCTGGGTGTCACCTTTTTCGGCCTTTTGCTCACGCCCGTTTTCTATACGGTGATCCGCAAGCTGAGCGGGAAAAACATGCTCCCGCCCGAAGAGATACATCCCGATCCCGCTGCGGACGTTACAACGCCGGCTCCATCGTCGCCGGTGAAATTTCGCTGAGTGGATCGATCGCCGGTTCGCTGACGGCGCCAAGCCGCGCGATCAGCGGTGTGGCAAGCGACGCCGTCGCGACCATCACGCCCAGTGTCACAAACGGCGGCAAATACGTGCGCTGATACGCGGCAGCCGCGCCGAAGCGGTCGGTCCACCACCCCATCAGCCAGGGCGCCGTATTCGCGATGGTGCCCGCGATGCAAAGGAACAATCCATAGACGCGTCCGCGCAAGGCGGCCGGTATGCGCTCGAGAATTGCCGAGTCGCTGATGGCGTAGCTTCCCATCTGCAGCGTCTGCGCGACGCATAACGCCGCGAAGACGCGATGTCCCGACCAGAGGGGCAGGATCGAGATCGCGCACCCCGCGCCGATGACCGCGAGCGCGAGCGATCGCAGCCGGCGCCGCCCCACCGTGAGCCAGACCAGCAGCGGGTTCACCACGATGCTCAGAGCGGTCATCGACCCGAGTACCAGTCCGGTGCGCTGTGTGTCCCGATGCAGCGCCTTCTGCAGATAAACGCTCGCCAGTGAAAGCAGCGCAACGCCGACAAAATCCCGCAGCCCCAGAACCGCGGCAATCGTCATCACGTTCCACCGCAGTCGCGGCGACATCGGCGCGCACCGCGCCTCCGCGGGCTCGTCGTTCACGGCTTCGCGCACCGCGATGAGAAACAGAATCGCCACGACCACACCGGCAACTCCCATCTCCACGCACGGCCGTTGCCAGTTGCCAACATGACCCCAGTGCCATCGCGCGGTTTCGGCTCGCCATCCCGCGTACTGCGGCCCGGCAAAAAATCCGATTCCGGAGCCGATCCCCAGCAACCCGATCGCCATGCCGGGGCTCCTGGGATAATGCGCGGGCACCAGCGCCCCCGCCGCCGGATGGTAAAGCGTTCCCGCCAATCCCCCGAGCACGGCGAGCATCAGCAACAGATCGTATCGCCGGGTAAGTCCGATGCCGATCGCGACCACCGCGTTGATGAGCAGCCCGTATCCCAGCAAATACTTTCGGTTCACGAGATCCGCGAGCACGCCGGCCGGGTAGCTCCCAAGGCAGTAAACGATTCCATAGACCGCGACGACCAGCGATGCCGCGCTCACGCCCGCCAGGTGAAGGTCGGCCACCATCAACAGGTAGAGTGGAACGAGCATGCACGCATACGCGTGTGAAAAAGCATGGCATGCGGTGCAGCCAATCAGCGTGAACGGGGCGGCCAGGCTCGATTTCCGATCAGACATCGGCGAATTATAGCGAGAAGGGATGCTGATGGATTTTTGTTCCCGGACGAGGAACAATGCTGGGCGACGGAAATCGCGGCAGCGGGCCAAACCATTGGGTCATCCCGGTTTCTTACCGGATGGAACGAATGTTGGCTGCCTGTTTGAATGGCTTTGAAAATACCCGCGCCGGGCGGCGCAAGTCCTTTCGCCTGGAAATGGTGCCCCATGACGGCTCGACGAACCTGCGGCTGTCTGCTCATCTGCGCTGTGACCTTGATCCTCATCGGGATGGCCGCCGAGAACGCCCGCGCGGATCAGCAGATCAATCCGAAGGCCTGGTTCGACGCCCGCAATGTCTGCATCTTCCCGCTTGCCGCGGGGGCGCTGCCACGCTCGCGCGATGAGCTGGACAAATCGCTCATGGGCGGCTGGGACAAGGCAATGCGGGTTCCAGATGCGAGCAAAGTTGTGCAAATTCATGGCGAAGCGTATCCCGCCCTGGAAAGCATCCGCATCGATCTGTCAGATTCGACGCTGCCGACCGGCAAGTCGGAGAAGGTGAAGCCCAATAACAAGCCGCAGACGCAACTTGGCGTCGCACGTTTTGACCTGGTCGGCGAGCCGCTTCTGTGCGATCACGCAAAGCTGAATCTCAGCATCAGCGCCGCCGACGCCCATCTCGAACTCGAGCGCGACCGTGGGGGCAAGCCGATCCTGCTCCTCTCCGAAGCCAAAAACGCGAACCTCGCCTTCGACGCCACCCGCGCCGATCTCGAACGCATTCTCGTCTCCGATCTCCGCGCGGCCGCCTCTCCCTACGGCGTGGAGATCGTCAGCGCGTCCCTCTATCTGGTCGCGGAGAATGATCGCTCTGTCTCCGTCGATCTGCACGTCTCAACGAAGTTTGCCCTGATCCCCGCCGGCATGCGATTCAAGGCTCATGTCGACATCGACGACGCCATGAACGCCAAACTCACCGGCCTCACCTGCGAAGGGGACGAAGTCCTCGGCCCACTGATCGTCGGCCTGCTCCGCCCGGGCCTCGCCAAATATGACGGCAAATCCCGCCCGCTCATCAGCTTCCCTTCCGGCAAGATGCACCTGCGCGACGTGAAGATTCACGTGGATGACAGCGTTCACCTGAACGCCGCGTTCGGGAGCTGAAACGACGGTAAAAATGCAATCCACGTCAACGCCGGCCCGTCAGTGGCCGATGATTCCCTGCAGGAGACCCGTTGATTCAAGTAGCCGACTTTTGCAAAGCATACCGCGGCACGGTTGCGGTCGAGGCGCTGAGCTTCGACGTGCAGCCGGGGCAGGTGCTGGGTCTGCTGGGCCCAAATGGCGCCGGAAAAACGACCACGATGCGGGCCATCGCCGGAGTCATCCCGCCCACGCGGGGCCGATTGCTCGTCTCGAATCACGATGTGTCCGCGGACCCGGTGACTGCCAAGGGGCTGCTAGCGTATGTGCCGGACGATCCGAAGCTGTTCGACGCCTTGACCGTATGGGAGCATCTGCAATTCATCGCCGCCGCCTATCGCGTGAAGAACTTTGAAGCCGACGCGGCGGCGCTGCTGGATCAATTTGAATTAACGCCTAAACGAGATGCGCTCGCGCAGGAACTGTCGCGCGGGATGCGGCAAAAGGTGGCGATCTGCTGCGCGTATCTGCATCGTCCCCGGGCGATTCTCTTTGACGAGCCGATCACCGGCCTCGATCCCCATGGCATCAGAACGATGAAGAAATCAGTTCGGCAGCGCGCCGACGAGGGCGCGGCCGTCGTCGTCAGCTCCCACCTCCTCTCGCTGGTGGAGGACCTCTGCACTCATCTTCTGATCCTCCATCACGGTCGACGAATCTTCTTCGGCCCTGTGGAGGATGCCAGGATCGCCTTTGCCAATGTCAGCGGCGATGCGTCTCTGGAGGAAATGTTCTTCCGCGCCACCGAAGGAAAGGCGGCATAGAACTCCCACGCCATGCCCGCCGCCCTCCTCATGCTTCTCCGGCTGCACTTCCGCGGCAAACTCCGCCACTCGCTGCGCGGATTGCGCACGCCCCGCGGGCTGATTTTTCTGCTGCTGGGAGTGCTGGCGCTGTCCCTCTGGCTGGGCCCGGCGTGTACCGCGCGCTGCGACTCCCGCGCGCTGATCCGCAAATGGTGCGCACGATCGCGCCTTTCGCGATCCTGGGTTTTTGCCTGAGCAATCTGTTCACTTCCTTTGGCGACAGCGCCATTCCGTTCTCGGGCGCGGAAGTTGATTTTCTCTTTACCGGGCCTTTCAGCCGCCGTTCGCTGCTGGGATACAAGATCGCCAAAACCGCGCTCGGCACAACCTTCACGACGCTGATCTTCTCCATCCTGCTCCTGCGCTACAGCGCGTCGTGGTTCGCCTGCTGCTTGGGCATCTGGCTCACGGTTCAATTCATGCAACTGTTCGCCATGGCGGTCATCATGGTCGGCCAAACGATCGGAGAGCGGGCGTACACCGGGACCCGGCGGGCGCTGCTGATCGCGGCCGCGGCGCTGGCGCTGGTCGCCGTTGCGCCGACATTAGCCGCTCACCTGCACAGCAAGCCGCTTACTCTCATGACACAGATCCATGACACGATTGCCGGCCGGGTGCTGCTCGCACCATTCGACGTGTTTGCAAATACGATCACCGCCCGCCCGCCCGATCTCCTGAAGTGGGCGATCCCGGCGTTTCTGATCAACCTGCTCATGCTGGCCATCGTGATCGGCCTCGACGCCAACTACCTCGAAACCGCCGCGACAGTCAGCCAGCGGCGCTACGAACGCCGGCAGCGCGCTCGCAGCGGCGGCATTGCCAGATTGAGCGACGGGAACGGCCCGAGGTTCTCGGTGATCCAGCTCCCGCGCTGGGCGCGCGCCGGCCCCATCGCCTGGCGTCAGCTCATCGGAGCCGCGCGCAGCTCGCGCGCCCTGTTCATCCTTCTGCTCATCATCGGCAGCGCCGCCGCGGCATTTGTCGCGCAACTCCACAGCGGCGGGTCCGCAGCGTCGTTGGGAAAGATGATCGGAACCGTTGGGTGGATGAACGTCGTTTTCATCTCGATGCTCAAGTTCGACTTCCGCGACGAGCTGGACCGCCTGGACCTGCTGCGTTCGCTGCCGGTGTCGCCCATCGCCGTCGCCGCGGCGGAGGTGTTCACACCCGTCGCGGTGCTGACAGCGATGCAGGCTACCCTCCTGATCGCGGTCGCGGTGTGCTTCAAGCACGCCTGGCAGTTCGTGATCCCCGCCGCGGTGTTCGCGGTGCCGTTCAACGTGCTGCACGTCGGCATCGAAAACCTGCTCTTCCTGATGTTCCCTCTTCGTTCCGCCGGGCTCATCGCCGGCGACATGCAACTCTTCGGCCGGCAGATGGTGATCTTCTGCTGCAAATTCTTCCTGTTGCTGACCGGCCTCTCCGTCGCCGCGGCCGTAGGAACCGTCGGATATATTCTGGGCCATCAATCCTGGCTAGCCTTTGGCGCGGTGGCATGGGTCGCCCTGTCGCTCGCGGCAGCCGCCACGATCCCACTATTGGCGCGGGCGTATTCCAGATTCGATCCGAGCATGGATACGCCGCCGTAAGGCTATTTGGGCGCTGTTGCAGCTAAAACACGGCATTAGAACTTGCGCGGATCGGTTCATTGCTACTTCTCTTCGCCCGGCTGTCGATAAATCTCGACTCCACTCTGGTCCCTTCTCCCGGTACGCCGGGAGAAGGTTAGGATGAGGGTGATTTCGAACACCAAGTGCACTCGAATTCCAATCACCCTCACCCCAACCCTCTCCCGGCGTACCGGGAGAGGGGGCAGTTTGGAAGACAGTCGGGCGTTCGATGCGCCAAAAGGAGGAACTGCGCCGGACAACGGAGCGCATATCTCTCGGTCTGAGCGCGACCGTGTTATCCTAGGGCAATGGAGATTCGCCCCGCGACGCTCGCGGACATTGACGATTTGATGGAGATCGACGGAACGATCGAATCGACCCACTATCTCCACGTCGAGCAGACCGGCGAAGGTGTCGCACTGTCATGGCGGCTGGAAGAGCGACTGTCTCGGTCAACCAACGTGATTTCTAATCCGATCGACGAAGACAACCGCTTTTTCCTCCGCCAGGTGCTCAGCGGCGCTGATGAGGGCGTGGCGCTTGCGGTGGTGTACGAGAGCGCGGCTATCGCGATGTTGCTCGCCCGTCCGGAGCATGAACACCGGACGCTGCGCGCGATCGATCTGCGCGTCGACAGCGATTACCGCCGCCAGGGGCTCGCCACCGCGCTGCTGCTGACGATGATCGGCACAGCTCGCAGCCAGGAGCTTCGCGCCGTTGAGATTGAAACTCGTGCCGACAACTCCCCAATGTATCACTTGCTGCCGAAGTGCGGCTTCGAGCTCGCCGGACTCGATACGCGACGGCACAGCAACCATGATCTGGTCAAGGAATCTGCCACGCTCCTTTGGTACGCTTCGCTCGACTGACTCTGAAAGATCCTTCTGATGGCCGACAAGTTTACCTCGATGTTCAGCGACGATTCCTCGGACGACCGGCTGGCGTTTCGTCCGCCTGATCAGGATGCCGCGGTCGCGGAGCGAATTGAGGAGATTCCCGCCGCGGACGGCGCCCACGTTCTGGAAAGTCTTCCGACCGATCAGGCGGCTGAAGTCGCAGAATATCTCGATCCGGACACCGCCGCGCGCATTTTTGCGGAGATGGATCCGCCGCGCGCCGCTGAAGTGCTGACCGGGATGGAGGCCGCCGAGGCGTCGATGGTTGTCTCGGCAATGCATCCGGATGACCGGGTCGACGTGCTGGAATATCTCCCGACGGGCGTCCACGATGCGATCGTCGACGAATTGACCCCCGCGGAAGCCGAGGACGTTCGCAACCTCGAGCAATACGCGCCCGATACGGCCGGTGGAATCATGACCACCGATGTGACGGCGCTCCCGGAACACCTGACGGTCGAAGAGGCGGTCGCCGAGCTGCGCCGGCTCAATGAACAGTTCACCCAGATGTTTTATGTGTACGTCATCGATCATCGGCGGCACCTGCTGGGTGTGCTCTCCATGCGCGATCTGATTTTCGAGCGGCCCGGCAAGAGACTCACGCAGGTGATGCGTTCCGAGGTGACGCGCGTGCCGGCTTCCATGGACCAGGAGCAGGTCGCCCGCGTGATGCGGCGATACAACTACCTCGCCCTTCCCGTCGTGGATGATCAGAACCGCCTGCTCGGCATCATCACCCTCGATGACGTGATGGATGTGATCACGGAAGAAGCCACTGAAGACGTGCAGAAGATGGCCGGCGCCGGTGCTCAGGAACGGCTGACCAGTCCCTGGCAGTTCAGCTTCAAAAAGCGCGTCTGGTGGCTCGAAGTCAACTTGCTGACGGCGTTTCTCGCCGCCGGCGTCGTCGCCAAGTTCGACAGCGTGATCGCCGCCCTGCCGATCCTTGCCGCGTATCAGACGATCGTTTCCGGCATGGGAGGCAATGCGGGCGCCCAGGCGATGGCCGTCTCCATCCGCGGCATCGCGCTGGGTGAAGTCGACCAGAAAATGCTGCGCGGGATTCTCTACCGCGAGCTCATCGTCGGCATACTGACCGGGATCGCCATCGGTGTCACCACCTGGCTTTGCGCTCTCTGCGGAGCCTTCAACTATCACCAGCACGCGTTCATGCTCGGGATGGTCGTTTGCCTGGCGCTGGCCCTCAACCACATCAACGCATGTCTCACCGGCGTCGCGATCCCTTTCGTGATGAAATGGTTCGGTTTCGACCCGGCACAATCCGCCACCATCTTCGCGACCACGTTCACCGACTGCGGTGGATTTTTCCTGACCCTCTACCTCGCCAAGATCTTCATGCCCTGGCTGGTGTGAGGTTCAAGGTGCCAACCGCGCAAACTTCCTTCCGAGTTTCACGACGGTTGCTTTCTCGAAGGTGAATTCCTTCGCGAACTCCGTCACCCTCACGCCGTCAAGGTAAACGGCGCCTTCCTTCAGCTTGCGGATTGCCTCGCCATTGGAAGCTGCGAGCCCGGCTTTCACCAGCAGCGGCGCGAGTTTGTGCGGCCCTGGGCCGACCGCGATCTCCTTTGTGTCGTCGGGAATCCCTCCCTGTTGAGAGACACGGTTCCATTCCTCCTCCGCTGCCTGCGCCGCCGACGGGTCGTGGAGCCAGGAGATGACTTCTCTGGCCAGGCGAGCTTTCGCATCGCGCGGACGATCGCGGATGATCGCCCGGTATTCCTCGGGGGGAACGTCGGTGACCAGCTGGTAGTAACTCTCCATGACCGCATCGGGCAGACGCATGATCTTTCCAAACATCCCTGATTGTCCGCCGGGAGCATCGGTGACGCCGATGTAGTTGCCCTTGCTCTTGGACATCTTCATCGCGCCGTCGGTGCCGACGAGTAACGGCGTCACGATCACCACCTGCCCATCGCCCCCCTCTTCTTTCTGAAATTCCCGGCCCACCAGGTTGTTGAAGAGCTGATCGCTGCCGCCCATTTCGACGTCCGCATGAATCGTCACGCTGTCCCATCCCTGCAACAGCGGATAGAGCAATTCGTGCAGGCGAATGTCCACGCCCTTGGTGAAACGATCCTTGAACGAATCGCGATCGAGCATCTGGGCGACGGTCTTGCGCCCGGCCAGGCGAATCATGTCAACGAGGTTCATCTTTGCGAGCCATTCGCCGTTCCATCGCACCTCGAGGTGTTCCGGACCTGTCATGAGAATTTTGCCGACTTGCGCGACATAGGTCTTTGCGTTCGCGTCGATCTCCTCCCCCGTGAGAATGGGGCGCGTCGCGTCGCGGCCCGACGGATCGCCGACGCGGGCGGTGTAGTCGCCGATGATCAGCACTGCCTTATGGCCCCATTCCTGGAACTGGCGGATGACGCGGAGCGGAACCGCATGGCCCAGCGTCACATCCGGAGCCGTCGGATCCATGCCGAGCTTGATGCGCAGCGGCTGACCGGTCTGTGCGCTGCGGGTGAGTTTGCGGCGCAGGTCCTCGTCGCTCAGTATTCGTTCGCAGCGCCGGCCGAGCAGATGAATCTGTTCATCAATCGAGATCATGGTGGTCCGGAGAGTTTACCCGAATACATCGGGCGGCTTCAGTGTGACTGGCTCAGAAACTGATACGTGCTGGCGGCGTTGAACAGCGCATGCATCACGATGCTGGTCCAAAGATTCCCTGTTCGCTCGTACGCATATCCCAGGCCGATCGCCAGGAAAAAGATGGGCGGCCACATCCAACGCGGATGCACGGATGTGAAGAGTGCCGACGCGAGGACGATGGCGGTCCATGTCTGCAAGGCGACGCCGCGGGAAGGAATCGCCTGCTCCTCATGCAGTTCGATCGGCCGGGCATCGGATAAGGCTCCCGCTACCTCGTCGTGCGTTTGCGGCGCGCCAATGACGGGCAGCACGCCAGTCATTCGACAGAGCAATTCGCGCAAAAAGGTCTGAATATGAGCGCGAAAGATTAATTCCTCGAACAGAGGCGCCAGGATGACGGCTCCGACAATCAAGGTGCCGCGGGCCAGTTGATTCGTGGTGTCGCCCATCGCTTTGAGAAGCTCGTGCTCCTGCGGATGCGCGTAGTGATGCACTTCGTAAAACCATTCGGTCAGCGCTGAGATCAGCATGATCATCGGCCACACCATCAGAATTCCCAGGACGCCGCGGAGCGCGCCCGGCAGCGGATTGCGGCGTAACCCCAGCCCTTCGAGCCGCGATGCACGTCCGAGGAGCAATGTGTCGGTGGCCAGGGCAGCACTCAGTCCGACGAACGGCGGAACAGTGGAAATAAACGCCCAGTCTTTGGGGCTCAACGTCGCCTCGGTGATGATCAATCCGGGATGCGCCGCGCAGCGCCGCGGAATAGATCGCCTGCGTGAAAAACCATGCAAAGCAGGCAATCGAGGCGGCCAGGAGCAGACGGTAGATGATCCCGTCGACCAGCGGCAGGCGATAAGGCCCGCTGACCGACCGGGCGCGGAACAATCCGGTCGCCGCGGCGCCGGCCATGCCGGCCAGTGACATCAGGATCCACGGCGCAAGCGAGACGCTGCTGACTGGAGAGACGGATTCTGCCGCGGCGGCTAAGATGGACATGTACGAAGGCCGTTGTAAATGTTTCCCGCTCCAGCGGATGGGGCGGGGAATCTTAATCCCGAGGCGTGCATTTTCCCATGAGCAGCGTGTTGGACAAAATTATCGAAAGCAAGCGGCGCGAGGTCGCCGAGCGTCGGCAGAGCGTACCGATCGAGTCATTGCGCGAAACCATCAGCACGCTCGGCCGGCCGCGCAACTTTTTCCACGCGGTGACGCGCAAAACGTCAAAGGCGTTAAACCTGATTGCGGAAGTCAAAAAAGCCTCCCCCAGTGCCGGCGTTATCCGAGCCGATTTCGATCCCGTGGCGATTGCCCAGACCTACGCCGCGGCCGGCGCCGATGCGCTGAGCGTTTTGACCGACGAACCCTTTTTCCAGGGCAAGCTCGAATACATTCATGCGATCCGCGACCGGGTCAGGCTGCCGGTATTGCGGAAGGATTTCATCATCGATCCGTATCAGGTGTACGAAACGCGGGCATGCGGGGCGGACGCCATGCTGCTGATTGCCGAATGTCTGGAGACGAGCCAGATGATCGACCTGCAGATTCTGGCCACAGAGTTGAGCCTCACGTGCCTGATTGAGGTGCATGACATGGACAATCTGATGCGCGTCCGGGATCACGTGATCGGCTTTCCGCATCGCAGTTACAGCCTGTTGGGAATTAACAACCGCGACTTGCGGACATTCCAGACCGATCTGGGAAATACCCTGCGGCTGGCCGAACTCGTCGAAGACCGCTCCGTGCTCGTCAGTGAAAGCGGCATTCGCACGCGTGAAGATGTTCTCAAACTTGCCGCCGCCGGAGTCAGCGCAGCGCTCGTCGGCGAAAGCCTCATGCGCAGCGACGATGTAGCCGGCAAGATTCGCGAACTCTTTCACAAATAAACCCACAGAGGCGCGGTTACAAAACGGCCTGTTAGTAAACATCCCCATAAGTAAGGGACCATCAATGTAGGGCGGGATTTATCCCGCCGGATGCCTCCGCCGGATGCGAATCGGCGGGATAGATCCCGCCCTACATGTGGCCCTCTTTCAATGGGGCGCTGTAGTTAGGGCCCGCGCACGAATAACTTCAATTTATTCATGCGCGAGCTCTTACTGCGGCCCGTTGTTATTCCCTCCCGCCATGTCCTGCCGCGCTTTCAGCCCGGCCGAAATCAGATTCTGAATCAGCTCCGTCGGGACGAACGTGTCGAAGCGAATCGACGGGCCGTCGGTCGCGACTGAGATGCCGATCGGCGGCAGGTCATCAGGAAGGTGCAGCTTGATCGGGAACCCGAAGTTCTCCGCCAGCTTGGAAGCGGATGTGGCGATGTTGTCGAGGAAGACGTAGTAAACGAGCACCGGCTTTTTCGCGAGATGCGACGCCACCATCGCGACGTTGGGGCGCGGGCTGATCGCGTCCTGCCCGCCTTTGGCGGAGGCAATCGCGTCAGAAATCAGTTGATCGTTGCCGCCGGTCACCACAATGTAATGACTGTCGTCCGCGGCGCCCGCGTACGCTCCCACGCCGTTGGGCCCATAAAGCAACGCGATGGCCTGTTGTGCCTGCGCTGCCTTGGGATCGTTCGGATCCATCGCCAGATTGGTCTGAAGCTGATCGAAGCTGACGCCATCCACGGTCTTCGCGTCCGGCTTGAAATCGAAGGTCATGGGAGCGTTCGTCGATTGCGGTCCGCTCTTGAGCATGTCCGCCAGTGACTGGAACACCTTCCGGTTGCTGTCGCGGATGACCTTCGAATCCCCCTTGGATACCGCCACCGACTGAAGAACTGCTTCCTGCCCCGCCGCTCCGCTGGGAACGATATATCCCGCGCCCGAAGCATTCATGGCACCGACCGCATCCTTCATCGACGAGACCATATCGCCGACCGGCTTCCACTGATCGCCCGCTTCTCCCAGTTCCTTGACGATCGGGTCGGCCAGGTTCCCCAACATCTGTTGCGCGACTTTCGGGTCGGCCGCGTAACCGCCGACTGCGAAGTATTTCTTGTCAGGCAGGCCCGCCAGTGCGGAGTCAGCCCCGGTCCCCTTCAACTGCGCAAAGTTCTGACCGAGCCGTGAGTCCGGCTGGAACTCCGCCATCGACCCGGCGCTGATCCCCGCGTCCGACAGATCGATGCTGATCACGCCGCTGGTCCCCTGCTCGATGTAATCCTGCACCGCGTTCATATACATGTTGACGACCGCCTTGACCACCGGGGCCAGCTTCTTGCTGGCTTCGTCCTTGCCGAGATTGTTCTGCATCTCGTTGAGAAATTTCTCGCGCTGCTCCTTCAGCTTCGGCAGCCCAACCGTTCGAAGCTGCTCCATGTTTGCAAAGATCGTGATGTCCTTCGACTCAGCTTCCTTCGCCGCGAGGCCCGCGAGCTTGAAGCCGGCCGGCTTGTTCGCCAGCGTCTCCTTGTTATCCGCGACGGCAGCGAAATCGCCCCAGTGCGCGATGAAGACCGGCTTGTTGTCGTCGGTGCTGGTAGCGCTGGTGATATCGCCGTCTTCCTGCGGTTCCTTGAAGTTGCCGACAAATGCCTTGTAGTCACTGACGGGAATGATGCCCACGATTTTGGGCGGAGCACCGGCCGGCTGACCCGCGGGCATCGGAAAGAATGCAATTGCCGCATCCCCGTCCTTATTAATGCCCTGAGACATGTGACCCTTCTCCAGCATCGAGCCGAGCGGGTCCTTGAACTCCGGGACCATCTCGTCGATCCCCCACGCGTGGGCGATTTTGATGATCTTCGCATTGATCGCATTCAGATTCTTCACTTTGAGCACCGCGATCGCGTCCGATGGCACCTGGTCGAGAACCTGCGCCTGAGCACGGGCGCTCAGTGCCAACGCCAACAACGCCAATGGAATAATGAGCCGGTTGCGAATCTTCATGCGGTCTCCTTCGACAGGCCGAACAGGCCGAGGCGGCAACACGCGAGGCAGGGGACGCGCACGCGTTCCTGCCGCGCAATACCGCGATCAATGAAAGACATCCTATCGGCTCGACATCGAGCGTCAAAGGTATAATCAGCGGCCTTCCTAGTAATCGCTGGTAATCGCAATTCTCCGAGTAAACGACCGTGCGCGATCCCGCGCGGTCCGCAGTCACCGAGAAATGCAGAACACGAATCGACACGAATTTCGCACGAATCTTCACGAAGAAGATTTCCCCGGTTTATTCGTGAGGATTCGTGCCCATTGGTGCCCATTGGTGCCCATTGGTGTTCCCTCTTCATGGATTCGCGGCGAATGTGGGAGATTGACAGCGCGTGTCCGAAGTCATTTAGGGGATGGGGTAACACGTAGAGACGGGTCGTCCACCCCGGCGCAGCGGATAAAAATCGCTATGATCAACAGCACGCAATGAACATCGCCTGCTGTCAATTCGATATCGCCTGGGAGCAGAAGCAGACGAACCACGACCGCGTGGCCGGGATGCTCCGCGCTGCCGGACTTCCCGCCGGGAGTCTCGTGCTGCTCCCGGAGATGTTTGCCACGGGGTTCAGCATGAACGTTGCCGGCATTGATGACGGCCCGAACAACGCAACCCGGGAATTTCTCATCGGACTCAGTCGCGAGTTGAAGCTGAACATTCTTGCCGGCCTGGTTCGGACCGGATCCGACGGCGCCGGGCGCAATGAAGCGATCGCAGTTGATCCTGAGGGCAATGAGTCCGCCCGTTATCAGAAGCTGCACCCCTTCAGTTTCGGCGAAGAAAACAAGCATTACACGCCGGGGAGCAAGGTCGTCACGTTTCGCTGGAACGGGTTGTGCGTCTGCCCGCTGATCTGTTACGACCTGCGCTTCCCCGAGCCGTTTCGCGCCGCGGTCAAGCGTGGCGCGGACTGTTTTGCGATCATTGCAAACTGGCCTTCGGCGCGCGAGCAGCACTGGGTCACGTTGCTGCAAGCCCGTGCCATCGAAAACCAGGCGTATGTCGCCGCGGTGAATCGTTGCGGCAACGACCCGAAATCAACGTACTCCGGGCGCAGCCTCATTATCGACCCGCGCGGCAAGATCCTCGCCGACGCTGGTGATGGACCAGGCGTCATCTCGGTGGATATCGATCGTGCCGCGCTCCTTGCGTATCGCGCCCAATTTCCCGTGCTCAACGACATAAGGAACGACTATGCGCTCTGATGCTTCAGTGTGGCACGGGCATCTTGCCCGTGTTCGAGGCGCGGGTACGAAGAGAAACCCCGTTACAGAAGGTTTCTCTCTATTCCTGGACCGTCTGCACGAGCGCGACGCCGCCGTTTCGGCTCTCGCTTCAAATCACAGCCGAGACGGCCGTGCTACAGAGATGCCGTTCGATCCTGCTGTTATTACGCGGGTCCGCGAGTCATGAGTCGAAAGCCCCGCCCGCCGCGCGACGCGTCGCGACGCTATCACGATCGCGTGGCCCGCCAATACGATTCGATTTACGAAGACCCGTATTGGGAGTTTCACGACGAGCTCACCTGGCGGCTCATCAAGCCGTATCTCCCGACCGATCTTTCCGTCCCCTGCGCCGATCTGGGTTGCGGCACCGGCAAGTGGGGCCTGCGGCTGATCAAGAGCGGCTTTGCGGTAACGTTCGTCGACAACTCCGCGGCCATGATCGGCCAGGCGCGCGGCAAGCTCGACGAGATGGCAACCAAAGGCCAGCGCGGCACGGCGCTGGTTGCCGACATTGTCGATCTTGCAGCGATTCCCGACGAAAGCTTCGGTCTGGTGCTGGCGATGGGCGATCCGCTGTCGATCTGCTCGGACGCGTCGCGAGCCGCGCGCGAAATCCGCCGCATTCTGCGGCCCGCCGGGGTGGTGATCGCGACAGCCGACAACCAGCTTGCGGCATTGGATCACTATGCCCAGCGCGGCAACCTCGATGAGCTGGAGGAATTCGTTCATCGCGGCACAACCCGCTGGCTCACCAACGACGAACAGGAGCGCTTCGAACTGACGACCTTCACCCCCGCCTCGCTGCGGAAGCTTTTTGAGCACTCCGGTCTGACCGTTGAAAAGCTCACGGGCAAGCCGATTCTCCCGGTGCGTCAATACAAAACATTGCTGGAGCAGCCCGGCGCCGTCGAGCGCCTGCTGCGGCTGGAAACAGAATTGAGCCGCGATCCCGCATCAGCGGCGCGAGCGGCGCATCTGCAGATCGTGGGAAGACGCGGGTGATTTAGCGGGTTTGGTACACCCTTGGGAACTCGCGCGCGGTGAGTCTTCCCGAACGCCGAGGGTGCTTGCACCCTCGGATTCTTATTCGTGCAGCGCCCCCAGATGCGCTTCTGCGACCTCCATCGCCTCGGCGTCGCTGTTCACAAACAAACCGCGAAGCTGTGCGTGGACGCGTTCGGCGGCGTGATGACAGAAGCGCTTGCCGGTGATGAGGTCGCGGCGAAGGTCGGGGTTGTGCCCGTTTCCGTCGGGGCCGAAGGCGATGAGCATTCCCTGCAGCTTGCTGATCACCGCCGCCGAGGCGTAGAGATCGGCGGCGCACCAGGCGACGCGCTCCTGGAGCAGTTGCATGTCGAGGATGCGTTCGCGATGCGTTCTCAGCAGCTTACTGATGGATCGCGCGAATGAGGTTGTCAGCTTGCCGAGCGTCTGTCCCTCGTGTGTCAGTTCGGAATGCAGCCCGGCGAAATCGTGTCCGATGAGAATGTCGTCCCACTGCCCGCGCGCGAAGTGCGCGAGGCGGCCGAAGTTGCCGACCGGATGCTTGGCCGCGCGCAGCACCTTCTCAAATTCTTCGCCGACGCCTTTCATCCCCACCAGCGCGATGAACGCGGTCATGACTTCGGTCGTCCCTTCGACGATGCGGTTGATCCGCGCGTCGCGGAGCATCCGCTCCAGACCGTGCTCGCGCATGTATCCCTCGCCGCCCCAGATCTGCACGGCATCGTCACTGATGCGCCAGAGCGCTTCGGAGCAGAAGAGTTTGGCGATCGCGGTTTCGAGCATCAGATCATCGGCATGCCGATCGACGAGGCCGGCGCAGAGATAGGTGAGCGCTTCCATCGCAAAAGTATCCTCGGCCATGCGGGCGATCTTCTGCTTGATGAGCTGAAACTCGCCGATGCTGCGGCCGAACTGACGGCGCGATTGCGCCCGATCGATGCACATTTCAAGCGCCACTTTGGCGCCGCCGACGCATCCTGCGCTGAGAGTGCATCGTCCGTAGCTCAGGACGCTCAAGGCAACCTTCAGCCCTTTTCCCACGCCGCCCAGGATCTGATCGGCCGGAACCGGCATGTCGGTGAATTCCAGGGTTCCCTGCCAAGTCCCGCGCACGCCGCACTTGCTCCGGTTGGGGCTCACGACGCGGAAGCCGCTCATGTGCGGATTGACGAGAAATGCCGTGACCTTGTCGCGCGTGCGGCCGTTCTCGGTGACGGATGTTTTTGCCATCACCGTCATCACTCCGGCGAGCGCCGAGTTGGTCGCGTACCGTTTGGTTCCGTTCAGCAGCCAGTGCGTCCCGTCGGCACTCCGTTTCGCGATGGTCTGAACGCCCGCCGCGTCCGATCCGACCTCCGGCTCGCTCAAACAAAACGCCGCCAGCATATCGCCGGATGCGAGCGACGGCAGATACCGCTGCTTCTGTTCCTCGGTTCCCATCAACACCAACGCCTTGAGGCCGATCGACTGATGAGCGCCCACCAGGACCGCCGTCGATGCGCAGTGTCCGGAGATGCGCTCCAGCACCCGGCAATACGCCGTGTGACTGAACCCGCCGCCGCCGTACTCTTTGGGAACGGTCATTCCCAGGACGCCGAGCTTTGCGAGCCCGCCAATCACATGTGGCGGAATGCGCTCCTCCGCATCGATCTGATCCGCATTCACCTGGGCAACGAGAAATGCATCGACACGCGCGATCAACTCGTCGGTGCGCCGGGCCTCGTCTGCGTCCTGCATCGGATATGGCAAGACCTGATCCGATGACAGTCTTCCAAAAAAGATCGACTTCACGAAGCCCATCGGCCCCGATGGCGCGGATTCAAGAAGGTCCTGCGCTTTCTCAATCTGCTCCTGGTCGGCACGTTTGAAGGTTGGCATGGTGTTCTCCTGGCTCGATGAACCCGAATTGCCGGGGTACCGGCAAAGCGGGTTCATGAAACGATTCCTGCCGGGACGCGCAGCGGAGCGCGTCGGACGGCGCTGTTTTTCATAGGACCGCTCGCCCTTCCACGGGCTCCGTGCGCGTTCCGCTGCGCATCGCGGCTAACCTTGGGTTCGATATCGTGTTCCCGCTTGACGGACCTGCCGACAGCGGCTGATTTCGCGTGGCGCACTCCCGCAACAGCGCTGCTGGCGCAAATCGGGATCCGAACTGTTTCTCCAGTGCTTCGAGTTTCTCGATCACCAGAGGGAGGCCCACCGCGTTGGCAAATTGAATCAACCCGCCACGGAACGGGGCGAGCCCGAGGCCCAGGACCGTTGCGAGGTCGATCGTCTCGGTGGAATCCGTGACATTTTCCTGCAGGACGCGAGCAGCTTCGTTGACCATCGGAAGCACCAGCCGCCAGGCGATCGCTTCATTCTCCTGCCTGTGGCTGGTGGCGGTGTCAGGACGCTGAACCGAAGCTGGTTCTTGAGTAATTTGCGAGTTCTGCAATCCCTCGGGAAAGCCGCCGCGCCGGCCCTCCCCCAGAGTACTACTGGGACATTCCATCTGAATTTGCGGGTCGGTCTCCTGTAGGGCGGGATTCATCCCGCCGTGGCCTGTGGTCTTACAAAAGGCGCGGCGGGATAAATCCCGCCCTACGTTGTCCACCCGCATTTTCGACGGGAATGAACCGCTAGGGGAGGGGGAAGCCGGGGGTTGACCATCCGGCGGGGCGCTGGCCATCAGCGCCTGCTGAAGTTCCGCGTTGACTGTCAGCGGGTGCCCATGCGCGTGTTTTGCATCGTGCTCGTAAAATCCGCGGCCGGCTTTGTCGCCGAGCCAGCGGCGTTCGAGTGCCAGTTGAAGGGCAGGTGGCATTGGCGGCGGGTTGCGCAAGACGCTCCCAAGGGTTGCCAGCACGTGAGCCGCGACGTCGAGTCCGATCGTGTCGAGCAATTCGAAAGGCCCCATCGGCATGCCCCACTGCTTGAGCGCGGCGTCGATTCGATCGATGGGAACGCCTTCGCCTGCGACGGCCAGCGCCTCGGCGAGATAGGGGATCAGCACGCGATTGACGAGAAATCCGGGCGCATCCCGCACCAACACGGGCGTTTTACCCAACCGGCCCGCCAGCGTGGCGGCCGTCGCCAGCGGCTCTTCCCGGCTCTGGACGGTTCGCACGACTTCGACGAGCGGCATCTTCGCGACTGGATTGAAAAAATGCAGACCGATCACGCGCTCCGGGTGCGCGGTGCTGCTGGCTATCTCCGTCACGCTCAGCGAACTGGTGTTGGTCGCGAGCACGGCGTCGGGCCGGGTCAGACGATCCAGCTTCGCGAAGACTTCCTTCTTGGCTGGCATCTCTTCGAGGACGGCTTCGATGACCACATCCGCCAGGTGCAGTCCCGTCCAGTCGGTGCACGGCGCGACGCGGTTCATGGCGTTGCGTGCCGCCACGCGATCGAGCCGGCCGGCGGAGACATCATCGTCGAGCAGGCGTTTCACCCGCGCCAGACCCGCCGATGCGGCTTTGGCGTTCACTTCAACCAGCCGAACGTCGATCCCGGCACGCGCCAGCGCATGCACGATTCCCGCGCCCATCGTTCCGCCGCCAATCACGGCCGCCCGCTTCACCTCCGCCGGCCTGGCTCGCAATTGATCGGCGATCAGCCGCTTGGCGCCTTGTTTGAGGAAAAAGAGGCGAATCAGGTTTTGGCAGGTGTCAGTCTGCATTAGGTCAATTACCGCGGCGCGCTCCGCGTCGAAGCCGGCCATTTCTCCGTCGCGACAGGCGATTTGCACGACGTCGATCAGCCGCATGGGAGCGGGATAATGCCCCAGCGTCGTCGCGAGCGTTTCCCTGCGAGCGCGAGCCAAAATCTTGTTGCGAACGAACGGCATGCGCGCCGCGGTGTGATCCATCAGCGACAGACGCCGGTTGGGCCGCTCGCCCATCACGCGCCGCTTCGCCGCCGCGAGCAGTGCTTCGGGACGAACCACTTCGTCGACAATTCCCGCGCGCAGCGCCTTCTTCGGCGGCATGGTCTTGCCGGCGAGCAGCAACGGCAGAGCGCGCGTCAGTCCGATCAGGCGCGGCAAGCGCACCGTTCCGCCCCAGCCCGGCAGAATCCCGAGCTTCACTTCCGGCAAACCGATAGCGATCGAGGTATCCGCCGCCGCGATGCGCATGCTGCACGCCAGCGACAGTTCCAGCCCACCTCCCAGGCAATCTCCGTTGATTGCCGCGACCGTGGGCATCGGCAGATTCGCAATCCGCGAGAAGAGCGACTGCCCCTCGGCCAGAAACTGGGCCATCTGCTCTCGATCCATCTTGCGGATCTCAAACAGATCGGCGCCGGCGATGAACGAGCGATTTTTCCCGGAGGCAAAGATCAACCCATGCGGCCCATCGCGCTCGACCTGGTCGAGGGCGACATTCAATTCCGCCATCACGCGAGGAGACAGCGTGTTGACGCCTTTGGCCGGTACGTCAATCCAGATCGTTGTGATCCAGTCGGAGTCAGTTGTCATGCGGAGCGTTTCCATTTCAGACTCCCGTGTTTAACTTCCCCGCTCCAACAAGATCGCCGCGCCCTGGCCGCCGCCGACGCAGAGGGCGGCGATGCCGCGCTCCAGATTGCGGCGGCGCATTTCGTGGAGCATTGTCAGGACGATTCGCGCGCCGGTCGCGCCGACTGGATGGCCCAGCGCGATCGCTCCGCCGTTGACGTTGAGCTTTGCCGGGTCGATTTCGCCCAGCGCCTCGTCCCGATTGAGATGTTCAACGGCAAATCGCGTAGAGCCACATGCCTTGAGGCAAGCCAGCACTTGCGCGGCGAATGCCTCATTGATTTCGAACAGTGGAATATCCGCGACCGTGAGTCCGCTTTCGCGGAGCAACTGGTCGATCGCGTAGACCGGGCCGAGTCCCATGCGCGAGGGGTCGAGTCCCACGTAGGCGTACCCGCTGACGAAGCCGAGGACCTCGCTCCCGTTGGCTCGCGCCGCCTCGGCGTCGGCCAGAAGAAGCGTCGCCGCGCCGTCGGTGATCTGGCAGGAGTTGCCGACGGTGACAGTGCCGTCGCGACGATCGAAGATCGGCTTCAGCTTCGCCAGCGCCTCCAACGTCTGACCCGGCCGGGGTCCGGTGTCGGCTGTGACCGGAGTGAAGCGATCGCCCGCGTAAAACGTGAACATCTCCGCGTCGAATTTTCCTGCTTCGGCGCCTTCCACAGCTCGCTGATGCGAGCGAAGCGCATATTCGTCCTGTTCGAGCCGGGTGATGCCCCATTCCTGAGCGAGCAACTCGGCGGTCTTTCCCATAATCATGTCGCAGGTGGGATCAGTGAGCCCAAGCTCGAGGCCGGCGATCGGACGGAAGTGCCGGGGCCGCAGCATCGTTGCCGCCGACGCTTTTTGCATGAAGCTTTTCGCGCGGCCGAGCTGCGCCATGGGCTCCATCGTTTCGGCGGGGAAGAGCAGCGGAATATTGCTCATCGATTCGGCGCCTCCGGCAAGGATCGCCCTGCCGCGGCCGGTGCGGATGCGAGCAGCGGCTTCGGCGATCGCTTCCATTCCCGACGCGCAGTTGCGCTGCATCGTCAAACCCGGCACGCGCACCGGCACGCCCGCCCAGATTGCCGCGACGCGTGCGAGATTCGCCGCGTCCACGGGCATCACGACGTTGCCGAGTATGACTTCGTCCAGGTCATCCGCAGGCCAGTTGGCGCGATAAAGCGTCTCTTGAATCGCCCGCTTCCCAAGGTCCGCGGCGTGAACCTCTTTGAGGGCTCCGCCGGATTTGGCGAACGGAGTTCGCGCGCCGCTGAGAATCGCCACGCGTCGATCGGACATGTTCCAGGCCACCATTTTGCTGCTCCTCTTCACATGCGGGACAACGGCTTCCGACGATCAAAAACCACCCTCACCCCGACCCTCTCCCGGAGTACCAGGAGAGGGGGCAGGAGAGTTCACGAGTTCAAACGCGCCTCCGTATCTCCGTGCCTCCGTGGTGAACTCTTCTTGTGAGCACCGTTGCCATTCCCATTTCCGTTGACATTTGCAGCGGCGAGAGGCTCGACAAGCAGATCCTTCTTCAATAATTTCCCCAGCGGCGAGCGCGGCAGCGAGTCGATAAACCGAAATTCCGCCGGCACTTCGTAGGGCGCCAGATGCTCGCGGCAAAGATTGCGCAGGTCGCGCTCGAGCGCGTCGCGCCGATCCGCCGGCACTGCGCTGACGACGAAGGCGACGACTGTTTGCGTATGCACGATGTCGTCGCGCCCGACGACGGCTGCCTCGATCACGCCGGGGTGCGACTGCAGCACTTTCTCGACGCGGCCGGGGAAAATCTTCAGACCGGAGCGAATGATCATGTCCTTCTTCCGATCGAGGATGACGAAATAGCCGTCCGGCTGCATGAGCGCCACGTCGCCGGTGTGCAGCCAGGTGCGCCCGTCGGGATCGACGGTGAGTGCGCGGCGGGTTTGCTCGGCATCACCGTAGTACCCGCGCATGACTTGGGGACCGCTGATGAGCAGTTCGCCGGGCTCTCCGGCGGGCATCTCATGGTCGGGCTGCTCGGGATCGATAATTCGACATTGCGTATCCGGCATCGGCAGCCCGATGGTGCCGTGACGCGACCCGCTGGCGAGATTCGCGTGCGTGACCGGAGAGGCCTCGCTGAGGCCGTACCCCTCGAAGACCTTCGATCCGGTGAGCTTCTCAAATCGCTCGGCAATTGCGATCGGGAGCGGCGCGGCGCCGCTGATGCAGATGCGCAATCCCTTCAAGCCGCGCGGTTGTTCTTCCTTCTCGATTTCATTGCTCAGCGCATCGCAAATGGCCGGGACCAATGGGAAGATCGTCGGACGCTCGCGGCGCAGCGTCTCCAGCGTTTCCTCGGCGCCGAAACGGGTCAGCAGCACCAGCCGCGCCCCTGAGAAAATGCCGCTGAGCAGGCCGGTCGTCAGGCCGTAAACGTGAAACATCGGAAGGACGGTGAGGATCGTCTCCTGGCCCGGCTGGATCTTCATCCAGACGCAAATCTGCATCGCATTGGCCAGCAGATTGCGGTGGGAAAGCTCTGCGAGCTTTGGAGTGCCGGTCGTTCCGCCGGTGGGTTGCAACACCGCGGTGTCGTCCGGATCGGAAATGATTGTCGGCGGGCGCGCGGGAGCCTGCTCCAGCAGGCTGCTCAGTGTGTGGTGCCCAGCCGTGCCGCTGTGCCTTTCGCGTTCGTGCCACAGCTTGAATTGATAGCCGAGGCGTTTGAAGACGCCCTGGTAGTTCTGCAGGGAGACCCAGACAAATTGTTCGATGCTGGTATTTTGGCCGATGCGATCGAGCGATTTCGCCTGCAGGTCCAGCCCGATGACAGCGCGCGGCCTGGTGATCTTGATGAGATGGGCCAGATCATCCGACCCGACGAGCGGGCCGGCGTTAACAACGACCGCGCCAAGTTTTTGAATCGCGAAAAAACTGGTGACGTATTGCGGGCAATTGGGAAGCGTCAGCAGGACGCGATCGCCCTTCTCGACGCCGAGCGAAGCAAGTCCGCCCGCCAGGCGATTCACGCGTTCCAGCAGTTGGCGGTAGTTGAATCGTTCGTTGTGATAAGCGATTGCCGATGAATCGCCGAAGCGATCGGCGGTCTGATCGAGGATGCGGCAGAGGGTTGTCGAAGGGTAGTTGAGTGAACGGGGGATCTGCGCCGCATCCAGGCTGGCGAACCACGCCGGCTCGGGGGCCGGCGCGGGATGTGGAGGCTCGGGAAACTGCGGCTGCACGGAAAGCAGGTGTTCGCCGTTTCTCCACCACCGCAGGACTGAATCCACCGCCGTCATGGGCAAGCTCCTGTTCGAAACCGCCCTTCCCTGAGCTGTCGCTACGCCATTTGCGGAACCCTTTCCCTGTCACCGTTGTTTGGTTGCAACTCCCGCGCCGCGCCAGGCGCGGCGCAGGAATCGCGAGATGCGCGAAACGACCGCCGAAGGGCGTTCCGAGAGCGGGTTGTGCCCCGCGTCCTTGATCAATTCAAATTGCGCGCCGGCAATGTCGCCCGCCATCTGCCGGGCGTACGCGCTGGGAATCAGCGCATCATGCTCGCCGGCAATGACCAGCGTCGGCGCGGTGATGCGCGAGACATCCGTCTCGCCGCCATCGTCAGCGAGACATTGAAGCTGCCGGGCGACCGCCTCGCGACTGCCGCCTTGGCATTCAGCCTTGGCGGCGATGCGACGGTCGACTTCCTGCGGATTGGCATCAAAGAAGAGCGGACCGGTGCCCAGCACTTCAATCGTTCGCACGTAGAATTCCCATGGCATCTTCCGCAGCGCCATCGCGAGCAGCGTCGAGACACCCCGCAGGTATGGCGTGCTCCTGTGAGCGGAGGAAATCAGCACCAGCCGATCGACTCGCGAAGGATGTTCGACGGCAAATCGTTGAGCGACGATTCCGCCCAGCGACATGCCGATGACATGAGCGCGGTCCAATTGGAGAAAATCGAGCAACTCCACCAGATCGGAAGTAAAGCAGCTGAGGGAAACGGCCGGGCGTTTGGCAACGGATTGCCCGATGCCCCGATTATCCGAGAAAACAAGAGAGAAATCGCCGGACAGCAACGCCGCGGGACGCCAGATATCGCACGTCGCACCCAGGCCGGGGATGAACAGAATTGGCTCGCCACGACCATGAACTTCGTAGTAGCAGCGCACATCCGTGAGATCTGCCCATGCCATGGTGAATTATAGACTCTTGCCATACGCGATTCATGGCGCATCAGGAATTTCACGCGCAGGCGTGCCGCGGATCCTTCTCCAAACTGCCTTGCCCTGCCAGACCGATCGCGACATCGCGACGGCTAGCGAAGGTTCTCTTTCTCCTGCGTCGCTCACACGGGCGGGACGCCCGTGCCACGACCATCATTGGGAGGGTCGAGAGGACAGATCATCAAAGCGAATCGGCTTGCCGGAAAAGGGGACGCCCCAGATCGATGCTTTGCCGGCGGCGGGTGCTTCGGTGTCGTCGAAACTGAGAAGCCAATCGGCCGGCTCGGGAGTTTGATCGGGCCAGGCTTTTCCCTCGACGCGCCACAGCTTGGGATTGACCTGCCGAACGCGCATGCGAAGACGCAGCCAGCGGCCGGGCTTCCAGGCGAATGGTTTGCTTGCCCTCGCATCGTCGGCTTTGCGCAGCTCGATCGTGCCGTTGGCGGGCCAGACCCAGAGTTTGCAGCCGCCGGTGTCGTTCGCGCCGATGCCGAACTCGGGGAAGCGTCGGCCTGCGGCGTCGGCCCAGATGCGGGCGGAGACGTCGAGCGTGGCGACGTCGCCGGGACCGAACAGCACGCCGAAGGTGTCGAGCGGGTCGCCGGGGAGTTCGAGGAAGCTGTTGCCGGCCTCTTCGCGGACGGAGAAGTCGCCGTTGAGAATCTGCAGATCGTCGGCAGGCTTGCCTTTGGCGGCATGCTCGAAATCGTTGACGTAGATGGAATTGCTCATCGTTGCAGCGGAATCGGCCATCAGCACATTCGCCAGACTGATGACGAACAAAGCTGAAAGCAGAAGAAAAGCCGGAAAATAAAGAGCCGCGAAGGCGCAAAGGCGCCAAGGCAGCCGCGAAGCGGGGGGATCAAGAGAAATCGCGGATTGAGGATTGGAAATATTACAAGAGAGTCTCACTTGGCATCCTTTGCTGTTAGCGCGTAGAGATGAGTGAGCGTTCCGACGTAGAGCGTCTGGTTGGCCGCCACCGGCGTGGAGTCGATCGCATCCTTGAAATCGAGCGAGGCGAGAATCTTTTTTTCCCTGCCGGCCGCAAGGATCGTGAGCAGTCCGTTTTCATTGCCGGCGTAGACTTTGCCGTCGGCGACGAGCGCACTGCCCCAGACGTGTGCTTCGGTGTCCTGAGCCCAGATTTCGTTTCCGGTCTGCACATCGAGGCAGTGAATCACTCCCGCGAAATCGGGGAGATAGAGAAGTCCGTCGAGAATTGAGGCGCTGGAGAGGGTTCGGCCGATCTTCTCGTTGCGCCAGAGGATTCCTGTCGTGGAGATGTCGCCTGCCTTGGCCGCGTCGATGCAGTTCAAACAGCCGGCGCCATCGCCCTGCTCGGGCTCCTGCCCCACGGCGGCATAGACGCGCCCGTCGAGAATCACCGGCGTCGCGATCACCTCGCACGGACCGTTTGGCTGTCCATACGGAATCGGCTTGCCGTCCTTGGTTTCATGGTCCGGCGGATTGCAATTGCACCGCCACAACTCGGTGAGCGTGGCGACGCCGTCGTCTCCGATCGGGCCGGGCGCGGCATCAAACCCGTAGCAGAATCCATCGCCGCCGCCGAAGACGACGATCGGCCTTCCGTTCACCATGCCGCTGGCGGGTGACGACCAGTTGCAATAAAACGTTCGCGCGCTGATGCCGGAACGCTCTTGAGCGAGAAGCTTGCCGGTATTCTTATCGAGGCAGATCAGCGCCGGCGCGCGGGCGCGGGAAGATGCTTTCCGTTCCAGTCGACGCCGTTGGATGTTGTGACGAAGAGCCTGTCGCCGACGATCAGGACGGAGCTGCTGGTCATGTTGTGGGGGAAAACGCCCAGCTCATCGCGCATGTCGAATCGCCAGACGATGTCCGCGTCGGATGGTCCCTGGGGGATCGGCGGTTTGCCGGGGCCGGCGGTGTAGTGGGCTTCATCCAGAAACGGACCTTGATTGCTTCCCGTGAATCCCGCGGTCGTCAGGCAGATCACCTCGCAACGGTTGGTGACGGCATAGATGCGATTGCCTTCCACGGTTGGCGAGGAACAGAATCCGACTTCGTCCCAGTCGCTGACTTTTCCCGCGCGGAGTTTCGGGACGGCAAGCTGCCAGTCAAGCTGCCCGGTCTTCTCGTCGAGGCAAAGAAGGATGCCGTAATCACCGGCGTATTTTGAGACGCGGGGACTGGAATTGTTCGTGCCGAGAAAGAGACGACCGTCGGCGACGGTGACATTGCCATAGGATTGCGAGCCGAGTTGCGCTGTCCAGAGCACGTTGCGGCCGGAAGCGGGATCGGCATCGCTGACCAAGCCGGTTTCGTGAGGTGCGACCATGTTGCGAGAGGCATCGTGGCCGTATTGCGGCCAATCGTCGGCGAGGGCTTGCGTCGTCAATATCAAAATGAGCAGGGAGCACGCCAAGCGGTGCCAATTGGCGGATCTGCCATCGCCCGCTAGTCGGACGAACCCCCACCCCAACCCTCCCCCGGAGTACCAGGGGAGGGGGCAGGCGGGGATCTTGCCGTCAATGAAATTGACCCCGCCGCGTGGCACGGGCATCCTGCCCGTGCGGGTTGCAGGGGACAGAGAAGAAACTCTGTTAGCAGCGGTCTTTGTCTGTTCCGCGACGCCAACACGGGCGGGACGCCCGTGCCACGGGGAAGCGTGCGGATCGCCGAAGATTCTGGCACCGCCCGCGCGGAAATTGAGGTTCATAGATCCGCTCCCAGCATCGATGGCATCATCATTCGGGCTTCCTTGAGGGCGACTGAAACCGCTTGACCAGCGTGACCTGATTGCCCGCGTCGTTGTAGGAGAACTCATCCACCAGCCCGCGCGCGGTCAGGATTCCGAAACCGCCGTCGCGAAGGCCGAGCTTTTCGCGGATGGGGAGATGGCTCAGCGGATCATCGGGCTTGGCAGCGTGCGGCAGGTGGTCCGGATTAAAGCCGCCGCCTTCGTCTGTGATCACAAATTTCACCGAGTCTTCGCGCACCTCGTAATGAATCGTGACCGTCAGATCCCCTTGCCGGCGATTGCCCCACTCGGCGGCATTTTCAATCATCTCCAACACCGCGTATCGAATCCGCCAGATCTGCTCTTCTGACATCGGCGTCAGCAGCAGCAGTTCACTGAGCATGTCATTGAGTTGCTCGCGATGGCGGCTGTCGCTCTGCATCTGCAACTCGACGGACGTGTGCGTCGCACGCCCCTCGCGACTTCTGCGGTGATCCAGCGCGTGCCGCAGCGCGTTGAGCAATACGTCGGGGGAGAAAGGCTTGGTGAGATAACCATCTGCCCCGACGCGCAATCCGACGGCGCGCGACTTCTCCGTGGCGGTGGCGGTGAGCATCAGCACGGGAATGGCATTGGTCTTCCGGCTGATCTTGACGCGTTGGCAAACCTGAAATCCACTCAGCCCGGGCAGCATCAAATCGAGGATGACGGCATCGGGCGGCTGATCGGCGACGCGCTTCACCGCGTCGAGGCCGTCATGAACGCACTCGGCAGAATAACCCTCAAGCTCCAACAACCGGCAGATCAGCGAGGAGAGATCCTTGTCATCCTCCACCACCAATATCCGCTCCAGTCGTCCCATCGCCGAGATTGTAGGACCAGACGGGAAAAACCGCATCCCTCTGCGGGTCTTGGTGACTCCGGACGTTTCCGCGCGTCTCAGTTCCGAACGCCGCGGGTCTGGTGAAGTAAATCCCCCAAATTGTCACTGCCGCCGGTTATGGATTGATTCGCCGGTACAGACGGCACAGGCCGCGCCCCCATCAGCCGGCCGCGGGGGGGCGGGTCGTAAACCACATTTCTTTTCTCGCAAGCGGCTGTGGTGAATTGGATGTTCAGTCGCGTGGACGGGGTTGTTTGTTGGCGTTGCCAACGCCCGTCTACCTCCCCTAGCCAGGAGGCGTCGCGCGGCGTCCGGTTGGACGCGGCCCGGCGATTCGAATTATGATGTCGCTCAAGTTATCCAAGTTGTCGAACTTTTCCGTGCCAACAATGCTGAACATGGGTTTGCGCCGCAAACGAGTTACGCTTCGACCCCTCAATGAGCCGATCGTGCTGCCGGCAGCACAGATGGTCCGGCTCATCAAGCGCGAGTGCGCCCGCATCGATCGCAACGGCCTTTCCTGTGCCTTGGCGGTCTTCACCATCCCCGGCGGGCAAACCGTTGCCGCCAACGCCCAGAGCGTGGTCGCCGCGTTGCGCGAGCGGGCTCGGCTGACCGACGTTGTCGGCTGGCTCGACGAGAAAACGCTTTGCGCATTCCTGACCGACGCCACGCTCGATGGCGCTGCCGCCTTTGCGACGGGCGTTCGCACGGCGATGGCCGATCGTCTGCCCACCATGAGTGCCACCGTCCATAACTACGACGGCAAGTGGGCCGCCGTCGGCGCTGAAGCGGGCGTTCCCGCCGAACCGGTGCCCGCGCTGGCAATGTCAGCGTAGATCAAAGCGGTTGTTTCAAACACCCAGATTATCTTTCCCCGGTTAGCCGCGACGCGCGGCGGAGCGTTCCTCAGATCCCCCGGACAAAACGCTCCGCTGCGCGTCGCGGCTAACCGGGGATACCCAACGAACTCATCGATCCTGCGCCCGAAGTGGAGCCGAGAAATCGCGAGGCAGATCGTGCGCAAAAATCTTGACGTCTTCCGCAACCAAGTGCTCGCGCTGAACAACCTGATTCGTTTGGAGACGACGAGTGATCCAATTTTGTAGCACGGCCGTCTCGGCTGTGGCCCGAGTCACAGCTGGGACGGCTGTGCTACGGAGGATCGCGCCCCTTGCCTGAGTTGGCATCGCGTTGCGATCGCATCACGGCGCGGTCGCGGATCGAGGAAGCGGCACAATATCGCCCACATGCACCGCCGCGCTGTCGGCTGCGCCGAGGTTCAGCTCGATGGCGTATTGGGCCGGGTAATCGCTGGGAACCGTTGTGCGGTCGTACGGCTTCATCTGATGGATCGAGACAACCCTGTCGGCATGATCCAGAAACAGGATGTCGAGCGGAAAGCGGGTGTTCTTCATCCAGAAACCGACTTCTCTTTCCTCGCTGAAAACGAAAAGCATCCCATGGTCGGGCGGCATCCCGTCGCGCTCCATCAGCCCCTTGTCCAACTGCGGCTCGGTTCGGGCGACCTCGAGATGGAACGTCTTTTGTCCGATTTTGACGTCTACGGTGCTCAACGGGCCGGCCGAACTGCATCCTCCCGCGAAAAAGAGGAATAGAGCGGTCGCTGCGGATGTGATCAATCGCGACGATCCGGGATTTTTGCCTGGAGCTGTGCGCGAAGACGGATGGTCAGCCTGAGGTCGATGATGGCAAGCACGAGAAGCAGCAGCAGCAAAAGACATACGAAGATCCAGATGGCCTCGAATACGCTTGGATGTTCCTCGACATCAACCGCGTTGAACCCGGCGAAAAAGCAGACGCCCAAGCCCATCATCGCGCAACCGCCAAGCCGTCGCAAGCGCGACCGGCGGCGGTTCAGCGCGTCGCGTTCCATTCCGGCAAGTCGAACCGTCGCCTGGGAGTAAAAGGTGTAGAACCAGCCCGCCGCGGCGATTCCGACGGCAATAGCGCCCGTGCAAATGCGAACAGCGTTCGTCGCGGATAGCGGCATAGAACAGCGCCTCTCATGCTCGTGGCAGCAGCCGCGGCAGAATCCCCGCGCGGCTCAACAGCTCGCGCGTCTCGTCCATCGGCAATCCGACAATGTTAGTCAGCGATCCGGTCATGCGCGTGACAAACGGATCGGGGTCCTGGATGCCGTACCCGCCCGCCTTCCCGCGCCAGCCGGCGGAAGCAACATAGTCGTCGATCTCACGCTCGGAAAGCAAACGCATCTGTACGCTGGAAACCACGACCTGGGTTTGCAGAAACGTTCGGTCGCTGTGGGCCACTGCAATCGCGGTGATCACCTGATGTGTTGTTCCGCCAAGCAAGCGAAGCATCCGGCGCGCCGATTCGGCGTCAGCGGGCTTTCCTAAGATTGTCGAACCGAGAGCGACGATGGTATCCGCCGCCAATACCACGTCATGCGGATGGCGGATCGACACAGCCTGCGCCTTTCGGCGCGCCAGGTGTTCGGCCAACTCACCGGGAGACAGCCCCGGCGGATGATCGCTTTCGTCGATGTCGGCCGGATCGATTTGAAAAAGGTACCCGCTCTCGCGCAGCAGTTGATCGCGACGAGGGGAGGCGCTGGCGAGAATGAGACGAGACGGCGGAGTCGCCGAACTCACTTGTTGAGCTCAGGCTGCTTGGGAGTTCCGCTATCGGCAGCGGGCGGAGCGGGCGGCGGCGGCGCTGTCACCGCGGGCGCCTCGGCCGGAGGAGCGGGGGTTGGAGCGGCGGGCGCGGGTGCGGGGGCCGGCGCGGCATCCGACGCGGGGGCCGGGGCGCTGGCGGTTGACTGCGGCGCGGATGGCGCGGTGTTAAAGATATGCACGGCAAAGTCGCCGATCTGCGGAGCGCGATGACCGGCAGGCGGCGCGTCGTATCGCACATGGAGCCTGCCGTTCTGGATCGCGATGACCGAGCCGAGCGTCAGATCGCTGAGAGTGTCGTCGAGGAAGGTGATCGGGTCGCCGACGCGGAAGTGTTCCGCCTGGATGTCCGCCACTGCCGCGAGATTGGATTCGGGCAGGACTGCGACGACGGAACCGATCTCGGTGTTGGGATTGGCGCGTTTGAACTGCTCGCGCGCCGCGTCCAGGGATACCGAGGCGACGGCCTGCGTTGCCGGAGCGGGCGCCGTCGCGGGCGGGCGCTTTGCGCGCATCCGGTGATCAAGCCCGAGACGATTACGATTCCTATCCAGCCTCTTTGCATGTGCACTCCACAAAAAAACGCCAGTCCGGCTCGCATCGGCCCGGTCACTAACCCGTAGTAAACCAAGAAGATGCCATCCGCTGCAAGTGTCAAGTGAGTATGAGACAGCGAATTCTCCGCCCTGTCCGATAATACGCTGGAAATCCGATGCTGGCTGTCCCCGTCAAAACCGGTACAGTTACCTGCGTGATGACTGGTCTGCTTATGACTCTTGGGAAGTGGCTATGACACATCTCAGTGCGTCGGGGAGTGCACGAGGTCTTGGGGAGGCTGCGGAGCGCTCAGGCCCGCCGGCGGGCAACGATCACGTTCGACGTTGGGTCGCGTCCTGTGCCAATTTATGTCAGCCCGACGAGGTCGTCTGGTGTGACGGGTCACTGGAAGAGCGGTCGGTGCTGCTCGAACAAGCCGTTCGCGAAGGGGTGATGCTTCGCCTCAATCCGGAGAAGCTTCCGGACTGCTACCTTCACCGCAGCAATCCCAACGACGTCGCACGGTCCGAGCAACTCACATTCATCTGCACTTCCAGCGAAGATCTGGCCGGCCCCACGAATAACTGGATGGAAACCCGCCAGGCCTACGCGAAGATGCGCGGCTTCTTCACCGGATGCATGAGCGGGCGGACGATGTATGTCGTGCCGTTCGTGATGGGTCCGATCGGATCACCGCTGGCGAAGGTGGGCGTCGAGCTCACCGATTCGATCTATGTCGCCATCAGCATGCGGGCCATGACGCGCATGGGCGCGATCGCCTGGGAGCAGCTTGGCGAAAGCGATGAATTCACCCGCTGCCTCCACTCGCTGGGCGATGTGAATCCGCAGCGACGCTATATCTGCCATTTCCCGGCGGACAACACCATCTGGAGCTTCGGCTCGGGGTACGGCGGGAACGCCCTGCTTGGGAAAAAATGCCTGGCGCTGCGGATTGCCAGCTATCTCGGCCAGCAGCAGGGCTGGATGGCCGAGCACATGCTCCTGCTGGGCGCGACAGACCCGAACGGTGAAAAGACCTACGTTGCCGCCGCGTTTCCCAGCGCGTCGGGCAAGACCAACTTCTCGATGATGATCCCGCCGCAGCGATTTCAAAAAGCGGGCTGGAAGATCACGACCGTCGGCGACGACATTGTCTGGATGTGGGTCGATCCGCAAAGCGGCAGGCTGCGGGCGATCAACCCTGAAGCCGGCTACTTTGGCGTTGTCCCCGGCACCAACGAGCAGACTAATCCGAACGCCATGCGCTGCATGGCCCGCGACACCATCTACACCAACGTTGCGCTGCTTCCCGATGGCGACGTCTGGTGGGAAGGAAAAACTCCGCAGCCCCCCGCCGAATGCGTCGACTGGACCGGCAAACCCTGGACACCCGGCTGCGGACGACCGGCAGCGCATCCGAACAGCCGTTTCACAGCCCCGATGAAAAATAATCCCGCGCTCGATCCCGCCGCCGAAGATCCCGCCGGCGTGCTCGTCTCCGCGATCGTCTTCGGCGGCCGTCGCTCGCGAACCATCCCCCTGGTGTTCCAGGCGTTCAACTGGATGCACGGCGTCTACATCGGCGCAACGCTCAGTTCCGAAACCACCGCCGCCGCGTCGGGCGAAGTGGGCATCGTGCGCCGCGACCCGATGGCGATGCTTCCGTTCATTGGCTACAACATTCGCGACTACCTCGTCCACTGGTTCCAGATGCGCAAGCGGATGAAAGACTGCCCGCGCATCTTCCACGTGAACTGGTTTCGCAAGGACGATGCCGGCCGATTCATCTGGCCCGGCTTCGGGGAAAACATGCGCGTGCTGAAATGGATTCTCGACCGCTGCCGTGGTCGTGCCTATGCAGTCGAAACGCCGCTCGGCTGGATGCCGCGCCCGGAGGATATCGATCTGGACGGAATTCCCATCACGATCGAGCAGCTCGAAGCGATCCAGACGATCCGCCATGATGAAGTGAAGAAGGAACTTTTGAGCCAGGAAGAATTGTTCCTCAAGCTCGCGGGGGATCTGCCCAAAGAGATGATCTTTCAGCGCGAGTTGCTGATCAGCCGGCTGTAACTGAATCCTTCCCCGTTCCCCTGCCAACCGCTATATCTTCACGCCGGCAGCTCACCGTGAGCGACCGCGATGGAATTTGTTCTCAAGAATGCCCGGGAAAGCATCCGGATGTCGACAGGCCCAAAGGACCAACTCGAATCAGCCGATGCAGGGCGTACCCTTATGTCCGCCGTCGACGCACCAATTACGCTTTTGCCGGAAGTTCCGCCCGTTCCGTCCTCTGGCGGTTTGTTGAAAAAGCTTGCGTCTAAAGGGGTCTGGGCGCTGGCCGATCAGGCGGTTGTCAGCATCGGCAACTTTGTCACGGTGATTCTGGTCCTTCGCAATCTCACGAACGCCAGTGAGGTGGCGCTTTTCAGAATCTGCTGGAGGTGCTGCTGTTTCTCAACGGGCTTCAGCAGGCACTGGTGATCTACCCAATGCTCGTCCGCGGCGCGGTGCTGGATGAAGCCGCCATGCAGCGCCTGGCCGGCGGGTGTCTCATTGCCACCGGAATTCTCTGTGTTCCACTGGCAATCGGAATGCTCGGCACGTCAGTCGCGCTGTATGTGTTTGGAAGCTCCGTTCATTTCGCGGCCGCGCCCCTGTTCATCTGGGCGCCGCTCGCGCTGATCTTTCAGCAGTTGCAGGAATTGATTCGCCGCGCGATGCTGGCGCACCTCCGATTTGCCGCCGTCATTCCCGGCGACGCGATCAGCTATGTTGGGCAGGCTGTGTTGCTGCTCGCACTGGGACATCGACTGACGCTTCCGCTCACCTTCGCCGTCATGGCGGTCACCTCCGCCGCGGCCGCGATCTTGCAGTCATGGCAGCTTGGCCCGCGCAGGTTTCCGCTCTCCGAATTTAAGGCGCTGCTGATCGACTTCTGGACGCTCAGCCGATGGGTGCTGTTTGCCAACCTCGGGTCGCTGGTCACTGGCAACAGCTATACCTGGATGCTCACCTTCACCTGGGGACTGGCACCGTCGGGCTACTTCGGGATCATTGCGAATCTTGCAAAACCGATCAACCCGCTGACCACCGCGCTCAACGGATTGATCATTCCATCGGTCTCACGGGCCCGCGGGTGGCGGAACACAATTCGCCATGCGGATCGGAATGCGATACGCCCTGCTCGGCGGCGCCGCGCTGGCGGTCTACTTCGCAGTTCTCGAATTGATCCCCGCCAGGTGCATGCACCTGATGTACGGCAAGACGTTTGATCCTGAGCTGCCGAACTTCCTGCGTATTCTGGTTTGCAGTTGGATGCTGCTGTTCATCACGAGCATGGTCGTGGCGATTCTCAATGGACTCGGATACAGCCGTGTCAATTTCCTGACGACACTCGCAAATGCAGTGGTGACCGTCTGCGTTTCCCTGCCATTGATCTACAAGCTTGGGCTGGAGGGAACCATCCTTGGCGGACTGCTCGCAACCGCGGCTGCGACAACCGTTGCGGTGTACTGCTTTATCCGCCATCACAACGATGCGCCGCATCATTCGGATACACCACGGGTTGCCGCGGCAACTTGATCACCGCTGGGCTTTTCAGCCACGCGCTGCATCCATGCAAGAATGTCGCCGAAGACGGCTTCCCTGTGCGTCTCCCGAAGCAGCTCGTGCAAAAAACCGGGATATCGGATGAGCTTCTTGCGGCGCGAAGCGGCGGCTTCGTGAAAGTTCACCACCGCGGCAGGGAGCGCCACCGGATCGGCTTCGCCGGTTAGACAAAGCAGCGGCAGGTTGAACTCCGCCCCGCGGGTTCGCGCCACCTTCTGCACCGCCAGCATCGAGACGTACCACCTCGGCGTGGCCGTTCTCAATAACAACGGATCGGCGCGTGATTCGGCGAGCATTTGCTGGTCGCTCGTGATCCATGTCTCGCGCATCCCCGACGCAAACCGCGCCCATGGCATCAGCAATCCGACAGCCCGCGCCAATGCCAGCCGGCTTCGTGACACGGGAACGCCGCTCTCCAGATAAGGCGCGCAGAGGATCACTCCGTCGGCGGTGAGCATCCGCCGAATCACGCCCATCGACAGGATGAGTCCCCCATGACTGTGACCGAGAATAAACCTCGGCTCCGTCCCCCCGCTCAGTTTCTCCTCTTCCTCCAGCGACGCGGCCGCGTCCTCCAGAAACTCATCCCATCGGCGGACGAATCCGCGGCGCCCTGATGCCTTGCCGTGTCCGCGTTGATCAAACGCATGACACGCGACGCCGCGCGCCGCGAACCACCGCATGACATGAAGGTATCGCCCGCTGTGTTCTCCGTAGCCGTGGAAGAAGATCAGCCGGGACCATTGCGGACCTTCGGGAAAGATGGATCGTCGATGCAGTCGAACTTTGCCGGCGGGAAAGTCTGCGTCTTCTTCTTTCAACGCAATCGAGCCCATTTCGACTGCACCGCTTTCATGCGATCGCCTTGCATGCACACCGCTCAAAACGCCCTTCCTTTAGCTGCCGAGACGCGGCCAACGGCCCCCGGAATACCACAAAGATCGCTATTCCAAACTAAAACCGCTCAAAAGGGGGAAGGCAACCCGCGCCCGTGCCGTCCCCAAACCCTACTGCTAGCCCCTTCTTACATGGGTCCGCAAGATATGGACACATTTTTATGATGCTAACAACTTATCCACAGGATATTCACATCCGGGGGCGATAGTCCCTCAAACGCCCTGCCCCGGGGATGGAGCCCCGAGCGAGCATTCAAGGAATGCGGCAGCGACTTTTTCTGGCCGCCGCCGCGGGAATGGAGCAGGCCACGATGAAAAACCACAGTTGCCCCCAGGGTCCCAAGCGCGCCGATCTGCACTGCCACAGCGTTGCCAGCACCGAAGCTGACGAGGCGGCACTGATCGCGATCGGCTGTCCCGAAAGTTTCAGCGCGCCATCCGACGTTTATGCCCAGGCGCAAAGCCGCGGCATGGACTTCTTCACCATTACCGACCACGACTCGGTGGAGGGCGTCGCCCAGATTCTCGACCGCCCCAATGTACTGACCGGCGAAGAGCTGACCTGCTATTTCCCCGAAGACGGTTGCAAGATGCACGTTCTGCTGTGGGGACTGACCCGCGAGGACCATGCCGCGGTGCAGGCAGTTGCGTCAGATATTTACGAAGTGGCGCGATATGTCGAAGAGCGGAATCTCGCCCATGCCGTCGCACACCCGGTCTACCGTCAGAACGACGTGCTGGAGCGCTGGCACCTCGAACGACTGATCCTTTTATTCAAGGGCTTTGAGTGCCTCAACGGAGCGCACAGCCCGGCTCATCGCGATGCGTTTGAGCCGCTCATCGACGCGCTGACTCCGCAGACGATCGATCTTCTGGCGCGCCGGCACAAGCTGCCGGTGCGGTGGAACGAGCCGTGGAAGAAGACGCGGACTGGTGGAAGCGACGACCACGCGCTGCTCAACGTCGGCCGGACGTGGACTGAATTCCCGGCAGAATGCTCCACGACTGACGATCTGCTCGACTGCATTCGCACAGCCCGCTGCCAGCCGGGCGGCGAGGCGGGATCGAGCCTCAAGCTTGCCCACAATTTTCTGGGCGTCGCTGTTCGCTATGTCGGGCAGGGATTGGTCAAGAATGACAAGTTGCAGATGCTGGTTGGGAACGGACGGCCTTTGCGGAAGCGCGATCTGATCTCGATGGTGGTAAAGGGCAAGCTGCGCCGGGTCGGCCGGCGGGTCCGCCGCGGAATCACGCGCGGTTTCGGCGGCGCATCGCAGTCGCGGGGCGGGACGGCAATGCTTGCCGATCTCTTTGAAGCATCGATCGCATCGCGGCTCACGCAACATCCAGCAATCTGCGAAGCGATCAAAGCGGGCCGGGCGCCCTTGGCCGAGCACGAAGCGATGTTCAGCCTGATGGGAGGCGCTGAATCGTGACGTGACGCAGGGGATCTTCGCGGCCATCAGCGCGGGAATTGAGCAGGGCGATCCCGCGCCAGTCTTCGATTCGCTCTCCGCGATCGCCGGCCAGCAGTTGCTGCTGCTCCCCTACTACTTCGCGCTCTTTCACCAGAACCGCGAACGCGAGCATTTCCCCCGCATCACCGGCTATGGCGCTGACGCGAAAGCCACCGCACTCCGCGTGGGACTCTTCACCGATGACCTGGATGGGAACGGCGATCTGCCGCGCTTCACGCGGTCGGTTGCGCTTGCGGCCCATCGCCGCGGCCTGAGCCTCAGCGTGCAGACCTGCTGTGAGAACCCTTCCTCGCACGAAAATTGGCGGAAGAACTTCAAGCCGCTTGCTTCGGCTCCCCTGCCGATGGGCGGGCGAACAGTCTCACTGCCGCCGATTGCCGAGGTGCTGGAATGGGCAGACCGTCAGCAGTTTGACGTGATTCATGCGGAAACGTGCGGGCCGATGGGAATGCTCGCGTGGGTGGTGGCGAAGATGCTGCGCGTGCCGTTCGTCGCGGCATTTCAGGTCGATCTGCCCGGCATCGTGCGGACCGCGACCGGTGACTTTCGCCTTGCGATGTCGGTGAAGGCTGCGGCGACCTGGTTCTATCAGCAGGCCGACACGGTGCTGACGCGCAGCCGACGCTCGCAGGTGCTGCTTGAGTCGCTGGGCGTCGATCCCCGCAAAATGTCGATTCTTCCGGCCGAATTTGATTCGACTCTTTTCCAACCGCTGCAAACCGACGCCGGTTACTGGCAACGGCGTGGCGTGCATGAGCCACGCACGCTCCTCTTCCGCGGCTCGGTTGCGACCGAAGAAAACCTGCCGCTCCTTGCCGACGCGTTTGAACGGCTTTGCAAAATTCGTCGCGACGTCGCATTGATTGTCATGGGTGACGGCCCGTATCTGACCGCCATGCAGTCGAAGCTGAAGGACCTGCCCGCCTATTTCAATCCGACATCTCCTGATGCGATCGACACTCGGCACTCTCCCGCCGCCGACTATGCCGCCAGTGATTTATTCGTCTTCCCATCCGCCATTGAGTGCGCCGCCCAAAGTGTCATTGAGGCACAGGCATGCGGCCTTGCGGTGCTGGTGAGCGATCAGGGCGCTTCCTCGGAGATGATGGACGACGCCGTCAGCGGAATGGTCCTTTCCGCAAGCAAACCGCGGGAATGGGCCGAGGCGATCAATGCGTTGCTTAACGATGAGCAGCGTTGTCAGCGCATGTCGCGCACGGCGCCGCAGCGCATGACGCGATTTGCCCGCTCGCGCGTCTTTGAGACGCTCTGGGACCAATACGCAACTGCGGCTACGGCCCATCTCGAACGATGCGGCGCGGTGGCCAGACCGGACGCGTCCGCCCCGGCGCGTCGCTCTGCTTCCGATATCGAGGTAACCACCCTATGAGCCCACGCATTCTCATTCTCAGCGCCAGTGTCGGCAGCGGCCACAACCGGGCCGCGCAGGCGATCCACCTCGCGCTGCACCGCATCCGTCCCGATGCGATCGTTGAATACGTCGACGTTCTGGACGACACCAACCGCGCCTTTCGCGGAATGTACGGCCGGGGCTATTTCGGACTGGTGGACCGTGCGCCGCACGTCGTCGGGTATCTCTACGACCGTCTCGATCAGCCGGTCAAAAGCCCGCGGATGGAGCGCGTGAGGCATTCGCTGTCGATGATGAATCTGCAGCGGCTCGTCGAGCGGCTGACCCTCAAGCCATGGGACCTGGCGATCTGCACGCACTTTCTTCCCGCCGAGATTATCGGCAAACTCCACGATGCCGGGCGGATCGATTTTCCTCAGGCCATTGTCACCACCGACTTCGACACCCATCGGCTCTGGGTGAATCCGCCAGCGGCAAAGTATTTTGTCGCAGCTCAGGAAGGCGCGATTCATCTTACTGCATGGGGCGTGCGAAACGCGGACATTGCCGTGACCGGTATTCCCATCCATCCGAGCTTTGCCGAGTTCAAATCCTCGGCGGAATGCCGCCGTCTGCACGGAATCGGAAACACGCGTCCGGTCATCCTGCAGCTTGCCGGCGGCGCCGGCTTCGGTCCGGTTGAAAAGGTGCACCGAGCGATTTTGGATGTGCAGACGCCGCTGGAGATCATCACCGTCGCCGGGCGCAACGAGCCGCTGCGGGATGACCTGACGCGCATGCAGTGCCCGTCGCGACATATCCGTCACATCCTGGGATTCACGCATCAGATGGACGAATTAATGGCCGCCGCCGACGTCGTCGTCTCCAAACCCGGCGGACTGACAGCATCGGAATCGCTGGCTCGCGGCGCCGCAATGGTGATCTGCGACCCGATCCCCGGCCAGGAAACACGCAACAGCGATTACCTCCTGGAGAACGGCGCGGCCATCAAGGTGAACAACCTCGCGAGCCTGCCCTACAAGCTCGGGGCCATGCTCAGCGAGCGCGGGCGGCTAGAAGGACTGCGCGGCAACGCCCGGCGACTCGCGCGGCCGCATGCCGCATTTGAAGTCGCGTCGCAGTGTCTGGACCTGATCGACGCCGCAAGCGGCACGAATAAGCTTGGGCGACGCACTGAGACGATAGCTGCTTCGATGCCGGAATCGCGTTTGAGCGCGGTGTAGTGGAGCAATCGCGTCGACTCTGTAGGGCGGGATTCATCCCGCCGATTCGTTGCCATTCCTCAGACCACGGCGGGATGAATCCCGCCGTACGGAAAACGCGTCGCAGATCCGCTGCTGAGTTTTGTCTCAGCGCACGTAGCCTCGGAACCTTCTACGGCAACACAAACACCTGCACGAAGCCCGGCCCATGCACGCCGGTCACGAGATTCAACTCGATGTCCGCGGTTTTTGACGGCCCGGAGATGATCGTGATGCCGGCGGAATTGCCGTCGTGGGTCAGCAGCGCGAACAGATCGACCAGGTCCGGCAGAAAGTTTGCCGCCTCGACGATCGCGACATGCGTCGGCGGCACCAGCGACAGCGCCCGCCCGTGGTCCGGCGAGGATCGCATGATCAGGCTTCCCGTCTCGGCGACGGCTTTGTAAACGTCCGTGACCGCGCAGTCGAAGTCATACAGCGCATCGAGTGTCATGTCCGGCCACGCCGCGACTTCAAACCCACCCTCGCGCAGAGCTGCGGGAACCCCAAGCTTCTCCAGCAATTCCGAACGAGGCACCGCGACGCGCCGAACAGCGCGGGAACGAAGAAGCTCGATCAATCGCGCGGGCAGCGTGCTCGGTTCCACCGCATCGACATGCATCTTGTTGGCGGTTGCCCGGGCCGTGAACAGTTCGGAAAGTCGCGCATCCGCAAAAGCAAGACGGGTGATTTTGTCCTCGATTGCGGGCGGAATCGGCGCAACAGACAACGGCTCGCCGCGTCCGAGCGCCTTGCGCACTTTGGCCATCACGCCGGATGCATCGTTCATGGTCCGCTCTTTCGCTTGGCCCACATCTGGTGAAACGTCTTCTCCGCCGGCGCCGGCATGTCACGAATCTGGGTCCAGCCCGCCGCGACCGAGGGAAGCTTTTGGATCCAGCCGGTCTTTTTCGCCCGGCGGCGCAGGTCCCACTTCTGAAACATCGCGATGCATTTGTAGACGAACGGAGACAGCAACCCTCTCGCCCACGCTCGATAAATGAACCGCTCGATGGGGCTGTTGAGATGCTGGGTGACAATGTCGCGCCGCAGGTTGATCAGGTGTTTTGGAATGTCGATACGCACCGGGCATGCTTCGTAACACGCGCCGCAAAGACTCGACGCCTGCGGCAAATCCTTGAAGTTTCCCAAGCCTTGAAAGAGCGGCGTAATCAACGCGCCGATCGGGCCGGGATACACGCTGCCGTACGCATGGCCGCCGATGTTGCGGTAGATCGGACAGGCGTTGAGGCACGCGCCGCAGCGGATGCAGCGCAGCGTCTCGCGATAAGGCCCCGCGAGAATCTCACTGCGCCCGTTATCCAGGAGCACCAGGTGAAATTCCTCCGGCCCGTCGCGCTCGCCCGGCTCGCGTTTGCCGCCAAAGAGGCTCGTGTACACCGTCATCGCCTGGCCCGTCGCGCTGCGGGCCAGCAACTTCAACATCACGGACAGGTCCACCTGCCGCGGGACCAGCTTTTCGATGCCGACCAGGCTGACCAGCACGCGCGGCGTCGTCATGCTCTGCCGGGCGTTCCCTTCGTTTTCCACAACGCAAACCTGGCCGGTATCGGCAACGAGAAAGTTGCCACCGGTGATGCCGAGATCAGCCCTGCGGAATTTTTCCCGAAGATAAACGCGAGCCTGCATCGTCAGATGCTGCGGATCATCGTTGTACGGCGTTTTAAAGTAACTGCTGAACAGCGTCGCGATCGACTTCAGATCCTTATGAATGATGGGCGTCACGATATGGCTGGGCTTGTCGTGATCGATCTGGATGATGAACTCCCCCAGGTCCGTTTCGACCACGTCCATCCCCGCGTGCTCCAGCGCGTGGGCCAATTCCACTTCCTCGCTGGCCATCGACTTGCTCTTGATGCACGTCTTGAGCCCGCGGCTGCGGGCAATCTCGAGAATGATCCGCCGCGCCTCTTCGCCGGTTGCAGCGAAATGAACATGCCCGCCGCTCTTTTCGACGTTGACGCAAAGTTGATCGAGGTAGAAATCGAGGTTGTCCAGCGCGTGCTGCTTGATGTCACCGGCAAGAATGCGCAGATCGAGCGGATTGGGCATCAGGCTGAGAATCTGCTTGCGCCCGGTATCCTGCCGCACGACGGCGTTGTTGACCGCGCGGCGCAGACGCTCGTCCCCCGCCGCCTTCACGCTGACGGAGTGAAAATCGAATTTCGAGGCCTCCGCCTCTTCCAGGAAATGCTGCGTGTTTGGATCGTTCGCCATCGACGTCTATTCCGTTCACCAGCTGTTGAGATCGATCCCCAGCGCCTCGGCAATCAGCTCGGCGATATGGACAACCTCGGTCGGGACGCCGCTGCGATGACACATCCCCGCGATGTTCATCGTGCAGCCGGCGTCATTGCAGATCAGCGCCTCCGCCTTGGTCTCGGCAATGCACTTCACTTTATCCTCGACAATCGCGCCGCTGATCGCCGGATATTTGACGGCAAACGTTCCGCCAAAGCCGCAGCATTGATCGGTTCGCTCAAGTGGCACAAAATCGACATTCCCGATCTGTTGCAGCATCCGCACGCCCTCGTCCTTCAGGCCGATGCCCCGCAGATGGCAGGTGTAGTGATAAGACATCCGACGTTTGGCGGGCAGCGACAGATTCGAGAGATCGAGCTTCAGCACCTTGTGCAGAAACTCGACAAACTCATGCGTTGCCGACGAAACCTTGTGCATCCGCGGCTCCCACGCGTGATCGTCCTTGAACAGGTGATGAAACTGCTCGCGCACCATTGCGCAGCATGAGCCGCTGGGCGTCACCACATAATCGTACGGCTCAAAAACCTCGATCATGCGCTCGGCAAGTTTGCGGGCCTCGGGATGGAAACCGTTATTGAAGAACGGCTGCCCGCAGCAGGTCTGCGCCTCGGGAAATTCGACGCGCCAGCCGTAGTGCTCGAGAATTTTGGTAACAGCAATGCCGACGCGTGGATAAAACTGGTCCGTCAGACAGGTGATGAACAGCGCCGCTGTGGGTTGCATAAGATGAGTGCGTCACTTTATGCGCCGAACAATCAGAGTACAAGCATTCGAATGCGCAAGCACGCAGCAGTTCGCTACGATGCCCGACGGCCGATCTTTTCCGCCAGGCTTTCAGCGATCAGGCCCGACAGCGTGCGCCCCGTCCGCTTGGCGTAGCGGCCTGCGGCGTTAATCAAGCTGGGAGTCATACTGATCATCACGCGCTTCGCCTTGGCCGATTCCGGCTTTGTCGGCCGACCAACGCTCCGCGCAACGCTCTCTTCGCGGCGTTCGGTGCGCGTGAGAGGACGACCATCCTCCAATTTCAATTTCTTCGCCCAAGCATCAAGACCGGCAAAGTCATGTTCGTCGGGAGTGAGCGTTGTGCTTGTGCTCCGGCTGCGGGCCGTTAATTTTGCCTTCTTCATGGGCTATTTCCTTCGTCGGCGCAACTGCCGCTTCATCTCCGCGGTGATCACTTGCATCCAACGGCCCGGAGTCGTCTTCCCCCATACACGCCGTTTGCCTTCGCCAGTTCTTGTGGGAACGGGGGCGTGGCATTTTCCACAACGAACTGCGCCTCTGCGGGCGTCACGCCATGCTTGCTCAAGTGATCACGGTTCGATTCGTCCCACGCGAAGATCACCAATAAAATTGTACAACGGAATTACCGCTCCGCCACCGTCCGCGCGTTCAGACGGTTCGGGGTGACGTGGTTCTTCTGTCGGCCCAAGCAGTTAAACTCGTCGCCGAGCAGCAGCATATGGTCCGCCATCACGAAGCCATCCGTTTGACGCGATTTTCCGCCGCCGATACGGTAGCGGGCTCCGGAGTCAGAATTTGTTGCCAAGCGATGATCATTTCGAGCAAAGCATTCGCCGCCAGATTACATTGAACCGGTCTCGCACGCCGACGCAGCGTTTCCTGGCGTTGTGCGATCTTCTCGACGCCGCCAGGGCAATGGCGCCGGATGATCCGGCGGCCCGGGCGCGGCGACGCCGCGCGAACGCCGCCCGCCAACGTGAACGGGAACAATGGCATGCCCAATGCAGACGACTCTTTGCCTCCCGCGGGCCGGACGCTTCAACGGGCGTTTGATGCGCTGGTCGGCGTGCTCCACGAGCGCAAGGTCCGCTACGCCATCATCGGCGGACTCGCGATGATTCAACATACTCGCGTGCGAACCACCGATGACATCGATACGCTGCTGGCGCTCCCTCAAATCGCCATGGCTGGCTTCTTCGAGGCACTCCAGGCTCGCGGGTTTCAGATTGAGATGGTGCGAAATATTCGGGAGCTTCGGGACGAGGGTTTGACGAAGATCGAGTTCGACGACGTGATCGTCGACCTGATGCGGCCACTGCCCGCATATGCTCATGTCCTGGACCTAGCCGTCGAGTCGAAGATTCTCGGGCATGAGGTGCGTGTCAGTTCGGCCGAGGGGTTGATCGTGATGAAGCTCATCGCCGACAGACCGATGGACGAGACTGACATACGTGACCTGCTGGTCGCCTACGGGAACGAACTCGATTTGGGTTACGTCCAAACTGAACTCCATTCCATCATGGAGCAGAACGACCCGCGCCTGGCAAAGCTCGAGGCGTGGATTGCGGACACGCACGATGGCACAAGTTCGCGCTGAAAACAATTTCGGCGGTAGTCAGATCCCCGCTTGAGCTCTGACGCCCTGCACCCTCTCTTAGCGCGCGCGCGTGAATAATCTTCCCAATTTAGTTTTGAAGCCAGCAAAGAATGATCCTCCCCCGTAGCACAGCCGTCTCGGCTGTGATTTCGGGCCACAGCCGAGACGGCTGTGCTGCAAAACTGCGTTACTGATAGCTTCGACATCGATCAAGTTATTCGTGCGCGAGCGCTTAATCAGCATAATGAAACTCATCGCTGGCGAAGATTGCCTGACAAAGCTGCGCCCAAGCATCCTGCGCTGAGCTGCCCGCAGCGATTTGATTTTGCACGTATGCGGCCGAAGCATCGCGCAAATCTTCGGCTGGCGATCGCCCAACCGCTATCAGATACGCCATCTCCACGCGCTTGATGTCATCGAGCTTGTTCATCTTCAGCAATCGCTCGGCGAACCGCCCGGCGTAGTACGACGCCACCGGGCTGTTCAGCCAGAACAGCCCCTGCGCCGGCGTCGTTGATGCGGGCCGAACCGCGATCGAGAGGCCCGATGGATCGTCGTCAAAGAGCGGAAACATCTTGCGAATCTCCGGCCCCAAACCCTTGGGCGCGCGATTCGAAGCCAGCACATACATTGCCCGGTTCTTCGATTTCTCGACATCGAGCGGCTGCCCATTCTGTTGGGGCAGCAACAGATTCGCCGAGCAGAGCATCCCGTCGTAGAGCTCCTCGGCGTCCAATCGCCGGCGCCGGAAGCTGCTCAGCAGCGCGTTGTCAGGATCGATCCGCGCGACACGCTCCGCTTCTTCGGCCACCGGCATGCTCGACATGCGGTACGCGGCCGACGTCATGATGAGCTTGTGCATCTGCTTGATCGACCATCCCCGTTCGACAAAGGTGGCGGCCAGCCAGTCGAGAAGCTCGGGGTGTGATGGGGCATCTCCCCGGCTCCCAAAGTCGGAGCTGCTGGCGACCAGGCCGCGCCCGAAGTGCCATTGCCAGATGCGATTGATCATCACCCGTGGCGTGAGCGGATTGCGCGGATCGGTAATCCACTGCGCGAGCTCAAGCCGTCCGCTTTCGTCGTGCGGAATCACCGGCGAGGGGAGCGCGGTCGCCAGCAGTCGCGGCACGCCGCGCGGAACCGGCTGCGAAAGCGTTGCATATGTATCGCCCCGCACATGCACCGGCATGTTCGCGGGGGCCTGATCTGCAACGGAGATCACCAGATCACACGGCCGCCGCGTCGCTTCGAACTGCTGGATGTTTGCGTCAAAAATCGCCAGCTTTTGCGATTGAGTTGCGTCGAGGTACCGCACGATTCCCGATGTCGTCGGCCAGGGATTCTGCGGTTCGAGCTGAAACTGCTGAAGCAAGACCGGATCGAGCTGCCGACTGGCGGCAAGCGAATCGAGCCGGTTGGTGTCTTCAGATCGCTCGCGTCGAATCCGCAGCCGATCCAGATGCGGGAAGCTTCCCTGCTTTGCCGTGATGCGAAGGAAATTCAGCCCGGCGCGCAAATCGCAGCGCGCGGCTTGCTCCCATCGCTCGAATTTCAGGTCCCACCCGCCGGTGGTTTGCGTCAGTGCGTCAGTCGCCACAGCGGCGCCGTTCATCTCCACCAGCAGCGGCGTCTTCTCGCCCGACGAGTAAAACGCTTCGATGACATAAGCCCCATCCTCAGGCGCCTCAATCTTATATTTCGCCCACTGGTCGACTGGCGTCATCGTCTCCAGCACGTTGACGGCAATCCCGTCGCGCGAAAGCTGGGCAATGCGCAAATTGTGTTCGCCGTCAAATTCGTCGGCTTTGAAGGTCTTCACGAAGCCGCCCGGCAATTGGCTCGCGGCCGCGCGATAGTCCGCCTCCCTCGGCTCCCATCGCGACATGAATTGACTTCGTGCATTGCCGAGAAACTTCCAGCGCTCCTCCTTGATTCGATCGATCTCGGCGGAGATACGTTCATCGGCCGCCACCTCATCCGGCATTGCCAGCGGACGGAGCAGCCGGGTTCGGCCGTCGCGCCAATATTGATTGAGCTGTCCGATCACCTTCGTGCTGCCAAAAATCCCCGCCAGGGCGTAATAGTCGCTGGTGGGGATTGGATCGAACTTGTGATCGTGGCAGCGGGCGCAGCCGACCGTCAGCCCGAGAAAAGCCTGCGAGGTGGTGCGGATCTGATCGTCGACGATTTCCATCTTCAGGCGGTTTGGATCGGTCTCCTGATCGAACCACGCCCCAATCGAGAGAAACGCCGGCGCGACGATCTGATCGAATTGCTGCCCGCGGTCCTTCGATGCCGGCAGCAAATCGCCGGCAAGCTGCTCGGTGACAAACTGGTTGTACGGCTTGTCTTCGTTGAGCGCGCGGACGACGTAATCGCGATATGCCTGGTCCCCGCTGGTATGAGCGATGCCCGTGAACGTAATTCGCCCCGGCACATACCGGGCCACGTCGAGCCAGTGACGGCCCCACCGCTCGCCATAGTGCGGCGAGGCGAGGAGCCGGTCGATCAACTTCTCGTACGCGTCCGGCGATTCATCCGCAACAAACGCGCGAATCTCCGCGACGGTGGGCGGCAGCCCCAGCAGATCAAAGGTCGCACGGCGAATCAGCGTCGCACGATCGGCTTCTGGAGCAGGCTGAAGGCCGTTTCGGGCGAGGCGATCGAAGACGAACCGATCGATCGGGTTCGTCGTCCACCGCGCGTCCTCAACCCTCGGCGGCGCCGCCTTCACCACCGGCTGAAAAGACCAGAACTTCTGCCATTTCGCCCAATCATAAACTTTCGGCGCGCTCTGCCCGCGTGCGATCGAAATCATCGACGCACCCATCAACAACAGCGCACAATGCCGAACCACAGAACGATACCGCACAACGCATTATTATATCCCAAGCCGTTTCATCGGACAGTGTGATTGGCGGCTCCCCGAATCACATCGCAGTCGTTCCCCCAGTGCCCGCTTGCTGAGTCCGGCGACAAGTCGCTCGGCTCCGCGCTGCCGCGACGCACATGGCCCCTCGCAGGATTTGTGCACGTAATCCAAGGGGGTTTATGTGTCGCGGCATCGCAGAGCCGGGCGACTTGTCGCCGGATTCCCAGCGCGCGCCATGCTCGCCTCTCGTTGACTCGCTTCCGGACCTGCTGAATAATGAATTCCGATGGTTGCGGTTCTCGAATCACATCTTTGGAGCGTCTGGCCGAAAACCCAACATCGATGAGCCAGCCCGCCAAGAGTTTGGCGCGAGGACAAGCTGCGGAATTCAAGTTCGAACCATCTGGTGTCTCGCCTTCGTAAGCTGCTCGTGACAGGCCCCCGACATTGCCCGGGACGGGTCGCCTGTACTGAGCAAGCCGAGCGAGTCGAAGTGCCGCTTTTTTATCTATTGCCCTGCCGCGATGAGAAAGGTTGCCGGTTCGCGATGAGCCGGTGGTATAATCGCGGCTATGCCGGACGTCATCGGTCAGCCTCTTCTCGAAGAAGCGCTTGAGCGCAGGGAGGTGCTTGTGCGTTACACCGTTGACCAGTACCACGAGTTCATTGCAACCGGGATGTTGCCTGAGACGATCCGAACGGAACTGATCGATGGGTTGCTGGTTCAAAAAGACCGCGCGAGCGCGGGGGATGGCCTGATGACGATCGGCGATCGGCACCGGATGGTGGTGCTTCGGCTCACCGAGTTGGCACCGCAGTTCAAGGCGTTCGGGTGTTTCCTGCAGGCGCAAATGCCGATCGCAATTCCGCCCAGCAGCGAACCAGAACCGGACATCTCTGTAATTCGGGGGGTGATTGAGAATTTTCGAGATCACCCCCCGGCAGCCCATGACGCGTTGTTCGTTCTTGAAGTCGCCGACAGTTCGTTGCGACGTGATCTAAAGGTGAAACTGCCGATCTATGCCAAGGGTGGCATTCAGGAGTACATCTTCATCAATTTGAAGGATGATGTGATTTTGGTTTATTGCCGTCCCGACGGAGCGAATTACGCCGAAGTAACCGAACTGCGCCCGGCGACACCCTGAAGCTGCCTACCGCCGCCCACCAGACGGTGGACGTCTCGACCGCTCTGCTGCTCGGGTAGCCGTCTCGGGCCCGGGGATTCAGCACCTCGTAAATCCAATCTGGTAATTCACCGCGACCGGCACGTATTGCGTTCAACGCGCCAAAATGTCGCCCGCGTTTGCGATAGTCGGCGCTGCGCCTATTGTGATGCATCAGAAAGGGATGCCGTGCATGGCGGAGCGTACAACCGAAGCGATCGCGCTGGCTCATGTGAGCAAGTGGTACGGCCAGGGGCCGGGGAGAGTCGGCGCGCTGACGGATGTCAGCGTGACAATCGGCCCCGGTCGCATGGTTGCCCTGCTCGGACGCAGCGGGTCGGGGAAGACAACGCTGCTCAATCTTCTTGGGGCGGTTGACCGCCCTTCCACCGGCTCGGTCCGCATCGAGGGATGTGAACTGAGCGCGCTGTCGGAAGGGAAGCTCGCGTTGTTCCGCCGACGACGACTTGGGTACGTGTTTCAGGCTTTTCATCTCGTGCCGAGCCTCACCGCCCTTCAGAACGTAGCGCTGCCGCTCATGCTCGACCGCAAATTTGACAAGGCGCAACGTGCGCACGTTACCGGGCTCCTCGAACGATTGGGCCTCGCCGGCCTCGCAGCGCGGTATCCCGACGAACTCTCCGGCGGCCAGCAGCAGCGCGTCGCGATCGCCCGCGCGATTGTTCATGAGCCGGTGGTGCTTCTTGCAGACGAGCCGACGGGCAACCTCGACGTGCAGACGGGGCGGGAGATTCTTGATCTTTTGCAAACGATGCCGCGCGAGCTGGGCGTCACCGTCGTGATTGCCACTCATTCCCAGGAAGCAGCCGAGCGATGCGATCAGCGCCTCGTGCTCGAAGACGGCCGCCTGATGCCTGGAGGCGCTGCGTGATCCGGCTGGCGCTGCAACTGGCACGCGGACACTTTCGCAAGCACCTGCTGGAGGCGGCGCTATGCGTCATCGGCGTGGCGCTGGGAGTTGCGGTCGCAGTTGGCATCGACGGCGCGGTTTCGGCGAGCGTCGCCAGCTTTCGCGGGGCGGTGGAAAGCGTTTCAGGCAGCGCAACCCACAGCATTACCGCGACGACCGGTGAGCTCACCGACGAACAATACATTGAGCTGGCCCGCTCCCATCACCCCTGGCCGATGACGCCCGTGATCGATCGCCGGGTCGCTGCCCTTGATGGCGACGGCGTGCCGCACGTGGTTCGACTGCTCGGCATCGATCCATTTGCTGACGATCAGATGCGTCCTTTCACCGTCTTTGATCGGAAGACGAATCCGTCCGCATTCCGCGCGTTTTACACCGAGCCCAACACCGTGGTCCTGGCAGACGAGTTGGCGGCGACGTTGCATGCGGGCGTTGGTTCGGAGGTTCGGGTGAACGTCGGCAACCGGGTGCAGACGGTTCGAGTCGTGGCGATCGCGACGATCACCGGCCCGTTCCGATCGCAACTCGCAGACCTGGTGATCGCTGATCTGTCGACGGCGCAGGAGTTGGTCAATGGCGTCGGTCAGATCGATCGGATCGATGTGCGTCTGGCCGCCGGTCAGGAAGCCGCGGCGGCGGCGAGTTTGCCAAGGGGGCTGGAGCTCCGCTCGGTTTCGGATCGTGCCGATCAACTCGAAGAGTTGATTGCGGCGTACAAGCTCAACCTCAATGCGCTGAGCCTGATGGCAAGCTTCGTCGCGATTTTCATCGTCTACAACGCCATGCTCGTTTCCGTGCAGCAGCGGATCAAGACGCTGGCGGTGTTGCGGTGTCTGGGAAGCTCGCGGTTGCAGCTTGGCGGGATTTACCTGATCGAGGCTGTCGCGTTTTCAGCCGCCGGGGCGGTGCTGGGAATTCTCGGCGGATGGGCGCTGTGCGCGGTGATGGTCGGCTACGTGGGAGGAACCATCAACGAGCTGTATGCCGCGATTCGCCCGCCGGCGGCAACATTGAATAACGCCATGATCGTGAAAGGGGCGATCATCGCACTTGCCAGCGGTCTGGTCGGCGCGGCGATTCCGCTCTTTCTGGCGACGCGCACTCCGCCGATTACCAGTCTGCGGCCAAGCGCCCAGCGGAGCAACTCGCGCCGCGCGGCGTGGCTGCTCCTGCCGGTCGGCGCTGCGTGCCTGTTGCTGGCGCTGCTGCTCGACCGCGTGCCGGGCGATTCACCGCGCGTCGGGTTCGGCATGGCGCTGCTGACGGCGCTCGGCTTTGCGATGCTCTGTCCGATCGCGACCTGGTGGGTTGCGTCGATCATCGGTGGCGCGGGCCGGGCGCTGCGCGTAGTATCCGTGCAGATGGCGGCGGCGAGCGTTGCCCACGGCTTGCGCGTGACGGGCGTCGCGGTCGCCGCGATGATGCTCGCGATGGCGATGAACGTCGCGCTGCTGACGATGGTCGCGTCGTTTCGCTCGGCGGTGATGCAGTGGCTCGATCAGCGATTTCGATCGGACGTTTTCATTGGTCCGGAGCTGCAGATCGACTATCGCATTGATTCCATGCTCGATCCGCGGGTGATCCGTTGGGTGGAGCAGCAGCCGGAAACGGCAGAGCGATTGCTGTACCGCAAGCGGCCGCTCGAGCTGGACGGCGTCTCGACGAGCCTGGTGTGCACCGAAGTACCGACGCTGCTCGAACGCGGAATGCTGCCGTTCCGGTCTCCGCCGCCGCCAGGCGAGAGATTCGATCCGCGCCACGATCTGCTGCTGAGCGAACCGCTGGCGGGGAAAATCAAGGCCCGCCGTGGCGAGATGATTACGCTCGACACGCCCAGCGGCCCGGCGCGATTCAAGGTCTTCGCAGTTTACTTCGACTTTGCTTCCGATCGCGGCGAGGCGTTGCTCGATCGCTCTGAATATGCGCGGCTGTGGAAGGACGAGCGCGTCGACGCGATCCACGTGCGGCTGCGCGATCCCGCCGCGGTGCATGAGGTGGTGACGCGGTGGGCCGCTGAGTTGGAGCCAAACTATCCGGTGCTGGTTCACGATTATGCGCACGTGAAGGGAGAGACAGTCAAAATCTTCGATCGCACGTTTCGCGTGACCGATGTCCTTGGCTGGATGGCAGGCGGCGTTGCCTTCTGCGGGTTGGCGGGCGCATTGCTTTCGCTTTCGATGGCCCGGCAGCGCGAGTATGGAGTGCTCTCCGCCATCGGAATGTCGGGATCGCAGACCGCGCTGTGGGTTGCGTTCGAGGGCATCATCATCGCCCTTGTCGCGGCGATGCTCGCGTCAGCCGCGGGCACGGCATTGGCGTATCTGCTCGCATACGTCATTCAATATCGCTCGTTCGGCTGGAGCATCCCGATGCAGGTTCAGCCCCGGCTGTGGGGCGAGGCGTTGAGCTGGTCGCTGGTTGCCGCGGTGCTGGCCGCCGTGTATCCGATCTATCGGCTGCGCCGCGACCCGCCGGCGCGGAGCTTGAGGCAGGAGTAATATCAATTGATGCAGCTCGCAAGCTTCCGATATGCATTCCTGAATGAACGTGCGCGATTACGCGCACGTGCGAGCAGAATGCTGCCCTTAGGGCAGCCGCTAAGCGGTTTTTGGAAGCGCGTAATCGTGCAAGGTCAACTAGTCATGCTGACCACTGCCTTGGTCTGCGCCGGTCTGGGCGCGACCGGCGCCGGCGAGGGATTCAAGGAAGCGCTCAAGCCACGCGCGTGGTCCTTCCCGCGCGACCATGGCCGCCATGACGGCTTCCGCACGGAATGGTGGTATTTCACCGGAAATCTCAGCACTCCCGATCATCGGCCCTTCGGGTTTGAACTGACATTTTTCCGTACGTCGTTGGCGCCATCCGCAGAGCACCGCGCCAGCAAATGGGCGACGACCGATCTGTATTTCGCTCATGCGCACGTTGCCGACATTCTGGCAAAACGGTATGTCGTCGCCGATGAAAGTTCCCGCGCCCGCCAGGGCTTGGCGATGGCGTCCGATCGCGGCCTGGATGTTGCCCTGCTCGATTGGTCCGCGCCAGAGCGACGACGGAGTGATCCATTTGCGCGCCACTGGTGACGACTGCGCCCTCTCGCTCGACTGCACCATCGAGCGCGGCCCAATCTTCCAGGGGCCTGGCGGCTTGAGCGGGAAAGGCCATGAAACAGGCCAAGCGTCGTACTACTACTCCTTCACACGACTCCGCACCAAAGGCACGCTCACCGTCTCCGGCCAGTCATATCCGGTCGAAGGTCTGAGCTGGATGGATCACGAGTTCTCCAGCAATCAACTGTCCAAGGGTCAGGTTGGCTGGGACTGGATGTGCCTGCAACTGGACAACGGCACCGATCTGATGATCTACCGCATGCGCGACGCCGCCGGTAAATCGGATTTTGCGTTTGCGACGGAGGTCACGCCGGATGGAAAAACGCGTTACATCTCCGGCAGCGAGATCGATCTTCGCGGTTCCGATCCATGGAAGAGTGCCGCATCCGGCGGAGCATATCCGCAACGCTGGGAGGTCCGGATCGCCGGGCTGCAGCCGATGGTCGTCAAGACGCGATTTGAGGATCAGGAGTTGCGGCCCGTTCGTTCGCCGAAAGTGATTTATTATGAAGGTGCGGCGGAGGCGTTCGATGCCGCGGGTCATCACCTGGGGCTGGGGTATCTGGAAATGACTGGGTATGCGGAGTCGCTGGGGGGATCTTTTTGAATCCGCACGTTGATCGAAGGGGACAACAGCGATGCAACCGCATCCGGATTATAAGTCGATTCGTGACGCCGTCCGCCGGCTGCTTCCAGCCGCGAGCGCATACCGGGGCATTTGTATCGAGCTACCGATCCGCTCTACGCAAACATCCGGGATCTGTTGACAGGCGAAGGAAGTCGGAGGTACGGCGGCCGATGAAACTCGCCGGGCGGTGCGGCGACGGTCTATCTTGCGCAGCGCATTGACGGCGCCATTGCAGAAGCATTTGGTATTCCGAAGCATTTCGGATTCGATCCCGCGAAGCGACTTCCGCTCACACTTGTTGCGATCGACTCGGTGCTCGATGTCGTCGTTGATCTAACAGACGCTGGTCTTCGCAAGCGCATCCGCGTTACAAACGCCGCCCTGGTGAACTGCGATTGGCGAGGCGAGAATGTGCTGAATCGCGAATCCCTTACACAGGCTTTAGGCCGCGCCGCATTCGGGTTAGGGGCAGAGGGGATGATCGTGCCCTCGGCGGTAAGGCGGGCGTTTAAGAATCTCAACGTATTTCCCGCGAATTTGGCCAGCACAAGCTCGCTGAAAATTGTGGGGGCGGAGAGACTCCCGGCGCCATCGAAACGCGATTCTTGAAAGAGCATGTGCGATTTTCTGCAACCTCCAAGAAGTTCTTCGTGAAGAAGTTCTTGACCACCTGATGCTTTGAGCCGATAATGCTCTCGGCAGGATTGCGAATGCGAACCACTCTTAGACCACGCTGGCACAAAGATCGTCGCGGCATCGCGGGAGGAGCCAAGTCGCTGCTTCCTGTTCATTCAGTTCAGTCGTTGCGGGCTGGACTGGCGATGCCTCGATCGCAATTCGCGCGACTGGTTGGCCGTACCGAACGAGCGGTGATCGACTGGGAAGCAGGTAAAGCCAAACCGCAAGGGCTCAGCCAGCAGCGAATTCACGAGCTGGGACGGCTCCTCGAAGCGCTGCGAGCCCTGTTCCCAGCAGAAGCGCTGGGCACATGGTTCGGCACTCCAAATCCGGCCTTTGGCGGCCTCAAACCTACCGAGGTGATTGAGCGCGGCGAGATCGACCGTCTCTGGCAGATGATCTTTGAACTCCAGACCGCAGCCCATGTTTGACCGCTACCCCTTCACCACCCGCACCCCCGTCCCCTCCGGCTGCTGATACGGTCCGGGATCGTCATAGCTGGTGATGTTGTCCCGCACCTTGAGCATCGTAAACATCCCCCCCATCGCGATCGGCCCAAACTGACCTTGGCCGCTCATCATTGGCAGTGTGTTCTTCGGCAGCTTCATCCGCATCTGGGCCATGTCCCCCATGCCTTCGCTGCCCATCTGCATGTAGCCGGGAACGAGACGATCGACTTTTGACGAGATCCCCTTTTGATCGACGCCGACCAGGTTGGGCACGTCGTGGGACATGGCATTCATCGTGTGATGATTCTTGTGACAGTGAAATGCCCAGTCGCCGGGGTTGTCGGCGACGAATTCCACATCGCGCGTGGAGCCAGGCGGAACGTCGACGGTGGCACTGCGCCACCAGGCGGATTCGGGGATCTGGCCGGCGTCGGTGCCGGTGACCCACCAGTGATGGCCGTGGAAATGAATGGGGTGATTGTCCATGCTGAGATTGGCGAAGCGGACGCGCACGCGGTCGCCGATGCGGGCGACGAGCGGATCGGTGCCGGGCCAGACGCGGCTGTTGAATGTGAAGAGATTGAAGTCTGTCATGATGATCGGATTGGGCGTGGCCGACCCGGGCTCGATTGCCCATTCCTGCAGAAAGATGCAGAAATCCCGATCGATCTTCCTGGGGGCGGTTCTGGGATGAATGACGAAGAATCCCTGCATGCCCATCGCCATCTGCATCATTTCGTCAAAATGCGGATGGTACATCTGCGTGCCGTTCTGCTTGAGCGTGAACTCATAGACAAAGGTTTCCTCGGGCTTGATCGGCCTTTGCGTGACTCCGGAGACTCCGTCCATGCCGTTGGGCAGGATCAAGCCGTGCCAATGGACAGTGGTGGGTTCAGGGAGATGGTTGGTGACGAAAATGCGCACAGTGTCACCTTCGACGGCTTCAATTGTTGGGCCGGGCGTCTGGCCGTTGTATCCCCAGCAGTTGGCGATCATGCCGGGGGAAAACTCCCGCTTCACCGGCTCGGCAACGAGACGAAATACTTTCACGCCTCCGTCGGTCTCGAAGGGAAGCGTCGATCCGTTGGGCGTGATGACGGGTTGATAATTTCCGCCCGGTGCGGCGGGCTGCCTTGCAGCAGCGGTGGACGAAATCGTCGCCCCCTTTGCCAACCTAGTTGCTCCCCCCGCCAGGGCCGCGGCCCCGCAGACAATCGCTTCACGTCGAGTAATCATTTTGAATCTCCCGTGGGTTGAGCTTGGGCGGCGGCTGACAACCTGCCTCCGACCGCGCGCTCCAACTGCGTGCGGGCGATCCAGTAGTCGCGGCACGCCTCGACATAGGCGCGATTCGCTTCCGCTTCGTTCTGGCGAACCATCAGCAGATCGTAAGTTCCCTTGAGCATTCCGTTGTATTGTTCGAGCGTGAGGTCCACGATGTGGCGTCGCTGATGCAGCATCGCATTCGTCGCCGTGACCATTGCTCGGAGTGAAAGCATTCGATCCTGCGCCTCGCGGACCTGGGATGTTGCGTCAACGGCGACGGCCATGCAGCGATCCTGCGCCGCGCGAAGCTGCGCCTCCGCCCGGCTCACGCGCTCCTGTCCCTGATCGAAAATCGGAATCTGCAGCGAGAGGGTCGGCCCCGTGACGCGCTGGCCGTCGGGGGTGCGCTCCGTATCGACGCCAAACTGCACAGCGGCGAAATATCGGAAGCCCCGCGTGACCGACACCGCCTGCTCCAGTGACGCGAGTTCAACGCGTGCCGCCTGGAGATCCAGCCGTTCGTGAAGGGCGCGCTGCTCCAGTTGCGCGGTCTCCATTTCACGGGGCGGAAGCTGAGGAAGACCTGGCACCAGGGTCCAGCCTGTCTGCGCGAGGTCCAGGCCCATGAGCCGATTCAGTTGCTCGCGGTCGGCGTCGAGCTGCTGACCTGCCGTCGCCACATCCAGCCGGGACTGCGCAGCCAGCATCTGCTGATTGGCCAGTCCGAGTTCATCGATCGTGCCGGCATCAAACTGCCGTTGCGACAGCTCCGCCGCGGTCTGGTTCGATTCAGAGATGATTCGCAGTCGATCGAGCAACTGTTCGCGCGCTTGCATGGTATATGCCGCGATCTTCACATCAGCGGCCAATTGCACGACATGATCGGCCACCATGAGCTTCGCATGCTCAAAGTCAGCTGCCGCCACCTTTCTGCGAAGCGGCAGGATGAGCAGATCGAGAAAATCCTGCTCGACCGAAAGCTCGGTATCGGTTCCATGTGGCGCTTGGTCGGGCAGACGGAAGCTGGCAAAAAAGACCGGATTGTGCAGAAGCCCCGCCTGCACCAGGTCTGCTTGGGAAATTGCCAGATCCTCGAGAACCGCCTGCAGCGAACGATTGTTCAGCAGCGCAATCTCCACGGCCGCATCGACGGTGATCGGGCGCGCCAGCAGAGCGTTCACCGCCGCTTTCGCTCGATCATCCCCAATCGTCCGGCCGCGCCATTCCAACGTTTGGCCGATGCGCAGCGTTGTCATGCGCTGAACGCTCTCAAAGCCCGTATCCGGGTGCGGCGAAAAGCACCCGCAAAGCGCAGGGATGAAGCTGAGTAGCAGGAAGCTCGGCGGCTGCACAGGGAAGCTCATGAGTTTGCGCGCTTGCCACAAATAAGCCATCTCACGGTGCGCGGAACGAAGACGACATGTCGGCGGGTGCTCGCTCCACCGTTTTGAGTTTCTTCTTCCCGCCATAGCGCGCGGTCATGTCAGCGATAAATCGATCGAACGCGTCCGCGTCGAGGGGCATATCGACTGCGGTTCGCGTCAATCCGGCCATCTGCATGGCGTTGCCCAATTCCAATGCAATCGCGCCGTCCTCGCCGGGGGCGATCAACGCTTCGCCGTGCAGAATCGCGTTCACGAAGTTCTGCGTGATGATCTGATGCCCCTCGCTGGAACCCGCGGGGATCGGCACATCGCGAACCGTCGTCTTGATCTGCGCGAACGGCTCGGGGCTGGTTTCGCGCACTTCGCGCACGCTCTGGGCGGTTTCGTGAAAGAGAATCTTGCCGTTCTCCGCGATGAGCTTCCCGCGATCGCCGCAGATCTCCAGGCGGTTGGTGCCTGGTGCTTCGCCGGTGGTGGTCACAAAATGACCGATGGCGCCATTGGGATATTCGAGAATGGCGCTGACTTCATCCTCGACTTCAATGGGATGGGTCTTGCCGATGGACGCGACCGCGGTCACGCGGCTGGGGCGCAGGCCGGTGATCCATTGAATCAGGTCCAGATTGTGAGGGCACTGGTTGATCAGCACGCCGCCCCCTTCTCCGGCCCAGGTGGCGCGCCATCCGCCGGAGGCGTAATACGCCCAGGTCCTGAACCAGTCGGTGACGAGCCAGCTGATGCGGGAGATCTCCCCGAGTGATCCCTTCGACAGCATTTCACGCAGCGTACGGTAGAGCGGCATGGTGCGCTGCTGAAACATGACGCCGAATGTCAGTTGCGGGTGGGCCGCGGCCGCCGCGTTGACGCGGCGCGCGTCTCGAATGGTCACCGCAATCGGCTTCTCGCAGAGCACATGCACTCCCGCGTCCAACGCGGCAATGGCAATTTCCGCATGCTGCATGTGCGGCGTTGCGATGAGCAGCGCGTCGATGGAGCCCGATGAAAAAAGCTCCGCGGCCGACGTGAATCCCGGCACGGAGAACTTTTGTGATGCCAAGTCGGTTTCTTTCGGGAACGGCGAGCAAACGGCCGCGAGCTGCGCGTTGGAGATTCCACCCAGGGCTTTCGCATGGAAAGAGCCCATGTTTCCCAGGCCGATGACTCCAAAGCGAACAGTATCCAATCTCGAGCCCTCTGGTTGCGGAGGCGAGCTATCTGAATAAGGCGGCATCCCATCGAAGTCAATTCGGAGCCGTTTGACCGGGGGCGGCAGGCGAGTTATCACACCACGGCACCACACAGACGCGAAGAGCCCGTGGCGTTGCCACCGAGGAACACACGATTGATGAAAGAAGCCGATTCACTGGACAACAATACGGAGCAATCGCAGGAGACGGCCCAGCCTGCGCATGCGGTCGATCGCTCCGAGTTGGATGCCGTTCACGCGGCCGCCAGCAGCCTCCTGGAGGCGCTCAAACAGGTGCCCGACGGGGATATCGTCGGCGAGATTGTCGCCAACGCGCTGAAACTGCTGCGCGATCAGACCAATCGCGGCGACGTCAAGCTGATCGACAAGTCGTTCAAGGAGCTGCGATACGCGCTGAAGGTGTTCGCCCCTTACCGCGACGTGCGGAAAGTGAGCATTTTCGGCTCGGCGCGCACATCGGAAAAGGCCCAGGAATATTCCCAGGCAGCGGAATTCGGCCGCGCAATGGCCCAGGCCGGGTGGATGGTCATCACCGGCGCGGGCGGCGGGATCATGGCCGCCGGGCATGGCGGCGCCGGCGCCGAGCCGTCGTTCGGGCTCGCAATCCGGCTGCCGTTTGAGCAGGCGACCAATGCCTTCATCGCACATGATCCGAAGCTGATCAACTTCAAGTATTTCTTCACGCGCAAGCTGATGTTCGTACGATCCAGCCACGCGATCGCTTTGTTCCCCGGCGGCTTCGGAACGCTGGACGAAGGATTCGAGGTGCTCACGCTCGTTCAGACGGGCAAATCAGTGCCGATCCCCATCGTCCTGATCGACTACCCCGGCGGTGACTACTGGGCCACGTGGGAAGATTACGTCAACACGCAACTGTTGGGCCGCGGATTGATCTCCCCCGACGACCGCCGGCTCTACAAAATCACCACCAGTGTTGAAGATGCGGTCCGCGAGGTCCGCCAATTCTATGCGAATTATCACAGCCTCCGATATGTGCGCGATCAGCTGATTCTCCGCCTGCAACGAGCGCCGACGGAAACGCAGCTCGAGGAGATCTCCCGGAAATTTGCCGGAATCTCGGTTCGGGGCGGCTTTCGCGTCAGTCCGGCGCTGCCCGCGGAGCGAGACGAGCCCGCATTGGCGCATTTGACGCGACTGGTCTTTACCTTTAACCGGCGCGACCACGGGCAGCTGCGCATCCTGATCGACTATCTCAACAACCTCCCACCATCCACTTGACCGACGTAACCAATTCGGGGAAAGATCGCCTCATGCTCGCTGCGTCGATATCGAACAGTCTGCTGCTGGAGCTCGCACGCTGGGGATCGTCGCGCTGCTCGCCATCGTCGCGCTGATTTGGTGGATCCGTCGCAACGCCTGAGAGCAGAGCTTGGTTCAGCTCGGACGGCGGGCTGATCGGTGGATTTCTGCTTGGATGGGGGTTTTCCTGATCAAAGCGCAGAGCTCGCTTTTGCAATAATTGTCTCAGATTGCTATTCTGAAAGACGTATTGATTTTGCGGGCTTTTCCGAATGTGAGGTTCCGATGGCTTCGACCTTGTCGGGGACGAAGTACTGCTGCAAGTGCGGGACAGATGTGACCGCGAAGAAGCGGATGAGGGACAGCGGCGGGAAGTATTGGTGTGTTCCCTGCGGTCAAAAAGACCAGCAAAGCAAGGCAGCCAATACCGGGATGACTTGTGCCAGTTGCGGCGAGATGTATCCCAGCGGCCAACTGACCCAGATGAGCGGCGCGTCGTACTGCGCGCCCTGCATGAAAGCAAAATTCAAGAATTCGGGCGGCGGGGGCGGATTATCGGCCCTGTTTGACATAAAGCGATATTTCCCAAGCGGCGGTGACGATAACGAAGATGACGGCGGGCGGAAAAAGAAGTTGACGGTTATGCTGGTCGTCTTGGTTGTGCTGATTGTCGCCGTCAACTATTGGGCACATTGAGCCGCGCGTGACCGCTGGATCGGCTTGCCTTCCCACTGACCTGACCCTATTCTAATGCGCTAAAGGAGAACATAAACCAATGGCTCGATATCTCCCCCTGTGCGGTTTGATTCTTTGCGGAGCGGTCTTTGGATGCAGTGACTCGGCGATTCGCGCTCAAGCGCCCGGTTCCCAAAATCCGATCGCGTCCAAGGCCAACACCGAAGGTGAATACGGCCTTTACCACGTTACCCAGTTCAACAACCTGGGGCAGCCCACTGAGTACAAGCAGATCGCAAGCTATCATCTGCAGGCGGGAGACCCGCTCGGATTTCACTGGATCGTCGACAAGGCCACCATCAACGCTCCCAACTCCCATCTGATTCTCGAAGCCTATGCCGGCGATCACAAAGAGACGCTTGGCCAGATCACCACGATGGTGGAAAAATACTACTGGAGCAACACCTCCTCGTGGGATACTCACTGGAAGATGGAGCCCGCAGTCGCAGTCTCCAAGCTCGCGATGATGCAGTAATCACGCGGATCGCGTTACTCAAAATCAAGCTCGCCGGCGCGACATGAAGAAAGCGCCGGCGATTTTTTTTGCGCCGCGCCGCTGACCTCGCCCGTCCTCACCCGTGAGGTCGATGCGTGTCGAGATCGGCATCCAGATTTTCAAGGTGCAACTCGGCGTGCGGCGTTTCGGGCGTGTCGAGGGTTGTGAAGTCTGTTGATTCCAGGTGAAGCTCGCCCGCGCCGGCATCCGGCGATCCCTCGGAGTGGTGCTCCGGCAATTCAACTGACGATGCCGAGTCGGATTCCCCCAACATGTTCTCCTCCGTCAGAAACAGCTCATCTTCCTGTGGAGCGGTTTCTGCACCCTCCGGCTCAGACGGCGGCTCTTCCTCCGCGGCATAATCACCGCCGGCGCCGGCATCGGCGAACTGCGCGTCCGGCTCACTCTCCAGCGCAGCGTATTCGCCCTCGGGAACCGAATCGGCGACCTCAACATCGGCCGCATATTCTCCCTCGGCGACCAATTCTTCCCCCGTCGCATATTCTCCCTCCGCGGGCAACTCTTCTTCCGCCGCATACTCGCCTTCGGCGGGCAGTTCCCCCTCTGCCGCGTACTCCCCCTCCGAGTATTCGCCTTCCGTCACTTCGGTGTCCAGATCGGACGCGCCCCCGGCGGCCAATTCCTGCGGGGGAACCGGGTGCAGATCCTCGTCCGCGGGGACACCGTCTATCTGCAGCGCAAAGACCACCGGACCAATTTGAATCGTGTCCCCGGGCGTAAGCACCGACTCCTGCACGCGCTCCCCGTTATGATACGTGCCGTTGGAGCTTCCCAGGTCTTCCAGGCGCAGCACTTCTCCGTCGCGCACGAGCCGGCAATGTTTTCGAGATATTTCCCCCAGGGGAATGCGCAGATCACAGTCTTCACGCCGACCGATGACGGTCATGTCGCGCGCGATCGAGAAACTCCGTCGCTCACCATCGGACCGGATCATTACGAGGACGGCCTGCATAGATGCCCCATCTGTGAGGGATATCGCGGCACACGCGCCGAAACGCCGCAGCCGCACTACACTGTAAAAACGTAGCTGATTTGTTCAAATTCAGCAACATTATTCCCGTCCCGGAACGCCATGATCCGCCAGCCAGTCGAACCGCTTGTCCCATGCACCCTTCCCCCAGCGCGGGTTGACGCGCTGTACGTTCACGTCCCCTTCTGTGCCCACAAATGCCACTATTGCGATTTTTACAGCATCACTCGCCAATCCGGCGAGCGAATGACTCACTTCGTGGACCTCGTGCTCGCCGAGGCAGCGCTGTGGGCGGATCTTCCCGAGAATGCCCCGCGCGTGTTGCCGCGCACCATCTTCTTCGGCGGCGGAACGCCAAGCCTCTTGCCGCTGGACCAGATGCAAAGGCTTCTGGAAGGGCTGGCGCAGCGATTCGATCTGTCGGGCGTCTCGGAATGGACAGTCGAAGTCAATCCCGCAACCGCAACCCTTGAGTATTGCCAGATGCTCCGCGCCGCCGGCGTCAATCGTCTCAGCTTTGGCGCCCAGAGCTTCGACCAGCGCGAGCTCGACGTTCTGGAGCGTCACCATGACCCGCTCGACGTTCCGCGCAGCGTTCTCATCGCGCGCCAAGCCGGCTTCACCCGGCTGAATCTCGATTTGATCTACGCCGTTCCAGGCCAGACACTGGAGTCGTGGATGCGCTCTCTGCACCGCGCGCTCGAGCTGCACACGCCGCACCTGTCCTGTTACGGACTGACCTACGAGCCGAACACGCCGCTCGCGGTTCGCAAGCGCATGGGTCGTGTCACTGCGGTCGAGGAGGGCCTTGAACTGCAGATGCTGCACGCCACCCGCCAACTGCTCACGGCCTCGGGGCGCCCGCCCTACGAAATCAGCAATTATGCGATACCCGGTGAAGAATGCCGTCACAATCTCCATTACTGGACCGGTGGAAATTACCTGGGCCTTGGACCGGCGGCGGCATCGCACATCCAGGGCTGGCGATGGCGCAATTGTCCGCATCTGGGCGAATGGGAACGCGCCGTTACCTCCGGCCGCCTGGCGGCAATCGAAGTCGAATCGCTGCCCGCGGAGCGGCGGGCTTGCGAACTGGCGATGCTCATGCTGCGACTCTCGGGGGGGTTAAACTTTGACGGTTTTGCAACTCAAACCGGTCACGACGCCCTCATCTTTTTTGCCCCCGTCGTTAACCGTCTGCTCCGCCACGGCCTGTTGATGGCCGATCGCACCGCATTGCGGCTCACGGATCGCGGTCTGGAGGTCGCTGACGCGGTCGCTGCCGAGTTTCTCGCCCTTCCCGGCTGATTCATAAACTTCCCTGCGAACGTCAATGTAATCCAGTTCGCTGTCGATGAATTCGACAATGATGTCGTTCGTTCAAAGCTGGCTCGCCGCCGGAGCCAATCCGATCGGTGTTGACTTCGGCACCAATTCCCTCCGCATGGCGCAGGTCGACTTGGTGGACGGCGAATTTCGTCTCGTCGCCGCCGCCAGCGCCCTGGTTCCCGAAAATATCCGTGAAGACCAATCCGCTCGACTCAGCTTCCTGACGCAGACGACCCGCGACCTGCTGATTCAGGGCGACTTCCGCGGCCGCCGCGCCATTATCAGTCTTCCTGCCTCTTGCATGCAGATCCAGCACCTTCGCTTGCCCCCTGCCGACGAGGCGGCACTTCGCGGCGCATTGCCAGGCGCAGTGCGCGGCCGTCTGCAAATCGATCCGAGCGACGCGCTGCTCCGGCATCTGGTCGCGGGGCAGATCGAACAGGACGGCCAGGTGCTCAACGAAGTGATCGTGATGGCCGCGCAGCGCGCCATCGTCGATGAGCTGTTGCACGCCGCCGCCAAAGCCAAGCTGGACGTCATCGCGATGAACGTCGAACCCAAAGCGGTCGTGGACTGCTTCTCGCACGTGTACCGCCGGCGCGGCGACTCGGAGCGCACCAGTTGCTACGTCGATATCGGGGCGTCCGCAACACGCGTGGTCGTCGCGCGCGGCTCGCACATTCTCTTTGCACGCTCGATTCCGCTGGCGGGCGATCATTTCAGCCGCGCGGTGGCGGCAGAACTCCATACCACCCTCGACGCCGCCCGCGTGCTTCGCGTCAAACGGAACCTCGCCTCCAGGACTTGCGAAACCCGCGGCCGGCTCCGCGCCCAGCCGTCCGCGCTAACGCGCGATCATCGCGCCGATTTGAATTCACCCGGCGTCGCGCCTGACGAGATCGACGATCAATCGCTTGCCCTCTTCCAGCGGATTGAATCCGCAAGCCAGGCGCCGCTCCAAACGCTGATTGCCGAGCTGGCGGCGTGCCGCGCCGATCACGACGCGACATTTCCCAACAGCAAAATCGACCGCCTCATCTTCGTAGGCGGTGAAGCGTGCGATCGTGCGATCTGTGAACGTCTGGCGCATGGCCTTGCGATTCCAGGTCATGTCGGCGATCCGCTGGTTCGCATGGGACGCATCAGCAACATTCGCGTCGAAAGCGGAATCGACCGTCGCTCGCCGCAGCCCGGCTGGGCTGTGGCCATCGGTCTGAGCATGGGCCCCGCCGCCAGCGCGGAGATGCCCGTCACCCAGGTTTCCTAAACGACATCGGGCGAACGCGTGCTTCCCAGGTCGTTTAGCGGCTGCCCCAGGGCAGCGGAGTCTGTCGCACGCGCGCGTACTCGCGCACGTTCATTTAGGAAGGAGATCAACAGCATGGAGTATTTCTGAGCTGCATTCACATCGCCGATCACGTCTGATTAATTGCAAACACGATGACCACACACGCGGAGCATCAAACGATGAGCAGAAATTCCAGAACCACCGTTCGCAGACTCAGTCCTTACACAATCGGCGTCGCCGCCCTACTGACCGCGCTGACGGGCGAGAGCTATCTGATGTCACTTCATAACAACGCCTCCGCGCATGCCGAGCCGATGTCCCAAACCTCCGGCCAGGAAGTGCCGAGCACTCACGATACACCTGCTCATGTCTCCGCCGACGGCGTGGCGTCGGACCAATGCAGTCAACAAACTGCAAACTGTTCAACGAGTTCCGCGCCCATTCACCTTGCTCCCGCAACACTGCCAGCCGAACCGCTCGCTCACGAAGATCGATCCTCTGTCCGAAGGCCGTCATCAAATCCTCCTGCCACGGCATCTTCCGAGGATCGCGCCGCGGTGCTGACTGCCCTGGCAGCGATGGAGCTTCAATCGGTGACCGTCAGCGGGACTGTTCGCTCCTGCATCATCAATGACGTCGCCTGCGAGGCAGGCCAACAAGTCGGCGGCTTCGTCATCGACAGCATCGCCAGCGGGTCGGTTACCGTAAGCATGGGAATCTATCGCTTCGAACTGACGCCACGTCCCTAGACCTGTTGCGGTGCGGGCTTCCCCTTAGGGTGAACCTCAGCGTCGAAGGCAGCCTGCAACAGCAGCCGTGCAAGCCCAGTGGTGCATTCGATCTGAATTTGCGGGTCGGTCTCGTGTAGGGCGGGATTCATCCCGCCGCGGCCTCTGGTCATGCAGAAGGCGCGGCGGGATGAATCCCGCCCTACGCTGTCCAACCGCCTTTTCAACGGGAATGAACACCAGTCTCCCGTAGGGCGGGATTCATCCCGCCGTGGCCTGTGGTCATGCAGAAGACGCGGCGGGATGAATCCCGCCCTACGCTGTCCAACCGCCTTTTCAACGGGAATGAGCCCCAGTAGTGTGTTCCTTCTCTCCCGGAAACTCGCGCACGTCCGAGAACCCCCCGGAGCGACACTCGCGGCCATATTTCTTGACACCATTTTGCCCATTTGTTACGGTCCCCTGCCCCGCCATGCGGAGAGGCGGGAAGGTAGGAATTCGCGGATCGCCTGTTGTAAGTTGCAGAAGCGTAACGAGGTGCGCGACACACTGGCGATGCGGCCTTCCCCTCCCGCCGTCGGAGAATCCTCTTGAGCCGACATCAATTGCATCGCATTTGCCAGATGGTTTGCCTGACGAGTCTGGCGCTGATTTCGTCCCGCGCCGCCGCGCAAAGCATTCCTTCCATTTGGAAGACGGCCAGCGATGCAGAGGGACACCGCGCCGAAATCGCCCGGGCCGTTGATGCCAAGATTGCGAAGTTGCAGAGCGACGATACCGAAGCCCAGAAGTATGCCCGCCAATGGCTCATCGAGCAGGCCGGCACCACGCAATCGCCCACCGCCAGTTTTCTCGACGTATACGCCGACGTCATCAACAACGCGCTGGAGAACATCGCGAACCCGAAGAAGGCCCCTACCACCCAGCCGATCTCGATCCGGATCCGGCTGAATGCCGCAATCATCAATGCCGAAGTCGCAAAGCGCGCCAATAACGCGCGGCAAAGCGTCGCGACCGCCACGTTTCTCCGCGACCCCTCCGAAGCCGTCGTGCTGTGGGGCATGAAGGCCGCCAAGTACGAGCTCGCGTCCCAACTCGCGCAGCCGGCCGTGATGCGCCGGCCCGACCTGCTCCGCGCCATTCTCGACGCTGTCAGGGCGCATCCCGGCAGCGGCGCCATCGCCGCTGAGGCGTATCTCGCCCTCTCCCTGGAAAAGGCGGATCCAAATCTCAGGCTCACTTCCGACGACTCCATTAAAGAGCTCATCCCGCAGATCATGGATCTGGCCAACTTCCGTCTCTCCTTGTTCGCCGATGCCGCCCCGCCCGATCTCTTTGCCGACGGGTCTGCGGTCGTCTTCCTCACGCGAACCAAGGTCTGGAATCTTGAGACATCCGATCAGCAGCAGAAGGTGATGGATCTGCTGTATAACTATGTGGCGGCCGGTGGCAAGCTCTTCAACGATCCGGCGGTAACCGACGACCGCAGCGAGCTGCTGGACTTTATCCACCAGATCGGTCGCGCGTTTATCGCCATTGCCGTCGTCAAAGATAACAGTCTCACCAGCCCGCTGAAGAAGGCTGCCGACGCCATCTACGGAATCTCCCCTGACACCAAGCCCGAGGACTTTGACCTGCGCCTCAAAGCTCTCAAAGCCGCCATCGACGGCATGTTCCCCGGCCGCACCGCGGTGCAGTAGCTCAACTGTCTCCGCGTTGGCTCGTGTGATCGCGTGAAAGCCTCCCCCGCCAGCATTCTTGCTTCCGCGCTCGCTGGTATCGCAATCGGCTTGTTCTTTCTCCTGCATCACGGCGCCGTCCTGCAACGCGCCGACTTCACCTTCATCAATCGCGGCGACAACAAGAGCCTCGATCCCAACACCATGTCCTGGCTGCAGGACATCCGCCTCGCATACGCCCTCTGGGAAGGCCTCTACACTCTCGATCCCGTCACCTTGCGGCCGATTCCCGGCTCCGCCGATCCGATCGACATCAGCCCCGATCAAACCGTCTACACCTTCCATATCCGCCCGGCCGCGCGCTGGACCAACGGGGACCCCGTCACCTCCGCCGACTTTGTTTTCGCCTGGCGGCGCATGCTCGAGCACCCCGGCGATTACACCTACCTCCTCCTCTACATCCGCGGCGCGCAGCCCTACGAGGAGTCGTTCGCCAAAGGCGCCGCCCCCGATTTCAGCTCCGTCGGCATTCGCGCTCCCGATCCCAAAACGCTGGTCGTCACCCTCGAGCACCCCGTCACTTTTTTCCCGTCCCTCTGCGCGTTTCCGGCTTTTTTTCCCCTGAACCAGCGATCGATGCAGCCGTTCGCGCAAACCGACGGCGCGACCGGCCAGACAACCTACGATCAACGATTCACGCGCCCCCCTGCCCTGCAGACCAACGGCCCCTACCAGATGATCGAGTGGTCGTTCAAACGCAGAATCCGGCTCCACGCCAATCCCTATTACTGGGACGCCGCCAACGTGAAGAGCAAGACCGTCGATCAAATCTACGCCGACGACGCCCTTCCCGCCTATCTCCAGTACAACGACGGGCAGATCGACTGGCTGTCCGAAGTCAGCGGCGAGCTTGCCGCCGAGCTGAAAAAACAGGGACGCAAAGATCTCCACGTTTTCCCCGGCTTCGGCACCTACTTCTATTCCATCAACTGCCAGCCCGCTTTCGCCAACGGCCGCCCCAACCCGCTTGCGGATGTGCGCGTCCGGCGGGCGCTGGCGCTGGCGATCGACAAGCGCCCCATCGTCGAAACCGTCACGCGGATGGGCGAGCCCATCGCTTCGACATACATCCCGCGTGGAATCTTCCCCGATTACCCCTCTCCGCAGGGCCAGCCGTACGACGTCCCGCAGGCCCGCCGGTTGCTCGCCGACGCCGGCTACCCCGACGGAAAGGGATTTCCACCGCTGGCCCTCCTGATCAATGTCGAAGGGCAGCACAGCCAGATTGCCCAGATCGTGCAACACCAGTGGCGCAACAATCTCCACGTCGATTTCTCCCTGGACAGCGTCGAACTCAAAATCCTCGGCCAGCGACTGCACAGCAAGGACTACGCCATCGCCCGCGCCAGTTGGATCGGCGACTATGACGACCCCTCCACCTTCACCGACAAATATCTCTCCGACAGCGACAACAACGACTCCGGCTGGCTCAGCCCGCAATACGACACCTTCTGTCACAACGCCGCCTACGAGCCCGATCCCGCCAGGCGCCTGAACCTTCTCGCCCAGGCCGAGACGCTCCTTCTCGACCAGGCTCCGGTCATCCCCGTCTTCAACTACGTCAACGTCTACATGTTCCGCGACAACGTCCACGGCATCGCCACCGATCCGCGCAACATGGTGATGTTCAAGTCGATCTTCGTCCAAGGGACCAAGTGAGTCTCCCAAAGCCGACTGTTCGGAGCAGTATGAAGTCAGAAGTAAGGAGCCAGAAGTAAGAAGTCAGAAGCAAGAAGTCAGAAGCAAGAAGTCAGTTAGAGCATATTAAGATGTGGACTGGAAGAAAAGTCCGGAGCCGCCGACAGTGGCTTTGGTCTTCCGGCTCCTTACTTCTGGCTCCTTACTTCTGACTTCTTACTTCTGACTTCCCGCTTCTGACTTCTCGCTTCTGACTTCCCGCTTCTGACTTCTTGCTACTACTCCCGATAACAATCTCCCCTTCCTCCGCTTCGTGCCGCAGCAACGTCCCGGCGCGCCGGGATGCCTTCGTGCCTCGTCTCTCCCTCCCCTTCGTGCCTTTCCCGTCCCCATGCGACATCGCGCGACAGATTTTGCAGCGCCGCATGTCGCATCCGCCGCGCAACCTCTCGCTGCGCCGCGGGATACGCCCCAGCCTGGCGCGACACCGCGCGCAACAGTTCGCGCCGCACCCTGAAAACGAGTCATGCCCGCACGCTCGCCATGTACGATTCACCGGCTTCGCCGGCCTCCAGCCGTGCCGACAGCTTCCAGATTCTTCAATGGTTTGATTCATGCCCTGAACGTACGCAATCCCCCTCTGCGATGCGACATTTACTGCCCGGCCCGATTTTTATCAGAATGACCCGCTCCGAGCTTTACCCGTAAAGTGCCACGAATTGGCACGAATTGGCACATTTTCTAAAGCGATGTCAACCGCTCGTCTCTGTCGCGCACCGTCCCGTCTCTCGTACTGCCGCCCTGGTAGCTCGTGATTAAAGGTCCGGCGACAAGTCGCTCGGCTCCGCGCTGGCGCGACTCGCCTGCCCCCCCCAAAGACAGCAGTTAGCCCAAGTTACGCAGTAAACCGCGTTTTTGAAATGCGACGGCGGTTTTCGAACACTTTTTTTCACTACATCGCGCAGACTTCGGCGACGGACGCCGGGAGTTCAAGCCGTTCACGCCGCAGATGATTCGGCAGTTCAATGCCCAGCCGGTTGAGCAGCACCGCCGTGTGCTCGTCGGGCTGAGTGACGCATCGGATCAACAGGCTTTGTCCGGCCGAGCCGTCGGCGGCGCGCGTCGTGAGCAGCACGTCGCCGCTCTTCACGGCGGCCATCTCTTCCAACAGTTCGCGCGGCGAATCACCCAGGCCGCTGGCCTTCATCCAGCCGCCCAGCGTCTTCCACATCGCGTAGGCGATGAAGCAGACCAGGATGTGGGCCTGCACGCGTTCTTGGTGTTGATGCCAGATCGGACGCAGTTCCAATTCGTCTTTGGTAATTCGAAACGCCCACTCGGCATCAACCAGTTGAATGTACTGCTGCCACAGTTGGACCGGGTCGGCTTGCGGCATGTTCGTGCGGAGCAGATAGCAGCCGCACAGGTCGCGCTTCGCCTGCTCGTCGCGGGTCCAGGTGATCGAGAGCTTGCCGTCGCTCTCGGCGATCTTCACGTCGAAGCAGGCGCCCGCCCGCCAGTTCTTTTCCCGCAGGCGACCCAGTCGCTCGTGAGCGGCCGATGCATCCTTGAGCCGGCCGCTGGCAGCCGACTTGCTCATCGCCGTCAGTGCTTCTTCCATGCGTTTGATGAAGCGGTCGAGCATCGCTGATTCCTTGTTCACCCGATCTTCGCTGCGGCAGAGCACCAGCGTCTCGCTGGCATCGACCTTGTCTGAATCCTCGCAGCGCACGACCTTCACCGCGATTCCCTCACGCACCTGCTTCCAACCCTCTGCGCTGAGTTCGCCCTGCACCTGCCGCAGCATCGCCTTGGGCGTGCCGACGATGTACTGGCCGCCGCGCTCGCGGATGAACGAGAGATTGGCCTGCGAGACGTTGCCCCGGTCCATCACCCAGATCCGCTGCGATTTGCCGTGCTCGCTCTCGACCTTTTCCACGACCTGCTGCACGGTGGTGGAATCGGCGGTGTTCCCGTCGAACACCTCGTAGCCCAGCGGATACCCATCGGTCGTGACGATCAGGGCGATCACCACCTGCGGGCAGTCGGGCCGGCTGTCACGCGAGTAGCCCCGCCTGGCCATCGGATTGGCGGCACAAGAACCCTCGAAGTATGTGCTGGTCAGATCGTACAGCAGGATGTCGAACGAGAGATCGAACAGCTGTCCCATGCGTTGCCGCAGGTGTTGCTCGACCGCCTTCTTCTGCTTGAGCAGATGATCCAGTCCCCGGTAGAGCCGGTCGGTCTGCACCTGCGCCGCCGTCACGTCCAGCAGATCGGCCAAGGCCGACTTGGGATAAAAGTGCCGCTCGATGTACAGCTCGCTGGAGGGATAACAGAATCTTGCGATACAGAGGATCGACGCCGTCACGCTCCACGGCACCTCTTCCAGCCCGCGCGGCATCAGGCCGCGGAGCAGCCGGTCCAGCCCGAGCATCCGCCACAATACCCACGCGAGATAGACCTGCCCGAACTCCCGAACATTCTGCAGGCGGATGTTCTTCAATTCGACGCAGGCAACCTCGTCAAAGCTCTCGTCGATCGGCGGATCAAACAGTCCCGGCCCCGGGAGTGCCCTGCCCTCCACCCGCCCGGCAAGCTTCTGCCATCCACTGACTTCCCTGGCCGACAGCTTACCGAGATAAGCAACCACCCGGTGCCGCGACCCCCTGGCGGTGCGACAGCTCTCCAGCAGCACCCAGTACTCCTGGCGGCGTCCCTTGCCCCGTGGTCGGATCCTGCGAAGAAACATGGCGACTCCTTTGCCGACGCGACAAGAAATACCGCGTTTTCGGTGGAGTTCAAGCAGTGCTCTTTTTCACTACACACGTATTTTACGTGCGGATCATTCCGAGCGCATCGGCGGCGCGCAGCGACGGTCGCCACCCGGAAATTTAAATCGTCAAGGGATTCGATGCGTAACTTGGGTTA
>CAVWVQ010000005.1:0-362470 GCA_963758525.1 uncultured Phycisphaerales bacterium
ATGAGACGGGGGACCTATTACAAGGAGTCTCAGACATGGAAAAGCTGCGAACAGTGCTTGAGGTGATTCTTGCCGAGGCCGGCTTCTTCCCGCCTGCGCCATCGCTCGTGTCACCGTGCGAATGTGCTGCCCGCCTAACGGCGCGGCCGGAATACGCGCCGGGCATCGAGGAAATGTATCGTAGGCTTGGTGGCATTGAGCCGAGATGCCCCTCCAATGTCGGCGGCTGGGATATTCCGCTTGCGAGTTGTGCTGTCGAATTCGATGGAGAGCAACATTTCAATCGTTACCGCCAACTCACTCTCGATTGCACGCTGTACAAAGAACTACCCCTATTTCCGCTCGATCTGTATCGCAAGTTTTGCCGTGAACGGGAGCCTGAATGCCGAAAAAAGGCATCAGGCGGGAAGTATTGGACTAGCCCGAGCGCCGAAACTCAATTTGGACCATCCGATTCCCGAGGTTTGCTTGGAGCGAGCGGATCCGCTCGATGGAAACAGCGCGCTTTTTATGACATGTTGCGCGACTTTGCCTTGCTCGTCGGAGCCCCGCCGGTCGCGCGAATGTCTGTGTGGGATGAACTGCATATTGGGAGTGATGGCGTCAACGTCGCTGCGGCACTCACGAAGAGGAGCACTGCGACTGACCTACAAATAGTCGATCTCGTGCGGCAGCGGATCGGATAGCCGACATTTCGCCGGAGCATTGAACGGACGACGTCGCCGAACGAGTCGCCCCGTTAGTTTCTTGCGCCCGGTAATTGGATGGTACAATCGGACCAGCCGGAGCGAATATGGTCAGCCGAAATGAGAACCGATTGCTTGAAGTGGTGAAGGGCCTCACTCCTGAAGAGCGCCTACAGCTTCGCCGATTGCTTGACGAGCCGGCGCCGGTGCAGCCGGCGTCGAGTACAGAGGAACGCCTTGCCCGCGACCTGCTGGAGCGTGGGATTATCACCAAAATACGATCCAAGCCGACCGCTGCCGATATCGCGCGTTTCAATGCCTGGAAGCCGGTGCCTATCACAGGTAAGCCGCTATCACAGACGATTATTGAGGAACGGCGATAATGCCTGCTTATTTCCTGGATAGCAGCGCCATTGCCAAGCAATACGTGGCCGAGACCGGTAGCGCATGGATCGCGGGGATCATGCACCCATTGGCGGGAAATCAACTCCATGTGGCGCAAATCAGCGGCGCGGAGGTGATGGCGGCGATTGCCAGGCGCATCCGCGCTGGAACGTTGAGTCCGCAGGCTGGTCGCGATGCGGCGTTACAATTTCGCACCGACTTTGCAACGGCGTTGGATGTCGTTGAGATATCGCCATCGTTGATTGCCCGCGCGATGGACTTGGCCGAGAGATATGCGTTGCGCGGATATGACGCCGTGCAGCTCGCTGCAGCCTCGTCCGTGCATGAGACTGCGATACCGCTCGGATTGTCCACCACCCTCGTTTCTGCCGATGACGAGTTGAACGCCGCCGCCGTCGCCGAAGGGCTGCAGGTGGAGAATCCCAACCTTCATCCGTAGCGGTGACGCGATCGTGCAGGCGTGTGTTTCTTTTTGCAGGTGACCAAGGCACAATCTCACCAATGTTCGGCGATGGTTCCCTCACCTTCCAGGAATTCGCCGTGCGCGAGCCGCTTCCGTTGGCTTCCATCCATGACGCCGGGCTGGAGTTTCTCCGCGATAAGGACGATGCGGTGCTGTTCGGCGCCCAGGCGGTCAACGCCTACGTTGATGAGCCGCGCATGACGCAGGATGTCGATATTCTGTCGACGCATGCATCGCAACTCGCAGAGGAAATCCGGGGATTTCTGAGCGATCGTTTTCACATCGCTGTCCGTGTGCGCGAGGTGTTTGGGGAGCGGGAGTATCGGAGCTATCAGCTTCACAAGCCGAAGAATCGTCATTTGGTGGATGTGAGGCTCGTGGCCACTCTGCCTCCAACGCAAAGGGTGATGGATGTGCTTGTTGTTTCGCCGGAGGAACTGATCGCCAACAAGGTGATTGCTTTCCACGGCCGGCGGGGCAAACCGAAATCGGGAACCGATTGGCGCGACATCGCGATGCTTCTGCTTCGGTTCCCTTCGCTCAAAGATGAAGCCGGACCGGTTCACGATCTCCTCACTGTTGCCGGGGCCGACTCCGCCGTTTTTGCGGCTTGGCGCGACATCGTCGCACAGGATATTTCTGCTGAGGCGGACGACGACGAGTTTTAGCGCTTGGGTGACTCACTGATACGACTTTGACAGACGATCTTGCGAAGGTGGGCCATGAGCAGGAGCGAAGATCGAATGTGGAGTCACGTCACAGAACAACAGATCCAGCGGTTGCGCGAACGGCCGCGACGCTGGACCTGCTTTTAGTAACTGGCATCGAGCAGCCAATCCCTCACAAGAAGAATGGAAACGGGTCGCGCCGACATCATTTTGGGCAGCCCGCTTCTTTTTTCTTTACAGAGAGCGGACTTCGCTCGAAGAAAGCGCCGGCTTGTCCCCGAGCCGGTCCGGGCCCGGGCCGGCCCGGCTTTCCGAACGGCTACTTCACTTTCGACACCGGCTGATTCGGATGCGCAGGGTTGGGAATCAATCGCCGGTTGGCGCAATCTGCGAGCAGATCGAGCTTCTCCAAAACGGTCTGGCCGATCAGAACCTCGTCGCCCAGAACCAATGCCTCTTCCAATGTGTCGCGATAGAGGCATTCAATGATCAGTGATTCGGTGATGCCTTCCGGTTCCTTCCGACCATCGGCGTATTCGGCGACCCGAGTGGCGCGGAGCTGAAGTCCTAACTCCTGGACAACTTGCGGCGGAATGACACTCCGCACTGCGCCCGTATCGACCAGAGCCTCTACTTCCGCTGAACGCACCTGGGCAGTCGGCAACTGTCCCCGACGGGCGAGCGCTTCATCCATTGCATTGGTGAGCCGAACCTTGACGCGAATCTCTCCAATGACGTTGAAAGTCTATCTTCCTCAATTGAAACGCTCCAGCATTGGGGAACCTTCTGGTGACTCAAATTCCTACGCCGCCCTTGAAAGCCGCCCCGAAAATCGGCCGCAACGATCCGTGTCCCTGAGGCAGCGGGAAGAAATACAAGAAGTGCTGTCTGCATTGATGGCCGCGGTTGGTGCGCGAGTTTCCGCGGATTCCAACGCAGACGGCGCGGACTCGTCCCCGGGCCGGTCGGGCGGCCGAGCGCGGCACCGTCCCTTCTTCCTATCAGTTTCCATCCTTTCGAAAGTCGTTTTCTGGTTTCTGATTTCGGAATTCGGATTTCCGGGCTGAAAGCCCGGCCGCCCCTTCCCATTGCTGTTGCAATCGGCATAATGTTGCGTTCCAGTTTCCCGGCCGTGGAGTTGACGCTCGCGGCTGCAGGAGGATTTTCAGAGATGGGTCCGACCAATATCGCGCTGGTCAAGTTGTTTCAGGCGGATCAGGCTCTACGGGCGGCTCAGTCCCGCCTCGACGACGCGCAACGCAATGTCCGCATCCAGGAGCGGCGGGTTGCCGAGCTGCAGGAGAAGTCCGATGCAGCGCAAACGCAACTCCGCGAGCAGCAGGCGACGGGTGGGCGTCTCGAGCTGGACATGAAGACTCGCGATGCACACATCGAAAAATTGCGCGAGCAGCAGAAGACCGCCACCAACTCCAAGGTCTATCAGACGTTCCTCGTCGAGATCAACACCGAGAAGGTCGATCGCAACAAGGTCGAGGACGAGGCCATTGAAGTAATGGCTGCGATCGAGAAGACGCAGGCCGAGCTTGCCGCCTTGACGGCGCAACTCAATGCGGAAAAAGAAAAACTGCACAGCATGCAGACGCAGATCACCGGGACGGTGAAAAAGCTGAAGGCGGAAGTCGAATCGCTGCGCCCGCGCGAGACGCCGCCGCCGCAGCACTGCCGGGCAAGGCGCTGACCGCATTCGAGCGGCTGGCAGAGCACGATGAAGGTGATGCGATGTCGGCCATCGCCAAGCCTGACCGTCGCCGGGAGGAATATCTCTGCACTGCCTGCAACATGGACCTGGTCACCGACGTCTACAACAAGCTTCATTCGCGGGACGATCTGGTCTTCTGCCCGAGCTGCCGGCGAATTCTCTACATCCCAGCCGACCTCCCGCCGGAACTGGCTGTGAAAAAGCCCAAAGCCGACGCCAGCAGAAAAGAGCGGACGGTGACGATTCGTCCGCCCGCGGCGTCGAAGGAAGCGTGGACGGAAGAGGAATTTCTCACGCGCGTCGAGCGGGCGAATTCGCCGGTTCTCACGGAAAAACAAACTGCCGTGCTCGACGCTCTGCACTCGAGCATTGCCGGTCTCTCTGCGGTCTTCAACGGCCAGGGCGCCGTCAATCCCGCGTATAACGTCTATGCCGAGGGCGTCACGCGGCACATCCTTCGCGTGAACGCGGACGGGCGGATCTTCGGATTCTGGAAAGCGTTCGAGGAAGCGGGCCAGCCCGAGGTCGGCGCGTATTTCCACTCAGTCATTGAGCCGTTCGCTCTGGAGTCGACGAGGGAGTCTGAGCCGTTTTCCGCGGCGGAGAAGAATCTGGAGAAGATCGACGCCGGGGAACTGCTTGCCGCGTTGCGGTCGCTTTCCGAGAAGCTCGTCGAGCGGCGTGCAACGGCCGACAGCAGCGTCTGAGTTGTGGCACGTGCGTCTCGCCCGCGTAGGTTTGCCTCAAAGTAGAATAAATCAGGACAGCTTGTGTAAGCGAAGATTCTTTTTCCCACCGCGCTGCTAACACGGGCTGGAAGCCCGTGCCACAATGAACGAGACACTCACACTTGAATTTGACGGCGGTTCGCGTGGTAACCCGGGCCCGGCAGGAATTGGCGTGGTGATTCGCGCCGAGGACGGCACCGAGTTGCTAACGCTCGGCCGGCCGATTGGACGGGCGACGAACAATGTCGCCGAGTATACGGCGCTGATCACCGCGCTCAAGAAGGCCCTGGAGCTGGGGGCGACGCGAATTGTCGTTCGTGGCGACAGCGAGTTTGTCATCAAGCAGATGCGCGGCGAATATCGCGTCAAGCACCCCGCGATGCGCCCCCTGTACGACGAGGCCCAGCATCTCTATCACCAATTTCGGGAAGCGAAGCTTGAACATAACCTCCGCCATAAAAACGTCCTGGCGGACAGACTGGCCAATCTTGCCATGGATCGAAAGGCCGAGGTGACGGAAGTGGACGGGTTTTCGATGGGGACGACGGAGGAATCTGAGCAATCGCCGATCACGAAGATCGGCGATCGCTTTTCCTGTCCGCGCTGCGGCTGCGCCATCGAGCTGAAGGGCAAGTCGTCGTGGGAACCCGGCCGTCTCAGGGATTTTACGTGTCAGTGCGGAAGTCGCATGAATCGTTCCCGCGAGTAGCCGCCGAGCTTGCCCGCAGGTTCCGGAGGGCCGGCTTGATCCCGGCCGAGTTCTGACTGTGCGATTCGATCGGCGGGATGAATCCCGCCCTACTCAGAATTGTTCACGATACCGATCGATCAGGCCTGTCAGTCGTGACGCCGGCTGCACTGCATAAAACAGCTCGCGGTCGAAGAGCGTCTTCTCGGCGATGCTTCGGCGCTCGGCGCGGGCATAGCGTTGTTCCCAGCGACGCGCGACATCACCCTTCCAGGCCTCGGCGAGCCTGTCGTGCATGGCGATGAAAAGCTCTGCTCGCTGTGGAGAGTGCCGTGGCAGCGCCGCGATTGTCTCCACCAGTTGCGCCTTTTCCTGGCCGAGCAGCGAATGTCTGAGGCGCCGGCCCTCCTGGGCAATGCAGGGGAGACAGACCCGGCTTTGCGCAGCGGCCTCGGGAAAAAATAGAGTGGCGGTTGTCACGGAGAAGCGCGGAGGCTCCATCGCAAAATGCCGTGCGATGAGTCCGTCAAGCACCTGGTCGTACTGCCCGCCGCCGATTCCGTGTACGAACTGATCGACCACCAGCAGCCGCAGGACCGCAGTGAGTGTCAGGGCGCGGGGAGATAGCCGCAGTTGCCGGGCGACCAGCCACCGGCGCAGCCGCTCGGCCGCGTCCCAGCCGTCGGCGGAGGGGTCGAACTCAAACGTTTCCCCGTTGAAGTCACTGAGCAAAAATCGACCCGATTCCGTGCGACTGACCGCGGCTCGCCGTCGCGTCCCGTCGCCAAGCGAGTCGAGCCAGAAGGGAGCTTCACATCCATCGACGGTGCAGGTGAGATCAGGCATCGGCCGGCCGACGGAGCGGATCTTGTTCTCAACGCGATATGCATGGAGCGCGGCATTGTAATCCGCGGAGAAGGTGTCGATCCGCGCCAGCACGTGGTGGACAAAAACGAGATAAGGATCGCACGTCCAGATAGGGGAGGCGAGCATCGCGTGATGCCGTAGACCCAGCTTCCAATCCAACTCATGAAGAATGTCGGTCAGCGCCGCGGGCAAATTTCGATCGTGCATCGCCTGCTGTTTCATGCTGGCGAGAAAATCGCCGAGCATCGGCGCGAAGCTCCAATCCCTGGATGCCGCGTTGAGCTGCCGTTGAATTTCAGCGAGATGCGCGGGAGTGGGGGGCGGAAGCAGCCCCGTCCAGCGGGCGTCGCGATCCAGTTCGTCGAGCAATGGGATGGACCCGCCGGGAAAACGCAGTTGCAGGTGTTTCGGCTCATCGGTGTCAACGGCGAAGTGGATTGCCTTGCCGTGAAGCTGCGCGGCTGCCGCGTCGATCAGCGCATCCTTGGCCCAAACCCCGGCGTGATAGAGCTCGGTCTGATGACCCGTGCCGATGATCGGAGAATCGTCATGGTGTCCCAGCCAGTTTCGCATGCGCCCGCGCACTTGCGGGAGAGGAATGTTCTGGATGAGAACCGAGGAGGCGGCGCCCAGCGCCTGATGGTTGTCCAGCGTTTGCGCTAGCAATTGATCGACAGCAGGCCACACCAGAAACTCACCGTCGGCGAGCGGGGCCTTCCATCGATCGTAGCGCGCGGCGGAATCGCTCATGAGCAGTGCGGGTCAAACGCGAGTCAGTCGGAACAACAACAGGCGGCCGGCGCGTTCTCGCACCGCGCAGGTGCGCTTGGCGGCACTTCGACGCGCCGCGTTTCGATATGCAGCACATCCAGATAATGGCGCAATCGGCGCTGGGAGTCATCGAGCATTCCGCCGAAGGTGCGCGACGGGTCATTGTAGATGAGCCGAACCGGGATTTCGCAGACCCGAAGATTTGCCGCGGCGACCTGCGGCCAAAGCTGCATTGGAAATGCATAGCCCGGCACGTCGAGCTTGAGGCGGCGCATCGCGCAGACGCGGTGCGCCTTAAACCCGCAAAACGCGTCGGTGAGATGCAGGTCAAACAGCTCGTTCACCTTCGCGGTGATGATGCTGTTGATGTGCCGTCGATCGCTGGGAGGCGCATCGTCATCAGTGCGAGGGTCCAGATATCGCGAGCCGCTGATCAGGTCCCATCGTCCGGTCCGGATCTCACGGATAAAGGCCGGGATCATCTCCGGCTCATGCTGCTCATCGCAGTCCATCGTGATCACCCAGTCGTAGCCGGATTCGTCGGCGAAATTAAACGCATCAATCAAACTTTGCCCGTATCCGAGGTTCGTTTGATGGCGAATGACGCTGATGTCGCGCCGCGCCGCGAGGAGGTCGGCCGTACCGTCTGTGCTGCCGTCATCCACGGCGAGGATGTCAGAATGGAACCGCTTCACCTTGTTGAGCACCGAATCGACATACTTCAACTCATTGTGAACGGGAATGGCAATCAGCAGTCTCACGCATAACTCCTTGCCTGAAAGCGAACAGCGGCGGTCGACACCAACCTGAGCTTTGTCCGGACGCCGGTGCAATGAGCAAACAATGGGCCGCGCAGGACCAACGATAGTAGGCCCCGCGTGACCGCATATCGACGGGATGCGCCTCGCACGCGAAAGCCTAAATGTGCGGCGCGCTGCCGTCAATTTATTCCCGATGAATCACTGGGGCGATGGGGACGTGAGATGCGTGACGCGGTGAAGTTGGGTAGATTCGTCGGATTGGTCCATGGGCAAACCCGAATCGCTCCACATCCTCTGGCAGAACGACGACGCGATCGCCATCGCCAAGCCTGCCGGGTTGGCGACTATCCCAGGCCGTGGCGAAGCGACGAGTGTGCTGGAGCAGCTTGCGGCGCAGCTCGGTTTGCCTGCGTCCGGATCGGCCGATCCGCGCGTCCGTGTCGTTCACCGCCTCGACAAAGAAACCAGCGGCGTGCTTCTCTTCGCAAAACATACGGCCTCCCAGCGGCACCTTTCCCATCAGTTTCAAAACAATGCCGTGCTCAAGGAGTATCTTGCACTCGTGGCCGGCAGGCCCGTCGCCGAGGAGGGAGAGATCGACGCCGCGCTGGGCCGGCATCCGGCTTCGCCGCTCAAGATGACAGTGCTGCGTCACGGGGGACGGCCCGCCAGAACGCTTTGGCGCGTGGAGGAGACGTTTCGCGAATACGCGCTGCTGCGCGTCTTTCCCAAAACCGGCAAAACGCATCAGATTCGCGTGCATCTCCAGTCGATCGGCCTTCCCCTGGCGGTGGATTCGCTCTACAACGCCGACGCCGCGGAGGGCCTTTTCCTGAGCAGTTTCAAACGCGGATATCGCGGCAAGCCGGGCGAAACAGAGCGTCCGCTGATCGGGAGATTGACACTGCACGCGGAACGAATTCGATTCGCGGACTTGAGCGCGTCCGTCGTTGAAGTGGCGGCGGAGTTGCCGAAGGATTTCCGCTCCGTACTGAATATGCTTCGGAAATACGCCAGCCCAGGGCAGCCGGCTGCCCGACGATGACTTTTTGCCGATCGTAGGGCGGGATTCACCCGCCGGGGCTGCACCGGTGGAATTCGGCGGGATGAATCCCGCCCTACACGAAAGCCGCGATCCTCTCGATGGCGCTGCCGACCGGCTTCAAATACTCCTGCCCAAACAAGCAGAGATGATTCAGCAGGCTGTACAGCTGATAAATCGGCTTCCGCACGCGATGGTACTCCGGCGGCAGTTTGTGGGCCTGCTGATAGGTGCGCAGAAAGGCGGGAGTCACCGTGTGAAAAAGCTCGAGATAAGCAATCTCGGCCTCGGCGTGGGCGAACTTGCAGTTCGGATCGAGCAGGGCGGCGATCCTCCAGGAATGGTCGTCCGGATTTTCGATCGCAAGAAGATTGGTCGCCCACAGATCCCAATGCACCAGACGCGGGCAATCATCGTTGGCGAGGAAATGATCCAACCGCTGATGCAGGCGCGCGACCTGCTTGCGCGCCTTCACGGGAAGTTTTGCGTTTTTCTCCGCCTCGTTCCAGATCGGATCGTAAATTTCGTGATAGCAGGCGGGCCATCGGTCGAACTTCGCTGCGCCGTTGCTCGTCACGCGCATGTAACTTGAGGCCGTCTGCTGGTGCAGCTTGAGCACGATGTCGGCCAACTCCGACTGAAGCTGTTCGAATTGCTCGGCAGTGCACTTCGCGCGTGCGGCTGAGAGATCGACGCCCTCGATGAACTCCATGAGAATGTAGCTGAACGGCTCCTCAAGGGTGCCGGTGTGCACGTGGTAGACTTCCGGAACGGGAATCCCCGCGCTGCGAAGCAGCGCGAGCTGCACCTCCTCGTCGGCATACGCTCGATCCACGCGGTGCGGTGAAATTTTGAGGACCACTTTTCGGCCCGAATCGAGGGTGAGCGCCATCGCGGTGCTGATGCACCCGCCAGAAAGCGGCGTGACTTCCGCCAGGTCGGTCGCTTCCCCCGCCCATCGGCGAACGATCTGACGCATCACGTGCCATGAGATGTCGTCTCCACGCGGCATGTGAGCGATGCCATCTTGCGATCCTGTGCGGGGATTTGCAATCGTGAATCGGGGAAACTGGTGATTGGTGATTGGAACGTGATGGGGCCGGGATGAAGAGGTGAAGACGTGAAACGTGAAGACGTGAAGACGTGTAGACTTGAGAGGTAACGACGTGAGCGGTGGAGTCGCTTGCGTCGTCGCGGAAGCCAGATGAACGCATGTTTCCGCGAAGGGCAAGCCACCGCTGAATCTTCGGCGAGCCCGAAACGCTCTTCACGTTTCACGTTTCACGTCTTCACGTTTCACTCCCCCTCCGGTCACGTTCCAATCACCAATCACCTCCGTCCTTGACATAGCCAAACCCGCGCCCGCGTGGCATGATGAGTCATCTTATGAAAGCTTGGATTTTGCCGTCGCAGGATGGACTTGCGCGCTTCGGCTTGCAGAGATCCCCGACCCCGTGGCGGGGGCGGGGGAGGTCGTTCTGAAAGTGCAATTCGCGGCGCTGAACCCGGCCGATCGATATTTGTCGGAAAAGATGTACCCGGCTCATCCGCCAATGCCGCACGTCCTGGGGCGCGATGGTATTGGGACGATCGTCGCAATTGGCGCGGGAGTGAGCGGCTTGCGCATCGGCGAGCAGCGGGGGGTTCTTCGCGGAGACACTGGCGTAAGCCGGCATGGAACCTTTGCGGAATTCACGGCAGTCGCGACCGATTCGTTGATAGAAGTGCCCCAAGGCTGGACTGATGAGCAGACTGCCGCGGCGCCACTGGTATATCTAACGGCCTGGCAGGCGCTGACACAGTGGCATGACCTTCCCCAACAGGCGGTGGTGCTGGTGAGCGGCGCGTCGGGCGGCGTGGGCGTCGCAAGCGTGCAACTTGGCGCCGCTTGCGGACACACGATCGTCGCGCTCTCGCGCAGCACCGAAAAGCAGGAACAGCTCAAGCGGATCGGCGCCATCGCGGTGTTCAATCCGACCGACCCGCAATGGGGAAAGGAACTCCTGGGCTTTCTGAAGGATCGCCGGGTCGATCTGGCGATCGACAACATCGGCGGCGCATTGCTCCCCCAATTGATCGATACGCTCGGCCATCATGGCCGGGTGAGCATCGTCGGCCGGCTCGCCGGGCCCGTGCCGCAGTTCAACAGCGCCGCGCTGATTTTCCGCCGACTTCGCTTGGGCGGCGTCGCGGTCGGCGCATACGGCCCAGTCGATGGGCAGGCCGCCTGGAAGCAGATTGTCGAAGCCCTCGCCAAGCGCGATGATCGCCCGCTGATCGATCATGTTTTCCCATTCGATCAGCTTCCCGCCGCGTTTGAGCGATTGGCCAAGGGACCGATGGGGAAAGTTCTGCTGGCCGGGCCGCAATGAAGAGCAAGAAACCTCCGCTGCGGCTCCAACCCACGACGCTGTGGGAGTATCCCTCGCAGCACTATGGCCAGGGCACGCAGGGCGATCCCAACTATCGCGGCGCGACGCCCAGCTACATCATCTGGAACCTGCTGCAGCGATACACCAAGCCCAAGGAGCTGGTGATCGATCCGTGTGCCGGCAGCGGCACCACGCTCGATGTCGCGCGGGAACTGGGCCGTCGCGCGCTGGGATACGACATCGCCCCAACGCGGAAGGACATCTTCCGCGTCGATGCCCGCAAGCTGCCGCTGGAAAGCGAAAAGGCCGATTTCGTCTTCATCGATCCCCCGTACTCAACGCATATTGAGTACAGCGACGATCCAAGATGCATCGGAAAGCTCGACGCCGCCGGCGGGGAGTATTATCGCGCGATGGAGCAGGTGTTGTCAGAGATTCACCGCGTCCTGCGCAAGGATCGTCATATGGCGTTGTACGTCAGTGATTCGTTCGTGAAAGGGAAAGGGTTTTATCCCATCGGATTTGAATTGTTCGCCCGGATGAAGAAGCTGTTCGAGCCGGTGGATATCATTGCGGTCACGCGTCATAACAAGACGCTGGAGATGGGGAATTACCGGAAGGCCGCGGAGGAGGGGAACTTCTTCCTGCGGGGGTTCAATTATTTGTTCATCATGCGGAAGAGCGGAGAGTCATCTGATTCCGCGAAGCGAAGCTCCGCGGGAGACAAAGCCGTTTCGCCAGCATAGAAGAGCCCGAAGTAGCTTGCCCTTCGCGGAGCGCAATAATTGCAAATCAACCCGTATACGGGACGATAAACTCCCACAACTGTCGCGGAAGTCTCTCCTTCGTGGGATTGTCGAGCACATATTGGATTCGCCCCCGGACTTGCCCGGGAGTTCGAAGAAATACCTTGTAAGCGCGGTGCGACCAGACCGGGTGATCCATCGGGACAGCACCCGCATTTTGAAGAGCGGACCTCATGGCATTTGCAAGATGAAACCAGATCTGGTCCGACTTGTGGCGATGCGATCGGACAACAGCGTGAACATGGTTGGAGCAGATTGCCAATGCCCAGAGCGTGTACCCGTGCAGACGCGATGTCTCCGCGATGGATTGAGCGAGAATTCGGCGATGCGACTCGTTGAACCAAATGGACGCGTGATCCAAGTGTCCCTTAGCGTCTTTGAAGAATGTCTTCACATCATCGCGCGGGGGTTGGGGATGCTGACGACCTGGCAGAATTGTCCCCAAATCTTCCATCGATGCTTTCCGGATCTCCTCGGACCCGCTTCCTCGTAGATCGTTGGGGAGCCAATGCGCGTACCCGGTGAAGATCAGGTGTGATCCGAGGATGACGGAGTGGGGTGAATTCATTCTGTGCGCTCCGCGAAGGGCAAGCCACTACTGTGTCGTTTGGCGATAGCGGCGGCATTACTGCTGCTATATGACCTTGCGCGATTACGCGCTTCCAAAAACCGTTTAGCGGCTGCCCTAAGGGCAGCGCGCTGCTCGCACGTGCGCGTAATCGCGCACGTTCATTTAGGTTACCATGATCTTGAAGCATACTTCAAATTGTATGATGTCGTGCATGGAGAGTGATCTGATTCGGCGAGGCGAAGCCCGCGGGAGACAAAGCGTTTCGCCAGCACAGAAGATCCCGAAGTAGCTTGCCCTTCGCGGAGCGGCAAACAGAAAATCAATGGTTGTACGGGCGGTGTTATGATTAAAAATATCCGAGAAGCACGAGCGCGGCTGGGACACTCATCACGACAATAACTTTCCCCGCGACTTGGTTATCGCCGCTGGCTGTCGCTGTTGCGAGTTCCCAGTGCAATCGTCATTCTGCATCAGCGCGGTAGGGCGGGATTCATCCCGCCGATCGACAATCGCGAGGCGCAATGAATCCCGCCCTGCACCAAGGCAACCTGTATTACAACAGTTGCTTTATCGAAACAAAAAGCACGATCGCCGCCGGCACGGCGAGGGCGACGATCACCTGCGACGCGATAATCGTTGCGAGCGCATGGTCAAGCTGCAAGTAGCGGCTGCAGGCGACGTACAGCCGGTAACAGACGATCACCCAGATCGGCAGATAAAAATAGACGAAGGTTCTGTACGGAGCATATCGTCCGAAAATATTGTTTGGGTCGGCTTCTTTGGTCATCAGCCAAACGACAAAGGCTGCGAGCGACATCAGCAGTACAAGCAGGTTTGCCCAAAGCAATGCGTCGGCGCTGTAGAGCACGCACCGAAGCAGATGAGCATTGCCAATTCCTTTGCGGCGCAATGACATCTGGAAAATCATCAGTGTCGCCAGCGTCAACCATGGCAATGTGACTTCAAGCAATGCCAGCATTTCGGCCAGCGGTACGACGAAGGACCGCCACCAGATGCTTGTCGATCGGAAACGCATTCTGAAGGGCAACGGCTTCATCGGATGCGCGTTCAGAAAAAGTGCGTGGCGATTGTCTGCCAGCTTGCGCGAGCAGCAGCACGAGCATCGTCGCCAGCAATGCTGCGAGCGCAGCCGTGATCGTCAACAACCAATAGCGGAGTATTCGGCGAGGATAGACGGCATGCGTCGGCTTGAGTTGCGTCCAGAATCGCCGGGGAAGCAGGCCGCCGCGCAAGGTTCGCCAGAAGGCAGCGGCAGGGTGTTTTGGATGATGTTCGAACAGATACGGATGAATCTGCAGCGACGGATTCAGCATCGCCGCCCATTCAAAGCCACAGCCGCATTCGGGGCACCGGGGTTCGACGAGGCCGCGGAGGTTGTAGTCGCAAAGGGGACAGTGCAATTCGCGGCCGATCGTCGACCAGTCGGGGGCTGATCCCGCAGAGACGCCGATCTCCGCGCGTTCCGAAGCCACGGGGGCAGTTTGCGGTGGATCCGCGTTCATCAAGGCGCTTTCAATCTTGTAGGGTCCGCAGAAGAGCGCTCGAATCCGACTGGTTTTCGCGGCCCGTATGGGGGCTCTTCTGCGGACCTTCCCCCGTCCCGAGAATGGTCCGCAGGCGGGCAAACCAGCCGCTCGATAATTTGGCGCGTCTTCGCGCCCGCCTGCGGACCCTACGCCGATTTCAGACACGCGAGGCGCGGATCAATCGACTTTCTTCTCTCCCGCCTCGCCCCGCTCAACGATGTCTCCGGTAGTGAAGAGAATTTCCTTCAGCTCGGTCCGCCAGTCTTCTTTCTGCCGGAGCAGAAACTCCAGGTCCATGCCGAAGTGTTTGAATTCCTCTTTCTGGGCGTTGAGCATGATGGCCTTGGCCTGGTTGTCTTTCTCGACTGCGATCCGCTGCTCGTACCATCCGATGGCGTCGGCCTCTTCCTTCAACGATGCAATCATGCGGGCGAAGGTGCGGGTCTTTTCGGGCAGTTCGTTGGGCGGCTCGTGATATTGATCGAATGGCATACGCTTTTTCCAAAAGAGATTTGAGAGTTGCATCGCTGATCTGCGTTGCAGGAAAAGATTGTTCACCAAAACCGGTCCGGAAGAAAGTCCCGGATGGGCGTCGCCAGCAAAACATATTCGGACGTCTCATTCCCCCTTTCCGACATTCAGGGGCTCGGTTCCGCGGCCGATGAGGGAGGGGAACAACTATGTCAAACCACAACAGAGGTTTCTACAGATCGCGTTCGCGGGGTCAAGGCCTGATCTGGGTGATCATCACCCTGCCGGTCATGTGCGGCTTCTGTTCACTTGCCGTGGACTTTGGCAGGGCGGAAACGACCAAGACCGAACTGCAGCGGGCCGCGGATGCCGCGGCGCGGTACGGGGCGTTGGGCCTGTCCATATCCGGGTCGGCGGCTACCGCGTACGCAATAGACGCCGCCAACGACAACACCGCCGATGGGTCCGTTGTGGTGCTGCAAAGCTCGGATGTGGTGACCGGTACATGGAACTCGGCCACGCATTCCTTCACTGCCGGCGGGGGCAGTCAAAATGCAGTCCAGGTCACTGCGCAGCGCACCAAGGCCCGCGGGAACGCGGTCCAGACGATGTTCGCCAAGGCGTTGGGAGTCAGCTCGATCGATGTGCACGGGGTGGCTGTCGCGGTGTTCACGGCAGGGTCATCCACGACGATCAGCGTCGCCGGGAAAGCCGACCCCTGGCTCGCCGGAATGCCCAGCGGCACGACCGCCAATTACACCAACCAGGGATGGACCGACTCTGCCCCTGCCGAATCCCCCACGCAGGCCAGCGGCCTCACGCTCACGGCGGGCAAGGCGGTGCAGTTCCAATTCAGCGGGTCGGTCAGCTATTACCCCGGCACGCAGCCGTTCGATCCCGATGGAGATCCGAACTGGATCATCGACAACTATTATGCCACGGCACACAGTAACGCCGAGCACGGCATCGCCGATCTGAAGGCGCCGCTGACGTCCGTGATCGGCGTCTTCCTCGACGACACCCAGCCGGACTCCAGCCCGGCCCCCGCGTCCCTTGACTTCAGTTCACCAGCCAGCCAGGACTTCGCGACGCTCTCGCCGCTGCTCAAGCAACCGTTCTTCATCGGCGACGGATTGCGCTCCGACGGCACGCTGCAGAGTTTCATCGTTCCCCCGGGCGCGACACGACTCTACATCGGTGTCATGGATGGACAGCAGTGGAGCGACAACTCCGGCTCGCTTTCCACGGTCGTCAGCAAGCCGACGGTAGTGACGACAGTGAAATAGTCTTCAATGCCGCTCTATGCGACGCCTGCCGGAACCTTCGCTTCAGAAACCTGCAACAGAAATCGTCGCGCCGGCGACGGTCCCGTTGAAGCCGGTGCAGAGAACTCCCATCGAGGTTGCGGCTCGGGCTTCGCTCGCGATCTCAAGACCCTCCGGCATTTGGCCGATCTCGCCGTGAAATTGCGGCAATTTCCTCGTCAGCAATGCTGCCGCGATTCCCGCCAGCGGACCAACGCTGAATGTTTCGGGGAATAATCCGTAGATCGAGGAAACCACTCTCGCTTGTGCCGATCGGGCGATCGCAGCGGCCTCCGCTCGATCGATCCAAGTTCCGTTGGCCGAGCTGATCACGTGCCTGGGCGCATGTATCGCCTCCAGCACGTGGGCAATGTCTTCAATGGCATGATCCGCGCGCATGGCGGCGCCGCCGCACGCAAGGACGCTCCCGCGCGACTTGCCTCCGCGGCGTTCGATCGCGTCGCGACTTTCTACAATGAACGTGACCGCGCCGCAGCCGACGGAAAAGCGCCCATCCCCGCCGAACGCGCCCCCGCGGTTCTCGGGGGCGTACAGCCCGCAATGGGCGTACGCCTGGTTGACGGTCGGAACAAATTCCTCGGCGGCGCTCACAACGGCGCGATCCCATTCCCCGCAAGTAATTCGGTAGAACGCCAGCCGCAGTGCGTCGAGTCCCGCCGTGCGCGTTCCGATGAGGCTCTGGCAGGAGCCCTTCAGCGAGAGCATCAGGCTCAGGTGCGCTGCCGCCGAATTGGGGACACCCTCGGCGAAGAGCATCGGATTCGCCGCCGATATCCCTTCGCGCACGATCTGCTCGTAATAACTGACGCAATAGGCGGCTCCCGCGTGCGTGCTGCCGAGGATCGCGGAGCACGAAGCGGAGAAGGAGGGATTCTCCGCCACGCCGGCGTCGGCAAATGCGAGCGTGGCGCTGGCGAGCGTGAGCTTCACGTAATCGCTCATTCGCCTGACGCGGCGCGCGTTGAGCAGATGAATGTAGCCGTCCTCGGGGACGCTGCCGCTGTCCCGCATGGGCGAGGACGGTGTCTCACCCAGCCGGCGAACGAACGCATCGTTGCCGATCGCGCCGCGGAGAATCACGCCAATGCCCGAGATGCAGACTTCGCGACGCGCACGTTCCGAAGCGGTTTTCGTTCCTGGACGCGACAGAATCATGCAGGCATTGGCTCCTCCAAAACCCAGCGAGGTATTCAGCGTGGCGTCAATCTTTGCCGGGCGGGGCGCGCCCGCGGCAAGCTGCAGATCGGGAAATTCCGCGTCCGACGGCGCGGTGTTGGCCGTCGTCGGGACCGTCTGCTCGCGCAGCGCAATGGCCGAAAGGATCAGTTCCACCGCGCCGGCGCCTCCCAGGGTGTGGCCCAGGCGACTCTTGAGCGCGACGACGGGGATATCGCGCAGCCCGCGCTCAAAGACGCTGACATAAGCATTGTATTCGCCGGCGTCGTTGTCGGGCGTGCCGGTCGCATGGGCGGCAATGAGGCCGATTGATTCGCGGGCGAGGCCGGCATCGGAAAGAGCCGCTCGAATCGCGGCGGCAGCGCCTTCCCGCGCGGGTGCGGCTGCGTCAAATGATGGGCGTCCGACGATTCGCCGCAACCGAGAATCGCGGCAATCGGCTCGACGCCGCGCCGCCGGGAATCACTGCCGCGTTCGAGCACGATGATGCCGTACCCTTCGCCCAGTTTCATTCCCTGACGATCTTTGGCAAAGGGCCGGATCGGCCCGGCCGCGATCAGCCGCAGGCTGTTGAATCCCCCGTACGCATACTCGCTGACGGTGTCGTAACCACCGGCCACCACGAGATCGAGATGCCCGCTGCGCAGCAGCGTGATCGCCAGCGCGATGCTCGCCAGGCTCGACGAGCAAGCCGAGCAGGTGGTGATCGCGTCGCCGGCGAGATTCATTCCGTCGATGGCGTTTTGCAGCGTGTTGCCCGCCAGGAAATCGCGCAGCAGCGAAAAATCTCCGCTGCGGAGAAACGCCCCGCCTGCCCGCATGCCATGAAGCGTGGTTCCCAGAACGATGCCGCAACGGCGGGGGCGCGCTGCGATAAACTCCTCGGCCCGGGCCTCGGCGATCGCCTGCTGGATCGTCCATCGCAGATAGCGCGTCTCGCGCGGCAGCCCCGCTGCGAATTCTGTCGGCAGATCCATCGCCTGATACCCGACGGCGTCGATCGCGGGCTTTGATTCGAGCGCCGGCATCGAGCCGATCCCGGCGCGGCCTTGCAGCACGCCGTCCCACGTCTGCCGGGCATCGAGCCCGAGACTGCAGGCCAGCCCAGTCCCGGTGATGACGATCTGCTCGCGTTCCATAGCTGGGACTTCCAAGATGAGCCGCGGCCAACCCGGGAAGAGTTCATGCGGCGTTCTGGATTTGCTTCAAGACGTTTGCTCCGACGGTTCACGGCGCATCTTCGCTGAACGCCGGAGTGAAGACCAGCCATTGCTCCGGGTATGCGGCGACGTATTTTTCAAGCACGCGGGCAATCTTCCGCATCGCGCAAGCCGTCTCGGCGTCATCCAGCGGGTTGGGCACTTCAATCGCCTGCTCCACGAAGATAGTAACCCGGCCGTCGTTCCCGCGAACCGTAAAAACGGGAATGATCGGCGCACCGCTGGCCGATGCGAGTTTGACCGGCCCAGTGGGGAGCGACAGATGCCCCCTGAGGAACGGCATCGCCACTCCCTTCTGCCCGGGCATGACGCGATCGCCCTGAATTGCCACCACGTCATCCGCCCGCAGCGCATCGCGCAAACGCAGCCAGACAGTCCAGGTGTTGTCCAACGCCGCTTCCGCGACGCCGAGCCGCTCGTGCATGCTGCTGCGCAGCCGCTCAAACGCGTCGATCCGGTCGCGCTGGAAGACCACATGAACCCGCTCTTTCATTTCGGTCAGCGCCACAATGCCAAGCTCAAACGATCCCATGTGCGCCGTCAGCAGAATCGCACCGCGCTTCAACGAACGAGCCGCGAGGTATTGGTCGTGACCCTGCACTGACGCGATACGGCCGGCCAATTCTTCGCGCGTGGCCCGCGCGCTTCGGCCGACGTCAAACACGAATTCGTAGAAATTTCCGATGACGCCCAACGAAAATGCGCGAAGCTGCCGCGCGTTGAGATCAGCCTCGAATATTCGCAGAGCGTTGGCGTCGGTGCCGTGACGAATCGCTGGCGCGAAGCACCATGCGAGCCGAACAAACAGCGGCTTCAGGGCGCGCATGAGCGCCGGCGCCACCGCCGTCAGTCTGAAGAAAAGCTTCAGCCAAAAGGCGATCACCCGCGCTTCACTCCGACCCCCGCCGGAGGGGCGCTGATGGTGACGCTGAATCGCGGGGATCGACCGCTACTGCCCCCACCGAATTGATCGCACACTTCAGGCGACGGGAGCGAGAGCAAGAAAATTGCCGTTCTCATCCGTTCCCATCCGGCCGGTGCAGCGCAAGCGTGCCCCGCGCAACGGTCTCTGCGGCGACCTCCGCCGTTACCTCGAACTGCTGTAGTTGCCCCATTTGCCGGAGGAACACCGCCTTCAACACAATCTGCACCGGTGGCACGACGGGACGGTCAAATCGGATATCCACGTGGGCCAGCATCCTCGTTCTCCACCTTTTTCCTCCGCCTCGGCGCCCACGATGCCGGAAAGCTGAGCCAGCGCCTCGGCGATCAACACGCCGGGAACGAGGGGACGCCCCGGAAAATGCCCGGCGAAGAACGATTCTGAGCCGGTGAGCGCCCAGATTGCCTCCCCGGCTTCTCTGGGCTTCACTGCCGTGATCCGCGAGAGAAACCGAAACGGCTCTCCATGCGGAAGACGGGCAAGGTAATCGACTGATTTGGGAGCGACGTCAGCGCCGTTATCGTTCACTTGCGACGCGACAAACTGGGTCAACGATCGCACGTTCTGAAAAGCTGTTTGCCCGACTTGCTCATTGGGAATCTTGATGCCAAACGCCTTTTCGACGCTGGCCACGAGCAGCAGAATATCCAGGGAGTCGAGGTCGGCCTCGCTGTTAAAAAACGGCATGTCGTCGTCGATCCGGGCGTTCGAACCCAGCTTCAGGTCGCGCCGCAGAATTTCGACGATGCGCGACCGAATCTCCTCCGTGACTGCCGTTTCAGACATGCTGCAAATCCTCAAAGTTCGTGGACGCCCCCGTCGCCCATAGCCCGACACTGACCCAAAGGGATGCCAATTGGAACGCGAAAAGTGCCGCGGAGGCCGCCAGCCGACCCTCTCCTGGGCAACACGACTCATCTAATCTTCGTACATTGACCGATTATTCAAGTCCGGAACAGGTTGCGGGGGTCGACAGTCTCGCTAATCTTAGCAGCAATGATGGCTGGGGGCTGGCTCCTCGTGGGTTTCAAGGATGAGACTGTCTCTCGCGCTGATCATCATCATCGTCGCGTTTCTCGTGCCCGCCGCGGCGCTGGCCGACATGCAATCAGACATTCGCGCGGTCCTGCAGGATAGGCTGCTTCACAAGGCGACTGTCGGAATTCAGGTGGTTCGGCTTGGCTCGTCGTCGGGGGATCTGCACCGGTCTACTCCCTCGAAGCAGATACGCCGCTGATTCCCGCCAGCAATCTCAAGCTCACAACAACGTCAGCGGCGTTGGATGCGCTGGGCTCGGATTTTAAGTTCCACACAATGCTCGTTCGCGCGGGCGAAGACGTTGTCATCATAGGGGATGGCGACCCGACCTTTGGCGATGCGGAGTTTCTCAAGCGTGCCGGGTGGAACGTCACGACCGTTTTTGGGAGTTGGGCGACTCAACTGAAGAAGCTGAAAATCGTCTCGGTGCGAGATGTGATTGTCGACGACAGTGTCTTCGAGGAACCGGCCGTTCATCCGCACTGGCCGGCAGATCAACTCGATCAGCGCTACGCCGCTGAAGTCGCCGGGCTCAATCTGAACGCAAATTGCGTCGACTTCACGATTTCTCCCGGCGTGCCAGGACGGTTGGCCGCGTACGCGATCAATCCTCCCACGCGTTATCTGAATGTCAGTAACACCTGCATCACCAGCGCGGAGAACGCCGTGAAGCTCAGCCGCGCTCGAATGACCAACGATGTATCGCTTGCCGGGCATGCTCCGTCGCGCGGCACGGTGGGGGTGTCGATCACCGTTCACGACCCCTCGCTCTTTGCCGCAACGGTCTTCAGCGAGACACTGAAGTCGGCTGGAATCGCGATGACCGGCGACGTGCGGCGCGATCGGACGATTCGCGCCCGACATGAGGCGGGAGCGATCCCATGGGTTGTGCTGGGTGTGAACGAAACTCCGATCGCAACCGCCTTGGCGCGGGCAAACAAAGACAGCATGAATCTGTATGCCGAAAGTCTCTGCAAGCGGCTCGGCTGCGCTGAGTCGCATCAACCCGGTTCATGGGCGAATGGAACGCAGGCAGTAGGGGCCTTTCTGCTCAAGACCGGATCACCGCCGGAGCAGTTTCATCTCGATGACGGATGCGGGCTTTCCAAGCTCAACACCATCAGCCCCAGCGCGCTGTGCAAATTGCTGATCTATAACTTTTACAGCCCCAACCGCCAGGCGTTCATGAGCAGCCTTGCCGTGGCGGGTATCGACGGCACGCTCGATGACCGTTTCCGCGGCTCAGACATTCGCGGCCGGCTCTTCGGGAAGAGCGGATTTGTCGAAGGCGTCAGCTCGCTGAGCGGCTATCTGCACGCCCGCGACGGTGCCTGGTACGCGTTTTCGATTTTGATGAACGGAATCCCCCACCTTTCCAATTCCGAGATCAAGCCGCTGCAGGAGAAGATCATCAAGGCGGTTGATGCCAGCACCCCTGCACTGAGTTCAGGCGGATAATCTCACGACGACGATAGAAATTGTGACCGCCATCTCACGTCATGCCGCCAGAGTGCTGGTCTGCCTCGCCGGCGTCCTGACCGGCTGCACCAATGCCAATCGGAACGTTGAGCCTCCCTCGGCAATTGTTCACCTCGGTCCTTGGACTTTTGATGGCATCGACGGGACGACCGTCGTCACCCGGCACTACGTTGTCTACACAACGATTTCTGATCAGCACTGGCTTGAGTCGTTCGCCCATCTCATGGAAGGGGCCCTGGCCGAATATTCGACGCTCGCCACGGACGTGCCCGTCACGCAACGGCCGATGGAGTGCTTCGTTTTCGCCTCGCGGTGGCAATGGGAGCAATTCACGCGGGAGAAAACGGGAGCAGACGCGACTATCTATCTGCATATCACCCGCGGCGGATATACCGTCCGCGACTGGTTCGTCGCTTTCAATATCGGGGAAGCCGGCACCTTCTCAGTCGCCGCCCACGAGGGATTCCATCAGTTTGCGGCACGCCATTTCAAAATGCGGATTCCCCCATTTCTGGAGGAGGGGCTCGCCTGCATGTTTGAGAACGTTCAATGGGATCGTGGCATGCCAAGTTGGAATCTGCAGGAGAATCCCAACCGGCTTTCGTCGCTCGAAACTGCGGTTGCCGCCGGTCAGGCCATTCCGCTGAGCCAGTTGATCACCTTGCATGCCGGGCAGGTGGTGAACGGCCCCCGAGCGAGAATTTCAGCGTTCTATGGCGAGAGTTGGGCCTTTGCGGAATTTCTGTGGGCGGGGGAGCAACAAAAATATCGCGTTGGCCTGCAGCGCCTCCTCCGCGATGCCGCCGCCGGCAAGCTGCAGGGAGTGGTCGTCCGCCCGATGGACGCGGTCTTCTGGAACCCGGCGTCGGCTAAACCTTTGCTGGAACGATATCTGGGGACGGATCTCAAAACGCTCGATACCGAATTTCACCGCTTCCTGTTGCGATTCATGGGAGACGCACCCGCCCCCGACTGAAAGCAAACTCTGCCGTCATGAGGAGTTTCACCGGGAAAATTTCCGCAGTTCTTCCTGTTGATCCACGCAGAATTTCCTTTGTATCCGCGGACGCCCGCGGTATTCTTGAACGATCAGAACAGATCACCGGGAATCGCGATGACCGAACGACGCACATATCACTTCGATGGCCGCGTTCAGGGTGTCGGCTTTCGCTACACGACACACAACATGGCTCAGCAGTACGCCGTGAATGGCTATGTGCGGAATCTGGCCGATGGGCGCGTGGAGTTGGTAGTCGAAGGGGATCAGGCGGAAATGGATTCGCTCGTGTGCGATTTGCAACGCCGCCTGATGGGCTTCATCAAGCACACCGAAGCCCATTCCGAGCCCGCCACCGGGGAGTTCGAGAACTTCAATATTCGTCATTGAGAGCACCTGGCCGAGGGGAGGAGGCAGGAAGACACTCCCGAAACTCGCGCACGCCCGAAAGTGACGGGTGCGGGACACGTCGGCGCGCTCTCTCTTTTCCCCTCCCCTGGTACTCCGGGGAGGGTTAGGGTGGGGGTCCGACTGGGGAAGGGCGCGGAGAGCTGATGGAGTGCTTGCGCACACCACAGCCCCTCTTTTCAGAGCAGAAATGTCCAAGGCCCAATGGCCAACAAAGTCGCAAGGTCCAAGTCCCAAGCTGGTTCTCGCATTGGTCATTGCGATTTGGGATTTTGTTGGCCATTGGGCCTTGGACATTTCTTGGTCTCCCACATCTGTTTTCGGAGCAGTACCAGGGGAGGGGAAAGACCAGCCTCGCTGAAAGTGTCAGGCTCCTGAAGTGCCCCGAAGTGACCTGTTGGCACGGCCCTTTCATTCCTGCGCCATCACTTTAGAATCTGCCGTCAAACCATGTATCGCACATTCGTCATCGTTCGTCATACGTTCTTCGAGGCCATTGTGCAGCCTATTTTCGCGCTGCTCATGGGGATCGGCTCTGCGATTCTTCTCATCTACGGGCTGCTCCCGTTCTTCACGCTCGGTGAAGATACCGTCATGTACAAGTCCGTCGGGCTCGACGTGATCCTGCTGCTGGTGCTCGTTGTTACGCTGTTTGCCACCAGCAAATCCATCCACGAGGAGATCGAAGACCGCACGATGCTCACGCTGATGAGCAAGCCGATCTTCAAATGGGAGGTCCTTGTTGGCAAGTACCTGGGCATCATTCTGGCAAGTCTGCTCGGCGTGGTCATTCTCGGCACCGTGATGCTGCTGCTGATGTGTTACCGCATCCCCACCGATTACATGTTGCGCTACGCGAGTCTGGACGATCGCGACATCAAGCAGATTTTTGACTACCGCATGATGCACGGCGTGGGACTGCTCGCCAGCTTGTTTCTCGTCTGGCTGCAAATCAGCGTCTTAGCCGCGATCGGCGTCGCCCTCTCGACACGCTTCTCCCTCGTGGTCAATCTGCCAACGGTCATCCTGATTTACGTCGCCGGCAATCTGACGCGCTTTCTTTTCCCGCTGGAGCATCGTTCCGAGGCGGTGAGACTCTTCGCGTACGCCGCCAGTTCGCTGCTGCCGTTTCTCCAGACATTTGATATCCGGCAGTACACGGTGTTTCACGAAATCAGTGTCCCCGGCACGGCTTTCTTCCACGTTCGCGGCTCCATCTCCATCCCGGCCATTCTCAGCTACCTCGCCATCGCCTCCGCCTATGCCATCGCCTACGCGACGTTCGCCCTCAGCACCGGCATGTGGCTGTTCGAAACGCGCGAGCTGGGCGGAGCCGAAGGCTAGGCCGCCACTTCGGGCGGAAGCTCGAATGACGAAACCCCAAATCAGAATCAAACCAGAAGCCCGAATGACGAGTGTCGGATTCTTTGAGGAACCCGAGCGCCGAGCTTCCGTTTCGACATTCGGTCATTCGACCTTCGGATTTGATTCTTTGATTCTGGTTTCGAGCTTCGTCATTCGGATTTTTCCTATTGCGCCTGCAGCCGGCTCAACCTCGCTTCGACTTGGCGAAGCTGCTCGGCCTCGTCTTCGGAAAGTCCGTCGGCGGCTTGCTGCCGGAAGGCGGTGACCATTGATTCCAACGGCAACACAACTGGCTTGTTGGCGGTGGGGGCATGCACCGGGTCGATCAAGCCCGCGTAGTGCGCTCCGATCATATAAACGCCCAATCCGACCGGCCTGCAATGAGCGATGGTGCAGAGAACGGCGCTGGTTGGCGAACCGCCCGCCGCCGCCGGAATACGGAGGATGAACTGCTCGCCCCGTTCGAGGCGATTGGTATGGACGATGCCGATGCCGGCGGCGGAAAGATCCCGTACCGCAACCGATACTGGTCGGCGGCCGCAGCGGGCCGGGCATGGGATGATCATCGCGCGCCCGATGAGCCCGAGGCGCGGGTCCCCGCGATGCTCCCCCGCGTATTCCGGAGCGGAACCGCCGCCGAGGGAGAGCGTCAGGTGGTTCAGCAATTCGCTGGAGAGCTTCATACTTATTCAGGTTGCACAAGCCCGCGCAACAGCGCGGCCGCCCTATCATCGGCGATCCATCCAGTGCGTCTCAGAATTTTTTGAGCTCGATCGGCCGATAATCCCGGCGAGCTGCAAAGATCCTTCACGTGATCGAGCGTCCACCATCCAATCGAATAATTTGCCCCGTCAGGTAGGCGGCGCCGGTGCAGAGAAACAGGATCAGCCGTGCCACTTCTTCCGGCGTTCCGGGCCGCTCCAGCGGAACGCGGCGCAGGTAGCGCTGACGATCTGCCTCGGGTAATTCCGGCGGCCACTCCACCACGCCGGGCGCGATGCCGTTGACGGTGATCTGCGGCGCCAACTCGCGCGCCAGCGATAGTGTCAGATTCCACAACCCAGCCTTGCTCGCGCAATACGCCATGTACGCCGGCCACGGCCGTTCCGCGAGCAGATCCAGCATGTTGATGACGTGTCCCTTGCTCGCGCGCAGCAACGGCGCGAGCCGTTGCGCAAGCAGCATGGGGGACTCGACGTGAATCGCCCACAAACGGCGGGACTGGGCCAAATTCGCGCCCGCCGGATCAGACCTTTCGTACAGGGATGCGTTGTTGACCAGCACCGAGAGCCGGCCGAATTGCCCCTCGATGCAATCGCAAATCCTGGCAACCGCATCCGCGGGGTCCGTCAGATCGGCGCCAATTCCCTGGCGCAAAATCCGCTTTGAAGCAGTTCGGTTTCCAGCGCGCGCGCATCGCGTTCGCTTCTCAGATAGGTGAAGACCACGTCGTATCCGGCGGCAGCCAGCGAGGCGACGATCGCGCGGCCAACGCGACGGGCGCCGCCAGTGACAAGCGCAACGGGCCTTTCCGATCGATCGACAGAACCTAACATGCTATATGACCTTGCGCGATTAGGCGCTTCCAAAAAACGTTTACCGGCTGCCCTAAGGGCAGCACGTGCGCGTAATCGCGCACGCTCATTTAGTTTCGTGGATGGTGTTTACTTCCGCAGATCGTAACACAGCAGCCGCAATGGTTCGCCATTCAGTCCCGGCTGATTTTGACACACGTACAACAAGCCGCGACTGATCGCCGGCGGGGTCCACGTATCGCTGGCGGCGAATAACCGTGTGCGGCTCAATTCCCGGAAGCTTTTCGGATTCAGATCGAGCCACAGAAGATGACCATATTCTCCCAGGCACAGGCACCGCCGCTCGCCTGGGCAGTCGATCAGCGTGCAACGATCCGTTCCCATCGGCACGGTCCGCCGGTCGTCGCCGCGCTGCTCGATCTCGTCCCACTGCGGATGCGCGCGCCACATTTCGACGCCATCGGACAGCCGGACGCAGACGAAAAAGGCGTCCTCCGGTCCATGGCCGTCAATGCCGTAGAGATAACCGTCCCTGGGGATTGCGTTCATGAAGTGCGTGCCGAACGCCGGGTTGGTCCAGATCCGCTTGCAGGAAGCGTCGTGCAAATCGAGCAGGACGCCGCCCGATCCATAACATTCGGAGACAAAAACCCGATCGCCGATGACGACGGGGGACGACGCGTTTACCGATTCGCGGCGCGTGCCGCGCCAGGGGAATTGGCATTCGACATTCCCGTTTGCGGGATCGATGCAGAGCAATCCGCCGGTGGGCGGCCGGCTCTCCCCTCCGGCGAACACGAGCACCCGCCGTCTGCCATTCAGCACCGCCGGCGTGGGCGTCGCATAGCTCGGTCCCCACGCATCGCCGGCTCCCCACGCCATCCGTCCGGTTTTGAGGTCAAACCCTGCCACGCAGGGGCCGCCGGGCGCGCCGACGTTGACGATCAACAGATCTCCTTCCACCAGCGGGCTGGCGCCCACGCCAAAGAAATTCTGCGGCAGCTTGAACTCGTTCATCAGATCGCGCTGCCAGAGGAGTTGACCGGTGGTGAGTTTCAGGCAGTGCAGTTTCCCCTGCGCTCCGATTGCAAACACCATCCCATCGGCAACCGCCGGGCTGGCCCGCGGTCCATCGCAATAGCCATAGCGGTCTTCATAACTGGTTGCATACGCGTAGCGCCAATAGCGATCGCCGTTGAGCGCATCGAGACATTCGACGACTTCCTCGTCGCCAACCCGATGCAGCAATACCAGCCGCCCGTCGACGACCGCCGGCGCGGCGTATCCCGACCCTTTTCTCATCTCCCACATCAGCGGGGGCGGCGTCGTTGCAATCTCTTCGGCCAGTTCCGTCTCACTGCAGAATGCGTTATGCGTCGGCCCCAGGAAACACGGCCAGTCGCTGCAAACTGCTCCTGCCGCGAGCGGCTTTGCCGCCTGGTAAAACGTCACGTCGGAATTCTTCCGTGCCGATGGCGCGGCAATGTCAGGGACCGTCTGCACCACCGGCGGCGCGGGATCGTCAAAATGCTTCGCACCCAAGCCCGCCGCGCGCAGCGAATCCGCTCCGATCAGAATGAGGAGCAGCATACGCCAAGCTGAGAACGCAGAAAGGGAGTACATAGCGAATGGCGACGCGGTGCAACGGCTGGGGTACGATTGAGTATCGGATTGTACGGGCGGAGCGACATGGTATCTCATTCGATCATCAAAGACAGGGTTTTCCGGCCTTTTCCCCCTCCCCTGGTACTCCGGCAACGGTGTCGACGAACCGCGCCAATGCGCGCCAATCACCCGACCCTGCACCTGGCTGCGCTGGTTGCGATCGTGTGCGCACTGCTGCCGGTAGCTCGGGCGCCGAACCGTTTCAATTCGGATCGACCGAGCGGATCGTTTTCGTCGGCAACGATTTCTTCGAGCACGAAGCGGAAGATTGCTACATCGAAACGGCGCTGACCACGCGATTTCCCGACAAGAATCTGATCTTCCGCAACCTTGGGTACAGCGGGGACACCGTGCATGCCGACGCGCGAATCTCTGCGCCGGCTGGGCAAATTTCGGCCCGCCGGAACAGGGTTTGAATCGGCTCAAGGATCTGGTCTCGCACATTCAGCCGACGATCATCTTCGTCGCCTACGGAATGAACGAATCGTTCGCCGGCCAGGCTGGGCTCGCGGATTTTCAGACCGGACTGGATCAGATGCTTCAAATGCTGGCGGCAACCAAGGCCCGTCTGGTTCTTCTCTCGCCGATCGCGCACCAGAAGCGTCCGCCTCCCCTGCCCGACCCGGCGGAGCACAATCGTAATCTCGGCCTGTACGTCAATGCGATTCAATCCGCCGCCGCCAAACGCGGCTGCTTTTTCGTCGATCTGTTCCACGGGTTCTCGCCGCCGACGACTGATGGCATTCACCTCACGGCCCAGGGCTATCAGCAAGCTGCCGCCGCGATCCAAAAGGGCCTTGGCATCAGCATCGCTGACGCGCCGCCCCACGAGCAGGAGGAGAAACTGCGAAAGCTGATCATTCAGAAGAACTTCGATTTTTTCAACGACTGGCGTGCCCAAAACGACACCTACATTCTCGGCTACCGAAAGCACGAGCAGGGACGCAACGCGCCGGAGATGGCCCAATTCGAGAAGCTGACCGAAGAGGCTGACGCCCAGATCGCCCGAATGCGCGTAACGTTGCCGACGCAAGATGAAGTGCGGCCGAAGCAGTGAGGACCACTACTTGATGAATTTGAGGCGCTTTCAAATCCCGCTGGTGCTCATCTTGTTTTCATCCGCGTCTGTGCGCGCCGCTCCCGCAGCGAGCCTTGATCCCGAATTGGAACGCAAAACCTTCAAGATCGCCGACGGGTGGGAGATCAATCTTTTCGCCGCCGATCCGATGGTCGAAAAACCGATCGAGATGAATTGGGACAATCGCGGCCGGCTCTGGGTCGCCACTTCGGAAACGTATCCTCAGTTGAAACCCGGCGCGATACCCAACGATAAAATTATTGTCCTGGCAGACTCCGCCGGGCGGGGCAGAGCGGATCGATCAACGATCTTTGCCGATGGTTTGTTCATTCCCACTGCCGTCGCGCCCGGCGACGGCGGGGCGTATGTCACCAACAGCACCGAGATCGTTCATTTCGATGAGAACCCCGCGACGGGGAAAGCCGAGCATCGCCGCGTGGTTCTCGCCGGCTTCGGGACCGAGGATACGCATCACATCATTCACACGCTGCGCTGGGGCTTCGACGGTCGGCTCTATTGGAACCAATCCATCTACATTCACAGCCACGTCGAAACGCCGCGCGGCGTCGTGACGCTGCTCGGCAGCGGAACCTGGCGCTTTGACCCGAAAACCGAACAGCTCGGCATACTCAGCCGCGGCATGGTGAATCCGTGGGGAATCTGCTTCGACCGCTGGGGCCGATGGTTCGGAACCGACGGCGCGGGCGGCCAGGGTGTCGCCTGCGTCTTCCCGGGATCCGCTTTCGAAAGCGCCGTCAATGTCGAGCGCACGATGGCGGGCTTGAACCCCGGCAGCCCGAAATATTGCAGCGCCGAATTGCTCACCGGCCGGCAGGTTCCCGACGAATATCAGGGAGATCTCCTCACCAATGACTTCCGCGCGCATCGCATCGTGCGTTTCAAGCTGAAGCCGGACGGCGCGGGATTTTCATCGCAGCAGATGCCCGACTTCATCACCAGTCCCGATCCGGCTTTTCGTCCGGTCGATATTCGCATCGGGCCCGACGGCGCGATCTACATTGCCGACTGGTACAACCCGATCATTCAGCACGGCGAGGTCGATTTCCGCGATCCGCGCCGCGATCATGTGCACGGCAGAATCTGGCGGGTCACCGCCAAAGGGCGGCCCCTGGTGCAGAAACCGACGATTGCGGGCGCGACGATTCCCGCCCTGCTCAATCTGCTCAACAGCCCCGAAGATTACACCCGCTCCCACGCGCAACTTGAACTGCGCGAGCGGCCGGCCGCTGATGTTGCCGCGGCGCTGGCAGTTTGGACGACCGCGCTTCAGCCGGCGGACAGCAATTTCGAGCGTGCTCTGCTCGAAGCGCTTTGGACGGATGAGGCGATCGACGTCGTCAACCCAGCGCTGCTCGCGCGGCTGCTGGCAGCCCGCGATCCGCACGCTGCGCCGCCGCAGTGCGCGTGGCATCGCGATGGGGCGCGGAACTCCCAAACGGTCGCGATATTTTCGCGGCAGCAGTCGCCGATCCCGATCCATCTGTGCGCCTCGAGGGGATTCTCGCGGCGGCGACGCTCGCCAGCCCCGATGCAATCACCATCGCGATGCGCGGCCTCGATCGGCCGCGTGACAAATTCATCGATTTCGCGCTCTGGTCCGCCGCCAACGATTTGAAGTCGATCTGGCTTCCGACTGTCGAAGCGGGCACGCTGAGTTGGGGCAGGCCCAGCCATCTCACGTTCGCTCTCGAAGCCGTCAAATCGCCCGTGGCGGTCGCCGCGTTGTTGCAGCAATTGAAGAACAATCAACTTCCACCCGCCTCGCGCGGCGACGTGATCGATTTTGTAGCCTCCGTCGATCCAAAGAAAAACGCCGACGTGCTCCTCGACCTTGCCGTCGGCGCGGACATCTCCGACGACACCACCCGTCTCCAGATCGCCTCCGCTTTGCAACGAATGGCCCGCAACGACCATGCCGATCCCGCGCACGATCCCGCGCGCATTGAATCTCTTTTTGGCGCGTCCGACCCGCAACTCCGCGCAAGCGCTGTACAACTGGCGGGGCTGTGGAAAATCGAGTCTGCGCGACCACAACTGGAGAAGTTCGCCGAGGATCAATCGACGCCGATTTCAATTCGCGCCGCCGCGTTCGACGCGCTGGGCACTTTGGGCGGCGACGGCAGCAAGACGCTGCTGGAAGCCATGAGCGACGAGCCGAACGATCCGGCCGTTCGTTCAGCCGCGATCGCAGCGCTGGCCTCGATCGATCTCCGCGGCGCATCGTCGCTGGCGGCGAAATTGCTCGCCGCCGGCAGCGTCGCCGATCTCGACCCGCTGCTCGAGCCGTTTCTCCAGCGGGAGGCCGGCGCCGATGCGCTGGCAACCGCACTGGCCGGCCGGACGATTCCATCTTCGACGGCGCGAGCCTCGCTGCAATGCCTGCAGGCGCACAGCGCCGGTGATTCGCCGCTTGCGCAGCTTCTTCAGAAATCCGCCGGCGCGGCGTCGGGTCCGGTCAGATTGTCGCCGCAAGAGATGCGGTTGACGATTGCCGACGTGCTGGCCAAGGGCGACGCCGCTCGCGGCGAGCTGATTTTCCGCCGCCGCGAAACCGGCTGCTACCAGTGTCATGCCATCGACGGAGCCGGCGGATTTCTCGCGCCCGATCTGGGTTCGATCGGGGCCAGCAGTCCGATGGATTACGTGATCGACTCCATTCTCGATCCGAACAAAGCGGTCAAGGACGGCTTCATGGGCGTCACGGTCGTCACCCGCGACGGCGACGTCATCAGCGGCATTAAAATCCGCCAGGATGCGAAGGAATTGGTTCTCAAGGACAGCACGCATGAGCAGATCGTCATCCCGCTGAAGAACGTGCGACGGCAAAAGGACACCGGATCTCTGATGCCGACCGGGCTGACTGATTCGCTGACGCGCCCGCAGTTTCTCGACCTGATCCGTTTTGTCAGCGAGCTGGGCAAGCCCGGCCCGTTCGGCCCAAGCTCCGTTCCCGTCGCTCGTCGCTGGCGCCTGCTCGATCCGCCCGCCGCTGAAGCGGGAGCCGATTCTTCCGCGTTTCCATCCGCGGTCGGCTCCGCCGCGAGCTGGTCGCCGGTCTATAGTTTGGTGAACGGCGATCTGCCGGTCGATGCGCTTCGCGGTTCCGTTTCCTCCAAGTTCGCAATCGTGCAATGTCAGATCAATGCAACGACTGGAGGAAAGACAAGCCTGCACCTGGGCGAGGCCGCCGGACTTGCCGTGTGGGTCGACCAGAACGCGATCCCGGTGGCCCAGGATGTTCCAATACAACTCACGCCTGGAGTGCATGCGTTGACGTTCCGAGTTATTCTCGCCGATCGTGGCGAGCGCCCATTACGAGTCGAATTGCGCGCGGCAAGCGCGAGCGACACCCGCGCGGAGTTCGTCGGTGGCAGGTAATAGGGTTGTTCGAGGAAACTTCATGTCGATGAATTATTTGAAGCGGTTATCGCTTTTCCCCGCGATCCTGAGCGCTGTGATTTGCGGAGCATCTCTTGCCGAAGACGACATCCCGATCATCCCCCCAAAAATCGCGCCGGCGTCCAACGAGGGAGAGATCGCGATCGGAAAGATGAAGGTTCCCAAGGACCTCAAGACCGAGCTCTTCGCGGCCGAGCCGATGGTCAGCAATCCGGTCGCCCTGTGCGTCGATGAAATCGGGCGCGTGTACGTTGTCGAAACAAATCGCATCGACCGCGGCGCGTTTGACGTCCGCCAGCACATGGACTGGCTCGAAGATGATCTGGCCAACAAGACCGTCGAAGATCGCGTGGCCATGCTGCATCGCAAGCTCGGGCCGAATTTCCGGCGCGAGACGCAGGGGGCCACCGACCGCGTGGTGCGGCTGGAAGACTCCGCGGGCGAGGGCAAAGCCGACAAGCAGACGATCTTTGCAGACGGCTTCAATCACGCCGACGAAGGGCTCGGTGCCAGCGTGCTGGCACGAAACGGCAACGTCTATTTCACCGACATCCCCAATCTCTGGCTTCTGCGCGACACACAGGGCAACGGCGTGGCCGATGTCCGCAAATCCCTCAGCTACGGCTATGGCCTGCACTACAGCTTCTATGGCCACGACCTGCACGGCCTGCGCTTCGGCCCCGACGGGAAGCTTTATTTCAGCATCGGCGATCGCGGCGCAAACGTGACCAAATCCGTCGATGGCCGCACTGTTTCCAACCCCGATTCCGGTGCGGTGTTCCGCTGCAACGCTGACGGCAGCGGCCTCGAGGTCTACGCCACGGGCCTGCGCAATCCGCAGCAGCTTATCTTCGACCAGTACGGCAATCTCTTTACCGGCGACAACAATCCGGACTACGGCGATCCCGCCCGATGGGTCTATGTCGTTGAAGGCGGCGATAACGGTTGGCGCGTCGGCTACCAGGAGGCGCGCCATCCCATCGGCGGCGGCCCGTGGATGTGGGAGAGCCTCTGGCAGAAGGAAGATAAGCTCACGGCCTATTCACAGCTTCCCGCCGTCGGACATCCCGGCGGCGGGCCGTCGGGCGTCGCTTATTACCCCGGCACCGGATTGCCGGACCGCTACGAGAATCATCTGTTCATGTGCGACTTCCACGGCGGATTCACCGGCAGCGGAATCCAGACGTTTGTCGTCCATCCCAAAGGCGCCTCGTTCGAAATGGGGAAGATCGACCACTTCGTCTGGGATTGCCTCGCGACCGATCTTTGTTTCGTGCCCAGTGGCGGCGTCTACATCGCCGACTGGGTGCAGAGCTGGGGATTGACCGGCAAAGGCCGCATCTATCACGTCTTCGATCCGACGCTGCAGCAGGACCCCGTTGTTCTTGAAGTGAAGAAGCTGCTCGCGGAGGGAATGAGCAAGCGATCGCCGGACGAGTTGATCCATCTGCTGGGGCACCGCGACATGCGCGTTCGCCAGGCGGCGCAGTTCGAGCTTGCCGACCGCGGGGATGCCTCGGTTGCCGCCCTGACGGCGCTCGCACAGGCCTCGGGCGAGAAGCTGCCGCGCATCCACGCCATCTGGCGCTGGGACAGATCGCCGAGGCGGACAAATCAAACAAGCCCGCGGCGGGAATCGTGCAGGTGCTCTCTGATCCGGACGACGAGGTTCGCGCCCAGGCCGAGAAGACGCTCGGCAGTCTTCACGACGCTGACGCATACGATGCAACGCTGAAATTACTTTCCGATCCCAGCCCGCGCGTGCGCTTCTTCGCGGCCATGGCTGCGGGGCATCTCGGACGCAAGGAGGCCAGCGGCAAGCTTATCGAGATGCTCCGCGCCAATGATGACAAGGACGCTTTTCTGCGTTACGCGGGCGTCTGGGCGCTCGCCCAACTCGATGACACGGCGACGCTTGCCAACGCCGCAACGGACAGCGCGCCCGCCGTCCGAATGGCTGCGCTGCTGACTTACCGGCGGCTCGCTTCTCCGGAAGTGGCGAAGTTTCTGGACGACGCCGACCCGCGCATCGTTCTGGAAGCTGCCCGGGCCATTCACGACACCTACATCGAATCCGCCCGGCCGGCGCTGGCGGCGATGATCGCGCGCACCGGTCTGAACGAGCACGTGATCGCCCGCGTGCTCAACTCTGCCTACCGCCTCGGCACGCCCGACGCAGCCCGCGCGCTTGCCACTTTCGCGGCCAGCGATACGCAGCCCGAGGCCTGGCGCATCGAGGCGCTGCGGCTGCTGGGCGAGTGGGAAACGCCGTCGAATCTCGATCAGATCATGAATCTGTATCGCCCGCTTGAGCCGCGCGCATTGAAAGTGGCGCAGGACGCGGCGGCTCCCGCCCTCAAGGAGATCTTCAAGTCTGCCCCCGATACCGTTAAAGCGGCGGCCATCGCGCTCATCGACAAGCTCAAGATCCAGGATTCGTCCATCGCCGTGGAGTTGGTGAACAACCCTGCCATGTCCGCGCCGCTTCGCATCGCTGCCCTGCAGCTTCTTGCAGACCGCAAGGACCCGGCTCTTTCCGATGCAGTGCAGAGCTGCCTGAATGACAAGGACGTCAAGCTCCGCGCCGCCGCCATCCGCTGCCTCGCGCAGCTTCCCGATGGAACACAGCGCCTTGAGTCAGCGATGAAGAACGCATCGGTTCCCGAACAGCAGGCCGTCTACGATGCCTTGGCCAAGGTTCACACCCCCGGCGCCGACAAGATGGTCGCCGCCGGGATGGACCAACTGTTGGCCGGCCAGCTGCCAAAGTCAGTCTGGCTGGAGGTGCTCGAAGCTGCCTCACATCGCGCCAGCGGTTCGGTGCACCAGAAGTACGTCCAGTACGAGGCGTCGCTGCCCCAAGACGATCATCTGGCAGCCTATCGCCAATGCCTCGAAGGCGGCGACGCCGCCGCCGGCGAAAAAATCTTCCGCGAGCGTGCTGACGTTTCCTGCGTCCGCTGCCACATCGCCCAGGGCAAAGGCGGCATCGTCGGGCCAGTTCTCGACGGCATCGGTCAGCGCCAGACCCGGCAGTATATTCTCGAATCGATTGTCGATCCCAACGCCAAGATCGCCCCCGGCTTCGAGAGCGCCGTGGTCAAAACCAAATCCGGCAAGACGTTGGTCGGCGTCGTCCGCAAAGACGACTCGCATGATCTTGTCCTGATCAACGCCGAGGGGAAAGAAGAGAAAATACCCAAAAGCGACATCATCTCCCGTGATCGGGGTTTGTCGGCGATGCCGCAGGATGTATCAAAGACGCTGACCAGGCGCGACCTCCGCGATCTGGTCGAATTTCTCGATGGATTGACCAGCCCCGTAAAGAGCGCGCCGCCAGGCGCCGACCCGAGCGCGGAACCATTGAAATAGGACATATTCCGGCGTCTTGACCTTGAAAAGTAGATCGTGTGGTTCCTCAAGGAGGCACGGCGTTTGTTGCACGCCGCGGCAGTCGCCCGTCGACTGATGGGTGCGTCATTTATGGTTTCTTCTATGGAGCACACGATGATTGCGACACAACAAAGTAATGCAAAGACAAATGACCCATCGGCAAATCCTGATCCGATCACAAAGGCTCCAGGCGCTCATCCAGTCGGAGCTGGCATCGGGGCTGCCGCCGGTGGGGCGGCTGGAGCTGCCGGCGCTGCCGCCGCCGGTGCGGCGCTGGGAAGTGTAGCCGGACCCATTGGAATGGCCGTAGGGGCGGTTGTTGGCGGGGTCGCCGGCGGTCTGATCGGCAAAGGACTTGCGGAAGAGGTCAATCCTTCCGCCGAAACCGCTATGCCGGCAGGGAATCGCACCTTCCCGGCGGTCTCCCGCGATTCCTGGGACCGCACCGACGAAGACCGCATTCCTGTCGCGGTTGCCGCGACTCGACGCCCGGTCACTCGGGACACGGCGCACCCGGCCAAGCGTGAAATCTCCCACGACATGATCGAAACGCGTGCGTATTACATTTTCAAGGGCGGCTCGGGAATGTCGCAGGACGACAACTGGTTCCAGGCCGAACGGGAGCTGCAGGCGTCTGAGACCGAGCAAGCGGTGGGTGAATAGCCCACCACGCAAATTCCGCTGCAACGCACTTGCCCGTATAATCGGCCCGTGGACCGCCGGCCAATTCAGCAGCTTTCACCCTCTCTGGTCAATCGCATCGCTGCCGGCGAAGTGATCGAGCGACCGGCGGCTGTCGTCAAAGAGCTGGTCGAGAACTCCATCGACGCGGGCGCGACGCAGATTGTCGTGGAAGTCGAGGATGGGGGGCGGGCCCTGATCCGGGTGTTGGACAACGGGTCGGGGATTCCATCTGGGGATCTGGCACTGGCGTTTGCTTCGCATGCGACCAGCAAGCTGACGTGCGATGACGATCTGTTCCGCATCGGCACCATGGGATTCCGCGGCGAGGCACTGGCCAGCATCGGCTCGGTGTCGCATGCGCGGATTCTTTCACGCGTACCGGGCAATGACGAAGGGTGGGAAATTCAAAATCGCGGCGGGGTTGTGGATCAGCCGCAGGCGGCGGCGGCGAACGTTGGGACGACGATCGAAGTCCGGAATCTCTTTTTCAACACGCCGGCCCGGCGGAAGTTTATCAAGGGGGCGGGAACCGAGTTCGGGCACATTTCCGAGGCGGTGTTGCGGATCGCGCTGCCGCACCCGGGCATCGGTTTTCGGCTGACACACAACGGACGGACGGCGCTGGACCTGCCGGCAAGCGATGGAGACACGCGGCTTTTGTCGGCGTGGCCGGACGAATTTCACGAGCAGCGCATGGCTCTTGCCGCCGGCGATGCGGAGATGAAGGTGCGGGGAATCATCGGTCTGCCGGAATTGGCGCGGCCGACGGCGAAGTATCAATATTTGTATCTCAACGGCCGGGCGATTCGCGATCGTTTTGTGATTCACGCGTTGCGCGAAGCGTACCGGGGGCTGACCGAGCCCGGTCGGCATCCCGCCGCCATCCTGCTGCTGGAGATGCCGCCGGGGGATGTGGACGTGAACGTGCATCCGACCAAGTCGGAAGTGCGGTTTCGCGACAGCGGCAGGGTGCATGGGTTGGTTCTGTCGGCGGTTCGCGAACGGCTGCTGGGGAGCGATCTGACGCCGCGGGCCGTGCCGATGCGAGCGGAAGATGACTCCGCGCGCCCCGAATTGCGGGAGAAGCTGGCGAGTTTTTTCAAACAACTGCCGGCGGGCCTGGTGGCGCCGTCCAGCCAGGCAGGCGGAGTGTCGGGGCCATCCGGCCCCATTGCCGACCCGCGCACGGAAGCGCTCGCGGGCAGCGCTCGGCCCTCGATCTTTGCCGCGCCGATGGAAGCCAATGGGAGCGCGATGCCTGCTTCGGCTGCGGGAGCCGCCGCGGCGGAGAATCTCACCGTAGTTTCACGGCAGGCGCCGGCGCCATCGATCTCAAACGCGATTCAGGTTCACAACAGCTATCTCGTCGCCCAGAGCGACGATGGGATGATCATCATCGATCAGCACGCGCTGCACGAGCGGATCATGTATGAGGAGTTGCTGGCCCGGGTGAATCGCGGGCCATTGGAATCGCAGCGGATGCTGATTCCGATGCCGATTGACGTGGCGTCAACACAGCTGGCGCTGCTGGATCAGATTCAGCCGTTGCTGCAGCGTTTGGGAATCGAAGTCTCGCCCTTCGGCCCCGGCAGCATCGCGGTCCATTCGTTTCCGACGTTCCTCGAACGGCTCGACCCCGCGAGCTTTGTCAGCGAACTGCTGGAGCGTGGCGAGCAGGAACTGCTCGATCTGCACGATGAAGAACTGCTGCACGAAGTGCTGGACATGATGGCCTGCAAAGCCGCCGTGAAGGCCGGCGATCCCCTCTCGCAAACGGAGATCGAAGCGCTGCTGCAACGTCGCGAACTGGTCGACCGCTCGAGCAACTGTCCGCACGGGCGCCCGACGTCGCTGAGGCTTTCGCTCCGCGATCTGGAAAAACAGTTCAAACGGACCGGATTCTAGAAACCGAAGCCTACCCAACCACCGCAAGCTTCTTGAGCGACCTGGGCGGCTCGAAGAAAACGTCTTCGCGGGCGACATCACGGGTTTCGACTTCGCCGTTGAAGTCCCTTTTGAGCCGATCGAGCAGGCCATCGACCAGATGCTCCGGCGCAGACGCGCCGGCGGTGACCAGCACCAGATCCACGCCATCGAACCACTCGGGATTCAGGCCCGACTGGTCGTCGATCAGATAGGCCGCCTTACCCAGGGCTCTGGCGGTTTCGACCAGACGCTGCGAATTGGAGGAGTTGGTGCTCCCGATCACCAGCACCAGATCCACCTCCGGCGCCAGCGCCGTGACCGCAGCCTGGCGGTTGGTGGTGGCGTAGCAGATGTCTTCCTTCGGCGGCCCCTTGATGTTGGGGAATCGCTTCTTGAGCGCCGTGATGACGCGCATTGCATCGGAGATGCTCAGCGTGGTCTGAGTGACGTAAGCCAGCTTGTTGGGATCGCGCACCTGCAGGCGTTCGACATCTTCGGGCGACTCGACGACGGTGATCGACTGGGGCGCTTCTCCGACGGTTCCCACTGCTTCATCATGATTGGCGTGGCCGACGAAGAGGATCGAATAGCCGTCCTTGGCGAAGCGGAGAACCTCCAGATGCACCTTCGTGACCAGCGGGCAGGTCGCATCGACCTCCACCAGCCCGCGGCCGCGGGCTTCCTGGCGTACCTTGGGAGAGATGCCGTGGGCGCTGTAGATGACTAGGCCGCCCTGGGGAACCTCCGCCATGGAGTCAACGAAGGTAACGCCGCGCTCGCGGAACCCATCTACCACATGGCGGTTATGAACGATTTCATGGAAGACGAATACCGGCGGCCCTTTCATCTTCAGCACCTGATCGACCACGTCGATCGCCATGTTCACGCCGGCACAAAAACCGCGGGGATTTGCGAGTAGTATTTTCATGGTTTTGCAGCGCATGGTATCACGAGGTTCGGGGGTGCGTCCACCCGAACGTGTGGGTTGGGGCGGGGTCGTGCGGGGTCGGGGGTTCAGGGTGTCAGGGGTCAGGGGTCAGGGTGTCAGGGTGTCAGGGTTCAGGTGGAGCAAAAAGTGAAGGGCGAAGGGCAAAGAGTGACGTAAAAGCCCTTGCATCGAACTTCAATCTTCACCCTTTACTCTTTACTCTTGCATTTTGCTGAACCCCGAGGCCCTGATACCCTGACCCCTCCGTTACAAAGGAGTGTCGTGGCACAGATTCGTCCGTTTGCGGGGATTCATTACGCCAATCTTCCCAACGGGGATATTTCTGGAGTCATCGCTCCGCCGTATGACGTGCTGGACGCCCAGGGGCGGGCGGCGCTCAAGGCGAAGCATCCGCAGAATGTGGTGAATATCGACTTGCCGCATCTGCCGCCCAAAGAGGCTGGGCCTGATGAGGTCTATGCCGCCGCCAGCGTCACGATCAACGCGTGGCTGCGATCGGGCGTGCTGAAGAAAGATGTTCGGCCGGCGCTGTACCCCTATGCACAAAGCTACGAGCACCTCGGACGGACGTTCCATCGTCGCGGGTTTATCGCGCTGGTGAGACTGTCCCCGTTTGGCGAGGGGCATGTCATTCCGCATGAGAAAACCCACAAGGGCCCGATCGAAGACCGGCTGAAACTCATGCGGGCGACGGGCATGCAACTCTCGCCGATCTTCGGACTTTTCAGCGATGCCCGCAATGAGATCACCAGCCTCCTGTTTCGGCAGATCGGCAGGCCGCAATTAAGCGGGACGCTGGATCACGTGAAAAACGATCTGTGGAGCGTCATCGACGCGGAGGTGGAGAACAGCGTCATCGACAAGATGGCAACCCGCCCCGTGTACATTGCCGACGGGCATCACCGCTACACAACCGCGTTGCAATATCAACAGGAGGCACGGCAGCAGGCCGGCGGCTCGCTCCCGCCGACGCATCCTGCCAATTTCTGCATGTTTGTGCTGGTGGGGATGCAGGACGACGGGCTGCTGATATTGCCGACACACCGCCTGATCGGCGGGTTGGAACATTTCACGATTGAAGCATTTCGATCCGCGGTCGCGGAGATATTTGAAGTCGTCGAGCGCGTCGCGTCACCCGAGCAGATTCCCGCGGCGATCGAGACACTGGCGGGCGAGCCGGCGCATACCTTCGCGTTGTACGACGGCACGACGCGCAAGCTGTACACGCTGCGCCCCAGGTTGCCCGACCCGCTCAAAACGCTGGAGCCGACTCAGAGCCAAGCATGGCGGGGGCTGGACGTGGCAATTCTGCAGCGCTACCTGCTCGACGAAGTGCTGGGGCCGCTGTTCGCCGGCGGAAAGGAACTCACCAAGGGCTACACCGCCGATCCCCAGGCCATCGTCCCGCAAGCCGATGGCAAGCAATACCAGATCGCCCTGGTTCTGCGCCCCACCCCGCTGCATGCGCTGGAGGAACTTGGAAGACATGGGGAAGTAATGCCCCAAAAGAGCACCTACTTCTTCCCGAAGCTGGCGACGGGCATGATGATGTATCCGCTGAAATGACGGATTTTGTTCACCGCCGGCGCTTTGCGGCTGCCTTGGGAGGGGCCGTGGCCGATCTGCGCCAGCGGGTGGGGGTTTGGCCAGTGGCTTGCTTGAAGCGGCTGGTGAAATGGCTCTGATGGGCGAAGCCGCAATCGCTGGCAATATCGACCAGGTCCGTCTCCCCGCGCAGTAGTTCCGACTTGGCTTCGTCGATCTGGCAATCGAGCATGAACTGCTTGGGCGTCATTCCGAGCAATTCGGTGAATCGGCGGTGAAAATGAAAAGGGCTGAGGTCCGCGACCTTGGCGATGCTCGCCAGCGTCGGGCCCTTGCGATATTGCCTGGCCATGAACTTCAGCGAGGGGATCAACCGGGCGAGCTCCTCGTCGGCCTGAAAATCGGCGGGCTTCACGCTCGTCCATTCACTGCAATCCGGCTGCGGGCAGAAAAAGCTGACGGGGCCGTCTCCCAGGGCTGGATATCGCTTGTAGGTGACCACGCGGTAGGTCCAGACGTTGGAAGTCGCGTCGGGAAAATGCGCCCGGTCGGCAAGCATGCCGTGCGTGTTGAGATGAGCGCTGCGCCGTTTGGCGTGGTCGAGCATTTGCTCTTTGAGGTGCGAATCAAGAGCGCTCCATTTCTCGCCGCCAAAGCGCACGCGGAACTTCGCGTCAAAGATCATGAGTCCCGCGGATGGCTTCCCGCCGGCCTGCGCGGTTCCAAGACTCCGGGCGGTTTTGAGAGCGCTGCGGGCCGCAGCTGATTCGCATGCGCGGATGGCGGAGGCGGCCGCGTCAATCTGGGACGGCGTGAACGGGGCCTGAGATTTGGTTCGCAGCAGATGAAGGGAACCGGGATATCCGGACAAAATCGGCGCGGCCAGGGGAAGCGCAACGACATGCGCGAATCCGGCCGGGATCATGAATTGGCGGGAATACGCGCTCGCGAGAAACGATTCGCGGGGCCAGCAGTCGGCCGGCTGCGCGGGTTTCGACCGGAGGATCGATTGCCAGGACAGACGGTCCTCCGCATGAGCGCCTTGGGCATAGGACTTGAGCAGTCCGGCTGGCAAACGCGCGGGCTGTGCAACCTGCAGCCCGCCACGAGGCATGGCACTAAATACCACCCCCTGCTGAAACGGAACCAATTTCTTAATGTCTGCTAAAAGAGTCCGAGTTGAAATCCCGCCTGGAGATAAATTTGTCACTTTGGGAATCCCTGATCTTTACGTGCTTGCATACCCCTGCCCGCGTATTTATCAGAAGATATTCGCGTATTCCACCGGCATTTCACTGGGCAGCGGGTTTTTTTGAAATTTCGACCGAGGCCGGGTCAGGGTGTCGTGGCGTTGGGCGAGGCTCCGTGGCGTTTAGGCAACATCCGGTACAACCTGCCGGCGACGAATCGCACCGCATGCACTGGTACGAGTGTTGAACCTCCCGCCAGCGGAGGCCTTGCGATGCAGTTTCTCAACAATCCGAGCTTCTGGAGACCCAAATTCCGAATGGCCCTGCTGGCGCTGGCGAGCTTTATGGCGATGTGCTGAACTGATCTGGCAGGATCACGCACCTTCCCAAAATCCTTAGCGGCTGCTCCCAAGGGCGACACGCACGCTGCCGCGAGCGTACGCGCAACGTCATTCAGGCGACGGCGGAGCGGCTTTGGCCGCTTCCACCTCCGCCGCGGCCTCCGGACTGAGCCCAAAGATGTGAAATTGGTGGGACAACGGCGAGAAGCCATGCTCCAGGCAGATTTCGTCGCGCAGCCGGCGAAGCTTCTCACTGCTGAATTCAATCACTTTTCCGGTGCTGACGCAGATCAGATGGTCGGACGTCTGCCGGCCCGCGATCACCTCGAAATACGACTGCTTGTTGTCGAAAAAGATCTGTCGCAGCACGCCGGCGTCCTGCAGATGGCTCAGTGTGCGGTAGATCGTGGCCCGACTGACGCGATGGCCCAACTCCTTCAGGTCCGAAATCAGGATCTCCGCCTCGAACAACCCCTTATGGCGAAGAACCGCGTCCAGAATCATCGCCCGCTCGGGGGTGAACTTCAGCTTCTCGCCATGCAGGTAACGACGAAAAATCGCGCAGACCGGCTCGTAGGGCAGGATCTGCCTAGGCTTCCCGCTGACGCGGGGAAGATTGTGCAATACCGGGGAAACCGTTGCCATCCATTGAGAAGTGTAGACCCGAGCCAGCCCAGCGGCAATTGATAAGCCTCGCGAATGCGAAGCAGTTCATCTGATCTCCACACATGATACGATCGGGCGCCGCTCGCGGCTTCGCAGCGGTGATTCTCAGCTCGACGATTTTTCATGGAATTCCCGCTCGGCAAGCCCATTCTCGCGATGCTCTGTGCGTCGCTGTTCAGCGGCGCCGCGCTGCTTTGCATCGGGCGCACACCTTCAAGTGACCTGACGCTCTGGGTCTTCGCCGATTCGCACGCGCGCACGTATCGGAGCGTGAAGGATCGCTTCGAGCAGGAGACCGCCAAGTCCGTCGCCGTCGACGATGTGGGCGATTCGATCAACATCCGCCTTGCGTCCCTGTTCATGGCCGGGCGCACCGGACCGGCGCTTCCGGACGCCGCGGAGATTGAAATCGGCAACATCGGGCGGTTTTTCCGGCCGCCGGTGTCGGACATCGGGTTCGTGCCGCTCAACCATTACCTTGAAACATCGGGGATCCGAGTCATCCGCACTCCCGCCGATCCGGGCCAATCCGGCTGGAACGCCCGATGCACTTCTGACGGAAAAATCTACACGTTCGATGCCGGGCACTGGCAGCCCAATCCCACCCGCGCCCGCCCGGACGCATGGATCGACCGGATCATTCCCGCGCGCTTCGCGCCCTGGTCCAAGGATGGCGTAATCTTCGGTGTGCCGCATGACGTGCACCCCGTGAGCCTTACGTATCGCGAAGACCTGTTTCGCGAGGCCGGCATCGATCTTTCGACGGCGAAGACCTGGACACAATTCCAGAGCGACTGTGAGGCGTTCCAGAATTTTTGGCGCGCTCATGGCGTTGCCCGCCGCCATGCCCTCGAGCTGTCAGCGTCTGCTTCCGATGACCTGGTCATCATGCTTCTGCAGCGCCATCTGAATGTCGTCGACGACCGCGGGCAGATCCATCTTGCCGACGAGAAGGTCGTGAAGACGATCGCGTTTTATGCCCAGTTGATCGCGGGGCCGCACAGCATCGGGGCTCAGACTGACGCAAACACGGGCATCTGGATCAGCGAGTTGGAGCGGGGTGATATCGGTGTCTTCTGGACCCCAGACTGGCGCGTCGAACTGATGCGACGTTACGGGCATGGCGATGCGTTGCGTGGGAAACTTCGCATGATGGCGTTGCCGCGATTCGATTCGGAAGACGCGCCGACCAGCACCTGGGGCGGCACGATGATCGGCATCCCGCGCGGTGCAGGGACCCGGACGCGTCATGGAAATTGATCGAGTTTCTCTACTTCAGCGACGCGGGATTTGAAGCCCGCCAAACAGAGGGACAGATCATCTCCCCCATCATGGAACGGTGGAGCGGTCCAGCCTGCCAGGAGCCCGATCCGCTTTTCGGCGGGCAGAAGGTGCGTGGTCTGTACGTTGATCTGGCCCGGCAGATTCCCCTGCGATATGTAACGCCAATGACCACCGTCGCGCAAATCACGCTGTCGATCGTCTTGGGCTACGCGATCGACCATGTCCGCCATCACGGGACCGATGGTCTGGAAAACGCGTGCCGGCGTTGGCTGAACCTCGCGGCGGCAGATGTGCAGCGCCGCGTCGAGCATGCCAGCTTCCAAAAAGAGGAAACGTCGCCATGAGCCAAATGCCGGCGTTCTCTTCCCGACCCGCGACAAGACAGTTGAAGCTCTGGAGCGTCCAGCGGCGAGCCGCGCCCTATCTGTTTCTCCTGCCGTTCCTGATTCTCTTCTTCGGATTCATCCTCTATCCGCTTGGCAACAGCGTTGTGCTGAGTTTCGAAAAGACTGCCGGACCGCGCCTGACGCGCTTCGCCGGATTGACGCACTATCGCTTTCTCCTTCACGACTGGCTCTTCTGGATCGCGGTGCTCAATACCGTCGGCTTTGCAATCGCCTTTCTTTGCCTGCAGATCCCCATGTCGCTGGCGTTGGCCATCGTGCTCAACAGCCGTCTCGTGCGCTGCCGGAATTTCTTCCGCTTCGCGTTCTTTTCCTCGAACCTCGTCGGCCAGGCGTTCGCGGCCGTGCTGTTCACACTGCTGCTCGTGCCGCGCCAAGGGCTCGTGAACCGCGCGCTCGGAACGTTCTGGCCGGCGCTGCTTGAAATCGACTGGAAAGGCGATCCCCGCTTCGCGCGCGCCGCGATCCTGCTGGCCGCCCTCTGGCTGTCCGTCGGTTATGGAATGATCTATTTCCTCGCGGCGCTCCAGGCGGTCGACCAGGAGCTCTACGACGCGGCCCATGCCGACGGCGCCGGCTGGTGGTCGCGATTCTGGCACGTGACGCTCCCGCAGATTCGTCCGGTCACGCTCTTCCTTATTCTCGTCGGCACCATCGCGTCGCTCTCCCTCTTCGAGCTTCCCTACGTCTTCTTCCAGGGATCAGGCCCCGGTTTTGCCGGGCTGACGATCGTGCAATATCTCTTCACCCAGGGGTTTGGCGCGGGTGATCTGGGCTACGCGTCGGCGGTCGCGTGGGCGCTGGTCGCGCTCATCGGCTCGGTCGCGCTCCTTCAAATGAAAATCGCCGGTTTGCGCGGAGAACGCGCGTGAGGGAACCAATGTTCAGCCCTGGTCGCGTGGTGCGCTCGCTGCTGCTCCACATGCTGCTCCTCGCCGCCGCGGGTGTCGCGCTGGGACCTTTCCTCTGGATGTGCTGCGCCGCTTTCAAACGTCCGCAAGACGTCTTCGGTTCGTTGTTCCTCCCGCCGCACCCGCTGCACAATCTCACGGGAACCAACTTCGCCATTTTGTTTGGCACCACCCCATTCGCCCGCTGGCTGCTCAACAGCGTCTTCGTCGCGTCGACGCAAACCGTCCTGGTCGTGACATTCAGCAGTCTCGGCGGATTTGCCCTGGCGAAATACCGCTTCGCCGGCAAAAGACTGCTGACGGGAGTGATGCTGCTCACGCTCGTGCTCCCCGCGCTGGCATTGCTCCCAGGCGGCTACCTGCTGATGTACGATCTTGGATGGATCAACTCATACGCCGCCATCATTGTGCCGGGGTCCGTCAGCGTTCTGGGAATTTTTCTGTTCCGCCAGGCGATGCAGGCGGTTTCCGACGAACTGGTCCACGCGGCAAGAATGGACGGATGCAGCGAGCTGCGCATCTGGTGGCAGATCGCTCTGCCGATCGTGCGGCCGATGGTTGGCGCATATACGCTGCTCAGCTTCCTCGGCGCATGGAACAGCTATCTCTGGCCCCAGATCGTCCTGCAGGATGAGTCGAAATTCACCGTTCCCATCGGTCTGGCGGGAATGCTTTCGCTGCCGGAGTATCAGACGCAATACGGCGTCCTGATGGCCGGTACTCTGCTAGGCGTCCTGCCGGTGATGCTTCTCTTTTTTGTGTTGCAGAAGGATTTTGTTTCGGGATTGGCCAGCGGTGCGATCAAGGGGTAATTGATTCTGCACAATCCATATGTGTAGCATTGGGGAAGTGGAGGTCTTTGGTGCCCACGAACTTGGCGCTGGACGACCGCCTCATCAACAACGCGGTCAAATTGGGGCGGCCATAAGACCGCGCGCGCCGCGGTCACCGCGGCGCTAGGAATACATCAAATCCAAACAGCGGCTCGGCATTCTCGATCTCTTCGGCAAGATTGATTTCGATCCGGCCTGGGATCACAAGGCGGCGCGAAGGCGCGGGAACAAGCGCGTTCCCAGGAAATGAGCCGCAAGCAACTGCGTGCCCTGGACGACCTGGCGCCCGATACCGACGATTATGAGCGGGCCGCTGAATTTGCCAACGAATGCGTGCGCCACGGCGTCGCCGCCACAACGATCGACATGCTGATCTGCGCAGTGGGCGCCGGACGCGGCGTGCCGATCCTGACAACCGACGATGATTTTGCGCGGTACGCGCAGTGGGTGCCAATCCAGTTGCACCCGATGACTTGATATTTGGCGCCATGGCGTACCAGGTGCCATAATTCCGCTCGTTGTCACAGCCTTTGCGCTGGGACGATACCGTCATGAGCAAGTCATACTTGGAAGTCACATACAGGAGGGAAAACCGTTCGCGGCGTATCTGTATCTTGACCGTCGCGCCGGCGACAAGGCCGCACGCACGGAACGTCATTGGGACATGCTCATTGATGTTTCGTCCGACGGTCGAACCATCGGCGTGGAATTCACTCGTGTCGGGTTGGTGGATTTGTCAAAGTTGAATGATGTTTTGCGGGAATTGCATCAGCCGGTCCTGGACGCGAGCGATCTTGCACCGCTAGCGCTGGCGTAATCAGAATTTGGCCAATGCTTCGGCGGCCGGATGTGGGATATCTTCGGCTCGGCCCGCACGTGCTCGACGTGCGTCTCAGCATCCGAGAACTGTTCCGGTCTTAGCAGCCAAAGCCGCCCACGGTCAGTTCGGTGCTGCCAGCGCGCAGGTTTTGGCGCGGCCAAACAGCGTCAGATTCCGCGCTGCGGTGATCTCGACTTCGGCGAATTCGCCGATCAACGATTCGTCGCCGTGAAACGCGACAATCTGATCACCCCGCGTGCGTCCCATGAGTTGCACCATGCCCGCGGTCTTCGCGGCCGATCGGTGCTCCCACCCCAGTTCCACGCCTCCCGCGGATGGATAAGCCGGCGCCGTTGCTAATTTGCTCTGACCCTCGACCATCAGCTCGACGGTCTTGCCGATCATCTCGCGATTGTTCTCGACCGCGACGTTCTGCTGCACTGCCAGCAGGTCATTATTTCGTCGTCGCTTCACGTCCTCGGGCACATCGTCGGCGAATCGATCGATCGCCGTCGTACCCGGGCGCGGCGAATACTTGAAAATGAATGAATTCTTAAACCGGCAATACCGCAACAAGTCGGCGCTGGCGGCGAAGTCCGCTTCCGTCTCCGTCGGAAAACCAACGATGAAATCGCTGGCGATGCAAATATCCGGCATCATCGCGCGGGCGCGGTCGATGAAATCGCGGTATTGCCCGGCGGTGTACCCGCGGTTCATCATTTTCAAAATCCGGTCGCTGCCGCTCTGCACGGGCACATGCAGATATCGGCAGATGCGCGGGCAGTCGCGCATGGCCGCCAGCGCCTCGTCGGTGAAATCGCGCGGAAAGCTGGTCACGAAACGCAGCCGGGGGAGATCGGGAACCGACTCGTGAATCTGATGGAGCAGCTCTGCAAAGCTCGTCGTCCGCCCGTCGCCGTGACGAAACGCGTAATGATTCACCGTCTGCCCGAGCAGCGTCACCTCCCGCGCCCCGCCGGCGGTCAGCTTCCGGACTTCCTCAATGATATTGCCCGGCGGACGATGCACCTCCGGGCCGCGCGTGTATGGCACAACGCAGTACGTGCAAAACTTGTTGCAACCCCGCGTGATCCGCACGTACGCCTGTGACGGGCCGTCTCCGGGGGAGATGCTGCGCGAGAGATCGAGCATTTCCAGGTGATCTTCCGCCGCCTCAAGCGTGCTCGATCGTCGCGAGGCGGCTCCCATCAGCGCGACCTGCCGCGGGCGCTTTCGTCCGTCGGTCGTGATCGCGGCATTGTGAACGAGCGTCGTGAGCCGATCCAGTTCGCCGGGCCCGCAGAGAATGTCGATATGCGGATGTCGTTGAAAGATCGTTGCCCCGTCGCGCTCGGCCATGCATCCGATCACGCCGATGATCAATCCCGGATCATCGCGCTTGCGATCGCGCAATTGGCCGAGCCGCGACCAGACTTTCTGCTCGGCATGCTCGCGCACCGAGCAGGTGTTGTAGAGAATGACGTCCGCTTCATCCCGGCTCGCGACCGACTCATACCCATGCGCGCGCAATTGCCCCAGCACCAGCTCGCTGTCGAGCACGTTCATCTGGCAGCCGAAGGTTTCGAGATAGAGCTTTCGCCGCATGAGCGCTCAGTCTTTCTCGGTTCGCAATTCGTCGAACTCGTGCTGGAGGCGCTGCTTGAAAATATCGGCAGCCTCAATCAGCAGCTCCATCGTCACCTCCCGATCAGTCGCGCGCTCCTGCAGCGGAAATGTGGCCCGCAACAGGGCGATCACATATTGCTCACGAAGCTGCTGCTGTTCGGCGGATCGTTCCATCGGAAAAACTCCTCGCAATCGCGCCTGATGATAGCCGAAACGATCTACGCGATCAGCCCCGGAACGATGCTCGCCAGCTCGACGCCGCTGAGGCGCTGGTCGAGGCCCTGGTATCGGTAGGTGAATGTCTCGTGGTCGATGCCCATCAGTCGCAGAACGGTGGCGTGGAAATCGTGGACGGTGACGGGGTCTGACACGATGTTGTAGGAGAAATCGTCGGTTTCGCCGTAGATCGTGCCGGGGCGGGAGCCGCCGCCGGCCATCCACATGGTGTAGCAGCGGGGGTGATGGTCGCGGCCGTAGTTGGCGTGGGAGAGGCCTCCCTGGGAATAGATGGTGCGGCCGAATTCCCCGCCCCAGATGACCAGCGTGTCTTCGAGCATGCCGCGCTGCTTGAGATCCTGGATCAGCGCGTAGGAGGCCTGATCGATGTCCTTGCATTGCGACGGCAGGCGGCCCGTGACGTTGGCGTGAGTGTCCCAATTATTGTGATAAACCTGCACGAAGCGGACGCCGCGTTCGACGAGCCGGCGGGCGAGCAGGGCGGTGGCGGCGAAGGTGCCGGGCTTGCGCGCCTCCTCGCCGTACAACTCGAAGGTGGATTCGGGCTCGCTATGGATGTCGATCAGCTCGGGAACGCTGGCCTGCATGCGGAAGGCCAGCTCGTATTGCTCGATACGGGTGTGGGTTTCGGGATCACCGACCAGCTTGTAGTTCATCTCATTGAGCTGCCGCAGGGCGTCGAGTCCGCGGCGGCGCACGTCGGTGGAGACGCCGGGCGGGTTGTTGATGTAGAGGATCGGATCGCCGGCGCTGCGCAGCGACACGCCGGCGTGGACGCCGGAGAGGAACCCGCTGCTCCAGAGCTTGGAGGAGATTGCCTGCATCTGCTCGGTGTTGGTTGGTTTTGCGACGAGCACCACGAATGTCGGCAGGCTGTTATTCATCGAGCCCAGGCCGTAGGAAGCCCAGCTTCCCAGGCACGGCTTGCCGGAGATCTGGTTGCCGGTCTGCTGAAACGTGATGCCGGGCTCGTGGTTGATGGCGTCGGTGTTCATCGTGCGGATGAAGCAGAGATCATCCACCATCTTCGCGGTCCAGGGGAGCAGTTCGGTGACCCACATGCCGTTTTTGCCGTGCTGCGCGAACTTGAACTTGGAGGGCGCGACCGGGAACCGGGCCTGCCCGGAGGTCATCCCGGTGAGGCGCTGGCCGTTGCGAATCGACGCGGGGAGGTCCTTGTCGTACCAGTCGTTCATCTTCGGCTTGTAGTCGTACATGTCCATCTGCGGCGGTCCGCCGACCATATGCAGATAGATCACGCGCTTGGCGCGGGCGGCGAAGCGCGACTCCCGCGGGAAGGTGCATCGGAATTGCAGAGAGACTTGCGGGCGGGTTTGCCATGGATCCCAGCGCGGAGCGTCCGCCGAGCATGGCCAGCGCCGCCATCCCCAGCACATCTTTTCCGCGGCCGAGGAACCGCCGGCGGGTTTCATAAAGGGCGTATTCTTGCATCGGATTCATCGGAACACCTGCGTATTAATTTCGAATGTCAAAGCTCGAATCCTCGAATCAAACTCAAATTACGAAGCTCCGAATGTCGAAACAAAGCTTTCGGCTTCTTACTGCTGACTCCTGGACTCTCATCCCCTTCCTCACCCTTCGTGCCTCCGTGCCTCCGTGCCTCCGTGCCTTCGTGCCTGCCCTCGCGCCCGTTCACTTATTCAGCGCCTCATCCAGATTCATCACCTGATTGGCCAGCATCGTCCAGGCGGCGTGCTCCGCCTGATCGAGCGAGGGGTTCGGCGCCGCCTCGCCCACGTGCAACAGATTGATCGCCTCGTCGTGATGGGCGCGATAGTACGCGAGCAGATCGTCGTATTCTGACCGGGCGATCGCAATTTCTTCCGTCCGGAACGGCCGGGCCAGAATGCGCTCGGTCACAAAATCGAGGCGGGAGTCGAAGGTCTTTCCGCCGGCAACGATCGCGTTCTGAGCGAGCACGCGGGCGGCCTCGACAAACTGCGTGTCGTTCATCGTGACCAGGGCCTGCAGCGGGGTGTCGGTGCGGTCGCGGCGCACCGTGCAGGTCTCGCGAGTCGGGGCATTAAAAATTTCCATGGACGGAGGCGCAGGCCTGACGTTTCCAGAAGGTATAGATGCTGCGCCGATAGAGGTTGTCGCCGTGGTCCTGGCGATAATCCCGCGTGTTACCGCCCTGCATTCCGACAACATCCCAGATATTGCCCGGCTGATACGGCCGGACACTCGGCCCGCCCATTGTCGGCGAGAGCAGACCGCTGGCTGCCAAAGCCGCATCGCGGAGCATTTCGCCATCCATTCGGTATCGTGGGCCTGCGCCAGCAACCGGTTATCGGGATCGATCTCAATTTTCTCCGGTGTCTCCGTCGCCGCCTGCCGATAGGCGGCGGACATCACCATCATTTTGAGCATCCGCTTGATATCCCAATGAGATTCGCGGAAATCGACGGCAAGCCAGTCGAGCAACTCCTGATTGGACGGCGCATCGCCCATGATGCCGAAATCTTCGGACGTTTTGACAATGCCCGTGCCGAAGAGTTCCTGCCAAAGCCGGTTGACCGCGACGCGCGCGGTGAGCGGGTTTTCCGGTTCGACCATCCACTGGGCGAGCCCAAGGCGGTTGCGCGGCGCGCTGCTGGGGAAGGGGGGCAGCGACGCCGGAGTCATCGCTTCAAGCTTTTCGCGACGCTGGGCATAGTCGCCGCGGTAAAGCACGTACGCCACCGGCGGCGTCGGCTTTTCCTGCATGACCAGGCACTCGCCGCCGCGAGCTTCAATTTCCTTCTTTTTCTTGTCGAGGACGTCCACCTGGGATTCGAGCGCCATCGACTGCGGATCGAGAGTCTGCAGCCACCACCCGTACAGATCCGTCTTCTCCTTTTCCGATCGTGCCGCAGGCGCCTTGGACACGATTTCCGACATCTTCGCGACTCGCGCCAATTGAACCACGTCGGTGGGCGACAGTGCCCGTGTGTAAATCCGCAGATCCTGCACCAGCAACCCCACGATGGAGTTCTCGTGATCCCGCTGGCCGACTTTGAACGGGACCGTGGTGTGCGCACTTCCCTTGAGATCGTCAAACTCCACCTGAGTTTGCTGCGGCTCGCCATCCACATAAATGTGGTACCCCTTGGCCTTGCCCTTGCCGTCGTAGGTAATGCAGAAGTGATGCCACTTGCCGGGGTCCACTGCCTTCTTCGTCAGCACTTTGAGGGCGTCATCGCTCCAGTGGTGGATGATGTGGCCGCCGATGTGATTCTCCTGCACCCACATATCCCAGCCGCGATGATTGTCGACGTCGGTCATGCGGGCGACGATGGATCCCGACCCATTGGCAATATGAGTCGGAAGCTTCGCCCAGACCGCGCACGAAAACGGTGTGTGGCCGTCAAAGTCGCCCACGTCGGTGATCGTCGGCGCAACGCCGCGCTGGGTTTCCAGCGCCTTGGGCATGACTTCGCCGGCCATCCAGGCAGGCTGCGGCGCATGCGCGACAGTTTGCGACGGCGGGTTGATTTCCCCCGGCTGAGTGGACGGCGGCAGCTTTTGGGCTGCCGGATCAGGCATCTGCGGGACGAGCGCGATGTCCCGCGGTTGAGAGTTGATCGTTGCGTGCGTTACATCGCCGGCGCCTTCATTGAGCGGGGCGAGCAACTGCATGTCGCGCTGCGGGATTTTTTTCCAGATCTGCCCGGGGTCGGCTGATGCGAGCCATTGCTCAAAATCGGCATGGCCGCTCTTCTCTCTCTGTTCAAGCTGGTTGTGCAACGCGTCGAAATCCGCCATGAGCTGGCGCCACCGCGGCCGATCGTCATCGCGCGGGACAACGACCGACGGGGGCGAGTCCTTCACGTTGCCGTCGAGCGCGCCGCTGGTTCCGTTGCTGAGGAAAGCCGAAAGGGCATAAAAGTCCTTCTGGAGGATCGGGTCAAACTTGTGATCATGACAGACGGCGCATCCGACGGTCAGGCCCAGGCACAGGCGCCCGACGGTTTCGGTGCGATCGCGGGCATAGTTCACAAGATTCTCTTCAGCGATCGTGCCCCCTTCGTTGGTCGTCTCGTTGCAGCGCATGAAGCCCGAGGCAATCTGCTGATCGAGCGTGGCATTGGGCAGAAGATCGCCGGCCAGTTGTTCGGTCAGGAACTGATCGAAGTGCATGTTGGCGTTGTACGCATGGATCACCCAATCGCGGTAGGGCCACATCTCGCGATAATTATCGAAATGCAGTCCGTGCGTATCGGCGTAGCGAGCGCCGTCGAGCCAGTAGCGGGCGTGATGCTCTCCATAGCGGGGGGAAGCGAGAAGGCGATCGACCACACGCTCATACGCGCCGTCAGATCGATCGCCAAGAAACGCCGCAATTTCCTCGGGCGTCGGTGGCAGCCCGATCAGGTCGAACGTGAGCCGGCGGATCAGCGTCCGTCGATCTGCCTCGGGCGCCGGCGTCAGCCCCCGGGCTTCCAGCTTCGCGAGAATGAATTGATCGATCGGATTCCGCACCCACGCGCTATTTTTCACGGACGGCGGCGTCGCCTTCACCGGCACGATCCACGACCAGTGCGGTTCCCAGGGTGCGCCCTGCTCGATCCAGCGTTTGATCAGGTCCTTTTCCTTCGCCGTGAGCGTCTTATGCGTCTTGGCAGGAGGCATGATCTCATCAGAATCGCTGCTGGTGATCCGTTGGAACACCAGGCTCTTCTGCGGATCGCCCTTAACGATCGGCGTGCCGTCTTTCCGCTCGGTAAAGAAGCCTTCCGCCCGGTCAAACCTCAATCCTTCCTTGCGTCCTCCCGGATCAGGACCGTGGCAGGCAAAGCAGTTCTCCGTGAAGATCGGCCGGATATCGCGGTTAAACCGGATGGCGGCGTCATTGCCCGCCAGCGCGGAACCGCACGGGACTCCGATCAGCAAAACGAGGGTGACAGTTACTTTTGAATGCATGTGGAGCACTGCCGCGAACGTCCCTAATTACCCCGGAGAACAAGCGTTGTTGACGATTATACGTCGCTACGCCGCGTTGGATCGGCTCGGAATTAAAGCTCGTTGGACGTCAGGATCTCGACCCGCCGGTCGACGATTCTCAGTCTCTTCTCGGCGAACAGCCGGATGGCTTGGGGGTACGCGAGCTTCTCTTCCTCAAATACCCGTGCCGAAAGCGTTTGAGGCGTGTCATTCTCTTCCACAGGGCAGCATCGCTGCACGATGATGGGGCCGCTGTCGTAGCTGCCATCGACGAAGTGAACCGTGCATCCGCTGACCTTGCACCCGTACGCTAGCACCGCTTCGTGGACGTGCTGTCCATACATCCCTTTGCCGCCAAAACCGGGAAGCAGCGCGGGATGAATGTTCATCGTTTTTCCGACGAATGCCGGGGGAATTTCCAGCAGACAGAGCCAGCCGCCCAGGCAGACCAGATCGACCTCCGCATCCGCACAGAGGGAGAAAACCTGTTTGCTGAAGTCGGCGCAGTCTTCAGTCTGCCGACGGTCAACGACGAAATTCATGATCTTCGCGGCAGCGGCCCGTTTCAATCCGCCAAGATCCGGTCGCGAGCCGATGACGAGCTTGATTTGTGCGTTCAACTGCCCGGCGGCGATGACGTCGATCAGGTTCTGCAGCGTCGTCCCGCCGCCGCTAACCAGCACGGCAATTTGCAGGGGTTTGTCGCTCATGTCTGGCTCGCCCTGACAACTGCCGCGTCGCGCAGGCTCAGGTCAGGATATTCCGGATCATTGCCGACGTCCGGCCGGCGCTTCCAGCTTCGGGCGCAGGCGGGATAAAGCGCGCGACGGTCCAGCACTTTTACAACAACAGCCGACCCCGCCGTCCCCTTTTCCGCGAAGGAATGGAAGCCCGCGCCGACGAGGTCTTCCATGTCTGACCCGTACGACTGCAGGCGTTGGCGCACGGCATCGTCATCGACGTAATAGACCACTTCCGCCTCGGACGCTTTGTTGAGCCCTGCCTCCTTCTTCAGCGCATCGAGTTGAAGCAACGCGCTGTCGCGCAGTTCCATCAGCAATTTCCATTCGCGCTGCTGCCCTTCGGATGGCTCCGCGCCTGATCCTTCGGGAAGCAGCGCCAGATGCACGCTCGGCACATCCGCCTCTCCGTCAGGCTTGCACCGGATATATTCCCACACTTCGTCGGCGGTGAAAACCAGCATCGGCGCCAGCAGCTTGGCCAGCGCGATGACGATGCGGTGCAGCACGGTCTGCGAACGCCGGCGCAATGGGGACCAGGCGGCTTCGCAATAGAGACGATCCTTCATCGCGTTGCCGTAGATCGCGCTGATCTGCACCGCGCAGAAATCGTAGACGAGCCGGAAGGCGCGATGAAGCTGATAATGATCGTACGCGTCGACCACCTGGGCGATCAGCTTGTCCAGCTCGAAGAGCGCCCAGCCGTCTAGACTGTTTTGCGGAATCTCCACGACGGCTGCCCGCGGGTCGAAGTCATAAAGATTCGCCAGCAGAAACCGGAGGGTGTTGCGGATCTTGCGATATTTCTCGCCGAAGGCTCCGATCACCTTCGGGCTGACCGGAATGTCCGCCTGATAGTCGATGCTGCAGCACCAGAGGCGTAGCAAGTCCGCTCCGTGCAGCTCGATTTCCCGCGTGGCGGTCACGTATTCCGGATCGCTCTTGCTGACCTTCCTGCCATCGGGTTTGACGGCAAAGCCGTGGGTCAGCACTTGCTTGAATGGCGCCGCGCCGGTCGCCCCGATGCTCGGCAGCAGCGAAAGCTGAAACCAGCCGCGGTGCTGGTCGGAGCCTTCCAGATAGAGATCGGCCGGAAATTTCAGCTCCGGCCGCGCCTGCAAAACCGCGTGCCATGAGCTTCCGCTCTCGAACCAGACATCGAAGATGTCTTTCTCCTTCCGCAATGATTCCGCGGAAAAGCCCGGCGGATAGCGGAAGCTGGCTCCCAGCAGCTCGGCGGGCGAATCGCTGAACCACGCCTCGCTTCCCTTCTCCGCAAAACGACGCGAGACTGCCCGCACGGACTCGGGCGTGAGCAGTGCGTGCCCCTGGTCGTTGTAGAAAACCGGGATTGGCAATCCCCACGCCCGCTGCCGCGAGATGCACCAGTCCGGCCGCGACTGCAGCATGCCGGTGATGCGGTGCTTTCCCGAGTCGGGAACAAACTCAACCGAACTCGCGCACGCCTCGATCGCGCGCTGCCGAAGCGTTTTGTCTTCGGTGCCGTAAGGGTCGTTGAGCGCGATAAACCACTGCTCGGTCGCGCGGAAGATGATCGGGGTTTTGCTGCGCCAATCGTGCGGGTAGCTATGAGTGATTTTCGCTTCCGCGAAGAGCAAGCCATGCCTTAGCAACTCGGCGATGATCAGAGGGTTCGACTCTTTGGTGGTTTTGCCCCGGATGAATTCGGGGACGGTGTCATCAAACCGGCCGCTGGCGAGCACGGGGCTGTAGATGTCCAACCCGTTGCGCATGCCCGTTTCGTAGTCATCTTCGCCGTGCCCGGGGGCGGTGTGGACCAGCCCGGTGCCATCGGTGGTGGTGACGTAATCGGCCGTGACGACTTTCGACTTTCGCGGGATGAACGGATGGGAGTATTCGATTCCCGCAAGATCTGATCCTTTCACGGCGCGTTCGGTCATCACCACGTGCGGCCTATCCTTGAAGACCTTGCCGACCAGGTCGAGAGCCACGATCGCGACACGGCGGGTGGTTTGCTGTCCGCGGAGTCTCGGCGCCGACTGAGCGGAAGATGCCGGCTCGCTGACCCCCTCCCCTGGTACTCCAGTGGAGGGAAAGGGGTCGCTCTCAGTCGCGCCCCGAACCTCGTACTCGACGGGGACATAGGTCACTTCCGGATGCACTGCGATCGCAAGATTGGCCGGCAGCGTCCAGGGGGTTGTCGTCCAGGCCAGCAGATGGGCACCCTCGCCGAAATCTGAGCCGATCAACGGAAATTCCACGAAGATGCTGGTGTCTTCAACATCCTGATATTCCAGTTCCGCATCGGCCAGCGCCGTCTGGTTGCGGACCGACCAGGGCACCGGCTTCAGCTTCTTGTAGACCAGACCCGCTTCGACGAACTTTGCAAAGACCTCGAGCGTTGCCGATTCGTAACTGGGTCGGAGCGTGAGATAGGGCTTCTCCCAGTCGCCGAGAATTCCCAATCGCTGAAACTGCCGGCTCTGAATCGCCACGAACTTCTCGGCATAGTCGAAGCAATGCTTGCGAATCTCCGGCACGCTCATTTCGCGCAGCTTCGAGCCGAGTTGCTCCTGAATTTTGTGTTCGATCGGCAGGCCGTGACAGTCCCAGCCGGGCACATACGGCGTCTGGTATCCCTGCATCGTGCGGAACCGCAGGATCACGTCCTTCAGCGTCTTGTTGATCACGTGCCCGATGTGAATGTCCCCGTTGGCAAAAGGAGGACCGTCGTGCAGCACCCACTTCTCGCCGGCAGCGCGGGCGGAAAGAACCTTGGCATAGAGATTCATCTCCTGCCATTTGCGCAGCCGCGCCGGCTCATTGGCGACAAGCTTGGCCTCCATCGGGAACTGTGTCTCGGGGAGGTTCAGCGTCTGCTTGTAGTTCTTTTTTTGCGGGGTTTCCGTTGCCATGATCTTCGTTCGGTTCGGTAACTCGTTCTTGAGCGATTGCAAACTTCGATGGTCCATCTGCGCAGCGGCTCCTCGCGACCAAATCAAAGAGTCATTGCCACAAAAAGCACAAAAGACACAAAAAAATCAAATCCCCGTTGCATGCACTTTCGGTTGATCCCTTCCGATCCGATCTTCTTTTTGAGTCTTTTGTGGCAAATCTCTTCGTCTTTCCCCTTACGCAGCCGCGGAAACGCACAACACAACTAGAGCTAGTCTAACGTCGACCCTTCCCCAAGTGACTGCCCCGCATCGTATTTGTTCAGAATGAACTTGCGGATCTGATACCTCCCGGCGCCGAAGTTGATCAGCAGCCCATGTTCGATGCCCGACGCTCGCAGGTAGCCAAGAACTTGAGCAACGTGTTCATCTGTGATCGCCTTGCATGCTTTGACCTCGACGATAAGCCGGCCTTCGACGAAGATATCAGCGAAATACTCCCCAAGCACCGTTCCGTCTTCGTCGCGCACCTCCAGAGGGTGTTGAGGCAGGGGACGCAAACCGATTTTGCCAAGGCGGTGCAGCAAGCCATTTTCATACACCTTTTCCAGGTGCCCACCCCCCAGAAAGCGATGCAGGGCAAAGCCGGTCTCACGAATCGTGTCGCATAGTGCGTTGATGTCATCGTTCATTGGGAACTCCAGAAGGGAAAAGAGAAATTGCCACAAAAGCACAAAAGACACAAAAAAATTCATCGGGCCACTTCTTGGTGGGTGCATGTGCTCTCTTCTGCTCTGCGTCGGATTTCTTTTTGTATCTTTTGTGTTTTTTGTGTTTTTGCGGCAATTATTCTGTCTTCAGACCGTTGGCCGCCGCGCATCGTGTTTGGACGAAATAAACTTGCGCTTCACAGTCCGGCATACTTGCCTGCCTGGCCTTCGCCACCGGTCGTCAGAGAGGTCGTTACTGTATCGGCCGCCGCGGGCGGCTCCAAGTGAATGCTTCGCCATCCGCCTCGGGCAAATCGGCGATACATGAACAGTCCGAGGATCACGCCGTAGACCGTCGCGACGGACCAGGGGCCGGCCGGTCCGAATCGAGGGAAGAGCTTCGCCGTCACGTATCCGCCGAACACGGTGATTCCCCAGCAGAGAACCCCGGTCGCAATCGCCGGTACAAAAGTGTCGCCGGCGCCGCGTAGCGCTCCGTTGTAAACGATGTAGAGGGCATCGAAGAACTGATAAACCGCGGCAAAGACGAGCATCGTTGCGCCCATCCGCATCACTTGCGGATCGCTGTCGAACAGGCGAATAAAGGAATACCGTCCGAAATAGAAGATCAGCCCGCAACTGACCATATAGATGGCAGTGAGTCCGAATCCGAGCCGGGCCCGGGCGGCGGCCACATCCGGCTCACCGCGGCCGATGTAACGCCCGACCAGCGCCGTCACCGCGGTCCCCACGCCAAAGGCCGGCATGAAGCTGACGACCATGTAGCGCATCATATACGTCTGCGCCGTCATGGCCGCGGTTCCGAATTGACCCATCACCCACATTCCGAAGAGCGACCATGCCAGGACGTCGGCCACAATCTGGACGCCGGAGGGAATGCCGATCCGCAGCAGCGTGAGCATCTGCTGTCGCCGCAATTTGAAATCCAGCACGTTATACAGCCGTCGTCCCTCGCCGTGCGCCACGGAGAACAGCAGCAAGCCGGTTTCCACGGCGACTCCGGCGTTCTGCCCCCAGGCCGATCCCGCGATTCCCAAGCGGGGCAGCCCGCCATGGCCGAAGATCAGCATCCACGCCGCCAGCGCATTGGCACTTACCCCGACGATCGTGGAGAGCAGCACGGGATTCGGCCGATTCGTCGCCAGCAGAAATTGGCCGAATGCTACGCCGAGGAGTTTGAAGACCGAGCCGGCGAGAACGATCCGCAGATAAATTCCCTCGTCCTCCGCCAGCCGCGGCTCGTGCCCCATCCAAAGAAACACATGCTGTGCAACCGGCATCAGTGAAACAAACAGCGCCGCCGCAATCAGCGCAAACCAGATTCCCTGCCAGAGAAATCTGCCGCACTCGGCAAACTCGCGCCGGCCGAAGCTCTGGCTCGCCAGCGTATTGACGACAAAGAGGACGCCGACCCCGAGGCTGATCACTGAAAACGTAAACAGCCCGGCGTTGCCGCCGGCCGTGGCTTCGGTCGCGCCGACGCGTGAGAGCATCAGCGTGTCGACGAACTGCATGATGGTGTACGACGCCATCTGCGCCACCGTCGGCGCAGCAAGAGTGAGCAGTTCGACCAGCGGCGATGCCGCCCTTTCCTCCGACCCGTCTGCTTCCATTATCCTCGCTCCGAGTGTTGTCTTCCGCGAAGCCCATTGTAGACGCGCGGGTTCGCAGTCATCCTGGGTTAGCCGCGACGCGCAGCGGAGCGCGTATTCGCGGGATTGCACGAGCGGTGAAACTGCGCCGTCTCTCGTTCGAATACGCGCTCCGCTGCGCGTCGCGGCTAACCCAGGATGACTCGCGCGGCAATTGCACGTGGCCGACCGTTCCGCGGAAGCCGAACGAGCGAGACGGGTTTTCAGTTTATTGTGGTGCGGGCTTGCAGCCTGCGATCTGAGAAGCAGGCTGCACGCCTGCGCCACAATATGCGATCGACGCCAGAGCGTCGAAACTCCGCATTTATTCATGCAACGCAGGAAGTCACCGTTACAATGCTCGCATGTCGGATTCCGCGACAACGTTCGCCAGCGGCGGCGGGCTTAATCCGCGGCCCGCGGCGGTAATTCCCCGCGCACATCGGGCAGGCTCTCGTTCATGAAGCGCGAAACCCGCCACGTGCCAGTCCTGCTTGACGACGTGCTGCACATTCTGAATCCGCAACCGGGCCAGACGATCGTTGACTGCACGCTTGGCCTTGGCGGACACTCCGCGGCGCTGTTGGAGCGGCTTGGCGCGAGCGGGCGACTCCTCGGGATCGACTTCGACCCGGCGAACATAGCGCTGGCGCGGGCGAAACTGCAGAATGCCGGCGGCAACTTCGAGCTGTTTCACAACAACTTTGCCGCACTCCCGACGGTTCTCGCGCAGGCGGGAATCGCCCGGGTGGACGCGATATTGGCCGATCTGGGAGTTGCCAGTCCGCAGATCGATGACCCCGAACGGGGGTTTTCGTATCGTCGGCCGGGGCCATTGGACATGCGGATGGACCCGACACGCGGACAACCGGCTTCGGCGTTGATCAACCGTCTTTCCGCACGCGAGCTGGCCGAGGCGTTTTTGGAACTTGGCGACGAAACCGACGCCCCGGAGATCGCGAGGCTGATCGTCGATTACCGACGCCATCGGCCCATCACGACCACGCAGCAACTGACGGACATCGTCTGCGAAGCGCGCGACTTTACGCTCGAGCGCGCCGCCGGCGCGAAGCTTCACCCGGCTGCCCGAACGTTTCAGGCGTTGCGGATTCTCGTCAACCGCGAGCTGGCGAATCTCGATCGGCTTCTTGCCGTTCTGCCCGATTGCCTGGCTCCCAAAGGAGTCGCGGCGATCATCAGCTTTCACAGCGGCGAAGACCGCCGGGTGAAAGCCGCGTTCCGCGCCGGCCTCGCGGCAGGGGCCTACTCAGCGATCAGTCCCGATCCAGTCATTGCGGATCTGCCCGAGCAGAAGCTCAACCCGCGATCGCGGTCGGCGAAGCTGCGATGGGCTCGGGCGCGATAGAGAAAAATTCGCGATTGCCGGTTGGCGGAACGGAGAATATGGTTGCCGGCTCAGGAGGTTTGTATGGCGGTTCAACCGGTGCCACCCGGCTTTCACACGATCACGCCGTATTTGATGGTCAAAGAGGGAGCGAAGCTGATCGAATTTTTGGAGAAGGCGCTCGGGGCTCAAGTGGTCAGCGTTTCGAGAATTCCCGATGGGGCGATCATGCATGCCTCACTGCGGGTCGGTGATTCGATGCTGATGATGAGCGATGCGCGGGGAAATTGGAAAGCCACGCCGGTGTCTCTCTATCTCTACGTTCCAAACGTGGACGAATTATATCAGCGGGCGATGAACGCCGGCGCGGAATCGATCAATGCGCCGCGCGACGAGTTCTACGGAGATCGCATGGCTGGAATTGTCGATCCCGACGGGAATACCTGGTGGCTTGCGACGCATGTGGAAGATGTGAGCGAGGATGAGCTTCGACGACGGCAGCAGAAAATGTTCAGTACTCGGAAGCCGCAGTAAATACTGCTTCACGCAATTTGCCGTGCGGTCCGGAGCGATCGGCAAATCCAGAACACGAATCGACACGAATTCACACGAATCTTCACGAAGCAGATTTTTCTTCGCGTTTATTCGTGCGCATTCGTGCCCCATTCGTGCAGATTCGTGTTCCGCTTGAGCGATTCGCGGGCAACTGGAAGATTGAAAGCACGCGTTCCCGCAAGTTATTCACTTGCGCCGCCGGCTGCGACAGCATGCATGGGAGTCTCTGGCGACTGCACCGCCGCGGCGAAGCTGGCGCGGTAGGCGAGGAAGTTGAGCAATGCGAGAAGCGGGACGGCCAGCGCGCCGAGCACGGGGATGATCTGGAAAAAGATGAGAACCAGCAGCAGCAGCCGCAGGCTCCATCGCAGCAGAAAGCGGCTCTTCAAAGAGAGATATTGCGCAAAGGGAAGCACGAGCACGATGCGGTAGTAGACGATGCCGATGATCAGGCCCAGCAGCGGAATCAGACCCAGCATGAAACAGACGAGCAGCGCGAGCGGCAGCCGCGCTGCGACATGATTCATATAAGCGTCGGCAAACCCCGGCTTGGCGAAAGGGCGGGTTCCGCAGGCGGGGCATGGCGCAAAGGGCTGCCGAACCGTGAGGCGTGCGGCGCAAACGGGGCAGCGGCGTTTTTCAACCAGGCGATACGCGTGCAACGCGGGGTCGTCGTCGATGCCGGGCAGGGAGCCGCCGAGAAACCCGACGGAACATGGTGATGGCAACGGCGTGTTGCACGCCTGGCAAGCGGTGGCGCACGGATAAACGAGCTGTCCGCAATGAGCGCAGGCAATTTTGCGTTGCTCTTCCGCGACTTCAATGCGCCGGCGAATCATGAAGAGGAAACCGGTCGCAATCGCGAGCAGTATCAGCGCGACGATTGGAAAGAGTACGACAAACAGCATTCCCGCCAGCGCCCCGGCGTCTTCCGCCCAACTGATCAGATGGTCCAGATGGGTGCCTTCGATGTGATCGAAGAGCAGCCGGACGATCTCCCGTCGCACCGCAGCGACCCGCAGCACGCCGATGGCAGTCATGATCGGCGTGAGCACATCGGCAACGCTGGCGTGATGAACCGCGGATTGCAGAAAATTGCCATCGGTGGCGCTGAGCACGCCCAGCGTGCTGAGGACGGCGATGCCGGGCTTGAGATAGACGTCAAACTCATGAAGAAACTGCCGGGCTTCGGGATTCTTCTGGGCCAGGATTTCCAGAATCGACAGAATGGTCAGCGCGATGAGTGCCGGGTCGCTGGTGAACCACGGCGGCGCCGATTGGATGTGTGGCAGCAGCCCCCAGTGCCCGACGATGGGAAGATGCCCTCCAAAGCGGATCAGCAGCGCCGTCAGCAGGGCCGGGAGAAAGACGCGGGAAGAGAACGGCCCGATCGCGCCGATGCCGTAGAGAAGGGCTGAGGGATTCATCGGCTCGGAGAATACCGGATAAGATGGACGATCGCATGTGGCAGGCTCGCTCGGGTGGCTGCACAACGCACAGCACGGAAAAAATTAAGAGCCGCGAAGCAGCGAAGGCGCGAAGACAGCCGCGAAGAAGAAAAGCCGGAGACGATCAGGCATGTCTTGAGGGTTCCACGGTCTTCAAAAACAGTGTTCCTTCGCTTCTGTCTTCGCTGCTTCGCGCCTTCGCGGCTTCTCTTTCTTTGCCGAAATCGCCGGAGAAAAAGGGCAAAAACAAGAACCGTCAACATTTTTTCGCGGTGGCGAACGGGAACGCAGCGAACGCTTTCCCGAGCGGCTTGTCAGTTGCAAGGCAATGGACGTAATAGGTTTGCGAATGAATGGTCCGGACATCGCCGCTGCATTGCTCTCCGTGATGATCTCGGATGCCGGCGAAACGCGTGATACGAATCCGTTGACTTTGCCGATGGTTTTTTTAGAGTGCGATCCATCGGACCGGTTCAACTGGTCTGACGAATCAATCGGCCTTCGGTATGGATGCCGCGGGTCGTGAGATGAACGAATGGGCCAGGGATGGCCTCCCGCCTCAAATCGGCTTGCCGTCCCTGATGATTAATCTTGACGTCGTGTGCTGCTCGCGTTTTTGCGCGGACTTGGGGATTCGTTGGAGCAAGCGGCGGCGTCGGGTGTCGGGGTGCTGTATGTCCAGAAATCCGGTGCTTGATCTGCCTTTGGGCGAGGTAATGCGATCGGAGATCGCGCTCAGCCTGCAGGTCATCAAAATTCACACAGTCGGCTCGCTGCTTCAGGCGTGGCGCAGCCCGAAGAACCACCGCAATATCGAACAGATTTTCGATTCGCCGGAACAGGCTCGCCATGCGCTGGCGACATGTGCCGCGTGGCTGGGCGTGCAGACGCTGGCGATCGCGAACCCGGTCGGAGCGTGGTGGGCCGGCGACGGCCCCACGCCGCAGGCGTTCGCGCGGTTTTAGACCATTCCTCGGTCCAGGGTAGCGGAGCCGCGGATGCACATCCGCGGCTGCTGCAGTCTCACCACTGCGCCTCGTCAAACGGACTCGAAGCCGCGCGCATCTTCGGTTTGGGCTGCAGCGCGATCATCGCCTTGACGAAACTCGCGTCGGCGACGGACCCCACGCGGACATTCAGCGGCGAGCCTTTCACAATTTTCATCTGCGACGCATGCGGCTCGGTTGCGTTCTGAACCATCTGGTCAAACACTTTGCGGGCGAAAACCTGCGGCGTCTGCGCCTGCATGAATCGGGAGGGCAGATGATAGGCCATCCCCGCAAACCCCTCGTCAATCTCGACCAGCGCCGCGCGAACCGGCGCGGCAAGCATTACGGCATCGCTCTCCTCCGCCGCTGCCATGACGGCTTCCAGATCCGTGAACGGAACCGCCGGGCGTGCCGCGTCGTGAAGGATGACGTGAGTACACTCCGCTGCGATGTTCTTTCCCGCGGCCTGAATCTGCTCCATCCATTTGGCGCCGCCAGCCACGAGCTTGACGCCATATAAGCCGAGGTTGGCGCCGAATTTTCGTTTGGTTTCTTCGGCCGATTGTTGCGGGACGACCAGTTGTATCTGCTTGACGCTGTCGCGGTTGAGAAAGATCTCAACCGCCCTCAGGAGGCTCTCGCGGCCGTCGATTTTAACGTGCGCCCCGCCGGCTTCGCTCGAAAGCCCGGGCGGCGCGGCGGTGAGCAGAATCACGCTGAACATTGCCATGGGTGTTGTCTCCAGACTCGAACGAGTCATTCTGGAGGGAGGCGATGCGGTGTCAAGGCAGGGGATTTCGCCGGTGCGCGCGGAATTGACAGACCGGCCGTTGCCCCTAAAATCGCCCCTCCGCGTGATTGCAGGCGGCAGGTTGAGCCGGGCTCGTAGCTCAGTTGGTTAGAGCGCGTCCCTGATAAGGACGAGGTCACAAGTTCGAATCTTGTCGGGCCCATTATAAGACCCTGCTTCAACCTTCGGCTTACGGTGCGCGGATTTCGTCTGTTTCCCAACCGGGCACGACGCCCACGGCACGCAAGGGACATCCATGTCGGATGATCCAACAGCAATCCTGGAAGAGTTGGGACGAGTCATCGAGCAGATATACGCTGGCGCTTCCAGGGGAGTCGATTACTCGCCGCTGTTCAAGAGCGAGGGCCAGCCGCTGATCGAGAAGCTAAAGCGCGTCTCCAGTAATTGGACAAGCAGCGAAAATTTCCATGCCGCGATGGATGAACTCGAGCCGTGGTTCGTTGGCGACATGCGAGACCGACATCGGTTTCAGGGGAATGCGGTGCTGAAAAAATTGCGGCACTTCGTGGACGAGCACGACCGCCGTGAAGATCAAAACTGCATGTCTCGATTCAAGTGAGGCTCAGCGAAGTCAGACCGAAGGGGAAAACCGTGCCCCACGATCATTGCGCCGAAAAGATTGGGTGCAGTTATGACGGTGCTCAGCGCGGCGACGTGCGCGGGGCCTGCGTGGCGGTGCGTCGCGCGGGAGCGAGCCAGTTCCAGGTTGGACGGGGAAGAAGCTTGCGAACGCGAGCCAGGACAGGTTCGCGCTTGCGCCGGTTTGGCAACGCAACGGCAATCGGCTCTGGCGCGAGGACGAGTTGTTCCGGCGACTCCAGGAGTTCTTCAAAGGTGGCGCCCAAGACGAATTGGGTGCCGCCGGTGCCGCCCGATTCGCATCGCTCGATCGCGCAGCGGATTCCAAGCGGCCGCCCGACGAATTTTGAGAGGTCGAGGATGAACTCATCAAGCGGCCGCATCGGCTCTGAGTCGAGCATCCCCATGCCCTTCACACTCATGTCACGAATGACCACGACTTTGCCGCGCCCCGGTTTGCCGTCGATGAGAGGGATGATGGTCGCGCGCCGCCCGAACTCCACACGGGGATGCTCGCGGCGTTCGGCTTCATCATCGCTGCAATTCACGATGCAGATGCCCAAGATCGATTGAAAGATTTCTTCCGTCAGCAGCATTACATCTCCGAAATCGTGGGCGAACCTGCGAGTGCGGCCCGCAAGGACCTTCTCCATCAATCATCGGAATACGGGGCGGACGGATTGAGATCACCGCCGGACGGAAAACGGGCGTTATGGGGCGTTCGACAAGCCATCGGCTGTCACGTATTGTCTTTGCGAATCCTGGGCGTGATTGGGCTTGTGCAAGCAAGTGCATGGGAGCGTCTATGAAAAGAAGCCGGCGCGTGATGTGCGCGATTCTCTGCACCGTGATCTGGTGGACCGGCATTTCCACCAAGCCGTCACGGGCCGAAGACGTGATGGATGCTTCGACGCCGATGAGTCTTTACGATCAACTGGTCGACGAATATATGAAGGGGAATTGGCAGGAGCTTGAAAAGCAATTCTCTCCGCGGAATAACGAGTTAGACAAGATCACCGGCCGACAGAGGCTGGACCTGAAGTACATGCGCGATGTGCTGGCTGAATCCAGGCCGGCGTGGTGGCGGCAGGCAAAGGAGAATCAGGAATTCAATTTCCGTCCGATGGTATGGGGCCGATCGCTGCGCGCGTCGTTTGATCCGGATGCCAAGTCGAACATCAACATCACGGTCAACAACGGGGTGGCGTCCGAGGCCTTGAAATGGGACTCGGCCGACATGGACAATCCCGCTCCCGCGGAACATGGATTTTCCAAGGGAGATCTGTGCGATTTGAGCATCTGGTCGTGCGTCGGCGAGGCGGATTCCTATGCGATTGCATTGGCCCAGCTTCACACCAACCTGACGGCCGCCCAGAACCTTCAACTGCAGAGATTGATCGATTTCAACGGGAACCTCGCCGGTATCTATTACGGAACTCCGATGGCGCGGCGGTGGGGGCTGTGGCTGTTTTGTGCCGCGTACCTGGACAAATACGCAGCTATGACGGTTGTCACCAGTCGAAAAGCGGTCGGCTCAATGTTCCTCGCGGAGATCGCCGCGCATCGCGCAAAATATCCCTCGATCAAGTTGCCGGAGACAGTGCCGGATGAGAAAATCGAAGAGAATCTCTGCATCGCGTTGAAGAATTACATCGAGAAACATCCCTGGACGCTCGCGGAGGACAAACTCTTGCGCGAGCAGGTCAGGGCATTTGAAATGTTGAATCAGAAGAGCCTCATGCAGACCGGCGTCGTCAAGCTTCCAAACGGACTGATGCTGGCGTTGGATCCGGCTGCCGATGACGCGAACCAGAAGGCTCGCGATGCGTGGTTGAAGCATACGCTTGAGTATTCTTCCAAATGACCCTGGAACCGAACGGGTCATGTCCGACGTCAATTGGAATTTCGGGCAGGCTGTCCCCTTTCGGCTGCTCCGGTGAAGGGGGAAATGGAAGGGCGCTTCGCTTAGAGCTCTTTAACAGCGAGAGATTTCGGCGGCTTCGTAAACGCGGGCGGCGGCCAGACGGAACCAGGGTGTGAAAAGGTCGGGGGAGTTGGAAATTTCATGCATCAGCGGATCGCGAGCGACCCATCGCCAAGCCTCGATTTCGCCCGGGTCGGGACGGGGAACGCCGTCGAATCGGCCGATCAAAACATGGTCAAATTCGTACTCGGCCAGTCCGCTGAAGGGATCCTCGGCGCGGTAGGTGAAACTGAAAATCTCCCGCAGGTCGGAGGTAAAGCCGAATTCCTCCAAAAGCCTTTGTCGGGCTGCGGCGACCACGTTTTCCCCGCGGCGGGGGTGGCTGCAGCACGCGTTGGTCCACAAGCCTCCGAAATGATATTTCGCGTGGCTGCGGCGTTGCAGCAGCATCCCCCCGCCAGCATTCATGATGAAGACCGAAAACGCGCGATGAAGCTTCCCTCCGTTCTGATGAGCCGAGAGCTTCGACTCGACGCCAAGAAACCGGTCCGATTCGTCAACGAGTATGACATCCGGCATGCGTATTTCCTTTCCGCGCTTGCGCGACCGATTATACGGCAGCGGGGCGACTGGGACGCCGCTTTGCGCGCCAAAGGCCCTTTAGGTGATCGACGATGCGCCTGACTCTCCATAGCTCCGCCGCCAATCGCGCGGACGCGGAGCCGGTTTCCGCGCGTCGCACGCTCGGCGAGCGGATGGCGGTTACGACGGCGGATGCGCCCGCCAGCGCGGCACGTACGCCGGCGGCACGCATCATTTTCGCATTGACCTGTGTGCTGCTGTCGCTGGTCGTGGGCGTAGCCGCCGTCCCGCGCCCGGCCGAGCTGTTTCAGGATGTCCGGCTATTGATTCTCTTTCTTGCCATTGTTGCGTGCAGCGCGTACGGGGGCATCCTGTCGGGTCTGCTGGGAACGTTATTGGCCTATCTGGGCGCCACCGCGCTCCGCAAATATGGCGGGTTGACGTTTGGCCTGAGCCCCGCGGACTCGGGGCTGTTGGCGGCCGAGGGGCTGGCGGTAAACCTGATCGGCTGGGCGTTGGACGTGGCGCGGGCGCGCGCTCGCCGCAAAGACGCTGATGTGCGGCAGTTGCAACGGCAAATCCTGGAGGTCGGCGACGCCGAACGGCAGCGCATCGGGCACGACCTGCACGATGGGCTCGGCCAGCAACTGACCGGCATTTCGCTGCTCAGCGAATCGCTGGCACAGCAAGCTGCAGCGGGCAACGCGCCGACCGCGGCGGATTTCGAGCGGGTCACCGGGCTGGCGAGCGAGGCGGTCCGCCAGACGCGCGAGCTGCGCGCAGCCTTTCGCCCCTCACTCTCGAACACGAGGGATTCGTCGCCGCGATGGAAGAGCTTAGTGGAATCGCCCGCGTGTTGTTCGGAATCGACTGCGAATGGGACTACGACGGGGACGAGATTCTGCTGGACCCCAAACGCTCGGTGCACTTGTATCGCATCGTCCAGGAAGCGGTGAGCAACGCCGTAAAGCACGGCAGAGCCAAGCGCGTACGGATCAGCGCCAGCACAAGGGGTAATGTTTTACTGCTGAATGTAGCCGATAATGGGTCAGGGCTGTCGCGCAAGACTATTACGCACCCCGGACTCGGCTTGCGAACGATGGCGTATCGTGCAAGGATGGTGGGGGCTGATCTGTCCGCAGAGCGGCTGGGCGATACCGGCGGGACGATCATTCGATGCACCTGCCACATTACTGAGCCTTCGATCGGGGCGTAGTCGCATTCGGGAGTCAATTGTCGTGAATACAGCTCATTCGGGGGTATTGGAAAAGAAATCACGCATATTGCTAATTGATGATCATCCGATCATCCGACAGGGCTTGGCTGCGCTGATCAATGCGACGGCCGACCTCTGGGTGTGCGGCGAGGCGTCCAGCGCCGCCGAGGCGATGGAGGTGATACTCACGTCGCATCCGGACCTTGTGATCGTCGATATCTCGCTGGGCGACCGCAACGGGGTTGAGTTGATTAAGGACATCGGCGCCGCGCATCCGAAGCTTCCGTCACTGGCGCTTTCGATGTATGACGAGACGATGTACGCGGTGCGCGTCCTCAAGGCGGGCGGCCGTGGATATGTGATGAAGCAGGAGGTGCCCAAGACGGTGATCACCGCGGTGCGGCGCGTGCTGGAGGGACACGTCTACGTCAGCGAGAAGATGGCAACGCGTCTGGTCGATCATCTGGTGCTCAACCCGCAAAGCACGACGCGCGTTCATCCGATGGCGGATTTGACCGACCGCGAGCTGGAGGTGCTGACATTGCTGGGCCGCGCCCAAAGCACGCGGGAGATCGCCGAGCGGCTCTTCCTCAGCGCCAAAACGGTTGAGGCGCATCGCGAGCGCATCAAGGAGAAATTAAAGCTGAAAAACGGCAATGAGCTGATGCGCTACGCCGTCCAGTTCACGCTCGATCACGACCGGCCTGGGAAAGAAGCCCAGGCGTAACCTACAGCTCCCGGGCGTATCGATCCAGAGTTTCAGAAAACGACCGGGGCTCCCAGCCAAAATCGGACACAAACTTGCTCAGATCGCAGGTGTTGTCCTCCTGGCTCATCAAAACCTGGTCGCGATTGAATCCCAACAATGGCGCGATTCCCGCGGCGCAGAGAAGCTTCGCTTTCCAGACCGGAATCGGGACCACCAGCCGGTGCTTCCTGACGACGCGCAGGGCGACCGCTTCGTGCAACGCCGGCCACGTCAGTCGTTCGCTGCCGCCCAGCGGATAGGAATGGCCGATGGTTTTTCGATTTTCCAGGCAGTCGACGAAGGCCCGCGCGACGTCTTCGACAAAGACGGGCTGCAGTTTTCCCGCTCCCCCGCGGCCCAATGGGCCTGCGCCGAAGTAGGGCATCACGGGCATGAAGAAGACCGGCGCCGGGCGCGCTTGCGCGCCCACATCGCCTCCTGCCGCATGAACGCTCCGCGAGCACCGTGGATCAACGATGGCTGGAGGATGGTCCACTCCAGCCCGCTCTGTTGAACGTATTGCTCGGCGGCGAACTTGGTACGGTGATATTCGCTTGCAGCGCCCGAGCGCGCGCCAAGGGCAGACATCTGAACGAAGCGGCCGATCCCGTTTCTGGCGGCCGCGTCCACCACGGCTCGTGTTCCGTCAACATGGATGCGTTGGAACGTAATTCCCTCCGATGGCTTCTCCATGATGATTCCGACGAGGTGGATGACCGTCTGGCAATCCTGCATGCCGGTGTCTAGGGCCTTTGCGTCCAGAAGATCGCCGCTGATCAGCCGAAGGTTGGGGCGCGGAGCAATCGCATCGCTGCTGCGCACAGCGCGTTGATGTGAAACTGGCGTTTGGTCAGTTCCTCCAGCACGGCCGAACCGACGAAGCCGCTTCCTCCGGTTACAAACACCCGTTGCGACATCAGCCTGCTCCTTCTCGCTGGTTCAGATCAGCCGTACACTGCGATTGTAGGTATGACGAGCCCGCCTCAAATGGTCCTGCGTCTCGGCACGCGCGGCAGTTTGCTTGCGCGCACCCAAAGCGCGCTGGTTGCGAGAATGATCGAGCAGTTTCATCCGACCGTGGGCGTCGAGGAAATCATTTACGTCACGTCGGGCGACGCGATCTCCGACCGTCCGCTGCACGAAGTTGGCGGAAAGGGTTTGTTCACCAAGGAACTCGAACTGGCTCTTCTGCACGGCCAGATCGATCTTGCGGTCCACAGTTATAAGGACGTGCCTGTCACCGAGCCGCTGGTCGATCAGCGGGAGCTGGTGATCGCGGCAGTGCCCGCGCGGGAAGATGCCCGCGATATTCTCGTGACTCAGACGGGATGCTCCATCGGCGATCTCCGCCAGGGCGCGCGCATCGGAACCGGCAGCCTGCGGCGAAGATGTCAGTTGCTCGCCTGTCGCCCCGACCTGATCATCGAGCCGATTCGCGGCAACATCGACACCCGGGTGCGCAAGCTCCGCGACGGACTCTTCGACGCGATCATTTTGGCCATGGCGGGGGTGAAACGGGCCTCGTTGTTCGATAGCGCGATCATGACACCGCTAAACGAGGCGGTCATGCTTCCGGCGCCCGGGCAGGGTGCTCTGGCGATCCAATGCCGTCGCGACGACCAGCCGACGCGCCAACTGCTTGCCGCACTGAATGATGTGAACACACAGCAGTGCGCCCTGGCGGAGCGGGCACTGGTTCGCCATCTTCGCGGAGATTGCATGTCTCCGATCGGCGCGCATGCCAGCGTGAACAACGGCGCGATTCGACTCCTTGCCGCAGTGGGCGCCCGGGGCGGCAGCCTGCCTGTATTGCGCGCGGCGGGCGAAGCGCCGGATGCTGAATCGGCCGCGCGCGCGGTCTATAATGCACTGTCAGCACAAAACGTTGAGCAGGTGCTGCATGGCGCCGCATCGTGAAACGGCCGATCTGGGCGTGTGCATTTGCCGCGTTCAGCGCGGCAATTTTGTCGGGTGTGACCATTTTTTTGGGAGAGGGTACAATTCCATTGGCTCCGCCCTTTTTGGCATGGAGGCCGCTATGGACCGCGAAGCGCTGAAGCGCGAACTGACGGACCAATTCCACCAATCTCTTGATCAGGCAATGGACGCCGTGCAGCGCGCTCCGGACGGGGCGTGGATCGCGGCAAGCGAATGGGAAGTGCGCGAAGTCTTTCAGAAGCTCACTGCCCAGGCGTTTGAGCGAATTTTGCAGGCGAAGTTGGATGCCGCCAAACCGGCGGCTTTTTCCCCCTCCGGGCCATGCCAAGGCGCAGAACAAGGGAACTCACGGGCTGGACGTGCTCACCGCCGGGGGTGAAGTGCGGCTGCAGCGCAAATATTTTTGGAGCGGTGAAGCGGGCGGAACGTATCCGGCTGATGCGTTGGTGGGTGTTGAGAAGTCCAATGTGACACCGGGTGCCCGAGAGCTGTGCTGTTTGCTGGCCATCGGGCAGGATTTTGAGCAATCATGCCGGGACCTGGTACGAGTCGTTGGATTGTCAGTAAGCCGCGAGCGGCTGCGTCAGATCACCGAAGCGGAAGGCAAAGAGGTGCGCAAGGCTCGCGACGAGAGCAAGTTGCCCGCGGCGTGGTCGGCGGATGATGCGAAACTGCCCGATGGGCGCAGCCGAATTTACGGAGGCGTCGACGGGGTGATGGCTCCAACGGTCACGCAGGCGGAGAAGGACAAGCGCCGTCAGCAGCACATCACTCGCCGCCAGCAAAGGGGCAAGGCGGGGGTGGACAACACCAAGCCATTGCCGCCGGCAAAACCTGGCACTGACGAGGGCTTCAAAGAGATGAAAATCGGCATCTTCTACGATCAGGACAAGACCCACCGCCACGCGTTTGCCACTGAGAAGCTCAGCAAGGATTTTGCCCCGCTGCTGACAAGCTATTCCAAGCAGATCGGTTTTGAACGGGCGGACCAGACCATCTGCCTCTTCGACGGAGCGGTCTGGATATACCGGCAGGTCTGCCTGGCGTTGCTCTGTTTGCAGGCGATCCTTCTCGACTTTTACCACTTGGCCGAGCATGTGCATGCCACCGCGCGGCTTTGCCTGGGCGAAGGAGAAGCCGCCCGCGACTGGGCCCATGATCGACTGACCGAGGCCAAGCAATCCGCCATCCCCGCCATGCTGGAAGCAATCACGGCCCTGGAGAAGAAAGTTCGTTCACCGGCAAAGAAGCAAAGCCTGCGTGGTCTGCAGAATTACATTGAGGAACGTCGCGAGATGCTCAACTATGGACGGGCGCTGGGTGAAGGATGGGACATCGGATCAGGTCCCACCGAAGCGACGTGCAAAACGCTGACATTGCGGATCAAGCGGCCGGGCATGAAGTGGGACCGTGACAACGCCGCAGCGATGATGAACCTGCTGGCCCTGCGAGAAAGCGGCCAATGGGACCTTTACTGGGAGCGGGAATCTCGAAAGGCCGCATGACCTCCCAAAAAAATGGTCACACCCATTTTGTCAGAAACTCGTGATTCATATTGACGGCGGCATCCCGCGCCACTTACCATCGTGTGTGCGCCAGTTTGACCGTGGATTTATTGTTGGATCGCAACCGGATAAAAGTTCTCGTTCTTTCCGGCCAATCAAAGGGCAACGCGGAGGCTGTACGATGCCTTTGCGATGCGTGCGACGTTGTCCAGGCGTCCACCATGGACGAAGCGATTGAATTGCTTCGTCACGATCATTTCAGTGCCGTCTTCTCGGACTCCGACGATTTTCTTCCCCTCGAGCGCGCCCTGGTATCCCAGCAGGCGAACCTCGTGCTGAACACCATCGGCGAAGGGGTCTGCATCGTTGACGGCGAGGGACGCTGCAACTGGATGAACAAGAAGATGGCGGCGTGGCCCGCGCGGGTCCACGAAAAAATCCGCCGCACGTGCCAGGAGGCATTTGAACTTTTCAGCAGACAGGTCTCCCCGCAAACCGCCGACACTCCCGCCGCCTTCAACCGCTCAAAACGTTACGCACTCAATATCGAAGATCAGCAGTTCATGGAGATGATCGCCTCGCCGGTAATCAACCCTGCTGGGCAGGTGGTGCAGGTGGTTTCAGTCGTCTGGGACGCCACGGGGACGCGCCGCCTGCAGCAGAAGATCGACGCGATCGACAAGGCCGGTCGCGAGCTCGTGAAGCTCGAAGGTGAAGCCCTGAGCAAGATGAGCGTCGGCGATCGTCTCAAACTGCTGGAAGACAAAATCATCAGTTACACCCGCGATCTGATGCACTTCGATCATTTCGTGATCCGCCTTCTCGATCGGCGCAGCAAGAAACTGGAACTGGTCATCAGTGCCGGCCTGCCGAACGACGCGCTCAACATCGATCTTTTTGCCGAAGGCGAGGGGAATGGAATCAGCGGCTACGTCTCCGCGACCGGGCGAAGCTACATCTGCCCCGACGTGGAGCGCGACCCGCGTTACGTCACCGGGCTCGATCAGGCCAAGAGCAGCCTGACCGTTCCCCTGCACCTGCACGACCGCGTGATCGGGATATTCAATATCGAAAGCCGCCAGCGGGCCGCGTTCAACGAAGACGACCGGCAGTTTGCCGAAATCTTCGGCCGCTACGTCGCGATTGCGCTGAACATTCTCGACCTGATGATCGTCGAGCGCGTGCAGACGAGTCACAAGGTCGCCGACGACGTGTGCGCGGAAATCGCCGGTCCGTTGAACGACATCGGTTCCGACGCCAGCGCCCTGATGGGCGATTACATCGGGCAGGACGACCTGCGCGGCAAGCTTCAGCAGATCCTGGACAACGTCGGGACGATTCGCAACTTTCTCAAGCAGACCGCCGAGGGCCCCAACACCGCGGTGCTCGGCGCTTCCAACGTCAAGGACGAAGCCGATCCATTGCTGGCCGGCGCAAGCGTGCTGGTCGCCGACGACGAGCCGAACATCCGGCTGACCATCAGCGACGTGCTCCGCAAGTACCACGTCAATGTCACGGTGGCGGCCAACGGCAGTGAGGCGATCGCGCTGCTGGAGAAAAACGAATACGAGCTGGTGCTCAGCGATATTAAAATGCCCGACAAGACCGGGTACGAAGTATTCGCAACCGTGCGGCGTCATCACCGGACCACGCCGGTCATTCTCATGACCGGGTTCGGCTATGATCCCAATCACTCCATCGTCCGCGCCAGCCAGGAAGGGTTGCAGGCGGTCCTGTTCAAGCCATTCAAAGTGAATCAGCTCATCGCGGAAGTCCGAAAAGCCCTGCAGTCGCGCCGGCAGCCCCAACCGGTTTCGTGAACTCCGACCGCCGAGGCCCCAAAGCCGCCGGCTCTGCCGGCGGGATTGACTCCGCTTTCCGCGCGTTGCCGGGCGAAACAGCAAAATTCCCGCCGGCGGAGCCGGCGGCTTTGGAGCGGCGCGAATCTGCAACACGGGGCGCCTCCGGGATCTGTCAACGAAGCGATCAATTGAACATGAGCGACGCAAATCAGCGGGCCAATCGTCTTTCAGCCGAGTCCTCTCCGTACCTGCGCCAGCACCAGTACAATCCGGTGGACTGGTACGCGTGGGGCTCCGAAGCCTTCGAGGCGGCGCAACGACTTCGCCGGCCCATCTTTCTCTCCGTCGGCTACAGCACGTGCTACTGGTGCCACGTCATGGAGCGGCAGTGCTTCGAGAGCCCGCAAATCGCCGCCGAGATGAATCAGCGGTTCATCAGCATCAAGGTCGATCGTGAGGAACGCCCCGACGTCGATCAGCTCTACATGACCGCGGTGCAGCTTCTGACGCGTCAGGGCGGCTGGCCGATGAGCGTCTTTCTGACGCCCGATCTGCGTCCGTTTTATGGCGGCACGTATTTCCCTCCGACCGATCAATACGGTCGGCCCGGATTTCCCACGCTGCTGGCGGCGCTCGATAACGCCTGGCAGACGCGCCCGGCGGACATCAATGCCACCGGCGACCAGCTCGTCGGCACGCTGCGCCGGCTTGCGGCGCCGATGCTCCCCGATCGGGCAATGTCGATCGATGACAACTTCATCGGCGCTTTGATTGACCGTTCCATCTCCGATTACGACCCGAAACATGGCGGCTTCGGAGGCGCTCCGAAATTTCCCAGGCAGACACTCCTCGAATTGCTGCTCGCATATAGCGCGCCGGAACGAAAATCGTCGCCGCGCGCGACAAAGTGCGGGCAATGGTTCTCCGCACGCTGGACGCCCTCGACCGCGGCGGCATTCACGATCATCTCGGCGGCGGATTCCACCGCTATTCGACCGACGCCCAATGGCTCGTGCCGCATTTTGAGATCATGCTGTACGACAACGCCATGCTCGCATGGTGTTATGTCGAAGCCTTCCGGCAGACGCGCGATGTTCGATGGGCCAGCGTGGCGCGGGGAATTTTCGATTTTGTGTTGCGTGAGATGACCTCGCCCGACGGCGCGTTTTACACCGCGTTCGACGCGGAAGTCGATGCGATGGAAGGAGCATCGTATCTCTGGACGCGCGATGAAGTGCTCGAGGTTCTTCGAGAAGCGCCGGGTACCAGTGGCGGGGGGATTCAACGAAATCTCTTCTGCAAAGTCTACGGGCTGGACGACGGTCCGAATTTCGCCGATCCGCATCACGGCAACGGCACACCGGACAAAAATATCCTCTTTCTGCCGCGGCCGCCGGAAGCAGTCGCGTCCGAGCTGAAGCTGGACGCCGAAGCGCTTTCCGCGCAGTTGGCGCAGTGCGCAGCGCGTTGCTGGGCGCTCGCGCCTCTCGCAAGCAACCGCTCCTCGACACCAAGATTCTCACCAGTTGGAACGCCTTGATGATCAGGGCTCTGGCGCACGGCGGCCAGGTTCTCGGGCAACCGGAATACACTGCTGCCGCGGAGCGCGCCGCGACCTTTCTGCTGCATCGGCACGCCAGCGCCGATGGCGGCCTTGCCCGAACCAGCGGCGGTGTTGCGACCGCGTCCCCGGCGACTTGTCCGCCGATCGCAGGCTTTCTCGACGACTATGCCTTCCTCGCCCAGGCACTGCTCGCCCTTGGAGGAACCGACTGGCGCATCGCCGCCAATCGCATCATTGGCCAAATGATTGATCGCTTTGGCGATCCGGATTCGGTTGGTGGTTTCTTTTTCACCGACGCTTCGGCCACAGAATTGCTCGTCCGCCAGAAAACCGGTGCAGACAGCCCGATTTCCAGCGGCAACAGCGTCGCCGCGCTGGTTCTTCTCGCCACCGGTCGAAGTGATTCCGCGCGGCAGACGCTTATCGCTTTTGCCGAGGCGATGAACGCGCAGGGCGAGGGCATGAGCACGATGATCAACGCCGCGATGAGATTCGTCGACGAGTTCGGGCCCATCGCCGTGGCAGCGTCCGCGGATACTGATCCGGCAAACCGTCCTGCTTCGCCGCAGGCCGTCGCGGAGGATGTCGTTCACATCGGCGTAACGCAGACCAGCGGATTCGGACTGGACGTGGAACTGATGATCCGGCCCGGCTGGCATCTCAATGCTCACGACGTCTCGGGCCCGGTGCCGCTGGTGGCCACGACCGTCACTGTCGAGGGAGGCGCAAGCATCGATCAAATATCCGCCGGGGGAGGAACGTACCTTCGAGTTCACGGACAAGCCCCTGTTGGTATACAGCGGGCGGCTCGTGATCGGCGTGCAATTCGCGGGCGAGCTTCGATCGGGCGCGCTCCCGAATTTGACGGTTTCCTACCAGGCATGCGACGACTCCACGTGCCTGCCGCCGGTAAAGAAGCGGATCGTGCTCAATGGCTGAGGCAGACCCACAGTTGATGCAATGCATGGAAGTCTGGGGCGGCAACCAGCCCGTCGACAGCGCTGTCACCATGGCGGGGCTGGACGCGTGGGTCTTCTCCAAGCCTTATGGAGACGCGGCGGGCGGCGGGGATGTCTACTACGTTTCTTCCTGTGCCACGGGCCGCATCACGCGACTTCTGGTTGCCGATGTCGCGGGACACGGGACCACCGTCGGCGAGCTTGCGGTGGTGTTGCGCGGACTGATGCGACGCTATGTCAATCAACTCGACCAGACTCGCTTCGTTCGCCTGATGAACAACCAATTCACCATGCTCTCCAAGAGCGGCGTCTTCGCCACCGCGGTGGTGACGACTTTCTTCGCCAGCAACAACCATCTGTCGCTCTGCAATGCCGGGCATCCGCCGCCGATGATGTACATCGCCGCGACCCGGCGATGGGATTTTCTGCAGCGCGCCCGCACCGACGGCTCCGTGCCAAGCGATCTGCCGCTGGGCATTGAGGACATCTTCGATTACACCGAGTTTGAAGTGGGACTTCGCAAAGGGGACATGGTGCTCTGCTATACCGATTCGCTGATCGAAGCCCGCTTCCCCACCGGCGAATTGCTTGGAACGGCCGGATTGCTGGAGATCGTTCAGTCACTCAATGTCTCTCACCCGCAAACGTTCATCGCGTCGCTGCTTGCCGCAATCATCGCCCGAACAGGCGATCTCGGGCTGGCTGCCGACGACATCACCGCGCTGCTCTTCCGAGCCAAGGCGGACCATGCGCGGACCAGCTTCCTCATGCGGCTGGGCGCCCCATTCCGGCTTCTCGGCGCGATCGTCCGCCGGCCCTTCCCCGGCAGCGAGCCAATTCCCTGGCCGGAGCTGAGCCTCCCTAACATGGGCGGCGCGATTTTCCATCCACTGGGAAATCTCTGGGGCAAACGCGTCGCCAGGCGTTCAGCCAAAGCCAGCTGACGGCGCGACGGAATCTGTTTCCCCAGATTCACAAACACCGCCCGACCGCCATCCCGCACGCAGCGCATCATCGGCACAGATACTCCACTCTCGCACAGCCATTCGGTTGCGACGGCAACGATCTATGCTGAGCGGGACGCTCGCAACGAAAGTAATGGTAGAGTTGGCGGTACATGGACGGACGCAAACGTCGTAAGCGCCAGGAGGCGCCAATGATCGAAACTCAGAGAAAATTCATTTTCCAGGCCGAACGTTTTTCCCACCAGGACGCCGAGCGAATCTACCGTGAGGCTCTGAAAAAGCTGCGCGCACGGCTGATCGTCATCGATCTCGGAAAGGCCAAGGAAGCGACCACCAGCGCCTTCGCGCGGCTCGTGCTGCTCCGCAAAGCGCTCATCAAGGTCGGCAGCGACTTGCAGCTCATCGGACTTCGTGGAAAAGCAGCGCTCCTCTATGAGGTGAACCGGCTCGCAGCGGTGCTGCCGAGCGGGCCATCGGTGACCCGGGAATGACGAACGCGAAAGCAGAATCAGCTTAAAGATGCGCCATGCCGGGCAGCACCTTCGGCTCCCCGACGCTCGCAGCCGCCACCGCAGGGGCGCTCGACCTAGAACTTTCGATCCAGCAGCCGATATTGCACCGCCTCGGCAAGATGCGTTTCCCCGATCGGGTCGCTCCCGTCCATGTCCGCGATCGTCCGCGCCACGCGCCGAACTTTGTCGTAGGCACGGGCGCTCAGCCCCATTTCATCCATCGCCTGCTTCATGAGGAGCAGGCAAGAATCCGTTAAATCGCAATACGTTCGAAGCTGTTTGCTGTCCATCCTGGCGTTCGATGACTGGCCCTTGAACCGCTCGTTCTGCGCCGCCCGCGCCCGCAGCACCTGCTCCCGCATCGCTCCGCTGGTCGTCCCTGCATGACGCCCGGTCAGCTCGCGGTACGGAACCGCCGGCACCTCCACGTGAATGTCGATGCGGTCCAGCAACGGCCCGCTGAGCTTCGCCAGATATTTGTCCCGCCCGCGCGTGGTTCCCTCGGCCGCATACCCGCTGTGCGTCGGGTTCATCGCCGCAACCAGCATGAACTTGGCGGGAAACTTCACCGACCCATGCACCCGCGCCACGGTCACTTCGCCTCCCTCGAGCGGCTGGCGCAGCGTCTCCAGCACATGCCGGCTGAATTCGGGAAGCTCATCGAGAAACAAGATGCCATGATGCGCCAGCGACACCTCGCCCGGCCGGGGGATCGTGCCGCCGCCGACAAGTGCTTGCGCGGTCGCGGAATGGTGGGGCGTCCGAACCGGCCTTTCGTCCATCAATGCGATCCCGTCGGGCAGCAGTCCCATTGCGGAATAAATGCGCGTCGTCTCCAGCGATTCGGTCCGCGACAACGGCGGAAGAATGCCGGGAATCCTTGCCGCAAGCATCGTCTTTCCGGTGCCCGGCGGCCCGACCATCAAAATGTTGTGTGATCCCGCGCACGCGATGGTAATCGCGCGTTTCACCGCTTCCTGCCCGCGCACTTCGCCAAAATCGAGCGACGGGGCGACGGCCAACGCGCGATACACTTCCCCGTCCAGTTCAAACGGTTCCAACTGCAGTTGCTCGTTCAGAAACGCCACTGCCTGCGCGAGGGTGCTGACGGGATACACTTCGATTCCCTCGACGACCGCCGCTTCACGGCCGTTGTCTTCCGGCAGAATTACGCCCCGAAACTTCTTCTCCTTGGCGAGCAGCGCCAGCGACAGCGCCCCTTTGATCTTCCGCACCCGGCCATCCAGCGCCAGTTCGCCGGCAATGAGAAACTCCCGATGCCGATCGCCCACAATCGAATTGCTCGCCCGCAGCACGCCGATCGCGATCGGCAGATCGAGCGCCGGCGCCTCTTTCTTCACATCCGCCGGCGCCAGGTTGACGAGCAGGGCGTGCTGAGGGAACGGATAGCCGCCATTGATGATCGCGCGCCGAACGCGTTCGATGCTTTCCTTCACCGCCGTCTGGGCCAGGCCGACAATCGTCGTTTTCTCAAGTCCCCTCTGGCTGACGTCCACCTCGACTTCGCAGAGCAACGCGTCGATGCCGTTGAGAATGAAGGAGTGGATGCGCGAGAGCACGGGGAGAGTGTAACGTGCGGTGATCGGCGTGACGACACATTTGGAGGGTCCGCGCTTTCGAAGGGCGTGGCCGAATTTCCCGGGCAACACAATGTGGTGCGGGCTTCCAGCCTGCAATTCAGCCGTGCAAACGCAGATCGCTTCTTCCCCCCGGGAAATGCGCCCACGCTGCCGTCTAGATAACGGATCGATCTAGCTCGGTCCTCATTGAGACGGAGAACGGCACGGACCTGAATTTATGGAGGCACGTGGAAGGGCGCGATGGGCTTCCATCGAGTTGGAATACCGCCGCGCCGAGTGGTCCGCACGGCGGCGAGGCGAGCCATTCGCAAAAGAAGCATCATTCGCGCCGCCGAGCGGACCCTACGCAATCCGAAACTGCGCGAGGGAGCGCGGTAGGGTCCGCTGAAGAGCCGCGGGAAAACGTTTTCGACGCGCGTGGGCGTCAAAGGCTCTTCTGCGGACCTTTCCCTGATTTGAGTTAGCCGATTGGTCCGCACGGCGGCGAGGCGAGCCATTCGCAAAAGAAGCATCGTTCGCGCCGCCGAGCGGACCCTACGCGATCCGAAACTGCGCGAGGGAGCGCGGTAGGGTCCGCTGAAGAGCCGCGGGGGACGTCTGTCGACGCGAGTGGGCATGGTTGGCTCTTCTGCGGACCTTTCCCCGGTGCGCGCACTGGATATGATGCGCAGATGCCGGAATATCGTCGGGCATACGTTCCCGGGGGAACATTTTTCTTTACGCTCGTTACTTACCAACGCGCGCCGTTTCTTTGTGATTCGGGTGCGCGGGAATTGTTGCGGGAATGCATCACCGCGTGCCGTCGGAAGCACCCATTTGTGATCGAGGCGATGGTGTTGTTGCCGGATCATCTTCACGCAATCTGGACGTTGCCGGAGGGAGATGCCGATTTCTCAACGCGATTCGCGGTGCTGAAGAAAAGCTTCACGGAGCGGTGGCTGCGGGTGGGAGGGCGGGAGGGAGCCGTCTCAAATTCACGGCGGAAGAATCGCCGTCGTGGCGTCTGGCAACGCCGGTTTTGGGAACATGCGATCCGCGACCAGGAGGATTTCAATAATCATCTCGACTACGTGCATTACAATCCGGTGAAGCATGATGTGGCGAGTTGTCCGCACGCCTGGCCGTATTCCACATTTCGGCGATTGATGAAGAGGGGGATGTACGAGCGAGACTGGTGCTGCGGTTGCGACGGTCGTGTAGTGAAGCCGCCCGAGTTCGAATGGATCGGCGCGACGGCGATAGAGTGAAGTTTGCGAGTGCTCGCGCCGATGGTCCGCACGGCGGCGAGGCAAGCCGATTGCAAAGATGCGTCATCCGCGCCGCCGAGCGGACCCTACGATACTGCTCCGTAAAGAGTGCAGGCTGGAAGCCCGCACCACAATCAGATAACAATGCGCCCGCAGATTGTGCACACCCGATGCAACTGACGACAACGCAAATTGACTATCTGTTCAAACAAGGCTTCCTGCATCTGAAAGGAGTCATTCCGCCGGAGCTTCTGTCAGCAGCCCTTCGAGCGATCAACAGCGATCTTGGCAGGGGCCTCGCTCCGGATGACATACCGACATTCGCGGCCACGTCGTACTGCCCGGCGCTGCGAGGCTCGCCATGCATTACCGATCTGTTCAATAGCTCGGCTGTCTTTTCCCTTGCAGAGTCTCTTCTTGGGGTCGGAAATGTCCCTCCCGCAACCTGGGCGCAGATCGCGTTGCGCTTCCCCGAGGCGTCGCCATACGATGTGCCGCCGGCGCCGCATCTCGACGGCATGCCCACGAGCCACAACGGCGTTCCCAGCGGCACGCTGGCGACATTCACCTGTCTCGTCGGCGTCTTTCTGAACGACTGCGAGACGCAAACCGCCGGCAACTTAATCGTTTGGCCCGGTACCCATCGCCTCTATCAGAAACACTTCCAGGAGCATGGGCCGCAATCGCTGTTCAATGGAATGCCGCCGGTCGAGTTGCCCTCGCCGGTGACGCTGGTCCCACGCGCGGGAGACGTTGTTTTTGTACATCACTTGGTCGGTCATTCCGTTGCCGCGAATCTATCTCCGCACATTCGGTACGCCTGCTACTTTCGATTGTCACATGTGAACCACGAAGCGGAGAAATGGCTGGCGATGACAGATATCTGGCGCCATTGGCCGGGAGTTCGCGACCGCCTCCCGTCGGAGGCACGCGCGGCGCAAGGCTGATTTCCCCGCGACCCGGTAGCGTTGCCGGTCATCGAAAACTCCCTGTCGTCGATCATCCAAATGCGTGCGCAGCACTCCGAATTCTTTAGTTAGCCCTCTCGCTCGCAAGGCTTGTCGAGCAGCACAATTGCTCCGAGTGTCGTCGCCCGTACACATGGCTCACTACCAGCGGGCAAGTCCTCGCGAGCGAGGCATCGAAAGCCGAAGCGCGGACTGAATTTGATCGCATACGCCGCCGACCGCCTGCCGGCCGAGCTATAATCAGGCAGCGTCTTTGGCCAGACATTGGCATTGCGCGGAGACGGTCTCCAGTACAATATCTTTCGCCAGTGCGTGCCAAGGGCGTGGCGAAAGGAGTTTGTCATGGCAGACGAGAGAAACAAGGCGGATCGCCTGGGCGGCGAGTACATGATTCAGGATCGAGACCACATGAGCGGGGTCGCTCAAATGGGAGGCGAAGCCAGGCATGGCGGAGGCCGGCAACCCGAACAGTCGCAGAGCGACAGCCGTCAGCCGCAGGGCGGCGGGCAGCAAGGGGGTGAGCGAAGTCACAAGCGAGGCAAGCTCCTCTGAATTAGTGATCGCAACCGGCAGCGGATGGGCCACGGCGGCGAGGGTTGCCGTGGCCGTTTTTCTTGAGCAGTCAGACCTGCAACACTGGCCCAAGTGAAGAAGTGCGAGGGCACGCGATAGGCGAGCGATTTGTTTAATTGACCGGCGCGGAGGGAAGGGATAACTCATCTCTGGGTATCGAAAGTTCTCGTGCTTCGACGTCGCTGACATGGGCGGCGCGCGGGACGCCCATGCCACGGGGATCGTTCTGACGTTATCACGTGCATCCCTCGTCATTCTTGAAACTATTGTGTTGCAGCAGCATGGTTTTATTCAGGGGCGGTTGCGCGGGACGTGATTCCAGTTCGAGGCATTTCGCAGGAGAGGAACAGCCATGGTGATGCATCGCGGATTTACGATGACGCAGGTTGTCGTTGCGGTCGCAATAATCACGATTCTCGTCGGATTGCTGTTGCCGACGATGTGCCGGCAGCGTGAGATTTCCAACAGGGTCAAATGCTCGAGCAATCTCAAGCAAATCGGCCTGGCGATGCAGATGTATTCGAACGCGGAGAAGAACGGCGGGTTTCCGCGGACGTACTTCGACAAGGGCGAGCCGGAAGTCGTCGATCTGAGCGACGCCGGCTTTGTCGATCAAGGCAAATCGCCTGTGGATAGCTTCAGTAGCAGCAACATCCCGGCGAAGGCGAACTTACCGGCAAACTCGATCGGCGGCAGCTTCTTTCTATTACTGAAGACGCAGGACCTCACGCCCGCCATTTTCGTCTGCCCAAGCAGCAACGGAAGTCCTGGCTTTCGGACATTCTCAGTTCAGAACAGCAACAACTTCGGCGGGTGGGGCCCCGCGTCCGCGGGCGCTGCGCGGACCCAAGCCATACCCGATGTCACGTATAGTTACGGCAATCCGTTTCCGTCGCGAGAATATTTTGAAAGGATTTCTGGCTTCAAATTAAATAACACGTTGTCGTCCGACTTCGCCCTTGCCGCCGATGTGAACCCAGGCATGCAGACTCTTCATGGCGTCAAGGGAAGCCCGGCAAGCGTCAATCCGGGGGATCCGGCCAATGCCGGGTCCGACGGACGAGGGCAGGCCTTTGGAAACTCCATCAATCACAGGAACCAGGGCCAGAACGTTTTATACGGCGACGGCCACGTCGAGTTTCAGACAACATGTTGGTGCGGGAGCTATCGCGGACCCGGCGATTCGGCAGTTCGGGATAACATCTACACAAACGGTGCGCAAACAACCGCCGGCGGAAGCTTCGGCACAGATGCGCCGCCGAAGGATCTGTTGGACAGCGTCTGTCTGCCGACTTCCAACTGAGAAGAATGGCGCCCACCGAATGCTTTGGAAGGAGAGCCGATACGTGACAAATCGACGAGACAACCTAACTCGATCTCGGGCCTTTACGCTTACCCAATTGGTCGTGGTGATCGGTATCGTGCTGATCCTGGTCGCGTTCCTGCTGCCTTTCTTGAATCGCATGCGCTCACAGGCAGGCAGACAACTCTGCCCGAGCAACCTGAAGCAGATTGGCTTGGCGATACAGATGTATATGGATGCCGAAAAAGGGGACAGTTTTCCCAGAACGTATTTCCAGGAATCCAATGCTGGTTTTACCGTTGACCTCAGTGATGCGGGCTTTGTCGACCAGGGGACAAAGCCCGTCAACAGTTTCACAACCGACAACACGCCGCCCAGCGCGAATCTCCCGGCCAACTCTGTTGGAGGGAGTTTCTTTCTGATTCTCAAGACGCAGGACCTGGCGCCTGAGGTTTTCATTTGCCCGAGCAGCAACGGAACGCGCGGATTCCAATCGTCCCCGGTCCAGAGCAGCAACAACTTCGGTGGTTGGGGTCCCGCGTCAGCCGCCAATGCCGGCAAAGAGATTATTCCTGATGTGACCTACAGCTACTGCAATCCGTTTTTTCCAAGCAATCTCAAAGTTGGTTTCAGGTCTGGTATTGCGGTGCCTTCAGAGTTCGCGATTGCCGCTGACGTGAATCCGGGGACGCAGACGATGAATAGCTTCGTCGGGAGTCCGGCCACTGTCGGCCCAGCTGATCAACCCGAGGCCAAGGCTGATGGAAGCGGCCAGGCGTTCGGTAACTCGATCAATCACAGGAACCAAGGGCAGAATGTTCTATATCTCGACGGCCATGTCGAGTTTCAGACGACCTGCTGGTGCGGTAGCTATCGGGCGCCCGGCATACGCGACAACATCTACACAAACGGCGATCAATCGTGGGCGGGTGGCGTGTTTGACGCCAGCGCAATGCCGCGAGATAAGTGCGATAGCGTGTGTCTGCCGACTTCGAATTAGATCGAGAAGGGTAATGAATTCATCTTTACCAATGCCGGCTTCTTGAATCAGTGAGCGCAGCGTCCCCTCAGCCAACTCCCGATGGTCTGGGATCTCAGTCGGCGCAGATTGGGATGGCGCATGACGATGTGGCTCCCGGTCTGATGGTCGACCAGATAACAAAGTCTACCGAAAGCCTTGACGGTATCCCCTGCCGGAACAGGCCGGCAGACGGCTCACTGTCCGACCTCTGCGATTTCTTGAGTGATAGGAAGCGGAATCGGATCACCGTGCTCTTACCACAGTTAATCCGCCTCTCCCAGGTGAAACTGTTTGATCAGGTGCTCTCGCATAGGTTCGACGTTTGGCTTTTTGAAATGAATCCTGTCGGGAAGGAATAAATCGGCATCGTAGAACGTGATGGGGGCATCGTAGATTTGAGCGAGTTCTGCGAATTGCTCCGGCGTTCCCATGCAGGGACACGGCAGGATTGTCAGCGTGATCCGCCGGTCGTGGCAGAGGGCTTTCATCTTGTCGATGAAGTATTTTGACGGCTTTGAGAGCGGATGCTTTTCCGGCTCAGAAGTCACCGGGACGATCGGCACGCCATAGTTGGATTGGCTGCGATTGAGATAGCTGTTTTCGGCCATGATGTTGGGCAGGAGCATTCGGCCGAGATGGGCCTCGGTGAGCTGGGGGTCGTGCTGCAGGTTCCAGATTTCCCAGACGAGAGCGGGGGAGTGGAAGTAGCCGCAGAAATAGTCGTGGGTGAAAATCTGATCGAGGTTGTTGGCCCAGGAGCGTGGTGTGTAGAAAAGATAGACTTGCCGGAGGTTTGGAGCGTGCGCGATCACCTTTTGCAGCAGACAATATTGCCCGGCGAGGGTGATTGCCTGATTCGAGGGGAGGTACAGCAGGCTCGGCGACGGCTCGGTGTGCATCTTGAAGAGTTGCCGGGCGACGCTGTCGCCGAGGTAGAGCGTTGTCACACGAGGGTGGGGAAGTTCTGCGGCTTCCAGGACCTGGTAAACATCCTCCCCGACGCGGAATTGGCCGTGGGTTTTGCGATTTGCGCGGGCGAGCGATAGCTCGAGCGCAATCGTGATGCACAACAGCAGCGCGATGAAGAGGATGGCTCGAAACAAAAATCGTTTCACGAAGTGAATTCAAAATTGAAAGTAAATGAAGCTTTGCGAGCCGAAAATTCCGAGCAGCAGGATTCCAAAGATGACGGCGTAGCTGGCGCACCAGCGAAGCCAGGCGGGGCGACCATCGAAGTTGCGCGTGATGCTGCCCGGCTTGCGGAGCACATGGACGAGTCCGGCCGCGATCAAGATCCAGAGCGTGAGCTGGAGGAACTTATTGCCGATCGGGCCGACATAGAGATTCGCCAGTGTTTGCAGCAGCGCCGGGATGTGAGCGAGCGAGTGTGCGACGTCGGTGAAGATCCGGGTCACAATGAACTGTGCCTGCGAAGAGCTCTCCGCTCGGAAGAAGACCCAGGCAAAGGTCGTGAGTTGGATCGTGATCAGCATGGCCGCGATCTGGCGGAGCGCGGGATGGCGATCGGCGCCGAGCATTCTTGCGACGGACTGCCGCGCGGGCCGGGTGATGCTTCCGAAGATGAGGTAGAAGCCGTGGAGCGCGCCCCAGATCACGAAGGTCCAGTTGGCGCCGTGCCACAGGCCGCTGAGCAGAAAGACGATCATGAGATTGAAGCACCAGCGTGGGCGGGAGACGCGGTTGCCGCCCAGGGGTATGTAGAGGTAGTCACGGAACCAGGTGGAGAGGGAGATGTGCCAGCGGCGCCAGAATTCAGACATGGAAGTGCTGAGATAAGGGCGGTCGAAATTTTCCATGAGCGTGATTCCCATCACGCGAGCCGCGCCCAGGGCAATGTCTGAATAAGCGGAGAAGTCCGCGTAGATCTGCACGGCAAAGCAATACGTTGCCAGCAGCAGCACGAGCCCATTGAAATCGCCGGGCCTGGAGTAGACGGTGTTGACAATGATCGCGAGGCGATCGGCGATCACGATCTTCTTGAACATTCCCCAGAGCATCCGTCCCAGGCCGTCCGCGACGCGATTGCCGTCAAAATCGTGCGGCTCGTGAAACTGGTGCAGCAGATTCTGCGGCCGTTCGATCGGCCCGGCGACGAGCTGGGGATAGAACATCACGTAGAGCGCGTAAATGCCGAGGTGTCGCTCGGCCCGCTGATTGCCGCGATAGACTTCGATCGTGTAGCTCATCGCCTGGAATGTATGAAACGACAGGCCGATGGGCAGGATGATCTGGATGACTTTCTGCGGATAATGGAGATCGAGCAGGTGGGCGATGGCCGCGAAGTTGGCGTCGGCGAAGCTGCCGTATTTGAAGACGGCAAGCACGCCGATGTTGGCTATCAGACTGCAAACCAGCCAGACCCGGCGGCGGGTTCCGCCGGACCGCTCGATCAAGATTCCTGCGACGTAATCAACTGCGATGGTAAACAGCAGAATCAGAATATAAGCGGGAATAAACGCCATATAGAAGACGCAGCTCGCCACCAGAAGCAGCAGCCAGCGCCAACGATATGGAAGCGCGAAATAGAGAGTCGTGACGGTGGGGAAGAAGAGGAGAAAGTCCCAGGAATTGAAAGTCATGGGGGGAAGGGTGATTGGTGATTAGAACGTGACAAGACGGGGGGATGAAAAGTGAAAACGTGAAAACGTGATCGGACGCGATCGCGCGCTCCTTCGTTCTCTCTTCACGTTTCATCTTCACGCGCCATGTCGTCACGCCTTGAGTTCGGCGTCTTCGTCACGTTCCAATCACCAATCACCAGAATCACGCGTCTTCGTCACGTTCCAATCACCAATCACCAGAATCACTTCTGCGTCGTCGGCTCGTCGAGCAGCACCTTGGCGGCGGGCTTGAGGTGGGCGTCGTCGAGCTTGTCGACGGACCAGAGCAGGCCGCGGGTCACCAGGTCGAGATAGCGGCCATCGGCGCAGGTTTCGTCGTTATGGCCGAGCGTGGTGCCGAAGACGCGGGTTTTGCCGTTGTACAGGTTGGTCCAGACGGTCACGGTCTGATCGACTATTTCCTTGCCTTGCTTGTCCTTCGAGGTCTGTTTTCCCTTGGCCAGAGGCGTGGCGGTGGACTCCACATTTCCGTGAATGTTGTTGTAGAGCTCTTCGTGAATCGTGGTCCAGTCCGAAAGCGGCGCGATGATCGGATTCTGCTTGTCCAGGTAGGTGACTTCAATGGGGATCTGCGCCCCATGATGTGTCGTCGCGAGCCCGGTAAATTCGAACCACGGCGTCGTTTTATCTGGCCAGCCTTCGCTGCGATAACAATGCATCGCACAGTGCAGCACGACGCCGGGGATGCCGTCTTTGTGCGGCTTGAGGATTCGGTCGATGATCTTCAAGTCCTTGACGTCCGCCGAGCATTCGTCGTGAACGATCACGTCAAAACCTTTGTACCAGTCTTCGTTCTGATAGACGTCGTTGAGGTGTGTGGTCTTGCTGACTTTGTCAAAGGCGATCGTCCATTCAACGTTTGCCCGCGCCGAGATGCCTTTACTGATGATATCCTTCTGCTTTGCATAATCGTGGCAGCAGCCCCCGCAGACCAGCAGCGCGCGAACCGGCGCATCGTCGGCACGGGCCGCGCTTCGGGTGAGCGAGGTTAGATTGAGACCAAGCGAAGCAACGCAGGCGATGACGGCAAATCGAATCGAACGATGCATGGAATCCTCCGCAAGAACCCTGAGGGAAAGTGTCTCTCGTATGGGTTATACCACCTTTCGCGGCTTTGCGCTAAATCGAAGAATTGCAATAGACGTTTTGCAGTTCGTCGAGGCGAAGTGCTGCGACAAAACCAAATCCGCTGCTCGCACCTTCGCATTCACTGATCTTCGGAACGCGCTGTTCATGCCTGCTGGCAATCATTGACGACCCACGGGGGCGAGTCCCGCATCTTCCGCGGCAACGAGCGAGCGATAACGCTCCTGAATCTGTCGGTTGCTGACCTTCGGCAGGTTTGCCGCGAGTGCCACCGATTCGGCGGTGTTGAGCAATCGCATGCACTTCACCCAGTCGCGCTCCGCATCGTCGGCCTCATCGTCGAGTTTGTCCGACTCGTCCAGGTGCTTGCGGAGGCGCTCGTAGCTGAGCGATGACTCGAGCATCGCGACGATCTTGTCAGCCTGGGTAGTGATGGTTTGGTGGGCGAAGGGGCTTGCCGGATTGGAAAGCTGCGGCCAGCGGTTCAGCAGCACATTCCTGGTTGCCGTCCGTGAAATGGCCGTGGCCCGCTCCAGCTTTTCCCGGCGGCGGACCAAGTCGTTCTGGCGGGTCGCCAGATCATCGGCCAGCTTGCGGGCGTTCGCCAGACGATTCGGGCCCGCGAGTTTCATGATGGCTGACAGCCCTTCAAGCACGGCGCGATCGCTCGGCCCGGCGAGCGCAAAAAGCTGGTCGTACGCGGCATCCGCCGGGATCAAGCCGTCGGTTCCATCCGCGGAGAGCCGGCTGTATTGGCGCAAAAAAGTATCGGAGGTTTTCACGGGGATGTCGACCGTCTCGCTGTGGATCAAGGTGTATGCGTGAGCTTCGGACATTCCAATTTGACCGTTGCCGGAAAAATCCGCCCGGTCGACCGGCTTCCCGGTTCGCGTATGCCCGCACAGCGCCGCCCAGAAATAGGTGCTGTAATCACGATAGTCTTCGAGCGCAATGTCGGGCGTGCAACCGGCGGCGGTGCGATCGAAGGTCGTCGCGAAGAAGCCGCAACGATTCTGCGACGCAAGGCCGCGCGTCGGGTCCGCCTTATCGAAAATCACATCGGCAAAACCGCCGCTGTAGCACTGCACCATGATCAGCACGACCGATACTTTCGGCGACAGCCGATCGAGCAAATTCACGAAAGACCGGACGGTCATGCTGGGTTCATTCCACATTGCGAAGGTCGTATTGCGCGGCGGCTTTCCCGAGCCGCCATGGCCCGTGTAATAAATGATGAGCCGGTCTCCGTCGGGGATCGTCCGACCGATCGTGTCAAACCAGCGCGTGAGTGCCGCGTGTTGAGATGGGCCCCAGACGCGCGGAATCTGGTGCGGTCGATATTGGTCGGGCGTCGGCTCTTCTGTCGGAAAGATGTCGGCCAGGAATTGGTCGACTTTGGGAACGTCCTGCTCGTCCGGGGTAAATTGCACGTCGCGCTGATTGGCGTTCCCATCGGCGAAGAGCACTTCCTGCGGCGCGTCATTCCGATGAAGCGTCGTCAACGCATCGCGGAAAAAAAGCACGTTCTGCTCCAGCGAAACCTGGTTATTGTCGGGGGAACTCCCGCCGCCGATGGTCAGAAAATGGTCGGCGGCACGAGCGATCTCGAAGCTGAACGTGAAAACGCAAGCGAGTGCCGCGATCGCCAACGCTACGCGATGCGACCGGAGTGCCCGATACTGCGGGGGTGGTTTTGTGGAGGTCATAGGTGTTCGCAATATCTGCTGGCGGTATCATCGCCGGGAGATGGAAAATCTGCGAGCCGCAACTTTCGATGCCGCCGGCCGGGAAGACGTCCGCGAAGCGGTCGACCGCGTCTACGCGGACTTGCAGACGCAGATCGACTTGCGCAGACCGGTCTGCATTGTTTCGGGGCGATGCTGTCGATTCGAAGAGTTCGGACACCGGCTGTACATCACGACGCTGGAAATGGCCCGCTTTGTCATGGATCTTAAGACGCCCGCGCCCGCCGATTGGGCCGGCACGGGCTGCCCATTTCAGATCGCCAAATTGTGCAGCGTCCATGCGATCCGCCCGTTCGGCTGCCGGATCTTCTTCTGCGACGCGTCGAGCACAGATTGGCAGCATGAGCTCTACGAACGTCTGCACGCCCGGCTACGCGCATTGCACGACGAGATGGGGGTGGCGTATCACTATGTTGAATGGCGGTATGCGCTGAGTCAGTGCGGGATTGCGACGGCAGCTGATCCAATGATGCCTCCGGTTCGATTCTAAATGAACGTGCGCGATTACGCGCACGTGCGAGCAGTACGCTGCCCTTAGGGCAGCCGCTAAACGGTTTTTGGAAGCGCGTAATCGCGCAAGGTCATATAGAGAAAGTCGTGACGATTCGCGGTATACTCGGGTGCTGCCGTTAAATTCTTCCTTACGGACAGTCTATGACGACGCAACAACTCGACAACATCCATAAAGCAAAACCATTTCGTCCGTTCACCATCCACATGGGTGATGGGCGATCGTTTCACGTACCGCATCCCGAGATTCTGTCCAGATCTCCGACGGGCCGCACGATTATCGTTTATGGCAGCGACGAGAACTTCAGCGTGCTGGACCTTTTGCTGCTGACCGAGCTCGAGGTGAATCCGCCGGCGAAGACTGGCGACGCGGCGGCATAGACCCGGGTTCACAACCCACGCCGATTCTGAGGTACTCCGAAGGCTCGGATTTCCCGACTTTCGATGCGAGCGTTCGGTGTACCCCAGACCCTGCGTGGCAAGCTGATTTTGGGATTCTAGAGTTGCGGCATCAGCAGGGCCTTTCTATTCGGACTGGCGGGGTGTAACTTTTATTTGTGGCGATTGCAGATTTTGCGATCGTAGGGCGGGATTCATCCCGCCGTTTTCTCAGCCGGCCAACAAATCGGCGGGATGAATCCCGCCCTACTCGGAGCCGATCGCCACTTTCGAGCGCCACACCCGACTGGCGCTTTGTGAAGATTCATTTTGACAGGCGAGATACGGGCGTGATATCATGCTGCTTAAAGGCCTTGCCGCGGATACGCAGCCATCCAGGATTTCTCAACAGGATTGCGAGCCCACCATGTGGAAAACTTTTCTGATCGGTGCATCGCTTGCCGGTACGCTTCTCGTCACCGGCGGGTGCGCCACTCCAGCTTACTCCGCGGCTGAACGCAGCAAAATGATCCAACGGAATTTCGACTACAACGGCGCTCAGGCCGTGGACGATTGGGACGCTCTCTGGCTGCTTCGCCCGGCGAGTCACATGACTATCTGGGACGTGCAGTAACCGTTGCGTCTCAAATCAATCGCGACACATCTAGGAAACCATTCGCAGATTCGCGTCAGGACGCGAGAAGGTGGGGCTGTGCGCGCGCTTCAGGTGAGCGCATTCGAGATGCGTCAGGTATTGCTTGAGTGACGCCTCATCGAACTGTGCGAGAAACCGCGGCGCGGCGGTCGGATTGTACCGGCGGATGTTATCAATCAGTTGACGCTTGTTCATACAAAAACTACCTTGACTGCAAGAGCTCTGTCCCGCCTGAACGGAGGAGACGGGAGCGCCGCCAGGGCGCGGTATGCTGGGGACCATCGGCCCAATGCGGCCGATAACTTGAACCCGCTTGGGCGGACTTGCGCATGACTCAAATCGGGCCTGTTCCCAACGAGAACCAGACGACCTCCGGTGCCGATCCGATGGCGCACCTGTACCACATGTCTCCGACGGCGGGCGTTGCTACGACCGATTACGCCTCGATCAACAGCGCATCGATCGCGACCATCGTCATCGGCGCTGCCAGCATTCTGGCGGTCCTCAACCCTTACATGCTGTTCATCCCGTTCGCGGGTCTGATCTGCGGCATCGTCGCCATCCGGCAGATCAGCGACAGCAACGGCACGCAAGTGGGCAGGGGGCTGGCGTGGGGAGGATTGCTCCTGAGTCTCGGTCTGGGCGGCGGTGTAACGGCGGTGCAGACAACCAGGCTGCTCCTGCATCGCTCGGCCGAGCGCGAAATTGCCGCAAAGCTGCAGACGATCGGCCAGCAGATTCGCGACGGGCAATATGATGCGGTTTACGATCAAGCCAGTCCGCGGCTGCGAAGCCGGGTCCAGCGCGAGGACTTCGATCGTGAAGTCGCGTCGCTGAACGCGGTTCCTCAGTTGGGGAAGCTTGAGTATCTTCGATGGAATGATGAGGCGATGGTGTTCGAGGTGAATCCCGACTCCGGCGTCGCGCAGGCGACCGCGATGGCGATGGAAAAGCTGGAGAAGCTTCCCGAGCCGGGGCGGGAATTGTTCCTGTTTGTGAACGAATCGGGCAACTGGTCGCTGCTGGACATTCCCAGATTGATCGCGGCGCCGACGCCACGGACGAAGGGTCCGTAGTCATGCTATCCGTGGCACAATCCTATCCGAGTTGAACGCTCTTCCCCGAGTCTGCGCTTTTGTAAATCGCATCCATCATCCGCATCAGCATCACGCCATGTGTCGGCCCGATCATCGGCTTCTCCGCGCCGGCGATGCAGCGCTTGAAGTGCCGCATCATCGCCGCGTAATGCACGATCTTTGGCAGCTTCAACGGCAGTTCCTTCGCGTGGCCCTTCTCGTCAAACTTCCGGTAGAGCATCGGGCCGCCCGGCGTGTAGATGTCGATGGCCCCTTCACTGGCGTGAACCCGGCAGACGGTTCCCCGATGCTTCGGCGGCTGGTTGATTGCCCAGCTCGCCGCCAATTCCAGCGACCGCCCGTTCGCGAAGCGCAGCAGTGCAAAGCCGCGCTCTCGACGCCTTGGCCAGTCTCTGCGGATGCGTCGTCCCCTGTGTGCGATTTTCCCGCGATCAGATGATTCGAGGCGACCGCGAACACGCCCTGCGGCTCGGGCTGTCCCATCAGATACCACGCTAAATCGAGCATGGGGGCCCCCAGATCGAGCAATGCACCGCCGCCGGAGCGGGCCTTGTCGGTGTACCAGCCGGTGCCGGCGGGGGTGCCGCGCATGCGCATCCAGGAAGCGCGCACATGCCGCACCTCGCCGATGTAATCCTTTGCGATCGCCTGCTGCGCCGCCTGTTCCGCTCCGCCGAATCGGCGTTGGGCCGCATAGAGAAGCGTCTTGCCCGATTTCTCCGCGGCCGCCGCCATCTTCTTTGCGTCGCCCAGCGACAGCGCCGGCGGCGTTTCGCAGAGCACATGCTTGCCTGCCTTTAGCGCCGCTATCGCGGTCGGCGCGTGCAGATCGTTGGGAAGACAGATGCTCACAACATCGATCTTCTCGTCGTCGATGATTTCGCGGGCATCGTTGCAAACCCGCGCGATGGAGAATTGCGATGCCAGCGCCGGCGCCGGGAGTTGAGCGGATCAGCCACCGCGGCAAGCTGGAACCCGCCCACCGCGCGATAGCCCTCCGCGTGCCGATGCGCGGGCCAACCTGCTCCGATCAGTCCTGCCCGAATGTTCTGGCTCACTGAAGTTCCTCCGTGGGCCAGAGGTTATAGGGATCGTCGCGCGAGGGTGCAAACGGGTGTTAGAGAGAGGCACGAAGGCACGAAGGAGGAGAGGCACGAAGGAGGAGAGGCACGAAGGCACCCGCCGCGGCGGGTAAACTGCGGCACGAAGGGAAGGAGTCGCCCGCGGCGACTGTGATGCGCTTCGCTTTGCACTCCAATCAATCCGCCGCGCAGCGTCCACCCTTCGTGCCGCAGTTTACCCGCCGCGGCGGGTGCCTCCGTGCCTTTCCCCCGCCTTTCCCCCGCGTTCGCAATTCCTCATATGCAGAGCTATTATCACGTTATGGCCGCCTTGAGCCGCGAGCAGTTTGTCCAGCAGGTCCTGAAGGTGGTGCCGGCCCGGTTTCCGCTGGTCAAACTGGCGCGTGGCGATCAGTCATTTTCGTTGCGCGTCAACGGCCATATGGTCTCTCTGGAGAACATTTACCGGGTGGTGGTGCTTCAACCCGACGATTCGAAACATCACATCGAGCGATGGATGGTCGAGTTGCTCCGCGCGGCAGAGGGCACGCCCGACCGTAATGGGTCCTTTGACGATTTGCGGCCGCGCATCCTGCCGATGCTCCTGCCCGAGTCTGCCGAGGCCGCTTATCAGCACATCGTCTGGCAGCCGCTGGTGGCCGGACTGCGCGTGGCGTATGCGATCGACAGCGATCGGACGATCGCGTACATCCCCGAGGCACACTTCGAGCAATGGAACGTGACGCGAGACGAATTGCACGAGACGGCAATCGAGAATCTCATCACTCGCAGCCAGGCGCTCGAGCGCTCATGCGGCACAAGACGAAGACGGCTCGATCAACGTCATCTTCTTCCAGACCGGCGACGGCTACGACGCGAGCCGGGTGATGCTCCCGACCCTGCACGATCGCTTGCGCGAGCATCTCGGCAGCCCCTTCGCCGCTGCGATTCCCAATCGCGATATTCTGCTCTGCTTCCGCAACGACGACGAAACCGTCTCCCGTTTGCGCGATCAGATCGCTGACGACTATCAGCGCATGCCCCACCAGGTTTCCGATCGATTGCTGCTGGTCACGCCGGATGGGATAGCGCCGCGGGACTGAGTCCGGCGACAGGTCGCTCGGCTCCGCGCTGTCGCGACGGCGCAGCCCCCACGGATGGTGAAATGTCACTTATCTTTGGGGTGTCCGCCGTCGCGACAGCGCAGAGCCGAGCGACTTGTCGCCGGACTCCGCGAGCGCGTGCTCCGTCCAGAGTCGAAAGCGCCCCGTTCTTCAACGCCAACCTTTTCCGTTCTTCTTCGTTCCGCACACCGCAACCCGCATTCCCAGCGCGTGTGCCATCGCGGCTTTGGCGATCAATGCGCGGTCTGCCTCCTCGGCGCTGTTCGCGTAGGCAACCTGGATGTGATTCGACTTGTGCCGGCCCATCATCTGATCGCGCGAGACGCCATACGTCACCGCGTGCATAATCGGCCACTGCGGCGTCGTCGCGTTCCAACGCCGCTGCGTTTCTTCGATCGGCAGTTCGACAACCCCGCCGCGTCCCAGGTCCATCCGCAGCGCGTCCCCCTCCACATAAATCCGGCTCCAGATGATCTCCCCCGGCCGCGAAATCCCTTTCAGCGTTCCGCCACCGAGGCGGAAGTACATCGCCGGCTGGCGCTCGCTCGTGGCGCCGGCCCATCCGTTGATGTAATGCGCCGGTGGCGCCGCCCCGGAAATCTCGAAAACCCAGACGAAGTCCGGCACCGTTCCCGAGCGGTCCGGGTCACCCCAGCGAATGTCGTGCAGCGTATTCTCCACCGGCTGGCCCATCGCCTTGTGAACGCGATACGTCATCAGCCCATCGAGGGCCGCACATTCATCCACTTCGTTAAAATGCGGCAGCGGCTCGCCTTCATACAACACCCGGCTCCCATCGCGCGAGCGAACCGGAGGGCGGTCGGAGTTGTTCAACGTCCCCTCCGCCAGGTCCGACGCCGGCAGCAGATCTTTGAGCCCCTGCTGATACTGAATGCCGATGGCATGGCAGCCGTAGTCGTCGGCGATGCGCAGCGCGGCGACATACATCTTGCACTGCTGGTGGATCTGAGCGTCGGTCAGATCATCCGCTTCGCTGGGTCCGGTCTGAAACCGGTCGCCGCGCTCCTCCATCCAACGTCGCACGGCGGACGCTTCGTCGTCATTCACCTGCGTGGTCTCAAAATACAGAGCGGACTGGCTCAGCCGCTCCTTAAAGGCGCCGGTGGGATGCAGCAAATGGTCGGGAATAATGGCGTTGAACATGCCCATGCACCCCTCGTCAAACACGCCGAGGATTGCCTTTTCGTGCTGAAGCTGCAAAGCAACCGCCGCGCCGAGCTTGCACTCCTTGGTAGGTTTCTTCACCGCTTTCCATTTGGCGACATGCGAGGCCTTGTGATGAATCCTTTTATCTTTCAGCCACGCCGCCAGCGAATCGCGAAAGAAGTCATCGGTGAAATCCTCGCTCCAGATGGTGGAATATTTCACGCCCGCCTTGGTGAGCGAGCCGTTGAGGTTCAGCATGCCCACCAGCCCGGGCCACGCGCCTGACCAGTTGGCGGCGGTCAGGATGGGTCCGCGGTGAGAGATCAGCCCTGCGAGAATGTTCTGTGAATATTGCCAGGCGGCCTCGGCTACGATCAGTGGTGCGCGTGGATCGAGTCCGCCGAACACCGCCATCCCCTCCTTTTGCGAGGAGATGAAGCCGTGCTTCTCACTTTCCTTGTACGGATGCGCGCGCACGAGTTCATGACCGCACTCGGTCAGCGCCGTGCGCAGCGACTCTTCCATCTTCGCCTGTTCGGGCCAGCATTTCTGATTCGCGCTGAGGCGCAGATCGCCGCTGGCAACAAGATAGACCTGGTGTTTATGCAGACGTGGGGGCTTACGCAGCTGCGGAATCGCATACCCGGGCATGCAGCTCTCCAAAATGCGGGCCAATGAGTCTCGTTCCGTGGCGCAATCGTGCGGTTCGGAAATCTCGGCTACAGGGCCTGTTCGTTGGTTTCTCCGGTGCGGATCCGCACGACTTTCGCGACGGGATAGACAAATATTTTGCCGTCACCCACCTCGCCGCTCCGCGCGGCCTCGACGATCGCATCGACGGCGTGCTCGACCTCTTCCGATTTGACGCAAAGCTTCAACAGCACTTTCGGCACGAATCCCACGTCAAGCTTCGCGCCGCGATATCGCTCGGTATGCCCCATCTGCCGGCCGAATCCCTTGCATTCAACGGCGGTCACGCCAAGGATTCCCAGCTTCGCAAGGGCCGCTTTCACGGCGTCGAGTTTGTGCGGCTTAATGACCGCTTCGATCATCTGCATGATCAACAGACCTCGTCCAGAACGTGTTCCGCCACGTAAATCGGCACGCTCGTGGCCGCGCCCAATGCGATGGCATCGCTCGGGCGGCTGTCGATCTTCAGAACCTCCGTGCCTTGCCGGACGTGGATGCGCCAAAGAACGTGTGCTCCTCGAGATTGTTGATTTCAATCTGCTCGATCTGACCTCCCAGCTCCTCAATGACATTGGCCAGAAGGTCGTGTGTCAGCGGCCGGGGATGGGCGATCCCCTTGAGCCGCCGATCGATCGCGTACGCCACATCGCTGCCGATGACGATCGGGAATTTCCGATCGCCATCGACTTCCTTCAGCACGATGATCTGCTCGTGCTGCATCTCGCTGATAATAATCTTGTGAAGTTCCATCTGCACAGACATCGCGGCAACTCCTGATGCCCAACTTTACCCTAGATGCCCTCGGAAGGGGTGTCAAGGATGGGGAAAAAGACGAAGCGTAGGAAGGGGTAGGAAGGCACGAAGGCACGAAGGCACGAAGGGGAGGAAAGTGCGACAGGTGAGTTGAAGACTCGACACGCGCAATGTTTCGTTGCAGCCAAACGGCGTCGCCGTGGCTTGCCCTTCGCGGGAGCGGCAGCGTCCGTCGCTTCCCAGGTGCCGCAAAGTACAGCAGCACAACGCCACCGAGCGCCTCCCATTCATCACCGCTGGCTCCTCTCCCAGACTCTTCCCCTATACTCTCGCTCCTCATGGAGCACCTCGAGGGCCGTTTATCCATTCTCGCCGCGCTGCAGGCTCGGCAGCGGAGGATCGAGGTCATTCTCATTGCTCACGGAGCCCACGTCGAGAAGTTGGAGGAGGTGATCGCCGCCGCGACCGGCCAGTCGATCGCGATCCAGCACGTCGATCGCGCCCAGCTCGACGCGATGGCTCACGGCGCCAGCCACGGCGGAATCGTCGCGGTCTGTTCGGCAAAGCCGCGTCTGCGCAGCGCGCAGTTGATTGAATTCGTTCAAACGCTTCGAGATCCCGCGTTGCTGCTCCTCCTGGAGGGAATCGAAGATGCCCGAAATCTCGGCTTCACCATTCGCAGCGCGGAGGCGCTGGGCGCGCATGCCGTTCTGGTCAAGAAGCACCTTTGGGATCTGGACCCGATCGAAATCGCCCGTCCATCGGCAGGGGCCTTCGAGCGGTTGCCGCTGGCACAAATAGATGAAGTCGAGACGCTCAAGACACTGCAGAAGAAAGGCCTGCAAATCGTCGGCTGCATCGCCGGCGCCAGGCGGACGATTCACGATGTCGCTCTTGCCCAACCCACGATTGTCGCCATCGGCGGAGAAAAGCGCGGTCTTTCCGGCGCCGTCCGAGAAATTTGCGACGTGTTCGCCACCATCCCAACGGTGGGTCAGGGAACGTCACTCTCGCTCTCGCACGCCGCCAGCGTCGTTCTTGGCGAAGCAATGCGACAGAGGAGGGGAGGACGGTGATGGGTGATTGGAAACGTCACGGGAAGACCGGTGATTGGTGATTGGAACGTGACGGGAAACTGGTGATTGGAACGTGACGGAGCGCGGATGAAACGTGCAGACGTGAACGTGAAGAATGTGAATAATACCGCCCTTTTCACGTTGTCGCGTTTCGCCCCTGCCGTCACGTTCCAATCACCAATCACCAGTTTCCCGTCACGTTCCAATCACCAATCACCCGGCCTTCATATCGTCACCGTTTCATCCAACGCAATCGTCGTCATCGGCCGATTTGCATTCAGATCGACTTGCAGCCGTTGCACCCCTTCGAGAATGTCATGCGCAGTGCGATAGCGGGGATTTTCAGAGTCGGTCGGGCGAAGAATCTCTTTGCGAAGGCGAAGGAGCGCTTCGGCTTCGGGGCTGCCGGACGTCCACTGAATCAGACCTCGCAGATCGGGATTGCCGCTGGGGGCGCTGATCTGCATCGCCAGATAAAACAGATCGACGGCTTTGTCGACCTTGCCATAGCCTTCCCGCAGCACGGCGGAGGTCACCGACCCGCTTTTGGTCATACGTTCGAGCATCCGCTGAATCTGGCTGGTTCGCATCAGCTCTTCGAAGAGCGTCGAGAGAAGCGTGTTGCCGGCGATATTTTCCCCCAGGCGCACCGCCGAGCCGAAGTCGACAAAGCCGACTTCTCCGTGGCTGATGACGATGTTGTCCAGCCGCAGGTCCAGGTGAACCACGCCGGCCTTGTCGTGCAGCACGTAGAGCAGCTCGGCAAACTGCCGGGCGAATTCCATCTGAGGCAGCGCCGGACCGGAATTCCGCAGCCAGTTCATCCACAGGCGTTGCACGTAGCCGCGATGATCTTTTTCCAGGCCGAGCACGTGCGGCACGCGATGCGCATATTCCCGCGGCAGATCGCGTTCCAGCACCTTCAGCATCGCCGCTTCGCGGGTGAGGAAGAGCGGGAAGACTTTTTCGGTGAAGTTCAGTGCGCGCCGTTCGATCACGGCAAAGGGGAGGTCGGTGAAACGCGCTCGCAGCCGGCCGATCACGCGCTCGAGGCTTGGGATCTCCTTCATCACCACAAACCCGCCGCCATGCGAGTGGCGCGGCACGAGCTGCACGTGGTAGGTGAATCGCTCGGAGATTTCGCGCGGCCGGATAATGAAGACTTTGCGGGCAACGAAACACCACGCCCGCGGCGACCAACCCGGGAACCGAATGCCCCAGCGCCTGAGCCGAAGCGGCTCTGCCTTGTGGAGGGGCAGGAATCCGCGCTGGCGAAACCGCTCGTGCAGCGATTCGACGCGCTCGCGATCGCGGGAAAGGTACACGAACTGACCGCCCCAGCGAAGCTGCCCGAAGACGCTGTCCGGATCGTGCGGTTCTTCCTCCACCGCGAACAGAAAATCCACCTGATCGCTCGGCTCGCTGCTCGCGTCGGCGCCGAACCGCTCGTATTCCTCATCGCCGGCAAACAGCGTCTCCAGCGCAGCCGCGATGAGCTTGCGGCGCTTCTTGACGCTTTGGCGCTGGCCGTCGCGTGATGCGGACATCTGGTCGGAAGTCTCTCGATTCCTCGTAGGCTGCTGCGGCGTCACTGACAACAACTCTCCATCATCGGGGCTGAAAATCGGAATGGCGACACACAGCAACTGGACGCGCTTCGCTTCGCGGCGCGGCTAACCAGGTGCCGGAGCGTGCCTCGTCCCTCCGTGCCTTTGTCCCTCTGTCCCTTCGTGCCTCCGTGCCTCCGTGCCTTCCCCATTACTTTACCCCATCCAGCCATGCGTGCATTCCAAAATATCGATTAATTCCCTCGCCGTCCTCAGCAATGTTTCGCGAGCGGAAAAGCCTCGAATTTCGTGTCCCGTGGCGGCGTCCGAATAAATTCCGATGTCGGTGTCATCGATCAACGTCCGGTAGTCCAGCGTCAGTTCGTCGCCCGTTGATATATCCTGCCGCGCCAGCACCATCCCGCAATGACACAGGAGGTTTGGCGTAAACGAGTGGTTCAAAAAGGTATACGGCTCATGCGCGTTGCCGTGCGTGAAAAATTTGCCCGCATGACGCGTTGCGGTCCGGATGATCGCGCGGTCGTCACGTCTGATCGCGTCGAGAAATTCCGCCTCGGTGATGATCGCCGCGCCGGTCGTGAAAAAGCAAATGATCTTCGCCTTTGGGATTGCCTCGGCTGCGAAGAGCCCTTTGCCGAAGATACCTGATTCGCGCACTTGCGTCGCCGCAAACATCACTCCTCCGCCAGTTCTTGCTCTTCGATTGGTTCCTCTTCGCCGCCGCTTTCTTCCAGGGAATCTTCTTCGATCTCGTCTGTCGTTTCCGCGTCCTTCGTCTCCTCCTTCAACAGCTCGGTTTTCATAATCTCGCGCATCAGCACTGTCGCAAACGATCCCGCCGGCAGCGTAAAGGCCACCGTCACATGCGGGCCGTGCTCATCGGCCCCGCCTTCCAGATTGACTTCGCCCGGCCGCACCCGCAACGGCCGGCGCGAGCCTTTCACTTTCAGCACGTTGGTGCGCCGGAAATCCTCCGGCGACAATCCCGACCTCGTCATCGCCTCTTCTTCCAGCTTCCCGGGTTCTCCCTCGGCGCGCGTCATGCGATACCCGACCAGCGGCCCCGTCGGGCTGATTTCAAACGCCGCGCACCTCGGCTGCTCTGCCGCCGCATCGCTCACCAGGAAACATGCGCCGTTGTCCTCTTTGTAAGCCACGTCCCCATTCATGATCTGGTCGATCGTGTCGATGCGGGCGGCTGCCACATCGTTAAACATCCGCGACTGCAGCGCCGAAACCCACAGCCGGCGGATCTTCTGATCCACGGCCCGCGCCGAAGCGGCGGGGCGGCGCGTTTTCATGAAACGATGGAGAATCCGCCGTTCCATCCCGCATCGGCGCGGCCAGTTTTTCATCGCCTCCTCAAACTGGCTGGCGTCAAACGCCGTCCGAGCCGCCAGCGTCATGCGGTCGTCGATGCCCGGAATCGGATCACCGATCAACAAGTGCAGCAGCTCGCGTCCGTCCCCGCGCACCAGCGCCGCTCCGAGTTTGTCGTTGTTCTTGCGCCGCCCGAATCGCTGCTCGCCGAAATAGTTCGGCATTCCCCGCCGTTGCAGCGTCTCCAGCACCGGTGCAAGCTTCACGACATCCGTGGCGTTGACATCGCGAATCTTGATCGCAAATCGATTGCCCTTGAGATGGCCCAGCCGCAGCTTGTTCCCATGCCGTGCGGCCCACTGCACGGTGATATTCGGAATCTTCAGCCCCATCACCGCCTCTTCCGTGGCTCCCCAGATCGAAAGCACCTGCCGGGAGATCGACCGGGCGTCTTTCAATCCCGCGTACCCGATGTCCCGGCTCGAAACGTTCAGCGCCCGGGAAATGGAATGCACGGCATCAAACGTGGTCAGCCCGACTTTCTGAATCTCGCAGTAGACGTGTTCGCCTTCTCCGCTGGTTTCGTAGAGGGGAATCTCCTGGACAAAAAAGTCCTCGGCCCGGTTCTTGATGGTCCCGCCAATGCCGGGAAAGTCGCGCGTCAAATAAGGAAGCATTGCGGCAATGATATCGGAACGTCACGAATCTTCCGAGCGTCTTCCGAGCCATTGATCTCACCGGCTGCGCGCATTCTTCCGTGGCGAACGAACGCCACATGCACTTATGGGAAAATGTTGCCGGAGGGAAGAAAGTTACTTCCTGCCGCGGGGACGGTTGTTGAACCCGCTCCTGGCGCGTTCTAAGAACACAGCCCAAACTTCCTCAACGCCGCATGAACGCCGTGATCGTCATTCGACGGGGCGACCCATTTCGCGACTCGTTTGACCAGCGGATGGGCGTTGTCCATCGCGACGCTTACGCCGACGGCTTTGAGCATCTCGATATCGTTGGCGGCATCTCCGATGGCCATCGCGTTTTGCATCGGTATGCCGTAATGCGCCGCGACGCGGCGCAGGGCCACCGCCTTGTCGGCTTTGGCGCTCATGATCTGCAGCAGTTCCGGCTCGCTTCGCACGATATTCGTCTGCCGATATTCCTCGGTGAGCAGTTGTTCGAGCCGGGAGATCATCCTCGGCTCGCCGAGCATCAGCATTTTGGTGATGGGCTCGCGGCAGAACTCCTCAACTGGCGCCACCACATCGGGACGGAACAGTCGTCCGGTTTCGGTCTGATACGTCTGCTCGGCGTGATCGGTGTACCACCGGTCAAGGATCTCACAACTGACCGCCACCTCTTCAAACATATCGCGGGCGCGATCGATCATCGAAAGCACCAGTGTGGCGTCCATTGGCTCGTGATGGACCACCTTCTGCGACGGCTCGTCCCAGATTAACGCTCCGTTATAGTTGATCTGCCAGGTATCCAGCTTGAGCGCCGAGTAGATTGCCCGCACGCTCCGCGGCGGGCGCGCAGAGGCAATCACAACCCGCACCCCCTGGCCCGGCAGGCACGCCAGGGCCCGGGCCGTCGCTTTGCTGACCTGCTTTTTCTGGTTCAGCAGCGTGCCGTCAAGGTCGACGGCCACCAGTTGGATGTTGCTCTTCACGCATCCAATCCTACGCGCCGCCTCGTTTTTCGCGAGCGGGCTTCGTGCGGAGCTTTTTCCCCGCGGTCGGGTGTGAGCGAAAACGCGGGAGCTGATTCCTGCCTCCTCCCTCCTCCCCTCGTACCCGGGGGGAGGATCGAGGTGGGGGGAGAATCGTGAGTGTGCCGTGGCTCGCCGAACGGACGAACCCCCACCCCAGCCCTCCCCCGGAGTACCAGGGGAGGGGGAAAGAGTTGGAGCAGCCGTGGCTGCATGCCCCGGGGAAATCGGCCTCGCCTACCGCGCTGGTCAGCCGTCCAAGGCGCCGCGCAAGCCGCTGGCTATCGGACGCAGCCGCGGCTAGAATCCGTGGACGAATGCGGGCGATGGAGGGGTATTTGAATTCCTCCGGGCCAAATGAGCGAATCGCAGGCCCCACAGCCAGGCGAGGCAGCCAGGTGCGGGAGCCGTTCAGGTTCAGCCTATGCACCATCAGCATCAGCATCATCATCACCACCACCATGGCGCGGTCGCGGCAACCACCACGCCCCTGGAAGCTGCGCTGGCGCCGGCACTCAACGCGAACGTATTGGTGCTCAACAAGTTTTACCAGGCGATTCGTGTCATCAACGTTCGCCGGGCCTTCTCGCTGCTCTGCCGGGAATTGGCGGAGGTCGTTCACATCGAGACCGACGCGCGCGGGCAGAGCAACTGGCAGAACTTTGACTTCACCGGCTGGCGCGAAGTGTCACAGCTCAAGGCAACTTTCGAGCCCGAGGCCTTCGAGTGGATCCACACCGTGCGGTTTCAGATCGCGGTGCCGCGGATCATCCGTCTGCTCGGCTACGATAAACTCCCCCGGCAGGACGTGAAGTTTAACCGCCGCAACATCTACGCGCGCGATGGAAGCCGCTGCCAGTATTGCGGCAAGAAAATGCCGACCACCGATCTTTCGCTCGACCACGTGGTTCCCAAGAGCCAGGGCGGCCGCAGCACGTGGGATAACATCGTCTGCTGCTGCATCAAGTGCAACGTCAAGAAGGGCGGCCGTACGCCCGAGCAGGCGCATCTGCATTTGATCACCAAGCCGGTGAAGCCCAAGCGCAGTCCGGTGATCAACATCCGACTCGCCGACGAACGCTACCATAGCTGGAAGCAGTTCCTCGATACCGCTTATTGGACTGTCGAGTTGAAGTGAAACTCCCGCAGTTTTTGACGAGGGGTGACTCTTCCAGCTCAGCAGCCCCGGATGTACATCCGGGGCTGCTGTCCACTGCTTCGCTGCGCTTGGACGGGCGACGATCTAATCCGCGGATTCGATTCCGAGCTCCTTCACCTTTTTGTTGAGCGTGTTGCGATTGATGCCTAGGAAGTCGGCGGCTTTGGTTTTTACGCCGTTGCACTTTGCCAGGGCTCGTTCGATCAGCGCGTGCTCGATCTGATCGATCACAAGCTGGTAAATCTCCCCCTCGCGCAGCTCGTAATCCGCGACCGATTGCTCGGCCAGGCGCTTGGTCAGCGTCTCCACGGATTCGGATGACTGATTGGTCCGCCTTTGGGCGGCAAACATCCGGACGCTCAACGGCATCAATTCTTCGGTGAAGTCCTCGTCATTGCTGAGCACCACCGCGCGTTCGATCGCATTCTCCAGCTCGCGCACGTTGCCCGGCCAGGGATACCGCAGCAGCACGTTGAGCACGTCGCGGCTGATGCGGCGCAGCCGGCGTTCGTTTAGCCCATTGTATTTATCGAGGAAATGATCGATCAGCCGGGGAATGTCCTCCCGTCGGTTGCGCAGCGGCGGAAGATAGACGCTGACCACGTTGAGCCGATAGAACAAGTCCTCGCGGAACGTGCTCTTGGCGACCTGCTCCTGCAGATCGACATTGGTCGCTGCAATGACGCGCACATCGACCTTGACCGTAAGCGTATCCCCCACCCGCTCAAACTCGCGCTCCTGCAATACCCGCAGGAGCTTCACCTGCAACTGCGGCTCGAGCGTCCCGATCTCGTCCAGGAAGATGGTACCCCCATCCGCGGCTTCGAATCGGCCGACCTTGTCGCGAATGGCTCCGGTGAACGATCCCTTGACGTGGCCGAAGAGTTCCGATTCGAGCAGGGTGCCGGTCAAAGCGCCGCAATTCACGCGGATAAAGGGCCGTTCGCGCCTCGGCGAGTTGTAGTGAATCGCCTTGGCGATCATCTCCTTGCCGGTTCCTGTCTCGCCCAAGAGCAGGACGGTTGCCCGGGAGTTGGCGACTTGCCCAACGACCGCGAAGACCTCGTGCATGGCAGGGGAGTCGCCGATAATGTTCTCGAAACGGAACCGGTCGCGAACCTGGGCCCGTAACTGGGCATTTTCCTCCAGCAGTTCTTCCTTCTGACGCATCACCATGCGGTTGAGCTGAATCGCCTGGGCGAGGAATGCCGCGATGATGTCGAGGAAGCGGTGATCGCTGCGAAGCTGCGGGTCGTTGACAAATGGCTTATCAACCGACAGCGCTCCAGCCGTCCGTCCACCGATCCGAATCGGAACGCAGAGGAAGCTCGTTTGGAGGTCCTCGGGATTAAACCGACCGGTGCGGTTCAGGAAATCCGGCTCTGTCCGAAGGTCAGGAACGATTCTTGCTCGACCCGTCGCGACCACGTTTCCCGTGATTCCCTCTCCCAATGCGTATTTAGCGCGCTCTATCTCTTCGGGAGTGAGTCCGATTGCCGCTTCTGTGCGCAGCCGACCAGTGGATTCGTCCAGCAGCACCAGCGCCCCCCGACGCATATGCAACTTGTCGGATATGATCTGCATCATTTTTCCGAACGCGTCCCGTAATTCGAGCGTGGAAGAAAGAAGCTGCCCGATTTCGGTCAGTACGACTAATTCCTGGTCGAATCCGCCTTCCCCCGCCTGTGCCGTCGGCACCGTGCTGTCACTCATGTCTATATTTTACGCGACTGATGTCTTACTAGACAAGCCTGCCGCGCACTGAGTTGATCGGGGACGCGTTCCGTGTAGCACAGCCGTCTCGGCTGTGTCCCAAGGCCACAGCCGAGACGGCCGTGCTACGATTGCGTCACTCCACGTTATCACGCGCCGCTCCCCGCTCCCAACGCCTCGCAGCCAAAACCCAGCCAGACGAAGGGCCGAGGTGCCGAATCGCTAAAAAGTCGCGGTTTTTCAGCATGGATCGGGAATCATCCGATATGAACAACGAGGCTTTCGCAGCGGTCCCGCCGCCGAACACTCTTTGCCGGAATGCGTTAAACCATGTTGTACCTTGCTCTTACGACGCAGTTAGACCTCTCATTATGGGGAATTGCACTGCGACTGCTGCTCCTTGCCGCTCTCGTGACTCCTATTGTCATCCTCGTTCGCACCTATCGCCGGGAGCGGGACAGGTCTCGGCATTTGATCGACACGCTCACATTGCGATCGCGAAACGTGGATCACCTGCTCGATTTCTCGCAGACGCTTCAGGGCGCCGGCAGGCCAGAGCAGGTCTTCGCCTCCCTCTCCCAGTTTGTGCAGTCGGAACTGAATCTGAGCGGCGTCGCCCTGGTCGAGTATGAGCCCGACCGCGCGGGCGGCCCGCAGGTCAAGCATGCGATGCCCCCTACGCTGGTTGCCTCCGCTCAGAACGCGGCCGATCTCGACGTCACTCTATGCCCCTGCATTCGCCAGAACCTTCCCCGCCTTTTCAATGGGGCCGATGCCCCTGTCCGTTGTGCCATCGACAAGTGTCTGTCCCTTCCGCCGTCGCACCCGGCGTATTGCATTCCGATGCAAATCGGTCCCAAGACGCGCATCCTCCTGCACATGCTTCTGCCGCCCGGAGCGGAATGGACCGACTCAAGCCGCCAGCTGGCCCAAACCTACGCAAATACGGCTCAATCTGCGCTGGTTACGCTGCATCACCTCGCCGAGGCCGAGCAGCGCACCATGACCGATCCGTTGACGGGGCTCTACAATCGGCGGTCAATGGAGAGCCTGATGGAGCGCGAAGTTGCGCTGGCCGAACGCCATCAGCGGCCGCTCTCGCTGGTGATGATCGATCTCGATTTCTTCAAGGAAGTCAACGACACCCACGGCCACGCCGCCGGCGATCATCTGCTCCGCTCGTTTGCTGACTGCGTGCGAATCACGCTTCGCAAGACCGACCTGGCGTTCCGTTACGGCGGCGATGAGTTCGCCATTGCCTTGCCGCAGACACCCATCGGGCAGGCCCAGCAGGTCGTGCAAAAACTCCGACAGGCATTCGCGTCAGTCGATTTCTCCTCCGCGATCGCCCACCTGGACCATCAGCCGACGCTCAGCATCGGCCTGGCGGAGCGCAGCGCCGCCTGGAATCTGCTGAATCTGTCGTCGCTGATCAATGCCGCCGATCAGGCGCTCTACGAAGCCAAAGCCGCCAACCGAAATTGCGTCAGAACGTACACCCCGCCAAAGGCGGCGTGAGTTTGGGAGCCGTCTGAGTTTCCAACTTTCGGCGTTGGATCCGATTTGAACTTTTCATTTTTCATTTTTCATTTCCGGCGCATTCAGAATGAAATTGAAAAATGTCAAATGAAAAAATGAAAAATGAAAAATGAGAAAGTGAAAAGACTTACTCGCCCCCCCTCACGATCCTTCCCCAATCGACCGTATCGATCGCGGCAATGATTCCTGGCGGCAGCCTTGGCGGCACGAACTTTTCCTCGGGCACGACACACAGCACCTGGGTTTTCCCCCAGCGTTCGATCGCCCGCGGGTTAGTCTCTTCCGCGATGCTCGCTCCGTCGGCCGGGTATCGGTTGACGACCACTCCGGCCACGGTGACGCCCGTTGCTCGCAGCGCTTCGAGCGTGAGAAGCGTGTGGTTGATCGTCCCAAGCCCGGCCCGCGCGACGACGACGACCGGCAAGCCGAGCCAGCCGACGAGATCGCGCACCGTCTGCCTGTCGTCCAATGGCGTCATCAATCCGCCGATCCCTTCGACCACCATCACGTCGCTTTCTGCGGACATCAGGCGGAGCGACCGCCGAGCGCTCTCCCAATCCACGGCAGCGCCAGCGCGCTCCGCTGCCACCGCCGGCGCCAATGGCTCACTCCATCGCTGCGGGCAGATCAGGTCCAGAGGGAATTGAGCGTCCGCGCAATACGCCAGGAACTCCGCGTCCGCACTGACGAGTCCCTCGCGCCGCCGCTCGCATCCGGTTGCGAACGGCTTGCAAACTCCAACGCGCAGATGGCAGCGTCGAAACCAATCCGCGATGGCTCCCGCCACCACCGTCTTCCCGATCTCCGTGTCGGTGCCGGTGATGAACAGGCCAGGAATTGAGAGCCGATCGAGCATGGGAGAAGGAGCAAGAGCCAGGAGCCAGGAACAAGAATGAAGATGACAAGGAGCCGGGGCCCAGACTGAAATCTGACCCCTTGCTCCTCCTCTCCTCCCGCTTCCTCACTTCACCGCGATCTTCCAGATCGCCCACTGTCCTCCGCGATTGGAGCGGAAGCAGATGAATTTCCCCGACGGGTCCCACGAGGGGCAATCATCCCAGCTTCCGTTGCGGGTGATCCGCACGGGCCGGTCGGACTGGGAAACGTCGAGAACCCAGATGTCGTAATTATTGCGATTCTCCTCGTCGGTGCCCCGATCCGAAACGTAGGCGATCCGCTCCCCGTCCTGCGACCAGACGGCGTCAAATTCGTCGGCGTCCGGGCTGCTCAGCGTCACCGGCACACCCCCGCGATCCGGCATGCGGAAAATCTGCCGCTTGCCGGTCTTTTCGTTGATGCCGGTGAAAATAATGCTGTCCCCTTTGGGGCTGACGCGCGGCTGCATGCCGCCGGAGCGGGCCAGGTCGGTGCGGGTTGTCGCGCCAAGCTGCGTCATGTACAGCCGCGGATCGGGACGCGTGTCAACCAGCGACTCGTAGAACAGTCTTGGCTTGGGATCCGAATCCACCATCGGCCACAGATCGCTCTCCTCGCCGTTGGTCAACTGGGTCACGCCCGGATCACCGGCTGATGACATCTCCCAGATGCTCAACCGCCGCCCGCCGCGGTTGGACGAGAAGACGATTTGTGTGCCGTCGGGCGTGAACGACGGGGTGAGGTCCAGCGACTTGCCGTCGCCAAACATCGTCGTGGCGGCGCTGCCGTCCATCCGGACCGACATCATGCTCGACGTCAGATCCGTCGGTCCCGAGCTGGAGAGCGTGGTAAACAACACCGCCGAGCCGTCCGGCGAAACCGTCAGCGTGTCGATCATGCTCCCTTTCGGCAGATCCGTGAGCCTCGTGAGCGTTGATTTGTCGCCGGCCTCGTCCGTGTCCTTCATCGCCTGTGTGTTTATTCGCTCGGGGACAAACTGCCAGATCTGGTCGCCATGCACCGGCTTCACGCGCAACAATTCGACCGTCCGAGTCTTGATCTCTTTCAACGGGAGCTCGTAGTCGGTCTTCCCCTCGTCCCATTTCAACGTAAACGACAGCGGTTCCCAGAGGGTGTCGCCCGCCGCTTTCACCGCCGTTCCGCTGTAGGTGCGCAGCGTTCCCTTGTCGTCGATGGGCGGGAAGATCAGCTTCGCGGTTGTGACGCCCGATGCGTCGGTCGCGGTGGCCGCGCCGTCTATCTTGATCGTTGCTCCCGCGGGTTTGGTGACGATGCGGACTGTCTTCGCTTTGGGCGGCAGGTCGATGTGATAATCTTTCTTCCCGTCATCCCAGCTGATTGTCGTATCCACCGGATCGTAGCCGGGCTTGGTCACATGCACGCGCTGCGGGATCCACTCATTGGTGTCGGGCTTCACCGGAAATGGGAAGTTCGAATAGCTGATCGGGCTGGTTCCCAGCGTTTCGCCGTTGATCGAAACGGCAGCGCCTGACGGCGTGGTCGTAATCGACAGGTCCTTCCGCATCGTGTCCAGATTCAGGTAATAGTCCGGAGATGGATCGGTCCAGTTCACCTTCTGTTCGATTTTTCGATAGCCGGGGCGTTCGGCGCTGACGGTGTGGCTCAGCCAGTGGTTCTGCGCGTCGATGGAGAACTCCAGTTCCGTGGACATTTGCGTCACCGGATCGGGGCTCAGCGCCTTCCCGTCAATGCTGATGATGCCCGGCACGGGGAGCACCGTGAAACTCACGTGCTTGGTCGCCGGCCGCAGCTCGATGAAGATCGGCGACGGCGGATCATCCTTGCCGACCGATACCACGGTGTCCTTGTAGCCGAATCGTCTGGCGGTGACCGGGTGTCTCTCTGCCGGGTTAGTGAAGGTGAGTGTCTGCGTGAGCGGCGCCCTGCCGACAGGAAGCCCGTCAATGCTCAAATCCGCATCGGCCGGCTTGGTTGAAATAAACACGTCGCGCGTGATCGCGCATCCTGTCGCACACCCCAGCAGCAGCAGCAGCAAACTCACGCACCGGCATCGCATCGCAGAACCTCCGTGATCGATGCAATGTCGTAACGCAAAGGGGGGACAATGGAAAGAGGGGGTCAGAGGGTTCAGGGTGTCAGGGTTCAGGGTGTCAGGGTGTCAGGGTTCAGGGTGTCAGGGTTCAGGGTTCAGGGTTCAGGGCTGAAGGACGCCCGCATTCTACTGAACCCTGAACCCTGACACCCTGAACCCTCGCTGTGCCCGCACTTCACTGAACCCTGACCCCTGACACCCTGAACCCTCTGACCCTCTGACCCCTCACTGTGCCGCGATTTGAATTCCCACCGTGTTCTCGGCAATGCGGTTCACTTCCAGATCCTCCACGCTCACTTTGAGAAGATATCGCCCCAGCGTCAGGCTCGCGGGGAGATTGATCATCTCTGCCATGAAAAAGTCGTGGCGTCGATTCCGCGAAAGATCGACGCCGGGCCGCATCTCTTTCTGCCGCCAGACTTCCATGCCGCTTTGCTCCTCGTACAGCACGACCTGGAGCTTGAGCTTCGTTTCCCAGAGCTTCTGGTCATTCAGTTGCGAAGCAAAGTTCTCGACCTCGCAATACACAATGACAGGCGTCTCCTGGCCCGCCGTGAAACGGTCGCCCTGGATGGGATCGTAAACGCCAAAACCGGTGACGCGTTTGCACAGTGCCACGGTGGGGATGGTCAGCTCCGCCTGGCTGCGAAGCCGATCGGCCATTTCCAGCAGCGGGCGCACCTTCCGCGAGAGAAGCATGTTTCCGTCGGCCCGCACCGAGTCCCGGAAATTGGTCAAACCATCGAGCAACGTGGAAACCACTTCCCGATCCTCCGGCGCCAGCGGCGCCAGCGCGGTGAGCTGCGGCACTGATTCTCCCTGCAGCATCTCCAGAAGCTGGTAATCGAGCTGCCCCGCCAGGTCCTGCGGATAGTCGCGAACGTGCTGCGCGAGTTGCCGGCTGATGCCATCGGTTGATGTCCCCTGATTGACCGCCGCCCGAACTGGGGTTTCGTCCGCCTTGGCGGTTGTCAAAGGCTTGCTGTCGGAACCCGGGGTCACCGGCGAGACCGATGGCACGGGCGCGGGCGGCGAATCGCTCTTGGCCGACGAACCCGCGGCGGGGGCTAGCTGCAGGTCGTTCGGATTCAGGGAATCAGCGACTGGCGTGGAATCAAGCGCAGCGCCCCGCTTCTGCAGCAGCGGCCCGACATTCCGCGCGTAAGACTGGGCCTTCTCCGCGAGCACCTCCGCCGTCCCCGGAGGCGTCGCATCACCGGTTGGCTGCGTCGTCGCGGGTTGGCGCAGCAATTCGTAGCTGCCCTCGCTGTGCTGACCCGCTCGAGCTGAATGCTGAGAAGTGTCCTGACATCCCGCGGCGAAAAAGACCGCCGCGAGTCCCGCCCCGAGAACCCCAACCGAATACTGCCGGCCTGCGTTCATGACGTCCCATCCGTGGAGATGATTCCCGACAATCCTTGTCAGGACCCTGCAGAATATAGCGCGTGGGCCGCGGGACCGCAAGCGGGACGGCTCCCCTTCTGCGTCCTCAAATTTGCATTTTGCACTTTGCAATCCTCAATTCCCCAGACTGAGAGGAAAACGCAAACACGCAACACCATGCGAAGCATCCTTATCCTTTAGCCGCCTCGCTCGCGAGGCGCGTTGAGCGGCGCAGTTCGCTCAGCGGTCGCTTGTGCTATAACAATCTCCGAACACGTGCTTGCCTTGATCCTCTATCTTCTGTTGCTGGTCTGCCTCATCGCGGGCCTGGCGATTCTGTTCGTCAACATGCCGGGCCTCTGGCTGATGGTGCTGGCGGCGGCCGTCTACGCGGTCGTTGCCAAGCCGCCGCTGAATTTCCATCGGCTGGAAATGATTTTCGTCCTGCTCGGCTTGGCGCTGATGGCGGAAGTCATCGATTTCTTCGCCGCCGGCGCGGGAGCAAAGCGGGCGGGCGGCACCCGCCGCGGATTGTGGGGGGCCATTATCGGAGGGCTCGCCGGCGCGATCGTGGGGAGCTTTGTGCTGCCGGTGGTGTTCACCTTGGTCGGCGTCTGCATCGGGACATTTCTGGGCGCCTTCCTCGGCGAAGTCAGTGGCGGGAAAGAGATCGGACAGAGCGTTCGGATCGGCGCGCATGCCACCGCCGGAAGACTGGCCGGCACGCTGCTGAAACTTCTGTTCGGCGTTGTGATGCTTATCATTACCATGGTGTGGGCGTGGCCCTGGCGGCACCCAGCCGCGGCCGCCGCCGCCTCTCCGCCGACAAGGATGATCGTGCTCCCGGCGACCACGAGGGCTTCCTAAATGACAGACTCATACCGCTACCGAGGCGCCTGGACTCCCCTTCGTGCCTTCGTGCCTCCGGGCCTTTGTGACTCCCTGTCGCCCTTTCCAAGCACCCTATGAGCGTCACCTTTGTCCTAGGCCGAGCCGGAACCGGAAAGACCCGCCGATGCTTCGACGCCGTCGTCAGCGCCCTGCGCCGATCCGCTCGGGCCGCCGATCTACTGGATTCTCCCGCGCCAGGCGACCTTCAGCGCCCAGCGCGATCTTGCCTGCTCCTCGGGCCTGGGCGGATTCTGCCGGGCGCGCATCGTCGACTTCGCCCAATTCGGCAGGGACGTTTTCGAAAGCTGCGGCGGCGACTCGATCCCCCTCATCACGCCCCTCGGCCGCCAAATGATCCTCGGACATCTGCTCCGCAAGCTGGAACCCAGACTGCAGTTGTTCGGTGGCTCGGCGCGGCGGGTGGGATTGGCCGCTCAACTGGATCAGGTCTTTGCGGAGCTCGAACGCAGCGGCAAGGGCGCCGAAGAGCTTGCGGCGATGATTCGATCGATTGAAAAGAGTGCCGGCGCCAGCGTCGATGCCAACTCGCTGCTGGCCAAGCTGCGCGACATCGCGCTGGTGTACGACGAATACAACGCCTATCTCGGTCAGGAACGGCTCGATCAGCATCGCCGGGCCGCGCACGTGCTCGCGTCGATCAAAAAGTGCGCATTTTTGCGCGAAGCCGAAGTATATGTGGACGGCTTTCTGGAATTCGATGAGAACGATCGGCGGCTCCTCGCAGCGCTGGCAACGACTGTCCGGAAGATGGAGATCTGCCTGCTGATCCATCCGGCCAGCCCCACGCTCTTCAATCCCCGCCAGGCGCCCGATGAGCTGAATCTGTTCCATCGAACCGAGCAGACCTATCGCCGGCTGTATTTGGCGCTGACGGACGCGGGCGCGCAGATTGCGCCGCCAGTCATCTTGAAAGATCCGGCACGATTTGCCGCCAGCGCGAGCCTGGCGGCGCTGGAGCGCACTTTCGACAGAGACATTGTTCCGGAAACTGCGGTCGACGGCGTCGAATTTCTGGAGGCTTCGGATCGTCGTCCGGAAATGGACGCCATCGCCCGGCAGATTCGCGCCCTGTGGACGGAAGGATTTCGCCTTCGCGACATTGCCGTCCTCATGCGCGACGTGAAGCAATATCACGGTGCACTGACCGAGAGCTTCGGGGAACACGGGATTCCGTTTTTCGTGGACCAGCGGCGCTCCGCGGGGCATCATCCGTTGCTGCGCGTGCTGCGGTCAATCCTGCAGATCGCCCGCTTCGATTGGCCGACGGACGCGGTTCTCACCCTGATGAAAAGCGGCCTCGCCGGCGTTGGTAACAGCGAGGCTGACGCGGTCGAAAATTATCTTCTCGGCCATTTCGTTCGCGGCTCAAAGGGATGGTGCAGCTCCGAGCCGTGGGAAGACGAACGTCCGATCCCCATCGACGAAGAGGACGCCGAGGTGATCGCCAGCTCGGTCGATCGAATTCGCCGCGGGCTTGCAGATCGGCTGGCGCCGTCGATCAAGAAGTTGAGCAGCGCATCGGAGCTGCCATTGCGCGTGATTGCATCGGAGATTTTCAACGCCTTTGATGCGCTTGCGCGCAGAAAGCGATCGAAGGATGGATCGCAGCCGCCGGCAAGTCGCATCAGGTCGAGCATGCCGCCGAGCATCAGCGGGTGTGGGAAGAGCTGGTCAAGCTGTTCGAGGAAATGGTCAGCCTGCTCGGGGACGAGCCGATGTCGCTGGAGCGCTTCAGCGAGGTGACCGAGTCGGGGCTGGAGGAATTTGATCTGGCGTTGACTCCGCCGACGGTCGATCAGGTGCTGGTCGGACAGGTGGACCGCACGCGCACGCCAGGAGTTCGAGTCGTCTTTCTGCCAGGCCTGAGCGAAGGGGAATTTCCCGCGGCGCCAAAGGATGGATCGATTCTTTCCGATCGCGAACGGCGCGAGTTGCAACGGCTCAGCATCGATCTTGACCCCGACACGCGCCGCCGGCTCCTCGATGAGAAACTTCTCGGCTACATCGCGATGACCCGGGCCTCCGAGCGGCTCTATTTATCCAGGACAGTGATCGATGTCGGAGGACGACCGGCAAATCCATCCATTTTCTGGGGACGGGCGCGCGAGCTCTTCCCGACGGCTCCGATCCGCGCGACGCAGGCGGCGTTACCCATCGCGGCAGAGCAGATCGCCACGCCCAGGCAACTGGTCACCTCGCTCATGCGGTGGGCGCGCGACCCCGTATCGGACCAGGCGGAGAACCAGACCTTTCGATCGCTCTATCAATGGCTGGCGATGCGCCCCGCCAACGACGATGCCATCGACACGGTTCGCTACCGCTCGTGGAAAGCGCTGAGCTACGCGAACACCTCTGAGCTGTCGGCAGAAATGCGCGGACGCCTGTTCCCAGCTCCGCTGACCGCCAGCGCTTCCCAGTTGGAGATGTTTGCCCGATGCCCGTTCAGCCATTTCCTGCGTTATGGCCTGCGCCTTCGACCCCGGCAGCGCCAGCAAATAGGGCACTCGGAATTGGCGGGGCTCTATTCGCGGCTTCTCGCCAAGCTGGTGGACCGCGCCATTCGGGCCAGACGTGCCTGGGATGGCCCCGAAGCGCCCATCGACGCCGACGCCATCGACTCGTGCCTGTCGGAAGTGGATGACGTGCTCACCACGCACCTGGCGCAGCAGCGGCGCGGGGGAAATATCTGATGGATCGCACGCGCAAGACGCTGGTGGAATTTCTCGCGTCGCAGCGCGAGGTGATGCAGCATAGCCGATTCCGTCCGGCGTTTGCCGATCTTCGTTTCGGGTCCGGGTCCCGCGTGCCGGCCCTTGAGGTGACCTCGGAAAAGGGGACGCAACTGTCGGTGCAGGGGCGGATCGATCGCGTCGATCTGCTGGCGGGGGGCCGGGAGGCGGCGGTGATGACCTACCGGCTGAAAGCCACGCAACTCTCGCTCGACAGCGTCTATCACGGTTTGTCGCTGCAGTTGCTCACATCGCTGCTGGTCCTCAGGGCCAACGGTGCGCAACTTGCCGGCGTCCCGCTCGGCGCGGCAGGAGCGTTTGCGCTGCAGGTGCCGCGGTCTATTGAGCGAGTCGATCATCCCGACGATGCGCTCTCGCCCGACGATCCCGGTTTTCATCTGGCGTCCAAGCCGCGCGGGATTTTTTCGCTCCGGCAGCTTGGGCAGTTCGATCGCGACTTCCAAACCGGCAGGTCCGACGTGCTGCAGGTCTATGTGAAAAAGGACGGCGAAGTGGGATCGCCAACCTATTCTGACGTGGCCGACGAAGTGGAGTTCGAAGCGCTGCTGAAATACGTCGAACGGCAGCTTGGAAAATTGGCCGACCGGATTTCCGCCGGGGATATCGCCATCGCGCCCTATCGCATGGGGAACAGATCGCCGTGCGCCTATTGCAGCTATCAGAGCGTCTGCCGATTTCATGTCACCACCAATCGCTACCGCAAATTGAGCAGCAGCGGGCGCAGCGGCGTGCTGTCGCTGCTGCGGGAGGGCGCCGATGGCGATTGAGGGCACTCAACCCAAATGGACGGATGCGCAGCGAAAGGCAATTGACACGGTCGACAGCAGTTTGCTCGTTTCCGCCGCCGCCGGTTCGGGGAAAACGTCGGTGCTGGCGGAGCGATGCGTGCATCTGGTCTCCGACGCCCAGTCGCCCTGTGACGTGGACGAATTGCTGGTGGTGACCTTTACCGACGCGGCCGCGGCGCAGATGAAGTCTCGCATCGGCGAATCGCTCCGCCGCCGCGCGGCGCGATCGCCATCAGATCGACTGACCCGTCAGCTCGCCCTGGTCGATCACGCGCAAGTCAGCACGCTGCACGGCTTCTGTGCCCGGGTTCTGCGGCAGAACTTTCATCTGGCCGGAATCGATCCCGCGTTCCGCATCCTCGACAGCGAAGAAGCCTTTCTGTTGCGATCGGAAACCGCGCGCGAACTGCTGCGCGACAGCTATGACGCGGGCGACGCCGCCGCTTTCGGGCGGTTTCTCGACGCCTACTGCGAGGGGGACGATCAGCGCCTGGTGAAGCTGATCGTCAAAACCCATGAAATGCTCTGCAGCCTCATCGATCCCAACAAGTGGATGCGCGAAGCAAAACAGCGCCACGTGCAGGCTTCCAGGGGGAAGCTGGCGGACTCGGAGCTGGGAAAGGAACTGCATGCGTGGATTGCGCGCGGCTTTTCCGAACTGCGGGAGCAATGCGATGCCGGCCTGAGGCAATTGCGCGGCTTGCGCGGATTTTCGATGTATGAAAACGACATCGCCACGAATCTGATCCCGTTGATACGGCACTGGCAGCGGGTGTTTGCCTCTGACGGACTGGACGCGCTGGCGGAGGAAGTGGCGGTCGAGCTTCCGCGGCTGCCAGGCGTGTCGAACGCGATCGCTGGGAAAGACGTGGCCAAGTCGGTTGTCGATACGATTCGAAACCAGATGAAGAAGGGGGCCTGGCGCGACGTGCTGGCTTTCAAGACGGCACAGTGGCAGCAGGGCCTGCTTGAGACGCTCCCGTACGCGAAGACATTTCTCGATCTCGTCGGGCAATTTGCCCGCCGGTATCGCAGCGCAAAGGACGCGGAACGGGCGCTGGACTTTGCCGATCTGGAACGGCATACGCTGCGGGTGCTTTCCGACAAGGGCAAGCCATCCGCGACGGCGTTGGCTTACCACCGGCGCTTTGCGCACGTGCTTGTCGATGAATATCAGGATATCAACGAATTGCAGGACGAAATTCTTTCGCTGGTGAGTCACGAGCGCGCAGAGGCACGATCGAACATGCCGGCGAATTTGTTCTGCGTGGGTGACGTCAAGCAGAGCATTTACCGCTTCCGTCTTGCGGAGCCGGGGCGATTTTTGAAGAAGGAGAAGGAACTTCGCGCCGGCGGGCTCTGGGGCGGCCAAGTGATCGACTTGCAGGAGAATTTCCGGAGCCGCGGGCCGCTGCTGGAGGCAATCAATGGCGTCTTCGAGCGGCTGATGACTCGCGAGGCAGCCGACATTTCCTATGACACGTCGCATCGCCTCGTGCCCATGCAAGAATATCCGCCGGATCAGGGCGGGCGCGGTTTTCGCGGGGCGCCGATTGAATTGCACCTGGTCGCAAAAATCGGCGATACAGACCAGAGCGAGGATGACGACGGTTCCGAGCCGGATCGCACCGAGCGGGAGGGGATTCTGGTCGCCCGGCGAATTCGCCAGTTGATGGGCATGGAGCCGGGGACGCAGCCGATGCTGGTTGCCGACACTGGCCCTGACGGCTCGAAGATGCTCCGCCCGATCCGGTTTTCCGACATCGTCATTTTGCTGCGGACGATGAAATTCAAAGCCGAGCAGTTTGCCCGCATGCTGGCCGACGCGGACGTTCCCGTGCATGCCGACAGCGTCACCGGCTACTTCGAGTCGATGGAGGTGCGCGACATGCTCGCGCTGCTTCACCTGCTGGACAACCTCCAGCAGGACATTCCGCTGGCGACGCTGCTGCGCAGCCCGCTGGCTGGGCTGCCCGCGCCGGAGGACGCAATGGCGCGCATCCGCGTGGCCTATCCCCCCAGCTCCACGGGCGATGTGCCGTTCCATCAGGCGGTCGTGCGTTACTCAGCCGAAAAGGACGATGAGCTGGCGGCGCATCTGCGTGATCTGTTGCAGGCCGTGAAAGGTTGCGCGACACGGCGCAACGCCGCCCGCTCGATGAACTGCTCTGGGACATCTACCAGCAGACGGGATTTCTCGCCTTCTGCGAGGGGCTTTCCAATGGAGCACAGCGTGTCGCCAACCTGCAGTTGTTGCGGCAGAAAGCGACGCAGTTCGGCACCTTCGGCCGCCAGGGATTGGCCCGTTTTCTGGAGCTGCTTGAATCGCTCCGCGAAGAGGCGGATCTCGGATTGCCCTCGACCGCGACTGCCGCGCAGGATGTCGTGCGAATCATGAGCGTCCATCGCTCCAAGGGCCTGGAATTTCCCGTCGTCTTCGTCCCGGATCTGGGGAAGGGAATCAATCTCGACGACTGCCGCGGGATGATTCTGACCGACCGGCAGTTTGGACTGGGGCTCAACGTGGTGGATCAGGCGCGGTTCATTCACTACCCATCCCTCGCTTCCACGCTGGTTCGCAACCGCCTGAGGCAGCAGGCGATGGCGGAGGAACTGCGGGTGCTTTACGTCGCGATGACCCGCGCCAAGGAGCATCTGGTGATGATGGGAACCGCCAGCGACAAGGCCCTGGACTATCTCATCTCACGCTGGGCGGGCCATCGCGGCAAATTCCCCGCCGACCATATTCTCGGCGTCAACTCCATGCTCCAATGGCTTGTGTCGGTGGCCTCGGCCAGCAGCTCGCTGACGCCCGCGATTTTCGAACTGCATCGCTATCCCGTTGAAGATGTCGCTGCCTTGCGCAGCGAGGCCGATCGAAGGGCGGCGTTGACGCCCGAGGAAATTGCGATCGCTCGCCTCGAGCCCTTGCACGATATTGCTGGCACTACATCCAGCGCCGATCGCATCATCAGCCGGCTTGAGGCGAAGTATCCATTTGAGCGATTTACGAAAGTCCCCGCCGCCCAATCGGTGACCGGGCATATGCAGACATCGGAGAGCGACGCTCCCTCCCTCCGCTCCGCGCATGGCGCGCCGCTGGAGAAGGCGCTGGAACGGCCCGCATTTCTGTTCGAGCAGACGCCGATCTCAGCCACCGAGCGCGGGACCGCGACGCATCTGGTCCTGCAGCATCTGGACTTTGCCGCTCCCTGCGACGAGGCGGATGTCGAACGGCAGATCAATGAGATGATCGCCCGTCGCGTGATGTCCGAAGCGGAGGCCGGTGCCGTCGATCGCAACGCACTGGTCTGGTTCCTGGAGAGCGAGATCGGGAAACGGCTGAAACGCCATGCCGGGCAGATTCGCCGGGAGATTCCGGTCTATTTCACGCTCGATGGGGCGGGGGTTGATCCGATCGATCAGCCCATGATCCGCGGCCGGCTCGATCTGCTGCTGCCGCTGGACGACGGTCACTTGATTGTCGATTACAAAACCGATGCCGTGAATGCGTCATCCATTCATTCGTGCGCCGACGAATACCGGCCGCAGATGGAGCTGTATCGGCAGGCGATCGAGCGCATCACGCTCCGGCCCGTGCGCGAAGTTCACCTAGTGTTTCTCTCGGCGCGAAGCATCATTGTTCAATAGTTGAACCGCGCCTCACTTGATCTGCAGGAGCTCCTCGGCGGTCCACTCCGCGTCGCCGCGGCCGGCGGTTTCCTCGCGGATTTGCTTCACCGTTGCAACGTCGATCGGATTTGCTTCGTGTCCCCATTCGCGCCGAAGATACGTCAGTGCCGAAGCGATTTGCTCGTCCGTGAGCACCTTCAGCCCGGGCATTTCCAGATCGATCGATTTCTTCCCGACGGTGATCGGCCCATGCAGACCGTTGAGAACGATCCGAACCGGCCGGCTCTGCGGCCCCAGCAGCCAGGAACTGTCGACCAGCGGGGGCGCGGTCCCTGCCATCCCCAGCCCCGAGGGTTGGTGGCATGAGGCGCAGATCTGCCCGAAGACCACCCGCCCCTTCTCGAAGAGGTCCTGTTGCGCAGAGGTGAGCGGCGTCAGCGGAGGCGTCGTGTCGCCCGGCTTGCCCGGCCAGCTCATCACCGCCATCACGCGCTTCGCCGGATTGCTGATTTTTCTGTCAGCATTGGCAACGAGATCGCCTAGTCCCTTCGGTTCATCCGGCATGCGCAGATGGCGGGCCACCATGTGGCTCTTGGGATCGGGCGCTACCGCGTCGGCGATTCCCGCCAGCATCGCCTCCTGCGCCGCTTTGGCCTCGGCCGGCTGCAGCGAAATGAGCGTAATGAGTTGCGAGATGCGCGGGGTTGCGCCCGCGGAGCACGCAGTCCGAAAGCTCCTTCAATAAATTCATTTTCCCCGGCGTCTCCTCCGAGAAGGCCTTGCCGCTCAGAAGCTGCTGCAGAAATTCCAGCTCCCGCCCGGTGGCGCCGTTGATGGCGGCGGCGCGGAACATCGCATCGGACATATGGCCCGCGAGGATCTGCGACGCGGCCGATTGCACATCCGGCATATCTGGCGCGGCCAGCGCCAGCACCTCCAGTTGAACCGCCGGATCGGGATCGTTGACCAGGCCTGCCATCGCCTTGATCAGAGCGGGCCCGCTGCGCTTGCGGATCATTGATTCCCCGGCCCGCAATGCAGTCAGCCGGACGCGCGCGTCGGAGTCCTTCGTCGCGTCGGCGGCGATACCATCCTCCAGCGAATCGATCCCCTCCAGTGTCCAGAGGGCGTGCACCTTGGCGATTGCCGGTGTCTGCGGGGATGCGCTGGCGACGATCTTTTCCAGCAGCGGGGAAACGCGCATGTCATGCCGCTCCACGATCAGCCGCTGGGCGGTGTCGCGAAACCAACCGTTCGGATTGGCGAGTTGCTTTACCAACTCGTCAGACGTTGCCTTGGCAAGCAGCGGCATGGCGCCGGGCTTTGCGCCGTCGGCCGAGATGCGCCAGATCCGCCCGCGATGTCCCTTGTTGTCCGCCAGGTCGCGCTTCTGGATCTGGTCCTGCAGATAGGCGCTGATGTAGGTCTTGTGCTGCAGAATCCCGTGATACAGATCGACGACATAGAGAGCGCCGTCGGGACCGCTGGAAAGACTGACCGGGCGGAATCGCTCGTCGGTCGAGGTGAGAAAATCAATCCCGTCGTGACGCACGCCTTGTGCGGTGATCTCGATGCCGTTTTGCGACAACGCCTGGCACGAGACGAGATTGCCGGCCGGCTCGCAGATGAACGCACTGCCCCGATACTCGGCGGGAAAAGCGTCGCCGCGATAGATCGTCGGACTGCAGGAAGCGGTGGGGCGTTGCAGCTTGCCGTTCAGATCCAAATCCTCGGTATATCCGCGATTAACGCCCGGATTGACACGCGACGGATAGGTCTTGTTCGCCGCGATCAGAACGTTCAACCCCGGCGGCGAATCGAGGAACGGATTGACGCTCATGTCCTCGGCTGGGAGCAGGTCGCAGCGAAGCAGATTGCTGTTGTTGTTGTAAAACAGATGCCCGGCATCGTCCTGTGAGATGCCGTACTGGCCCCGCATGATCGTTCCCTCGCGATGAAACTTGCGGGCGAGAAAGTTGAAGCGGGTGCCCCAGTCGGCGTCGTAATACCAGTTGTCGATCGACCGCATCAGCCCGTTGGGATCGTATTCCACATCGAGCTTGCGCAGTCCGAAGTCGGAGAAGAGCAGCGTTTTCTGATCGGCTTGGCCCGTGCCTTTGGTGTCCTGGCAGAGCCAGAGATTCGGCGGCTCGCCGATCAGCACGTCTTTGCCGGCCAATCCAACCGCGCGGAGCGACCAGCTTATCCGCGAAGATCGTGCTCTTATCGTATTTCCAGTTGCGGGCGGAACTGTCCAGCAGGGAAACGCGCCCGACGGGATCGAGCTCACCAGTGTCGGCAAAGTCGGGCATGTAGCCGCGCATTTCGACGACATACATGCGTCCGTCCGCGTCGAAGGTGATCGCCACCGGCTCTTCGACCATCGGCTCCGATGCCACCAGTTCGATATGAAAGCCGGGCGGAAGCTTGAAGGTTGCAAGCTCCTCTTGGGGCGTTCGCACCGGCGCAGGCGGGATGACGGCGATATGGTATTTTGGCCGCTGCTTCGACAGGTCGCCTCCGGAGGGCCCGGCCGCCAACTTCACCGCCATCGCGGCCAGCACGCAGCAACCTGCCGCCAGCAAGAACCACCGCTTTTTCATAATGAACACTCCACCTTAATGCTGACGGCCCATGATCAGCAGGGCGATCGTCAGAACCTCGAGAAAGATTGCGAATTGCAGCACAACGCCGATGTCCGGGTAGCCGCGCATCCACCCGACGAACAGTGCCGCCAGCGCGATCACCTGCACGATGCCCGCGAGCAATTTCGTAATCGAAAACTCGCTGTGCGGCTGCTCGCGGCCGCGACGAACTTCCTGCAGAATCTGCTGGGCAAGCGCGTCCATCCGGTCGATCAGCGCAGCCGATCCCTCTGATGGCGACGACGCGGGCGCCATATCGAGGTTGGAAACCTCGGCTTTCGTTGGCGCTGGAGGCGGCGGCCGGGTATCGACAATTGCGGGAATATCGGATCGCGTTTGCATTTCGATGATGGCCATCGCCGCCAGAAGCGAGTCGACCTCATAGTCCGCGGTCACCGCCGAATGTGCGCTGGCCGCGGGCGATGTGAGCAGCTTCGGATCCTTGAACAAAATGGTTCGGCAGCCGACCGCATCACCCGCCTCAATATCCCGCGGGGCGTCTCCAACCACCCAGCTGCGCGACAGGTCCAACGCCAGGCGCTGAGCCGCCTGCAGAATCATTCCAGGCTTTGGCTTGCGCAGATCGCTTTCCTTGCGATACGCCTCGACCTTCGCTTCCGGATGAAACGGACAATACTCGTGACGATCGATCACCGCCGCCGGATTCTGATCCAGCAGCAGCTCATCGAGCCGCGCATTGACGGCATGCACGCTCTCCTCGGTAAACATGCCGCGCGCTACACCGCTCTGATTGGTAAATACCACCGTTGCATAGCCGAGTTGTCGCGCTCGCGCGATCGCGTCAGCCGCGCCGTCGATCAAGACTACTTTCTCGGGATCCCCCAGATATCCGTCGCTGACAATGAGGGTATTATCCCGATCAAAGAAAACCGCCGGTCGTTTCATGTGTTCGGTATCATCCGACGATGACGGGTGGTTGTCGAGCGCATTCCGCGTTCTAACAGAGCCGCCGGTAGCCGCGGATGTACATCCGCGGCTTCTGTCCGCTGCTCCGCTGCACTTGGACGTGCGACGATCCGGAGATGCATTTGCGTCCACCAATCCCACTAAAATGAATCTTCCCGCGCACCGTTTCAGTCTCGCTCTGTTCCACCCGCAGATCGCGCCCAACACTGGGAACATTTCACGTCTGTGCGTCGCCACCGGAACCTCTCTGCACCTGGTCCGGCCCCTGGGCTTTGTGCTCTCCGACCGCAATCTCCGCCGCAGCGCGATGGATTACTGGCCGCGCCTCAAGCTGACGATGCACGACGACGCCGGCAGTTTCTTTGCATGCATGCAGCAAACGCCGATGTGGTTTTTTACCAGCAAGGCGGACCGATCGCTGTGGGATACCACCTTTACCGACGGTGACTGCCTGGTCTTTGGAAATGAAACTCAAGGCTTGCCGGAATCACTGATAGCGACAAATCGAGACCGGGCCGTGCGGATTCCGCAATCCCCCGGAGAACGATGCCTGAATCTCTCGACGGCGGCCGGGATCGGTTTGTACGAGGCGCTGCGGAGATGCGGAGAAATCGGTGGATCTGGCTAATCGGAATCAAAAATCCCGTTGGGATCCACCTGCAGCACCACCCCCGAATCCGCGCACACGGCGGTCAGCCGGCCCCGCGGTCCGAGGCACGCTCCCGTGTCAGTCAGCACGATCTGCGGCCCGCGCATCGGCACGTTGACGTTCGGATCGTAATTGATCACCGGCGTATGTCCGAAATATCCCGTGCGTCTCCATGCTTTGGGATTGGCGATTTCCTCGGGCGAATAACGGCCCCACAACAGCCGGTGGCGGGCGCGATTGTCGTTCTCCAGCGTCTTGGCCAGGTCGTCGGGAGCGTCAATGTTCCACATCGCGTGGGCGACGAAGATGTCGTCGAACTCGGCGAAAGGGAGCAGCGAACGCATGAACCTTCGATGCGAAGGGGGCACCGCGCCCAGCATCAGCGCCAGCCGCTGCGGATTTGGACGGCGTATCAGATTCTCGATGTCAGAAGGGTTGATCCGGTAACTGGTCAGCGTCGTCTTGAGCCCGTGCTGTGAGAACCAGCGGAACGCGGTGAGCGAATCGGGCGTTTTCTCATCGTTGACGTAACATTCCCCGTTGAGCACAAGATCGAAAACGTCGTCATGGTTGCCGCGGAGGAAGATCGCGTCGTCCAGCGAGAGCAGCAACTCAATCACCCGCGCCGAGTCCGGCCCGCGGTTGACGTAGTCGCCGGCAAAGATGAACTTCGGATTCCAGTCGTGCGCCCGAATCGACACGAGCAGCGTTTCCAGCGGCCGAAGCATTCCGTGAATGTCGCCAATAATCCAACGCATCGATGACCCTGCTCGCTGAAGCGCGCCCGCAAACCGTTTAGCGGCCGCCCGGAGGGCCGCGGAATCGTACCCGCACATGCTCGCGCACGTTCGCGAACGTTCATGCACGTGCAGTATACTGATCTAAAAGGAGCGTCAATGGCAAATGCACTGTTCGAGAACGTCAGCCCCCTGGCCCGGAAAAAATGCCAGGCATGCGAAGGAGCATCCGGCAAGCTGTCCGAGATGCAGATTAACACTCTCCTCGGCGACGCCCCAGGCTGGGCATTCGCCGGCGGTGAACTCGCCAGAACCTTCAAATTCAAGAATTATTTCGAAACCGTCGCGTTCGTGAACGCGCTCGCGTGGATCTCGCACCGCGAAGACCATCACCCCGATCTCGAGGTCGGCTACAACACCTGCAAAGTGCGCTACAGTACACATTCCGTCGGCGGATTGTCGGAAAATGATTTTATCTGTGCCGCGAAGCTGGAGGCGCTGCTGGCCCTCTGACGCAACTCGTAGGGCGGGATTCATTCCGCCATCTTGACTCTGCAGCTTCACGACCATGCGGTCACGCCCGAAACGGCAAAGATGGAACACAAATCCGCACGAATGGGCACGAATGATCACGAATAGATGCGGGGGAAATTCGCTTCGTGAAGATTCGTGCTAATTCGTGTCGATTCGTGTTCCGCATTTTTCGGCCGTCGCGGGCCATGCGGAATCGAGCAGGGCGTTTAGAGATTCCCCCCGTGCAGGAAATACTCCATCAGCTCATGACCGCGAGAAATTTGCAAATCGCTTGCTGCGGCATTCTTCTCTGAATACGGGTTGGGAACCAGGCATCTCACACGCGTCCCGGCCATCGCGAAAGGTGTCGGTGCGTAGCCGTGCTTGCGCGTGGCGATGTTGGTCGGATGATCCGGCATCACCAGGATGCGCCACTGGGGGAATGTTCGCAGCTTCTCCAGCACCGGCCCGACGACGTAGCGGTCGATGTGCTCGATCGATTCGACTTTCGTCTTCACGTCCGCCTGATGAGACGCTTCGTCCGGGGCTTCGATGTGGGAGAAAACCAGATCGTACTTTTCCAGCGCCTCGGCGGTGGCTTTGCCCTGGCCGGCGTAGTCGGTGTCGTGGAAGCTGGTCATTCCGTCTACCTCGCGGATGTCCCAGCCCAGCAACACGGCCAGGCCGCGCAGCAGGTCGACGCCGGTGATCATGCACCCTTTTTCGATGCCGAAGCGCTCGACAAAACTCGGCATGTCCGGTGCGTGGCCCTGTCCCCACAGCCAGGTTTGCGTCGCGGGGTTGTAGCCGGTCTGCAGGCGCACTTCGTTGATCTCGTTGTGGGCGAACAGCTCGCGGGATTCGTCCATGATCCGGCGGAGGATGTCGGAGCCGGCGCCGCGCGGGAGATATTTTGCGATCGGCTCGTCGGGGATTTCATGCGGCGGCTTGGTCGTGACGTCAAACTTTTCGCTGCCGCGATAGACCAGCAGATTCCGGTAGCTCACCCCGAAATGGAACTCAAACCCCGGCAGGTCGAGCGAGCGGGCGAGATCGCCAATGAGTCGTTGAGCCTCCGCATTGGTAATCCCGCCGGCGGAATGATCCTTCATGATCCCGTCGACCACGGTCACCAGATTGCAGCGAAAAACCCAGTCGGTGGGAGCCAGCGGGATGTGCTGGGCGGCCGCCTCGAGCGGCGCACGGCCGGTGTGATAGACCGCGGGGTCGTAGCCCAGCAGGCACATCGTCGCGACATCGCTGCCGCTTTCGAAGCCGTCAGGCACGGTGCGGGCCGTTCCCTGCCGGCCCTCGATGGCGATGCGATCCATATTGGGAGTCGCGGCCGCCTCCAACGGCGTCTTGCCGCCAAGCTCTTTGAGCGGCTCGTCCGCCGCGCCGTCGGGAATGATGATGGCGTATTTCATGTTGAACACTGGTGATTGGAACGTGGAACGTGACAAGAGGGCCGTTGCGCCGAAATTGCGGAATGTCCGCCAGTTGCCTTTCTCACGTTTTGACGTTTCATGTCTTCACGCCTTTCGTCACGTTCCAATCACCAATCACCAGTCTCATTTTTCCCCAAATTCCTTCGGTTGTTCGATCACCCGCAGGCAAGCCGTCGGCGGTTGAATCGTCGGCAGCGCATCAATGGATTTCAGCGCCGCTCGCACGCCGCCTTCGCTGGCGAGGTGCGTGGTGATCACCACCGGAACGTACTGTGAGTCCTGTGTTTCCCGCTGGAGAATCGCCGACAGGCTGATGCCGTGCTGGCCCAGCGCCTGCGCGACCTGCGCCATGACGCCCGGCACGTCGCGGGCGGTGACCCGCAGGTAATATCGCGATCGTAATTCTTCGATCGGCAGAAGATTGAGCGGCGCCGACGAATCCGGAAATACGCGAAGGCGTTGAAATGCCAGCGGCGTGACGCCCATCGCGACGCCAACCAGGTCCGCGACTACGGCGCTGGCAGTCGGCATCTGCCCCGCGCCCCGGCCGTAGAAGAGCGCGTGGCCCAGCGCATGGCCGTACACGCTGATGGCGTTGAAGCTGCCGGAGACTTCCGCCAGCACGTCGTTCTTATGCACCAGCGTCGGATGAACGCGCAGCGCCAGCTTGCCATTGTCCGACCGCTGCGCGATCGCCAGCAGCTTGATGACGTAGCCCAGTTCGTCGGCAAACTGGATATCGATCGGCTCAATCTTCGAGATGCCTTCCACGTGGATATCCGACTCGGCGATGCGCGCGTTGAACGCGAGCCCTGCGAGCAGGGCCAGTTTTTGCGCCGCGTCCCGACCGGAGACGTCGAGCGTCGGATCGGCCTCGGCAAACCCGAGCCGTTGTGCTTCCTCCAGCGCCTGGCTGTACGACCAGCCGTTGCGCGTCATGCGGGTGAGGATGACGTTGCAGGTGCCGTTGACGATCCCGACCATCGCGTCGATCCGGTTGGCAATGAGCCCGCGGCTCAACGCATCGATGATGGGAATGCCTCCGCCGCAGCTCGCCTCGAAGGCGATGCACGCCTTGTGCTTGCGGGCCAGCGCGAAGAGTTCGGGGCCGCGCTGGGCAAGAAGACTTTTGTTGGCGGTGACGACGTGCTTGCCAAGCTTGAGTGCGCGTTCGACGAGTTCCGCCGCGGCGGTGGTCCCGCCGATCAGCTCGATCACCACCTGCGTTTTGGGATCCTCGATCGCCTTGATCGCGTCGTCGGTGAGCGGCAGATCCGAATGGCGTGCCCGATGCTTGGCCGCGTCGCGCACGACCACATGCCGGAGCTCGAACCGCAGCCCGGTCCGGCGATGCAGCAATTCCGCCTGCTCGGCAAGAATCTTCACGACGCCCGATCCGACGACGCCGCAGCCCAGAAGACAGATGCCAGTGGTGGTTCCGCTCACGCGGGGAATGTACGGACGGGGAGCGGGGGGAGCAAGGGAGGGACGTTCGGGAACGGCGTTCGTGAACGCGTCGGAACTCACGGGTCCCAAAGCACCCGGATGAGCCGGGCTGTCCTCAGCCCGAAAAATCGTGGCGGGGGACGCCCCGGCTCATCCAGGGCTGCGCAGCATACTCGATTCTCCGGACCTCTGGACATCCGAATTCCCTTTGCCGGCGCACCGCGACCCGGGTAGAATTCAGGCAATGACAATGACCAAAGAGCAGCTCAGATCCGCGGCCTTGCAGCTGGATCCTTCTGATCGTGAAGCATTGGCAGAAGAGTTGCTGCTGAGCATTGATGGCGAGCAGAGCTCCGCGATTGATTCGGCGTGGTTGGAGGAAGTGCGTCGTCGGGATGAAGCCTTCATCGCTGGTCGCACATCCGCCAGACCCGTGGGTGAAGTTATCGAGCGACTCAATTCCAAGGCTCGTCAGTGACCGCCGCCATTCTCCCGGAGGCTGAAGCAGAGCTCGAACAGGCGTTTGATTATTATCAGGAAAGGCAAAATGGGCTTGGCACAGATTTAGTCGATGAATTCCGCAGCGCGCTGGATCGAATCCTTGAGAATCCGAGTGCTTGGCAGAAGCTGAGCGATGTCTACCGGCGTTACCGACTTCACCGGTTTCCGTATGGAATCGTTTATCGCCAAGCGATCGACACCGCCCGCGTTCTGATCGTCGCGGTAAATGCACCTCAGCAAAAGGCCCGGATACTGGCGCAGACGGGATCGCGGCTGAGACAGTGCGGTTTTCCCCTCAGTTCCGCAGCTTAATCCCGAAGCGCAGCGATACCAGCGTAGTGTCGGGGGACGGGGAACCGAGGGTGCAAGCACCACTCGGCGTTCGGGGATGTTTGTCAGCGCACAGCCTGAAGGTGAACGCACAGCGGTGCTTGCACCCTCGGTCTCCCTCTGGTCCGATCGCGCGTCACAGCTTATAAGCGGGGGCCGATCATGACAGTTGCCACGCCCTGCGCAGAATCCATTCCGTGGTGAGAAGCACAAGCACCAGCACCCCCTGAATCGGCAAATCCCAGGTCTTCGGCCAAGTCGGATCTTTGCCCAGCAGCATCAGGACCGCCCGGGGAAAATCATCGAACGGCAGAAACACCTGCTTGGCGCCGGTGTTGTGACGATCGGTACGGATCAACTCATCGATCAGGCCGGGCAACTCGGGCAGATCATATGAAGTGCCGCCGGTGGCGGTGGCGACCGACGCGAGCAACTGCGGGTTCGCGGCGATCTTCAACATCTCCTCGGCTGGCGGGATCACGGTGAACTTCAGTTGCTCGTGGCCGAGCGGCTTGCCGTCTTTGCTGGCGGTCAGGTCCATCGTCCACTCGCCTTTGTCGGGATGGGGGATCACCAGCTCGTACATCCCGGTGTGGGATTGAACCGGATCGAGCGGGAGCGATTGCTCGGGTTTGCCGGGCTGTGAAAGCCTGACGCTGACCTGCGCGTACTGCGTCGCGTCGCCGCGCTCGTCGCGCACCAGAGCGCGAAGGCGGACGCTTTCGCCCATGTCGTACACGTTTTTGTTGAGCAGGCCTTCGAGGCCGGCGCCGCGCTGGCGGTTGCGCACGTCCGCGCCCGCGAGCCAGCGGATCAACTGACCCCAAATGCGGTTGTACGGGCTTTCCTGACCGAGGCCGTAGAGCGGGAGAGCCCACAGATAGGTCGTGTCGATCGTGAAGGCGGCGGATCGTCCTTTGCCATATCGCTGCACGGCCAGAACGATCTCCGGCTTCCCATCAGGTCCGGCGCGATCGGGGTGGATTAACAGAACTTCGGCGCCGGTCTTGGCGCCTTGGACGACCACGTTCCCGCGCAGCGGCGGCAGTTCCTTCGCGGGGGTTTTTCCTTCAGAACCGAAGTAGTCGGTCAGTCCCTGCATCGCGGGATTCACCAAACCTTCGGGCGTCAGCCGGGGGACGAATTGCAGCTTGTCCTGAGGCATGTCGGCGCCGCCGACGAGCACGGGCAGCGCACGTTCGATCGGGGTGTTCTGATATTTCCCCGGCCCGAAGCTGTTTTCCCCTCCGATCATCATTATCGCGCCGCCGTCTAGCGTTCGCTGTTCGATGGCCGCCTGCTGAATCGGCGGGAGAAAGCTGCTGTCGAGATCGCCAAGGAGAACGACGTCGAACTTCTTCCACTCACCGGCGTTACGCGGCATCTGATGAAACGTCTCGCCGTCAACTGAGCCTGAAGCCGTAAAGCGGTCCCCCTGGATGCGAAGCAGCGTGGCCAGCTCGATGTTGGGATCGCGGCCCAGCATGCGGTTGAGATCGCGAAATTCCGGGCGGGCACGCCCTTCGATATAGAGCACCTTGATGCGCGGATCGATCGCCAGGCCCTTAAATTCCTGGCGATTGTCGGCGATGCTGCGCTCGCCGGCGACGGGATCGACCCACACCGCCAGGCGATGCACGCCAACCGTCATCGGCTTGTATGGAAGCGAGACAGTTTGCCCCTCGGGCGTCGGCTGCAGCACGAGCTTTCGTGAAACCGCAGCGGAGATGGGTTTTCCGCCCGCGTCGACCTCCGCCATCTGCACGTCAATCACTCGGTTGGGAAGCGCGGTGGACTTGATCGTTGCTTTGACCTGCGACTCATGACCGACAACGAAATCGTCTGAAACATCGATGTCGGTCACCGCAACGTTCGCCAGATTCGCTGGCTCGGTCTGCTCGGAACCGACGCGCAGCGTATAGACGGGATGCCTCGCTGCGCGAATCGCCTCGACCACATCGGGCGACGTGTTGTCGTTGCCGTCGCTGATGAGCACGACTGCCGTGTCATCGCGCGTGCTGTAAGACATCGCTTTCAGCACGGCGTTGGCGATATCCGTCGCCTTGCCGTCGGCTCGCGCCGGCAAGTTCTCTGGGGTCCTTGAGCTCGTCGAGGCCGGTGGAAAAGGTGAAAAATCGCGGCACGAAATGATCGTCAATCCGCGAGAGCTGCGGACTGAGTGTTTGCCAGACCGACTGAATGCGCGTCGGCCCGTTTTGCGTGTCGGGAAACGACATCGACCCGGAGGTATCGACACAAAATAGCACAGGCCGCTCGGGGCGCGGCTGTTGCGTGTACCGGCAGCCCGGTTCGAACAGCATCGGCACGGCCGCCGCCAGCGCGGCAACCCGAATCGCCAGAAGCGCGCAGGTTCGTCCCGCTCCCAGCCGATCCATCAGTTCGAGGTAGAACGTCGCCGCGAGAATCGCCAGGGCGGCAAACGTCCAGAAAAAACCGACGCGCGCCGAATGAATTGCCGGCACCACGAGCACGACTGCGGTGCCGATCAAGCCGCTGGCTGCCAGACCCAGGGCGATCCACCCGCGGGTTCCCCTTTGCCACAGGGCAGTGAATAACGCGTATGCTAGCAAGGCGAGGCACGCGGCTCCGCAAACCCAGACCCACAGGTCCCAGTCTGACTGGCGGAGAATGTCGAAAGACCAGTCCTTCAACTCGAAAACCAGAATGACGAACTCCGAAACCAGAATCAATTGATTCTGGAATTCAGTTTCGTCATTTGGATTCATCCCAACCCCTCCCCACGTCCGATAACACTCGTTAGCCATGCGAGCGCTCGCGGTCTGCATAGTTGTCACGATCCTGTTTCCGCTGCCTGCGATGGCGCAGCCGGCGCAGGTCACGCGCGTTCTCCGCAAGTTTGACTTTGAAGAACGGCGGCTGGGAAATGACGAAGACCTGCCGATGCACTGGCTCAAGGTCGTGGGGCCTGGATTGCCGCATTACGTCAACGGCCGATTCAGCACGGATCGCAAACGCGGCGGCAGGTACAGCTTTCGCTTTGATCTCAACGGCGGGAGTCTTATTTACCGTTATCCCGCCGGGCTGATTCGGGTCCAGCAGGGGGCGCATTATCGCGTTCAGGCGTTCTGCCAAACGACGATTTTGCCCAACGCTCGCGTGCGCATGACAGCCTATCTGACCGATCTCGACGGTCATCTGCTGCCCGATACCGTGCGACACTCGGAACTGTATGTCTCAACGCAACCGAATGAGCCGTGGCATCCGCTTGAGGTGGAGTTGTCGGCAAGTGACCCGCGCGTCGGCTATCTCGTTCTCGAACTCGAGCTGCTGCAGCCGGAGTTCTATCTTCAAAGCACGCTCGGGAAGCGCGCACTCTACGTGCAGGACATTGTTGGCAGTGCCTGGTTTGACGATGTGACCGTGTCGCAGGTTCCGAGGGTGACGCTGTCAACGGATCATCCGGGCAACATTTTCTGCGCTGGTGAGCCCATGCGATTGCGCGTCCAGGTCAGCGATCGCTTTACGGAAGATTTGGAGGGCCAGCTCATTGTCACCGATGCGAACGGGTTGACGGTCTATCAGCACAGCGCCGCGCTGGATTTGCAGGGCGCCGAGCCCGCGGGGCCGGGGGAAGAGCAAATCTCGCTCCATCTGCCGGACCTGCCGGCGGGGTGGTACAAGGCGTCGCTTGAGATCAGCAGCCAGGGGCAGCCGTTGGGTGAGCATTCGCTGAACGTGGTGCTGCTGGCCGATGGCGGCGGGCGTGCCGCGCCCGATCCGCGTTTCGGAATCGTCGCCACCAAGCTCCCCTTCGAGGCCTGGTCAGACCTTCCCGGCATTCTTCCCTATCTCGCTGCCGGTCGCGTCAAGCTCGCGGTCTGGAGCGAGCAAAGAGACGTCCAGCAGATGGACCCCGAGGCATTCGACCATCTGCTGGAGAATCTTCAGGAGCTTGGCATCACCCCCACGGCCTGCCTGCTGGCGCTGCCGCCTGCAGTCGCGCATCAGGTGGGTGGCACCAACTGGCAAAGGATCCTGCAGGTTGACGGCGGCAAGTGGCAGCCGCAGCTTTCCCAACTGATCGCCCGCCATGCGAATCATCTCGACCGCTGGCAACTCGGCGACGACGGCTCCGACGTCTTCGTGACCGACCCGCAAATGCGGAAAGTGTACGATGCGGTCTACGGGCAGTTTTCCCAACTGGTGAGCAATCCCGATCTGGCGATGCCGTGGCCGGCATGGTACGAGCTGCAGGGCAAGCTGCCCGCCACCGTCGCGCTCTCCGTCCCCGGTTCGGTCCTGCCCTCGCAGATCCCGCTGTACATGCAGGATCTTCGCAACGCACGGGAACATAACTTGTCGCTCAGCATCGAGCTTCTTGATGCAGCGCGTTACGGGCGCGACGTGCAGATTCGCGATCTGGCGCAGCGCGTGATCTATGCGCTCAGCGCCGGCGCGAGCCGGATTGATCTGCCGCTGCCATTTGCGCCAGAGCGAAATGGGGACGGATTGGCCCAACAGCCGCTGGAACTGTTGATGATCCAGCGCACGCTGACGATGATCCTCAGCGGCGCGACTTTTCAGGGCCGCGTGCCGCTGGCCGAAGGCGTCGAAGCATTTCTGTTTGACCGCAATGGGCAGGGCGTGCTTGCGCTCTGGGATCACGCCAGCGGCGGAGGCGTTAAATCGCTGGCGCTCAACCTCGGGGAGAGCGCCTTGCGCGTCGATCTGTGGGGACACGTCTCGCCAATGTTCCAGGTGGCCGGGGTCAGCAGTGACGTTGCAGTGCCGTTGAGCGTTGGGCCGGATCCGATCTTTCTCGTCGGCATTGATGGGCCGCAGGCTCAATTGCGCACCACCGTCGCGGTCGATCGTCCGCTGCTCGAATCGAGCTTCGAGCCGCACGAGCGCCGCCTCCGCTTCACCAACACCTATCACCAGCCCATCTCCGGCTCGTTGAAGCTCAAGGCCCCCAAAGGCTGGACGCTCAATCCTCCGACCTTCCAATTCGCGCTCAACCCCGGCGAAACGTTCGACCACGAATTCACCATTCAGTTCCCCTACAACAGCTTCGCCGGCGCCAAGACCCTGAACTGCGAGTTCAACCTGGTGGCTGATCGCAACTCATGCTTCGCCGTTCCCGTCCCGCTGCAACTGGGTCTCTCCGACGTAGGCATGCAATCCCTCGCCTTGCGCGACGGCAGCGATATTGTGGTTCAGCAGATGATCACGAACTACGGCGACCAGCCGATTAACTACAGCGCCTTCGTGGTCTACCCCGGCCAGCCGCGCCAGGAACGCATCGTATCCAACCTCAGCCCGGGAGGGACGGTTCTGAAGCGGTACCGATTTGCGAACGTCCCGGCAGAGTCGGATCAGAAGGTGCGGGTGGGTCTGAAGGAGCTTGAAGGGATGCGGATATTGAATGATGAGGTGGAGATTCGATGAGGAGCCAGGAGCCAGGAGCCAGAAGTCAGAAGAAGCAAGAAATGGCGGGAAGGAAAAGCATCTGTGACGACGAGTCGGACATTTCAGGACTTGCAGGTCTGGCAGAAGGCGCACCGCTGGGTGCTTGACATCTATTTGTTGACAAAAGGTTTTCCGCGGGAGGAGATGTTCGGGCTGACATCACAGCTTCGACGCGCTGCTGTATCGGTGCCTGCGAACGTTGCGGAGGGCTTCGCGAAGCGGGGACGCGCGGATAAGGCACGCTTCTTCAACACTGCTCAAGGTTCGCTCGAAGAGTGCCGGTATTATCTGCTGCTCGCACAAGATTTGGACTACGGCACGACCGAGCAACTGCTCGCAAGCGCCGCGGAGATAAGTCGAATGCTCAGCGCTACGTCCGCGCCGTCCTGTCAAATTCGTAGATCCTTCCTCTGTTGCTGGCTTCTGACTCCTGGCTTCTTACTCCTCACTAGAGTATTTCCGTCGCCCGCGGATAGCTTCCCAAAACCGTCAACTGCAAACAGTGCTTCCTTGCCTCGGCAATTGCGGCGCGCATCTCCGCGTCGTCGGCGTGTCCCTGGGCATCGATGAAGAAATAGTATTCCCAGTTCACCTTCTTGCTCGGACGCTTTTCGATGTCGGTGAGGTTGATCCCCGTCTCCTTGAAGACATCGAGCACCTCGGCAAGCGCGCCGGGCTTGTGGGCCGTGGTGAACATGATGGCGGTCTTGTCATCGCCCGTCCGGCGCGCGCCTTCCCGGCCGATGACGAAGAAACGCGTCTCGTTATCCGGATCGTCTTCAATGTTTTCGAACAGAACCCGCAGGCCGTGCAACTGGCCTGCGAGTCGCGAGCCGATGGCGGCGACGCCGGGGGTCAGCGCGGCCATCTCCGCGGCGGCGCTGCTGCTGGCGGCTGGCTGCACGTCGCGGTCCTTCCCCATCGCGGCGAGCCATTTGCGGCATTGGCTGAAGATTTCCGGTTTCGAGTGGATGCTGCGAATCTGGTCCCACGGCTCCCGTGCCAGCAGGTAATGGTGAATCGTGATCTTCACCTCCGCACAGATCTTCGCCGAGCTGAGCAAAAACGCGTCGAGCGTATCGATCACGCCGCCATGCAGGCTGTTTTCCACCGGCACCAGGCCGTAGTCGATATGCCCGCGAACGACTTCATCGAACACTGAGGGGATATCAGCCAGTGGAACATGTGTGACGCTCGATCCGAATTTCTGCACGGATGCCGCATGAGAGAAGGTGCCGCTGGGGCCGAGGAATCCAATCCGCAACGGCTTTTCCAGCGCGAACGAGCCGCTCATCAATTCGCGATAAACGGCTTCCAGACACCGGTCCGGCAGCGGCCCATGATTCAGGCCGCGCACCTTTTCCAGCACCGTCTTCTCCCGGTCCGGAGAGTAGATCGGCTCATTGTGCTGCTGTTTGATTTTACCGATGTCGACGACAACGCGCACCGCGCATTGAGCAGGTCAACAATCTTGCGATCACATTCGTCGATTTGCTTGCGCAGCCCGTCCAGCGATTGCTGCGCGTCATCTGATGGAGCCATCCGCAATGTTGTATCGCCAGCGGAGCATGAATCCAACCCGCCGCCGTTGTGGCAGGGCGTTCCGCGCGTCCCGCCCATGCGGATTGCGCGGAACTTCAGAAGAGCGCTCGATATCAAACATCATCCTCGCCCATAGATGTAATCGCTGAGCGAGTGAATCGTCGCTTCCTGGTGGCTCGCGTGGTGCGCGTTGAGGTCGCCGATCGAGATCAGTCCGACCAGCCGGCCTTGGTTATTGCAAATTGGCAGGTGGCGAATGCGACGATTTTTCATGATCGCGCCTACTTCATCCAGATCCGCATCCGGAGCGCAACAGACCACATCGGACGTCATCACATCGCGCACCAGAATCTCATCGGGCCTGCGCGGATCCGTCACGACGCGCCGGAGCACGTCGCGCTCGGTGAACATCCCGACGATCCGTTCTTCGTCCATCACCACCAGCGCGCCGATCTTGTATTGGTTCATCCGGTTGATCGCCTCCAGCGCCGAAAGCGAGGCCTCGATTGTCTGCACCTGCCCGTCCTTGTCGCGCAGAACATCGTAAACGCTTGGCATGCCCGGCTCCTTTCGTATAGGTGTAATCCTTCGCCGCCACGGCAGAGCGCGAGGCGACACTCTCACCCTACACAAGGTGATACATGTCAAGCAACATTGTGAAATAAATATCGAGCGAATCGAAGCGTGATATCCCATTCGTAGCCCCGGATGTACATCCAGGGCTCTTTACGCGGGATCGCTATGCTCGAATGAGTCCCGGACGAGACGCGGAACGACGCGCCTTTCGCAGCGAAATCACGCAACGTACGTCTTCTTCTTCCGGCCGCTGAGGTAGCTCTCCATGATGCACGACGCGAGTTCGCCGCTGGAGGTGTAGAACGCCACGCCTTTGGTGAGCTTCGCGAGCTGATCGACGAAGCCGACCCAGTCCATTCCCCAATAATCTTCGATCAGCGCGAAGGTGCTGATCCGGCATCCCTCGCGGACCGCGCTCACCGCTTCCTTCAACGTAGCGATCGTGCTCCGCTGATCCGGCGGATAAAGCAGATAGCAGAAATCCCCCTCCACATGCGCCGTCGGCTGCCCGTCGGTAATGATGAAAATCTGTTTGTTCTCGCTGGTGCGCTTGCGCAAAATCCGCCGTGCAAGCTGCAGCCCCATATGCAGATTCGTGAAATGCTGCGGAGCCTTGGAAAGCTGATCCAACGGCACCTTCAACCGAACCTGATAGTCATACACCGTCACCGGCTTGGGCATCGACAGCGGCAGCGCCGCCTCGGCGATCTTCGACGCCCCCGAATAAAACCCGACAAAGTCGATCGAATCCTGCGGAAAGCGCTCGTGCACCAGCGCCTGCATCGCCATCGCCACCTTCTTCGCCGACAGATACCGTCCGTACCGCATCATCGAGCCGCTCATATCCAGCAGAACCACCGTCGAGCAACTCGTCACCCCTTCGTGCAGATGCAATTCGAAATCGTTCTCATTAAACCGAATCAAAGGACTCTTAGCGGCACTACTTCCCTCCGCTTCCTTCCCTCCGTGCCGCAGTTTACCCGCCGCGGCGGGTGCCTCCGTGCCTTCGTGCCTCTCTTTTCCCCCTTCTCTTGCCAACGCATTCCGAATCGTCTGATGCAGATCCAGCTCGCTGACGGGATCCCCATACTGATACGGCTTGGTCCCTTCGATCCGCTCTCCGCCAAGGCCCGGCGTCACCTTCTCGTGCCCGTCGCGCTGGCCATTGCGCAAATTTGCGAAGACCTCCATCAATGCTTTCCGCTGCATCTTCGTCACAGCGCGCGGCGTCAGCTTCAATTTCCCGTTGCCGTCCTTGTCGAGCATGCCGTCCTTGAGCAGTTGTTCGAGCATGTCCGACTGGGCCTGATCCTTGGGATCTTTGAGCATCTGCTCGATCGCTTTGAGCGCCTGATCGCCGTATTGCAGAATGAACTGCATGAGCTGGTCGAACCCGAAGAGCTTGTCCTGGGTTGGAAATTCTTCGCCGTCAAATTCGCCGTAGAAGTACTTCATCGTGCGAGATTGTAGGCGCCCGGCGCAAAAGAGATGAGCGGTTGCCAGTCATCTTCATTGAAAGCCAACGGATCGCCATCCGTTGGTCCCGCGTGCAGAGCAAGTTCCAGGTTAGGATCGAGATCACCAGTGACACGAAGGAGCTCAGTGGTGATCGGAACAATGTTGACGCTCTGCGAAGGGCCAAGCCACGCCGGCACGGCTCGGCGAGACCCGGCCCAACCCGGAGGCACGAACGGGCGGAGGGAAATGCAATCGCGACCTGAACCCTGAACCCTGAACCCTGAACCCTGAACCCTACCCATTGCTTGACGTTCGCCGCATGGTTGAAATAATCCGCCCGCGGACAACCGCGCGTTGGAGAAAAGCATGGATCAGCCCCGACCGGAGCTTATTCCCGATCCTGCCGTAAGGCGGCTGAGTCTGTACCTGCGCCAACTCGAAGGCTTCGCGCAAAGAGGTCCGAACGATCTCCAGCAAGCAGCTCGGTGAGAGCCTGGGGCTGACTGATGCCCAGGTGCGCAAGGACCTGGCCTATTGCGGGCAATTCGGACACCCGGGGATTGGGTATCGCGTCGACGAACTGATCGCGCAGATGCGCCGCATTCTCGGCACCGATAAAACGTGGAATGTCCTGCTTGTGGGGGCGGGCAATCTCGGCCGGGCATTGTCGGCTTATCGCGGCTTTGATGCCAAGGGATTTCGGCTTGTGGCAGTCTTCGACACCGACCCGACAAAGGTTGGGCACAAGCACGGCGATTTCATCGTTCAGCCATTGAACGAGATTGAGGCAGCCGTGCGCGATCAGGGCGCCCGTCTGGCGATCATCGCCGTTCCGGCGGATGCGGCACAGGAAGTCGCCAATCTGCTCGTCGATGCCGGTGTGCGCGGGCTCCTCAACTTCGCCCCTGTGTCGATCACCTTGCCGTCGAATGTCGCGCTCTCGACGGTTGACGTTGCCGTTCAGCTCGAGCAGCTTTCGTTTCAGGTCAACGCGGCTGATGTGACCGCGAAGGGCTCGTAGAAAAAGGAATTTCATGCGTTGGACGCAGTCACTGATCCCGACTCAAAAAGAAAACCCGGCCGACGCGCAGATCGTCAGCCACCAATTGATGATCCGTGCCGGGCTGATTCGTCAGCTCACGGCGGGCGCGTATGACTTTCTGCCTCTGGGGCTGCGCAGCTTGCAGAAGGCGGCGGCGATCGTGCGCGAGGAGATGAATGCGATCGGGTGCGCGGAAGTGCTCTTGCCCGCGCTGCAGCCGGCGGAGCTTTGGCAGAAGACCGGCCGCGACATCAGCTACGGGCAGAACCTGATGACGTTCAAAGATCGCCATGGACGAGCCAACGTGCTTGGACCGACGCACGAGGAAGTGATCACGGAGCTGGTTTCAGCTTTTGTGACTTCTTATAAGCAGCTTCCGCTGAGCCTGTATCAGATTCAGACCAAATTCCGCGACGAATTTCGGCCCCGCTTCGGCTTGCTGCGCGTGCGCGAGTTTTTGATGAAGGACGCCTACAGCTTTCACGCCAATGTGGAAAGCCTTGGCGTGACGTACGACGCGATGTACGCGGCCTATTCGAAGATCTTCACCCGCTGCGGCGTGCCGTTTGTGGTGGTCGAAGCGGAAGCGGGTCCGATCGGCGGGAGCGCCAGCCATGAATTCATGGCCGCGTGCGAAGCCGGGGAAGACATGATTGTCACCAGCGACAAGGGGAACTACGCCGCGAACGTGGAGAAAGCGGAGACTGGCGATCGGCCGTTCACCCTTTCCGCGGAGCCGACCGGAGCGTTGGAGAAAATACACACCCCGAATCTGCCCGGCATCGAGGACGTCGGCAAGTTTCTGAAGGTGAAGCCGAAGAACATGCTCAAGACGCTGGTCTTCGCCGCCCAAAGCCCCGATACCATCAACACGAAATGGCTGGTCGCGGTGGTTCGCGGCGATCATGAGGTGAACGAGGCAAAGCTCGCCCGCGTCGCGAAGGAGAAGTTCGCAATCACGTCGGTAAAGCTCGCCGATGCTCCTGAAACCCGGGAGCATTTCGCGATCGGGTTTGTCGGCCCCGACGCGGCGATGAAAAACCCGCGGGCGGTGCTGCTGATCGACGCCGACGCGGCCCAGGGCGGTTTCTGGGCTTCGGGAGCAAATGAGATCGACTACCACGTGAAGCACTTCAACTGGTTTCGCGAAGCGGGCGATCGGCTGGCCGACCCGACGAAAGTCGCCGTCGCGGATATCCGCAACGCGCAGAACGGTGACCCCTCACCGAAGAACGACGGGGGCAAGCTCACCGCCGCGCGCGGCATCGAGATCGGCCACGTCTTCAAGCTCGGCACCAAATATTCCGATGCGTTGGGCGCTGATTTTCTTGACGATTCCGGCCAGAAGCATCCCATGATCATGGGATGCTACGGCATCGGCATCGGCCGCATTCTCATCGCTGCCATCGAGAGTTTTCACGACGACAAGGGCATCGTCTGGCCCACCGCCATCGCCCCGTACACGGTTGTCATCACACCGATCAAATACGAAGGCCACGTGAAATCCACTGCCGACCAATTGCACGACGAACTGAATGCCGCCGGCATCGACACATTGCTCGATGATCGCGACGCCCGCCCCGGCTCCAAGTTTGCCGACGCCGATCTCATCGGCTTTCCGATCCGCATCACCATCGGCGATCGCGGTCTGAAGGAAGGGAAAATCGAGATCAAACTCCGGAAAGAAACCGAGCCGAAAATGATTGCGGTGGGAGAGACGATTGCCCACGTGCGCGGCCTCCTTTAGCCGAGTTTAGCCGCCTCGCTTGCGAGGCGTGTTCCCTCCCGGCAAGTCCGCTCATGGAATCTGCCTGGATAGAGGGGGGAGCTTCGACATTCGGATTTCCTGAATCGGCCCTCACCCCAGTCCTGTCCGGGAGTACGACGGTGGGGGGGAATGCTGAGACTGACAATGGAATCCCCGCAACCGGTGGAAGTGGCGAAGGGGCTGTTCGGCGGGCCCGGTTTTGCCGTCAGCAGGAATGGTGAAAACGTCGAAGTCCGAATCCCGTCCCCACGGCGCGGGCCGGTCATCCTGCTGAACTGGCTCTGGAATCTGCTGATCGTCGGCGGCTGCGTTTACGCGATCGCCGCTCTGGCTCCGCTATGGGAATCTCGGGAGGACGGAGTCGACGTCTGCAGCATGATCGGCACGCTATTCCTCGCCGTGATCCTGGTCTGGTCATCGGTCGGGGCGCTTCGACGAATTGCCCGTGCCCACCGCCGCCGCCTGCAAACGCTGATCGGCGTAACCGACGGCATTCTCTGGTGCGAGCCGGCGGACGCGCCGCCAGCGCGATTCCGCTGGCCGGTGAACGAGGTTTCGCGTCTCCGCGCGCGGCGGCGAAGATTTTCCCGCCGGGTCTTCTGGCTCGAAGTCCGTTCGCGTCATCGGGCATTGATCAGGCTGCGGATCTCGGGCCGTAAGAGAATCGCAGTTGAACCTGTGGATCACATCCTGCAACACGCGATGCGCGAGGTCCTGGCAGCATCGCACAGCCCTGAGGAGCCGCAGGACATGCAGTCGAAGACGCTCGCGTACGCGCCCATGCCCTCTTCTCCCGCGCCAGCGGCGAAATCGAATGATCCCATCGTGCGCTACTTCGGCGGCGAGGCTGCAATCGAATGGGTGACAGTCGCATCCTACGAGCGATTTTCAGATTTTCACACCGCGCACAGCGCGCTGTGGGTGATCGATATCCCCGGCCGGCTTGGCTCACCTCCCGATCACAAGCCGCCGGGCTATCAACTGCTGGTTCCGAAGGGTCACGCGGAAGCGGCTCGCCGGATCGTCGTGCGACCCCAGGAGTGGCTCGATCAAAGCCATTGCCCGCGCTGCGGCTGCCCCGGCATGCGGCTGAGTTTTCCCGGCCGGATCGCGCAGCTTCAGGCATCCGATGTCACCGATCACGTTCAGCCCCGCGTGGCGTTTGTGCGGGACGTGCGGCCAGCCGTTCTCGGTAATGAATTCGGATGGGAGCATGATCGGTGAATTTTAAAGCGCTTTCGAGTTGATGTTGCGTTGTGGTGCAGGCTTCCAGCCTGCCTCTGGGGAGCAGGCTGGAAGCCCGCACCACAAATGGCCGCTATTCCAACCGGAAACTGCTCTAAGTCCAGGTCGATCGTGGCGCGCGTGGCACGTAAACCACTATTCGACCCCAAATCGTTTCACCAGTTCCACGAACATGCGCATCCCTACTTCCATGGCGGCATCCGTAAAATCGTAGCGGTCGCTGTGCAGCGGCGGATAGCTGCTGGCACCTGGGGGCTCGACTCCGACCAGGAAGAAGCAGCCGGGAACTTTCTCGAGGTAGTAGGCAAAATCCTCGCCGCCCATCGAGGGCTTGGGCGCGGTGAGATAGCCATCGGGGCCGAAAGTCGCGCGGGCGGTTTGGGCGACGTAGTCGGTCATCTGAGGATCATTGATGGTGGGGGGATATCCGTCCATCCAATCGAATCTCAGATCGCAGGCGTTGGCCTGCGCGATGCCGGCACAGCGGCGTTTGATCGCCGCGGCAATCATGGCGCGGGCCTGCGGATGCAGCGTGCGAGCGGTCCCTTCGATGGTTGCGGTATCGGGAATGATGTTGGTCGCGGTTCCGGCGTTGAACTTGCCGATCGTGACGACTGCCGAGTCGGTTGGGTCGAATTCGCGGCTGACAAACTGTTGCAGATTGAGCACCGCCTCGGCGGCGGCGACGATCGGATCGATGCCCATGTGGGGAAATGCCGCGTGCACTCCGCGGCCGATGAAGGTGGCGCCGAAGGTGTCCGTCGCCGCCAGCAGTGTGCCGGGTTTGCTGGCGATCAGACCGACTTTCAATCCGGGCCACCCGTGCAATCCAAAAATGGCGCGAACGCCCGGCCCCAGGCGTCCGTCCAGCACGCCCGCGCGGATCAACCGCGCGGCTCCGCCGCCGCCCTCTTCCGCGGGCTGGAAGATCAATTTCACGCAGACGCCAAGTTCCGGCATCATTGATTGGAGCGTGGCCGCGACGCCCAGCAACGTTGCGGTATGGCCATCATGGCCGCAGGCGTGCATCCGCCCGGGATGCGTGCTCGCATAGGGAAGCCCCGTCTGCTCAACGATCGGCAATGCGTCGATATCGGCTCGCAACGCGACACAGGGAAGACTGACGTTGCCTATCCACGCGATCGTTGCCGTCGGCGCCTCTGTTCCCCCGTCAACATGAGCGATGCCCAGCCGGTCCAGTTCCGCGCGGATGATTGCCGCGGTTTTGAATTCTTCGTAGGCAACCTCCGGGATCTGATGGAGGCGATGCCGAAGGTCAGTTGCCCGGCTCAATTGCTGATTGATTGACGAGGATAGCGTTGTCATGACTTAGGCTATGCGCGACCGTGCGCAGGGACACGCCGCATAAATTGCTTGTGGTGCAGGCGTTCAGCGGCGCGGTCGGAGAGGCGGCGTACGGCCTGCACCACAATGGTTAAAACAACTGATCCAGCACGTTCTCCATCGGCATCTGAATGCACGTGAAAATCGGCGTGTCGCGCAGCGTGTATTTGCTGCTTTGCGTCTCGCGCAATTCCATCACCAGATCGAGGAAATCCTTGGGCTCGTCCGTTTCAAACGCGACGACAAACTCCTGATCGTCCAGGCCGAAGCTGTAGGTCGTGTTCAGCTTCACGCTCGGATATTTGTTGCCGACGCGGATGTGAACATCCATGATCTCCTGCCGCTTTTCCAGGGGCAGTAGGTACCAGTCGCGCGTTTTGACGAAGGGATAGATGAACAGATATTTGCGCTTGCCGGGAATGATGTGCGTCCGGCTCTCAGCCGTGTGAAACGGGTCGAGCTTGTCGATATACATGCTGCGCTTGGTCATCGACACGAAGGAAAAGGGCGTCGTGAGGTAAGCGCCCAGCCGCGACTTGTTGATCAGTTGCGACTGCGATTGGAATTCGTCCGGGGTCTGTGCGATGCGCCAAAGAAGAAACTCGCATTCGGGCCGCAGGCCCAGCGTGCTGTAGCTGAGGCACAGCATGCCCGGGCGACGCTCCTGGAAGAGCGAAAGGAATTCGCTGCGGGCCTGAATCTTCTCGTGATCGCTAAGCCGGCGAAACGCCGGATCGATCTTGTAGAACGAGAAATTGACGAATTGCCGTTGCACGGCCGGGGAGGCGGGCGCTGCTTGCGGTGGGGTGCTTGTGTCTGCCTGCTGGGTCATAAGGAAAGTGTAGCATATTGGAGGCTGAAGGTTGAAAGCGCCCGTCCCGTGGTTTTCCTCAAATCCAGCCGGCATCCAGGGAATAGGCTTGCGGTGGCGACAGATTCTTGTATAAGATTCGTATGGGCGAAACGGCGTTTCGGTGGAATGAATGGAACCGCGAGCACGCCACAAGGCACGGTTGCACGGTCGACGAAATAGAGTCTGTGGTCCGTCGTGGCGGGCGAGGTTATCCCCGCAGCGTCGATAGCAAGAAATGGGTCGTTGTCGGCCGGGGGATTGGTGATCGGGTCATTCGTGTGATCTATGTGATCGATCCAGACCGCACGATTTACGTCATCCATGCCATGCCGCTCACCATGCGTCGGCGGAGATAAGAAAAGGCTTGCAAACGCCCCGGAAGGCAATTTTCATGAGCAAATCAAACGGAAGACAAAAGGAAATGTCCGCGTCCTACTTCAGCGATCTGCCCGATGCGGAAAAGGAGAAGATTTTTGCGGAGATCGAGTCCAAGACGCACGAGCAAATTCTCGCTGAGTCCCGGCCGCTCAACGCGAAGGAAAGAGCCCAGTGGAAGGAACTCAAGAAAAAAATGGGCCGGCCGAAAATCGGCAAAGGCTCGAAGATCATCACGATGAGCATCGAGCGCGATCTTCTGAAGCGCGCCACGCAGTTCGCCAAGGCCAACGGCATCAACCGATCGGCGCTCATCGCGAAGGGTCTCGAAGCTGTGATGCGGAAAAAGACGGGCTGACATCAATATTCAACGACCGCATGCACCGGCTTGCCGACCTTCTCGCGGCCGCCAAGGCCTTTAAGCTCGATGAGGACCGCGACCCCGGCGATTTCGCCGCCGAGCTTATCGACCATGTCGCAGCAGGCTTTCATCGTGCCGCCCGTCGCCAGCAGATCGTCCACCACCAGCACGCGCTGGCCGCGCACGATGGCATCGGCATGCATCTCGAGCGTGTCCTTGCCATATTCAAGGTCGTAGCTCATGGAGATTTTCTGATGCGGCAACTTGCCCGGCTTGCGCACCAGAACAAATCCCGCCGACAGGCAGCAGGCGACCGCCGTTCCGAAGATGAAGCCGCGGCTTTCCGCGCCGACCACAAGGTCGATATTCTTGCCGCGGAACGGATTAGCCATCAACTCGATCGACAGCGCCAGCGCTGATGGATTGGCCAGCAGGGGGGTGATATCCCGGAAGAGAATGCCCTTCTTGGGAAAATCTGGAATGTCGCGGATGAGCCGTTGGAGCGAGGCGGTTGTGTCTTTCATGAGCGCGGGATGGTAAGGCAAACGCGATGTTGCCGCACGTCCTTGAAGATCCATCGACAGGCGCCGGCGTGCGCGGATATCCAGACGGGGCTTTCCTGATTTCACCACACCGGCGACGCGTTCCGGTCGTCGACGTCCCCATCCATCGTTGCCCGAAGCTTGGCAAGCGATTCATGTTCAATTTGCCGCACGCGCTCGCGGGTGAGACCGATCCGCACCCCGATTTCCTTGAGCGTCATGGGATCTTCGCCATCCAGCCCGTAGCGGAGCTTGAGGATCTTGGCGGCCCGTTCGTCGAACCCTTCCAAAAGCTCGGTGAGCAGACGAAGCTGGTCATTGCCGCTCACCTGCTCGTCGGGCGAAGGATTGTTCGTGTCGGGCACGAGATCGTTAATGGAAAGCTCGCCATCGTCGGACCCGCTCTGCGTCGGCGAACTGTATGCCTTGACGGCTTTGCGGATGATCCGCAGCTTCTTGGGCGACAGCTTCATGTGCGCCGACAGTTCGTCGATGGAAGGCACCCGCCCAAGCTTGTCTTCCAACTCACGATTGGCAACTTTCAGCTTGCCCATCATCTCGACCATATATGCCGGGATATGGATCGGTTGCACACTGTTGATCAGCGCCCGCTTGATGGCCTGCTTGATCCACCACGAAGCGTAGGTGCTGAATCGGCACCCCATTTCCGGGTCAAAACCCTCTACCGCCTTGAGCAGACCGATATTTCCCTCTTCGATGAGATCCGGCAGCGTCAGCCCGCGGTTGCTGTAATGCTTGGCGATGTTGACGACCAGTCGCAGATTCGATCGCACCATCCGTTCCCGCGATTCGGGGTCGTTGTCGGCGATGATGCGCCGGCCAAGATCCTTCTCCTCCTGCGCGGTCAGCAGCGGAGATTCATTGATCTGTCGCAAGTACAGAGTGAGACCGGATTGGACGGCAGCAGAAGCCATAACTGCTATGCCTATCGGCCGATAAGGGGACCGACTTAGGCTCGATATCGGGGGCGATAAAAGTCCGAATGCGGAGGGATTCAGAAGCCGGAAGCTGGTGGCGGAAGCCGAAAGAGCAAGTCGAGCGGCGGACGATCCCGATGGCAGGTGCTGAGCGCGGATTGCGCAGGGCCTGGCAGAATTTCTGGGCCAATAGGAGCAAACTGTGTTTGCGCGGCGGGGATTGCAGGCTGGAAGCCCGCACCACACGCGAGTGTCCCCTTCGCGTTTCGAGTGTCCCGCTTCGCTTTTACGGGACCACTGGCGGCAGCTCAGACCGGGATAGCGTTGGCGGAACTGTTTGCCGATCAGCGTGCGGTCGATGGCCAGCGACAGCAGGTCCCTGTCGCGGCTCACGATGTAGTTTGCCTTAGCGGCTGCGGCCAGGTCGACATACGTCTCATCCTGTGCGGCGCGGGGCTAATCGAAGACGTGGCGAACTTGCCGCAGCAGGGTGGCCCGAAACGTCAGCTTCTTGATGAATATCGCGATTCGCTGGTCGTCCAAGTCAGGAAACTTCGCGCGGACGCTGGGATATTGAAATACTTGCGGAGTTCCTTCAGCACAGCCCGGCTGACGTACACGTCGATGCGGTTCTGCTGGAGCAAAGCAACGGCTTGTCCGGCCGGGCCGGCTTCATTGGAGATCGCCTGGACCAGGACGTTGCAGTCGAAAACGACGCGCGGTCGGTCAGCGACAGGATTCATTTGCGGGACTTGCTGCGAGACTGGGCGTGTATGGCTTTTCGTGCCTCGCTGACCGCTTCATCGAGTTCACCCTCGGTGGCGCCCCCCTTGGCGAAGCTCTCCCGGACCGGTGCCAGGATCTCATCGAACGTCAGCGTGTCGGCGTCGATCGGGGACGCGAGGTCTCGGTGGTTTTACCCATTTCGCGCGCCTTGTCGGCGGCCGCCTTGTAACGCCGTTTGTCAAGGGTGATTGTCGTGCCCATGTCGGTCAGGGTGTGGCGCTCGAAAGTGGCGATCGGCTCCGAGTAGGGCGGGATTCATCCCGCCGATTTGTTGGCCGGCTGAGAAAACGGCGGGATGAATCCCGCCCTACGATCGCAAAATCTGCAATCGCCACAAATAAAAGTTACACCCTGCCGGTCACCTTAAAAAATGTCTCGGTGGAGTTTAGCATGGTTGACCGAAAAGCGCTTCAGGAAAAGCAAAAGGGGGCAAGGTCGCGCAAATCCTGGCTTGGACGTGAAACGCCACCATCGTGTAAGATGCGTAGCGGACCGGGCAGTACAGTTCAGTTGCGCTGTAACTCGGCGATTACTCGTTGCCGATTTACCGGGGACGCAAAGAAGGTAAGAGTCATCATCTGCGTGGAGCAGGCATGTCGCGGTTAGAACCAAATGCCACCCCAAGGCGCGGTCGAATCAAACGCGTTGCTTTTACGCTCGTGGAACTGGTGGTCCGGCAATTCGGCGGTTGTTGCGGCTTTCCTTAGGAGACAGTTATGGCGGTGCGATACGGGATCATCGGTTGCGGGGCGATCGCGCAACGTCGGCATATCCCTGAATGCGTGGCGAACCCGGATTCGAAACTGGTGGCGCTGGCGGACCCGGCCAAGGCGCGGGTTGACGAGCTGGCGGCGAAATTTGGAGCCGTCGCGTTTACGGATTACCGCGAGCTGCTCAAGTCGCCGGACGTGGATGCGGTGGTGGTGGCGGGGCCGAATTCGATGCACGCGTCGATGAGCATGGAGGCGCTGGCGCTGGGGAAGCACGTGTTGTGCGAAAAGCCGATGGCGACCACGCGCCAGGACGCCGCGGCGATGGTGAAGGCGGCGGCGGAGTCGAAGCAATATTTGATGATCGGATTGAATCAGCGGCTGATGCCGCCGCATGTTCGGGCGAAGGAGATTCTCACCGGAGGAAAGCTTGGAAACATCCTGGCATTTCGCACGGCGTTTCAGCATCCGGGGCCGGAAGGGTGGTCAGTGGATGCGGGCAAGAGCTGGTTCTTTCAAAAGGGACAAGCCGCGATGGGAGTGACCGGCGATCTGGGCGTTCACAAGGCGGATTTGCTCCGCTGGCTGCTGGGCCAGGAATTTACTGAAGTGGCTGGATTCATCTCGACGCTCGACAAGCGAGATTCGCAGGGAAAACTGATTGACCTTGACGACAACGCCTTTCTCAAGCTGAAGACGGCCGGCGGCATTGTCGGGAGCATGATCCTCAGCTGGACCAACTACGGGCCCGAGGAAAACTACACCATCATCTACTGCACCAAGGGCGTGCTCTCGATCGGCATCGACCCGGCATGGGGAGTCATTGTCGACTATCGCAACGGGGAGCGGGAACAGCACCGCGTTGGCGAAATGTCGACGAATATCAAGCAAGTTGCCAGCGGCGTGATTGATCTGTTTACCAAGTGCATCCTGTCCGGCACTCGGCCGGAAATCGATGCGACAGAAGGGTATCGATCGCTGGATGTCATTCTCACCGCGATGGATGCCGCCAGGGAGGGCAAGACGCTGAAGATTGGAGGGTGAGAACCTGAGCGTTCCGGTCCGCGGGCAACTCCGCGCACAGAAGCCGCGGATGTACATCCGGGGCTACGGGGAAGGTTCGCTGTCTTTACACAAGGGATGCGTAAAAGCTGCGGGTCCGGGGTTCGCCACGTCTAAAACTTGAGTGTAACTTGCACGTAAACCCGCACGCGATAAACTCGGCGGAGGAAACGAGTTTCGTGAGCGGAGGTCCCTTGTGATGTCGGGTGAAACAGTCAACGTTTGCCTCATCGGGCATAAGTTCATGGGGCGGACGCACAGCAATGCGTACCTGAAAGCACCCAAGTTCTTCGATCTTCCGTTGCAGCCGGTGATGCACACGATTGTCGGGCGCAATGAGCAGGAGTTGATCGCGTTCAAGGATCGCTGGGGCTGGCAGCACGCGAGCACGGATTGGAAGAAGACGATCAGCGATCCCGCGATTGACCTGGTGGATATCGGAACGCCCAACAACGCGCACGCGGATATGGCGATCGCGGCGCTGGAGGCGGGGAAGCACGTGGCGTGTGAGAAGCCGCTGGCGGCGACGCTTTCCGAAGCGCGGCGGATGCGCGACGCGGCGGTGAAGGCGAAGAACAGCAGGACGTCGGTCTGGTACAGCTATCGTCGGGTGCCGGCGGTTGCGCTGGCATATGAGCTGGCGCGGGCGGGGAAGATCGGTCGCATCTACCACATTCGCGCATATTACCTGCAGGACTGGGCGGGGCCGGAAGTTCCGCTGATCTGGCGCTTCCAGAAGAGCGTGGCGGGCACGGGATCGCACGGCGATCTTGGCGCCCACATCATCGACATGGCGCGCTTTATCAGCGGCGACGAGGTCTCGGAAGTGATCGGATCGGTCGCCGAGACGTTCATCAAGGAGCGTGAAATTCCGTCGCAGGGATCGTCCGGCGGGATTGCCGGGGGCTCCGCGGGCGCGAGGGGGAAAATGGGAAAAAGCGACGTGGATGACGCGACGCTGTTTCTGGCCCGATTCAAAGGCGGCGCGATCGGCAGCTTTGAATCGACGCGTTTTGCCACCGGGAATCAAAACAAGAACGGCCTGGAGATCAATGGCGAGAAGGGGGCGATCATGTTCGATTTCGAGGACATGAATCATCTCTCGTTTTACGACCGGACCGCGCCGCGCAAGGTGCAGGGATGGACGAAGATCATGGTGACGCACGGCGGAGATCATCCGTATGCCGCCAACTGGTGGCCCGATGCGCACGTGCTGGGATACGAGCACACGTTTATCAATCAGGTTGCGGACATCATGGCCGACCTGGCGGGGAAGACGCCGGTGGTTCCGCTGCCGGATTTTGAAGATGCGTACAAGACACAGCAGGTTTTGGAAGCGGCGACGATCAGCGCGGAACAGCGCCGGCCGGTGAGCCTTGCCGAGCTGGAGTAACATGTTCCGTGGGGCTGCCTCTGGAGGGCGAGCACCTTTGGGAGCGATATGAAAGAGTATTTCGTGCGTTGGAATGCCCCCGCGGCTCTGGCATCCATCGCGATCTGGGTGATTGTTGCCGGATGCGCGAAAACCCGTCCGCCGACGCCTCCGGCGACCCGCCCGGCTACTGCTCCGGCGGCCATCGACGCTTCGGCGCCGGGGAACGTCCGCGTGCGCGAGCTTTCGCGTGCGTGTGAGGAGTACGCTTCGCTGAGCCATCAGCTTCCAGGAAGCACGCCGGCGGAACATCGGCAGATCATGCACAATGTCTTTGACAAGCTTGATCAGATTCTGCGGCTTCTTGCTGATGCGCGCAACGATCTGGTGTTTCGCCAACATCTGATGGTGCTGGAAGATGCTCGCGCCGAGCTTGGGGATACGCCGACGGAAGTGGCAGTCGATCCAACGATCGACACCGGCCTGCGATCTGCCTACCACGCGCTGTCCGACATCTCGCGTTCCAAAGACTTTGTCGATTCGGACTTCGCCGCCCCACTGGGTGATATGCAGGCGCGCCTCGATGAGCTGGACACGGTGCGCGGGCTGACGCATCAAGTGGTGGTCGGAGAAGCGGTCGAGGCGTCGAGCGTGGTGGTGAGCAAAATGGCCGACGTGCTGGCGTCGCGTGTCATCGTGACGGCGGCCAACGATGCCAGCGCCTGCTGGCACGGAGCCGGTGGCTGGACCGGCAACCGAGCCGGCGGCTGGACCAACAACCGAGCCCGGGCCCGCTACCGAACCCGCCGCGCCGACGACAACTCCCGCGACGCAGCCGCAGTAACATTACGATCGAGCTGTGTTCCGATGGCCTGGACCTCCTTGTGCGATCTGGATGAACTGCAGGAAGGGCAGGGAAAGTACGTTGAAATCGGGGGTTTCCAGCTCGCCGTGTTTCTCAGCGCAGCAAGCGTTTACGTCACCGATAATTACTGTCCCCACGCCGGCGGCAACCTTGCAGGCGGGTACGTCGAAGAAGGTTGCGTCGTATGCCCATGGCACTACTGGGCTTTCCGGCTGGAGAACGGGCAGCTGCGCGACTCCCCTGGCGTCACCATCAAAACGTATCGGGCGCGGATCATCCAGCCGTCCGGGGAACGCCCTAGACTGGTGCAGGCAGACCTTCCGATTTACTGACCAGACTGGCTGCGGGCCGGTTCGCGATGGAACAGATACAGCGCATTGCTGTGATACACCTGCTTGAACGCGGGATCAGATTCGTACTTCCGCAGCACGTCGACCGCGAACTTGCCGGCATTGCGCATGCTGTCTTCGTCAAAGTCCATTGCCACCCAGTCGATCTGATCGTCGGGAGGCAGGCGAAGTGTCGGTTCGCTCAGGCCGTAGATGAACTGAACCACCTGCCGATGCGCGAGATACGGCACCATCTGATGCGACGCGAGGACGCCGCCCTCGTCGTTGACCATCGCGAGCATGCGGCGTTTTTCGGCGGAGCTGGTGGGTGTTACCACCTGCTTCGGCTCTGTCTGCGTCAAGCGCACCAGAAGGCCAATCAGCAGGATCGCAACCGACCACAACACGATGGATCTTTCCCGCGTAAACCACCCGCTCTTTTCTGCCAGCGAGTCGATCATCGTCAGGAAGACGAATGGCACGACCGGAAGCGAATAGTGGTTAAACGGACTATGAAACGCATCTTTGGTGGAGAGAAGAATCAGCAGGATGCAGGGGATCGCGCAGAGCAGCGGGCTCAGCTTTTTTGGCGATAGAGCCCACATCACGGGGACGATAATCGTCCCCAGATACACCACCCACGGTCCCTGCAGAATCATCCTGACCGGAATCCAGGGCCGAAGCAGCATGGTGCGGAGGATCTCTGACTGGGAGTGTCCCATATAACTGAAAAATCGAGCGCTGTCGGGCTGATGGCCATGGCCGAAGTGGGGAATGATGACGGTGGTGGCAATCACGAACCAGGCCGAGGAGAAGACGAAGGCAATGATTCCATAGACGCGGCTTTGACTGAATGCCGCGAGATACAGCCCTGTCGCGGCGAAGGTGATCGCCATCGCTTCCTTCGTGGAAAGACCGATGAGCAACCAGAAGATGAACCAGCCCAGTCGCCGCTGGCGCGCGCACAGCATCATTGCGAACAGCGCGGGCACTACCAGCACTTCCGGATAGAAATCGCGCAGCGAGGCCATCGCGACGACCGGGTAGAGCAGGTATGCCGCCACCAGGCTCAGCGCCAACGATGGGGCAAGTCCGGCGAGACGCGCCAGACGCCACATCGGCCAGGCTGCTCCCGCCATGCTCGCGGACTGAATGAACAGGAGCCAGTAAAGTGTTGGATGGATGCGATAGAGCTGAGCGATCGCGTAGATCACCACGCCGGCATGGTCGGCAAGCATGTGGATGCTGAGGATCGTCGAGAAAGGCGGCTTCCCCTGTGCGATCAGAAACATCGACTGATCCCACACTCCCAGATCCAGCGCACAGCGCGCACGGCGTGATACCTGTACCAGGCTGCGAGGAAGTAGCAGAACCCCCCAAGCGCGATCAGCGTCAACACCGCAAATCGCTCGCGCGGCTCGAGGCCTGGATTCGCCGATGCCCCTGCGCTGTGGACGGCCGGCACCGATCTATGGCTGCAGATGCGTTGAGCAGTGGATAGGGGAACAGCGCTCATCGGATACTTCCACTTAATAACACTGCGAAACTCGTGTCAACTCGCGTTGCGGTCAGAAATAATCAGCGTCGTACCGATTTATTCTAATGGCCAGTTGCACAATATCGTCCACACTTCCGGTTGACGCCAGCCTGATTTTCCCCACAAACGCTGCCGAGCCCTTGATTTAGGGGTTTACCCGGTGCGAGGGAAACGACTTTTCCGTCTAAGGGTGGTATCGTGAGGGTGGCCACGTGTTTGGAGGAGGTCTGGGAGCTCGTTCGGGTGGCCTGGCGTGTTTTGCCCGCTCACTCGCCGGGTATGGCCCCGGCAAGCATTCGGCTGGGTGCAATTTAATTCTTTCCGCGGATGCAGTTGCCGGCAATGGACGAGCCACAGGTTGACATCTCGGTCATCATCCCCACCCTCAATGAAGCTGAGAACATCCCCGAGCTGTTGCGCCGGCTCGACTTGGCCATGCGCGGCGGCGCTACGAGGTCATCGTTGTTGACGACGGCAGCCATGACCACACGGCGCAGGTGTGCGCCGAAGCCGCCGGAAACTTCCCGTTGCGTTTGCTGGTGCGCGAGCAACCGCGCAATGGTCTGAGCGGCGCAGTCCTGCACGGCATGTCGTTCGCGAGGGGCAACGTTTTCATGGTGATGGACGCGGACCTGCAGCATCCGCCCGAGCAGGCGCCGTCATTGCTCGCGGAACTTGCTCGCGGCGCGGATTTTGCCATCGGCTCTCGCTACACCGCCGGCGGGAGCATGCAGGAGAATTGGGGAGCCTTGCGGAAACTCAACTCGAAGATCGCGACGCTTCTGGCGCGGCCGTTTGCGGGCGCACGACCGACCCCATGTCAGGCTTCTTCGCGTTGCGGCGGGAAACCTATCAGAGCGGGCAGCGGCTGACTCCGTTGGGTTACAAGGTGGGGCTCGAGCTGATGTGCAAGTGCAGGGTTCGGGACGTCCGTGAGATTCCCATTCATTTTGCAGCCCGGATCCGCGGTGAGTCCAAACTGACGCTCGCTCAACAATTCAAATATCTCGAGCATCTCAGCCGCCTCTACGATTTCTTTTTCCCGCGCTTCTCCGGTTGCCAAGTTCCTGATCGTCACCGTGATCGGCTGGGCCGTCGGACTATCGATCTACTCGCTCCTGCACATGCGCGGTTGTAATCGAGTTCTCGACGTTGTGGTGGGGTACCTGAGCGCGATCCTGCTGACCGCCATGTTCCATAACCGCTACGTGCGGACGCAGCGCGAATTTCTCGCCACGCGGCATCCCTGGCGGGAGTTCGCCCTGACATCGCTGGCGGAACTGTCGGCGTGCACGCTGGCCGCTCTCTGGCTCCAGGGGCGTCTGGCAAATCCGAATGCATTTGATCTGCCGGTCCTTTGCTTCCTGGGGGCGACCGCCGTGCGCTACGTCCTGCGAAAGGAATTGATGCAGGATATTCGCGGCCTGCGGCGCGATCTGCGCGATGGATTTGCAGGGACCGCCGCGAAAGGCGGATGATCCGTCCCATGATGCTCCAGCGGCGCCGACTTCGCCTCGCCAATGGTAGAGGATGGTAGAGGCGGTCGTGCACGCAGAAACTGGTCAGTTGTTTCTGCAATGCGTAAACTCACGATGTGGCGAAAAGTCTTCAGGGTCATTTTCTGATCGCGTCTCCGCAGTTGCATGACGGCAATTTCGCGCGCGCGGTGGTGCTGCTGGTCAGGCACGGCGACGATGGCGCGCTGGGCTTGATCGTCAACCGCCCGCTCGACGCAAAATTGGAGAACATCTGGGATCAGATCAGCGAGAGCACGTGCGCGGTCGACCGCACGCTGTATCAGGGCGGCCCGTGCGAGGGCCCGCTGATGGTGCTTCACGCAGATCCGGCAATGTCGCAGGCCAAAGCCGCCGACGGCGTTCATTTCACCGCCGATCGCGAGATGATCGAGCAACTTGTTTCCGCGGCTCGCGCTGACACGAAATTCTTCGTCGGCTACGCCGGGTGGGCGGTGGGTCAGTTGGAAAGCGAGATCGCCGAGGGCTCCTGGCTCACCTTGCCCGCTTCACGCCAGCAGGTCTTTGAAGCTGACGAGAAATCGTGGGATCATCTTCTCCGCCGCGCACATCGAGCCGCCGTCTTTCCCTGGCTGGATCCCAAACGCATCCCGGACGATCCGAGCGTCAACTGAGGCGTCGATCTGTTGAGGTCGCATCTGCCGCACAAACACCTGATGAACTTATGCGGCGTGCCGACGAACAGCGCGAGCGAGTTGAAGAAGTGCGGACGAAATCCATTCGGTCCGCGCTCATCGACACGCCGCAGATAGATCGCACGCAATAGATTCAGCCGTCATTTCCTATGCGAGCGCCGCGGCCATGAGATCGACACTGCCGCTGGCTCCATTGATGTTGGTGGATTTCACACAGCTGATCGTCAATGTCTGACCGGCTGATGCCGCCTGGTAGGTGATGGTATAGAGGTTTGTATAGAGCCCGGTGCCGGATGAAGTCAGGACCACGTCAGCGGCCGAGCCGTCGGACAAATGCGCCGTGAGCGTGGCTCCGCTGGAGTAGCCGCCGGCATAGATGTAAAGCGTGCGCGTGGTGGTGTCGGCTGGCGCGGTGAAGGAGTAGCCGGCGCCGATGGCGTTGTTGGCCCAGATGTAGGCGTTATCTCCGGAATTCGCCGCCGTTGGAGCGCCGTCGCTCCAGGTAACGGAGCGGCTTGGATCGTAATACGAGCCGACGTTCCCCGAGCCGAGCACGGTTACGTTGCTGATCTGTGAATTGCCGGTGGCCTTGTGGTTGAAGGCGCCATAGACGTTGCCCGCGCCCCAGTCGGCCCAGTCGCTGGTGCCGAGGGTGGTAAGGTTATAGGTGGATGCAGCGACGGCCTGCGTCGCGTTGAGGGAGCCGGCGCCTGGCGCGGAAATGGCGATCTGGAAAGTTCCCAATGTCGCGACGGAAGCGAAATTGCCGCTGGTGTCGCTGACGGAGTTCGCGGCGAGTGCGACGCTGTAGATGCCGTCGAATGCCGTCGTCCATCCCCCCGCAGGAGGCGCGACGCTGTAGGTGGCAGTGATCGTGGCGCTGTCGCTCGACGCGGAAGCGCTGACGAAGGTTGCGGTCTGGCTCGTGGGACCCGTCAACACCAGGTTACCGGTCAGCAGCGTGGAGTTCCTCACCGCGACGTTGTCGGTGTAGACGACTTTCAGTGTCGCCGGCGATGACGACGAGGTGATGGTCGGAGTGGTCAGGAGAGAAGCCAGCGGCTTGGTCGTGTCCGCCGCCGGCTCGCCGGTGAGGTACGCGGCGATAAGGTCCACGCTTCCGTTGGTGCCGACGACGTTGGCAGTTTTGAGCAGCGTGATGGTCAGCGTCTGACCGGCGGATGCGGCGTGATAGACGATGGTGTAGACGTTGGTATAGAGGCCCGAAGCGGAGCTCGTGACCGTGTAGTCCGCTGCCGAACCGTCGGAAAGATGAGCCGTCAGAGTCGACGCGATGTTGATGCCGCCGGCATAGACCGTCAGCGTGCGCGTGGTGGTATCCGCGGGAACGGTAAACGAATAGCCGGTGTTGAGCGCGCCGTTGCTCCAGATGTAGCCATGCTCGTTGGTGTCCGAGGCGGCAGGAGTGCCGTCCGTCCAGGTTGCGCTGCGCGACCCGTCGGAATAGCCGCCGAAGTTGGCGCCGGCGCCGACAACGGTGACGTTGGAGATCTGCGATCCGCCGGTGGCTTTGTGATCGAAGTTGCCGTAGACCGCCCCGCGTCCCCAGTGAGCCCAGTCACTGGTCCCAAGCGTCGTAAGGTTGTATGAGGCGGCCGCGGTTCCGATCAGGCCGGAGAGAGAACCAGCGCCGGCGCAGGGATGGCGATCTGCAAGTTCCCAAGCGTCGCCGCCTTCGCAAAATTGTTGCTGGTATCGCTGACCGAGCTCTCGGCAAGAGCTATGGAATATGTTCCGTTGGCAGCGGTCGTCCAACCTCCGGCTGGCGCGGCGACGCTGTACGTTGCGGTGATCGTCGCGTTGTTGCTGGAGGGCGAGGCGCTGACAAAAGTTGCAGTCGCGCTCGTGGGTCCGCTTAACGTCAGGTTTCCGGTCGCCAGCGTTGACGCCTTTACGGCAACATTGTCGGTGTAGACAACGGTCAACGTCGCCGGAGATCCGGAGGAGGTGACCGTCGGAGCCGACTGCAATACTGCCCCGGGGATGGTGGTGTCTGGCACGATCGCGATCTGGAACGTTCCCAGCGTCGCCTGCAGGGCGGCGTTGCTGCTGGCATCGGTGACGGAGCCGCCAAGCAGCGTGACGATGTAGCTCCCATTGGCGGCAGTGGTCCATCCGCCTGCGGGCGGCGCAACGCTGTACGTCGCGGTGATCGTGGCGCTGTTGCTGGCGGGCGACGCGCTGACAAAAGTTGCAGTCGCGCTGGTGGGTCCGCTCAACGTCAGGTTTCCCGTGAGCAGCGTTGACGCTTTTACGGCAACATTGTCGGTGTAAACAACGGTCAGCGTCGCCGGAGATGCCGAAGACGTGACGGTCGGAGTCGCCAGCAGCGCAGCCTGTGGCCGCGTCGTGTCGGGGACCGTTGGCGAGCTGGTGAGGTACGCGGCGATGAGGTCCGCGCTGCCGTTGGTGCCGACGATATTGCCGGTCTTCAGAAGAGTGATCGTCAACGTTTGGCCGGCGGTGGCGGCCCTGTAGGTGATGGTGTAGACGTTGGTGTAGAGCCCGGCAACGCCCGCCGTTGCAACGAAGTCCACGGCCGAGCCGTCCGACAGATGAGCGGTCAGCGAGGTTGAGACATTATTTCCGCCGGCATAGACGGTCAGCGTGCGCGTGGTGGTGTCGGCGGGGACGGTAAACGAATAGCCGGTATTGAGTGCGCCGTTGCTCCAGATGTAGCCGTGCTCATTGGAGTCTGAGGCGGTGGGCGACCCGTCTGTCCAGGTTGTGTTGCGTGAGCCGTCAGAATAGCCGCCGAAATTTGCCCCGGCGCCGACGACGGTGACGTTGGAGATTTGCGAACCGCCGGTGGCCTTGTGATCGAAGTTGCCATAGGTGCCCCCGCGTCCCCAGTCGGCCCAGTCGGCCGAGCCCAGCGTCGTCAAATTCAAACCGGAAGCGGCCGCGGCCTGCGTGCCAGCCACCGACCCGCCGATCGCGACCAAAAAGTTGCCGATCGGTCCGGCTGCGACAAAGCGGCTGCTGGTGTCGTCGACCTGATTCGCCTGGACGGAGACCGTGTAGCTGCCATTGTATGCGGTCGTCCATCCGCCTGCGGGGGCGGGGATGCTGTAGGTGGCAACGCGGGTGTTTGAACCGGAATTTGAATCCACGCCAACGAAGGTGGCGAGCTGGGTGAATCCGGGGCCGCTGACCTGCAGATCCGTGCTGCCCAGTGACGTGGTATCAATCGGCGAAAAACCGGCATACGTCACGACCAGCTTTTCCGCCTGGCTGCCAGCGGCGTTGACGTTCGCTCCAGACGTCAGACTCGCGGTGGGATTTGCGCTTGCAACGACCGTCAGCGGGGCGGTGACGGCGGTATAGGCATATCGCGTGTCCCCCTGCGCATCCGTCACTTTCGCGACAAGCCAATAAGTGCCCGGCGTCACGCCTGCGGTCGAGAGCGTAGAGGTGCTATTGGTAATCGTGTTCGCCTGTGCCAGGTTCACACTGCCGAGCGTGTAGGCGAAGGCGTTGTTGTAGGGATTGCGGTCGGTGTCCAGATAGAACGTAACGGTGTCGGCACTGTCGCGATCCTCATGGAGATAGCTGACCTGCATCGAGTTGTTGGTGGCGACAGTGTTGCCGCCCATGACTGCAAGATCGGTAACGTTGCCCCACTGCGTGCCCACCTGACCGGCGGCAGTGCGCGTGCCGGTGCCCCCCGAGGCCGTCCAGACTCCGCTCAGAGGGCGAGCGCCGCCCTCGATGGCGGAATACAGGAAGCCGGTGGCGTCGTGCGCCGGCATGGTGGGGGTGTTGCCGTACCAGTCGCTGTAGATCGGACCTTCGCCGCTGTAGGTGGCAGTCTGGTCGATCGTCCCGTTGTAGTAGCCGGCGGGCGCAAGATGGGGCGTCGAGTAGCCGGCATCGTCGGTGTCGAGCCAATAGACGTTGAGGTTGTAGGCGCCGGCGACGGGGTCGCCGTCATTGATCTGGCTGGCACTTCCATCATTGCGCCAGTAGTTGTCCGAAAACGCGACGTTGTCATAGAGGGTCGTGGGCGCATCGCCCTGAGCGGCGATCGGATCGGGGTCGCAATACGTTTCCTGATCGACCCAGATGCCCGCCTGCCCGAGTGTTTGCGAGATGCCGTCCATCAAAGACGCGCCGCGGCTGACGCCGACTTCGTGAATCGGCAGCGAGGCCAGGTCTATGCCGTCAACCGGAGTGCTCATCATGTAATTGGCGATGACCGAGCCGATGTAGCTTCCGGGGTAGATCGGGTTGGCGCTGATGTTGTAATAATCGATGATCAGGATGATCTCGCCGCTGGTGCTGGTTTGCGGGGTCGCTGTTCCACTCACATGAGAGATGCTTCCAAAGAGTTGTTCGTTGGCAGGGTTGGCGTCGACCGTCAGTACGTATTGCGGGACTTGAGAAGGGCCGCCCATTTTGGCGGTGATCTCAGCGGCCATTGTCTGGATCCAGCCGTTGGTTCCCCCGAGCCGTCCGGTAGCGAGGATGGTCACGCCCGCGAAGAGTGTTCGAGACTCCAGGGTTTCAACGAATGAGCGATTCATGATTGTCCGTGCCTTCTATGAGGGGTCGTGAGGATCTGAAGTTGCAACTCGATCCTGTCGCGGGTTCTAGACTCACGCGCGATCCACGTCCCATAGCTGAAAGAGCCGCATTTGCACTGTGCAGGCCAGCCAAATCAGCTTGCCCCAGAAACCCGGAAAAGCAAATTCCTGCCACGTCGGTTTCGATGCGTGGGCATGGCCGAAAAACGCCAGAAGTGACCAGATTGGAGGGGACCGTCCGTAGAGACCGCGGGATCCCATGAGACGCTGTCAAGGTGGGGAAGCCGGGCCAGTCCGGCGAGTCTTATGATGGTGACGAGCGCGGGTCCGGCGCGCCCGATTTCTGGTGCACCTCATCCAGCGACCAAGGCTGCCGCGATCAGATCCACGCTGCCGCCGTTTCCGTTGATGTTGGTGGATTTGACGTAACTGATGGTGAGCGTCTGTCCGGCCGAAGCGGCCTTGTAGGTGATGGTGTAGAGATTGGTGTAGAGGCCGTTGCCCGAGGCGCTGAGCACAACATCAGGGGCCGCTCCGCCGGAGAGATGGGCCGTGAGTGTGCTGCCGCTGGAATTTCCGCCGGCATAGACGTAAAGCGTGCGTGTGGTGGTGTCCGCCGGAACGGTGAAGGAATACCCGGCGCCGATGGCATTATTGGCCCAGATGTAGGCGTTGTCCGCCGAATCGCTTGCGGTCGGCGCGCCATCATTCCAGGAAACCGCGCGGCTCGGATCGTAATACGACCCGACATTTCCCGATCCGAGAACGGTGACGTTGCTGATCTGCGAGGAGCCGGCGGCCTTGTGATCGAAATTGCCATAGACGTTGCCGCGTCCCCAATGGGCCCAGTCGCTGGTGCCGAGCGCGGTGAGATTGTAGCTGGAGGCGGCAACTGCCTGCACTCCGCTGAGGGAGCCGGCGCCGGAAGCGGGGATGGCGATTTGGAAATTTCCCAGCGTGGCCTGCACCGCAAAGTTGTTGCTGGTATCAGCGACGGAGCCGCCGACAAGGGTGACGGTGTAGCTTCCGTTGGCGGCCATGGTCCAGCCGCCAGAGGGCGCGGCGACGGAGTAGGTCGCGGTGATCGTCGCGCCGTTGCCCGAAGGCGACGCGCTGACGAACTTGGCGGTCTGACTGGTTGGGCCGGTCAGCCCGATGTTGCCGCTGGCCAGACTGGACGCGTTCACTGCGACGTTATCGGTGTAGACGACTTTCAGCGTCACCGCTGTCGAAGAAGAGGTGATCGGGGGCACCGCCTGAAGAACGGCCTGCGGCTTGGTCGTATCGGCCACCGGCGCGCCTGCGAGGTATGCGGCGATGAGATCGACGCTGCCGCCGGTGCCGTTGATGTTAGTGCTCTTGACGTAGCTGATGGTCAGCTTCTGGCCCGCTGAAGCAGCCCTGTAGGTGATGGTGTAGAGGTTCGTGTAGAGAGCATTGCCCGAAGCGGTGAAGACCACATCGGCCGCCGATTTGTCGGAGAGATGGGCGGTGAGGGTTCCGCCGCTGGAGTATCCACCGGCATCGATGTAGAGCGTCCGCGTGGTGGTGTCCGCGGGAGCAGTGAAGGAGTAGCCGGCGCCGATGGCGTTGTTGGCCCAGATGTAGCCGTGCTCATTAGTGTCGGATGCGTCGGGCGTTCCATCGGTCCAGGAGGCATTGCGCGAGTTGTCGGAATAGCCGCCATAGCTGCCGTTACCGAGTGTGGTGACGTTGGAGATCTGTGAGCCGCCGGTCGCTTTGTGGTCGAAGTTGCCGAGGGTGGCTCCGCGGCCCCAGTAAGCCCAGTCAGCCGTGCCCAGAGTGGTCAGGTTGTAGCTGGAGGCGGGCGCGTTTTGAGAGCCGGCCAGAGAGCCGCCAAGCGCGACCGAGAAGCTGCCGATCATCCCTGAAGGAACGTACTGCTTGCTGGTGTCATAGACCTGGTTGGCCTGGACGGCAACGGTGTAAGCGCCGTTGTTGGCGGTAGTCCACCCGCCTGCGGGGGCGGGAATGCTGTAGGTGGCAACGCGCGTGTACGAGCCGCTGCTGGCACTAACGCCGACGTAGGTCGCCAATTGCTTGAAGCCGGGGCCGGTGACTTGCAGATCAGCGCTGTCGAGAGAAGTCACATTGATCGGAGCGGAACTCGCATAGGTAACCACGAGCTTCTCAGCCTGGCTGGCGGCGCCGCCGACGTTAATGTTCGGGGCGGAAGTCAGACTTGCGGTCGGTCCGGTGCTTGCGGTGACGGTAAGCGGAGCGGTGACGGCGTTGTAGGTGTAGCGTGTGTCTCCCTGAGCATCTGTCACCTTGGCGACCAGCCAGTAGGTGCCCGGCGTCACGCCGGCGGTGGAGAGCGCGGCGGTGCTCTTGGTGACCGTGTTCGTCTGTCCCAGATTCACACTGCCGAGTGTGTAAGCGAATGCGTTGTTGTACGGATTGCGATCAGAGTCTAGATAGAACGTGATGGTGTCGGCACTGTCGCGGTCTTCGTGGAGATAGCTGACTTGCAATGAATTGCCGGTGGCGATGCTGCTGCCGCTGGTGACGGCAAGATCGGTCGCATCGCCCCATTGCGTGCCAGCCTGTCCGGCGGCGGTGCGCGTGCCGGTGCCTCCCGACGCCGTCCAGACTCCGCTCAAAGGGCGCACTCCGCCCTCAATCGCGGAATACAGAAATCCGGTGGCGTTGCGCCCGGCATGGTCGGCGTGTTGCCGTACCAGTCGCTGTAGATCGGGCCTTCGCCGCTCTGCGTGGCGGTGAGATCGATCGTGCCGTTGTAGTAGCCCGCGGGAGCAAGATGCGGCGTCGAGTAGCCCGCGCTATCGGTATCGAGAAAAGGCAGGTTCAAGTTGTAAGCGCCATTGACGGGGTCGCCGTCATTAATCTGGCTTGCGCTGCCGTCGTTGCGCCAGTAATTGTCGACGAATGCGACGTTGTCGTAGATGGTGGTCGCAGCGTCGCCCTGCGCGGCGATCGGATCTGGATCGAGATACGTTTCCTGATCGACCCAGACGCCTGCCTGACCGAGCGTTTGGGCCATGCCGTCCATCAACGACGATCCGCGGCTGACGCCCACCGCGTGAATCGGAAGGGACGCCAGCAGGATGCCATCCACGGGAGTGCTCATCATGTAATTGGCGATGACAGAACCGATATATGAGCCGGGATAGATCGGGTTGGCGCTGATGTTGTAATAATTGACAAGGACGATGATCTCGCCGCTGGTGTTGGTCTGCGGGGTCGCCGTTCCGCTCACGTGAGATATGCTCGCAAACAGTTGCTCGTTGGACGGGTTTGCATCGACCGTCAGCACGTACTGCGGAACCTGAGATGCGCCGCCCAGCTTGGCGGTGATCTCATTGGCCATGGTCTGCATCCAGCCGTTGGTGCCCCCGAGCCTTCCGGTGGCAAGGACGGTCACCCCTGCAAAAAGTCTGCGCGGCTCCAATGTTTCGACGAATGAAAATGAGCGATTCATGATTTTTCCCGAACTCCTGCACATGATGCCGAACAAGTGACGACCCAGAAACATTGCACTTTTAAGTAGTCATTCCTAAAGATCTGAGGAGCTGGATCGGTCTGGCGAATGTTGCGCCGTCAGCATTGCGGATTGGATCAATAAAGCAAGTCCTTGACTTTTCATTTTATAGGACCTGAACGTGGGCTAATACGCTCAAAAGCGTCATATTATGGATCAAGCCGCTGCCCCGGCGGGCAGTGCGATGAGTCCGCTGTTAAGCGGGGAAAGATCAGGCGTGGTTCTCGCTCCCTGATCGTCGATATAGGAACCGGATTCCTGATAATCCCTTTGACGGCCATGGGAAAAACGCAAATTGCAAAGCTGGTCTGACCGACTATCCAACATGGAGTGGGTCGTCGGCCCGACGTTGGCTCTCTCCTCGCCTCTGCAAAGTTGGTGTCATCATGCGACGAACACTGGGTATCCTGCTTCTCACCGTTGCCGTCCTGCAGCTAGGGTTTCGGGGACTGCAACGCGTGCGCGCTGACGTGCCCGCCTGGGATTTTGCCTCGGTTTATGCCGCGGCGCGGACTTGGATGCATGGCGGAGATCCGTACGATCTGCCCGCCGTGGTCGCGACCTGGCGCGGCGCGGGGGCTTTCGCTCATCGCGATGTCAGCTACTTCGCGACCGTCTACCCACCAAGCTCGCTGGTGACGATCATGCCGCTGGCGGTGTTGCCCGCCGCTCCCGCAATGATCCTGTGGATGGCACTGACCATCGCTTTGTTGGCACTGCAATTTCTGGCGCTGGGGGACATGGCGCATCTGGACCGGCGCGACCCGCGGATGCTCATTCTCATCGGTGCGTCACTCGCCTCGGCGGCGCTGCAATTCGGCATTCTTTCGGGCCAACTCTCCATACCAGCGATATCGCTTTGCATCATCGCGTTCTGGTGCGCTGGCCGGCAACGCGACACGCTCGCCGGCGTTCTCCTCGGATTGGCGTGCGCGGTCAAGCCGCAGGTTGCGGCGCCGTTTGCCCTCTACTACATGATTCTTCGCAGGTTCAATCTGGTTGGATTCACCATCCTCATTGGGGCGGCGATCTGGATCGTGGCGCTGATCGCGATGCACGGTTCGCACGTCGACTGGATCGATGGATGGAAACACAGCGTCGCCGAAACAACGCGCGTCGGCGGCGTGAACGATTATGGGTGGAGCAATCGTTTTCGCGATGAAATCGTGGACCTGAAAATGGTGCTCGTCGGGTTCCTGCATCGCCCGGCAGTTCTGCGCGCGGGGTGGAGAGCATCGTGGTCGTGCTCGTCGCCTGTTATGTAGCGTGGTTCCCCCGCGGCGAAAAGCGGACGTCGCGGAATGAGTTGCTGGCGCTGTCGGCTCTTGGAGCAATTTGCCTGCTCCCGGTCTATCACCGCGTGTATGACGTTGCCCTGCTCACCACCGCCCTTGCGTGGGCTCTGGCCGAACTGGACGGGCCGCGGCGGGGCTATGCCAGGGCGCTGCTGATCCCGATGGCGTTTTTTCTCATCCCGTTCGACAGCGTCAAATCGGTTGGCAACCGCCTGCATCGTCTTTCAGGACTTTCGCAAAAGTGGTGGTGGCAGTCCCTTGTCCTGCCGCATTATGCCTGGGCGCTGCTGGCGACAACGATCGTGCTGCTGCTGGCAATGCGGGCTTTATCTACCAAACCCAGTCAAAGGTAGTGGGGGCGCGTAAAGGGAGCCGCGGATGTACATCCGCGGCTTAGATCTGTTTCCGTACATTTGTAACTAAACGGGAGAGAACTGCTCGGTGAGATCAAGTCACGCTATCAACTGCGGATTCTCGGCTTCCTCGACCGCGTTCAGGTCGAAGGCAGTTCGCGAATGCTTGAGCTGCCAAAGCTCCTTGAACGTGCGCAGGATTACGCGAAGGTTGGCGCCGGTGGGTTTGCCGGCGGTGCGCGGATAATGCGGAACGGCAGTTTCGTCCCAGACAATCCTGGCGTTCTTCAGCGCGAAGAACATCTCCCCATTGATCAGCGCGCCGGTGGCATAGACCGGGCGGATGGTTTTCCAAATCGACCGACGAAATAGTTTCATCCCGCAGTTCAAGTCCGAGGGGTGAACCCCCAGCATGGTGCGGACGAGCAAGTTGTACAAACGGCTGTTCAGTTTCCGCTGGAACGTGTCGGCCCGCTTTTCGCGGAAGCCGGTGACGTAATCGGCTTGAGCGGTCAACGGGAAGAGCCGGCTGATGTCGCTGGCATGGAACTGCCCGTCAGAGTCCATGAATGCAATCCAATTCTTCTCGGCCTGATCGCACCCGGACCGCACCGCCGCGCCATATCCCTGATTTTTCTCGTGATGGACCACTTTCAGCTTCGGTATTTCACTTTGGAGCTTCCGCAGAAGGTCGAGCGACCCGTCGCTCGACCCGTCATCAGTCACGATAATCTCGCCATCGATCTGCGCGGCGGCAAACCATTGCTGTGAATCGCGGATCGTCTTCTCGATATTCTGCACTTCGTTAAAGCATGGAAGCACCAAGGACAGGCCGCCCTCGACCAGCGTTCCCGATGCATCCGGGCGCGTTGGAGTTTGCGGCACGGCGTGCCGCAGGGCACCCGTTCCGGCGGCGGAACGCTGCTGTTCCGGCCACGCTTTGGCAACGCCGCCAGAGGCGTTTCCGTGCGCGGAAGGACGGTTCTGGATTTGAGCAATCGACATCAGCGTTCTCCAGCGGTTGGTTCCGCGCTTAGTATTCATCACCGCTCGCGATAGGACAAATACTTCTTCTGATTATTTGTTTCGGCATCGGGCTAAAGCAAGTTAACGCACCGGAATGTCCGATATTGCTAACGCTACGCGAAAGGCCCCCGCAGTCATCGCTAAGTGATCTTACCCATTTAACCACGCCGTACGCGGCGATCGCCCTAATACTAGCACCACTACGATCGACCCAATCAGCGTAAGGAAGAAGTTCAGCATGTCCAGTGCTGGCGAGGCAGGAAAATGCATGTGCGACACCAAGGCGCGAACGAACTCAGCAATCAGCACATGGCATAGATAAATCCCATAGCTATATCGTCCAATCCGCGCCAAGATCGGAACCCACGCTCCGTTCCACGGCGCCAGTGCCGCAAGCATGCAACCCAGCCCCGACAGCGCACGAGGTACAAGTTGAATGCCGTTAATGGCTTGCTGCACGGAACAGACGGTTGCGAGAACGATCCCCACGATCCCCGTTGTCATCGAAACGGAGTACACCACCGGCCCCGCTGTCATAAACCAGGCAAACGCCAAGCCCCAACACGCGGCAGGCAGCGCTCGCCAATCCTGCACGTAGGCGTAGGTCGGATTGTCAAACACCTGGTTCCAACTGGCGGGCATGTGAACATAGGCAATCACGGCGCCGGCCGCGACCGCAGTCAGGATCAGCGGCCAGCGGAACTTGCGATGGTCCCGCAACACTGTCCAATGGATCAGAGCCAGCAGAATGGAGCCGGCCAGAAGAAACGGCAAAAACCAAAGGTGATATTCGATCCCCTTCCACAAGAGGCCGGGATGTAATCGAACCAGGCTCTTGTGCGCAAGGATCCTTCCCGCATCACGGGCAAAGAGATAAATCGCGCTCCAGGCGAGGAAGGGGTAATAAAGCCGCTTGACGCGCCCCAGAACGTACTGCCAAAACGTTTTGTCTGTTTTTCGGCGGAAAGAGAGCGACTGAAAGTAGAACGAGGCAAATAAGTAAAACGGCACGGCGAAGCGGAATAGGTCCCGTGAAGCATCCAGCGCCGGATACCTCACTGAATGGATGTAGACGATTCCCGCGGCAGCAACGAGCCTGATCACGTCAATCGCTTCGTTGCGCGGCTTGGAACGCACAACCGGTTGCGACTCACCGCTAATGACGTCTTTGGCAGGGGGGTTGCTGCACAGCGCCGCCCCGGATGGCTGAACCGCGTATTCCGTGCTCATGATAGTTCGCATTCTCGGAACCGTTGGGGGCCGCTGTCAATTTTGAGCGAGAAGATTTCCCAAAGGATTCGGCGATCCTTTCCCTGACCTCGGTTTGCCTGCGTCCGTTTCTGTTGCATATTCAATTCGACGCACACAGCGCTGCCTGAGCCGGCTTTGCTCCGAATCGGAGATTGCCGTGCATCATCGGCGGGATGTGCCCGGGAATTTATTCCAAAGCCATGCATAGCTCGATGATTGAAACCCTGGAGTCCCGCACGCTGTTCGCGGGTGTAACGATTCTTGCCACTGGCAGGCTCGGCGGAACCAATGGCTGGATACAGACAATGTCGGACGCGATCACGACCCAACTCGGCGGGCCGTCGCAGGTCCCGCAATATGTGCTGTCGATCAACGCGGATCCCAACACCGAAGACCTGGTTCCCAGCATTCAGCATGTTGATGGCACCGCCACGCCGCAAACCAGCAGCAGCGGCGAGATCATCCTGGTGATCGACTATTACAACATCAGCGCCAACCCAATCTATTCGTCGACATACATCGGCTCGGTTATCGCTGATTACATGATGAATACCCCGGTCGATGGCATCCAACTCGCGTCGCTTCCGATCCACGAGATCGGCGTCAGTCGCGGAGCTGCAGTGATGGACGGGATCTCCCAGACCCTTGGACAGGCCGGCGTCTGGGTCGACCAGGAAACGTATTGCGATCCCGATCCGATCGCGGCGCAGGGGGATCCGCCATCCACCATTTATGACAACGTTGCTTTTGTCGACGACTACTGGCGCAACGATGGAAGCGCGAGTCAGATCAACGACGGCAATCCCGTCAACGGCGCATCGAACCTGAATGTGTACTGGCTGGATAGTGACGATGCCGGCTACTCCACTCCGCATCTTGCCCCTGCTGGCTATTACGTCGGCACAATCGACCAAAATGCCACCTACAGCGGCGAAGGTCCGATTTACAGCGATTGGTATGGGACCACGCCTGACATGCCCGCACGCGATCAAACCGGATGGATTTATTCCAGCATCGTCGGGGCGGCCCGCCCGCTGAGCGGCGTGTGGGCAGCCTCGGGCGGCACGGGCACGCGCACCGCCGCCGGGCAGACAGACGCACAATGGGGCAACGCAACGGACCTGGCCGTCAGTGGAGGTAACACAGTCACTGCCAACAACTCGATGCAGGTGAGCTACATCCATCAGGATCGCGACAGCGCGGACACAATCACGTTTTATCTGGACTCTGATCGCAATCCCTGCAACAACGCATTCGCTTACACGCTCGGCAGCGTGAACCTGCCGGAGACGGATCTGATCACCAAGAGCACTGCCAGGCTTTCCACCGCGGGCGTGGCGCCCGGCACGTACTGGCTGTGCGCGAAGATTACCGATGCCCAGGGAAATACGCGCTACACCTACAATGCGGTGACATCGCCGCTCACGGTGCAGCGCCCGGCGCCATCAGCGGCAGGGTCTTCAATGACGTGAACGCCGACGGCGTACTTGACGCAGGCGACCACGGCGCGGCCGGTCGAGTGGTCTACGTCGATCTCGAGGGAAGCGGACAGGATCAGCCGGCCGATCCTTGCGCGGTCACGGACGCCAACGGCAATTACACCATCACCGGCCTGACGCCTGGAATCGCGCTGACCGTGCGCGAGGTCGTACCTGCCGGAATGCGGCAGACCGCTGCGCCGTCATCAACGGTGACGCTCTCCGCCGGGCAGACAGCGACCGTCGCCAACTTCGCAACAACTCAAATTCTGGGCGGCCTGCGCGGCACGGTGTTCAACGACCTGGACGGCAACGGTGTCTTGGACCCCGGCGAGCCTGGTTTGGCGGGGCGCATGGTATACGTCGACCTGGACGGAAGCGGCCAATACAAAACAACCGATCCGTCTGCAATCACCGACGCGAACGGCAACTACACGATCAACGGCTTGACCCCCGGGGGGGCAGTTATTGTCCGGGAAGCAGTCCCGGCTGGAATGCGCGAGACGACGGCCCCAGCCAGTGCCGTGACCATCGTTCCGAGCGAGATTGTGACCGTCGCTGATTTCGCAACAACCCAGATTCCTGCCGCCGTCACTGGCAGGTCCTTCGACGACACCAACGGCAACGGCGTGCAGGATGCCGGCGAAGCGAGCGTCGCCGGACTCCTGGTCTACGTCGATCTGGACGGCAGTGGGAAATACGAATCGAACGATCCGTCTGCTGTCACCGACGCGAACGGCAATTATGCGATCACGGGCTTGGCGCCCGGTGTTCCGCTGATCATTGACGCGGTCATCCCCAGCGACATGCGACAGACGGCGGCGCCCGCCGCGCCCTTGACCCTCTCGGCAGGGCAGACGTTGAGCGGCGCTGACTTTGGAATCACCCAAACCGCGCTGATCCGCGGAGTTGTCGTCCTCAAGGACATTCCCGACACCCCGGCGCTGAGTTCGCCGAACGGCTTCGAGCTGATTCTCACGCAGCATCCACTGCGCGGGAAGGTGAAGAAGTTCATCAGCTTCACGAATCCTGACGGAACTTTCGCCTTCAATGGCATCGAACCCGATGCAAGCGACACTCTGCAGCTTGTGAAACGGAAAGGATTTAAGCTCGCACCACACTCCCGCGATCGTTACAAACTGCGCATCAGTGATGGGGAGGTGGCAAACGGGATTGTCTTCTCACAGGTTCCGGTGTTCCGGTGATCCCTCCTGCGAGTCGCGTGCGGTTGAATAGAGAGGTTTTCGGTACACTGATACGATAACGCACGTCTGGCCAGTAGCCGACTCGGAATCAGCCCGATAATGTTACAATCCGGTCCTGCTGCTTGGCGGCGGCCGTTGGACCGATGACTAGCTCGTCGATGAGTCTCTCCCTGAAAGAATCCTCGCCGGCCTCCGCGGCGCGCCCGGCCGCGGAGAGCATCAGGAAGTTTGCTGTCGCGATGTCGCTGGTCGCGGCGCTTCGCCTCTGTGTGCTCTGCACCGGGCTGCTGTCGGTGCATCTGGCGCCCAAAGGCACCGAGCCGCTCTTCAACTTTGCCCATCCCTGGCTGGCGTTCGATGCGCGCAGCTACCGCGAACTGGCTTTGCATGGCTATGCGGCAGACCGGAAGGGCACCCCATATCTTGACGGAACCACATTCACCCTGATCGCATACTTCCCGGCTTGGCCGTTCGTCAGCAGGGTGCTGTCGTTGATCCTGCCGATCGACGTCGCGATGGTGCTCCTGTCCAATGTCTGTTCAATCATTGGATTCGGCTTCCTATATGCGTGGGCACGCCGGCTGGCGGGCGCTCGCGCAGCGTTGATCTGTGTTCTCATCGCCGCCACCTTCCCTGGAGCCGTCTCCTTTGCCGCCGGAATGACCGAGGGCCCGTTCTTCATGCTGGTCACGATCACCCTCTGGCTGCTGGAAAGCGAACGGTTCTACTCCGCCGCCGTCCTGGCCGGCATCGCGACTGCCACCCGTCCGACGGGGCTCGCCTTGGCAATGATCGTGCCGATGTACGCATGGCTGCGTCACGGGAGCGTTCCACTGCAAAAGCGAGTGACGACCTTCGCCATCCTCAGCGCGATCGGCCTAACCGGGATCGTCGGATACGAAGCGTTCCTATGGCACCGTTACGATTCACCCACGGCATATTTCGAAGCGCAAAAACATTGGAACCACCTGGAAGAACGAAGGCTTCAAGCCGAGGCTGCGAATCACATCAATCGCCATTCCCCCGACTTTTTCCTCGAAAGCATGACGCGCCCGCAGGTCTGGAATCGGGGGATCGCCATCGCAACGCTGATCGTCATTCTCGCCGGACTGCTCAAGCCGGGCGCATTCCCCGCGTCACGTTATTGCTGCCACTGATCATCTTTGTGATGACAAGTCTTCCGGGACGGGGGCTGCGCATCAGCTCCGTGCCGCGATACGAATCGGCCGCCGCGCCCCTGTTCCTGCTGATCGCAATCTGGCTGTTTCCGCGACGCCGGCTGGTCGTTTTGCTCGGTCTCCTCCTGATTCAGTTTTCGATTCAGATCTACTACGCCGCCCTTTTCCCCAGAGAGATCTGGGTTGGCTGAATGGGAAGTGAAATCAGCGGTCTTCTCTTACGTCCCAGAGCACGCCCGTACCCTTCGCGCGAACGGTGCGCGAAGGGTACGGGACATGAATCCGAGGCGTCAGATTATGCCAACGCCGCTGCGATGAGATCAACACTGCCGCCGGAGCCGTTGATGTTGGTGCTCTTCACATAGCTGAGCGTCAACTTCTGTCCGGCGGATGCCGCCTTGTAGGTGATGGTGTAGAGATTCGTGTAAAGCCCGTTGCCCGACGCGGTGATGACAACGTCAGGCGCCGATCCATCGGAGAGATGGGCGGTGAGGGTGCTGCCGCTGGAGTTGCCGCCGGCATAAACGTACAGCGTTCGCGTGGTCGTGTCGGCAGGAGCCGTGAAGGCGTAGCCCGCGCCGATCGCGTTGTTGGCCCAGATGTAGCTGTGATCCGAGTCACTCGAGGTGGGGGTGCCGTCGCTCCATTGGACCGTGCGGGAGGAATCGTAATATGCGCCCTCGCTTCCCGAGCCGAGCACCTGGACGTTGCTGATCTGCGACCCGCCGCTGGCTTTGTGATCGAAGTTGCCGTAGCCGTTGCCGCGGCCCCAATGAGCCCAGTCCCTGGCGCCGATCGCGGTGAGGTTGTACGACGAAGCGGCGGACACCATCTTCCCCGAGAAAGAACCCGAGCCCGACGAAGTATTTGAGCTGCTCGGAGTGCTCGTCTGTGCGGGGGCCGAATTCGTCGAACCACCCGTCAGATACGCCGCGACCAGGTCCGCGCTGCCGTTGGTGCCGACCACGTTGGCGGTTTTCAGCAGCGTGACGGTCAGATGCTGATTGGCCGACGACGCGTGATACGTGATCGTGTACTGCTTGGTGTAGATCCCCGAGGCAGAGCTGGTGGCGGTGAAGTCCGCCGACGACCCATCGGAGAGATGAGCCGTGAGCGTCGTTCCCGTGTTGTTGCCGCCTGCGATGACCGTCAACGTCCGGGTGGTCGTGTCGGCCGGAACGTTGAACGAAAAGCCCGTGTTCAGGGCGCCATTGCTCCAGATATAGCCGTTGTCATTGGAGTCCGAACCCGCCGGGCTTCCGTCGCTCCACGATGCACTGCGCGAGCCGTCGGAATAACCCCCGGAGTTGGCTCCGCTGCCGACGGTGCTCACATTGGAGATCTGCGATCCGCCGCTCGATTTATGATCGAAGTTGCCGGAATTGCCGCCGCGGCCCCAGTGTGCCCAGTCGCTGCTGCCCAGCGACGTGAGATTGTACGACGAGGGCGCGTTGGCAACCTGGCCGGACAGCGAGTTGCTGCCGGAGGAAACCGTCGTGGTCGGCGTTGTGGAGGTGTTGGTGTTGGTGTTGGTGTTTGTCGAACCGGATGACGCCTGCACGTTTGCGCCGGCGTTCGTCGGCATCGAAGGAGGATTGGAACTGCCGAGGGAAACGAGGTGATCGCCCGAACCGCTGATCGGCCCGATGTTCCACGGGACGCTGTCCAACGCAGAGCGCTGTCCGCCGACCACCGTGTTGTTATTGCTGCTGACGCCGCCGTAAGCGCCGTTCAGAATGTAATTTCCCCAGTTCCAGACATAATTGTTGTTCATGGTAATACCGCTGTACCCCATGATCTCCACAGCGGATTTGGCCCACACCTGCACGTTTTGCGCCGGTCCGCTCTGAACCAGCACGTTGTTGCTGATGTTGATGTTCTGACCCTGGTCGGTGTACGGCGCGTTCCCGCTGCCGCCATCCGTGCAGGAGATGCCGATATGTGAATCCTCGCCACCCGAACCCTGCTGGAGCCAGTCGCTCATGTAGTTGTTGGTGACGGTCAGATTATTGATCGAGTGCTGCAATTCGAAGCCGAAGCGGGTCGCATGCGTGACGACGTTGCCCGAGATCTCCAGCCCGTTGGCGGGGGAGTAGGAAACAAAGTGGATCGGCTCGATGACGTAATCAAAACGGTTATTGTCGACCTTGTTCCCTCCGGAGGGATAACCGTAGACGCCGCAGTTCAGATTGGTGAACGTATTGTTGCTGACGCTGCTGTTGGCCATTGCGGTGTTGACGAATCCGCCGGCCGTTGACGAGTTTTCGACGAGGTTGTTGTGGAAATTGAGATTGTTCGTGTAGTCGGCCGAGACTTCCGCGCCGTTGAAGACAAATCCCGAGAGATTGACGTTGCTGGTGTAGCCGACGTTCACGATCGACCCGCTCCCGCCCTGGAAGACCGCGCCATTGCCCACGTACGTGCGGTTCCCCGGCAACTGCACCGTCGCACCTCCGTTTACCCCATAGGTGCCCGAAGAGAAATTAATCGTGTCCCCGTTATTGCTCCCATTGATGGCGGCAATGTAATTCCCGGGGTTCACGTTCACGACGCTGAACATCTGTCGTGCTTCGAGCCTCTCGGTGTGAACGGAGCAGCGAACGAAGCGCTGTTTGCGCTGAAATCCCATTTTGCCTCCTTGGCGGTTATCGAAGGCTGTGGAATCGGCCTGCGCACGGGCGGCAAGCGTCCAGCCTTCGGGGTGCAACGACTCAGTTGTGATTGCGGGGATCGGAATGATGTTCACCAATCCCGCGAGTCGGCTTATAGCGGCATCTCCAAACGATGTCAGCCCAAATCCAGACGAAAAATAAAAAAATTTGCCGCGCGATTCATACACGTGCTGTTGTTTCACGCGGATATGGACAGCAATAATTTGAAATCGTCTAGCAATAATATGCTATGGCGAAAAGACCCTCCCCGCCGGGTGCAGTCTCCGCGCGCGAAGCTGAAAAACGCGTGGAAACAAGGGGTCTGCGGCCGTGATTTCCCTGAAATTAAAATCGACGATCACGTCATTCGCCCGTTGTTGCGGGAAGGTTCAGGCGACGCCTCAAGTCCGTGATTCGCGGGCGCCGCAGCGCGCCCCCCGTGGCGGCAAAAAAAATTTGCTATCCCTCCCCCGAATTGGGTTGTTGAATCCAACAAAGCAATTCCGCATCCGCTGTGCAATATAAAGCACGAACCCAATGTTTGCAGTGAGCTAAAAGGGGACATGATCAAAAATGCCTATGTTGAATCGAAAATATATATTTTTTCCGCTGCCCAGGTGGTGAAACTGTCAGTTTCGGCAACTTAGGTGTATGAGATAAAAGGCTGACTCCAGAGCGGAGAAAAAAACTCAAAAAAAATCCAGATGGTGCGGTGCAATGGCACAGGAAAAAAATCTTTTATTTTTGAGATGACTGGGCCGCGTCCGGAGGCCCCCGGCAAACGTGCGTTCTCCTAAAGAAACGCCCGACAAGGCTGCCGTATTTAACATGCGGAGAACGCGGGCATCATCCCGGCCTCTCTGCTACCATTGGCCGCACCTTCCTGGCGGCGTTCGGGATCGTGCGGCAGGAACGAGGCAACGCTTATGTCCGAGAAAATTATCCGCGATCCGGTGCACGACGTGATCGCGTTCCGAACCTCCCGTCCCGCCGAGATGCTCCTCTTCAAGCTGCTGGGAGCTGCCGAATTCCAACGCCTGCGCCGCGTGCGCCAGTTGGGCATGGCTCACCTGGCTTACCCGGGCGCAGATCATTCGCGTTACGGACACAGTCTGGGTGCGATGGAGACCGCGCGCCGCATCCTCGATTGCCTGCGGCGGGATCACCCCATCGACGAAGCCGGCGAAGTCGTCTGCCTTGCGGCAGTGCTGCTTCACGACCTCGGGCACGGCCCGTTCAGTCACGTCTTTGAACGCGTCAGTGGCATTCATCACGAAAAGATCACCCGCCAGATCATCGAAGACGCGGACGGGGAGGTTTATCAGTTGCTTGCCGAGTACGATCCGCAACTGCCGCGCAAGGTAGCCGACCTGCTGGGAGATTCCGGTCCGCCGTCACTCTTCCACGACATTCTCTCCAGCCAGCTCGACGCCGATCGGCTCGATTATCTGCTGCGCGACAACCTCATGACCGGAAGCCGTTATGGCGACTATGATCTCAACTGGCTTCTGCACGCGCTGACGGTCGATCAGGCGACTAATCGCCTCGCCATCACGTGGAAGGGGATCAGTGCCGTCGAGGCGTATCTGCAATCGCGTTATCACATGTATCGCAATGTCTATTTTCACAAGGTCGTCCGCAGTGCCGAGGGAATGGTGAAGCTCGCGCTGCAACGCGCCAAAAGACTGGCCGTTCAGGACCGTCTTCCGTGGCCTTTGCGGGAACAGGTCGTTTTCAAAGCCCTGCTCGGACAGCGCCTGAGCACCGCGGAGTTCACCGACCTCGACGACGTCTCGTTGATGCACTGTTTCAAAGTCTGGTCGACCTCCGACGACGCGCCGCTCGCCGGCCTGTGTCGAGGATTGCTCTACCGCAGGCTTTTCAAAACGATCGATCTGACCTCGCTGGAGCAACAATCTGCAACCGCCGCCGCGGCCGCCGCCGCCGCGGCGATCGAAGCAGCCGGCGGAGATCCCCAGTATGACCTGATTTACGATCAGCCGGCGGACACCCCGTACGAACTCGGCCTTCACTCCCAGGACATCGAGATTCAAGTCCGCGACCCCAGCGGCCGGCTCGTTCCGTTCGCTTCTCTTTCTCCGCTCCCGGCCGCGCTCAATCAGCGGCTAGAATTCCGCCGCCTTCACGTGGCCGAACCATGGAAGCAGATCGCCCTGCGCAGACTGAACCTTTTCTGCAGAGATGCTGAGCTTCGAAAATCACCGCTCAAACGCCGCTTCGTTCGCCGGTAAGTTCTGCTCCTTCAAATGCTCGATCAGCAGCGACACATAACTCGCCTTGATCGCCGGCCGTGCGCTCAGCCCGAGCGATTCCCGGACGCGCATCACCGCTGATTCACCCGGTCCCTCAATCTCGACAAACCGCCCCAGCCTCGGCAGTTCGTCCAATTCCACCTTGCAATCCGCCAGTTCCCACGTTTCCCGATGTTTCTCAAATGTGAAGACCGGACCGTAACCAAGCGTCCCCAGAAATCGCAACGCTTCGTCCACGCTGGCAACGGTCAATTCGTTTTCCTCCCGGCTCTTGAGCGGCCCGGGCTGAAGCGGACCCTTGATCGTCAGAACCACGTCCTCGCTTTGATCGGCCAGATTGCGATTGACGCGGACGCGCAGTCCCTTTCCGGACCGCTGCAACGCGTGATCGGCCGTGTCGAGAATGTGATTGATCTCGAACACCTTGCTGACCTGCCGCGCGCCGCTCGCAACCAGAGCGCTGCGTACGGCGTCGTGATCCTCCACCGCCATCTTCGCTTCGATTTCCACCATACTGTAAAACGGGTTTCTCACCCGTTCCCGCTGCTATTGGAGAGAGAAACCCCCGATCCCTGCTTCCCATCCACTTCCGTCCAAATGTCCGCCGCCACGGACGGGTTGGAAGCCGGTGCTACCGTCAAACGACCACAAAATTCACCAGCTTCTTCGGCACATACAACTTCTTCCTCATCGATTTGCCCTCGATCCACGGCCGCACCTTCTCCGCTCTGATCGCCATTTCCAGGATCGACGCCTCGTCCGCGTCCTGCGCCACGGTAATCTTGTCCCGCAGCTTCCCGTTCACCTGAACCGGCAATTCCATCGTCGACTCGATGAGCTTGCTTTCGTCCACCGTCGGCCAGGGCCTGTGCGACAGACTGCGGTGGTGCCCAAGCCGTTCCCACAACTCCTCGGCAATGTGCGGCGCAAATGGCGCAAGCATCAGCACCAGATTCTCCGCCAGTTCGCGGGGCACACCGGAAAGACCGGTGATTGCGTTGTTCAACTTGATCAACTCCGCGATCGCCGTGTTAAAACGCAAAACAGCAATGTCGTCGGCAACTTTTTTGATGGTCCGGTGCATCTGCCGCTCCAGTGCCTCGGGGATCGCGCCGTCAACCACGCGCATCGGCGCATTCTGATCTTCGCTGTCGCCTGCCAGATTGCGCCAAACGGAGTTGAGGAATCGTGACATCCCGACGATGTCGCGCGTATTCCACGGCTTCTGCGCCTCCAGCGGACCCAGATACATTTCATAGAGCCGGAATGCGTCGGCTCCATAGTCCCCGACGATCCGGTCGGGGTTGACCACGTTGCCGCGGCTTTTGCTCATCTTGAAACTGCGGCCGTCCACTCGAATCCCCGTCTCTCCGCGCAGCCGATATCCTTCGCTCGATTTCTCGATATCCTGTTCCGTCAGCCGCCGTCCGATCAGCCGCTCTCCCGTCGTCTGATGAAACGCGATCACCTTCACCCCCTCTTCGTCCGCCTCTTCCTCGACATCGCGCACATCGCTCAAGCTGACCAACGCGCCCGTTGCTGTCTCGAATACCTGATATTCCGTCTCGCCCAGGATCAATCCCTGATTGATCAGCCGCGCGAACGGCTCGGCCGTGCTGACGTGTCCCAGATCGAACAGCACCTTGTGCCAGAACCGCGCGTACAGCAGATGCAGCACCGCGTGCTCGACGCCGCCGATGTAGAGATCGACCGGCATCCAGTATCGCTCCTTCGCCCGGTCCACAAACGCGCTCTCATTGAGCGGATCGATATACCTCAGGTAATACCAGCACGAACCCGCCCATTGAGGCATCGTGTTGGTTTCGCGCGTGTACTGTTTCCCGTCAATCTCCACGCGCATCCAGTCCTTCGCTTTGCTTAACGGCGGCTCCGGCGTGCCCGTCGGACGAAAGTCGGTCAGCTCCGGCAACGTCACCGGCAGCGCCGACTCCGGGAGCGCATGCGCATTCCCCTGGTCATCCAGCACCAGCGGAAAGGGTTCGCCCCAATACCGCTGCCGGCTGAAAAGCCAGTCGCGCAACTTATAATTCACCGACCCGTGCCCGACCTCCTTCTCCTCCAGCAGGGCGATCATCTTCTCTTTCGCCGCAGCGGTCGGAAGCCCGTTCAGCTCCCCTGAGTTCACCGCAATTCCCTCTTTTGTATATGCAGCGCTCCCGGGGACATCCGAACCGTCCGCCGGCGCCACGACGATGCGAATCGGCAGATTGAATTTGACGGCGAACTCGTAATCCCGCTCATCGTGCCCTGGAACCGCCATGATCGCGCCCGTGCCGTAGCCCATCAGCACGTAGTCCGCGATGTAAATTGGGAGCCGTTCACCGTTGACCGGATTAATCGCAAACGCCCCGAGGAAAACGCCCGACTTGTCTTTTGTTTCGATCTGCCGATCGCGCTCGCTCTTGCCCGCCACGACCGTGCGATACGCTTCAATCGTCTCGCGGTGCGCATCAGGCGTGATGCGATCCACCAGGGGATGCTCCGGCGCCAGCACCAGGTACGTCGCCCCATACAGGGTGTCCGGCCGGGTCGTGAAGACGGTGAGGGTCAGCTCTTCGTCAGCATCGTCGTCGATCTCGCCGCGACGTTCGTCGCTCGCGATCGTCTTCGCGTCCGGCGGAGCGATCTCAAAATCCACCTCCGCGCCGATGCTCCTTCCGATCCAGTTCCGCTGCATCTCCTTGAGCGATTCGGGCCATTGCAGCGTATCCAGGTCGGCGAGCAGCCGATCCGCGTACGCCGTGATGCGCAGCATCCACTGCCGCATCGGCCGTCGCTCAACCGCAAACCCGCCCACCTCGCTCTTGCCGTCGATCACTTCTTCATTGGACAAAACCGTTCCCAGCCCCGGACACCAATTGACCGGCACCTCATCCGTATACGCCAATCGCTGCGCGTCGATCACGTCGCGCTGCTCCTGGGGCGGCAGTTCTCGCCACAGCCGCTCGACGCGCACGTCCCCGCTCACCTCCTGCAATCCCTCCGCCACCGGATTCAGCACCACCGTGTTATCCGGCGCGACCACCAGCGACTCATTCAACAGCGCCTCGCGCAGGTGCGCAATGGGCATTGCCTTTTGGCTGATGGGATCGAAATAGCTGTTGAACAGTTGCAGGAAGATCCACTGCGTCCAGCGGTAATATTTCGGATCGGTGGTATCGACCTCGCGATCCCAGTCGTAGCTGAGACCCAGCATCTGGATCTGCCGCCGAAAGTTCGCGATGTTGTTCTCGGTGGTTTCCCGCGGGTGCGTGTTGTTCTTGATGGCATACTGCTCTGCCGGCAACCCAAACGCGTCCCATCCCATCGGATGCAGCACGTTGTACCCCTTCATCCGCAGGTAGCGCGACACGATATCCGTGGCCGTATAACCCTCCGGATGCCCAACATGGAGCCCCGCGCCGCTGGGGTAAGGGAACATGTCCAGCACGTACGCTTTGGGCATCCCCCCGGCATCCTGCGGCTCCAGCGCCCGGAATGTCTTGTTCTCCAGCCAGTAGCGCTGCCATTTCTTCTCAATTGACGTGAAGTTATAGGCCATGGGCTGTCGTGTTCCTTTGCGCAAAAAGCTAAGGCGTCATCATCCATGAGCGTCACTGAAAAATCGAGCGGGGATAGCAAAAACCCGAACGAAGAAATGGGAAATGTGGATCAAAATCCGAAGAATTCCACCCCCAGAGGGGGTGGCTTTTCTGATGCGCCTGAAAGCCACCCCCTCCGGGGGTGGAGCATCCTTTTGATCTATTCCTCGTTTGGGGTTTCGTCTTTTGCCCCCTTCGAATTCTCGCTATCCCGCCCCTCCCTCCGCCTATAACAAAAATTCCACGCATCTTCTCAAGTTTTCCTCCAAGGCCGAGGCGAACCGTTCCGATAACCACCATGGGAGACGACCCGCAACCCGTGGCGAACACTCCCGCCGGACTTTTCCCACGGGCTGCTGAGTCGAGATCGACGGAGGTATCGCTATGACACTGTTACTCTCTACAGCCGACTTGGAACTGAACGACGAGCCCGGCTCTGAGCGGCGGCGCGGATTGCGCATCCGCCAGCAGCGTCCCGTGAAAATTTTCGAACCCATGGCCGGCCGATACTTCGGCGGGCAGACCGAAGACGTCAGCTCCACCGGGCTGCGCCTCGAACTGCCTGTCTCTGCCAGCGTCCGTCCCGGCGAATCGCTCAACATTCACGTCGGCCTCAACGAGAACGGCCAGTCCCTCGCCAACCGGCGCCAGATGCTCGCGGCCCGCGTCGTCTGGGTCAGCCGCAATCGCTCCCGCAAAACCGGCAAAATGGAGGCCGGCGTCGAATTCCTCTCCAGCATCGCCGCCCATCTGGACGCGGCCTGAACTCAACGAGAAGCGCAGAAGCCAGGAGTCTGTGGATCTCCCAAAGCCAGCGGATTGCCATCAGTTGGGACTTGATCTGGGCTTTGACCGCTCGAGCCTCTCGATCAGAGGAAGAGCCACTCGATGAGCGCGGTCAGGATCAGTAGCGCGCCGATCAAATACATGCAGAGGATGGTGTAGTAAAAGGCGAGCGGGTTGCTTTCGCGGTTGATCCCGGCAGGCGGAGGTTCATCACCTTGATAGCCGGTGGTCAATAACCAGTCGGACAAGTAGCGGGGGCGCGGGGGGCCAGTCAGCGCGCCGGTTTTTGCGGCGGCGAAACCGAGAATGACCAGTACCAGCCCGATGATGAGCGGAACGGCCGGGAAAGAGGGATCGGATTGCGTGGCGGCCAAAGCCCAGCCCATGAGATCGGCATCGGCTCTTGGGCGCGGGTACTTGATGGGACTGAGCGCCAAACGTCCAGAAAGCGACGTTGGACGCGCTTCGCTTCGGCTTCGCGGCGCGGCTAGGAGCCCGTTTCAGAACTTGGAGCGCTACCTGCCCCCGCTCCCAATAACCTTTCGCGTGCGCGGCGATACTCGTCGCTGAGGTGCCGTTGTTTTTTCTTTTCCAGAATCTCCCGCACCGCTGCCGCATCCAGCTTCAGGTTACGGACCAGCGCCACCTGCCATGACGCATATTCTTCGGGCGCCGCAGTCTGCGTGTCCTCAAAGGCCAGCTTGATCCCGCGCACGGCAGCGATCGCGAGCCTGTGCAGAAACTTCTCCAGGCTGCCCGAGTCCTTGTACAGCTCCATCGAATTCACGTAGACCATCGAGGAGTCGTCGTAGCCAAGCATCAGATTGTACGGCACATCCGTCGTCTTCCGAACCGTGACGCCGGATGGAAAGTTCGTGCGCACATCGCCCACGTTTCGGAAATCCGAGCGGAACTGCACGCGCGGCATGCCGAGCATGCTCGCCACCACGTACTCGGCGACCGTCCCCGAATCCAATTCCGTTCCGTTCATATTGGCAAAGACAAAATCACGCTGAATCATTCCCAGGTAGTCGGCCGACCGCGTTGCCGCGCCGTCGCCGGTCTCCTGTGTCGATAAATCCTGCGGCAAATCCATCTGAATGATCCCTTGCGACACGCGGTTGATCTCATCCGCCAGGACGCGATTGCCCTGCAGTTCCTGCGCGGAGAAAAGAGCGCCCGCGAAATAACCGGTGAGTTTGAATTCCTCAGACATCACCGCGACTCTAGCGAAAGTCGAATGAACCGCAAAGATTCGCCGTCGAAAAAGACGCGGCCGCGCACATCAACGGAAGGAGGCGCATTCTGTGCAGCACCCGCGCATGTTTGAGCCACAAATTTCAGGCGGGCACGCTCACCGGCTACACTGACCTCTGGGCGTCAAAATGAGTATCGATCGATGACTGAGAGAACACTTCCCCAGATGGACCCGCACGCGGACAACTCAAGTTGGCGCACCTCCGGATGGTCGGCACTGATCCGCCTCTCTCCGGTGAAAATGCTCGTCGCGCTGGTGCTGTACATCGTCAGCGCTCCGTTTGTCGACCAGGTCCGCCACGGTCCGGTCATCAGCTCCCTCTTCATGACAGGGGTACTGATTACCGCAACCCTGGCGATGGGCAGCCGGAAGTGGACTCTTCTTGTGGCCCTGTTCCTGGTGATCCCCGCGCTGGCAGCCCGCTGGGCGGCTCATCTGCGACCCGACTTGGTTCCGCCGGAGGTCTTCTCGACGGCGGGCATTCTGTTCGTCGGCTTTGTCGCGGCCAACATCGTCTATTTCATCCTTCACGCACCCGAAGTCAGTTCCGACGTCCTGTGCGCAGGCATCTCCGGCTACCTGCTGCTCGGATTGCTGTGGGCTTTTGCGTACACGCTGGTCTTTAAATTGTCTCCAGACGCATTTGAATTTACCGCCAGAACTTCCGCGAGCCATGTGATGCAGGGTTTCACGGCAACCTACTTCAGCTACATCACGCTCTGCTCCGTCGGCTACGGCGACATCGTCCCTGTATCGCCCCCGGCGCGGATGCTTGCGATGATGGAAGCCATGACCGGAACGTTTTACGTGGCGGTGATGATCGCCAGGCTGGTCGCTTTGCATTCATCACGAAGGCCGCGCGGATGAACCGCAATCTCAGCGAACCGGAGTGTTGAAACGAGAAGGCGCAAGACCGGGCATCCACCGCAACCGCGTACCACGCCGCGGCGTTTGCCCGTTACAGATGAATATCGCCTGGTGTTACGCTCACGACATGGAACCAATGAAACCCATGAAACCGATGAAGCCGATGCAACCCATGAAGCCGATGGCTCCGATGGAGCAGTGGTGGCCTGACGAACTGGGCCAGCCGAATTCGATCGGCAGTCAGAACGACCTGCGATACGCCTACTTCGCCGATAGCCGCCGCCTGGCGGTGCAGCGTGGCGGCAAGACAACTCTCTACGATACCGGCGAACACCGTATCGGCGGGGTTTCGCAACAGCAGCAGAATAACGACGGCGGGGCGACCTTTACCAGTCAGATTGGGGATGTGAGGCTGGAGGATCTGAAGGTTGTCGAGAATTGAGCTGCTGCCGCCGCAACAGCTCGTCGAGTGCGGCGCGCGAGACTCGAAAATGGCTGGCACCGCGAACGTTTACTTCGGCGCCGGAACAGTGGTCGGCACGGGAACTCCGGCCACAGCGGGGGCGGTTGCGGGCGCGACTTCCCATCCCGTGTTGATCACCAGCGTTGGGATCGCCTTTTTCAGCTCTTCCACACCGGCCGGCGTCACCTTGGTTTCCCAGAGATATAGCTGCCTGAGATTCTTCAGCGCCGCAAGCTGCGCCAGGCCGGCGTCGCTCACGCCAGTGGAATAGAGATTGAGATAGCCGAGATTCGTCAGGCCTTTGAGATGAGCCAGGCCCGAATCGGTGATCGGGGTTCTTTCCAGGTGAAGCTTGCGGAGATTTCGCAGCGGCTCGAGCGCGGCCAGTCCGTTGTCGGTGATCCTGGTGCCAGCGAGATTCAGCCAGAATACCTGCGGCGCGATGGGAGCGAGCGAGGCAAGCTGGGCGTCGGTGATCTTGTCGCCACCCATTTGGAATCCGATGTCGAGGAAATTGGTGTTCTGCGCGATCGGCATCGCCAGGGCGCCGGCTTTCTGGACGGCGGCAATGGCGGCGGGGTCGGCGGCGGCGACCGGCGGGAGTTGCGGATCGGCCAGAGCGGCGGGAGAGGTCGTCGGGCCGGTGGTCGCTGCCACCGCGTCCATCTTCCAATCACCGAACTTCGCCCCTTCGCTGATCCATCGCTTGATCAGATCGGTTTGCGCCCTGGCGAGCATCTCGCCCTTGGGGGGCATTCGCTCATCCGAATCTTTCGCCGCGGTGATGCGTGCATACAGATCGCTCTTCGAAGGATCACCCGGCGCGACGGACAGGTCGTCCTTTCCGCCTTTGAGGATAGCCGCGGCGCTGTCGAGCTGCAGGCCGCCCTTGTGTTTGTCGCCGGCGTGGCACTTGTAGCAGCTCGCGGCGAAGATCGGACGAATCTGCCTGGCGAAATCGACGCTGTCGCCTCGCGTCAATACGCTTGTCAGAGAGATGCAGGCGGCGAAGCTGAGCACGATGCGCTGATTCAATCGACTCCCTTTCGAGTAATGCGGTGAATATAGCATCTTCCCGGGTCCCACGATCGATCGTGCCTCATCAAGCAGAATTACAGTACACGCGATCTTGCGTTGCAAGGTCCGGAAAGCGAACAGAGTGCGAACCAGCAGGAGGTCAGGCGAAACACCGGCTGAGAAATTGATGGCTCTTGAGGGCCGCTTGCTGGGGGTTGTCGGTGTGGGTGTACAGTTCAACGGTGAGAAATCGTCTGTAGTCGGTTGCTTCCAGCGCTCTGCGCAGCCCGGCCCAGTCCATCGTCCCTTCGCCGGGAACCATGTGGTAATGCTTGCGGCCGGGGATGTCTTCCACGTGCAAATTCCAGATTCGCCCGTGCAGCTTCTTCACTGACTCTGGAACGGATTCTCCGATGACCTGGCAGTGTCCCACGTCCAGATTCGCGCCAAGCCGCGCGTGCCCGAGCCGGGCGATCCAATCGCTCAGCTCGTCAACGTATTCCAGAAACAACCCCGGCTCGCACTCGATCCCGACATCAATCCCCAGTTGATCCGCGCGATCGAGGATCGGGCGAATCGACCTGGCAAATTGCTCCGCGGCCGGCCCGGGAGGCATTCCGCCGAGCATTCGGCCGCTGGTGATGCTGATGTTCGCCGCTCCGACATCCTTCGCAAATTGAAGAGTCCGCAGGATCATTTCCGTACGGTCCGCCCGGTGCTTCGGATTTGGGCTGATCAGGCTCGGCTCGAAATAGGCTTCGGGCGGCGCGTCTTTCCAGTAGCCGAACGAGCAGTTGCAGTTGATGTTGCTGACCTGCAGCGACAGCTCTTCCAATGCTCGGCAGACGCCAGAGGTTAGTTCTTCGGTCATCTGCGGCGGATATGCGTGGGGAACGTCTGCAAGAATCTCCACGCCGGCAAACCCTGCCGCCTTGATCCCCCGCAGCGCATCGAGCAGCGGGAAGCGTGTGTAAGCATTGGTCGAAAACGCGAGCTTCATGTTGGCGATTACGCTGACGTGAGTTGCGATTCCAACTGCGTCAACTGATCCGCGACGTCGCGCTCGGTCTTGGCGTCGGAGTCGACGGTTCGCACCGCGTGAAGCACGGTAGTGTGATCGCGCCCGCCGAAGTAGCCGCCGATCTCTTCCAGCGAGTAGCGGGTATAGCGCCGCGCGAGGTACATGCAGACCTGGCGGGGAAACGCGATGCTCTTGTGGCGGCGCTTTCCCTGCAGGTCGCTGAGACGCACATTGTAATACTTGGTGACTGCGTCGAGGATCTGCTGAATCGTGATCCGCTTCTGCTCCGGCACCACCGAGTCGCCCAGTGCGCTCTTGGCGAGCTCGAGGTCGATTCGCCCGTCCTGCAGCATGCCAAGGCCCTGCAGCTTGGTGATCGCCCCTTCCAATTCACGGGTGTTGTTCTCCACCTTGGCGGCGATGTAGCAGACTACATCGTCCGGCAGCGTCAGCCCGCGCATCCGCGCTTTCTTCTGCAGGATCGCCACGCGTGTTTCGTAGCACGGCTTCTCGATCCGAGCGACAAGGCCCCAGTTGAAGCGGCTCACCAGCCGTTCTTCGAGCTCGGGAATTTCGCTGGGCGGGCAGTCGGCGGAGAGAATGATCTGCTTATGCTGTTGATAAAGTGTGTTAAACGTGTGGAAAAACTCTTCTTGTGTGCGATCGCGTCCCGCCAGGAAGTGAATGTCGTCAATGACCAGCAGATCGAGATGGCGATACCTGGTGCGGAAGTGGTGCATGTCGCCGTTTTCGATCGCGAGGATGAACTGATTGATGAACGCGTCGCAGGAGAGATAGAGGATGCGCGCATCCTGCTTGTGCAGCAGCACTTTCTGGCAGATCGCCTGGAGCAGGTGCGTTTTGCCCAGCCCGACCCCGCCATGGATGAACAGGGGGTTGTATGCGTTGCCCGGTTGCTCGGCGACGGCCAGCGACGCGGCGTGCGGGAGGCGGTTGCACGGGCCGGTCACGAAATTCTCAAAAAGATAATCCGGGTTCAGCGGCAGCGGCTCGTCCCCCTCGTTGAAGACGCCGCCGCGCGGAAGGCTGTTGCAGTGAAAGCTGACGGCGATCAACCGCCCGGTGACCGCCTGTGCGGCGATGGTGAACGGCTGCTGGCACTGGCTCTGACAGAAGTTGAGCTGCGCGGGCGTCGCCACGGTGACCTGTACAATCCCGTGGGTGAGCTGACGCGGGCTCATCTCATCGAACCAGGTTCGGTTGAGGCTCGGGTGCTGCGAGCGCACCTGCTGCAGCATGCGCTGCCAGACGGCGGAGTCAAAAGAGGGTTCTGGGGCGCGACGAATATTTTGCGCGTCGAAAGCGGTTGGGTCGTTGTCATGGCGTTAAAGGAGACTGGTGAAAATCCTGCTCGTAACTTGCGGCGCGAATCAACCGCTCGAATGTGAACGAATGAAGGCGGCACTGTAGCGATGAACCCGCGCGACGCAAAGGAATTATTCTCCCGCGCGCGAGATTTGTTTTTGCGCGCGCCTGCCAAAGAAAAAAGCGCGCGACAAGTTGCGTCTGCATCGCATCGTGCGCGCCGCCGCTGCAAATGTTTCCGACGCCGCGCGCCTGTCGCGGAGGAAAATCCGGGAAGAATTTTTCATGGCGTCTGCTCTGGTGATCTGCGCGGGACCGGGAAGCGAGAGCAATTCCATCACCTGCTTCAGATCGCTCCATACCGCCGCTCGTGTCTGTTCCGTGTACACGCGCAATACGTAGGACGGATGGTACGTCGGCATCAGTTTGATTCCGCGCCATGAGTGAAAACGCCCACGCATCGACCCCATGCTCGCGTTGGACTGCAGCATGTAGCGCGTGGCGGGCAGTCCGAGGGTGACGATTGCTTTGGGTTGCACGATCTCGAGTTGCCGCTCAAGGTACGGCGTGCAACTCTTCACTTCTTCGGGCGCCGGCACGCGATTGCCTGGAGGCCTGCATTTGACGATGTTGGCGATGAATACCTGATCCCGCCGCAGACCCATTGCGGCGATCATCCTCTCCAGCAGTTGCCCCGCTTTGCCGACGAACGGACGACCGGTGAGATCTTCGGTTTCTCCCGGGCCTTCGCCGATAAAAAAAATGTTCGCGTCGGGATCACCCTCGCCGAAGACCGTCTGGGTGCGCGTCTTGCAGAGAACGCACTTGGTGCAGCCGCGCACCTGCGACTCATCCAACGCCGCAAGCTCTGCGCGTTTTTCCTCGACGGAAAGTTCGGGACGATCGTGGCGCGCGGGTTCCACCAGTGCGCTTGCCGCAGAAGGCGCAGCCATCAGGGCGGCGTGCTGAGCCGGGCCACCGCCACGGGGCCGCGCCGCGATCGGTTCCGGCTCCGCTGCACTTGCGCGGACGGGTTCGCCGGCGCGGCCCAACACTGAAATGTCCGCGGCTGAATCCATTTGTGCCGTGCCGCGCGGCAGCGCGATGGAGCGCGGCACGCGGCGAACGCGACGCACCGTCGAAAGCCCCATCGCCCGCTCGCTTCGCAGCCACAACTCTGCACGATGTCGCGCCGGATGACTCATGATCGGCGGCATCGTATGCATCACCGACCCACAGAACAACGTGACAAAATTTTCGCGTTGGAAACACGATTTTTCGCGCGCGAACCCTTGACGGCCCGCCGATATTTTATACGCTACTTTTGTAAAGCCACCACGAGCCGCAATGGCGGGTGCCCCCAATGAAGGGATGCACACCGTAGCGGGTCGCGGTGGCTTTTTGCGTTGATGGTGCCGTGCAAGGCACCAACGCGAACAGCCGATCTTCAGAGCAGAGCGAGGTGTATTATGGCAACCGCCAAGACCAAGAAGGATTTTCTTCATCAGACGATCGAGCACATCGATGTCACCAAACACAACGTCATCCCCGTCGTCGAGGCGATGTCGCACATGGCGTTCAGCGCCCGCGACCTGGCCCGCGCTGCCGACATTTATGACCGGATGCTCCGCGACGCCGACTGCGGCATCATCCTCTGCCTCGCCGGATCTCTGATCAGCGCCGGGCTCAAGAAGGTGTTCGTCGACATGCTTCGCAACAATATGGTTGACGCCATCGTCAGCACCGGCGCCAACATCGTCGACCAGGATTTCTTCGAGGCCTTGGGGTTCCATCATTGGGTCGGCAGCCCCTACTATGACGACGCCACCCTCCGCGATCTGCACATCGACCGCATTTACGACACGCTGATCGACGAGGACGAGCTGCGCATCTGCGACGAGACGACACAGAAGATCGCCGACGAGCTCGATCCGCGGCCCTACTCCTCGCGCGAGTTCATTCGCGAGATGGGCGCCTATCTCCAGAAGATCGGCTGCAAGAGTCCCGACAGCATCGTCTATGAGGCGTACAAGCGCGACGTCCCGATTTTCTGTCCCGCGTTCAGCGACTGCTCCGCCGGCTTCGGCTTGGTCGCTCATCAGCACGCGCGCGGCGATCAGCCGAAAGTCAGCATTGACAGCGCCAAAGATTTTTACGAATTGACGCAACTCAAGATCAAGAATGCCGAGACCGGCCTCTTCATGATCGGCGGGGGGGTTCCGAAGAATTTCGCGCAGGATATCGTCGTGGCCGCGGAAGTGCTCGGCAACGACGCTCCGATGCACAAGTACGCCGTTCAGATCACCGTCGCGGACGTGCGCGACGGCGCCCTCTCCGGCAGCACGCTCAAGGAAGCCAGCAGTTGGGGCAAGGTTGACACGGTCTTCGAGCAGATGGTCTACAGCGAAGCCACAATCGCCGTCCCGCTGATCGTCGGCTACGCGTATCACAAAGCCTCCTGGAAGAGCCGCACGGGGCGCAAGTGGAATCAGGCGCTTGAGCCGGCGGCGGTTGGGTAGATTCTGCCAGCTTCTGCAAAGTGAGATCTGCCCGCTAAAGCGGGCAGACCGGCGGGAGCGAATGGACGTGCGCTGGCGCTCAAAGGGTGTCTGGGTGCGAAGGTTTCGGGTGCGACCCTGTCGGGCGGAAGAGTATCATGCGGGCGGCCACCGCTTCGAGCACTGGTACCGCGATAACTCCGTTTATTTCATCACCTCGCGCTGCCGCGATCGCTACCCGGCTTTCGAATCCGAACGTGCAGCGGGCGTATTCTGGGATCGGTTCGATCATTACGCACAGCTCTACGGATTCGTTCCGTGGGTCACGACGCTGCTCAACAACCACTATCACACGCTCGGATACCTGAAGGTCGGGGAAAACCTCGGGCCCATGGTGCAGCGAATACATGGATCCGTTGCGAAACTGGTGAATGATTTGTTGCCCCAGCGGCGCTTGCCCTTCTGGCGCGGAAGCGGTCGGCGAGATTATTTTGATGGATGCATTCGCGACGAGGTCCAGTGTCGTCGGGCTTACCGTTACACCCTCCTTCAGAGCGTTCGCGCGGGTCTGTGTCGAGATTGGCGCGACTACCCTCATACGCATCGCAAAAGCGACGTGGAGGTGGGGATTAAGCGTGCGCACGAGCTTAACGCGTTCATGGAGGGCGTTGCGTACAAGCGATATGAGCGCGGAAAGGAAAGCTGACGAGGTGCCTCCACCGGTCTGCCCGCTTCAGCGGGCAGAATGAGTCACGCTAATGACCTGAGTCACCGATCGGACACTACGAAAATAATCGGGGCTCGCGGAAATGCATGAGCGAACCGGACGGTAGCCGAGATTCCGCCGGGTTCTCGATTGCCGCACGGTCGGTGCGATGCAGCTCGGATTTGGATTTCGACGCCCGCCGGGGACACCGGCGCAGTTCAGGCGTTTACAAGCTGCCGCTCGCTCTGAGCGCCGCGCAGTTGAGCGAGGGCGTAGACGGCGGCTTCACGCTCGCAGGCGCCGACTACGGTCCCGTGGCGTTCGTCGGCGGCGCGCGACGGATCGAGCGGTTCGCCAGCCGGACCCCATGTCGCCCGATAACAACCAAACATCAGGTTGTGCTTGATGGAAAGCTCGAGTCCCGCGCGGGCGAACTCCCGCTGCACGGTGAGCACGGAAGGAAAACTGCGGCCATCGGGGAGGCATCCAGATCAATCTCGCCAAAGGGGATCCAGCCGCTGTCCAGCAGACGATCTACCGCATATTCCAGATTCATATTGCTCCTCCCAGACACCCCCCAACATGAGTTCGATCCGGCATGATGATATCGGCCGCTAAAGGGGGGTAGCAAGCAAAATAGGGGAGGAATCGAGGTATTTTTCCCTGGCGGACCGACGTGCGGCGGTCCTCAGCAAGGAAAATTTTCGTGAATCAAATGCAGCAAATGCTCAAAATTGATCGGCTTGCGCAGATACCCAAGATGATTCTCCTGGATCTGCCAACGCAGGTCGGGCGAATCATTGGCGGTAATCAGAACGGCAAAGACCCCCGCATCCCGTTCGCGAAGCTGAGCGATCAAGTCCAGACCGTCCATTCCCGGGAGGTTCAAATCGACCAAAGCCAACGCTGGGCGGTCACCCCGATTGGAGTCGAGCAAGCGTAGGGCATCCTCTGCCGACCCGGCGGCTCGAATCTGGTGCCCGGCCGCGCGAAGCAGAGCGGCCAATGCCCGCCTTGATGCCCGTTCGTCCTCGACTAAAAGGATCGAAAGCGGCCGGGTTGCGGGTTCAGTTTCGAGGGATTTGCCCAAGGTTGCCAACATGAAGCCTACAAGCCGCAAAGACTGTGCCGACTCCAGCGGCCATCGTGCCGCTCTGGCGACGGAGCGTCCGATAACGTATTCTCTCTTGACATCAATTGGGGCGGTGACAAAAGCAGACGCAAGCAGGATACATTTGCATGGATGTGGCACCTGACGCTCAGACTGGCAGAAACTGGAGGAAGCAACGCGGCTCGCGCACCGATCATCGGTCGCGCAGCCATGACTCCGCCCACGCCGAGGGTGACGATTCCGCGGCGCAGAATAAACCGATGGAACATCCGATGGTGCCGCGCGGTGAAGCGGCGCTGATCACGTCCGCTGACTCGCTGTCGCAGTTGATCGAACGATTGCGCACCGTCGGCAGCTTCGCGTACGACAGCGAGTTCATCGGAGAGCTCACGTATTTCCCAAAACTTTGCCTGATTCAGGTTGCATCGTGCGAGGAGATCGCGCTGATCGATCCGCTGGCAAATCTCTCGTTGACGCCATTCTGGGATTTGCTATGCGATCCGGGCGTTGAAAAGATCGTGCACGCCGGCTCGCAGGACATCGAGCCGGTCGTGCGCCACACGGGCCGTACCGCGGCGAACATCTTTGACACGCAGGTCTCCGCCGGCTTCGCATCAATGCCATACCCGGTGTCGCTCTCCAAACTGGTGATGGAACTGACCGGGGCGCGCCTGGGGAAGGGGCTCACTTTTTCGCATTGGGACAAGCGGCCGCTCTCAGCAATGCAATTGCGATACGCAGCCGATGACGTGCGATATCTTCCGCTGGTGCGGCAGAAAATTGGCGATCGTCTTCGGGCGCTGGGCCACGAGCACTGGGCCGCGGAGCAATGCGCGGCGTTGTGCGATGTCACGGTCTATCGCTTTGATCCGGCGACGCAGTACGCGCGCGTTCGCGGAGCCGCGTCATTGCTGCCGAGAAATCTGGCGGTGCTGCGGGAGCTGACGGCATGGCGCGACGCATCGGCCCGGGCGCACGACGTTCCGCCGCGGACATTCCTGCGCGACGAGGTGATGCTTGAGCTGGCTCGCAATCCGGTGAAGTCGGTGGAGAAGCTCGATCGCGTCCGCGGGCTGCCGCGTCCGGTGGAACATGCGCACGGGGCGCAGATCGTGGAAATGACACTGCGGGCGCTGGCGCTTCCCGCGGCCGAGCTTCCTCCGCCGCGCGACGCCGAGCCTTCCCCAGGGGAGAAATTCTCCGCCGAGGCGCTCTGGGCCGCGGCCCAGTGCTTGTGCGCCGGAAAGTCGATCGATCCTGGCGTGGCGACAGACCGCCAGGAGGTCGGTGAGTTCGTGCGCGCGTTTCATTCCAAGGGTCTCCAGTCACATCGTTTGATGACCGGCTGGCGCTGCGAAGCGATCGGAGCTGATCTGGCGGCACTGCTCGCCGGCACCGCGCGTTTGGAGCTCTCGTGGTCGGAGGGTTTGTTGAAGGCTCAGGTGACGCCGAAATCCAACCCTTGACGCATGCCGCGAAAATTTCGATTTGCTACTGGCGACTTGAGCCGTTGAGCGACAGCAGCGAGTCGATCCCCGTCGCATCGCTGACGATCTGGATCCGGTATCGGTAGCGGCGCACGCCCCCAGCCTCAATGAAATCGAGTTGGTTTGTCGCACGGTCGCGCCAGCGGCCGTCGATGGTTCCGTTCATCGGCTCCAGCGCCGTGACATACTCGCCCGGACCAAAGTGCTGCCAGTTGCCGCAGCGGGGGAATTGCCTGGTGTTGTAGTGAACCGCCGCGCCCAGGCCGAGCGAGCGATTGACGATGCCGACCGTGGTTCGGCCGGCGGCGTCGATCGGGCGCGGAAAAAGATACGCAACGGCCGAGTCGGGGCCGCGATGGGATTCGAGCGGAGCCGTGACGCGCTTATAGTCGATCGAATCCTTGAACCGCGCGATCGAAGCCGCCGCCTCGGTCGGCTGCACCCGTGGCGAATCGAAACAAAGCTCCGCCCCCTCGTCGACCAGCGGATACCCGAAGTTGATGTGAAGGAGCCAGGCGTGCGGAGCCGGCTGGTTTCCCAGGTTGCGAAATTCATCGATCACATCGATCGCGTTCCCGCCTAATGGCGACGCGATGGTCCGCCGTAGTTCCAGACACGGGCCGTAAAGTCCGCCGTAACGGACGACGCCGGTGATCGACATTGTCGGTCTGTTTGATTGCACATCTGGCTGATGCACCGCTTCCAGCGCCGCCGCGGAGTTGGAATGGGGCCCGTGCAGGCCCAATTCTTCGTCACCGTCCTGACCCGGTGGCCCAATATTCGTGGGGCCGCAACTGGTGAGCAGTCCGCCGGGAAATCCCTTGAGCCAGTCGAGCCCGCGGTCCAGCCCCTGACTCGCGGTGGTGGGGCCTTTGTGCGTGAGAAAGCAGATGCTGTGTTGGTTGAAGAAGGCCTGGTCAATATCGAGCCCGCGGTCGACCAGCACGCGATAACGCAGTCCTGCGCCGGTGTTGACACACAGTGCCCGCACCCCGCGCCCGGCCCCGTCGTCTATCGTGTAGCGCTCGATTCCGCCGATCTGGCTGGTATTGATGAATCTATCGGGTTTGAAATGTCGGCTCATCGTTTTCGTCACTTTGTGGTTGTGAGCGTACAATAACGCCAGCGGCCGCCTCGGCCAATTGATTTTCCGGATCTGTCAGGAGTTGAACGTGCCAATTTACGAATACACCTGTGATGCATGCGGCGAAAGCTTTGAGCAACTTGTGTGGAGCATGAATGGCGAGCACAAAGTGCCTTGTCCGAAATGCGCATCCGACAAGACGAAACGCGCGCTGAGTGTGTTTGCCGTTGCCAGTGAATCGGGCAGTCGGAGCGGCGAATCCGCCGGCCCAGGAATGTGCGGGCGCTGCGGTGGCCCGGGACCCTGCGCGAGCGGGGATTAGTAGAAGCGGTTTCCAAACCCTCCAATCCGCTCGCGACGCCGAGTCCCGATACTCCCAAGGCTCGGATTTATCTCGCGGCCTTTCGTGCGCCGCGCTTGGGCGTTTTGGGACGCCAGATCTTATTTTCTTCGGAAGGGGGGATGCTGTCTGAACCGCTTTTGATGGTCGGCGCCCCGGCGATTTCCTTGAGCTTGTCGCGTAACTGCGCGGCGCGTTCGAATTCGAGATTCTTGGCCGCTTCAAGCATTTCCTCTTCCAACAGACGCACCAGTTCCGTCTGATCGTATTCTGTGCTGCCGGAATGAATGGCTTCCTGGGCGACCCGGCGAGCCTTGGACTCGGATTCCAGCGAGGCGTGGATTGCCTTCTTGACCGTCTGCGGGGTGATTCCATGCTCGGCGTTGTACGCAAGCTGCAGCACCTTGCGCCGCGCCGTCTCATCGATCGCCTTCTGCATGGCCGGCGTCACGGTGTCGGCATAGAGAATGACTTTCGCGTTCACGTTTCGCGCGGCACGGCCGATCATTTGGATGATGGACGTCTCGCTGCGGAGAAACCCTGCCTTGTCGGCGTCGAGAATCGCCACCATCGACACTTCCGGCAAATCGAGCCCCTCGCGCAGCAGATTCACGCCCACAAGCACATCGAAGTTGCCCTGCCGCAGTTCGTTGAGAATTTCCACGCGCTCGAGCGTTTGGATTTCGCTGTGCAGATACCGGCATTTGAAGCCGGCCTCCTGGATGTAGGCGCTCAGATCCTCCGCCAAACGCTTGGTGAGCGTTGTCACGAGCACGCGCTCGCCCGCGGCGGAGCGGGCGCCGATCTGCGCCAGAAGATGCGGCACCTGCCCCTGCGCCGGTTGGACCAGAATCTCGGGGTCTACAAGGCCGGTGGGGCGGATGACCTGCTCGACCACCTCACCGCCGCAGTTTTCCAGCTCGACTTTGCCCGGGGTCGCGGAAACGTAAAGGACCTGGTTCCACATCTGCTCGAATTCTTCATATTTTAGTGGTCGGTTATCCATCGCGCTGGGCAAGCGGAAGCCGTGATCCACCAGCACCTGCTTGCGCTGTTGATCTCCGTTGTACATTGCCTTGATCTGCGGAATCGTCACATGCGATTCGTCGAGGATCAGCAGGAAGTCCTTGGGGAAATAATCGATGAGGGTATATGGCTTTTGCCCCGGCTGGCGGCCGTCCAGGTGCCGGCTGTAATTCTCGATGCCGGAGCAAACGCCCACTTCCGCCATCATCTCCAGGTCATATCTCGTTCGCGCCAGCAGCCGTTGAGCTTCCAGCAGCTTTCCCTCTCCGCGCAATGTCATGACGCGCAGATCCAGTTCCTGCTTGATCGATTCCAACGCGCCGGCAAGCTTGTCCTCCGGCATCACATAATGGACGGCGGGGTAGATGAACAGTTGCTCTTCGCTTTTGAGCAATTCGCCGGTGAGGGGGTTGATGGCGTCAATGTTGGTAACCTGGTCGCCGAAAAACTCGATGCGATAGGCGAAGTCCTCGTACGCGGGGTGCAATTCGACGACGTCGCCGCGCACGCGGAACGTGGCGCGCTTGAAGTCGATGTCGTTGCGGGTGTACTGCAGGTCGATCAGCTTGCGGAGCATCTCATCACGATCTGTTTCAACATCCTTGCGGATCGGCAGAACGCTCTTTTGATATTCCATGGGCGAGCCGAGCCCGAAGATGCAGCTCACCGACGACACCAGCAGCACGTCACGCCGGCTGACGAGATTGCTGGTGGCAGAAAGACGAAGCCGATCCAGATCGTCGTTGCGGCTGGCGTCTTTCTCGATGTAAATGTCGCGCTGCGGGATGTACGCCTCCGGCTGGTAATAGTCGTAATAGCTGACGAAATAGCCGACGGCATTGTGCGGGAAGAGATCCTTGAACTCCTCGTACAGTTGTGCGGCAAGCGTCTTATTATGACTGATGACCAGCGTCGGCCGATTGACCCGCGCGATGGTTTGCGCCATCGTGAATGTCTTGCCCGACCCGGTGACTCCCATCAGCGTCTGAAATTTCCGGCCCGAGTTGAGACCCGTCACGAGCTGCTCGATCGCCGCCGGCTGATCGCCTTGCGGAGCGTAGGGACTGACGACCTTAAAATCCGGCATGCGTACCTCGCGTTCGGCTGAAATGTTCGCATATATCATAGGATCGTGCCGTGGCACGGGCAGCATTCAGGGCTTGCGAACCGGCCGCGTCGTTGGAGGAAACAAGAGATACGGCTCCAGATTCGCAGCTGTCGACGGGCCGATCCCCTTGATGCGCGTCAGATCCATGGCTGCGCGAAACACCATTTTGCCGCGTCCGCTGGCGATGGCCTTCTCCCGATACGCGACGATCAGATGTGCTCGTTTTTCCCCGAGGGATGGAATTGCGGCAAGTGTTTGCCAGTCGGCGGTGTTGGGATCAATCCGATTTGCCAGCTCATCGGCGCGCGGCGAGGGAACATCGATTCCCTCCGGCAAATACGCCCGGTCGCGTGCCCATCGCACCACCAGCATGAGCCAGACGCATCCGCCCAAAAGAAGCAGTGCGCGACGTTGCGGCCTGTTCCAGAAGGGAAACATTCAGACGCGGCCCGTTCTATTTTTTCGGTGAGGAGTCGCGTTTGATCTTGTCACGGAGCATCTGCAGCTTCTGGAAAGCGGGCTTGGGACGCAGCGATTCATCGAGCAAGCCTCCGCCAGGCAGCACCTGCCGGATGTCGGCAAGACTGGACCAGGCAATCGACTCGACGAAAGGCTTGCTCATCGCGACCTGATAGACGGCTTCCATCCACTCTGCCTGCAGAGTGGGATCCCACGGCCTGCGCCATCGCCCTGCGATGGAAGGATCGCGATGCCCTTCGGAGACATCGTCCGGGTCGGGAGTCGACCTTCCCGGCACGCCCACTGCCGTAATGAATACCGGCCGGCCCAGCGTCGCGAAACGATCCAGCAGGCAGCTCAATTGAAACAAGTCGCGTGTGAACATGCCCTGCGAAGGAACACCGAGCTCCAGTTCAAGGCCGAAGGCTTCGAAGTTGATGCCGGCCTGCGCGACCATCTCCGCGTAGAGAATCGGTGGAACGCTGGTGCGCCCGCGAGCGTGATATTCGCCGAACGGCTGGGTGATGGTGACCATCGTGCGGGCGTTGGGAATCAACGTTTTCACCTGGGAAACCAGCAGCCGCGTCAACTCGATCACCTGCTCGAAGTTGAGGGTGAAAGCCGCGTTGGTCGGCAATCCCGCAACGACGTTCCACGCGGAAACGGCCCGCCGATAGCGCTGCACGACCTTCTGCACAAACTCGTAGGACATCTCGCGCAGCATGTCGAAGTCGTGTTCCCAGATGACCATCCAGTCGGGAACCGTCGCCTCGTCGAGTCGAACAATCGGGCCCATCACGGTCGGCACGCGGCGCTTGGCCAACAGCTCCACCCATTCATCCAGGGCTTCGCTGTTGAACGCGTGCTCCTCCGGCTGAAGCTGCTTCCACGGGACAGGGACAGCGATGTAGTCGAACTGCGTGGTAGCCGCCTCACGGTATTTCTCGCTGCGCACCTGCGGATCGATTCGCGCTCCGAAAATGTGCTTCACAAATCCGTTGGCGGCTCGACGCCGATTCAAAAACAGATCGGCGTGAAAAATTGCCAGTTGTTCGGACACTTCCATCGCCAGTTCCAGAGCCCGGTCGGCGAGCTTCGAGGCTTCGCCCGGTTGGTCGAGCTTGCCCAGCGCCTCGGCGAAAATATTCTGAGCTTCCAGGAACTTCTGCGTGTGTTTCTCGATTTTCGGGAAATCGAACAGGTTCCAGTCTTCCTGCTTCTGCATGATCTTCATCAGGCGGAAACGGGCCAATTCGATGTTGAGGTTGTAAGGCTTGTCGCGCGACTGAAGACGCGTGGTCTCCAGCACGAAGCTTCCCTGCGAGCCCACGTCCCACAGGAGCGAAAGCCCGCTGGCATGCTCGTCGCGGCGGCTGAGGACCAGAAGTCCCTCGCGGAAAGAGATGTCACCGGAAATCGGCACGCTCTCCGGGCCGACGGCGGTCGCCGCAGTCGGCTCGAAGGACATGACCCGGCTGCCTTCGCGATAGATCTCAAACTTCAGTGCCATAAGCGGTTGGCCGAATCAGACGTGAAAACGCCTGCCTGGGCATCGTATGCGCCATCTTAGCAGAGAGCAGGCGCGGGACAAACGGGATTGCACATTGCCGCCGATCGAAGCTAACCGAAGCCGGGTGATTGGAACGGGACAGGAGAGGGGAATACGGGAGGGACAAAGGGACGAAGGGACGAAGGGACGAAGGGACAGAGGGACGAAGGGACAGAGGGACAGAGGGACAGAGGGACAGAGGGACAGAGGGACAGAGGGACAGAGGGACAGAGGGACAGAGGGACAGAGGGACAGAGGGACGAAGGGACGGAGGGACAAAGGGACGAAGGGACAAAGGGACAGAGGGGCGAAGTGCCGAAGTGAGAAGACAGCAGACAAGGTCCGATGCCGACCTTGCCGGCGACACGGTCGTGGCTTGCCCTTCGCGGACTCTTCAGCCCCGACGCTGGAACGCCAGGCAGCGCGGGGCTATTTTGCAGGAGATGAATCCTGCTCTTCTCTCCACGGACCTTCCCTTCCCGGTGCGACGAGGGAAGGTGCGCGATGTCTACGATCTGGGTCAGACGCTGCTGATCGTCGCGACCGATCGCATCAGCGCGTTTGACGTCGTCATGCCAAACGGCATCCCCGACAAGGGTAAAATGTTAACGGCACTGAGCCTGTTCTGGTTTGAAAAGTTTGCCGGCGAATTTCCCAACCATCTCCTGGCGACGGAGGTAAACGATTATCCCAAAAGCCTGCATGACTATCGCGATCAGATAGCCGGCAGATCGATGCTGGTGCGCAAGGCGGAGGTGGTGCCGATCGAATGCGTCGCGCGCGGATATCTGGCCGGATCGGGGTGGAAGGAGTACCGCCAAAACAGCACCGTTTGCGGCATTCGCCTTCCCGCGGGCCTCAGGCAATGCGAGCAGCTTGCCACGCCGATCTTCACGCCGGCCACGAAGGAAAACACCGGGCACGACATCAACGTTTCGTTTGAGGAAGCCGCCCGCAGCGCGGGCGCCGAGGTGATGAAGGAGCTTCGTGATCGGACGATTCGTCTTTACACGCAGGCGGCCCAGTATGCGCGCACCCGCGGTGTCATTATCGCCGACACGAAGTTCGAATTTGGAAAGCTCCCCGACGGCAGTTTAATTTTGATCGACGAAGTGCTCACCCCCGACAGCAGCCGATTCTGGCCCGCCGATCGGTACGAGCCCGGCCGCGACCAGGAGAGCTTCGACAAGCAATTCGTGCGCAACTGGCTGGAGCGCCAACCGTGGGACAAGACACCGCCTGCGCCGATGCTGCCGACCGAAGTGGTTGAGGGAACTCGAAAGAGATACATGGAAGCAGTTGAGCGGTTGGCGGGGAAGTCGTTTACGTCATGCGCGGTCGGGTGATTGGTGATTGGAACGTGACAGAAAGAAGATGCGCAAAAACGCGCGACGGACGCAGGACCTGCGGAATTCGAACTGGACTCGAACTCGCCTACACCATCCGCCGTGGCTTGCCCTTCGCGGCAGCGAAGATCCAATCCGCGTTCCTCGCGCGCCCACCGAAAAATCGCGGCTACGGCACCAACACAATCTTCCCCCGCGCCCCGTTCAGCAGAATCAGCTCATGAGCCCGGGCGGCCTCCGCGAGCGGCAATTCTCTGGCGACAACGGGACGAAGTGAGCGATTTTCCAGACCGGCGATGATCGCGGCATGAATTTCCGTCAGTTGCTCCTCGGTGGCGTTCATGAGTGACATGCCGCGAATGTCGGCGTTGCGCGTCATCGTGCCGCGCGGATCGATTTCGATTGGGCCGCGGCTGCCAATCACAATGACGCGGCCGTTCCTTGCCAGGACATCAAGGTCCTTCCCGAGATTGAGGTGGGCCGCCATCTCCAGAATCAGATCGACGCCCTTGCCCTTCGTCAGCTCCATCAGCTTCGCGAGATAGCCGTTGGCGCGGTGATCGAGCACAAAGTCGGCTCCTTGATCCGCGACGATATCACGTCCCTCATCGGTTCCCGCGGTGCCGATGATCGTGCAGCCCAGAGGGCGGGCGAGTTGCACGGCTGCAATTCCGACGCCGCCCGACGCGCCGTGGATGAGCAACGTTTCGCCGGCGCGCACCGCGCCCGGAGAAACAGCCCATAGTATGCGGTGGCGTATGGCACGCCCAACGCGGCCCCTTGCGCAAATGTGACATGCGCCGGAAGGGGATGAACGCTCTGCGCAGAACAGAGCGCCTTTTGGGCATAGGCTCCGCTGATCGTCGACGCAGTGTAGACCCGATCGCCCGGCTTCACGCGGGTCACTTCAGTGCCAATCGCCTCGACGATCCCCGCCGCGTCCGAGCCTGGCGTATAGGGAAAAGTGCGGGGGCCATACTTGCCGGTGCGGATATAGGTCTCGACCGGATTGACGCCGGCGGCGCTGATCTGCACGAGGACCTGTCCCGCCGCCGGCTGGGGGTCGGGGACATCCTCGAGCTTCAGTTCCTCCGGGCCGCCGAAGCGGTGAACGCGAATCGCCTTCATTCAGCCTCCGGTTCTCCGCGGGACGCCGGATCGGTTGACGTCGGCTCCAAAGGTCTGACCGCGGCTTCTCTGGTTTTGCGCGCCGAAGGTCTGACCGCTCTTTTTGTTTGGCGCCGTGCTTTGGATGAATCCCGAGACGCCGCCGCCGGCGGGCTTGCTCAGACCTTCCTTCAGCCGTTTGAACGCCGCACTCTCAGCGTGCTCGCCGGTCGCGGTCGCAGGCGAACCGTGCGCGACCATCTTCGCCGCTGCGGCGGCGGCAAGGGATGTATCGATCGGGCTGGGCTTTTGAGCTGCCGCTGGTTTCTTTTCCGCAGGCGCCTCGGCTTTGCTCTTTGCCGCCGCGCCGGACTTCTTTCCTTTTTTCGTTTCCGCCATATCTGTTTCTCCGTTGTCAGCGATTCTATTCGCACAAGCATTCAAAGCCGCGAGGCCAAAAAGCGGTTTCGCGCGTCTATTCCCCCAGTTTCGGGAATTGGCAAAGGCATTGCAATCTCGCGCCGCGAAATTGTATCACGCGACCGAACGCTTTGCCGCCGTCACCGCGCCGCAGTAATGTGCAAACATGCGCCCGCTCGTTGGCATCACCGTAGACACCGCCGACGATCAGCCGCCGCAGTATGAATCGCCGATGGCGTACGCAACTGCCGTCGAGAAGGCGGGGGGCCTGCCGGTGCTTTTGCCGTATCAGATCGACCACGCGTTGATTCCGCAGATGGTCGATCGACTGCAAGGCGTTCTGTTCAGCGGCGGGAACGACCTGGACCCGGCGATCTACGGCGAAACGTATCACCCTAAAGCGGTCCCCATCGATCCGAATCGCCAGCGTTTCGAGCTGGCGCTGATGGCGGAGGTGGAAAAAAGGCGAATGCCAGCACTGGGCGTCTGTCTGGGCTCCCAACTGATGAACGTCTATCGCGGCGGAAGTCTCAATCAATTTCTTCCCGATATTCCCCGCGCCGACGCGATCGAGCATCGCAATCTGGAGAGATCCTACCCCAGGCACGGCATCCGCCTGGTGCCCGGGTCGATCGCGGCTGCCGTCATCGGACACGCCGACGTCGATGGAAACACCGCCCACAAGCAATCCGTCAAAACGCCGGGCCGCGGGCTGCGAATCATCGCGACGTCGCCCGACGGCGTCATCGAAGGAATCGAAGACCCGACCTTTCCTCTCTTCCTCGGCGTCCAATGGCACCCCGAGCGGCTGCATGCCGAAAAGGATCATCTCGCCCTCTTCAAGCTGCTGGTCGATAAGGCAGCCGCACAGTCCTGAGGCGGCTGCCGTGTCATGTTAGGGCAGGATCGTCAACATCTGCCGCGTCTTCTTCTCCGCGGCATCCGCCAGCAAGGTCCCCGCGTTTTGCAGGCAATGCTCGATGGACATCGAGGCGTCTTGCAGCGCGAGGTATTCCGTCAACCCTTCGTCGCGGGCCGCCTCCGCGCCTTCTCCGACCGACCCGACGAGCGCGACGCACTTCACTCCCAACTCCCGGCAAAGGCGCGCGACGCCGATCGGCGCCTTCCCATGCAGGCTCGATGCATCCAGCCGACCTTCTCCGGTGATACAAAGATCCGCGCCGGCCAATCTGCGTCGCAGCCCGGTCGCTTCGAGGACAAGCTCGGCGCCCGGCCGAAGCGTCGCTCCAAAAAACGCGATCATTGCGAAGCCCAGTCCGCCGGCCGCGCCGGCGCCCGGCGTCATCGCCGCCGCGAGTTTCCCGGTGCGTTGGGCGAGCTGGCGCAGCGCGCCATCCAGAAATTCCACCTGCGACGGGGTCGCGCCCTTTTGTGGCCCATAGACCTGGGCTGCGCCCTGCGGTCCAAACAATGGATTGCACACATCACACGCCACGGTGATGTGAACGCGCTCGATCGCGCTGCCGCGGCCATGTTTGATCAGCAGTACCCGAGGAAGATCGGCTGCCGTGAGCGGCTCGGTCAACGAAAGCGGCTCGCCGTCCTGCAGGAGCACGGGCAACTCGCACGCCTGGGCGCAGCCGATGCCTCCGTCGACCGTCGCGCTTCCGCCGATCCCGAGAATAATGCGCTTCGCCCCAAGACGCATGGCCGCGGCGAGCAGCTCGCCGGTGCCAAACGTCGTCGTATACATCGGATTTCGCTCGTCGGCCGCCAGCAGCGCCAGCCCGCTTGCGGCGGACATTTCGACCACTGCTGTCTGCCCGTCGCCCAACATTCCGAACGTGGCGTCGACTTTTCTTTCCGGAAGGGGGCTCGTGACCCGGCATGTATGAAGTGTTCCCCGCGTGGCGGCAACCAGCGCGGCGACCGTTCCTTCGCCGCCGTCCGCGATCGGGCACAGATCCACCTCCGCCTCGGGCGCGGTACGGCGAACGCCCGCCGCGATCGCGCGGCATGCTTCGTCAGCAGTGAGGGACCCGCGAAATTTGTCGGGAGCAATGACGATTCTCACGGAGTGTCAAAACTCCAGAATTCCAAATCCAATTTGTTCGCCCCTGAGCACCCCGATTCGCACCTGCCCGCTCTTGGGAAGGCGGTGCAGCAGCGCACAAAGTCGTCGAGCGTGCCGACGCGATACCGTCCCAATTGCACCACGACATCGCCCGGCTGAAGTCCCGCGCGGGCGGCAATGCTGTCGCGCGCCACCTCATTCACGAAAATGCCCTCTTCCAGAGATAAATGATACTTCTCGGCCAGTGCCGGCGTGACTGGAACAACCGCGATCCCCAGGAGCTTGTTTGCCTCGACGATTGCATCCGGCGTGGCAACCGCCCGTGGAATGATGGTCTCCCCTTTTTCGCCGGCAGCGCAGACGATCTTGATCGGCTGATCGCGCCTGCTCCGCAGCAGCACCGCGTACGCGTCGATGATGTCATTCACCGGCTGCCCGTCGATGGATGTCACGGTTCGCGGCTTGGGCTCATCGATCATCACGCGACATGCCACCGCCGCCGGCGGCGTCAGATCGCGTATCTCCTTCAGCCGGATCGGAACGTCGACCTTGCTGGCCGACGCCGGGTTCATCAGTTCGGGGATCAGGTCGCGGAGCCGATTGATGGGAATGGAAAACCCGATGTTCTGCGCGTCGCTCCGCACGGCGGTGTTGATCCCGATGACTTCGCCGTAGGCATTGAGCAACGGGCCGCCCGAGTTTCCGGGATTGATAGCCGCGTCCGTCTGGATCAGATCGCGCAATGCCGTCGGCTCGTCCGAATCCTTCAGATCGCGATGCACCGCCGAGACGATTCCCGTGCTGACCGTGTGGCTGTATCCCAGCGGATTGCCCACCGCGATCACCGGCTCGCCGATCATCAGGTCGCTGCTGTCCCCCAACGAAATGGTCGGGAATGGCTTATCACTGGAGATTTTCAGAACCGCCAGATCGGCGTCCGCGTCCGTGCTGATGAGATCCGCCGGCAGTTTGCGTCCATCGGCCAGTTCCACGGTGATCTGCCGGGCGCGGTCGATCACGTGGTTGTTCGTCACCACATACCCGTCGCGATGAATGATGAATCCGCTCCCCAGCGCATTAGCCGGCACCTGAACCGCCTGCCCGCCCTGAAAGAGCTGCCAAAACGGATCGTTCCCAAACGGCGAGACGCGTTTGCTGATCATTTTCGTCGCCGAGATGTTCACCACCGCGTTCTTCGTCTTCTCCACCACCTCCACCGTCACCGTCCGTCGAAGGTTGATCGCCTCCGGCCCGGCGCCGACGGCGGCTCGCGACGCCGCGATCGCCGAACAGACAACGAATCCAACTAACATCAGCCAGCGTTTCATGATCACCTTTCAGCTCCGCGGAAGCAGCGTCCCGCTTGATCGATGATAGCTCCAAACTACGCACATTCAGTGTCCCGTGCATTTACCCTGGCCGGAATACCGGGAGGGGGCAGGCGCAGAGACGGTCTTACACTCGTTGCACGAGCCCGCCCTGCCTATTATTCTCTATCCGGCAGTTCGCGTACTTGGGGTGGTCGCATGTCTCTCAGCCTTGGGGTAACAAATGAATGGATTTGCATCAAAGTTGATTTTTCTTTCGGCAATGTTGCTTGTCGCCGCGGCTTCCGCGCCCGCGGACAAGATCACGCTCAATGACGGAACGGTTCTGCAGGGTCGCACGATCCGGCAAAGCGATGGCTACTGGATCAAGCTCGACGACGGGACCACGCAGACGATCCCCAATGATCAGATTCGCAGCGTCGAGAGGGCAACTGCGCCCGCTCCGTCCGCGAGCGGGTCCGCTCCGAACGCTTCCGCGCCGCCGGCGGCAGCGCCGCAATTGGGCAGCTCGCTGGCGGCGGTCAAGCGCCGGGCCGACGCCGTGCGCGCGCCATTGGCGGGTGTTGCCATCTGGCAGCAGTTCATCGACTCCAAACCGCCTCCGAGCGACGCCGACCTGAAAGTGGCGCACGACCAGCTCGCTCAGTGGCAGAAGCTGGCCGATGCGGGCGCAATGCGCATCAAGGGCCGATGGATCACTGGCGAAGAGCTGACGCAAACCCGCGACAAGCTCAAGCAACTCATGACAGAGCACATCCAATTGCTCCGCGAGAATCAGACGCTCGCAGCCATTAAAAAGCTTGAAGAGGCGTATGCCATCTATCCCGATTCGTATCACATCACGTTTGAGCTCGGCTATGTATCGATGCTGGAGCACGATCAGGACAAGGCCATTCGTTACTTTGAGGAGGCCTTGAAAATCCAGCCCGGTCTGGCAGCCGCCACCGGGAACGTGGGGCTTTGTCTCATCGCGAAAAAGAAGCTCATGGAAGGCGTTATGAAGCTTCAGCAGGCGGCGCAGCAGCAGGATTCGCCGCAACTCTCTCACGATCTGACGCTGGCGCTGTTGCGCGTTCCCCCCGAGCAGCACGAGAGCGAACGCCTGAAACCGGCGATTGCGACGGCATCATTGCTGGAATCAAAGTATGCGGCGTTGCCGCCCAATACGTTTGTCCCCGACAAATATGTGTTGCTGGAACTGACCATCGCGCCGTCGGCCGGTGCCGAAGGTCCTAAAATGTGGAGCGGCACCGGCTTTCTGATCAACAAGGACGGCTTGATCCTCACCAATCGGCACGTCGCCAAGGACGCAAAGACACTGATGATCACGCTCGACGGCGGCGAGCAGACCACCGCCGAGGTTGTCGTGATCGACGACGAGCAGGACCTGGCGCTGTTGCGGATCGATCCCGCGACGTCAAAGCATGCGTTCGTCAAATTTGCCCCGGAGAAGACACCCGCAGCCGGCGCGGATTGCACGGTCATGGGTTTCCCCCTGGCCGATCGGCTTGGCGCCAACATCAAAGTCACGCGCGGCATCGTCACGGGGATTCAATCCGAAGGCCTCGACGCGGATGTCCTGGTTGACGCCAAGGTCAATCCCGGCAACAGCGGCGGCCCCATGCTCGACAAAAACGGGGACGTGATGGCCATCGTCAGCATGAAGACGCAGAGCAATTCCCGCGAAGACACTTACGGCATCGGCATCAGCGCAGGGCTCATCCGCCGGTTCCTCGACAAGAATCACGTGAAAGTTCCCAAGGCCGACGCGAAAGAAACCGCGATGTCCACCGAGGATATTGCCGCCAAGACCCGGCCGGCGGTGGTAATGATTTTTGCGACGCAGTAGAGAACTGACTGGAGTCCGGGCTCGACGTGAAGTCGAGCTGCGTTGTTGAGGAATGGGATCGGTATTGGGCCGCGACGACGGACTGACGCCCATCTCCGATTGATTTAGCGCAGGCTAGCAGCGGGCTGAGACGTGGGCTGCGCGGCATTTGACGCATCATTGGCTGAGAGCGGTTGTGTCGTCGCCGAGGTTCGGCGGTCCTGGCGGTCCTGCAGCAAGGTCGCGGTCGCTTCAACCTCAACGCGGCGGTTCTGAGCCTGGGCGTCGGGGACGTAAACGCGCTGCACGATCGGCTCGAAGGTGGAGCAACCCTGCACGCGCAGGATGGCCGGCTCGACGCCATGCTGCGTCAGAAAATCGGCGACTTTCTGCGCGCGGCGAATCGAGAGATCCATCTTCTGCTCTGGGCCGGTCCCGTCGGGAAAGTCGTCCAGCGATGTATTTCCCTTTACCAGCACGATGTTGTAGTGACCGCGCACCTGGTCCGCGATCTGGCCCAGCATGGCCGTCGTCTCCGGCGTGAGGGTGGCGCTCGCCGGGTCGAATAACAGCCGGCCACCAACAATCGCCTCAAGTCCCTGCCGAATCGTCGTTACTTCCGGATCAGTCCCTTCCGCCCCCTGGCGGCGCAGCTTCGTTTCGCCGCCTTCCCCGGGACTTTTGAGCGGCAGGTGAAGCTGCTCAATTTTCTTCATGAGCATAAACATATCGATCGGGTCTTTGCTTTTCGTATCCGGAATGTACTTGAAAGCCTCGCGGATCTTCGCGACCGTTTCCAGCCATTTCTCGTCCAGCGTGCGCTGGTTCTCCTTCCCCGCCGGCGGCTTGAGCACCCAGAGGATCACGAAGAACCCCATCATGAGCATGACAAGATCCGCGAACGTGAAGATCCACTCGGGGCATTCTTCGCATTCGCAAGCCTTCGCTTTTTTGCATCCGCATTTAGCCATGGCGTCGCTGCGCTCCGAAATCCGAATGACGAAACCCTGCGCGTCGCTGCGCTCCGAAACCCGAATGACGAAATCCGAATCCCCGAATCAAACTGCTCTGCTGAATTCCTCTCGCCGTCGCTTGTTTTCCCCCTCCCCTGGTACTCCGGGGGAGGGTTGGGGTGGGGGTTTGCAGGCGCAACGACAAGGATTTCAGCAGAGCAGAATCAAACCAGAATGACCGAATGACGAATGACTGAAACGGAGTCCAGCTTTGTGTGCCTCAAGAAATTACGTCACCGCGCGTATCGCGCGACGATACCGATATCAGTAGCTACTGTTATCGGCGGGAGTTTGGGGTTCACGAGCTAGCTTTCGACATTCGGTCATTCGTCATTCGGGCTTGATTCTGATTTCTGGTTTCGTCATTCGGACTTCCGCCTGACGCTCCGCGTCATGGCGTCAAGCGGCTTTTGGCATCGCTGCCTGCTGCTTGTTGCTCAGGAAGCTCAGCAACTGCATTTCCACCACGCGGGGATTGTTGCCGGCTTGAATGCTCAAGACGCCCTGCAGGATGATTTCCTTGGCAAATGCCTCTTCCTGGGAACGCAGCAGCAGCTTCTCGGCGATCGGGCCGGCAACGAGGTTTTGCAGCATGCACCCGTAGAGCGTTCCGGTGAGAGCGATGGCCAGCGCGTTTCCGATGACGCTGGCGTCGCCGCCGAGGCTGCGGAACATCGCGACCTGGGCGATGAGCGTCGCCATCAGACCAAAGCCGGGGCCGAACTTGGCCAGCGTGTGAAAGAGATGTTTGCCGTGCTTGTGGCGTTCGACCATCGCATCGATTTCGATGCGGAGGATGCGCTCGATCAAATCGGGGTCGGTGCCGTCGATGGTGAGCTGCAGGCCGCGGCGAAGGAACGGATCGGGCGCCTCGCGGGCGACGGTTTCCAGCGCCAGCACCCCGTCGCGGCGGGCGGTTTCCGCGTATTGCACCATTTCCTTGATAACGTGCTCAATGTGAGCGTCTTTGTTGAACAGCCACTTTTTGACATAGGAGACAACATTGGTGATGTTGTGCAGCGGCATCGAGAGGACGCCGCCCCGATCGATCCGCCGAACACCAGCAGCATTTCCGGCGGTTTGAAATAGGCCTCGAGATGCCCTTCGGATGCGTGGAACATCGAAAAGACAACGGCTCCCCACGCGAGCACGATGCCGATCACACTGGCCAGATCCATTGCCGGTTCCTCGAATGCGAAGGCCGCACGATCGGCCTGGAATCGAACGACAGTGGTGGTTTACCACTATCCTCATTTCGGCATTCGGCAGCATGAGAATTGAACTATTATCGGAACCGGCACGTCGCAGTGCCTCTGCGTGTGGCCGCCGAGCTTGCTCGCGGTCCGCGGCGTAATCACGCGAGACGTTTCCAATGACCCCAAAGGACATTGACCGATGACCGAACAAACACCTCCACCGTCCCCCGTCCTCGCTCTGGTTCGCGACCTGCTTTTTGCCTCGAAGATCACCGGCACAGCCAAGGCTGCAGGAATTCCTGTCAAGATCATTCGCGATCCGAGCCACCTCGCAGGGCAGGCCGGCCGGCGTCTGCTGGTCGATCTCACGCTCGAAGGCGCGATCGACGCCGCCGTCGCATGGCACCAGCAGACCGGTCTGGACGTCGTTGGCTTTGCCGGTCACGTCGACGCCGATACCCTTTCCCGCGCCAAGTCCGCGGGCATCCCGAAAATTGTCTCAAAAGGCCAGTTCGTCCAGATGCTGCCGGAACTCGTCGCTTGATCAACACTTCCGATTGCCAAAAACCCGCAAAAATTGACAGGACCTACTCCACGAATTAGCTTTTTACTCAGTTGAGGCCCTCATCCGAAGGGCATCCGTAACGTCTGGGAGCTGGTGGAGTTCAAGTTTGCCTGATCGCACTTGAAGCGATCATTCAAACTCGCATTCCATTTCTGCTCCGGCTTCTGCCGGCGGCATCTGGCCGCAAAGGTGAATTAGCGTGAATACCGAAGCTCGCGTGCGTGCCGAGGAAATTCTCGGTTACACGTTCAAAAATCCCGCCCTGCTCAAGGAATCGCTCACGCATGCCTCGATTGCCGACCATCGGCTCGAGAGCAACGAGCGAATGGAGTTTCTCGGCGACGCCGTGCTCGACCTGATCATCTGCGAACTGCTGTACCGCAAGTTTCCTGAATATCAGGAAGGGGACCTGACCAAGATCAAGTCGGCGGTTGTGTCGCGAAAGACCTGCGCCGAGGTCGCCAATGAGACGGGTCTGACCGACATGCTGATCATCGGCAAAGGCATCAGTTCGCGCAGCGCCATGCCGAGCTCCCTGGCCGCGGCTGTCTACGAGTCCATCGTGGCCGCGGTCTACCTCGACGGCGGTTTTGACGTCGTCAAGGACTACGTGATCCGTACGATGAGCCCCAAGGTCGAAAGCATCGCGGCCAATGCACATCAGCAAAACTACAAAGCCGTTCTCCAGCAACACGCGCAGCGCGTGATGGCTGCCACCCCCGTGTACGAGCTTCTCGACGAAAAAGGCCCGGATCACAGCAAGTGTTTCGAGGTGTGCGTCACGATTGACGGCCGCCGATTCACCCCTGCCTGGGGCCCCAACAAGAAGATGGCGGAGCAGAAAGCCGCGCTGCTCGCGTTGGAAGATCTCGGGGTTTTCGCGGCAAACGAACTCGATCGGGCGATTGAAGCGATTGCTGACGTGAAGGAGGAGTAGGGTTCAGGGTTCAGGGTTCAGGGTGTCAGGGTTCAGGGTGTCAGGGTTCAGGGTTCAGGGTGTCAGGATTCAGGGTGTGAGGGTTCAGGGTTCGGCAAAAAACCGAGATCCTAAAATCCTGAACCCTGAACCCTGAACCCTGAACCCTGACACCCTGAACCCTCAACTGAAAACCGCCGAAGGGTCGGAAAACGTCCTCTAAACCACCCCCAAATCCTTCGTCGTAAACAGGCTCTCAAACACATACCCCGCCGACTCGAGATTCTGTCGTGCGCCCTCCATCCGATCGATCACGGCCACAATTCGATCGATCTTCGCGCCCGCTTGCTCCAGCGTCCTGGCGGCTTCGAGGACTTGTCCGCCGGTGGTCAAAACGTCCTCCACAATCAGCACTCGCTCGCCGGCGTTGAGTGTCCCTTCGAGCAGTTTGCTGGTGCCGTAATCCTTCTTCTGATTGCGGATGATGACAAACGGCTTCCCGCACTCGATTGCGGTCGTCGCGGCCAGCGCCACCGCTCCAAGCTCGGCGCCGGCGATGCGATCGACATTGCTGTTCACGCGGTTGGCGAACAATTTTCCCAATGCCACCAGAATATCCGGCTGCGTTTCGAAGAGATATTTATCGAGGTAGTAGTTGCTCTTGCGCCCGCTGCGGAGCGTGAATTCACCGCGCAATAAAGAAGCCTCGGCGATCCGCTTTGCCAGTTCTGCTTGGGTCATGGGCGCAATATTGCGATTGGGGTCGGCGGAGTCAAATCGTTTCGGCGCCGAAGCTGAAAGCCCACGGCTTAGCCGTGGGCTTTGTCCCGTGGATTTGCATCCGAAATTGTCGCGCGCGACACTTGATGCATGCCGATCGCGTCACGTGCCGCGCCCGCATGGAACAACTGGTACCACGTCACCGTGCACGTCTACGGCTCGTGGCTTCGCGGCGATCCGCGCGGCTGGCGCGCCCGTCACCACCGCGAGCACGTCGAAGGGGATTACCGAAGTCCGCCTCCGGCGGGAGCCTTCGACCACCTCTACCGGCTCTCCAAAGCGTTGATGAAGCGCGATCGAATCCGGGTTGCTGCCGGTTTTCGCGAGTTTATCGCCCGTGCCATTGCGGAGAAATTGCAGATCGATGCTATCGAAGTGCTGATCGTTTCGATGAGCGACAAACATCTGCATCTCCTGGCGCGGTTTCCGGATCGGAATCCGCGGGAGATGCTCGGGTATGCCAAGAAATACGCGACGCAGAAGCTGAAAGCCCACGGCTTAGCCGTGGGCTTTGACCTCTAACTCGGAGAAGGCATCTGGGCGAAACGCTCCCACGCCGAACCCATCAGAAGTCGGGCGCATCAGATCCAGACCTTCCGGTATATCCTCGATCACAGGAAGGAGGGCGCGGAGGTTTGGCGATTCGACCGCCAGTGAGACACGGGGAGACACGCACGCCGGGGGCCATCTCAGTTTCCGTCGAAGCTTCGCACGGAGAAAGGTTGCGGCAATTCTCGCCATCGAAGCGGTTGCGGCGCAGCGACCGAGTTTCCTTCGAGCTTGATTCGAAAACCTCCTGCGGCTATCGTGATTGAAGCGGAGAATGCTCCGGGGCGTAGCTCAGCTTGGTTTAGAGCACCAGACTGGGGGTCTGGGGGTCGCAGGTTCAAATCCTGTCGCCCCGATTCGACGAAACAAAAAGCCCTTTGGCGTTCATGTCATCTGGGTTCAACGCAGAGGGGTCGTTGTTTATCCCGCGCGCGAACCGTACGGCAGCGGGAGGCACCCATGCCTCACCGCCGGCGAATTGTGAGAAGGGCGCGTGGGGGCCGTTTCGGAGCCGCTCTTTGCGGAATGCCATCGGCGCCCGCAAATGCGCCTTGTTCCTCTTCCCCCAACTTTTCGCGCAAAAAAGTATTGATTGTGGCGCGGGAGGGAGACGACGCGCGTATAGTTTTCCATGTGGTACCAAGGCGGTTCCTATGGAAGTAACAATTGTTCTTGCCGACGATCATGAAATGATTCGATCCGGGCTCCGCGCTGCTCAAGCGGGAGAACGGATTGGTGGTGGTTGGAGAGGCCAAAGACGGGCGCGGCGCCGTCAAAATGGTCAGCGAGTTGCAGCCGCAGGTCGTGGTCATGGATCTGCACATGCCGGACCTCAACGGCATCGAAGCGGCTCGGCAGGTGCGGGCGGCCAGTCCGCGGGTCAAGGTGATCGGGCTCTCAGCCAGTTCTGATGAACATTCGGCTCACGAGATGCTCGACGCAGGCGCAGCGGGCTACGTTGGCAAGGCATCTGCCTTCGAGGACCTGGTCGCGGCCATCCGGACCGTGATGAGCAACAAGGTGTATATCAGCGAAGGCGTCGCCCGGGCGCATCCCCGTGCCGCAGCGGCAGGCGGCGTGACGTCGACTGAATCAGCATTCGCGCCGGCCCTGTCGGCTCGCGAACGCGAGGTGCTGCAGTTGCTCGCCTCGGGAAAGGCCACGAAGGAAGTTGCGGCGGTGCTGCACATCAGCGTCAAGACGGCAGAGACGCATCGCCGCAATCTGATGGAGAAGCTGCAGATCGACAACGTTGCCGAGCTGACCAAGTACGCGATCTGCGAGGGGATCATCGCGCTGTAGCCCGGGCATCATCCGGCCGCCTGCGAAGGATCAGGCAACAGTGACTTGACCACCGCGAGCAGTTGATCGGGATCGATCGGTTTCCCCAGATGTTGCTGAAACCCCGCGTCCAGCGCCCGTTGGCGATGGCCATCACCGGCAAACGCCGTAAGAGCCACCGCCGGGACCGGAGTCAGCCCGCTGGATTGCTCCCATTCCCTCAGGCCGCGCAGCAGGGAATATCCGTCTTCTCCTGGAAGGCCAATGTCGCTGATCAGCAGATCCGGCCGGGACTGCTTGAGGGCCAGCGTTGCGGTGGCGGCCCTCTCGGCCGCGATGACAACCGCACCGGCCTGCCGCATCAATTTGATCAGCGCGTTGCGGGTTGCCGCGTCATCTTCCACGATCATGATTCGCTTATCCGTCAGATCGACCGGATCCCTGGGCCCGGCGGGTTTCTTCTTCCTCCCCGCCTGCTTCAGTTTTGGCAGCGGCAGCCGAACGACAAACGTGGCGCCCCGCCCGATTCCGTCGCTGTGCGCGTTGATCGTCCCGCCGTGGAGTTCTACGAGCTGTTTTGCGATCGCCAGCCCCAGTCCCAGGCCGCCTTCCGTGCGCGTCGATGCAGGCTCAAACTGCCGGAACCTCTCAAAAACGTGAGGCAGAAATTCCGGGGAAATCCCGCGCCCGTCGTCCTTGACGATCATTTCGATCTCATCCTGATTCCGCCAGAGCCGGACTTGGATGCTTCCGCCGACGCCCGTGAATTTGACGGCATTGTTCAGCAGATTCCAGGCGATCTGACGGAATCGTTCGGCGTCCAATTCCACGACGCCGACGTTCTCGTCGAGCTCCGCGGTGACGGCAATGGTCTTGGCCATCGCGGCGGGGGCGATGTTGTCAAGGGCATCCTTCAGGATCGGCACCAGCTCGACGTTCCTGACGGCCAGGCGCAACTTCCCGCTGGTGATGCGGGAGACATCCAGCAGATCCTCGATCAGTCCCCGCTGATCTTCCGCGCTGCTCTTGATCGCGCCTAATCCCTCGCGAAGCTGCTCGTCGTTATGGTTGCGATTTTCGCCCAGCAGCTTCGCCCATAGAATGATCGCCGACAGCGGCGTCCGCAATTCGTGACTCAGGGCGGCGAGGAACTCGTCCTTCAGATGATTGGCTGCTTCGGCCTCCGTTCGGGCCGCCTGCTCGCGCCGCAGCAGTTGAGCGCGATCCATCTCGATCTGCTTTCGGTCGGTGATATCCAGAACTCCGCCGATCAGGCGAAGCACTTTTCCGTCCACTTTCGCGGTCGGGCGTCCATATCCGGCGATCCATCGGATGGCGCCGTCGGGATGCAGGGCGCGGAAGTCGGCGGCGTAGTCGCTGCCCTGGGTGAGGGCGTGTTCCAGCGCGCTCGACACGTTGCTGCGGTCGTCCGGATGGATGCAGGCGATGAACTGCTCGAGTGTGCCGGTGGTTTGGTCCAATGGAATCCCCATGAGGCGGTTGTGCGTCCGTTCCCACGTGATGACGCCCTTCGCAACGTCCCAGTCCCAGAAGCCCATGTGGGCTGCCTCGATGGCAACGCGAAAGCGCTGCTCGCTTTCGAGCAGCGCCTGCTCGGCGCGCATTCGCTCGATGAGGTGCGCCGCAAGCCGCGCGTATAACCCAGTCACCCGGAGGATGCGCTGCGGCGGCCGATGCGGCTCGCTGGCGTACGTCGTCAGGACTCCCTGCAACTCTCCCTGCCGCGTCATCAGCGGCGCGGCCTGCGCGGATCGTTGGCCCAGCGCGGCCGCGGCGCTGCGAGCGGCGACGTAATCTCGAGCCGTTTCAAAGTCCTCGACGATCACTTGCTGCCCTGCGCGAATCGTCTCGGCGGCCGCCGAACCGAGCAGCGTTTCGTTAAAACCGGGCTCAGAAACCGTTGCGGGGGTAAAGCCGCGATGGGCCGCGAGCCGCAACGACTTGCTCGCCGGGTCGAAGATCTGGATCGCCCCCATGCTCGTCTCATGCAGCGTGAGAGCGGCATCCAGAATTTCGTCCAGCGCCGAGGACAGATTGGGCCGTGCCATCAGCCGTTCGGTCAGCTCGTGCAGGCGTGTCAGAGTTGTCAGCTCCGCGGCGAGGCGTGACTCGCTTTCGCCCAGGTCGGCGGCGGCGCGGACCCGCGTGATCGCGTCCCAGACCCGGTGGGCCACATCCTCGGCGATCGCGACCTCGGCGGGTGTCCAGTCGCGTTCCGTCGCCTGGGCGATGCACAACACACCGGCAAGCCGGGCGTTTTCCATCCGAGGCACAGTGATGTGGGCACGAATCCGCAACATCTCATAAGCAGATCGCTGCTTCCTGGAAAGACTTGCCTCCTTCAACACGTTGCAAACAACAACCGTTTTCCCGGCGCGGAGCTGTTCCAACAGCGCGGCGTCATAGCCATTAAAATCGTATCGTGCCCCCGGGCTCACACCCTCGCTGACGAATTCGCGGACGAACGTGATGGTGCCGTTCGGCGCAACCTCGCCGAAAGCCACCCGGCTGGCGCAGGCGCGCACCCAGCAATCGGCTTGATTCAGCCCTGATCTCCTCCGAATCGGTCAACAAGCGCAGCGTGTCGGAAAGGACAACCAGAAAGGCGTCCCGTTCGGCCATCTGCCGCAGCGACTCCTCCGATTCCTTGCGCCGGGTGATGTCAACAAAGGTGACAACGACACCATCGATTCGGTTGTCGGTGGTTCGGTACGGAGTGATCCGCCGCAGATACCAACGGTTGGTGTCCGCGGGAATTTCCCGCTCGCAGGTGATCAGACGCTCCAGTGCGGCTTGGGCATCATGGGTGAGATCGGGGTCGGAAAACTTCCGGGCAAGATCGCTGAGCGGCCGGCCGATATCGGAAGCCAGCAGATCCAGCAGATCCTTCACCGGCGGAGTGAAGCGGCGAATGCGAAAGCGGCTGTCCAGAAACAGCACTGCGATGTCGGTGCTCGTCAGCAGGCTGCTCAGATCGTTCCGCGCCGCCTGATGTTCCTCGATCTTCGCCTGCAACTGGCTGTTCACCGTCGACAGCTCCTCATTGAGCGACTGCATCTCCTCGCGGCTGGTCTCCAGCTCTTCGTTGGTGCTTTGCAGCTCCTCGTTGGTGCTCGTCACCTCCTCGTGGGACGCCTTGAGCTCTTCGTTGCTGGTCTGCAGCTCTTCGACCGTGCTCTGGAGCTCGTCGCGCACGCTCCGCAACTCTTCGTTCGCCTCTTGAGCGTCGCCTTGCGGAGGCGCTTCGCCGGGCTCGGCGCGCATCTCGCCGTACTCCCGGAAGCTGACCAGGAAATGATCGGGCGCGGATTTGAGATCCAGCGGCGAAGCAGTCACCGCAATACGCACGCGATGCCCCGGCTCCTTCTCGATCCATCCGTCCATCACCGACACGGCGGCATTTTCCGCCATCGCGCGATGCAGCGCCGTGCGAATCGGCGCCGCGCGCGCTTTCGCGCGCACAGCGCCAGCAGATCGCGGGTCGGCTCGCCGCGGGGAGCACTCAAGAACGCTTCGGTGCTGCCATGATAAAAGACGATGCGGTGATCGCGGTCGACCGCCACCGCGGCAGGCGTGTGGTCCTCGAGGAGCGCGCGAGTGATCAACTGTGGAAGCGACGGGCGGACGCCGGGCGGCCGGGCGTCGGGGGAGGTGCGGGTGTTGCGACCGGCGCCCGCCACGACGGGCAGGGGAAACTCCACCGCGCCGTGCCGTGTTGGGCCGACGCGACGGAAGATGCGTGCCTTCTTGTCGAGGGGCTCGAACATGTCGTCGACGGCGCTGACCGCGGTTTCGCTGGTTCCCAGAAAAAGCGCCCCCTTCGCGAAGCCCAAAGTGCAGCAGCCGGAGCACGCGCTGCTGCACGGACGGCTCCAGATAAATCAGCAGATTGCGGCAGGTGGCGATGTCGAGCCGGGAAAAGGGCGGATCCTGCAGCAGGTTTTGCGGCGCGAAGACCACGTATTCCCGCAATTCCTGGCGAACGCGGTAAACGGCATCTTCCCTCTGAAAAAAGCGTTCGAGCCGCGCCGGCGACATCTCCGTCTCGATGCCTCCCGGATAGACCCCGCTCCGCGCGTTCTGCAGCGTTCGTTCCGCCATGTCGGTGGCAAACACCTTGATATCGAGGCGCTTCCCGCTTTTCTCCGCTTCCTCTGCCAGCAGAATGGCCAGCGTATACGCCTCTTCGCCGCTCGAGCAGGCGGTCACCCAGCAGCGTACCGACGATTCATTTTCCCGCGCGGCGATTAACGGCGCGATCACTCGCTCGCGCAGCGTCTCCCACGCCTCTGGATCGCGAAAGAACCCCGTTACATGGATCAGCAGATCATCCGCCAGCGCCGTCACCTCCGAGGGGCTTTGCCGAAGCAGTTTCGCATACTCCCCGATCTCTGTGAGCCGGCTCAGGCCCATCCGCCGCTGGATCCGGCGGAGCACCGTGGGCTTTTTGTACCCGTTGAAATCCTGCCGCGTGCGGGTGCGCAGAACCGCGAGGATCTCGCGGACGTGCTGTTGTTCGCGCGCGAGCAATTGCGCCGCGTCCGTCTCCCGGCCGCCACGCGCATAAGGATGATCGGCATAGGCCATCAGCACGCCGGCCATGTCTTCGGGGCGCAGAATGTAGTCGGCATAGCCCGCGTCGATCAGATGCCGGGGCATCGAGGGATATTGCGCCGATTCGGGATCCTGCGCGATGCACAATCCGCCGACCACCTTGATCGCCTGCGCGCCGGCCGAGCCGTTGCTCCCCATCCCGGACATAATGATGCCGATGGCCCGCTCGCGCTGTTCCTCTGCAAGAGATCGGAAGAAGTCGTCCACCGGCCGATTGTTCCCGGGTGTCGCGAGCCGTTCGCCCAGATGGAGCACTCCGTCTTTGATTGTCAGCGTGTGACCGGGGCGGATCACATAAACATGGTCGGGCTCGATGGCAAGCCCCTCCTCCACCTCGCCGACATGCATGGACGTTCTTTTGGAAAGAATCTCAACCATCATGCTGTCGCGGTCAGGCGGGAGATGCTGAATCACCACATAGGCCATCCCGCTGTTGGGACGCACTGTTCGAAAGAATTCCCCCAGCGATTCGAGGCCGCCGGCGGACGCGCCAATGCCGACCACGGGAAACGGCAACCGCGGCGGAGCCTCGGCATCAATGGGCTGAACTTCCCTCTCGTCCGCAGCTCCCGCCGTCGCGGGCAAGTCGTTGGGGGCAATGGTCTCCTCATTGTCGGACATGATTTGACTTTCTGCAGAGGCCAAGCGTGATGGAACGCAAGAGCCAGTCACATATATCTGCTCACTCTACCCTAAATCGTACGCCCGCCAACAACTGGCTGAGTGAGTTCGGCCGTTAACTAATTCGCGAGCGGGCCGGAGGCGACCCTCCTCAATTTTACCGGTTCCGCGGATCGTCGGGGGGGCGTAAGTTTTTTGATTCGGAAAATGAGGGAGCCGTCATCTGATAAAGGAGGATCTCATGAGTGCCCGCACCGATCAAAAGAACGGAAAGCCCGCACGAGCGCAAAACGGTAAACAGAACGAGCCCGAACCTGCTTTTCCCCGGCAACACCAGAGTAAGCCCGGGCTGGAACACAAAATGAACCCCAGACCGCGCTATGCGGCGCCGCGATACCGCGCGGCCGGCAAGCTCGAGGGCAAAGTCGCCCTGATCACCGGCGGCGACAGCGGGATTGGGCGGGCCATCGTGAACCTGTACGCGCGCGAGGGCTCCGACGTCGCCATCGTGTTTCTCCCAGCAGAGACCACTGACGCGCAGGAGACCAAGCGGATCGTGGAAGCCTGCGGGCGCGAATGCCTGCTGCTGCCCGGCGATCTGACGGATCGCGCATTCTGCGAGGAGGCGGTCGCGCGAACCGTGCGCGAGTTCGGCAAGCTCGACATTCTGATTAGCAACGCTGCGTACCAGAATCGTGTTCCCGCATTGGAGAAAGTGACCGACGAAGAGTTCGATCGCACATTCAAGACCAATGTCTATGCCTGCTTCTATCTATGCCGTGCCGCGGTGAAACACATGCCGCCAGGCTCGGCAATTATCGTCACCAGTTCGGAGACGGGGCTCGAAGGCTCCGAGCAACTCGTGGCGTACTCCGCGACAAAAGGCGCGATCAATGCGTTTACGAAAACGCTGGCGATGGAACTGGTGGGAAAAGGGATTCGCGTGAACGCCGTCGCGCCGGGGCCGGTGTGGACTCCGCTCAACACCGCCGACAAGGGAAACCCCGCGGTCAAGGTCAGCAAGTTTGGACAAAAAACGATGTTCGGCCGGCCCGCCCAGCCCGAGGAGATTGCGCCAGCATACGTGTTCCTGGCGAGTGAAGCCGACTCAAGCTTCATTACCGGCATCGTTCTTGCAGAAATGGGAAAGACCAAAGCGGGCTGATGCCCGGAGATAACTCATTCAAAGAGGTGTCCTATGCCACGCGGCGACAAGTCGTCTTACACAGACAAGCAGAAGCGGCAGGCCGAACATATTGAAGAGGGATATGAAAAGCGCGGAACGTCGAAAAAGGAAGCCGAGCGTCGCGCCTGGGCGACGGTGAACAAGGAGACCGGCGGCGGCAAGAAGAGCGGATCGGGGCGTGGAAAGAAGGAAGACCACTCGCCGTCGCGAAAGGGCGGTCGGATCGGCGGGTCGAGTCAGTCTCGATCAACCCGCGCCAAAGCCGGAAAAAAGGCAGCACGCACGCGTGCGAAAAGCCGGTAGGCGGCGTGATGGCGCGAATGGCGAAGGGGGCCCCGGCGACCCTATCGATCCGAGCTCGCGGGGGACACGCCGCATCTTGTTTCAGGGTTCCTCAGGACAAAACTGAGAGCAGAGGGAACGGCAATTGCCGGCTGCGCCGCGTCGTTTCTCTCAGAGGAGATAGTAGCTATGTCCATTTCGCTCAAGCCAATCGATCAGCAGGTCATCGTCATTACTGGAGCGTCAAGCGGCATTGGGTTGGCCACCGCCAAAGAAGCCGCCAAGCGCGGCGCCCGAGTAGTAGTCGCCGCGCGCAGCCATGGCCTTCTGAACGACCTCGTGTCGCAGCTCAATGACGAAGGACATGAGGCAATTGCGGTGGAATGCGATGTGTCAAATCGCGAGCAAGTCGATCGCGTTGCACAAGCGGCAATCGACCAGTTCGGCCGCATCGATACCTGGATCAATAACGCGGGGGTCTCAGTCTATGGCAGACTGGACGAGGTCAGCGAACAGGACAGTCGCCGTGTATTCGAGACCAACTTCTGGGGAATCTACAACGGATCGCTGGCGGCACTGCCGTATTTAAAACGCCAGGGCGGAGCTTTGATTAATTTGGGCAGCGAAGTGTCAGAAGCCGTTGTGCCACTCCAAGGCATCTATTCCGCTTCCAAACATGCAGTGAAGGGATTCACCGACGCTCTGCGGATTGAAATAGAGGAAGTGGACAAAGCGCCGGTTTCGATCACCCTGATCCAGCCCACCGCCGTGAACACCCCTTATCCGCAGCATGCCAAGAATTACATGGATCGAGAGCCGAAGCTCCCGTCGCCGCAGATCGAGGCCCAGCAGGTGGCCGAAGCGATTCTGGAAGCCGCCGTAAAACCGACACGACACACAAAAGTGGGCCTGATGTCGAAGGTCAACACGACGATGTCCAACGTTCTGCCTGGTGTTGCTGACAAGATGTCCGCGAAACAAATCGATCGGCAGCAGTACAGCGAGCGGCCTCGCAACCCCGACGGCGCGCTCTATCAGCCGAGCGAAATGACGGGCGTCGCCGGACAGACTCAGGGAGCCGGCGGACGTGAATCGAAGTAACGTTCCGTAGCGCCGCCGGCAATGGCGGCAGTTTTCGTGGTCACCTCTTTTGACCGGATTCATCGCAACTGCGACGATGGCACTTGCTCCGGCCCGACGTGTGAGATGAATTCCGGGTATCCCGGCGCGCCCATCTCCGGAATATCCAGCCCGGCAATCTCCACCTCGGGCGTAACGCGGTTGGTGCCGCCTTCAAATCGTGCAATCAGAATGAGGGTGAGCAGGCCGGCCCCGAGGGAATGGGCGATGCAGACGACCACCGCAATGATCTGACAGAGCAACTGGCCGGCGCCCCCTCCGTAGAACAATCCTGTTACCGGTCCGGCAACGCCGTTGTAACCATCGCCAAAGGTGCCATTGGCAAAAAGTCCGACGGCAAGCGTTCCCCAGATGCCGCAAAAGCCATGGACACTGATTGCGCCGACCGGATCATCGACTCCGCGCCGCTCGAGGTACAACACGCCGATGGCCGCCAGCAGCCCCGCAATCCCGCCCACGAAAAACGCGGCAGAGGGTGAGAGAAACGCGCAACCCGCGGAGCTTGCGACGAGCCCGCCGAGCATCCCGTTGCACATCACCGACGGGTCGGGTTTGCCGTAAAGGCTCCACATGTAGAATACCGCGCCCAGCGCCCCGGCGACCGATGCCAGAGCGGTATTCATCCCGATGATTCCGGCTTGTCCGTCGCCGGCCGCAATCGATCGCCCGCTGTTGAGCGCGAACCAGCCGAAGGCGATGATCAGGGTGCCGAGGATGACCATCGGAACGTGATGGCCGAAGATCGGCCGGGGCCTGCCGTTTTCGTCATACTTCCCAAGGCGCGGGCCCATCGCGATTGACACGGCAAATGCGAGGGACCCGCCGGTCAATTGAATCACGGCCGAGCCGCTGTAATCGACCACGCCGTGCCCCAGGCCGCCGTTGATTCCAAGTTGGGCGAGCCATCCCCCGCCCCACACCCAGCAGGCATATAACGGAAAGATCACGCCCCCGGCCACCGCGCTGAACACCACGAAGCTCTTGATCTTCCATCTCTCGATGTTGGCGCCGCTTGGGACGCTCGCCGCGATGCTCATGAAAACCGCCATGAGCAGAAACCAGCTCGCCGACGGCGCGCTATGGGCAATGCTCCCGAGAAAAAATCCTTTGGCGCCGAAGATGCCCCAGCGATGCGCGCCAATGCTGAGCGAGACTAACTTGTCGGCGGTCACCTGTGCGTCGAGCGGGCCGGTGACGGCGGCGGCGCCCTTGCTCCCGATGCCGCCGCACATCAGCGCATATCCGCAGACGAAGAATCCCGTCATGCCCAGGACATACACGAGCATGTTCATCGACATCGTGTGGGCGACGTTTTTTGCGCGTCCCAAGCCGGTTTCGACCAGGCCAAAACCCGCCTGGATCAACACGACCATCGCAGCAAGCAACGGCGAGTAAGAGATCAGCGACGGAGATGCCATCGCGATCACCGAGCCGGCATCTGGGGGAAAACTCAAGAGGTGCATCATTGGAAATCTACTCTTCCGTGGCACGGGCTTCCAGCGTGTCCAGCCTCCGATGTCCGGTCGGGTGTGGCGCTCGAAAGTGGCGATCGGCTCCGAGTAGGGCGGGATTCATCCCGCCGATTTGTTGGCCGGCTGAGAAAACGGCGGGATGAATCCCGCCCTACGATCGCAAAATCTGCAATCGCCACAAATAAAAGTTACACCCTGTCCGGTCCCCGGGGTTAGCCGCGACGCGCAGCGGAGCGCGTATTCGAGCGTCAGAGGCCTGGTTGATGATCTGCCCTCCCATGACTCATGCTCTCGCATTTTCATTCCGCTCCACATCGCTAACATGTGCCAGCCGCGCAAGCCGCCCGTGTTACGGAGAAAAGCTTCATGCGAATCACCTATGCGGGACTCAGCAGTCCCGGGCCGGTCCGCCAAAATAACGAAGACAGTCTTGCCTTCTGGCAGCCGATCATGGATGACGACTGGCGGCACCGGGGCGCGCTGATCGTCTTGGCAGACGGCGTGGGCGGACATGGAAAGGGAGAGGTCGCAAGCGCACTGGCCTGCCAGAAAAGCGTGGACACGTTTACGTCCTCATCCTCGGGGACGCCGCCCGCCCAGTTGCTGGATCAGATGTTCACCGCCGCGAACATTGCGGTGTACGACACGGGCATGGTGCAGCGCGATGAAGCCCGGCGGATGATGACGACGCTCACCATCAGCCTGTTCCGCAACAATGAGATCAGCATCGGGCACGTCGGCGACTGCCGCGCGTTTGTCATTCAGCAGGGTCGCATCCGCCGAATCACCAACGATCATTCCTACACGGGAGTGCAGGTGAAACTCGGGCTGATCACGGTGCAGGACGCCGCGTCGAGCCAGTTGCGATCGGTTCTGACGCGGACGGTGGGGCAGGATCCGTTCGTCCGCCTCGACTATCACACGGTCACGGTCACGCAGGGGGATTACCTGGTCCAATGCACCGACGGGCTATGGTGCTTCGTGACCGATGGTGAAATCTACGATCTGGTGACCAAGAGACCGCCCGAGCAGGCGTGCAAGGAATTGATAGAGCTTGCTGTCCGGCGCGGCGGCGATGATAACCTCACCATTCAAATCGTCCGCGTCGAGAGCGTCGAGCGGCTGAGCTACTACCGGGGACTTCCTACTTATTCGAAGGTCGAGAGTGCGGTTATGGGACATGATCTGGAACCCGGGCAGGTTCTCGATGATCGCTTCGAGATCACCGACCTGGTCGCCAAGAGCGGCATGGCATCCATCTTCCGTGCGACCGACCGAAAAACCGGGCGCGTGGTGGCGCTCAAGGTGCCGTTCATGCATCTGGAGAGCGACCCGGGATTCTTTTCCCGCTTCCAGCGTGAAGCGGAGATCGGCAAGCGGCTGGACCATCCGTACATTCTCAAATTTGAAACCGACGGCGACGAATCGCGCAGCCGTCCCTACATCGTGATGGAATATCTGGAGGGCCAGACGCTGGGGCATCTGATGCGCAGTGTCCGCCCGATGCCCACGACCGACGCGCTGCGCATCGCCAGCCGGGTGTGCGAGGCGCTTCACTATATGCACGAGCACGAAGTCGTGCATCGCGATCTGAAGCCGGAAAACATCATGATCTGCAATGACGGAAGCATCCGCATCATGGACTTTGGGATCGCCAAATACGAAGGAATGCGCCGCCTGACCTTCGGCGGCTTTACGCCCGCGATGGGAACGCCCGACTACATGGCCCCCGAGCAGGTCAAGGGGCGCCGCGGCGATCAGCGGACCGACATTTACAGCCTGGGGGCGATTCTCTACGAGATGGTCACCGGCTCAGTGCCCTTTGAGGGCGCCAACCCGTTCATCATCATGAACGCGCGATTGAGCGGCGACCCGATCGCGCCGCGCATGCGCAACCCGGAGCTGAGCCCGCAGGTCGAGGAGATCATTCTCCACGCGATGGCGCCAATCCGCACGACCGCTATCACTCTGCCATGGAGATGAAGAACGATCTCGATGCCCCCGATCAGGTGCAGGTCACCGGCCGAGCCCAGCGACTGCAGACGCCTAAGCTGTGGCGCACCCGCTGGCGCCAATTTCGGGTGTTCATCATTACCCTGGGAATTCCCGCCATCGGCCTCGGCGGTTATTTTATCGTGAAGGCGATTCACTACATCGCCGGGCATCTCCACTGGCAGTAGTTCGAAGTGATCTTGCCTTACTACACCGCCATCAGAACCCGTCGATCTCCGTGTAGGGCGGGATTTATCCCGCCGCTCCCTGGCGTGTCGGTCCGGGTGAAAGCGAAGAACCGTTTCAACCGCAGAAAGTGCTTCTCGAAGAGGTGCCAGCTCACATACGCTGCGCCGAAAGTCGCCGCGATGAGGATGAGACAATTGACTGCGTCATTGGCTCGCAGAAACCGATCCGGCAACGGGTGGGCCGGAAGTCTCAGGAGTTTTTCAAGCAGGCTGCGAACGATGAATTGCAGGACGTACATGCCGTAGCTGTATTTCCCGATGGTTCGCAGCATCGGCGATTCCAGCGCACGGCGCACCCGGTTCTCGCCGGCGGGGCGGGAGACGATCGCAATCAGGCACGCATACGCACATGTCGCCAACGGAAGCGCCAGCAGTTGCAGGTATGGTAGGGGGGAAGTGCGATATTGCCGCAAGCCGAAAAGCAGGGCCGCGCCGCCGGAAATCAGTCCAATGAGTTTCAGGCGCGTTGCGAGAACGCCCAGATCATTTCCACCGCGAAGCGTCAGCGCCACCAGCGCTCCAGCGGCGAGCGCGTCCATCCGGCACAGCGTCAGCACGTAGGCGGCCACTGAATTGTCCGCAAAGACACAATAGATCCGGCAGATTGTCGCCAGGAATATGCACGCGATCGAAACCCCAATCGCCTGTCGCCTGCTGCAAAAGCAAATGACCGCCGGCCACAGCAGATAGAAATGCTCTTCCACAGCGAGCGACCAGTAGATGCCAAACCATCCGCGCGGCACTTCGTGAAATAATGAATGGCGGACGTTTGAAAGATACAGCCACCACCACCAGGTGTGACCGGTCGGAAGCTCGCTGCGGAACAGTCCAAGCCTGGGAACAACCAGTGTGCCGACGAATAGAATTCCGTAGTAGAGCGGGAAGATGCGCAGTGCGCGGCGGGCATAGAAGTTTCGGAAATAATGGGCCGAGCCCCTGGCGTCGAGCAGAATGCCGGTGATCAGAAAGCCTGACAGAACAAAAAACAGATCGACGCCCGAGCAGCCGAACGTCCAGAGGTTGTTGATGAGGTTTCCCGCAAGCGATGCCGTCGGCCGCGGCGGCATAAAGTGAAACAGGAGCACCATCAGGATCGCAATTCCCCGCAGTCCATCGAGCGACTTGATATGCCCGCCGGGCTCGCTGCGCCGCAGTCGCTGCCCGGATGCAATAATCGATGGACGAGGAATTGTTGCTACGCCGCGGAGCTGGATGTCAGACATGCTAGTCGGCGTCATCGACCGATCAGCGCGATGACTTCACTCAAAACTCGAGCGGCTTACACGCAATAATGCATCAGCGGATTTATGCGCGAATTAGGCAACATCGCGAGATCATATCCGGTTGGGTACAATCCAATTGTGCTTCGGTCATCGATCAATGAAACGCTGCTGGATCGGATGGTGCGGGCCGTGGAACAGGTCAGGGAAAGATTGCTGCGCGCCACGGCCGCCCTGGAATCGGCAGGATTGGAGTACGCTGTCGCCGGCGGCAACGCCGTGGCTGCCTGGGTTGCGACCGTGGACGCGGCGGCGGTCCGCAATACTCAGGATGTAGGCATCCTGCTTCGACGGCGCGACCTTGAAGCGGCCGGGCGATCGCAGAACGCTGGTTTCGTTCCACGTCATGTCGCGGGGGTCGACATGTTTTTGGACGGGCCGCATGCAAGCGCGCGCGATGCCGTTCACGTCGTGCTTGCCGGCGAGAAGGTTCGGCAGGAATACACCGCGCCGGCGCCGGATGTGACCGAGGCGCAGAAGCTCGATCAATTCAAGGTGCTCTCGCTGGACGCGCTCGTTCGGATGAAACTGACTTCGTTCTGTCGCAAGGACCAGGTCCATCTCCAGGATATGCTCGACATCGGGCTGATTGACTCGACATGGCTTGCGCGTCTGCCCGTCGAATTGGCGCCGAGGCTGCAGCACCTGATTGACACGCCGCAGGGCTAGAAACGCCATTTTGCAAAGCGTTGCCAGGGCATTTCTCGAGTCCTGCTGACTACATGATCTTTTAGCGAGCGTCGCAGACGCTTCGGCACGTTGTGGTCGAACAGAACTCTCACAGCGATCTGTCCGGTGTCGAGCATGTTAGAGCACTCCCGCCATTCCGGTTTCGATTGGTTGAGTGACGAACTCCCGAGGATCGGTCACATGACCGGTCAGGGCGCTGGCGGCCACGGTTAAGGGCGATGCAAGATAAACCGCGGACTTGGTGCTGCCCATCCGTCCGGGGAAATTGCGGTTGGTGGTGCTGATGCAGACCTCGGCGCTGTTGAGCCGGCCAAACGTATCGGCGGGGCCGCCGAGGCAGGCGCTGCACCCGCTGGGGCCGACCAGACAGCCGGCGTCGATCAGGATGTCTTCGATGCTCTTTTCGTTGATGTCCTTCTCGACGCCGCGGATGTTGAGGCGCTTCATGTCGGCGTGGACTTCCGTGCTGCCGGGGACGACGAAGGTTGGCAGCTTCACATGATTTCCCTTGAGGATGCTGGCGGCAAAAATCATGTCGGTGATCTTGCCGCCGGTGCAGGAGCCGATGTAGGCGCGATCGAGCTTCACATCGCGGCAGTTATGCGCCGTGTCTTTATTATCCGGAGAGTGCGGCTTGGCGACCAGCGGCTCCATCGTGCTGAGATCCCATTCATATTCGCTGAAATATTGAGCGTTCTCGTCGTCGGCAAAGACCTCCCACGCCGGGACGTTGCTGCGATTGCGGACGTATTGCAGCGTCTTCTCGTCGACGTCGCAGACTCCATTTTTGCCGCCAGCTTCGATGGCCATGTTGGTCAGCGTCATGCGGTCTTCAAGAGTGAGAGACCCGACGCCATCGCCGGCAAAATACATCGCGCGATACGTCGCCCCATCGACTCCGATGGCGCCGATCACCGCCAGGATCAGGTCCTTGGCGGTGAGGTAGGGGGGAATCTGGCCATGAAACGTGAACTTCATCGTGGGAGGAACTTTCAGCCAGGTTTTCCCGGTCCCGAGCACGAAAGCGGCATCGGTATTGCCGACGCCCGTGGCGAATTGTCCGAACGCTCCCGCGGTGCATGTGTGACTGTCGGTCCCCAGGAGAATCTCGCCGGGGCGGACGTGCCCCTCTTCCGGCAGAGCCTTATGGCAGACGCCCTTGTAGTTTGTCTTGGTCGGGTCCTTATACGGATTGGGCATCCCAGGCTCGTTGCGCACGAACTCAGGATCGTAGTAATACCGCAGTCCCTGCTCGCGGGCGAAATCGCGGAGCACCTGGACGTTTCGATGGCATTTTTCGTCAGCGGTGAAGATGTAATGATCCGGAATGATCACCACCTTGTCGGGCGACCAAACCTTGGCCTGACGACCGAATTTGTCGTGAAAAATGCCGATGGTGCCCGGGCCGCAGATGTCGTGGGTCATGAGGACATCGACGTTGACCCAGACATTTTCTCCGGGGGCAACGTGCGTCTTGCCGGAATGCTTGGCAAGGATCTTCTCGGTGGTGGTCATCGCGGCCATGGTTCGCTCCTGTGAACAAAAAATCGAAGTCCCTAAGTATAGCGGTTCGCGGGCGTCCTGGGCAAAGGCGTCGCAACGGACAGAGCTGCGAAAGCGCACCGCGCGGCCGATCCGCTCCAAAGGGACCGGGAAATGCAGAGCACGAATCGACACGAATTCGCACGAATCTTCACGAAGCAGATTATCCGGTTCACAGCGTCAATTCGCGATAGGTCTTCCATCGGTATCCGCTGCCGATGTTGATGGCATGGAGGTGTCCAATGCGCGCCTCGACGGGGAGATGGCTGTGGCCGCAAAAGACGGTTGTGACGTTTGGATACTGCAGCAGAAGAGCGCCGATCTTCTCGCTGCCGAGATAGGCTTTGGTGAAGTCCCACAAAGCGCGGTGGGAGGAAGGGCACAGCGACGCGAAGGGGAGATGATGAACGGCCGCGACGACCTGCTTCGCGCGGGAAACTCGGCTGAGATTTGCCGCAAGCTGTGCCAGCCGTTCCTCGAGGAATGCTTCGTCACTCATGCCGAGCTTGACGTACCGGCCGTCGTTCCAGCGAGCGACGACGTCTCTGCCGGCAGGGCTGATGTCATCCCTCTCTTGAAACAGATCGGCCATCTCAGGCAATCGCTGGGCCGCTCCCGGCGAAATCTTGCGGGCATAAAAACGTCGCGGAATTCCCAGGGAGTCGACGGCAAAGGAGTAGTCGTACCAGCCGATCGTGCCGACGATGGCAACGTCGTCGGCAAGGAAGGGATCGGTTTCGAGCCACTTCCAGCCGAGCCCCCGCACGCGCGCCGGAAGATCTTCCATGAACAATTGGTAACTGTCGAGCCCGGCGGTCCACAATTCGTGATTACCGGCCACGAAGAGTTTCGGACCAGCGAAATGAAATCGCTCCAGACAGCGCTCCAGCGCGTCGCCGTCGGCCGCGGCGGAATCCCCGACCACCAGCAGCACGTCGCCGCCGGCGGCGTTGATTCGTTCGATCACCTCGTCGGCCAGCGGTCGGCTGTGCGCGTGGTTGTAGTGGAGATCCGCAGTGACAAGAAGACGCATGAAAGAATATTAGGAGAGGCAGCGTTGGGGAAGGCACCAAGGGAAGGCACCAAGGGAAGGCACGAAGGCACAAAGGCACGGAGGCACGAAGGGTAAGGAATTGAGTAATAGGAGATGGGCGATTCGAAGCGATCGAACCCCCGCAATTCGCCGGCGGTCGAGCCGTCGAGGGTCTTCGGACAAAGACGCGAACGAAGACGAAGGAACACGATCCAAAAAACGCTGCCGCGCAGCGTCCTTCCCTTCGTGCCTTCGTGCCTTCGTGCCTCCGTGCCTCCGTGCCTCTCTCCCTCCCCGCGTTTCTGCTATAACTTGCTGCATGGCGCCGTTGGTGATTGAGGGAGTCCGCAAGGAGTTTCGGCAAGGGGATCGGGGAGTCTCCGCGCTGGCGGGCGTGAGCCTGGAGGTGCAGGCGGGGCAGTTTCTTGCGGTCATGGGAGCCAGCGGATCGGGAAAGAGCACGCTGCTCCATTTGATGGCGGGGCTGACCAAAGCGGATGCCGGAAGGGTGATCGTCGACGGCACCGATCTCACGACGCTCAACGATCGCGATCTGACGCTGTTTCGCCGCCGAAAGATCGGACTCGTTTTTCAGGCGTTTAATCTGATTCCGACGCTGTCGGCCGAGGAAAACCTGGCGCTGCCGCTGATGCTTGAGGGACGCAATGGATCGGAAAGCCGGGCCAAGGTGGACGCACTGCTCGACAGCCTGGGACTGCGCCAGCGTCGCACCCATCGGCCCGACGCGATGAGCGGCGGCGAGCAGCAGCGCGTCGCGATCGGCAGGGCGCTGGTGACCGACCCCTCTGTGATTCTCGCCGACGAGCCGACCGGCAATCTCGACTCGGGCAACAGCAAAGCCGTCTGCGAATTGCTGCGCGATCTATCGACGGTTCAGGGCAAAACGATCGTGATGGTGACCCACGAGCCGTCGGTTGCTGCATATGCTCAGGAGGTAGCCGTGCTGAAAGATGGACTCCTGGTCGAACGATTCGCCATCGACGAAGCCGACGGAAGGCAAGGCTTGGCCGCGCGCTACCAGGAGAGTTTGAAGTGAGCGGGGAACGCCCAAAGGCACGGAGGGACGACTGGGAAAGCACGAAGCACGGAAGGAAGCGACGATGCACGGAGTACGAAGCTTCCTCCAGGAAAGTGGAAGTGCATCAGTCGTGCGGCGCCAGGCTCGCCAACTGCGCGGCCGTAGCTTGCCCTTCGCGGAGCGAAATGAAGAACCACGTCAACCCGCACGCCCCCGCGCTTTGGGTTCTATTCCATCCCCGCGTCGCAATCGCGTCAGTCCACGGAATTTCCTCTGATTGAAAATGAAGCTTCTCATTCGTCTCACGCTCGCATCGCTCAACGCCCGCCGGACCCGGGCGGTGCTCACCATCCTTGCGGTTGCGCTTTCCGTGAGCCTGGTGGTCGCGGTCACGGGAGGGTATGCATCGGCCCGGTCGGCGTTCCGAGTCTATCTGGATCGATATCTCGGGCCGATTGATATCCTCATCAGCAAGCAGAACGATCCGCGCGGCACAATCTCCGAAGACGTCGGGAACGCGCTCCGCGGCGACCCGCGCGTACGCGGTCTGGCTGCGCGTCTGGAACTGCAGAACGGGCTGCTCAAAGACGTCGATGGGAAAGAGGAAGCCGCGAGAGTGGCGTCGATCGTCGGCATGGATTGGCCCGGCGATCTGCTCGCAAAGAACCTGCAGATGGTTGACGGAAAATGGTTCGACGGAACGGATGGTGACTTTGTGGTGGTGGATCAGAGCACCGCCGAGCAATTGAAAGTCTCACCCGGCCAGACGCTGGTCCTGCCTGGACTCGGCAAGCGATTGACGCTGACCGTTGTCGGGGTCGTACATAAGCCGGCAATCATCGTCGAGGGCCGGCCGGTGTTGTATGTGCCGCTCAGGACGCTGCAGCGATTCACAAACCTGCCCGGCCGGGTGAGCAGGGTGCTGGTGGCACTGGCGCGGGGAGTCGACGTCAACGCCTTTGAAAGCGAATGGACGCCGAGGCTGGAGAAAATCAGCCCGGGCGTCCGAATGAAGTCGTCGGCGGAGACGAAGAAGCAGCTCGACAGTCAGTTGGAGCTGCTCGATCTGCTCAGCTACGCCGGCGGCACCGTCTCGATGCTGACCGCGACGTTTATCGTCTTCTCCGCGCTCAGCATGGGAGTTCTCGAGCGCCAGCGCACCCTCGCGATGCTCCGGGCGGTCGGCGCGCTCAAGTCGCACGTCGCTGCTCTGGTGCTGATCGAGGGGATTCTGCTGGCGGGGGCCGGCGCGTTGATCGGCGTGCCGCTCGGACTGCTGTTCGTTTTCATTTTGACGATGACCTTCGGCGACTTTTTCGTCACGGGCGTCGTCCTCAGTTGGGGAGGAATCTTCCTGGGAGTTGGGGGATCGCTCGCGGCGGCGCTGCTGGCGAGCCTTCTGCCGGCATGGACCGCGTCCCGCGTGAGTCCGCTGGACGCGATGACCCCGCAGTCTTCTCCGCCGCGAGCGCACAGCTGGATCGCCTGCGCGGCAGCGGGCGCGATCCTCGCATCGGTCGATCCGTTCATCTTCTTTGGTCCGCTTCCGCGGATTGTGGCTGCACTGGGCGTGCAGAACCCTTTGGCCACGACGCAGACGATTCGCTTTATCGCGCATTTCGCGCTGGGTTTGCCAACGCTGCTGACGGGCCTGTTTCTCATGTCGCCGGCAATCGTCTGGCTTGTCGAACGACTTGTCGGGCGGCTCGTGGCCGGGATCTTCGGGGTGCGCTTCGCGATGCTGCGCCAGCAACTCAGCAGCGGGATCTGGCGGGCCGCGGGAACCTGCACGGCAATGATGGTCGGCCTTGCCACGCTGATCGTGCTGCAGATTCAGGGAAACAGCGCGCTAGGCGGCTGGAAACTTCCCGACAAGTTTCCCGACATCTTCATCGCCACCAACATGCTTGGAGGCATTCCGATGGAAGAGGTCGCGAAGCTCGACGACATCGATGGTATCAAGCGCGGGCAAGTGATGCCGATTGCGATCGCAACGCCGGGCCTGGCGCACGGATTCTTCGGGCTTGCCGAGGCGATGATCATGCCGGATGCGACCATGTTTTTCGGGATCGATCCGGATCGCGGATTCAATCTGATGGCCCTGGACTTCCGGGAAGGGAACGCCCAGGACGCGCAACGCCAGCTCAAGCAGGGCCGGCATCTGCTGGTGACGGAGGAATTTCGCAAGATCAAGGGACTGCACGTAGGCAACACGCTCATGCTCAGGACAGATCATGGGCCGCAGGACTACACCATCGCCGGCGTGATCTGGTCGCCGGGAATCGACGTGCTGGTCAGCGTGTATGACATGGGCAATGCGATGGACCAGCGCACCGCCGCCAGTGTCTTCGGCACGCTGACCGACGCGAAGCGCGACTTTGGCGTCGATCGTTATTCACTTGTCGTGGCAAATCTGCAATATGGGGCTGACAAGGCCGACGTGCTGAAGAAAGTGCAGAAGGAATTGAAGCTGCAGGGTCTTCGCGCCGGCGACGTGCGGCCGCTGAAGTACAAGATTGAAACCGAAGCGCGTAAGATCATCCTGATGATCAGCTCCGTTGCCTTTGCGGCAATGGGCATCGCTTCGCTGGGCGTGACGAACACGATCATGGCCAGCGTTCGCAGCCGGCGCTGGCAGTTTGGAATTCTCCGCAGCGTCGGCGTCACCCGCGGAGCGCTGTTGCGGCTGGTGATGGCTGAAGCGGCGCTGCTGGGAATCGTGGCATGCGCCATGGGCGTTGGCGCCGGTTTGCTGATGGGAATGGACGCGCATGCGCTCTCGGCGGACGTCACCGGCTACGACCCCCCAGTCAGCAGGCCTTGGGGCATTATCCTGATTGGAGTGGCCGCCGTGCTGGTCATCTCGCTGGCTGCCAGCGTGGGCCCCGCGGTGCAGGTTGCCGTCGCCGAGCCCCTGACATTGCTGCAGGCAGGAAGGTCCTCCGCGTAGCTGCGGGTGAACGCCTCTGGAATGAATTTGTTGAATGCTTGCGTAACATAATGCGTATCGGAAATCACCACATTGACGCCCCTTTCTGCCAGGCTGGCCTGGCCGGGTACAGCGACCGCGCCATGCGGCTTGTCGCGAGACGGCGCGGATGTCCGTATGCGGTCACCGAGGCGTTGCTCGATGTGATTCTCCTCAACGGCGGAGAAGGGCTTCGGAGATCCATCGACATCAACGACGAAGATCATCCCATCGCCGGTCAGATCATGGGGAGCGAGCCGGAGACGATGGCGCGGGCCGCCGTCATTGTCTGGGAGGCTGGATACGATGTGATCGATCTCAATTTCGCCTGTCCGGTGAAGAAGATCAAAAACAAAGCGCGTGGCGGTCATATGCTGATGGACGTGCCGCGGGCCCTGGCCATCCTTCGCGCCGTCCGCGATGCGCTGCCGGCAGACGCGCCGACGACCGTGAAGCTTCGCCGCGGCTTCGATGATTCCCGCGAATCCGAAGAGCGCTTCCTTCAGATTCTCGATGCGGCCTGGGACCTTGGATATGCCGCCGTCTGCGTGCACGGGCGAACCGTCGAGCAGAAGTACGTGGGCCCGAGCCGTTGGTCATTTCTCACGGACCTCAAGCAACTCTATCCGCGCCGCACGATTCTCGGCAGCGGCGACGTCTTCACCGCTGAGGACGCGGTGCGCATGCTTCGCGAGACGAAGGTCGACGGCGCATGGATCGCGCACGGCGCGATCGGCAATCCGTGGATCTTTCAGCAGGCACGCGAGCTGATTCGATCAGATCAACCGGCGCCTGCGCGTGAGTCGTTGGTCGATGACGCGTGTGATCCGCGTCATTTCCCCTCCCCCGGTGTACCAGGGGAAGGGGAAAGCACATCCGCTGCGGAAGCTGCCTCGGTGATGTCACGCACGTTCGATCCCCCGTCACTCCTCGCCCAGCGTGACGCGCTGCAGGAACATTTTCAGATCGCGATGGAAATCCACGGCGAGCAGCTTGCCGGACGGCGGATGCGGAAGATGGGGATCAAGTACAGCCGATTTCATCCCCTTGCGGGAGACGTGAAAGCCGCGTTTATCGATGTGAAGAGCCTCCGCGACTGGACCGCGGTTCTCGATCGTTTTTATGCCGGCGATGGTCCGGGCGTCTGGCCTGATCCCCGGTCCGCTGACGAAGTTAACGCTGGCGCGGGCATGCAGACTTGCGAGGTGGCCTGATGGATCGCTCCGACTCTGACGATCTCAAATACGCTTCCGGAGCCAACGGCGAAGAGCCGGACGGGCCTCCCTACAAGCCCACGCAGGCCGACCGCCGCACGATCTTCATCATCATCACCGTATGCGCGGTGCTGATCGTGCTTTTCATGTTGTTCATTCTGCGGATCTTCTGATGCACTCGCGCACGCCGCCACGCAATCGACTGGCCAAGGTCCTGCCGGAGGAGTGGCGCAAGGCGCTTCTGGAGCACGGGTGCGCAAAGCGAAAGTACACGGCCGTTTGCCGGGCCACACTGGTTTCGGGACGGATCATCGAGCAACTCATTATCGAGGAGGGGTGGATTATCGCGCTGGACAAATCCGGACTGGGCGGAACGTTTGAGAAGCGGATCGATTTCGATCCGCGCACGATCGCGGCGCTGGAAGTGTTGCAGGTGGTTTAGAGGCGGCTGCCTCTCGCGTCAGCGCATCAAGACCCGCGCTTGCTCCAATAGCCTGGCCGCCGCCTCGTATATGCGATGGCTAACACCAGCAACTCGTGTTCGCGGATCTCATAGACCACAGCGAATGGGAATCCATCAAGCAGACGCCGACGCACCTTGCGCGACCCGCGATATGCAGGGATTACCGCAGCAAGCGATGGGCGCTCTGCAATTGCCGACGAAGCATCAGCTGCAGCTTTAATAAATCGATCCCCCAGACCTGCCTGACGATCTTCATCCCACTGCGCCGCCTCATCAAGTTTCTCGGCCGCTGCCGGCAAGAATCGAACGGTCATTCAGGCCTGTCGCGCCGAAGCAATGCGCGCACGGATGAACACTTGTTCTGCATCCAATGCCTTCAGTCCCCCCTGCTCATACGCTAGTGGCCCCGCTACGAAGTCGTGCAAGAAATTGAGGCCACGTGTTCGGCGTACCATCGTCTCATCCGCTCGTTGGTCCAGGTCCACTGGAACGGATGAGCATACCGCCGATTGTACTCGTCGGACGCGGCAGTTACATGGTCGATGAAATGCTGGCGATCTTCCCAGGAGCCGCGGCGAAGGTAGTGCAAGCCGAAGTTGTCGACCAGCAACTCCGCTTGGTTGAGCCATGAGGCGTGAGCGGGGGTAAAGCGGGGCCGCCACCAGTGATGACACTGGGCCCAATACGCGGCGGTCTCGCCCGAGGTATGACTGGGATCTCCGTCCTGAATCAAGAACACTCCGTGAAGACCGCGATGGCGGCTGCGGAACCTTCGCAGTTGTTCGATGTAATGTTCGGCATCCTTCTTTGCCACCACGGCGGACTCCATCCGTCCGCTATGGAGGATCAGGAACAGGAGCAGATTGACGGTCCCATGCCGGGTGTACTCAAACTCCTGCTGCTCAATCGAGCCGGGAATGGCTGGCCGGATCGGCTTTCGTTCCAGGACCTGGTGGTTGGGGACTTCGTCAACCGCGACGGTCCAGACGCCCAGGTGGGCCAAATGGGCCGCTTGGGCATAGCACCAGAGCACTTTTTCCGCACGCTGCTTAAACAATGGATCGAGTCGGGCGGTTCGCCAGTACCGGGTGCGATGCGGTTGCAAGTTCACGTCCTGCAGGATTCGCCGGACCATACTGGGGCTGATGGTGTCGACGATTCCGTCGACGACGGCCTGATGAGCCAGGTCGGCGCTGGTCCAATGAGTCATGTGCAACCCCTCGGCAATCGGCTCCAGGCAGGCCAACTCGACAATCCGCGCCCTTTGGAGGGGGGAAAGCTGCTGGGGCCGGCCCGAGCGAGGCTGGTCCGCCAACAGTTGATCAATGCCGCTGCGCTCATACCGCCGGCAGAGTCGCCAGATGGTTGAAGGGTCGCAATGGAGGTCGGATGCGATGGTCGCAATGCATTGGCCGCCCGCGACTGCCAGGACCGCGCGGGCATGCTGCACTTGGAAGAAAGGCCGGCTCCGACTTCGGGAAACGCACTCGAGTGCCCGAACATCGTCTGCGGAAAGAATCAGCGGACAAGGCCTTCGACCGCGCATGGAAAATCCTCCGTGAATAACAAAAAGAATCCATTTACTATCTTAGCACTGCTAATTTCTTGCAGGACTTCGTAGCAGGGCCACTAGAGCCCTTGATTCGATTTCGTTAGCCCAGATCTGATCCGCATCAGCATCGACCGGTTCGTTGTCGAGGCTTTCCAACAGCTTTCGAGCGATGTCCGCCCGTTGTCAGGGCGGGCAGCACCAAGGCGCCTTCAAGAACTTCAGCATCCGTCAAAATAATCTCCAGCTTGGCAACCGGTATCTGATCCGTCAAGCAAATTCGACCGTCAGGGCCTCATTCATCGACAAACTTCTGCAGTTTCAACTAGAAGCATGAACCACCCTTCGCAATCGCTTTTACGGCGAACCGCGGCATGCTAAGTTGATCTCAGCAAACGAGGGGCTGACGGCATGGCAGAAGCAATCGAAAAACAAATCGCCAGACTCCGGGCGGAGCTGCACCATCACAACGATCTTTATTACAACAAGGCCCGGCCGCAGATCAGCGATCAGGAATATGACCGGCTGATGCGCGAGCTGATCGAGCTGGAGAAAGCGCATCCGGACTTGCTCACGCCGGATTCTCCTTCGCAGCGAGTGGGGGGTGCACCGGCTTCCGAATTTATCACCGTGGAGCATGCCGTCCCGATGATGAGCATCGATAATACCTACGACGAGGCGGAGGTCCGCGCCTTTGACGCGCGCGTGCGCAAGGGGCTTGGTGAAGAGCCGCAGTACGTGCTGGAGCCAAAAATCGACGGCGTTTCGATGAATCTGCGCTACGAACAGGGACTGCTCGTACTCGGCGCCACCCGTGGCGACGGACGGCGCGGCGACGACGTGACGACAAACGTCAAAACAATCAAGTCGATTCCGCTGCGTCTGCCGGCGCACGAGAACGTGCCGGACGTTCTCGAAGTGCGCGGCGAAGTCTACATGCTCAACAGCGACTTTCAGAAACTCAACGCCGATCGCGAAGCCGCCGGCGAGGAGATTTACAAGAACCCCCGGAATCTGACGACCGGCGCCTGCGCCAGCTTGACTCGCGCGTCACCGCGTCGCGCAAGCTGCGCTTCGTTGCGCACGGACTCGGCCAGGTCGAGCCGTTGAACCTGGAGACGTATTGGCAGTGGATCAAGCAGCTCAAAAACTGGAAGCTTCCGGTCGCCGAGCAGACCACGCATGCAAAAGACATTGACGCGGTGATTGCCGGCATCGAGCATTTCGCCGACGTCCGCGGCGAACTCGCGTACCAGACCGATGGGATGGTCGTGAAAGTGGACTCCTTCGCGCAGCGCGCGCGGCTAGGCGCGACGAGCAAAGCGCCGCGCTGGGTGATCGCTTTCAAATACGCCGCCGAGCAGATGCCGACGGTGGTCCGCGCCGTCGATTGGCAGGTGGGCAAGGGCGGAACGCTCACGCCCGTCGCCAGGATGGACCCGGTTTTTCTTGCCGGCACCACTGTGCAAAACGCGACGTTGCACAACATCGATCAGATCCGCAAGCTCGACCTTCACATCGGCGACACCGTCGTGATCGAAAAGGCCGGCGAAGTGATTCCATACGTGCGACAGACCGTTCCCGAGAAGCGCCCGAATGGAGCCAGGCCAGTCGAGCCGCCGGCAAACTGCCCGAGCTGCGCCGCGCCGGTCGAGCGGGACGCCGACAGCCCGTACATCCGCTGCGTGAACCCCGATTGTCCCGCCCAATTCAAGGAGCGGCTCCGCTGGTTCTGCGGCCGAAACCAGATGGACATCGAACACGTCGGCGACAAGCTTGCCGACGCACTGGTCGATCATGGCCTGGTGAAAAACTTCGCCGATCTATACCGCCTGAAACTCGATCAGCTCGTCAACCTCGAGCGGCTCGCGAAAAAGAGCGCGCAGAACGTCATTGATGCGATCGGCAAGAGCCGATCCGCCGGACTGGACCGCCTGCTCGGCGGCTTGGGCATTCGCCATGTCGGCAATCGCGTGGCCCACGTGCTCGCGGAGCATTTCGGGTCGCTCGACGCGCTGCAGCAGGCCACGAAGGAGCAGCTTTCGGAAGTGAACGAGATCGGCCCAGTCATCGCCGAGTCAGTCTTTGATTTCTTCCATAATCCCGCCGGCCGGCACGTCGTCGCTGAATTTCAGAAAGAGGGAATCGATCCCAAATTCGCGAAGCGCGCCGCTGATCAGCCGCTGCCGCTGGCGGGCAAAACCGTCGTCGTCACCGGCACACTACCGACCCTGGGCCGAACCGAAATTGAAGCCCTCATCGTGCAACTCGGCGGCAAAGCCTCCGGCAGCGTCAGCAAGAAAACCAGCTTCCTCATCGCCGGCGAATCCGCCGGCAGCAAGCTGGATAAAGCAAAAGAGCTTGGCGTCGCCGTGCTCAGCGAGGCGGAGTTTCTCAAGCAGATCGGGCGTGGGTGAACCCCGTCTCTACCCAGGTGCTATGATGTGCTCATTCAGCAACGGAAGGATGAAATCATGGAATTCGAAACTCAATCGATCACAGAGCGCCCGGCATGGAACGCGCTTCAGGCGCATTGCCAAGCCGCGGGAAAGACTCACTTGCGTGATTTGTTCGCAGAGGATCCGTCGCGCGGCGAGCGCCTCGCCACGGAAGCCGTCGGCATCTACCTCGACTATTCGAAAAATCGCGTCACCGGTGCAACGCTCAAGCTTCTGCTGCAACTCGCGGAAGAAACCGGCCTGCGGGGCCGGATCGACGCCATGTTCCGCGGTGAGAAGATCAACGTCACCGAAGGCCGCGCGGTGCTGCACATCGCCCTGCGATCGCCAAAAGGTGCTTCAATCATCGTAGACGGCCAGAACGTCGTCCCGCAGGTGCATGCGGTGCTCGACAAGATGGCCGAATTTTGCAATCGCGTTCGAAGCGGTTCATGGGTCGGTCACACGGGCAAGCGCATTGTCAATATCGTCAACATCGGCATCGGCGGATCGGATCTCGGGCCGGTGATGGCCTACGAGGCGCTGCGGCATTACAGCGATCGCGGGATCAACTTCCGCTTCGTCTCCAACGTCGACGGAACCGATGTTGCCGAGGCCACGCGCGATCTCGATCCGGCCGAAACATTGTTCATCGTTTCCTCGAAGACGTTCACAACGCTCGAAACCATGACCAACGCCCAGAGCGCCCGCGAGTGGTTGCTGAAGGGTCTTTCCGGCGACGCGAAAGCCGTGGCGAAGCACTTCGTCGCGGTTTCGACGAACGGCAAGAAGGTCGCGGAATTCGGCATCGACACCGCCAACATGTTCGGCTTCTGGGACTGGGTCGGCGGCCGATACTCCTTGGATTCAGCGATCGGCCTCTCCACGATGCTCGCCATCGGCCCTGACACGTTCCGAAGCATGCTCGACGGCTTCCATCAGATGGACGAACACTTCCGTACGGCTCCGTTCGACCGGAATTTGCCGGTGCTCATGGGCCTGTTGAGCATCTGGAACAACAATTTTCTCGGTGCGCAAACGACTGCCGTGCTCCCCTACGAGCAATACCTCAAGCGTTTCCCCGCCTACCTGCAGCAGTTGACGATGGAGAGCAATGGCAAGCAAGTGACGCTTTCAGGCCAGAGAGTGACCTACGATACGGGCCCGATCTATTGGGGCGAGCCGGGCACGAACGGACAGCATTCCTTCTACCAATTGATTCACCAGGGAACGCGACTCATTCCCTGCGACTTCATCGCGTTCGTGGAAACGCTTAACCCAATCGGCCACCATCACGACATCCTGCTGGCGAACGTATTCGCACAGAGCGAGGCGCTCGCCTTCGGAAAGACGCTGGCCCAGGTGAAGGCGGAGGGAACGCCCGACGCGATCGCCCCGCATCGCGTGTTCGAGGGCAACCGTCCGTCTAACACAATTTTGGCGCAGCGGCTCACGCCGGAGACGCTCGGCAAACTCGTCGCCCTCTACGAACACAGCGTCTTCACGCAAGGAGCGATCTGGGATATCGATTCGTTCGATCAATGGGGCGTCGAACTCGGCAAGGTGTTGGCGCAGCGCATTATCCCCGAGTTGCAAACTGATTCCGATTCCCAACTCGGGCATGACAGTTCGACGAACGCATTGATACGCCGATACCGGCAGCTGAAGACAGGGAAATCGTCAACGTAATTACGTGCAACCATCGCCACCTGCGAAAGGCTTACGTCGGATTAGCATGTGTAGGGCGGGATTCATCCCGCCGCATTTTGTCAGCATCTCAAACCGCGGCGGGATGAATCCCGCCCTACGGTCGATCGATCAACCGGCAGCGTCTGATCGAACGATACACGAGTGCCCTCGCTGGGCGCGGCTTCATTCTGCCTCGGAGACAATTTGATTCGGGTCCCGCGGCACCAGCCGTTGGCCTACGCAATCCACGAGAAAATCCAGTTCTTCGAGCACGATCGCGCCGATCAGGATCGATTCCCGGTCGGGCTCGACGATCGCGCTAAAAACACTTTCGCGGCCGCCGTACGTGAGAAGAATATCCTTCACGATCGTTCGTTCGGCAGTGCGGCCGTCCGCGTAGCGCACCTTCGCGCTTCCCTTGGTTTCCAACCCGAGTTGGTCCGCAATTTTTGCCGGAATGACGAGGCGCGTAGCACCGCTGTCAACGACTCCGCGCACGCACGCGGCGCACCTGCTCCGGCGTGATCAGCCCGGCCCTCGCGCGAAAAAGATCTTCCTGATTGGCCAAATCCACTTCGACCGCGAAACGCCCCATGATCGGCTCCGTTGTGGTAATCATTGCAACTCCAGTTCGCGGCAACTCGCCCGGTATGTACTCGGCTTCCGATTATCCCCTCCTTGAGTAATAAAACGGTAACATTCCCTCCCAAGGAGAAACGCAATGGTTCCTTCGCATTCCGATGCACTCGTTTTCTTCGGCGCGACCGGAGACCTGGCATATAAGAAGATCTTTCCTTCGCTGCAATGCATGATCAAACGCGGCACGCTCAGCGTTCCGATCGTTGGCGTTGCGAAGGCCGGTTGGGATCTCGACAAGCTCAAGGCGCGCGCCCGCGACAGCCTCGAAAAGCACGGCGGCGTGGATGCCGCGGCGTTCAAAACGATGTGCGAATTGTTGCGATATGTTGACGGCGACTATGAATCGCCGGCGACTTTCGCCGCGCTGAGGGAGGCGCTCGGAGCCGCGCGGCGGCCCGCGCACTACCTGGCCATCCCGCCCGCGCTCTTTGATCTGGTTGTCGACCAGCTCGGTAGATCCGGCTGCGCCAAAGACGCCCGCGTCATTATCGAGAAACCTTTCGGCCGTGATCTGGCGTCTGCTATTGCGCTGAATCGCACGCTGCTGGCGCATTTCGAAGAGGGGGCAATCTTCCGCATCGATCACTACCTGGGCAAAACCCCCGTCCGCAACCTTCTCTACTTCCGCTTTGCCAATGAGATCCTCGAGCCGATTTGGAATCGCCAGCATGTTGCAAGCGTGCAGATCACCATGGCCGAAAGCTTCGGCGTGCAGGGACGCGGCGCATTTTACGACCAGGTCGGCGCCATCCGCGACGTGGTGCAGAATCACATGCTGCAGATTGTCGCCCACCTGGCGATGGAGCCGCCGGCCGGGACGGATGCCGAGTCGGTTCGCGACGAGAAGGTAAAGGTGCTCAAAGCGATGGCTCCCTTGGATCCGAGCCGTGTCGTCCGCGGCCAATTCCGCGGGTATCGCAGTGAGCCTGGCGTTGCGCCGGACTCGCACACCGAAACATTCGCCGCGGTCCGGTTTGAGATTAACTCGTGGCGATGGAAGGGCGTGCCATTTCTGGTCCGCGCTGGAAAGAGTCTGGCGGTGTCGTGTACCGAAGTGATGGTTGAATTTCGCCAGCCCCCGGCGATTTATTCGTCGAAGCCATCACCGGCCAACTACTTCCGGTTTCGCATCAGCCCCGATATCGCGATCGCGCTGGGCACGCAGGTCTTGGAGGAGAGCGATCCGGTCGCGGGACGAACAGTCGAATTGACTGTGACCCAGGACGCCCGCGCGGCCGGCATGGAGGCGTATGAACGGCTCCTGCACGACGCCATGAAGGGCGATGCCACGCTCTTCGCCCGGGAAGATTCCGTCGAGCAGGCCTGGCGTGTGGTCGAGCCGGTCTTGGGAACTGCGACGCCCCTCTTTGAATACGATCCCAACACCTGGGGGCCTGCGGAAGCCCAGCAAATCACCGCCGGCCACAGCCCCTGGCACGATCCGAAGGTAACTTGATGGTGCGGACCCCAGTTCATCCAAGCTGCCTCATGATGCCGGCAGACATCCGGCCGCGGTCCCGGTTGTGTGAGCGGAATCTTCAGTAACTCCCCAGGCGATCGGACGGAACGTTCTCGCACATTTTTCTGAGAATTGTTACTCATCCATCGAATCTGGTGCTAGAGTTTCCCCATTGGCGGCTGAAGGCGGTTCAGACGTCGCATTCCTTTAGCTGGGGGACACATTGTTGGAGGTACGCTATGTCGTTGGCAACGTTCCCGATTCTTCGCCCCGTTGAGAATTTCATCGGAACCCCGCGCAAAATGCTCATCGATGGGCAATGGATCGCGGCTCAGAGCGGCAAGACGTTTGACGTGTTCAACCCTGCGACGGGAGAAGTGCTCGCGCGTGTGGCGGAGGGAGATCGCGCGGATATCGATCGGGCAGTAAAAGCCGCCCGAGCCGCGTTTGAGTCGGGGCCATGGCACACCATGACGCACTCGGCGCGGGCACGGCTGATGTGGAAGCTTGCCGATCTGATCGAGGAGCATACCGACGAGCTGGCGCAGCTTGAATCACTCGACAATGGCAAGCCCTTCGCTGTCGCCAAGGCTGCCGACGTTCCGCTGGCCGCGGAACTGTTTCGCTATATGGCCGGATGGGTCACCAAGCTCGACGGCTCCACGCTGTCGCTCTCGGTCCCCTACATGCCCGGGTCGATGTTTCACGCGTACACGATGCGGGAGCCGGTTGGTGTCGTCGGCCAGATCATCCCGTGGAATTTTCCCCTGCTGATGGCGGCCTGGAAGCTGGGTCCCGCGCTTGCCACGGGCTGCACCATCGTGCTCAAGCCCGCGGAGCAGACGCCTCTGTCGGCTTTGCGTCTCGGCGAGTTGTTCGAAGAAGCCGGCTTCCCGAAAGGCGTGGTCAACATCGTCCCCGGTTTCGGCGAAACCGCCGGGGCGGCGCTGGCGGCGCACGACGGAGTCGACAAGATCGCCTTCACCGGCTCGACCGAGGTAGGCAAGCTGATTGTCAGGGCCGCCGCGGGCAATCTCAAAAAGGTGACACTCGAACTGGGCGGGAAGAGCCCCAATATCGTCTTTGCCGACAGCGATGTGGACAGCGCCATCGCGGGCGCCGCCAGCGCGATCTTCTTCAATCACGGGCAATGCTGTTGTGCCGGCTCGCGATTGTTCGTCGAGAAGAGCATTTACGATCGCGTCGTGGAAGGAGTCGCGGCGGCCGCGAAGAAGATCAAGGTCGCGCCGGGCCTCGATCCGCAGTGCCAGATGGGCCCGCTGGTTTCGCAGGAGCAACTCGATCGCGTTACCGGATACCTCGAGTCCGGCCGGGAGCAGGGGGCGGAGTTTGTCACCGGCGGACATCGCGTGGGCAACAGCGGATACTTCGTCGAGCCGACGGTTCTGGCGAAAACCAACGACGACATGAAAGTCATCCGCGAAGAAATCTTCGGCCCCGTCGTGGCGGCGATGCCTTTCAAAGACATCGAAGAAGTGGCGCGCACCGCCAACAATTCCATCTACGGTTTGGCCGCCGGGATCTGGACGCGCGATACGAGCAAGGCGCACCGGCTGGCCTCGCGCATCCGCGCCGGCACCGTCTGGATTAACTGCTACAACGTCTTCGACGCCGCCCTTCCCTTCGGCGGCTACAAGCAGTCCGGCTGGGGCCGGGAAATGGGCAAGGAAGCGTTGGAGCTTTACACGGAAACCAAGGCGGTCTGTATGCAGATTTGAGCGTCATGCAATCGCCAAAGAAAATCCCTCCGACGCTGCGGAGGGATTATCGTTGACAGATAACGAGCACGAACGCGATCGCTTACTCCTCGTCCTTCAACTGAATATCTCCCAGGCCTCGGCTCTCTTCGCCGCCTTCCAGACCGCCGCGGAGACCGCGACGATCGGCTCGCTGCGAGCGGGCTTCTTCCCGGGCCACTTCCTCGGCGGCCCACTGGGCGCGCTTCAGAGACAGGCCGATCTTCCGCTCCTCACTGTCGACGCGAAGAATCTTCACCTCGACCGGCTGACCAACCTTGAGATTGTCCTCGGGCTTGTCGACCTTCTGATCGCTGATCTCGCTGATGTGCAGCAAACCTTCGAGACCGGCCTCGAGCTCGACGAACACGCCGAAGTTGGCGATCTTCGTGACCGTGCCCGCGACGACCATGCCCGGCCGGTAGTTGGCGGGGATGACCGTCGTCCACGGATCTTCCTGCATCTGTTTGAGCCCCAACGCGATGCGCTGCTTCTCCTGATCGACACTGAGGACCACCGCGCGAACGTTTTCGCCCTTTTTGAGCACTTCGCTGGGATGGCCAATCTTTTTGGTCCATGACAGATCGCTGACGTGAAGCAGGCCGTCGATCCCTTCTTCGATCTCGACGAATGCGCCGTAGTTGGCGATGTTGCGAACTTTGCCTTCGACGACCGAGCCGGGCGGATACTTCTCGGCAACACGTTCCCAGGGGTTCTCCTCGACTTGTTTCATCCCCAGCGAGATCTCCTGCTTCTCCTTATTGATCTCAAGAACCTTGACTTGCACTTTCTGATTCTGCGAGACCACCTCGCTGGGATGATTGATGCGCTTGGTCCAGCTCATCTCACTGATGTGGACCAATCCCTCGACGCCTTCTTCCAGTTTGCAGAACGCGCCGTAGGACATGATGTTGACCACTTCCGCGTCGTGCACGCTGCCGACCGGGTACTTCTGCTCGATGTTTTCCCACGGGCTGGCGTCCTTCTGCTTGAGGCCCAGGGCGATCTTTTCCTTCTCTTTATCGATCGATAGCACCTTGACCTCGATCTCCTGATCGATCTTGAGCATATCGCTGGGATGATTCACCCGGCCCCACGACATGTCGGTGATGTGGAGCAAACCATCGATGCCGCCAAGGTCGATGAACGCGCCGAAGTCGGCAATGTTCTTGACCGTTCCCTTGCGGACCGAGCCGACGGTCAGGCCTTCGATTGTCTTGCGTTTGAGATCTTCGCGCTGCTGCTCGATCAGCTTGCGGCGGGAGATCACGATGTTGCGGCGCTCTTCATCGATTTTCAAGATGACCGCGTCGATCGATCGGCCGATCCAATCGCTGATCTCGCCGGGCCGCCGGATGTCCACCTGGCTGGCAGGAAGGAAGACGGGAACGCCGATGTCTACCAGCAGACCGCCCTTGATCTTCTTGGTCACCTTGCCGGAGACCGGGTCGCCCTCCTTCTTCGACTTCATGATCGCTTCCCAATTGATGATGCGATCAGCTTTGCGTTTGGAGATTTTGACCAGACCGGTGTCCCCCTCGACATCTTCCAGCAATACCTTCACGGGATCGCCGACCTTGACGTTCTCCGGCTCGTCGAACTCGGTTTTATCCAGCACACCTTCGCTCTTGAGCCCCAGCTCGACGACAAAATCGTCGCCCACCACACTGCTGATGCGCCCTTTGAGGATCGCGCCGGGGGTGAAGTCCTGCACTTCGTCGTTGCCGACGAGCTTGCTGAGATCGATGTCCATCGCGCCATCGGTGTCGCGTGTCACGGCGTCCGGAAGTGCGGTGGCAACAGCACTGTCTACCTCGGCGTCAATATTTCCCAGAGAATGAATCAGGTTGTAATCGACCATAGGAACCGTAAGGGGCAAATGCGTTTGCCCGACCTCTGTTATGCGTGGCCCAATTGAAGTATGAATCACCCGCGTCCACGCGGCGCAGGCGCTCCGATCATCCGTTCGATGGTGGGGGACCTTCCGCCCGCCAGACGAAACGAAATAGTATACCGAGGCATCAATCCGCACGCCAGCGCGATGGTGAACGGGTTGAGGGTCCCTTTGAAATGACACGCGTTGCTTGATTTTGCCTCCGGTGCGACAACAATCGCGTACAAGTCAATCGTTTTGATGCGTTTGGGCCTTCAAATGGATTCTCGATGAGCGAGATGGATCCGCCGTTAAATCTTCTGTCCGTCGCCGCGTTCCCGGAGCTGGCGGCCGCAGTCCGCCTGCGTCAGGAGGGCGTGACGCATCGATGGGAGCAGGTCGTCCGCCAAATACTCCCCAAGGCCGACGAGCTGACGTTCACGCAATTACGCGATGACATCCCGCGTGTCCTGGCGCAGATTGCCGATGCGCTCGAGCGCGCCGGTTCGCGACACATCGACGATCTGCTGGCCTTGAGTGAAGCGCACGGCTCCATCCGCTTCCACCAAAGCTACAACCTCAACGAAGTGCTCCTTGAATACGATCTGCTCCGGCCCCTGCTCCTCGAGGAAGTGGTTCAGCAGATGGGACGAAGGCTCACGATCGACGAAATCGTCGCGATCAACGCCGGTATCGACGTCAGCGTGCGACGATCGGTGCTCACATTCGTCCGGTATCAATCGCAGGAACTCTCCGCGGCCACCGAGTCGCAAAGCAAATACCTCTCGTTCCTTTCCCATGACCTCCGCGGCGGCTTGAACGGTGTCTTTCTGATGATTGAGGTTCTCAAACGCGAGCTCGCCGGCGAAACGCGCCTTGCTGCCACCATCGAAGATCTCGACAGCATGCGCCGGTCGTTGCTTGAGACGGTTGCGACCATGGACCGCTTTCTGCATGCCGAGCGCTTCCGCAAGGGGAAGGTGCAGGTTCACAAGACGCGCGTCGATCTGAGGAATCTCTGCAATGAGGTCGTCGCGCATTTCATCTATCAGGCGCAGGAAAAGGGTCTCAAGCTGGAATCTGCCGTCGATGGCGATTGCGTCCTCAACTCCGATCGCGAGCTCCTGTCGCTCGTTCTGCAAAATCTTGTCTCCAACGCGGTCAAGTACACCGAACACGGCGCCGTGCGCGTCACCGCCAAGGCCATTGCCGGTGGCGGATGCCTCGTGGCTGTCATCGACCAGGGTCCCGGCATCGAACCGGATAAACTTTCCGAGCTCTTCGCCGCCTTTACCCGCGGCCAGACCTACGGCCAGCCTGGCGTCGGTCTGGGGCTTTCCATCGCGCGCCAGGCGGCCGATCTGTTGCAGGCAAAGCTCTGGGCCGAGTCGGCGCCCGGGAAGGGGTCGACGTTTTTTCTGGAGCTCGCGCCGGGTAAATCGGGAATCATCCTGAGCCTTCTTTGCCGCCGCCAGATAGTGCCATACAAAAGTCCGTGAGCGACGCTATGATGAAGTGCTGTCATGGTTGATCTGATCGAACACCAATCTCCGCGATTATTTGAGCTTTGCCGGAAGTACGGTGTGCGCCGCTTGGACCTATTCGGCTCAGCCCTGCGAGAGGATTTTGATGTGGAACGCAGTGACCTTGATTTTGTAGTTGAATTCCACAACTTTACGATCGAGAACGCCGCCGATCGCTATCTGGGCCTGATGATCGACCTGGAAGATCTGTTCCACCGCAAGATTGACTTGGTTTCCTATCGCGCCATCAAGAACCCGTATTTTAAACAATCGGTGGACAACACACGGGTCAACCTGTATGCCGCTTGAAACGGCCAAGCTTCTGCTCGACATGAAGAGCGCCGCTGAGCGGATCGGCCGATTCGTCGGGGGAAAAACATTCGAGGATTATCTGAAGGATGAGCTTCTTCGCTCAGCCGTTGAAAGACAGTTTGAAATAATTGGTGAGGCCATGGCACGGCTGATTAAACTGGACCGAACCGTTGCCGAGCAAATCAGTGAGTATCGTAAAATCGCCGGCTTTCGGAACGCCCTCATTCACGGATATGACTCAATTGATGATGAAACCAGTTGGGGAATAATCACGAGTAAATTGCCCGTTCTCGAACGTGAGCTGGCCTCGCTCCTCCCCCAGCAGAACTGATTTGGCTTACTTGTCTCGCGCGGGCTTTGCTGAGCGTCGTGCACTCATCGCTCGATTGCTGCTTTGTCGATTGCCATCGGCCAAACTCTCGCTTCCCGTTCCCGCTTCCACTAAATTCATCGCAAAGCGACATTCAACCGGAGCATCCATGGGCTTACTCGACGGAAAAAAAGGACTGATTCTCAACATCGCCAATGATCGCAGCATCGCCACGCACATCGCGTCGGCTGCGGTGCAGCACGGCGCCAAATGCGGCTTTGGCTTTCTGCCGATGGACAACATCGAAAAATCCCAGCGCCGTGTTCGCAAAGCCATGGAGGAATCGGGATATCCCGACGAATGGCTGCACCCCTGCGATGTCGGCAGCGACGAGTCGATCGAGAAGTTCTTCGCCGCCGCCACGGAGCGTTTCGACAAGATCGATTTCCTGGTGCATTGCCTGGCCTTTGCCGACCGCACCTATCTCAAGAAGGATGCCGGCAATTTCACGAGCACCCCGCGCGAGGTCTTCAAGCAGGCATGCGACATCAGCGCGTACAGCCTGATCGCCCTGACCCGTGCCGCGCTTCCGATGATGTCAGAAGGCGGTTCCATCATCGCTTTGACGTATCTCGGCAGTGAAAAAGTGATACCCGGCTACAACGTGATGGGAGTGGCCAAAGCCGCGTTGGAGGCGACCGCCCGCTACCTGGCTTTTGACCTTGGCGGCCGAAAAATCCGCGTCAACACGCTCTCCGCCGGCCCCGTCAAAACCCTCAGCGCCATGGCCGTCGGCGGGATCGACGAGATGTTCACTCACATGGAGAAAAAAGCCCCGCTCCATCGCAACATCACCGGCGAAGAAGTCGGCAAAACCGCCGTCTATCTCCTCAGTGACCTTTCCTCCGGCGTAACCGGGGAGAATATCTACGTCGATTCCGGCTTCAACATTGTGGGCTTGTAACGCTCACCCCGAACGCTCCCGAAAGCCAACGGATTGCCATCCGTGGGTCTTCGTTTCCCGCAACAGGCAGTCGTATCGGATCGCACGTTGCCTTTGTCCCGCTTCACGATTGGATGAACATTTGGATTGCACATTTCTTGCCAACTTCGTTGCCGACCGATAGACTTTCTTCCACGCTGCGGGCGTAGCTCAGTGGTAGAGCGTCACGTTGCCAACGTGAATGTCGAGGGTTCGACCCCCTTCGCCCGCTTTTTAAGTTTATATTTAACATGATGTTACACGTCTTGCTCATCGCCTGTTTTTGGTCAGGGAGAGTTCCTGAACGCTCCGCCGAAATCGCTTCCTCCCGCGCGATAACCTCCACATCAATCACCCTACCGCGCTGGCGCTGCGTTGCACTCCGATTTTGCGCGAAAGTTCTCGGAAAACGCGCCGATCAGTTGAAGTCTTGCGCCTTGTTCGTCTGACTGGAGCAGGTGTGTCGGGGAAGCGAAGGAGATGAACGCGCGGGGCAGGCGGCCGTCGTTGAAACCGCAAAGACCAATCACTCATAGGTCAATTGCACGGTCGCCGCGCAAGCCTTGTTGCACCGGGCCCGCATCCACTGGGCCGAGTAGCCGGCGGGGAAATCGAACTTGACGGTTTGAGCGGCTGGGACGTCAAACGTCTGAAAGGGAACCCACGACCCGTTGGCGAGAAAATCCACATCAATGCTGATTTGCACCGGGCCGTCAGCATCGTGAGATAGTCGCAGACTCTTGCGGTCATATCCCGCCATCAGGTAGGGATCGGACGGCTCATCGGGCCGCACAGTCGAGCGAAGCCAGGGTCCGCCATGGCCGCGCGGCTTGCCGAGTTTCCAGAGGTCATCGATATCCCCGAGCCACACTCCCGCGCCGCCGCCCGGCGCGGCGAAATAGTGGCCGTCGGGCATGGCGGAATCGCGCGTGCCGGCCAGGACCATCAGCCCGCGCCATGAGCAAAAATCGGTGATCCGCTTGTCATGCGTGCAGACCGGCTTGATCCGTGCAGCACCGCCCGCATTCGGGTAGGGCACCATGAAGAATGATCCACCGGCGTTGAGGAGAAAACGCTCGGTCACGCATTCGCGGATCAGCCGCGGCGACAGGCCGAGGTGATCGTACGTTGTGGAAATCGGTAGGCGGTAACGTCCCTTACCGTCTTCGATCACGACCGACGCATCGTCGAGATGAACGACGTATTGCTGTCCCACGCCGATGGATTTGGGCTCAGCCAGGGCGGGACCACTGTACGGGCGGACATGCAGGTCGGGCGTGATCTCAAACGCCGTCGCAGCGGCCGAAGCGCCGGAAGCATCCACGGCGATCGAGTCGTACCATAGTGTCCCCTTATCGTGCCCCATCGGACGAACCGTCCCCGCGTGCCAGGCCTCGCTGCCTTTCGCGTCGGCCAGTGAAGCAAACATCGCTGGATCCGTGACAGCTCCCCCACCGGGGCCATAGTGAAAATACGCCGTCGCCTTCGGGCAATCGCGGTCGGTTTTCACGCGGACCCACTGCGCCGTAAACGTATCGGGGAACACGTGCCACGCATATCCGTGCGCCGGCACTGTGATCGACTCGTCCGCGACCCATCGTCCGCGGCCATCAACATCAGATTCGAACGTGAAGGTGACCGGCTGATCACAGTTGTGAGCCAGATGAACCATCCGCTGGCGATACCCGCCGATCAAATATGGCGCCGAAGGCTCACCGGCCTTGACCGGATCGTCCACCCACGGTCCGCCGAATCCGGCCGGCCTTCCGTGAGTGACCAGATCCTCCCAGTTGGTGAACCAGAGGTTCGAGACGGATTGGCTGCACAGGGGGTTTCCCAACAACGAGGCGTCGTCGCAGCCAAAAACGATCCGATCGTTTCCCTGATATTTCCATGGGCAAAAATCACCAGTGATTTTCAGATAGGATCCCAGCGGGCGAATCCCACCGCTATTCGCGGCGGTGAAGGTCCTGGGAAAATCGAACCACTGGCCGTGCATGTTCATCAGGTAATGGCCGCCGGTCACCTCGCGAATGCGAGGCCATTCGGTATACCAGCCATTTTTGGAAACATACGAATAATCCGCGACGGGCAGGCGGTATTGGCGCCATTGGCCGGCATCGAGAAGCTCGAGGATGACCGAGCGTTTGTCCCACCCCAGCGCCCAGAGGGGACTGGCATCGTCGGGAGAACCGGTCAGGCCGCCGGGGCCGGTGATGTCGGTAAACTGGCGCCGCTCCAGGATGTGCCACTTCTTTCCGTCCCACTCGGCGAGCACGCCGCACGCTTCGGGGTCATCGTCGTATCCGGGATCAGTGGCGGCGGGCATTGCCGGGTTGCGGTTCCCGTCCCCGTTATTGGCGACGACCAGCCGGTCCTGCCCGGTGTAGGCGCCCTTGCCGTGGTGACCGGGGGCAGCCCGCGCGAAAAGTGTCTTCACTGCCAGCGTGTGAACATCCACCTCAAAGAGCGCGCCCTCCATGTCATAGATGTACACTTTGTTCGCCGGATCACTCAGATCGCGTGCCGCGGCAGTAAGCCGGGCGGGCATTTGGCTGGGCTGCAGCGCGCGCACGTTCCGCTGCGCGTCAATGAAATACGGACCGATGATCAGTTGGTTGGATTCGGCGTGGATCATCCGGTCGGCCGGCGTTCCGCCGACGCTTTCCGGGCGCGTCACGCGGCGCAGGTTGCCGTCAATTTCGTAGAGTTTGTCGTCACTTCCGAGCGGTTGATGCGGGGCGTAGGTGATGACCCAGAGGCGATCCGCCCAGCTGACCACCGCGCCGGTGCCGCACTCATTCTGGTGGTTCATTGTCGCCAGCTCGGGGTAGCGGCCGCTGACGGCGATCGGCGCCTGCCCCTGCGCGGGTGGCGCCGATGAGGGCGCAGGCCACTGCCATCAATGCGACACCGCAACGCCAAACTTCACGTGTTTTCATCGATCAGCTCCACCAGGATCTGACGGCCATCCGCTGCACGTCCCGCTCATGGATTCCTTGACATACCTCACGCCAGTTCAGTTGGTTGCTCCGGAATTCGGATCGCCTGGCAGCATAAGACTGAACGTCCTTGCCGCTGTCGGGACACTGCGGCGTCGTCACGCGCATGTACCAGCTCGAAGGAATCTTCGGGTTTCCTCAGCTCACTGCGGCAGATTGATTGCCGATCCGTGTCCCAGCCGCCTGTGTCGGCGAACTGCTCGGCTTCGAGGAAGATCAGATTGGAGTTTCTCCCGGGAGCGACACCCTCGGCCGCGTTCAGCAAACGGCCCGGCAGCAGCCCGGCGATCACTGCGGCGCCTGAAAGACGGGCGAAATTGCGGCGTGTGGTTTCGATGTAGTTGATTACAAATCCAATATTCGTTTGTGAAATTGCGAATTCGGCATGGTGCATTCCATTGCACCAACGCCACGACGCCAGGTTTTGGTGAATTGCATGAAGTTCATTTATTCTTTGGCGAAAAATCTGACGTAGTCGTATTGCACTCAGCCGGAAGCTTGTCGTCATCGACTTTTTTTGCGCCGCCGAGACCGGAGGCGATGGTGGTCAACCAGATGTTTTGGTCCCCATGCGGGAATTTGGTGGCATCAACCGTCTGCACCAGTTTGCCGTCGAAGAAATACTTCACGGTTTTCGCGGTGAACTCGCAGCCGAAAACGTGAAAGTTCTCGGAGAGATCGGGTGTTTTAACGGTCTTGTGCCCCATCACCTGGTGAGGCTTGGGGATCCATTGATGAACATTGACGCCGTAATCGGTGAGCCGAAGCGAATCATTCTCGCAAACGTCCAGTTCCTGCACGGCGTCGACAGGCTCGCTCTTCGCCCCGTGTTCCTCGTAGTGCATCATCCAGAATGAGGTATGCCATCCTCCGCCGGGAGGCACCTTGAATCGCGATTCGTAGTAGCCGTATTTGAATGCCTTTTTGCTGATGATCCCACCGCCGGTGTAATGCAGTTTTCCGGCCTCCTCTTTTCTGCAAGCAAGGTGCAGCATTCCTCCGCCCAGCGATACATTTTCCGGCTTCTGAACGCTCCAGTGTCGCGCGTCGGTGCGGTAGTTCCATTCCGCGGCGTTGAGCTTGTCGCCGTCAAATTCATCGTGCCAGACGAGCTTGTAGCCCGCCATGCTCTGATCGGTCACCTGCGGCAGAATCGCGCCCGGCGACGCGGAATCCTCGTGACGAGCCGCCCCCAACACGAGCAACACCAGCGTCAAGAGCGAGATGCGAATTGAGTGGTTTTTCATGGCAGACCCCCGCCGGATCACTTGCGATAAATTACCAATATCCGCGGTAGTAGACGCCGGTGTCCAAGACATTCCATCTCTCCTGGACATTGTTCTGGGGGGACCCATCCCACGTGGCCATCGAATCGCCCAGGATGCAACTCCGGTGCTGGCCACGCCGCTGGCCTTGTCCACGCCGCCGTGGGCAAACTCCAGCAATCCGCCGGTGACTTCGGTCATGTTTCCAACGTTAACCATCGCCGTCTTATTCCCCGTCACCCCCGACGCGGTATCCACGACGGACAATCCCGAGAGGATCTGGGTTCCGGTAAAACTTTGAGTTGAATTGCCGGAGGGACTGGCGATTACGCGGAGCATGCCGCCGGAAAGGGTGAGGGTGTTGCTGCTGCTGAGCAGGTTACTGAGGCTGGCCGCGTTGGCGAAATCCACGACCACCGTGTCGCCGTTGACGGCAAGCCCGCCCGTGAACGTGCTGGCGCTGGTGCTGTTGAATGTGAGTCTATTAGGCCCGGCGGTGGCGATTCCATAACCGGTGCCGCTGATCAATCCGCCGAGGCTGATGTTTCCGGCGGCCATGTTGAACGTCTCATTACCGCCCAGGCTGAATGGGCTATTGATCGTTTCGGTGGCCGTGCTGTTATTCGTGACGGTTCCGGTGAGGATGAAATTGCCGCCAGTGTTCTGGACAGTCGTTCCGTTGCCGATCACAAACGCACCGGCCCCAGAGTTGAACGTGATTCCCGCGACGTTCCAAGACGCGCCGGTTGTCAGATTATTGTTCAGATTCAGGCCCGCGGAGCCAGCGGCCCCGAAGACCCAGGAGTCGCCGGAGATGGGCGGATTATTGGCCGCTCCGGTCCAGTTGGCTTCGGCCATATCCGCTGAAGTATCGCCGACCCACGTGTCCGTTGACGCCCAAACCGCTCGTCCGCCGAGCGCCGAAGCCGGGGCAGCTGCCAGCAGCAATTTCCCCCGTGCTGAGTTTCGGGACCGGACACCGCTGATGGGACGCTGCATCTTAAACCCTCTGCTGGACATTTTCGATCCTCTGTTAGCAGATGCGGCTTGGCAGCCGCGGGACGATTTGCCAGGAATGAACTGGTTCTTGCTTCAGGCAACCTCTCCGAACAGCCAGAAGTCAACAGCACTCAACATACTTCGCAAAAGGCCGACTGGACTCGGATTTTGCGGCAAAATTCTTAGAAAACCCGCCAACAAACCCGGCAACCCATGGTCGCGCAGAAATACAAAGAGCGGGAAGTTTGACCGCGGACAACCCAGCGCTGCCTCGCGACGCTCGGCCGACAACCCAAGAGGGATATGCCGATATGCCGGGTAACTCCGCGGTCGAACCTTGTTCTGCGTTGAATTACAATTAATGCGCGGACAGAATGATGTGCGTCATCAGTTCGGTCGCCGAGGCCGGGGAGTAGCCCATGATTCCGTCCACCGGCTCGCCCACCAGACCCGCGCTGAGGTCTTCGCGGCTGTAGATGATCGCGAGGCGACCGCCGATTTTGATCCCTTGCAGCCGCGGCATCTTCGCGTGGCCCAGGCGCTGGCGGGCAAACTGACGATACTGCACCTCCTGCACGACGCGCCCGGGCTGCTGATAGACCGCCGAGGACGGATCGAGCGGCGATGCGATCTGCTGAGTATCGAGCCCGAACGTGGATTGCAGCATCTGCTCGACGGAATCCGCAAACGCTGTTGAGCCGCCGGCGGCGTCGATGATCAGCGTGCCGCCGCCAACGACGTACTTTTTGAGATCCTGGCGCTGGGCGTCGGTGAGGTTGAACGCAGCCGTTCCCGTCAGATGCGCAATCGGAGCGGTCAGCTTTCCCTCGCCGATTTTGACGTCTTCCACCTGCAGCGCAATCTTCTCGGTGTTGTGCAAAATCGCCGTCAGCCGGCGCCACCCGCCCGGCTCGGGGTTCCAGTTCCCCCCGTATTCCAACCGCGCGAGTTTGATGGTGCGATCGATCGGCGCGGCGGGATTTTCCGTCACTAGATAAGTCTTCCCCTTGCGTTCCAACCCGGACGTATCCCTGGCATAGAGAACAATGTCGGCCAGCAATTGGAATGACTCCGGATGCAGTGCATCATTGTGGTGCTGGAACGCCCGGGACAAATCCTCTTCGGGCAGCAGCATCAGCTCGCGCACGCCGTTGCTAAGTCCAAGGACCCGGGCAGGACGCTGGAACTTCGCCGCGTGGTATTGCTCGTTGGCGCAGATGGGGTGCGTTGGGGGGAGTTCGCGAAATTCGTAGGGGAACAGATCGCTGCCGAGCTTGAGGAAACTGTCGGTGAATTCCTTCTTATCACAGTCGGCGTTGCCGAGGATCATTCCGCCATCTTCGACAAATCGCCGGAGCTTGGCGCGTTCCGGCTCAGAGAAACTGAGCGGCTTGCCGCCTTCGATGACCAGGATCGGGGCATCGTGCAGCGCCGCGGCGGGAGAGGAGAAATTCACCACCTGCCAGTTGAAGCGGGTCTCCAGACGATGGCCCATCCAGTCGACGAAGTTGAGCAGATCCTGCGGCCGTTGGTTCCACTGCTCGACCGCGGGTTTCCCCGCCTCGGCAGGCGTCGGGTATTGGAGCTTGTCGAAAAGGACCGGGGCGTCCCGTAGGCGAGGAACAGGAGGCAGAATGGCGTCCCCGCGGCGCCGGTATCATCCCAACCCCCATTGGGCTGTTGCGCGGCCACGAGGTAGTCGGCGCCTTCCTCAAACCAGTCGACTTTTCCGAAATATCGCAGCCCGCTGGCCACGCCCACCCGCGAGATGGCAAACAGGGCATATCCCTCGTGGTGCTGTTTATAAAATTCGTGGCTGACTTCGAAGGTGTCGGCGAAATTTTTCGCCAGCCAATTCAGTCCGTTGTCGATGTGCGGATCGTCGGCGTCTCCCTTGCATTCGCTGGCCGTATTCAGAAAACTCTGGGTGATGAAGAGCGTTGCCACCCCGGCGGCGGTCATGGACGCAGTACGCAGCCCGAGATTGGCCGCCGATCCGTTGAACATATACGACCAGGCGCCGTCTGCATATTGATGCTTCTGCCAGGCCTGCTCGGTCAGGAGCCAGAACTTCTCCGGAACCTCGTAGCCAAGGGGAACCATCACGCTCAGACCCAGCGCCCCCATCTGGCTGACGCTGTGATCGTATTTGTCTTCGGTCTTGTCGTCCCCCCCCGGCTTAAAGGGAGAATAGTACATCAGCCCGTCGGCCTCTCCCTTCGACCTGACCGCGCTGATGAGTAAATCGACATCCTTCTGCCCCGCGGCGCGCACCGCGGGCGTTTGCGTCAGACGGCTCCAGACGAGGCAGCGGCAGCAGGAGGCGTAGACGCCTTGCGAGGGATGGGCCATCAGAAAGCTGATCGCCGCCGAGATGTGTTTGTCCCCCGCGGGTTCGCCCGCGGAGATCAGCGCGTACACCGTCAGCGCGGTCAGCCCTGTCCATTGCTGTCCGTTGTAGCCGGACTTCGGATTCGCCGGATCTCTCGCCTGCGCCACCTCCCAATTACCGTTTCCGTTCTGCGAGTAGAGAAACTCGATCGCCTTTTTCATCGCCGCATCGATTCGCTCGGCCCGGACCTCACTCGGCAACTTTACAACGGCGACAGGTTTGGAGGGCTCAGGTTTCCTGGCTGCGGGCTTGGATGGCTTTGCCGCTGCCGCAGGCCTGCTCACGTTGATCGCGAGGACTCCAACCAGACAAATCAAGGGGACGTAGAAGGCAGGCACGGAGGGGCGGAGGGACGGAGGCATTTGATTCCCCAGAGTAGCGTTCTCCCTGTCGAGTGCAGTGCAATTTTGCGCCAAAGAAATCAGGAAACCCGCCAAGCCAAGCCTTGATCGAACCGGTGGCCCGGCAAGCGATCGTCATTCAGATCGCCCGCATGCGCAGGCGATACTTCAGCGGCGTGAGTCCGGTCGCTTGCTTGATGACATACGCCAAATACATCGGCGAGCCGAAGCCGCTCGCCTGCGCGACTTTCGGAATGGGCATCGACGTTTCCGCCAGCAACTGCGTCGCCCGGGCCAGACGAACGCGGCGGATCTCCGCGGCGGGGCTGCGGCCGAGCCAATCATGGAACTTGCGCTCCAGCGACCGGCGGGCGATGCCCACGTCACAGGCAACATCATCAACCTGGATCGGCTCGGGGGCGTGCTGCTGAATGTAGCGAACCGCGGCTTCCAGTTCGGCGTCCTCCACGCCGAGCACATCGCTGGATTGGCGGGTGATCACGTGCGTCGGCTTGATCAGCACCGGCTCCTGGGGCGTCTTCTCCCCGTCCATGATTCGGCCCAGCGTCGCCGCCGCCTCGATGCCCAATTGCTCCAACGGGATATGAATGCCAGACAGTGGAGGCGTCGTGATTTCGTAGAGAAGCTCGTCATCGTCCCCGCTCAGGACGGCAACCTCTTCAGGCACTCGCAGTCTTGCCCACGCGCATGCGTTCAACACAGCCAGCCCCTGTTGTGCCCACGTGAGGACCGCCACCGGTTTGGGCAGTTGCGCGAGCCACGCGGAAAGTTGCGACTGCTGTTGTTTCCAGCCGTGCGAGGAGCTGTTCCGGGAGCCAAGAGGAAACAATTCGCAGGGGCGTCCCTTCGTCCCCTCTGCGTAGGCGGTGTATTGCCGATGAACGTGGGCGAACCTGACCCAGCCGCAATATGCAAAGTGACGAAAACCGCGATCGACGAAATACTCCGCGGCCATCGTTCCCGTCGCGCGGTGGTCGATGGTCACGCGCGGAAGCGTCACCCCTTCAAATTCGATGCCGGACACATTGACGATCGGAACCCGCAGCCGGCGCAGCTGCGCCGCCATGGCCGCTGAAGAAACGCGGGCGATGATCCCCTCACCGGTCCAGTTGTGCGGCGGGCGCAGCGCCTCGCTCTGCCCATGCGGCTCGACCCGAAGATGCCAGCCGTGCAGCCGTGCGTGGCGGGTGACGCCTCGCACCAGCCCCCGGCCCCAGCCGGTGGAAGTATCCACCAGCACCACCACGCGCGGTCGGTTCAACCCCGTCAAACTAGGATCCTTCCCAAGTCAGTGAACATCGTCTCTCCCTCTCGCCGACGAATTCGTCGATGCCTCGGGAGTGATAGGCCAGCCCAGCGAAACGAGAAAGGCGTCCGAATCCGCAAGGATTTGCTGACGGTAGGGCGAGTCTCCTTTACGGTATTCGTAGATCGGGTGACCTCGTCCTTCGAAGAGCTTCAGGTCACAACGTACTCCTGCGCCGGCCATGCGAGACTGATATTCTTTGATCGTCTTCACTGGGATGCAGGAATCTTGCGTTCCAAGGAATATCAGTGTGGGGGGCGTAGTTGAGGTAATATTGTGCAGGGGCGAAAACTCCCGATAACGCGCCTTGACCCGGACGTCCCCGTAGCCATCCGGGCCGTTGTCGATCACTGGATACCAGAGTATTTCGGCGCTTGGCTTCGAACTAATCGCCGAATCCTCGGCGGGATCGTCCAGGCCAGGGAGCGTGCCCGCGGCGGCGGCAACCTGCCCTCCGGCCGATGCGCCCGCGGCCACAATCCTGTTGGGATCAACGCCCAGTTGCCGCGCATGCTGGCGTATCCATCGAATCGCGGATTTGCCATCGGTCACGCTGTCGAAGGGCGTGCTGTGATCTTTGGATTCAATTCGATAATCGGCACTGATTGCCACCATTCCCATCGCGGCGAAGTGCGCACATTCCGGATAGAACTGCAGCGGCGTCCCGGCCTTCCACGCCCCGCCGAAGAAGAAGACAATCGCCGGGCGGGGCTTGGCTGCATTGGGTCCGGCGGAGTCGAAGATGTGCAGCTTCAGATCGCGCCCGTCTGTCTTCTTGTACGTCACAAGGCGCGGCTCATACGAGCAGGTTGGTTTCTCAAGCACCTGTTGCAACGCCGCGAACCAGCAGCTCGCCATCTTTTCCGCACCCGCCGCGTTGGGATGAACTCGGTCCGCGACTGTGTCTGTCGCCGGATCAAAATCCTTGGCCTGATCGACGAGCACGACGCGCTGCTGTGGCGTGTCGAGTCGTTGAGCCAGTTGTGCCAGCGCGTCATTGAGGGCGGGTATGTAGGCGTACTTGGGAAGCTCCCCGCTGTGAATCACTTGCGCCAGCAAAATGATCACGCGCGGATTGGTCCTGCGAAACGATCGGATCATCGATTCGGTGGCACTGACAATTGCCTGGACCGGTTGTTCTTCGACACTGTGGTTGTGGCCCGCATGAATCAAAACGATGTCCGCCGGGTGATCGCGAAACGATTTGGCCGCCGCTGGGGCGATGAACTCGGCATTTTTCCCCGGATAACCTTCATGAAGCAGCGTGCCGATGCGCGACTCCCCCTTTTGCGATCCGACGTATGCGATGAGGTAGCCGGCGGTGTAAAGTTTCTCCCAGAGCGCAAATCTCCAATTGGAAAATGTGGTTCCACCGGCGGTAATTGAATCACCCACCGCCATCACACGGTAGACCTTCTGTGTCGTGGTTCCCGCGGCAACGAACGTCCGCGGCACTCCCAGAAGCAGCGCAAGATAGATGCTCAAATGGCGACTGAATCTCATGGGATCACCTTGCCGGACTACGACTGGTAACAACGCACCTCGAACACCGCGGCCGGGACCGAGTCGCTGGGATGTTCGAGTTGAATTGCCAGAAACCGCGTTCTTGCGGCGCTCTGCAAACGCACCGTATTGCGCGTGCGATGATTCTCAACACAAGCTGCGAGCACCTGGCCGGTGTCGTCGAGAATGCGGTATTTGCGGACGCACATCGGCATGACGTCCTCCGGATGCCCCATCAACACGGATTCCATCGGATGGTCATAGTCAGTATCAAAGGTCAGTTCGATCCGGCTGATACTTTGCGGGTGGTCCCACGAAATCGTGAGGTGCGGCCGGGAATCATTCGGATCGGCCACCCATGCGTTGGGCTGGTTCGTCGGCCGGGCAATTCCGTTCACCACGTTTTGAGGCATAAACAGATCGATCGCGGGCTCGATCTTCATCGCCAGGTTGTGCCCGCCGGGACGACGCCGCGGAAGCCAGAACTCAAAGCTCTCCACGCCGATGTCTTCAGGCGGTTGCTGGGTTGCGCTCCTGGCAACCGCCTTGTTTGCAGCATGCGTGAGCGACAGAACTCCGGTCACACGCAGCGCGCTGGCGCGCACCGTCAACTGCCTGTTGGGACACAAAATCACGAACGCGTAGCACGGATGGTCGATGTCCGCGTCAAAATCAATCCACACGGGCTGCTCCTCCCCCGCGCAAGCAGATCGATCGGCGCGACAGCGTCACGTCCGGCGTATGGTTGTCCGGCTTCGAAGCGATACGCAGCTCGGCCTGCAATTCCGTGGCAAGAGCGACGTCCAGCAGGAAGGACATCCGCGGCAGCTTTCCGCACGCAACCGGCAGCATCATCGCCAACGCATCAGTCAGAACAATTCTTGAGCCGGAGGGAGGAAGCGCACCCAATTTCAGCTGGCTTGATGCGGAGATTCGCGCGGATCGGCACAGGTCGTCGGGATCTTCCAGTCGCCGGCCGGGAATGTATTGGCCCATGCGGATCAAATCGCGCTGAAGCGCGCGGATCTGTTGGGCGCCGGAGATGTCTCGCGGCAGAAGGCCTTTGTTTTTGCATAGCGCCGCCGCCATTCCCACCGCCTGCGCGGCGTGGGCGCATGTCGCCATGACGCGCGATGATCCGAATGCCACGTGCGATGCGGAAATAATGCGGCCGGCAAGGAAGAGGTTGCGAATATTCCGCGAATACATGCAGCGATACGGGATTGGGTAGACTCCCTTTGTATGCCATTGATTGCAGCCCGGCCGCTCGGAGAAGACTCCGTCAGCGGGATGCAGATCGATCGCCCAGCCGCCGAAGGCGACGTCATCCTGGTGGCGGCGCTGTTCGACCACATCCTGCTGCACCAGCATGTAGTCCCCCTCGAAGCGGCGTGATTCGCGTTTCCCGGGTATCTGTCCGATCCATTCGAGCGTGAGGTTCTCCGCCTCGGGAAACTTTCCGGAATTCTTAATGTGGTTCCACACCCCGTAAACCACTTTCCACAGCTCCCACTTGATCGTTTCAGTTTCATGCACCGTGTCGAGCCGCCCGCCGTACTCGATCCACCAGAGCCGGCAGCCAAATTCCTTCGTGTTGAAGCAGCGGAATCGCGGAATCGTGGTCATGTCCGTCAGGGCAAAGCTCGGAGGCGTAAACTTCACCGGCTTTCCCGCGTCCTTCGAATAGAAATAGAGCGAGTGGCCCAGCAGCTCGCCATACTCTTTGGACGGGGCGAATTTCTCTCCAAACTCCTCGCTCGACTCGGCTCCCATGCGGAACGCCGCGCCGGCGAGAAAGCCGACCACGCCGTCCCCGGACGCGTCACAGAAGAGCGGCGCGCGAACGTCATACATCGTGGAGTTTTGCGAGCAGAATGCGCGGAGAGATTCGATGGTGTCGGCATCGCGCTTGGCCAGTTCACAGACGGCGGTGTTGAGCAGGAGGGTGATGTTTGGCTCTTTGACGAGCATCTCCAGAAGCAGGGCATCGACGAAAAGCGGATTGCCGTCAGGATTGCGATACATGTTCTCGACGAGGATTTCGTCGATGACGCCCCCTTCGCGCGCCCAGCGGTTGTTGTTCCCCATGTGCGACGTCGCGCCGAGGATCCACAGCCGGACTTCCGACGACGCGTTCCCGCCCGGCACCGGGCGATCGTGAACGAGCACCACCTTGATTCCCGCCCGCGCCGCGGTGATGGCGCAGCAAACCCCTGCCATCCCTGCGCCGGCGATCGCCAGATCACAATCCAAATGGATGGTTTTGAGCGCGCGTTGATGTTCCCCTGGGGCCACGATCATGGCATTGCCTTAAATCCTTTCAGCGATATCGGATTGCGGCCGCTCAGTCCAAACCACAGGATCAGCCAGGCGAGCGGATGGAGTCCGCCGGCCAGCAGGTACCAGGCATTGTAAGAGCCTGATTTCAGCAGGTTGCCGACAAATTCGTTCATGAAGATCGCACCAAGCGAGCTTCCGGCCGCGACGATGCCAAAGACGGTGGCCAGCGAGCTGGACGGGATCACGTCGACCACGAGCGCGGTGATGTTGGTCAGCCACGCCAGATGCGCCAGCGCAATCAGCGACGCCAGCGCCAGACTCCATTGCGCCGCGCCACCCAGGCCACCAGTGGTGAAAGCGGCATCACGACCGCGCACCCCAGCATCGTCATCAATCTTGCGCGTCTGGGTATCTGCCCGCGTCGAATCAGTCTTCCGGCAATGATCCCTCCCAGCAGGCTCCCGATGCCGCCGGCCAGGAACATTACCCACGTGATTCGGATATCCCCCTGCGAGAAGTGACGCGCGGTCACGAGATACTTCGGATACCAGTTTTGATAAAAGAACCAGACTGGATCGGACAACATGCGGCCGAAAAGAAGGCACCAGACCGCCGGCTGCGAGAAGGCGTTGAGCCAGCCCATTGCCGGTTCGTCGCCAGGCAGATCCAACGACATCCTGATTGCCTGGCGCGTCTCAAAGCGCCGCACCATTTCGGTTTTGATCGGGCGATAGAAAATTGCCCAGGGTACGAGCCAGAGCAGTCCGGCGATGCCTGTCAGCACGAATGCCGAGCGCCACCCGTGTGCGTCGGCGATCCAGATGATCAGCAATGGAGCGACAGTCATCCCCAGCGGCGTGCCAGACGAGTAGATGCCGATCGCCAGACCGCGCTCCCTGGCGGGAAACCATTCGGCGACCGTCTTCGGCGCCGCGGTCCAGTTACCCGCTTCCCCCAGGCCAAGCAGAAAGCGAAACATGCCCAGTGAACTGACCGACCTCGCCCAGGCGGTCATGACGTTGGCGATCGACCACCAACCGATAAACAGCGCCATGCCGAGCCGGGCTCCAAAGCGATCAACGATGAGACCGGAGCCCAACAGGGCGATGGTGTACGCGATCTGGAACGCATTCTGGATCGCGGCGTATGTCTGGTCGCTGAAGTGGAGGTCATGCTGAATCGTCGGCGCCAGCAAAGCAAACGTATTCTTATCGACGTAGTTCAAGACGCTGGCAAAGAAGAGCAGCCCGACAATCAGCCAGCGCGTTGCTGGAAGCGCACCATCGCGGGGAGCTTCGGATTCAATTGGCCGAGGATTTGTCAGGGACTCCGCGATCACCGGTGCGCCTCATTTGCGGGATGCACTTCCCGCGAAACGCGCACGTGAGGGGACAACTGCTCAGTTGAATCCGCCACGGCGTACCCCGTGGGCGTCATCAGCGTGACCTCTGTTGTGCCGGGCCCCGTTTGTGCCAGGATCGACGCTGTCCACGCAGCGTCTCCGGGCTTAAGGTCAGGAACATTCATCTCGCCGCCGTCCCACTTCAGCTTGTATCCGCGCAGGCAATAGCTGGGGATTTCATCCGTGCCGCGCGGCTCAATTTTGACGACGCCGTTGACAACAGTCAGTGAATGCACGGGGCTGAACAGCCTGCGCACCTGCTGGTAGGCCGCCTTGGGATGACGGTCCACATCAACAACACCCCACTCCCGATTCCCTGAAGCAGGAGTACCCCTGTAGTCACTGCGATAATCGTTGAACGTCCACATCGACACGCCAATCACGTACGGATGGCCCGCGAGCGTAGCCATCGTCTTCTCGAGGCCGGGGATCGTCGCATCGCTGGCGGCGCCGATTTGACGCGCGCCAAACTCGGAAAAGAAGATTGGCAGATCCGGCCACTTGGCGTGAAGAATTTCCGCCGCCTTTCCCGGCGCTCCGCCGTAGTAATTGTGGAGAAGGATTTCGCTGGCTGAGATCGGATCGTTCGCGGGGCCGTAGTCTTTTTGAAGTCCGCTGTTGCTGACATACGTGAGAATCCGGCTCAGGTCGAGTTCCTTTCGCGTGAAGGAGAGCATCGATCGGACGTAGGCGTCATGGTGGGTCAGCTCGTTGCCCATGCTCCAGCCGATGATGCAGGGATGGTTGTAGTCTCGTTCGATCATCTCGCGCATCCACTGCCGCGCAAGCGGATCGTCGGGCTTCATATTGGGATCCTCTTTGCCCCAGACCGGGATCTCACAGAAGATCAGCATTCCCTTCTCGTCGAGATAGTTCAGGAGGTTTGGCGCCTGCGGGTGGTGCATCAGGCGCGCCAGATCGGCTCCCGCGCATTTCATCAGATCGATGTCGCGCCGAACCAGTTCATCGGGCTCGGTACTGCCCGTGGTGTTGCTGTCGGCGACGCGATTGAAACCGCACAGGCGCACCTTCTCCCCGTTCAGCAGCAGCGCGTCTTTGGTCACCTCGATTTTGCGAATTCCGAATAGATCGGTCCTCTCATCGACCACATCCCGCCCGATCGACAGGCTCGACGTCAATGCGTACAGGTTCGGATGATCAAAATCCCAGAGCCGAACCCGATCCTTCGACATGTTGCAGTGCGCCTGGATGATCTGCTCTGCTTTGGTTGGAATAGTCGCAGTTGCCGAGAGATTCGGCTCCGCCGCGCCATCGATTCGGGCCGCAATCGATACCACCAGCGGCTTGTCACTCTGGTTGAGCACCTTCCAGTCCACCGACAAGTTCGCCTGCCCTTCGGAAAGGATTGGCTCGGCGCGGATATGCTGCCAGAGAAGCCGCGCATCGCCGCTGGCCATGAGCGTCACCTCCCGGCTGATTCCTCCCCAGGACCACCACGCCCCGCGGTGGGGGGCGTTATTCGCCTCCACGAGCAGGACATTTGGGCTGTCCCACTTCACGGTGCCAGTGAGATCGAATTCAAATGGCGTGTACCCGCCCTGGTGAGAACCAAGCTTCGCGCCGTTCAACCAGACAGTCGCCTCCTGCGAAACCGCACCAAACCGAATGCTGACGTGTTTCCCGCGCCATTCCGGCGGAGGCGCGAAAGTGCGTCGATACCAGCCGCTCCCTTTGTGCGTGCGATAGGCCGGCAGCGTGTCCCAGTTCCCCGGCACGGTGATCGAATCCCAGCCTGCATCCGAACCGGCGGCAACGGATGAATCCATCGTGAATTGCCATTGGCCGTTCAGCGATACGAGCGGGCTGCCAGCCGCCTGCGCATCCGCGGAGCCCGCACAGACTGCATCGATGCAGCAGCATGCCAGGAGAATGAAGCCCCCCAGTTTCAACGATCGGAAGTTCATTGAGTGATCCTGCTATTTCACCCGCTCGCCCGCGGACATCCGTTTTCGTGCGTTTATAGATAGCAACAGAACCAGCTCGCCGACCTCCAATTTTGCGCAATTATTTTCAGATTTTGCGCCATCGCAAGCGTCGCCCGACGCAGGGAAATCGCACTGCACATCAAGCTTGTCATTTGCACCGCCTCTGTCCGGTAAAAACACCAGAACGACGTGACAATATCTCAGTCATAGATCCGTGTTTGTTGCAAAGGAGGGAATCAGGGATCGGGAGTTTCTTTTTTTTCCGCCGCCGGCTTTCCCTTCGTCACCCCGTCGATGGTGGCGCCAGGAACTTCTTCAGCCGCGCCGACCCGCTTGCCCCACGCCGACCACTCCCGCGACAGCATTGACCATCGCGGTGATTTTTCATGTCCAATTTTTTTTGTTATTCTTCGACGTGAGCCGGTGGGTTAGGTTCTGGCGCATCCAGGGCTTTGCCAAAGTACTGTGGGTTGGGTGTCGGCATAATTGCCCCGACGTCCTTGCGCCATTGGACGAGCTTGTCGTGAAGTTCGGTGGCTTTATTCGGGTTGGTGGCGGCGAGATTGTTTTTTTCGCCGATGTCGTCGTGCAGATTGAACAGCTCCAGCTTCCCGTCTTCGTACCACTCAATCAGCTTCCAATCTCCATCGCGAATGGCGCTGCCGGGCGATCCACCCTGGTTGCTGTAGTGCGGGTAATGCCAGAAGAGCGGACCATGCTGGACGCTGCCGCCGCAGAGCAGTGGCGCCAGGCTTACGCCGTCCACGTGCTGCTGGGGCTGTAGCGGCAAGCCGGCCAGTTGCAGGAGAGTTGGGAACAAATCAGGCGAGATCACTGGCGTGTCATTAACGGTCCCGGGCTTCGTGACGCCCGGCACGCGGAAAATCATTGGCTCACGGATTCCGCCCTCGTAAAGCCAGCCCTTCCCGCCCCGCAGCGGCAGGTTGCTGGTGGGCGATCCCTCGGCTGTGCTGAGACCGCCGTTGTCCGATGTAAAGATGACGATCGTATTCTGGGCGAGACCCAGCCGGTCCAGTGCTCCCAATACGTCGCCGATGCCCGAATCCATCGCTTCAATCATCCCGGCATAAACGGCATGATTCTGCACCAGGCGCACCTGGCTCTTTTCTTCCTGTCCAAACTCCGCACCGGACTCCCGCAGTGTTTTCGCCTTGGCCGCATATTTTGCGATCAAATCTTTGCGTGCTTCCAGCGGAGTGTGGACGGAATAAAAACTCAAATAGGCGAGAAACGGTTTGTCGTGATGCTCTTCGATAAACTTGATGGTTTCCTGCGCAAGGCGGTGCGGCAGATTCTCCCCAACTGGCCCGTCGGGCAGCTTGGAATTGCCGTAGGGGGAGAAATACGTCTTCGGATGGCCCCAGCCGAGGCCTCCAATATTGATGTCGAAACCCTGGTGTTCCGGCCAATAAATCTCCTTGTCGCCCAGATGCCATTTGCCGGCGAAGAACGTCGCGTAGCCCTGATCCTTAAACGCCTTGGCGAGCGTTGTCTCCGACAGCGACATGTACTGTTGATAGTGAGCAGGTATTAGTTTGTGTTTTCCTCGGTACCGGGGGCCGGGCTCTGCTCCGCCGATCCATTCGGTGATTCCGGTGCGGGGCGGATACTTGCCTGTCAGAATGCTGGCGCGAGTGGGGGAGCAAACCGGGCAGGCCGCGTATCCGGATGTGAAGCGCATGCCGTCTTTGGCAAGATGATCGATATTCGGTGTCTCATAGAACGTCTTTGGATTGTTCGCGCCGATATCCATGTATCCCATGTCGTCGGCGAGAATGAATAGAACGTTCGGTTTGATGGCCGGGGCCGTGTCTGCTTTGGTATGAACAACGGTCCATGTCAGAAGGTAGGCCGCGACGAGAACCAGCGAGGTCGCAGGCAGCAGAACGGTACCGCGCAACTGCTGCCATCTGCCTGCAAGGGGTTGCTTATCTGAATGATGGCTTACGTTTTTGGTCATGAATGCTTTCTTCGAGCGTTCGTTGTTCAATCGTCAGTGGCGTTGGTAGCGCCATTCGTGCTCGATCATCGCAGCTTTGGGGTGATACCCTCAACGCCGTGTAAATCGATCTTGGCGATCGCAGGCGGCTGGTTGTCGTCCGGAAATCCGGACAATGGCCTCGGCAGCAGAGCGGCGAGGCTGCCATTTATGGAATATCTCATGCTGTTCTTATTTTTCACTGGGTACGGAGTCCGTATTGTCTTCATTCAACAGCTCACCAAGCGACGCGCCATTCTTTTCCATTTTCGGTTTTTTAGTGACTTTCTCGGATTGCTCCGGGGTGGTGTAGTGCGGGGAGGGCGTGTGGTCCGCGAGCATGATGTGCTCGATTTTCCGAACGATGTCCGGATGGGCGGCGGCAACCTGACGTAATGCGAAGCGTGCCGGTCGCAATGGTAATAGAAGCTGCCGGTATCTTTCAGAACGCGGTGTAGTTCCACGCACCTTGGCCGCATGTACTCGATGTACGCCTGGGTGGATTCGTGCCGGTCGTCGAATGACCGCTTCTCTTTCGTCTCTCCCCAAAAGACTTCGTAGGTTCCGATTCGAGTTAAACGGCGCGTCGATGTAAACGAGGTCAACGCACTTCTCTGGCAGCTTGCCGAGTTGATCGAGATTGTCGCCGCAGCAGATGACGCGGGTATCGACGAGCGCGAAGGGTTTGCCCTTCATGCGTGGCGAGGATAGCTGAGCAGCGGCGACGGGTCTACCTTACGGCATCTGACATGCCCTCCCCCGGGAGGTATACTGCCAACATGAAATGGAATGAGAAATCGGTCGCAGCCGCCACGGGTATCGGATGCCTGGTGCTGTTCACGGGGCTTCTTATCGCGGATCGGATCGGCCCTGGCTTCTATGCGATTCTCGTTGCGTTCACGATGATTGTCTCCATCGCGATTTCCGCACTGCCACGCCTCCAAGAACTGACGCTCAAACTTGGACAGAAAACCCCTCACCCCCCATACGCCCTCGCAGAATCAAATTTCCTATCAGCGTACGACAGCTACGGCAAACATCCATCCTGCTGAAACTCCTTCTAAAACAGTTGATCATGAAGCCGAGATTTCTCATCCCTTTCCTGTTGATGATGTGCTCGTCCGCACGCGCGGCCGAACTCACACTCCCTTCTGTTTTCTCCGATCACATGGTTTTGCAACGGAGTATCGCGGCGCCCATCTGGGGCACGGCCGAGCCGGGTGAACGGGTCGTTGTGAAATTCGACGGACAGGAAAAGACAGCGACCGCGGATGGAATTGGAGACTGGGAGGTCAAGCTTGATCCGTTGCATGCTGGCGGGCCGGAAACGCTGACCGTCGCAACCACGAAAACGATCACGATCAGCGATGTCCTGGTCGGGGAGGTCTGGCTTGGTTCCGGGCAGTCCAACATGGCCTATGCGGCCAGTCATTTTTTTTCCAAATCGAATCTTGGCCAATATCGAGGCGATCTCAACCTGCTGAATGCCATCAATGCGGGTCCGTATTCTCAGATTCGAATGATTAACACGGGTGATAAAGGCTGGATAACAGCCACTCCGGGAAACCTGATCAACTTCTCCGCGCTTCTTCAGTCCTTCGGTCTTTCTTTGAACAAAAAACTGAATGTTCCCGTCGGTTTGATCATGGCCGCCCGGCCAGGTATGCCGTCTGGACGTTTCGTCACCCAGGCGGCGATTCGCCAGGACCCTGCCTGCCAAGAGGAGATCGCCAAAGCGTCTGAGCCGGCAGCTTTGGCGGAGGCAGATCAGAAATACGCGTCTGACCTTCAAAAGTATAACGTAGCGATGGCGGCCTGGAATGAATTGCCCGAAGAGCAAAAAAAGATTCACAAGGCTCCGTATAAGCCGTTTCCGCCGGTACGTCCCGGTGATTTGAAGGGAGCCCGAGTGGGTGAACTTCACGACCAGTTGATCAAGCCATTTTTGGGCTACGCCATTCGCGGTGTTTTGTGGGATCAGGGTGAGAGTGGGACCGATCTCCCCGGGGTTGATCAGGTTACTTTAATGCGAGTGCTGATCCAGAGTTGGCGACAGGAGTGGAAATTGGCGGATGTGTCAGGAACAAGCGTCGATTTTCCGTTCATTTACATCCAAAAACCGAGTGGAGGAGGCTGCGCCTTCGATTACCACGACACGGTTTTTGCCCCCTTTGCAGATAAGTTTTCCCCTCTTCCCCCGGAAGTGCCCGACGACGGAGCGAGCATTGAGATGTTTCAACGGATCGCCTCTGTTCCCCATACCTTCATGGTACAGAGCAGTGATCTTGGCTCCGGATTGCACCCTTTCAACAAATCTGGTTATGGTGCGCGCGCAGCTTTTGTCGCGCTGGGCACTGTTTACGGCGAGGACGTCGAAACGTCTGGACCTGTCTATGCGAGCCATAAGATGGAGGGTGGCAAAGTCAGGGTGAGCTTCACGCATGTGGGGCAGGGTCTTGTCTTTCGCAACGGCAATAAGCTCCAGGGCTTCGCACTGGCGGGCGCGGACAAAAAATTCGTCTGGGCCGACGCGGTAGTCGAGGGCAACACTGTATTGGTGTCGTCGCCGCAGATTCCGCTGCCAGCCTTTGTGCGTTATGCATGGTCGATCAACCGGGCATGGGCAAATTTGTTCAACAAGGACGGACTGCCTGCGCTGTCCTTTCGCACGGATGAGGACAACTAGTGGCCCTGCTACGAAGTCCTGCAAGAAATTAGCAGTGCTAAGATAGTAAATGGATTCTTTTTGTTATTCACGGAGGATTTTCCATGCGCGGTCGAAGGCCTTGTCCGCTGATTCTTTCCGCAGACGATGTTCGGGCACTCGAGTGCGTTTCCCGAAGTCGGAGCCGGCCTTTCTTCCAAGTGCAGCATGCCCGCGCGGTCCTGGCAGTCGCGGGCGGCCAATGCATTGCGACCATCGCATCCGACCTCCATTGCGACCCTTCAACCATCTGGCGACTCTGCCGGCGGTATGAGCGCAGCGGCATTGATCAACTGTTGGCGGACCAGCCTCGCTCGGGCCGGCCCCAGCAGCTTTCCCCCCCTCCAAAGGGCGCGGATTGTCGAGTTGGCCTGCCTGGAGCCGATTGCCGAGGGGTTGCACATGACTCATTGGACCAGCGCCGACCTGGCTCATCAGGCCGTCGTCGACGGAATCGTCGACACCATCAGCCCCAGTATGGTCCGGCGAATCCTGCAGGACGTGAACTTGCAACCGCATCGCACCCGGTACTGGCGAACCGCCCGACTCGATCCATTGTTTAAGCAGCGTGCGGAAAAAGTGCTCTGGTGCTATGCCCAAGCGGCCCATTTGGCCCACCTGGGCGTCTGGACCGTCGCGGTTGACGAAGTCCCCAACCACCAGGTCCTGGAACGAAAGCCGATCCGGCCAGCCATTCCCGGCTCGATTGAGCAGCAGGAGTTTGAGTACACCCGGCATGGGACCGTCAATCTGCTCCTGTTCCTGATCCTCCATAGCGGACGGATGGAGTCCGCCGTGGTGGCAAAGAAGGATGCCGAACATTACATCGAACAACTGCGAAGGTTCCGCAGCCGCCATCGCGGTCTTCACGGAGTGTTCTTGATTCAGGACGGAGATCCCAGTCATACCTCGGGCGAGACCGCCGCGTATTGGGCCCAGTGTCATCACTGGTGGCGGCCCCGCTTTACCCCCGCTCACGCCTCATGGCTCAACCAAGCGGAGTTGCTGGTCGACAACTTCGGCTTGCACTACCTTCGCCGCGGCTCCTGGGAAGATCGCCAGCATTTCATCGACCATGTAACTGCCGCGTCCGACGAGTACAATCGGCGGTATGCTCATCCGTTCCAGTGGACCTGGACCAACGAGCGGATGAGACGATGGTACGCCGAACACGTGGCCTCAATTTCTTGCACGACTTCGTAGCGGGGCCACTAGGTCTCGCCTTTCCTGCAAACATCACTTTAAATGTCCTCTCAAATAAAGTCATGCGTCTCCCTCGATGCAGGAAACGAGGACTGCTGCCGACAACGCCGGGATTATGCGAGAGGGCGACACGCGCCAATGAGCACTCTGGATCCGCCAACTCTCTTTGCTCCGGAGCCGTCGAGGCAGCAGACCGAAGCCGCCATCCCCGACGATTGGGCGCAGGTGATGGCGTTCGCACTCGCTTGGGTCCAGGATCAGCATGTTTCAGCAGCCGATTCACGCGTGCGATGGAACGTGAGTTCGGTTCCATGATCCGGATGGACCTGCTCGACGTCGTTGAGCACCTGAAAAGTCAAAAAGTGGGAAGTACGATCGAGAACTACCTGGCGTTCACTCTTAGTGGTAGCGAGAAGCGCCCGCCCTCGGAGCGAACGTACTCAGCTTGGCCATTGGATTCAGACGAAGTTTCGCTCATACGGTTTCTCCCGTTTCTATTCGGTGGGATACGGTGGGTGTGTCGCCAGTCGCGGCCTTGACCATCGCGATGATGCCGGATCTCAAAGCGGTGGGGAGTGCCGGCCAAGCGTCAATTACCGTCTGCAAGTTTGTATCGGCCGCGACTGGCAGGGATAGTGCTACTGACGCATTCGCTGCGCCGGGTTTCGAAACATGCTGATTTCTCTCGGAAAGCTGCGGTATTGCATCGGGTTCGACCCCCTTCGCCCGCTTTTATTGCCAATCATTCCTGTTGTGCCGATTCACATTTGAGTACATAGGCTAACGATTCTTTAGCGGCCTGCGGGAAATGAATTTCCGTCGCGCCGTTGGAGGACTTCCACTCGAGGGGCTCCTCGTATCCCAGCAGCGTCACTTTTGAACCGGCCGTGGGAGAGAATCCCGTCAGCGTTGCGGTGGCTGCGGGACGCTTGGTAACAATTGCGTAGACGTGCGTGTGATCATCGCTTGCGGTGTAGCGAACGTCGTCTCCTTCCGCCCATAGCGAGCCATTCCGCGCACGGGTGTTGAAGATCGCTTCACCATTGGTCTTCAGCCACGCTCCCACTTCTTTCAACTGGGCGATCGCCGTCGGATGAAAGGCGCCGGTTGCGTCGGGGCCGATCCCGATTTCGAAATTGCCGCCCTTGGCGACCGTGTCGGCGAGGTGGCTCACCACCCAGGACGCCCCCTTGTAGTCCGCGGCCGTGGCGTCATAGGAAAAGTTCTTGCCGAGGGGGTAGATCACCATCCAGGGCATCGGGCTGTCGACCTTGCCGCGCGGAATGGTCCGCTCGGGCGTGTAGAAGTCGCCGTAGTTGCCAATGCCGCGGTTTCGAAACATCACATCGGGTTGAATTGTCCTCAGTTCCTTGATGGTTTGCTTGTACTCCGGCCAGTCTGCGGCCCCCAGTTGAATGTCGAGACAGACCATGTCGACTTTGCCGTAGTTGCTCAGGATCTCCTTCAGCTGCGCTCGGTGGCGATCGATCATTTCGCGTCGGTCGGCGGCCGTGGGTTCGGTGAAGATGGTGGCGGGACGCTTCTGGTCTTGCTCCACGGCCTTACGTTCGGTTGAAGTCGGCGTCTGCATGGGACTCCTGCCGTAGGGCCGGAAGTCCGCGTCGTACCAGTCGGTGTTGGAGAAATAGAGGTCGATTTTGATGTCGTGTTTGTGAGCCGAATCGCAGAGTTCACGGATGATATCCCGCTTCGAGGGGGTCTCCATGACACTAAACGCCACATCGCAGTCCTCGATTGCGGGGCCGCCGGGTGCTGTCCAGTTGACGCGGTGATGCACGCGCGTTTTGGTGTCGAACAGAGAGAATCCTTCATGGTGCTTGGTGGTGATGGTGAAGCACTTGAAGCCGGAGTCTTCAAAGAAGTGCATCCATTGTTCTGGATCGAAGTTGCTGGCCGTCCATTTGTTGGAGTTGTCGAGATACTGTTGCCGCTGTTCGTTCGAGAGCGGGAGAAAGGACCAGGATTCTCGCGAGTCGGGCAGGAAGGAATAGAGGCCCCAGTGGATCCGCACGCCGTATTTCATTTTTCGAAAGGCGTCGTACGCGGCCGCGGACGCGTGGTGATAGTCTGGGTCGGGATTCACTTCAACATACGGGTTGCCTTTGGCAACGCTGGGGGGAAATCGAAGCGTGCTCTCCCGATCGGCTACCGCATCCGCTGCCAGTGTCATCCCTGCGGCGCTGGCGACGGCGCCTACGGCCAGGATCGCCATCAGCATGCGTTTACTCATCCGATTTCCTCCAAGTAATCGGATTGAATCTAACCGCGATGGGCTAACATCTACACAGTGGCATCTTTCATTTCCGGCGCCACAGAATTCGCGGAGGCTCCTGTGCCCCTCGCAAAGCCAGCCAGTTCGGTCATGTTCTGCATGACATGCAAGCTCTTTGAGGGACGGAGGGCCAATGATGTGACTGCACTTCCGCCGAGGACAAAGAGCGTTCCCGACGCCGCAAGTTGTTCGGCCAGCGCGTTCACCTTATCGCGCGCTTTGGTCCCCTCAACGGTCGCCTTTACCGCCAACCACGCGATGCGGGCTTTATGTTCGCGAGCGGCGACAGCCAGCACTTCCAGCGGGGTATCCGGCCCAAAATTCATCTCCCGGAATCCCGCCTCCGCAAGGACGGTGCCCGCCATCATGGATGGCAGAATGTAAGGGTCTCCCTGCGGCGCTGCACCCAGGGCAATTGGCGCCTCTTCGGCCGGCTGTCCCAACATTTGCCGAAGCATTCCCAACGCTTGCAGGCACATCGTTGTGGCCCGATGTTCGACGAGAACGGCACGCGGGTCATTCGGCCACAGTTCCCCAATCCGCGTCATGGCGCCCCGAATGGGACCATCACAAATCGCTGCCACGCTCAGGCCGTTCAAGAAGAGACTGGCGACGCAACCGTTTGCCGAAAGAGCATTCCCGGAGCAAAGGGCCTCGAAGAGATTCTCTTCCAGAGCCTGTGAACCGAGCATCTTCCCTGCAGCGGCAGGGAGTTTGGGCATCCCCAGCAGTTCCGGTCGAACGATTGCTGACCCCGATTCCCGCACGAACCGAATCGCCTCCGGCAGTGCAATCCGTCGATGCCCGCCGGCGGTTTTGGCAGTGCGAATGGCGCCGGTGTTGGTCCATCGACGCACGGAGCTTTCGCTGGCACCGATCGCCTCGGCAAATTCAGTCGTTGTAAGCAGTTTTTCCATTATCGTGATTGAATTGAATGAATTATACGGTGGGCCAGGTAGATGTCTAACGCGCGTCAGGTAAATTAAAACACTCCGCTAGATCAGTCATAATTTTAACGCCAGCTAATTTGACTGTGTCGGACGCTAGGCATAAGCTTCGACCGAATTGGATGATTTGGATGAATTAGCTGTTTTTGGGAGATATCATGTTCTCTGAGGCCGTCTCAACATCTCTGATCCTGCAAACCTCACCTCGATTGAGGCATGGGTCAAGGGAACCATCAGACCAAATAGATCTCAGGCGAATTGAGAATGCGGTGAGGGAGATCCTCATTGCAATCGGCGAAGACCCCGACCGAGACGGGCTGATCGATACGCCCAAGCGGGTGGCCAAGTCGTATCGGGAGCTGTTCCGCGGGTTGACGGAGAATCCGTCGACGCACCTCAGTCGCACCTTCAGTCATGAGCACGATGGGATCGTGATTCTCCGCGACATCGAGTTTTCCAGCGTCTGTGAGCATCACCTGCTCCCCTTTTTCGGCAAGGCGCACATCGCCTACCAGCCGAGCAACGGTCGGGTGGTTGGTTTGTCAAAACTGGCCAGGACCGTTGATGTCTTTGCCCGAAGGCCCCAAGTGCAGGAACGGATGACCGACCAGATCGCGGATGCGCTGGTCGAACATCTCAACCCTAGAGGTGTTGCCGTCGTGATTGAAGCCCAACACATGTGCATGAAGCTGCGGGGTGTGAAAAAAACCTGCAGCACGATGCAGACCTTTGGTCTGCGAGGCTTGTTCAGGTCGGACCAGGCAAAGGGAATGCATATCACTTCACTTCTATGCCGGCACCATGCATGACAGTTTTGATCAGTGGCGATTTGACCCGATTCCAACAAGAACCGAACGTCTTCGCAAATATGCCGTGTGGCATGCGAGCGAATGAGGATTATCTAATTACCTCGGTCGGAAGACCGAAAGGAACTCACCGTGATCTTGAACAACCGTTTGTTTGTCGCTGCCCTGCTGGGGCTTGGAGTAACTTCCGGCGTCGGCATCGTTGGCTCGCAGTTTGGAGCCGTCGGGGCCTCCGCTGTAGCGGCGGATGCGCCCGCCGCTGCGCCGAAGGACATCGTCGACACCGCCGTTGCGGCGGGAAATTTCAACACGCTGGCGGCTGCGCTCAAAGCAGCCGGCTTGGTCGAAACCCTCAAGGGCGCGGGGCCCTTCACCGTCTTCGCGCCGACTGACGAGGCATTCGGCAAGCTCCCGGCTGGGACTGTTGCCGACCTTCTTAAGCCCGAAAACAAGGAGAAGCTCGTCGCGATCCTGACCTACCACGTGGTCGCTGGGAAGGAGATGGCGAAAGATGTTGCCGGTCTGTCCTCGGTCAAGACCATCAACGGCAAGGATCTTTCCTTGAAGGTCGTTGATGGAAAGGTCATCGTCGGGGGCGCCACCGTCACAACAGCTGACATCGAAGCGTCCAACGGCGTCATCCACGTAATTGATACCGTCCTGCTGCCTTAAGACAAGACTCGACCTTTCCCCTCTACCAAGGCCGGATGTCGGAATACGACATCCGGCCTTCTGAAACAGGTAAAACATGAACAAGTTGAAGGCCGCAAAACTTTTGATCGTTATTGCCGCAAGTCTGTCCTTTCTGTTTTCCGTCTATCTCTGGTTCCTGGTGGACAAGCAGAAGGGCGAGTTTGTCGGCCTGTGGGTGCCGTCGATTCTTTCTTTCGGAACTCTGATGCTCAGCGGGGGAGGATCGAGCAATGGGTGATGCGTTCATCTTCATTTTCGGATGCTTTATTATGGCATTACTCCTCCTTGCCGTTCTCTTAGTCGGCAGGATGGAGAAGACAATGTTGGACGACAACCGAGAGCGAAAGAAACCGGTTCTCGATAGGTAGCTTCAGTTTAAGCACGTGACTGAAACGAGTAAAAGTTTCAGAGGTCCTGATTCGGGCTCTCTGGAACGGTGAACGGCCGGCACAGAAATGTCGTCGCTGAGAACAACGAGGTCATGCTACGTTGAAGAACGTTTAGTATCAGACGGCCGGCAAAGCGACGGGCGGATTCGGCACCACCGGCGTTTTTACAATCGACGTGGCGTTGGTTGGATCGAAGATTCGATACGCGAGCAGCTTGATGCGGTCGTTGATCAGGAACCACACCAGGGCATAGCCCCATACAAACGCTGCCCAACCCCAGCCGAGCGGCGTCATAAAGGCTCCGTATACCGCGATCAAGGTTGCAATGATTTGCGTTCCCACAACGGCGATCCAGAGAATCGTCGCGGGCCTGATAGACCAGAACGGGCCGCGCGTGCGAGTCAGAAATATCGTCAGGTGGCCAGCCACGGACAGTTTCAAATACATCAAAGTTTGAATGTGTGGACGGTCGAGATGAAAGACGCGTTCACCGAGGTAAAAAAGCCCGAACGCGGACACGACGCCGATGACGCCCAGCACGGTCGAAACACCGAGCACCAGGCGCATGTTCCATGCCTCAGGTTTGTCCTTGTAATGCACGTTGTCATACGCAATTGAAAGGATCGCTCCGTCATTGAGCGACGCCAGCATGACAATCATCACGGCGGTCAGCGGATAGAAGTTGAACACGAGGATTGCCAGCGTCATAAAGAACAGCACGCGCAGGGTTTCGGCGATGCGGTAAATGGCATAGCTGTTCATTCTCTGGAAGATTCGACGGCTTTCCTTGATCGCGTCGATGATGACCGACAGACCGTCGGTAAGAAGGACGATGGATGCCGCGGCGCGGGCTGCGTCAGTTGCTCCGGAGACGGCAATGCCGCAGTCCGCTTTTTTCAAAGCCGGTGCATCGTTCACGCCGTCGCCGGTCATTCCGACGATATGGCCGCGCTGCTGGAGAATGTCGACAATGTGGAACTTGTGCTCTGGAAATACCTGGGCGAAGCCGTCCGCCTTCTCGATGAGTTTCGTTTCCTCGGAAGTTTCCTGTTTTTGAGAATCACCAAGACCGCCGGCGTCAAGGATATTGGAACCGAGTCCCAGCTCTTTTGACATTTCCCGCGCGATGGCGAGAGAGTCGCCGGTCACCATCTTAATGCTCACCCCCATTTGCCGAGCGCTGGCGATGGTGGCTTTCGCCGACTCGCGCGGCGGGTCGGACAATGGCAGGATGCCCAGGAACCGCCACTTGCCTTTCTCATCTGCGCGGGCGACGCCCAGTGATCGGAACCCACGAGCAGCGAAGTCGTTGACGGCTTTTTCAACGGCAGTCTTGATCTCGGCGGCGTTTGCCGACATTTGCAAAATCACCTGCGGGGCGCCCTTGGCCACGTCGAATTGCTTTCCGTCACTACCCTTTACTGTGGCTTGGGTGCGTTTGTGTACAGGGTCGAACGGTTGAAAATGGACGACTTCAAAGCCTTTCAACGTCTTGTCGTCTTTCATTCCGCCCAAGACCGCCAGATCAATGGTGTCCTTATCCTCCGCGCGTGAAGCAAGAGCGCCGGCAAGGATCACCTGGTCGGCGGGGATGTTATCGACGGTGAATGCCTCGCCCAGCGTGAGCTTGTTTTGAGTCAGCGTTCCCGTTTTATCCGAGCAAAGCACGTCCGCGCCGGCCAGTTCTTCAATCGCTACCAGGCGGCTGACAATCGCCTTCTTCTTGGCCAGCAGGCGAGCCCCGACGGCCATGGTGACGGACAACACCGTGGGCATCGCGACGGGAATGGCGGCCACGGTCAGCACCAGCGCGAACTGCAACGTGGTGAGAATTCGGTCCCCGCGATAGATCGCTACAGCGATAATGATCGCCACCAAAGCTACGGCGAGGATGACCAGGTAATTGCCGATCTTCATGACCGCGCGCTGAAAGTGACTGACTGTCTGTACCCCTCCCACTAATTGAGCGGTCCTGCCGAAATACGTGTGCGTTCCGGTAGCGTAAACCAGGGCATCTATTTCACCGCGACGCATGATCGAGCCTGAAAACACTGCATCACCTGATTGATGCGTTGCCGGCAACGATTCTCCCGTCAGAGCGGACTGGTCGACGGCGATTTCGTCGCCCGCCAGCAAGCGTGCATCGGCGGGCACAATGTCGCCTAGTCGCAATCGAATGACATCGCCCGGAACAAGCTCGCGCGCGGGGGCGTGATCCATTTCCCATCCCGCTTGACCTTTGCCGCAACGGCCAGTTCTTTTTTCAAGGCCGCGATCGCATTGCCCGCCTGCCGTTCTTCCCAGAATCCGACCACGCCGTTGGCGAGAAGCAAAAGGAGAATGATGAAAAAATCCGGCCAGTGGCGGACGATGCCCGACAAGGCCACGGCCGTTTCGATCATCCAAGGGATCGGACCCCAGAAATAAGACAGAAATTTCAGAAAGAGATTTGTCTTCTTTTCCGCGATTTCGTTGGGGCCGTATTGCGCCAGCCGCTTCTTGGCCTCAACGTCAGTGAGACCGTCCGGGGACGAACTCAACCGTTTTGCAACATCAGCAATTGGAAGGGTCTTTAGATCATCCTTGGCATCGGGATGCGGGTGAGCAGCCTTAGATTGAGTGGGGTCGGAAGACATATGGTTCTACTTCTCGGCTCTTGTAAACGACGAGGCAGTGCTAAGGCGCATTTGCCTCGGGGGTTTGCTGAATCGCACGCTTACCCGGCCTGAGGGACAGGCTGTCGGTCATCACGTACGCCAGGATCGCCGCGAGCATCAGCGTCACTGCAATCCACACGCGCCAATCGCGATGCGCGGTTTTCCAAAAGTGATGGCGCGGATGAATGTGATCCCGTGGTTTGGCTCCCTCACTTTCCACATTATGTCTGTTAGTGCTCATCTGGCTCCCGTAGTCGGCATCATGAACCTTGCTCCGCAGCCTTGAGTACGGGCGCAACGCGCGCCGGTCTGGCGACGGAGCGCGGGCGCGTTCCCGCCCGCCAATGTGCTTCGATCTGTTCGAGGGTTTTGCCCTTGGTTTCCGGAACCAGGAAAAACGCGAAGATCCACGCGCCGATGCTGACGACACCGTATAGCCAAAAGGTAGCGGTTTGCCCAACAGGTGCGTCAGCGTCAAGAACGACAGCACGCCGAGGTGTGGGGCTTCAATTGCGTCGGCTTACTCTTTAACGGGCCTCCGACGAATAGCCGGTTACCCTTTATGGAGTCATCCGAAGATTCGAGATTCTACTGGGACCTGATTTATTTCAAGCTCCAGAGAATTGGATGATAAGCGTCTTCGTCCCGACTAAGCAAGAAGGTTGCTGAAATATACTGTCGTGAGCACGCCGCATTGGCTTCCTGTATTGGTTATGGCAACATTGCTGAAAATGCACCTGCGACAGCGATGCACAACAAAAGGACGGTTTTATGACGCGTAGCATTTTCGACCCGACCGGCGATCCCGAACGCAGCGGCTCCAGATTCACGCCGCCGGACGCGGATCAGATTTCCCAGATGCCCGAGGAGTTCGTCAATCCGCCATCCTCGCTTTCGGCGGGAACCGTCGAATTTCAACCGCCTGCTGAAGAACCGGCGATTGCCGTCTCCACAGAGAACGACGGGAAGTTGCTGGTGGTCCGGATGACGGCGAAGTTGCACAAAAACGACTACCAGCACTTTGTCCCGTTTGTTGAGCAGGCTGTCCAACGGAACGGCAAGGTCCGCATGCTGGTGCAAATGCACAATTTCCACGGATGGGATGCCGGCGCCTGTGGGAAGACGTGAAGTTCGATGTGAAGCACTTCAATGACATCGAACGGCTGGCGATCGTCGGCGAATCCGCTTGGGAGAAGTGGATGGCGGCATTCTGCAAGCCGTTCACGACGGCAAAGATTCGATATTTCCCCGCGGAGCAATTGGCCGAAGCTCGCGCCTGGATCGTGGCTTCCAACGGTTAGCCGCAGCTAGTTATACGCGTGGGCGTCAGGCGGCTCACCGGGCAATTCAGTCAAGCGCTGGCGGCCCGGGTCAACACCACGAATAACGAACCCTGTCAGCCTCGCGCGGGAGTCGCGCCGTTGTCGCCCGAAAAGACGCAGCGCCCCGCGAGCGTCACGCGGCTCACTGTGGTAGCGGGGTGATTGGGATCGATTGGCAGCAGCGAGCGTATGGCCGCGTCGGCGGACATGTGCGGCGACAAGCCCGAGGACGCGACCTCGATGAAGGACATCGGAAAGCCTTGTTCGAGGCTGCCGAAGCTGGTCCCCATATCCAGCAGATCAGCTGGAGCGCGCGTCGATCGGTAGAGCGCTTCGGAGGCCGTGCCGCGATCGGATCTGCCGGCGTGAACGTCGATAAACCGGCGCATCTCTGCAAGCATCGAAACCGTCGGCGAAGCTCCAACGTCGGTGGCGATCGCGTAGGGCACGTTCCATCGCGCCACCTCATCCAGCGACATGATGCCCGATCCGAGCAGCGTGTTGGATGTGGGGCAGTGCGCGATCACCGAGCCGGAATCTCGTGCAATTCGCCACTCATCGTCTGTCATATGAATGCAGTGAGCCAGAATGCAGCGGTGATCCAGCAGGCCGTCTGCGCGGTAGATGTCTGTATAATTCGCGCAGCCCGGATATAGCACGTTTTCCACAAGCGTTTTTTCAGACGATTGCTCATTCAGATGCGTCTGGGTTCGCAAGCCATATTCGCCGGCAAGCGCCGATGCGCGCGGCGCAGGGGGGAGTTCACCGCCACCGCGAAGCGATCGGTGACGATCAGGCGGCGGCCATACCGAGTTGCCAGACGTTTGATGTCCGCCTCGAGCATCGGCTCGTCGGCGCAGATCCTGCGGGCAATTCTGGTTCATCAGCACCAGACCGACGCTCCAGGATTCGGGAAGCATCGAGAGTGCAACCTCCGTCGCCACCGCCGAGGGTGTCATGTAGGCCGATCCGCCAACAACGCCGTGCGAGAGCGTGTCGGCGAGAAATTCGCGGACGACTTGTTCGGCATACGCTTCCGTCGCGCATTTTGCCTCTGCCGGAAAGACGTTGCGGCGCAGGCCGGCGAGCAGCTTGCCCTCTTTCGCGTCATTGGCGATTCCCTCCGTGAAGCGACCGCGGATCGGGTGTTGCGGAATATGAATATGAATGTCCAGCAGCGGCGGAAGCATTACCCCATCGCTGAGGCGCGTCGGCTGATTCGACGAACGGTTGTGAAATTCTTCAAACGAGCCGGCGAACCGGAGCACCTGGCCGGCATCGGCAGCCAGAATCCCGTCGAAATGGAAGGTGACCGATCCGTCTGCCCGCGGAATCAGCAGCGGTCCGCGCACAATTTGTTCAAGCACCGGCCGGCCCCCTTGCAGGTTTGATCAGGCGGCCGCGAAAATCACTGGCGACGGCGCCCTTAAGAGACACAGTCCTGCCCCGCACGATCGTCCGCTCGACCATTCCCCTGAAGGCCCGGCCGACGTACGGGCTCAGTTGATGGCGATCCAGGAGCATCTCCTTCGTCAGCGTATAGTTTCCCGATAAATCAACCAGAGCTAAATCCGCATCAAAACCCTCCGCGATCTTTCCCTTCCCCGGCAGCAGGAAGCGCTTGGCGGTGGTGGTTGCGGCAAGCCTGGCGACTTGCTCGGGTGCAATGGCCGGCTGGCGCGTGAGGAGAGAGGCCAGCGTGGATTGCACGCCGGAGACACCTCCCCAGGCAGTAAAGAAGTTGCCCGATTTCATCGCGGGGGGCGCGGGAGAGTGATCCGATCCGATCAGGTCGATCGTTCCATCGACCACCTTTTCCCAGAGCTGGTCGCCGTGCGGCGCGGCGCGGATCGGCGGCGCGCACTTGGCGGCGGGGCCGATGCGAACGACGTCTTCGTGCGTCAACATGAAATAGTGCGGGCAGGTTTCGATCGAAACATCCGCCACGCGTCGCCCCATGGCCGCCATTTCCACGCAATAGCGGTTGCTTACATGGACGATGTGCAGTTTGCATCCAGTTGTGCTAGCCAGGAGGATCGCGCGCCCAATGGCGTCGGCCTCGGCGACCGGCTCGCGGGTGAAGACCCAGTCCTTCGCCGACAGCTCGGGCAACAGGCTTTGCATCCATTTGGTTTTGCCGGCGACGAGCTCCTGGTTTTCGGCGTGAACCGCGACCGGCAATCCCAGCTTCGCCGCCAGTTGCATGCCACGCTCCAGTGTCCAATCGTCAGCCCGTTGGAAATCATCGATGCCGCTGTCACACATGAATGCCTTGAACCCGACGACGCCGCGTTCGGCAAGCTCCTCCAGTCGATCGAGATTGCCGGGTGTCAGACCGCCCCAGAGCGCGAAATCGGTGCGGCTCGAAGCTTCCGCCGCCTGACGCTTGAGATCAAAACTCGCGCCGTCGAGGGTCGGGGGAGAGCTGTTGAGGGGCATGTCGAAAAAGCACGTTCCGCCGCCCGCCGCCAGAGCCGCCGAGCCGGTGGCGAACCCCTCCCAATCGGTTCGGCCTGGCTCATTAAAATGGACGTGCGGGTCGATCGCGCCCGGGAAAATATGGAGCCCTCGCGCGTCGATCTCTTCCCTTGCAGGCCCAGATGGATCACCGATCTCAATAAGTTTTCCGTCGATGATCCCCAGTGACAGCGGGCGATGAGCGTCGACGCCAACGATCAGACCATTACGAATGAGCAGGTCGAATTTCATCTCGGTTCATCGTTCGTTTCAGCTGCCTCGATACGTCGAATAGGCCCAGGGAGAAACCAGCAACGGCACATGATAGCCGGCCAACGCATCGTCAATTCGAAAGAGCACAGGCACGACATCGAGAAATCTCTTCGCATCGCTCGAGCCGACCGATGCAAAATAATCGCCGACGTGAAACAGCAACCGGTACTGCCCCGCGGCAAAAAGGTCGCCACTGAGCATTGGTTCATCAGTGCGGCCATCCTGGTTGGTAATTCGATCTGAAATCGGAATCTTCTTTCCGCTCTCCAATCGGTGCAGTTCGATGCGCACCCCAGCGGCGGGTTTGCCATGTGTCGTGTCGAGCACGTGCGTCGTCAGTTTGCCGCTCATGATTCCTCCCGCTCGAGATGCCCGACGATTTTCCCCGATGGCTCATCCGTCGTCACATAAACATCATTGTTAAATTCCAGACCGAATGGTTTGAAATTGAACGGCACGCGATGCTTATTCGGCATGCGCAGGGTGATCCCCGTAATTGACGGTTCAACGGCGAGAGCGGCTTCTCCCATCGCAAACAAGGTTTGTTGAACCGCGTCACTCTTGTGCGTCGCGAACGTCTCCAGCATCGCGGTGCGAATCTTTGAAAACGCGCGGCTGAAATCAACATCGCGGCCGGCGAAGACCCACTCCGCGGAAACCTCCGTCGCCAGAATCCGGTCCGTGGTTTCCGGAAGTGTCGTGTATTGATCCCGCACAAAGCCGGTGAACGCCGAATCGGTTGTCTTAAGCACCAGCAGATCGCTCAGGCCGCCGTGAATTTCCACGCGATTCTCGTTCCGGTCGACGGCGACGAAGGCCTTGCGCAGCTCGCTCCCGGCGGATTCAAACGCGGTGGGATGTGAAATCCCATCAACAGTGATCCGTTGCCACCGCGATTGATCGATATTGATTCGCGCCGCGCTGGCCTGCGGGTACGTCTCCACAAAGTGATCGGCGAGGCGGAGCGCGAACGATTCGGGGCTCTCCATCGAATGCTCTTTCGCCAGCAGGTAGACGGTGTTTTTGATCGAGTCGGTGGCGATGACGTTGGAATTGTCGCCGTGCGTGTAGGATCGCTCGAATGAGCCGAGCAAGATCACGCTCACGTTCATCTCCACCAGCTCGTGGCGGTCGGCGAGCCGGTGAACCCTCGTGACCCGGACGGATGACTTGCCATATTGTTGATGGAGTAATTTCGCGGGCACGGTTCAATCCTCGCTGATCACGTCGGCCATGCGGAGCCTGGCGATCTGGTAAATCTCATGGAGCGCCGCCGCGATTTCGGCATCGCGATCATTCCGCAATCGCGCCGGAAACGCCGCGAGAATCGCATCTTTACGGTTTTGCCTCGCGCAGATGACAAACGGAAATCCAAAACGATCGCGATAGGCGGTGTTATACCGGTCAAACTCGGCGGCTTCAGCGGGAGTCAGCTCGGCCAATCCCGCCGCCGCCTGCTCCGTCGCGCTTTGCGGGGTTAACCGACCCTCGCGCGCCAGCCGCCCGACGAGATCCGGGTGAGCAGCGATCAATGCGAGCTGTTGCTCTTCCGTCGAATCTTCGACGATCCTGCGCATCACCTCATGCAGATGCCCCAGCGATGAAAACGGGCGCGCAGACCATGCCCGTTCCGCAATCCACGGCGAGTGCTCGAAGAACGGACCACATACCGTCACAAAGCTCTCGCGATCCGCAAGATTCAGCCGGCTGAGCGCCATCATGATTCGGTTACCATCTTTGCCAGAACATTTGCGGCCGCAGTAATGTCTTCGATTCGGCTGAACTCCTCGGGGTTATGACTGATGCCATCTTTGCTCGCAACGAAGAGCATGGCCGTGGGAAGCAGCGGGGCGAGAATGGCGGCATCGTGCAGGGCTCCGCTGATTGTCGTTGGAATTTCGCCACCGGCCGCACGCTGCAGCGCGGCGCAGACATCGGGGTTCATCTGGATCGGTGGCTGGTCCTCGGTGGTCATGAAGTTGAATTCCGTACCCCGGGGATTGAAGCAGACGAACTGCTCGAGTTCCTGATGAAACTGCGCCAACTTCTCCGAACTGGGACTGCGCACATCGACGGTAAACCGGACGGTGCCCGGGATGACGTTGACGGCGTTCGGCTGGCAGTCGATTTTCCCGACCGTTGCGACAATGTCCGGTCCAAGTTTTCGAGCGAGATCGTCGACTTCGCAGATCACCCTGGCGGCGAAGACGAGAGGATCGCGCCGGAAGCGCATCGGTGTGCTGCCGGCGTGGTTCGGAGCGCTTATGAATTTCGCCTTATACTGCTTGCGGCCGGCAATGGCGGTGACCACCGCCAGGGGGACGCCGCCGGCCCACATCGCCGGTCCCTGCTCGGCATGAATTTCGATCAGGCCGTGATAGCGGGCGGGATCGAGACGATCGGCCGGCAGATTCTGTCGGCGCACGCCATCGGCGGCGCCAGCCTCGAAATATGTCTGCCCGTCGCGATTGCGGAACTGGTGGAAGAATGCGTCGTCACCGGTTCCCTCAAACGACACGCTGCGATTGACCCACAGACGACTGCCGATCATGCCGACGCCGAATGTCGTTCCCTCCTCCTCGGCAAAGACGATCAATTCCAACGGCAGAACCTTGCCGGCGGCGCAAGCGGAGCGCAACACTTCCAGCGGACAGGTGACACCGATCACCCCGTCGAATTTTCCGCCGGTCGGCACGCTATCGATGTGAGAGCCGCTCAGCCACACTTTCCGGTCCCAATCGATCGAGGCATGGCGGGCATGCACATTTCCCGCGGCGTCGATTCGCACTTTGCATTCGGCCGCCTCTGCCTGGGCAATCACATAATCGCGCGCCTGCCGCCAGGCTGGCGAGAAGGTGGGGCGGCTGCAGCCGACATCCGGTGTCGATTCATTGAAACCCGCAATGGTTTCAATGTCTTGCGAAATTCGCTCGGAGCTGATCGGCATGGCGCGGGTTGTCCTACTTTCCAAAATCCCTTCTCCATGCAGTTCCCGTCTTCTCCATTTCGCTCTCGGCGGCGGTCCTTCGCAGACGGTGGAGCATCGGCATCCCAAGGTTCCATTCCTGCATCCAGTCTCGCGCGAAAACGCCGCTCTCCGTTTCCGTGAGGATTCGGCGGATTTCCGCTTCGTTAATCACGCGGGGGCCGCGCGTGCGAACGGCAAATTCGCAGGTTCGGCTGCAGCCCTTGGTCAGGTATTCTTCGATGCCTTTTTCGTCCATCACGTCGATGACGCTGCGCAGGCTGCGAATGGCTTTGGCATAGGCGAAGCTCGGGGGATAGCCATTTTCAACCATCACGTTGAAGCAGGCGCGCATGAGGTGAATGGCGCCGCCGTACAGAATCTGCTCTTCGAAATTGTCCCCCTCGGTTTCGTGCTGAAAGCTCATTTCGACAACGCCGGCGCGGGTGCTGCCGACCGCTTTGGAGATCGCCAGAACGATGTCTCTGGCATCGCCGGTGGCATCCTGATCGACGCTCACGCATCCGTAGACCCCTTCCCCTTTCTGGTATTTTGCACGCACAAATGCGCCGGGAGCGTTGGGAACGTACAGGACGACATTGACATCCTTTGGCGGTTGGACCTGGCCATAAAGCACGCTGAAGCCATGACAGAAGCAGAGGGTCTGGCCGTGCGCAGGTGAGGGGCGATGTCACGCTTGTACACGGCCGGCTGCACCGGATCGGCCAGTTCGATCAGCAGCACGTCCGCCTTGAGCGTCGCGTCGGCGACGCTCATCACATCAAAGCCGTCAGCGGCGGCGTGATCATGACTGGGGGATTCGCTCGCCGGCCGCGTGCCGATGATGACCCTGCATCCGCTGTCCCGGCAATTCGCCGCCTGGGCCTTTCCCTGGATTCCATACCCGATGACGGCGAGGGTCTTGCCCTTCAGAATTGCTAAATCGACGTCGGCATCTCTGTAGATCTTTTCCATCATTGCCCTGTGTCTGGTGAGAGAATCGTTCAAAGTGAAATGTCGCGGTTCACGTTTTTGTAATAGATATACCGCGACGCGGTGGGGCCCGTCGCGTAGAAGGATTGAGGACAATACGGCCCCATCCAGATGAAGTCATCCGCCTCGACCTCCAGCCAGCGATCGTCCAGGAAGTAGAGGCCTTTGCCCTGAAGAAAATAGAGACCGTGCTCCATCACGTGGGTTTCGACAATCGGCAGACCAAAACCGGGATCGAACGTGAAAATGTTGACCGCCAGATCGTAAGCCAGGTCATCGGGGATCAGCGTCTGCAACATCGAATGCGGATTGTCGGCCCACACTTCCTTGCTGATCTGCGACTCCTGCCCGAATACCGCCTTGAACAGCCCGACGCCGGGCGCCGATTCGTATCGCTTGCGAAGAAGCAGGAGGCTCAGAGCTTCGCCAGCGGTTATTTCGATGCCGCTTCCCGGTGGGATCAGTCCAAAGCTGCCGGGGGCAAGACCGCGGTCGGGCATCCGACCCGTGCCGCTGAGGACATAGAAAAACGTCTCGGTATCCGGGTCGGCGGCGAACGAGCCGCCTTTCCCCGCCGGCAGCTCGAACAGATATTGAACGAACGCGGCGCCCAGGGGGGGCGAGGCCAGCACTTTCACCGCCGCGTCCGGCCAGCCTGGCAGACGGGACACGGGAAAGCCCTCCAGCGGCATGAGCGCATATCTCGAGCAGACTCGCGTTCGGCAATGAACCAGATCCTGCACCGCTCGCATCGACTCCCTTTCTCGTCAGACAAATAAATCAACAAACTGAAACGCGTCGACATCGACCAATCCGCGATCCGTCAGTTTTAACGCCGGGATGACCTCAAGTGTCATAAAGCTCATGGCCATGAACGGATCCGCCAGCGGCGACCCCAGGTCGCGGGCGGCGTTGACCACGGCGGCATATCCCGCCGCGACTTCGGCGATCGGCCGGTCGCTCATCAGGCCGGCGATCGGCAGCGGCAGTATCGCAGCCACGTGCTCTCCGACCGCCACGGCCAATCCTCCTCCGACGTCTGCCACCGCCCGGGCGGCGCATTGCATTGACACGTCATCCGCGCCGATGACCACGAGATTGTGGTGATCGTGCGCAAAACTTCCGGCGATAGCGCCGCGCCGCAGGCCAAATCCCTGGACGAATCCAGCCGAATTGTTGCCGGTGGCCCGGTGGCGCTCGATGACAATCATCTTCAGCACATCCGCCGCGACGTCCGCGACAGCGTTGCCGGCAACGATTTTGGCGCGCATGACGCGCTGTTCGGTGAGCAATTGATCGGGAAGCGAACCGATCACCCGGATCCGCTCACCGGTTGCTGGCACGCTCCAGCGCACGCGTTCCCAGTCGACGCGACAACGGCCCCTGACGTGCGGACCTGGAACCGCCGGCCGCAATTGAGCGACGAGCTCCCCGGATTTCGCGACCAGCGCGCCTCGGCTGAACACCAGACGCGCCTGCACATTCTGCAAGTCATCGAAGACGAACAGATCCGCGGCGCGGCCAGGCGCGACTGCGCCAGATGGCGAAGACCAAACAGTTCAGCCGTATTCAGCGTTCCCATTCGAATCGCATCGAGCGGATCGATTCCGAAAGCGATCGCGCGGCGAACCATCTCGTCGACTGAGCCGACGGCGAGCAACTCATTGGGCGTGCGATCGTCGGTGCAGAAGCAGATGCGGCGGCTGTTGGATCGAGTCACCACCGGCAAGAGCGCCTCGAGATTGCGCGCGTTGGTCGCTTCGCGGATCATCAGGTAAAGCCCCCGGGCCAGCTTCTCGCGCGCTTCCTCGGCGCCCACCGATTCGTGATCGCTGCCGATGCCCGCGGCGATGTAGGCATTCAGCTGGTGGCCGGTCAGTCCGGGTCCATGCCCGTCGATCGGGCGGCCCTGCATGGCGGCGAGCTTTTCCCATACGTGAGCATCTCCGGCCAGGAGGCCTGGGACGTTCATCATTTCGGCCAAACCGTGTACGACCCCGCCGGTTCGAAAATCCCGGAGATGACTTGCGGTAATCTCTCCGCCGCTGCTGGCCAGTTCGGTGGCGGGCACGCAACTGGGCGCCATCAGCGTCACTCTCAGCGGCAATTCAGCCGACGCCTCCGCCATGAATTGGACCCCGGCGGATCCCAGCACATTGGCGATCTCGTGCGGATCGGCAACGACGGCAGTGACGCCGCGGGGAACCAGCGCCGCGGCAAATTGCGAGGGCACGCAGAGGCTGCTTTCGATATGCACATGAGCGTCGATCAAACCCGGCGCAACAAAGGAACCGCACAAGTCGATTTGGTGAACTCCCCGGTAGCCCTTCCCGACGCCCGCGATCACCCCATCGGCGATCGCAATGTCTGCCGATTCAATCTCGCCGTTGAAAACATTGATAATTCGTCCGCCAGTGAGGACCATGTCGGCGGGCACGTGGCCCAGAGCTGCAGCGATGTAGCGGGGGGGGTTAACCATCAAAATTACGTCGCCAGTTGGCTCAAGAGACAAGGATATAGCAGAGTTGCACGTGAGAGAAATGAGACGATCATGAATATTGCTGTTTTGGGTTTGGGAATCATCGGTAGTTCGTGGGCGAGAAACCTGATCGCCGATGGGCATGCAGTACGGGGCTGGAACCGGACGCCAAAGGACTTTCCCCACTACCATGCGTCCATCCAGGAGGCCGCGGATCAGGCGGAGATCATCTTCATCGTCGTGGCTGACCCGCCGGCGGTTCAGTCCGTCCTCAATCAGATCCAGTCCAAACTCGGCCCAGGCCAACTGGTCATCCAATCCAGCACCATCTCCGCCCATTGGACGCATCTGTTTGCCGAGCAGGTGCAGCGATCGGGCGCGTCGTTTTTGGAGGCGCCGTTTACGGGGAGCAAAGACGCGGCGGCACAGCGCAAGACGGTTTTTTACCTGGGCGGCTCCCCGGAAGTTGTCGATCGGGCACGCCCGGTTCTCCAACCCCTGTCGACCGCCATTCTGCACATCGGGCCACTCGGGTCCGCGTCCTCGCTGAAGCTGGCCATGAACCTCAACGTGGCGGGGGTTGCCCAAACCCTGTGCGAAAGCATCATGTTGTGTCGCAAGGCCGGGATTTCAGACGACATTTTTTTCAACGCACTGGCTCGCAATGTCGCGCACTCGGGTTTGGCAGACCTGAAGAAACCGAAGTTGCTCCAGCACGATTACAGTCCGCAGTTTTCGCTGAAGCACATGGACAAGGATCTGCGGCTGGCGCTGGAAACCGCCGCCGATCTCGGCCTGAGCCTTGAAAAAACCGCCCAACTGAAGAACCTCTACGCGCAGGGAATGGCTGCGGGTTGGGGGGACGATGATTTCATCGGACTGGTGCGACTTCTGGAAAAATGAGCGGCGAATGCAAGCACGCGTGAAGTGCGCTGCCGGCCCAGTGATGCCAGAACTGTTACGGGCCATCCCGAATTTCGGGTTCGACCAGACGCGCCAGCTGCGAGAGCGACTCCTGCCAGCCGAGGTAGCAGAATTCGACCGGGATCACTGCCGGCAACCCGGCCTGCACGATTTCCAGCTCGGTCCCGCAAGCCACTGCCCGCAGGGTAATCGTTACCTGCATCTCGCCCGGCATCGCCGGGTCCTCGAAATGATCCGTGTATCGGATACGCTGATGTGGCGTGAGCTCCGTGTACGTGCCCCCGAACGAATGGCCCTTGCCCGTGCCGAAGTTCGTAAACGACATCCGGTATCGGCCGCCCACCCGTGCGTCCATCTGCTGGACCTTACCAGTGAAGCCGTGCGGAGGAAGCCACTTAACCATCGCTTCGGCATCGAGGAACGCTCGATAGACGCGTTCCGCCGGGGCGCGGATCACCCGGTGAAGTCGAACGGTGTTTTCAGGCGAGGGCATGGGAATAAACCTCCGGTTGCAACCGGCTTGAATCTATTCGATCGCACGTCATTCGCCAAAGGTTAGCCAACGACGCGACGCGGCGCCCTCCCGGCGGCACCTGGCGGGGGATTCTCCATTCGTTCATCCGGTTTCATGCGTCCCGCCGTGGCAGCCCCAAGGAGGCGTCAGTGGCGGGCCAAGGTAACTCTTACCCATCTTGCCAGCAGGGAGCGGCGCGAAATTGGAAAGACTTTTACGCAATCGTCTGTTTGGGGTAAATAGAGAACGATCTGCGAGGCGGGAGGGGCGCAGAGACTAATCAAACCCCGTCCTCCTGCCCAAAAAACGCGCGAAATCGGCAAAAAATGCATACTTTGGAATGGTTAAGTAAGGAAAAAATATCTCCCTTTTGCGGGGAATTGACTTGCCACGACTTCGATCTCCACTACTATGCGTCCGACAATTTAGAAGGGCGCTTTGGTACTGGGTAGGTGAGCAACGGCGAAAGTCGTTGTATGAAGCGAGTTCAAACGGAATGCTGGCACCGTAGATTCGACTGCTGGCTTTGGTTTGAAACTTGCTTTCCAGATCGATAGCGCACACAGGGGCGAAGTTGCACTTCGTGCGGCTCCTGTACTGGTGAACGAGAGTATTTGTGCGATCGGGCCTCTGCGCTCGACTGTTGGATTCCTCGCGACGCTTTTTCGACTGTGGCGTTTGCGAAGAATGTTCGCAAAGGCTCCCGAGGTGGAAGCCGTCAGCGAGTCCGGTCTGGGTCGAGTGATCCTCGGCTCCCAACGCAAGCGGGCGTGACGAACGCTGCTGCGGGTCAGACCGGGCGGTGCACCGACGGGGACGGAGTCTGCGCCAAAATCAAATCGAAAAGCCTTGTGCTTTGCTGGAAAACCAATCTTCTTCATAGTTCCCCGAGGTCGCGATCGTGTTTGACGGGATTGCTGATCTGTATGTCAATGTGTCAATTTCGGCGGCTCTTGCAACCATAGCAGAAAGGATGAAAACCTCATGCTCGGGGAGCTTTAGTGAGGTTTGCCGCCGTTCGGTCGCGAAAGCAACTGAAGCAGTCCCGCTTGCGTAGTCTTCGTGTTGAATGCGTCATTCAATACGCCTGTTTTTAGTCGTGGAATGTCTGTGTCTGGCCGCGGCCTCATGCAGGCAATTCACATTCACACTTGGAAGGTGGTCTCTATGATTTACCGTAAACTACTTGTAAGTGCAGTAGTTGTGGCAAGTCTAGCCAGCCTTGGGTTCGGTTTGCCCAAGGCCTCAGCGTGCGGAAGCACGTCGTACAACCCGTTCTGCTGTCATCGGTGGTGTCAGCCCGTTTGCTGCCCCCCGCCGGTTTGCTATTACCCGCCTCCGGTGGTGATCATTATCGTGATCTACCCACCGCCGTGCTGCCCGCCTCGTTCGCCATGCACCCCGTGCTGGTCCCCGTGCCATCCGTGCTTCGGATTCGGCGGGGGCTGGGGCGGTTGGGGCGGCTTCGGCGGCTGCCGATTCGGGTAATTTCCGTGTTCAGTTCCTGACGCAGTGTTGCTCTGCAACACGCGGCAAGTGTCGATCTGCAGTAGTCGGAAGTCTCTCCCCGCGTCTGACGCCACGTTCGGAGGGAGATGCGCCGTATCCTGAGGTTGCAATGATCTCGCGCGCCGGCCCCACTTCAGACGACATCGCTACTGAATGCAATTCGTCTTATTCGGCACGGGGGGAACTGTTCGGACGATCTCCGACTCAGTTCCCTCCGTGTTCGGACGAACGCTTCCCTTCATCGCTTGACTATCTGAACGCGCCGCAAACACGCGGTCGTTCGCCCAATCGGAATCCAAGTCATGCTTTCAAAAATATCTGATTTGCGTGTAGAACGAGTCGAAGTCCCGGCGGCGGAAAGTGCCGCCTCTCACCACCGCGCACTGCTTCCCGTGCTGTGGCGCAGACGCTGGACGCTGCTTTTGGCTGTTGTCATTTGCCTGGCCATCGCGGGGCTGTATCTGCTGAAGGCGACGAGAATCTATACCGCCCACTCCACGATCTATCTCGAGCGCCAGGGTGTTCGCATCATGAGCGACTCGCAGGCATTTGAAGCGAAGAGCGACTCATTTCTTTACACCCAGGCCGATGTCTTCAAGGCTGAGCCCATTCTCAATGCGGCCCTGCAAGCCGTTGACTACAAACACATGAAGACGTTTGCAGGCATCGACAATGTCATTGCGTGGCTGCAATTGGACAAGGATTTTCACGTCGAAGTCGGCAAGAAAGAGGACATTGTCACCGTCTCCATGGATTCGCCGTATCCCGAGGAGGCAGCACAGTTCGTCAACGCGGTCGTCGATTCTTATGTCACGTACCAGAGCAAACAAAAGCGAACCACTGCGGCGGAGATGCTGAAAATCCTTCAGAAGGAGAAGAACGAGCGAGATCAGGAGCTCGATCAGCGACTCAAGGACATGCTTGACTTCAAGAAGGCCAACGGCGCTTTGTCGTTCCAGGACAATGACAAGGGCAACATCATTCTCGAGCGTCTGGCGACGCTGTCAAACACCTTGACCGCCGCGGAATTGATCACGCTCGATCTCTCCACACAGAAAAAGCAAGCCCAGGCGATCCTCGCCGATCCCGAGATGGTCAAGGCGTACATCGAATCGCAACAGACCAAGGAGCAAAACGGCGATAAGGAGCTTCAGGGACTGCGCGATCAGGCACAGCAATTAAATGTTTTGCTGGCGACCACGGATCAGGTCATGGGCGCCAGGTCGCAACGTCGACAGATTTATGCCGCCGACATGAAGATGGTCCAGGCGCAGATCGCTGCCAAAGAGAGGCGGTTGGTGGAAGCGCACCTGCTCGAAGTATCGCAGGAGCTGGCCGCCGCGCAGGAGAAGGAGAAACAGTTGCGTCTGGCGTTTGCCGACCAGCAGAAGGAGGCCCTGGATCTAAATGCAAAAGCGGCGGAATATCAGCGGCTGGACGCGGACGTGGATCGCACGCAGAAGCAGTGCGACTTGCTGGACAGCAGAATCAAGGAAGTGAACGTCAATAGCGAGGATGCCGGCGCGCTCAACATTCAGGTTCTTGAGGCGGCCCGCACGGAGGACAAGCCGACGAAGCCGCGAGTCTCGATGACGCTGAGCGTCGCCATGCTTCTTGGCATGCTGCTGGGAACTGCCATGGCCCTGGTGTTGGATTGGCTGGATCAAACCCTCCGCAGTTCTGAAGACGTCTCCATGGCATTGGGTGTTCCGATGCTCGGATTGGTGCCGCACATGCGAGGGAAGCTGTCGCAAGCTGAGCGCGGCCAGGTCATCCACCAGAATAACAGCAGCGATGTCGCCGAGGCGTATCGCACCATCCGCACGGCCTTGCACTATGGAACGAGCAAGAACGTGAAAACGATCTTGCTCACCTCGCCGGCGCCGTCGGACGGCAAATCCACCTCCGCCAGCAACCTTGCCATTGCACTGGCGCAAACAGGGCATCGCACGCTGCTGCTGGACTCAGATCTCCGCAAGCCGGTGCAACACAAGATCTATAACCTTCATGACAAGGCCGGCATAAGCGATGTGCTCGGCGGGACGGCAAAGCTGCGCGACGTGATTTATCCATCGGGCATCGCTCGCCTCTCGATCCTGCCGGTCGGGTCAATTCCGCGGAATCCATCGGAAATGATGACGAGCAATCGCTTCGCGCAGGTAATGGAATCGTTGATTGAGGGCTTCGATCGCATCGTGATCGACACGCCTCCGGTGATGAGCGTCGCGGATGCACGCATTCTCGCTTCGGCTGCGGACGCTTCGATCCTGGTCGTGCGCTGCAACAAGTCGAAACGCAAACTGAGCATGATGGCCTTGGAAGGATTGCAAAGCGTGGGGGCCAAGGTTGTCGGCGTGATCGTGAACGACATCCCTCGCGGCAGCCGCGAGTACGGGTACGGAAAATACGGCACGTATGGGGTATACGGTGCAAGCACCGGCCGCAACGAACAGCGGAAGCTGAGCATTCCTGTCGCCGCTTCCTCGCCGGAGCACGGGCCTGGCGCTGATCCGAGCGAACTGCCGGCCGATTCAATCGTTCTTCAGTAATTGGTTGATCGCTCAGGCATCTTTTCGTGCGTGAATCTATGAACTTCGAAGCTGTGAGCCCGCGTGTGGATCGTTCGTCGGCAATGGCCGGTGATCGCGAAGGGTTTCGCGCCCGCAGGGTGCGGCGCGAAAACACGCAATGGAAGAGCGTCTCGTCCACCAGTCTGGATTCACCGCCGGATCGACTGGCGATTGCCGTTGAAGCGATTGTTTACATGCTCCTTCTCTTCATGCCCGCGGCGCTAGGCGCGGTGCAACCCTGGAGCGAGACGGTTGTCTTCGCTGGAAGCCTTGTCATTGCCTTCCTGCTGGCCGTCCGGCGGTGGCGTGGCGAGAGCAATGGGGCGGCCGGCTGGACGCTGCTTCCGATCGTTCTTTTCATCGGGTTGATTCTGCTCCAGTTGGCGCATTTGCCGGCGGGAGCGCTGCGAATCATCGCGCCTCCGACGTTCGCCATGAAGAGGGAACTGCTCTCCGATCTTCCCAATCTCGCCCAGTTGACTCACTACATGACGCTGAGTTTTTATCCTCCCGCGACCCGTCACGACCTTCGCATCGTGCTGTTTGCAACCTCACTATTTGCCGCCACGATCGAGGTGTTCCGTCGGCCCGCGCAGATCGTTCGCCTGCTCGCGGTCATTGCCGCCATTGGCGGGGCTGAAGCGGTCCTGGCGCTGATTCAGAACTTCACGGGAACGGAAAAAATCTATTGGATCATTCCCTCGGCTTATCGGGCGGTGTGTGGCTCGTTCATCAATTACAGCAACTTTTGTCAGTTTATGAACGCGTCGATCGGCGCTGCCCTGGGATTGCTTTTGGTCAAGGCCGAAGAACTGCCGCGCGAGCGCGAAGGGTTTAATTTCGGAACGTCCTTTGCCGAAATGATCGAGTCATTCAGCACGCTCAAGCTGCAGGGCATTGCCTCATTGGCGGTGATGATCATGCTCGGCTCCATTGCGGTTTTTCTGTCGATGAGCCGTGGTGGGATTCTTTCGTTCATGGTCGGCGTCAGCGTGATGGTGCTTCTGCTGGCCCGCCGCGGACGCCTGCGCGGCTACGGTTGGCTGATGACCGTGATCGGGTTGGCGGTGTTCGTCACGTTGCTATATGGCGGATTCGAGCTTGTCTGCGATCGGCTCGCCACCATCTACAAGTGCCCCGATCCTTCTTCGGGCCGCTTTCAAACATATAAGGACATAGCCGTTGTTTGCCGTCGATTTCCGATCATGGGAATCGGACTGGGATCACACTCTCTGGTCTATCCGATGTTCGATCGCTCCAATAACCTCAATCTGGCCGAATATGCTGACAGTGACTGGTTTCAGCTGTTCGAAGAGACGGGAATTCTGGGAATCACGCTCGTTCTCGCGTTTGTTGGACTGATCGGATTTCATCTCGCCCGCGCGATCCGTGCTGATCGTCCTGCTATTTGTACTGCCGCGTTTGGGTTGGGAGCGGGGCTGATTGCGGTCGTCGGTCACAGTTTTACCGATTTTGGCCAGCATCTCCCCGCAGACGCGGCTCTTTCCGCGATCTTCTGCGGCCTGATCGTCAATTTCTCACGCATGCCTGGCGCGGGGCAACCCAAGCCCGCATTATCCGAGTCTCCGCTCGCCGGTACTGGTTGGCTGCCGCGACTGGCGCGGGCCGTTCCCTTCATTGCGCTGACGGCTGCACTTGCCTGGGCGCTGATCAGCGCGGAAACCATGCGTGTGGCGGCCGGACACTGGGACCAAGCCTCTGCGATGGGCGAGGCGCTGGGCCAAAAGAACTGGTTGGGAAATGATGCCGAGTACACGTCGCTCCTGCAGGAGGCGACTGCGGCTGCCGATCTCGAGCCGGATAATGTCAATTACGAATACGGTTTGAATTGCATGCGTTGGTATGCAGTCAGCCGCGCTCCCGATGGCAGTGCGCCGGCGACCGACGGTCAAATCACCTTCACGCCGGAAGCGCTCGGCTTTATCCAGCAGATCGTCGGCGAGTTGCACGGAGCTCGGCTGCTGTGCCCGACCTTCGGCCCACTTTCTTCGTTCGCCGGCCAGTTGGAGCTGTTCGCCCTGGGCGAGCCTATCGGAGCCCAGCACGTTCGTCAGGGCTTCGCGTTGAATCCAACTCATCCGGCTGTCTGCTTCTCCGCTGCCCGGGTTGCAGCATCTGAAGGGAAATGGGACGAATCGATTCAGGAATTTCAATGCGCCTTGAGTCTGGATCGAGAGCTCTTCCCGCAGATCCTGCCGATCTACATTCAGGCGAAGCGTCCCGATCTTGCCATCAAACTGGCTAAGAATGATCCTCAACATCTTCTCGATGCTGCCTATGCGCTGGATGCGACCGGGAAGCGAAGCGAGGACGCCGCGGTTGGAAAAGCGTTCGAGGAAACCATGGTTGAGCTCCGTGCCGACAGTCTGCAAGAAGACGCGCCGGTCTGGCTCCTGCGCGGGATGGTCGATCTCGCCGTGAAGCAGAACGATTTCAGCGGCGCGATCACCTTCATGAAACGTGCGATTGTCAAGGACTATGGCAAGCCTGACTGGCATCTTCTGCTTGCACAACTTCTGGCGCAGCAGGGACGCACGATGGACGCGGTTCACGAAGCCCGGATCACGCTTCGGCTCAACCCTGCGGCGGAGGATGCGCGTCAGTTGCTGGGAAACCTCAGCACCCGTCGCGATTTCGTCTCTGAAAACTGATCTTCGTTGATGGGCAAGGCAGTCCCGTGCGGCAAAATCAGATCCGGCCGCGCGACGGCCCAGTCTGACGGCGCCGCTGGGAATTCGGTTCTGCGTCGGCGTGCCGGCGTATGTATCTATCAGGGGTTAACTTCCTTTAAGTCTGGGGAGCAGATACATGAGTGCAATACAAGGTCGTACCGTTTTGCATCAGGAGATCGATCTCACCGATTTGCCTGGTGAGATCGGTTTGGGAACAAGCCTCGCTGAGGTGCTTCCGGCCTCGATGGTTTTGGCGCAGCAGCGCGCCATCGAACAGAACGGGGTCACAGGGACGGAAGATCTCTTGGCGAGTTCGCCACGGTGCTTCCCCGCTCAAAGGCGTCGCGACGCCATCTTCTTCGGTCCAAACAGATCATCTGCACCGTCTTCCCCCTCCTGGCAGCTGACGTGCTCGCGGCCTATCTGTCCGGAATCGTCTCGCTTCTGATCCTCAAAGCGATTGCCGTCGCGCCGCTGGCAAGGCTTGGCTGGGCATCGCCGGTGATTTTGCTGCCGGTCTTGATAGCCTACTGGGCAGGGGGGCTGTATCCCGGAATCGGACTGCATCCGGTCGTAGAGTTTAGAAAGATCGTCAAGCTCAATACATTTGTCTTTCTTGGAGTGCTGCTGGCGTCGATGATCGAGCTGGCGCCAGCGCGAAGCTCGGCATTTTTCGCGATCAGTTGGGCGTTCTCAGTGGCAGCGATGCCCCTCGCACGCGGGGCAGCCCGCAACTGGAGCGCCCGTCGTTTATGGTGGGGCTATCCTGCGCTGATCATCGGGTGCAGCAAGGGCGCCGAAAAGGTTCTGGCCACTCTTCAGGAGACTCCGCGAACCGGGCTTCGTCCTGTAGGCCTGATCGACTTGTCGGAGCGCCGCGATGATGATTCGTCGATTACGATCTGTACTCGACGCGCAGCGATGGCCGATGCGCTGATCGAAAAGTTCGCGATTCCCTATGGCATCGTCGCGATGCCCGACTTGTCACGCCATGAGATTGTCGAGCTGATCAATCACTGTTCAAGCCAGGTCCCGCATCTGCTGCTGCTGTCCAACTGCGACGATGTTCCAAGCCTGTGGAACGCGCCGAGACTTTGTGGAAGCATGCCTGGCACCGAAGTGCGCAACGGGCTGATGCTGGCAAGTCTGCGGGGGATCAAGCGGGCCATGGACTTCGGTTTCGCGGCGTCGGCGACACTGATCGCAAGTCCGCTGATCGCTGCAATTCTGGTACTCGTGAAACTGTCCAGTCCCGGGCCGGTGTTCTACGGACACCGGAGAATTGGGCTGCAGGGCGGATCCTTCAAAGCCTGGAAGTTTCGCACGATGCACGTCGATGGCGATGAAATTCTGAGAAGGCATCTCTCATCGAACCCCGAAGCGCGCGAGGAATGGGAGCGCGATCACAAGTTGCGCAACGATCCACGCGTGACATCCGTCGGGCGGCTCTTGCGCAAATTGAGTCTGGATGAATTGCCGCAGCTTTGGAATGTGCTGAAGGGCGAAATGAGCATGGTTGGACCGCGGCCGATCGTCGACGAGGAGGTCGAAAAATATGGCCGGGTCTATTCCCTCTATACGGGAGTCGTCCCGGGAATCACCGGGCTTTGGCAGATCTCGGGGCGCAACGATACGACCTACGGGCAGCGTGTTCGATTGGACAGTTATTACGTGCGCAACTGGTCGCCATGGCTCGACGTCTATATCCTCGCGCGGACGCCGCTGGCCGTACTTTGCGGCAAGGGAGCCTGCTGAACTTGTGTCGTTTTGATTAGTCGTAACCGTAGTCGCAGCACCCTATGAATTCATTGTCGCACCGCAGACTTGCAAAGGACACGACTTGGACCACGGTTGCGCTGGGCAGCCGGCTTGGGTTTCAAGCGCTCTATTACGTGCTATTGGCGCGGACTCTGGGCGCTCACGGATTAGGGGTGTTCGCAAGTGCCCTCGCCCTGGTCAACATCCTCTCTCCGTTCAGCGGCGTTGGAGCCGGAAGTCTGATCGTCAAATACGTCGCTCGTGACCGCAATGCGCTGGGCTTTTACTTTTCCCACGCGGTGAAAGCCATGATAGTCAGCGGTGCGCTGCTGGCGGCGGCATGCGTGGCGCTTCGCGGCCCAAGCCTTGGTCCGAGTGTTGGCTGGAGGGTCGTCATCCTGGTTGCCGTTTCCGAATTGATTGTGGTTCGCTATGTGGAAACGATCGTCCAGACGCTTCAAGCGATCGACCGACTCGATCTGATGGCTCACGTCCAGTTCGTGACCGGAGCCGTCCGGCTCGTTGCGGTCTTGGTCTGCCTGGGCATTGACCGCCATCCATCGGTTGTCACTTTCTCCGGCTGCTATCTGGCTGCCGGCATCGTTTCGGCGATCCTCGCTCACGCAATGCTGGCTCGCGAGGCAGGCTCGCTGTCGGTGACAACGCTTCCCGGATCGTCGCTTGCTAGCCGCCTGCGCGACGGCTTGCCGTTCTCCATCGGTGTCGCTTCCAAGTCGGTTTACGCTGACATCGATAAGACGATGCTCACCCGGATGGTGTCCGCCGACGTGACCGGAATCTACACTGCCGCCTATCGTCTTGTGACTACCGTGTCGATTCCGATTCTGGCTGCTGTCATGTCGGTCAACACGCGGCTTTTCAAGCGGGGGAAGGACGGGCTCGGTTCTGCCGTCGGGCTTGCAAGACAAATCATGCCGTATCTGCTCGCCTACGCCGTGCTCACCGGCGGTTTGATTTACCTTTGCGCTCCGATGCTCACGCTGGTCCTTGGGGAGTCGTTCGCGCCCTCGGTAGCGGTCGTCCGCTGGCTGGCGTTCGTACCGGTCATCCAGGCGGTGCATTATCTTCTCGGTGATACGCTGATGGGGGCGGATTTTCAGGGGTGGCGCAGCGCGTGCCAATGCATCGTGGCCGCCGTGAACATTGTGCTGAATCTTTGGCTGATTCCGCTGATGTCTTGGAAGGGGGCGGTGATTGCGACGTTCCTGTCCGAAGGACTGCTGGCGGTGCTGATGGTGTTCATGATTTTCCGATACATCCGCATTGAGTCCGCCGCGCAGGCTGAAACCTCGGTTGACTGCGGCTCCGACTCCTTGATGCCTGCGATCGCGGAGGTCGCGTGAAGCTGCTGATGGTCAGCGCACGCTACGCGCCTCATCTGCACGGCGGGGGCGAAATCAGCACGATGCACTTTGCCGAGATGCTCATCAATGCGGGCGTCGAGGTCACGGTGGTCACAACGCATCCGCAGGGCGAGGTCGAGAAGGATGAGATCCGGGGCGTCCGCGTCATCCGGCTGCCCAATCGAAATCTCTACTGGCAGGTCCCCGGAGTTTCGCAACCGAAGTGGAAGAAGGCTGGCTGGCACGTCCTGGACCTGTACAATATCCCCATGTATCGGGCATTGCGGAAGGTCATCCGCCAGACGCAGCCCGACCTGATTCAGACTCATGCCTTGGAGGGGTTTTCCTGTTCGGCGTGGTCGGCGGCACGTGATGAAGGCGTCGCCGTTTGTCACTATATTCATAGCTACTACCTGCTTTGTCCGCGCGCAACGATGCATCGAGGCGGAAACAACTGCTCATCTCAATGCGGCTCCTGCGCCGTCATCACGCAGCCCCGGCGTCGGGCATCAAAGCTCGTGGACGGAGTCATCGGAAACAGCAGATACGTCCTGGACCTGCATCTGCGGGCCGACTACTTTCCAAACGCGAAACATCGAACGGTGATCAGCGGGTCGTATGACACAAAGATCTCCGAGAGTGACATCACCGATCGTTCGTCCGGTCCGCTTCGGCTTGGCTATCTGGGAAGGCTCGATCCCACAAAGGGTCTCGATTGGCTCGTGGAGCAGATTCGCCGCGTGAAGCCCGGCATGGTCGAACTGCTCGTCGCCGGAAAGGGCAGCGAAGACTACGAAGCGGCGCTTCGCAGCAAATCGGCGGGGCTTCCAATCCGGTTTCTCGGTCACGTGGCGCCCGGCGCTTTTTTTCCGCTCATCGAACTGCTCGTCGCCCCGTCGATCTGGAACGAGCCTCACGGCCGCATCATTTACGAGGCATACGCCCATGGCATCCCCGTCGCGGCGCCCGCCCGCGGCGGAATGCCCGAACTGATCGAAGATGGATGCAATGGATTTATCCTTCGCCCTGACTCGGATGACCTTTTATCGGTTATTCAGAAACTGGCCGGCGATGCCAACTGCCTGAAGGGGATGCGTCATCGCGCCCTCCTGAGTGCCGGTCGATTCTCATCGACGCGGATTTGCGACGAGATGATGCGATTCCTCGCCGAGATGACGCCGGCTGCAATAGTGTCATCGCCCGTTCAATTGGCTGAAGCTTAATAAGTTGTGATCAGATGAACTCCATCGACGCCAAAATGAATGACTCTTTTCAAGCTCCCCGGGCACGTTGGCAATCTGAGCCGGCTCCTCAGGGCGTTGCAAGAATTTCAATTGCCCGGCGAGATCCTCCTGAGAAGGTCCTGTGGCATTGGAACGGCCGATTCGTTTTCACACCTCATGGGATCGTGCTGACCACCGTGGCGATCTCCGCGTTCTTCTGGCTGGTTCCCCTGGAAGGATTTGCCGTCACGGCAGTTCATCCGGAGCTGAGCGGCCTGTGTCTCCTGGCTGGGTGGTACCTGACAATCGTTCTCGCCGCCCGAGTCGGTTACGAACTGGGCGGCAACCTCCCGCTGGCCTCGGGTCTGATGAACAACGAACGCATGGACATCGCTTATCTCGTCATCAGCGCCCTGGCCACCGTGGGCGTGATGGCTACCCTTCAGGCGGTGTCATCAGTTGGCGTCTCCTCTGTCATCGATGCCTTCACCAACTCGTACGCGAATTCACTCAAGTCATCGCTGTACGAGGATTATTCGGCGGGAATTTATACCCTTCGCTACGCATCGATACTCGCGTCAGCGATCGCGATCTATCGCCTGATATTCGGGCGTGTCGATACAATTCTCGGGCAGACGCGTTACCCGGCCGCTCTGCTGCTCCTGGACATCTGGAACGTTTTGATGCTGCTCTTGAGCGCTGCAATCGCCAGCCGATTGTCGGTGATTTGCTGTATCGCCATCGTCGGGTATCTCGCGAGTCTCAGGGGAACCCTCGGGCTGCTGAGAAATCGATATACGCTGCTGATCGCTGTTGTGATTATTGTGGCCATGGTTTTCTTCAACTACTCGCGCAATTCCCGTTATTACGGGAAGGTTTACGGAGTGGACAATCCGATTACCATGCAGTTGGGCGAAATGAAGCGATACGCGGGCGAGCCGTTTCGCGCGAGTATTGCCTGCTGCAGCGTGCTGGCGGGGAGTCAGGCCGATCGGATCGATGCGGATCTCACGCCGAAGGAAATTATTCTTCCGGGTTTTTTGATCGAGAAGGGCCGGGTGCCGCGCGAGTTGGAAATACGCTGGTACCATCGCTATGTGGATGTTGACGATTCTCTGACCACTAACTCAGCGTTTCTCGATATCATGCCTGTTCTTGGGGCCTGGGCGATTCCCTTCATCGGGTTCGTATCGCTGATGATGGGCATTGCGGCGGCGTGGCTTCCGCGGCATGGTTTCCTGCCCACCCTCTCCGCCGGTGCAATCACATACGGCTTTGCCGAACTGTGGCGCATCTATTTGTTCAACCAGGGCATCCTGATTTTTCTCATTGGTTTGCCCCTTCTTGTCGTGTTCGCCTCGCGATTCTGGATCTCAGAACGCGGCGCTGGGCGCAGTGGGTAATCCATGCAGATCATCGTGGATGCAAGATGGGTCGGGATCTACGGAATCCAACGGTACGCCGCCGAGGTCCTTCGCAGGGCTCCATCAAATGCGCAGTCCGTCAACTTGGTTGGCGGCCCGTCCCCGAGCAGCCCGCTCAGCCCCTTCTGGCTGTCGCGGAAGTTGGCCTGCTGCGGGCAAGGCGTCTTCTTTTCGCCGGGATATATGCCTCCCGCTTTCTCGGCTCGCTCCTATGTAGTCACTCTGCACGACCTGATTCCCTTGCGGAGTGCGACCAAGCTGCTCGCCGCCAAGCGCGCGTTCTTTCAGTTTGTGGTCAGACCGGCTGCAAGACGAGCGGCCCGGATCCTCACGGTTTCGGAATTCTCCCGAAGGGAAATCATCGACTGGCTCGATGTGCCACCGGAACGCGTGGTGGTAGTCGGCAACGGCGTCGATCCGAAATACTGCCCGGGAGAAGACCAATCCAAATACACGTTTCCATACGTTCTATATGTTGGCGGCAACAAGCCTCATAAGAACCTCAGGCGTTTGATGGCAGCATTCGCCTCGCCAGCGATCCCGTCGGAGTTCAAGCTGGTATTAAGTGGTGATTCCAACAGTGAGCTTGCCTCGATCATCTGCGAATTGGGCATCGGTGAACGCATTGTCTTCGCCGGTCGCCTTTCCGAGGATGAATTGGTAAGGCTCTATCGCGGGGCAGCGGCCCTGGCGCTGGTGTCCTTATACGAAGGTTTTGGGCTGCCGATTCTCGAGGCGATGGCCTGCGGGACTCCGGTGGTCACATCGAACTCCAGTTCGCTTCCGGAAGTCGCGGGCGAGGCAGCCGTATACGTCGATCCAATCTCGATCGACTCGATTGCCGGCGGAATCTCGGTCGTATTGCGCGATGAATCGCTGCGCAGCCGGCTGCGGCAGGCAGGGCTCGAACGAGCGGGGCGGTTTAGTTGGGACCGAACTGCCGGTCGCGTGTGGGATGTCGTCGAGCAGGTGACGAACGAGAAAGCGGGCGTTGCGTGAAGACTGCGATTGTTCACGAATGGTTTTCCACCTACGCCGGCTCCGAGCGCGTCGTGGAGCAAATGCTCCAGCTCTATCCGGATGCAGACCTTTACGCATTGGTGGATTTTCTGCCTGAGAAAGAGCGCGGATTTCTGGAGGGACGGTCCGTCAGCACATCCTTTATTCAGAGATTGCCATTTGCTCGCAGGCGTTTTCGCGGATACCTGCCGCTGATGCCGCTGGCGATCGAGCAGTTTGATTTGGCAGGGTATGACCTGATTCTGTCCTCCAATCATGCCGTGGCAAAGGGCGTGATTCGCGGACCCGACCAGGTGCATATCAGTTATGTGCACACGCCGATGCGGTACGCGTGGGATCTGCAGCACCAATATCTTCGCGAGTCGAACCTGGAGCACGGACTTCGCAGTTGGATCACAAGAGCCATTCTTCATTATGTTCGCAACTGGGATAGTTCGGCGGCCGGTCGCGTCGATCGCCTGGTCGCGAACAGCCGCTATGTCGTGCGCCGCATCTGGGCGCATATCGCCGCGAGGCGACGGTGATTCATCCGCCGGTCGACGTGGACGCATTTTCGCTCTGCGAGGAGAAAGAAGACTTTTACGTAGCGGCTTCCCGCCTCGTTCCGTACAAGCGGATGCCGATGATTGCCGAGGCATTCGCAAAGATGCCGACTCGCAGGCTGGTCATCATTGGTGACGGTCCCGAAATGAACCGCGTGAGGGCCGCCGCTGCCCCAAACATTCAAGTGCTCGGCTATCAGCCATTCACGGTGCTCCGCGATTACCTGCAGCGTGCCAAAGCGCTGGTGTTCGCGGCGGAAGAGGATTTTGGAATCCTTCCCGTCGAGGCGATGGCCTGTGGAACTCCCGTCATCGCGTACGCCCGCGGCGGAATTCTGGATATCGTCGTTCCCGGCCAGACCGGGGTATTCTTTGAAGAGCAATCGGTCGAGGGGATTATCGATGCAGTTGAATCGGCCGACCCCGAATTGCGGCAATTCGACCCCGCGGCAATTCGTTCTCATGCCGAGCTTTACGGTCCCGAACGTTTTCGCTCGGAGTTTTCCGCTGTGGTCGCCGCTGAAACCGCCAAATGGCGTAACCGCCGGCTCACCGAACGATTATTGCCTCCAGAACCCGCCAACCAGTATGCCGCATCCTGAGAGGAATGTTATGTGCCGTCCAAATGACAAAGCCGTTAAAATAAATCGTTGTTCTCACATCCACGCGGCGCTCAATGACTCCATCAACGAACTGCTGGAGCAGCACGGGCCCAAGGGCGGATCGCTCCTGGATATCGGGTGCTGGGACGGAGCGACGACGATGTCGTACGCGGCTTCGCTGAAAACCGCCCAGTTAAGTGGAGTGGAGTGCATGCCCGTGCCGGCCGAGTCCGCCAAGGCGAAGGGGATCACCATCATCGACGCCAATCTCGAGACTGACATTCTCGCATGCGCCGATGAATCCATAGACATCGCCGTGTGCAATCAGGTATTCGAGCACCTCAAAGACATCTTCCATCCCATGGACGAGATTGCCCGGGTCTTGAAGACAGGCGGGCTGCTGGTCATCTCTGTCCCCAATCTCGCAAGTTTTCACAATCGCTGCATGCTGGCGCTAGGGTTGCAGCCGTCCTCGATTCGGATTTGGGGCCCGCACGTGCGAGGGTACAGCCTCAACGAATTTACGAAGTTCTGCACCACTGGAGGGTGCTTTGAAGTAGTCGACATCAGGGGGGTCGGCTTTTATCCGTTCTCGCCCAAGGGTGGCGGAAATCTTCTCGGGAACGTCTGGAAGACTGCGTGCCATACACCCATCTGGGTATTGCGCAGGACTGCTGAACGCGGGACTTCGTTTCGCAATATGTACCAGTCGATGGGTCAGCAGACTTTGATGTAAATACCAAACTATTCGCGGCTCCGCCCTGGAGAAGGCCGGCCGCTCGAATGTTTCACGCGGAAAATGCCTGCATCGGCGATGGTCGCCGATGCTGAACGGTGGAATTCGCCCCCGATTAAAATGCTCGGGGACGCAGTTGCAACTTTTGAAGATACGGCAGGGAGATTATGCATCTTAGTAAAATTGATAACGGTCGGGCTCGAGCGCGAAAAACGAAGCTGTGGGATCGCATCGGCGATGCCTCTGCCGCAGTGGTCGAGGGACTGGAAAAGCGGGTACTGATGTCGGTCAACGTATTGACCTACCGCAATGACCCAAACAGTGACGGGGCTAACAGCAACGAAGTCCAGCTCAGCTCCGCCAACGTTAAGGTGGGTTCGTTCGGGAAACTCTCGACGACATCCGTGGACGGAAACGTCTATGCCCAGCCGCTGATCGACACTGGCGTTACGATCGCTACGGGTGTGAATACCACCGCGGGATCCGCGGGGGTGCATGACGTGGCCTATGTGGCGACGGAGAACGATTCGCTCTATGCAATCGATGCGTCCGTCGGCGGCAAAGGTAAGATACTCTGGCAGCGCAGCTTCCTCGAACAAACCCCCAATGGCAACGTTAATCCGGGCAGCGGCTCGGGTGTGCTCGGCGATCAGGACGAATCACTTGCCAACACGACCGTCGTTGACACGCTGACAACCACCGACGTCGGTGTTGCGGACATCAGCCCGACCATCGGAATCACCGGAACACCGGTGATCGATCCAGCGAACAACGCAATCTACCTGGTCGTCAAGACCAAGGAATCGACTGTGGTCAACGGCGTGACCACCACCTACTTCGTGCAGCGACTCCACGCCATCAACTTGTCCGATGGCACGGATGTCGTTGCGCCGTATGTGATCGGTACGACAATTGATGTGAAAAGCGGCAACACGGATACATACACGAACAACTCGCCGATCTACGTGTACGGTACTGGCGACGGATCGGTGACCGACCCTTATAACGGCACGGGCAAGAAGGTGGTGCAGTTCAACGCCTTACGTGAGGCGGAACGCCAGGCCCTAAGCCTCGTGAACGGGCAACTCTATGTGAGCTGGGCCTCGCATGGCGACAATGGGCCGTATCATGGCTTCATCGCCCGCTGGAACGTGTCCGATCTGCAAGGCACTGATTCGGCCGGCGGCTTCCAGCTCAACGGAGTTCTCTGCTCTTCGCCCAACGACGGCGAATCAGGATTCTGGGGCGGAGGCGGCCGGCTGGTCTTCGAGCCCAATCCCAGTGGTTCAAGCCAGCCCACCAGTGACACCTTCTACGCGTTGACGGGAAACGGAACCGGCGGGGCGCCGGTCCTGAATGCCCAGGGATTCCCCAGCAACGCCAACTACAACGAAGCTCTCATCAAGGTCCAGCCGGATGCAACGACGAGCCCTGCCAACCAGAATTCCAATGGCTGGGGGATGAAAATTACCGACTACTTCATTCCCTACAATGTCACCGCGCTCGATGGCGCTGACTCCGATTTCGGCTCGGGCGCACCGCGCTATTACCCGATTACGCTGCGGGGACGTCTGAGCCGCAACACCTGATGGTCGTCGGCGGAAAAGAAGGGAAGCTCTACCTGGTCAACCGCGATAACCTCGGTCATTTCAGCGCCAATGGCGATAACGTGGTGAACGCCGTCCCCAATGGCTCGGGACAAAATACGCCAGCGACGGTCATCGGCGGCCTGCTGAGCACGCCCACATATTACAACGGGTTTCTCTACGCAGTTCCGGGCTACTCGGGCACCGCTACGCAATACGCGATCAGCTCGACAGGGATTATCTCCGCAGTCTCGCAAGCTCCCGAGGCGTCGTTCGCATCACTTGGCGGTTCCCCGTCGATATCCTCCAACGGCACCAGCAACGGGATTGTCTGGATATCTGATCGCAACAACAGCCAATTGATCGCCTACGATGCGAGCTCGCTGTCCAACGAGTTGTGGAATAGCGGAAAGGCCGCTGGCGGCGCCGATACCCTGGGGGCGCCGACGAAGTTTTCCAATCCGACCATCGCCAATGGCGAAGTCTATGTCGGCACGGCAAACAGCTTTGTTGTCTACGGGCTCACACCACCTGCATCGGCGCCGCCGTTGGCGCCCACGCTCAGCGCCGTGACCGTCTCGGGATCCTCGGTTAATCTCAGTTGGACTGATACGACAGCCGCCCCAAATACGGCGAGCCTCTACTACATCTACGAGTCGACGAATGGAACCGCCGGTCCATTCAATCAGATCACCACGGCTCCCGCCGGAGCCACATCTATTTCAATCGGAGGTCTGAGCGGGCAGACGAGTTACACGTTTGAAATCCGAGGCTTCAATGGATTTGGCGGCTCCAGCTATTCGCCCTACTCGAACCCCGCCAGCGCACTGACGGGCTCGCAAAATTATACCGTCGACTTCACCGGCGGCTTTGCCAATGCTTCCAACGTCCTGCAGTTGAACGGTTCCACTGCCGTTAATTCCACCTCCCTGGAGCTCACCGACGGCGGCGGCTTCGAGGCAGGAAGCGCCTTCACGAAGAGCGAGGTTGATGTCTCTTCGTTCAACAGCCAGTTCACCTTTAACACCACCGCCAACGAATCATCGGCCGACGGCTTTACGTTTACCATTCAGAACAGCGCGCAACGGCCCTGGGGATTTCGGGCGCGGGCTTGGGTTACGGCGAGGGCTCTCCGGGCGCAGGCGGGGGCATTCCAAATAGCGTTGCCGTGAAATTCGATCTGTACGACAACGGGGGGGAGGGAATCAACTCCACCGGGCTGTACCAGGACGGCGCCGCCCCGATCAGCGCGGGCTCGATTGACCTGACCCCCAGCGGCATCGATCTGCACAGCGGCGACCCGTTCCAGGTCAACATGAGTTACAGCGACAACACGCTCACTGTGCTGATCACGGATGAGACCACCCAGAAAACGGCAACGCAAACTTATACCGTCAACATCCCCCAAGTGATCGGCTCCAATGCCGCGTATATCGGGTTCACCGGCGGAACGGGCGGAATCACTTCAACCAACAACATCACCACCTGGCAGTACAACTCCACTACTCCAGTCTCTCCCAACGCGCCTACCGGCCTGGGTTCCGTTCCCGCAACAGCGACTTCGGTAACACTGAATTGGAACGCCAACTCCAGCAATCAGACTGGATACCATTTGGACAGGGCGACTGATCCCAATTTCACGCAGAGCTTGATCACCGAGAATTTGCCCGCCACGCCCGCTTCGTTTATTGACGGAGCCGCTGGCCTGGCGCCGGGAAGCACTTATTACTACCGCTTGCGCACTTTCAACGGCGCGGGCGACTCGGGCAATTCAAACACGGCACAGGTGACGATCCCGCTTGCCCCGGCCAAGCCGACGCTTCAGCAGGTGGATGATGTCACAACCAACGAGATCGATATCAGCTGGCAGGACAATGCGGGCAACACCGCCCAGGGTTACCATATCTTCAAGGCGGTCAATCACGGTGCGTTCAACCTGGCGGCCTCGCTCCCGCCCACCTCGCGGCCGGCGACCAGTGAATACGACTGGAGCGACACGAATCTCAGCCCCGGAAATTACTACGAATACCATATCGTGGCGTACAACACCTCCGGCAACAACGACTTCGCGGGCGTCAACGCAACGACCATCACCACTCCGCCGACAGGGCTCACCGCCGTCAATTCCAACACCGGCTCGGTCACGCTCAACTGGACGCCTCCCTCTATCGGAGCGGCGACCTACAACATCTATCGCAGCATGACCAGTGGCGGCGAAGGGGCCACCACACCAATCAAGACTGGCGTCACCGGGACGGTCCAAAGCAACGGCACTGTCAGCTACTCGGACAGCAGCGGTGTCAACAACACGACTTATTACTACGAAGTGTCGGCGGTCAACGCCAACACCAATATTACGCCCACGATTTCCTCTGAGAGCCTGGTCTCCAACGAGGCAAACGTACTCTTCGTCACGCCGCCGGCGAACACCCCGTCAACTCCGACGGCGGTCCCCGGGAATCAGGCCATCAGCGTGATTTGGCCGACCGTCGCCAATGCCACCAGTTACAGCATCTATCGCTCCACCGCCGCCGGTCAGGAAACGCTGTACCAAAGCAACCTGCCCGCGACAGGTGGGCAATCCGGCGTCTTCACGGATTTCTCCGTAACCGCGGGCACGACCTATTTCTACAAGGTGTGCGCCAGCAATGGTGGGGGGCCCAGCGCACTTTCCCCCGAAGCGTCCAGCGTCGCGGTCGGCGCCAGCACGCTGTCGGACTCGGACATCGGAGAGTCCCAGGCCGGATCGATCAATGTCAAAAATGGCACGTACACAATCACCGCTGGAGGCCTCGACATCTTCGGAACTGCCGATCAGTTTAATTACGACGCAGGCACGGTTCTTCCAACCAACTCGGTCATCGAAACGGAGGTAACCAACATCCAGAACATCACCGCTTACACCAAGGCCGGTGTGATGTATCGCGCCAATAACTCCGATCACAATTACATGGACCCGGGCGCGGCTGAAGTTTCAATGCTCGCCACGCCGGGCGCCGGCGTGCTGTTCGAATATCGCCTGGGGTATCAGGCATTCACCACGAGCGTGAAGGATATGACGGTCCCCGCTCCCAGCGCATCGGCCCCAGTTTGGCTCGAAGTCGTGCGCACCGGGAATAATTACAGCGGCTTCTACAGCCTCAATGGCTTGACTTGGGTGCAGGTCGGGACGGCCACCACCGTCAATCTTGGCAATACTCCGGTTGCCGGAATTGGCGTCACCTCGCACAACAACACGCTGACGGCCACGGCCAGCTTCACCAACGTCTTGATCCCCTCTGTGGTTAGCCTGCCGGCGGTACCAACAGGCGTAACCGCGATCCCGGGAAGCAGTTCGGTCAGCGTCGTCTTCCCGAACGTTCCCAAGGCAACCAGCTACAACATCTATCGCTCGACCACCTCCGGCGGAGAAGCGATCTACAAGAGCGGAATCCTCGCCAGTGGTGGGACCTCCACGCTCTTCACGGATACGAATGTGACCAACGGCACCACGTACTACTACAAGGTCACCGCTCTCAACGCCGCGGGGGAAACCGCCCCGTCAACTGAATCATCGGCGACGCCCGTGGCGGCGGGCGCTCTGCGGGACGCCGATATCGGCGGGCTCGCCCCGTCTGCCGGGTCCGCGGTCGGCAGCGGAACGATCACGCTCTCCGGTGGTGGCGCCGACATCTTCGGAAATTCAGACCAGTTCAACTTCGATTCATCCGCCGGAGCCACGGGCAATACGGCCCTGACGACGGAAATCACCAGCCTCTCCAATACCAACCCCTTCACCAAGGCCGGCCTCATGCTCCGAAGTGACGGGAGCCCCGGCTCGGCCCAGGTATCTGTGCTGGCCACTCCGGGCAATGGCGTGATGTTCGAATGGCGCGCGGTTGCTGGAAATGCGTCGGTCAGCGTCAAGGATTCAACCGTTCCGATTCCCACCGCATCCAACCCTGTTTGGCTGCAACTCATTAGAATCGGAAACAGCTTCAGTGCCTTCTACAGTCTCAACGGCTCGGCATGGGTGCAGGTCGGGACGGCTCAAACCGTCAGCCTGAGCCCGACACCATTGGCCGGGCTTGCGATCACGTCACATAACACTGGCAAGCTTGCCACCGCCACCTTCACCAATACCTCGATTCCCGGATCAACCGCCGCACCGGCGATTCCCACCGGCATTACTGCCGTGGCCGCCGGTACGGCCGTAAGCCTGCTCTTCCCCTCCGTCAGCGGTGCGACCAGCTACAACATCTATCGCTCAACCAGCGCAGGTGGGGAGACACTCTACAAGAGCGGCGTCACGCCCGGTGGTGGCGCCTCGACTCTCTTCACCGACACAGCTGTCACCGCCGGTACGAAGTATTACTACAAGGTGACCGCCCTGGCTGGCGGAGCCGAAAGCGGGCAGTCCAGCGAGGTCGTTGCCACTCCGACCGCGTTGGGGACGCTCGCCGATGCGGACATTGGCATCGGATCCGATCCGGCGGGTAACGCCAGCTTGAGCAATGGGACTTACACCGTCTCGGGCAGCGGCGGCGACATCTTCAACAAGGCTGACGCCTTCAATTTTGACTCGACAACGACCACCGGTGACACGACGCTTATTACCAAAGTGACGAGTCTCTCCAGTCCGAGCAACACCAGTTCAGTCGCCAAGGCGGGCGTGATGTTCCGCGCCAGCTCGGATCCAAAGGCCGCGGAAGTCTCTCTCGTCGCCACTCCGGGCGAAGGGGTCTTCTTCCAGTGGCGATCCACGTACGGCGGAGTGTCCAACAGTGTCAAGGTGCTGGGTATCTCCGGACCGACAGCGGCCAAACCGGTCTGGGTGCAACTGGTGCGGACGGGCAGCACGTTCACTGCCTTCTACAGCGCCGACGGTGTTTCTTGGATCCAGATCGGCACCCCGCAGACGATCGCGCTCTCCAGCCTGCCCAGCGCGGCGCTGACCGGATTGGCCGTCACTTCCCACAACGACAGCCAGCTCGCGACCGCCACGTTTACGAACGTCGTCATGTGATCGAGGCAGTCAGCCACAGATCGCGGCCTTGCGCCGCAATCCCAAACTCACAGACCCCGCCGGATTCCGGCGGGGTCTTTTATTTCGTGGGTGCAACGAACAGTCCGACCGCTCCCGCCGTGATGCAGATCTGTTTGCTCCTCGTATTGCGTGCAACAACATTTTTCGCGTACCCGTCAAAGTGCCAGAAAGCGGGATCGCTATTCCCGTCCGCGTTGCCGACATGCACGAGAACCGCGTGCTTGCACCCCTCCACCGTCATCCCGTCTACCGCAACACCTCGGCTGGCGGCGATTGTCTGTTTGTATGAGCTGCCGTTGGAAACCGAGGAACTGATTTCGATCGCGGAGCCGATCGCGTTGGTCACGATCAGATTGGAAACGCTGACGTTCAAACTCCCCGCGATACGGCACCCGTTGGAACGCGAATTGGTCGAACGAATGTTGGCGGCAATGGAATCGCTGTTCGACCATGCTCCCAGAGACGGCTCGCTGAATGGCCCCTTCCCGGTAGTCGGTCCGTAGTACGTGACGAAGGCGAGTGTGTCGTCCCCTGTGTTGATGCCGGTTATATCGTCAGCGCGCACACGCCGGCAGGCGTTGAAGTGGAGGCCGTCGGCCAACGTGTTCACAGCCGTGAAATTCCCAACGCTCACGTCGCTGCAGCCCATGAAGACGGCGCCCGCTTGCGGAGCGCCTTCGACGGTCACGTTGCGCACAACGACGTCCCCAATCTGCTGTGATTCGCTTGGATATCCGCGCAATTCAATTCCGAATCCGAATCCGCGTTGGCTGGGAAACGTCTTCCATTTCACGTGCGCGTTCAGTACCGCGATGTTCCGCGCCCGCCCTTGGATCAGAATGCCGTTGCCAGTGCCCAGGCCGTCCCGAAGATTGTCCATCAGAAGCATTGCTCCGGCATCAAACTGAACGGTGAGGTTGCTGACGTTGTCGAACCTGGCGGCGGTGCCGGGAGTTGCATGCCGATAGATGCCGGCGGGAAAGAGAAGCGTTCCCGATCGGTTGGCGCTCAGAGCCTTTGCTGCGCTCTGAATCGCCGACCCATCGTCGGCAACTCCGTCACCGACGGCCCCGAATGCGCGGACGTCGAAGACGGCGGCGACTGCCGTTGCCGGAGAGCATGATTCGGTCTGTCGTGAGTCCGGATCATTCATCGTGCCCAGTTTATAAGAGAGCGGCTGTGATGGGAGCGAGAACCGGCTCGTTCTTCTTTTTCAAGTCTGCTGCCGGCCGTGGTTTTTTTGCTTTCGTTCTGCGCGGGCGAGCGGGCCGCTTCTTCACCTTTCGTTGATGATGAGCTGGCGACGCCGCGGTTGTCTCTGCCGCGGCGGGAGCGCCAGGCAGCGAAGAGACGGTTGCAACCGTACCCGTGGCGTTCGCGGCCGCAACAGGAGCAACTGAACTTGTGCTCTGGGTCACGGGAGTAGCGGTCGGGCCGGACGAACTGCCCGTGGAAGTTGTGCCGCTGGCGGGACTGGAGGTTGTGGTCGGGCTGGGCGCTGTAGTGGTGGAAGTCGCACCCCCGGTGGCGATGGAACCCGCTGGTCCGGAAGAGCTGGGAGCGGAAACCGAGCCAACGGGAGCGATATTGAGTCCCAGGGCCCCCTGGGTGATCGCTACCGGAATACTTCGAGTATCGCTTGCCGAAATGTTGCTCACCGACGCACCGAATTGCCAGTACGTGGGGTCGTCGCTGTTGCTGGCGTCGCCGCCAACATTTGCAAGAAACGCATGATAACAGCCGGAAACCTTCAGCCCGTTGACCACGATGCCTCGGCTGGCGGCATAAGTCCACATATAAGAACTGCCGTTGGCGATCGAGGAGTCGACTTCGAGCCCAGAGCCTATGGCATTTGACACATTCAGATTGGAGATGCTTACGTTCATGCCTCCGCTGATCCGGCAGCCGTTCGCGTGAGAGTTGGTCGAGTAGATGTCGGTCGCCGTTGAATTCGAGTCGGACCAGGCGCCCAGGGTGTTCTCGCTGAAAGGCCCGGCTCCTGTGGTCGGACCCTTATAGGTGACGAATGCCAGGGTGTCGTCGCCGGTGTTGATGCCGGTGATCTGGTCGGCAGTGACATGACGGCAGGCGTTGAAGTGCAGCCCGTCGGCCAACGTGTTCATTGCCGTGAAGTTTTGCACGGTCACGTCACTGCAACCCATGAAGACGGCGCCGGTTTGCGGCGCCCCTTCAACCGTGATATTTTGAAGGACTGCATCCTCGATCGTTTGCGAGTCGCTCGGGTACCCGAGGAATTCCAGGCCCGATCCGAAGCCCCGCTGCAAGGGAACTGTCGCCCACTTGATGTGAGCGCCAATTACCGAAACATTCGTCGCGGGACCTTTGATCAGAATGCCGTGCCCGGTGCCCAGGCCGTCCGCAAGATTATCCATCAGCAGCGTCGACCCGCCGTCAAATTCAATCTTCAGATTGCTGATGCCGTCAAAAGTGATGGCAGTGCCCGGCGTGGCGTCGCGATAGGTGCCGGCGGGAAAGAGCAATGTGCCCGAACCATTCTCCACCAGCGCGTTTACGGCGGCGGTGATCGCCGGCTCGTCATTTGTCTTGCCATCGCCCAGTGCGCCATAAGAACGCACGTCGAAGACAGCTGAGGTCGCGGTCCCCGCCACTGCCGAAAAGAGGACTCGGGATTCCATCGTTTCGATGGATACCGGAGCGGCAGGTGTGCCCCCTGGCCTCACATTCCGCGAAGCACCCAATCGCCATTTCCGCGTTTGCGGATGGGTTACAACATTGTCCATGGCTCTTCAATCGGTTCAACAGAGTCCCCGCTTCTCAGCAACTTCCCTCAAAAGCTCGACGCTGAAGGTATTGTCGGCAATCCGTACGACTGAAGTCGCATAACCCGGAAACTCGCCAGGAATCAGACTTCATTCACTCCACTCCCGAGCGGGTGTCATTCGCTGCCCCTATTGCAGCAGCGTCCGCTCCTCCACTTCCAGCAGCGTGATGGTTCTCCCATGCATGTGCTGGCCGGTCGCTCGGACGCCGGACCGGACCCTTGGGCCGACCTTTGTTCTCGGCCGCGTCGGGGTCGCCTTAATGATCGTGGCTGAGCCTGACGTTCCCTTGCCACTGATGGTGGCGGCGATCGGCGTTTGGACGACCGACTTCGAGGAAGGTATCGAGCTCGCGCTGGTAGTGACGCTCTCAACGGTGCCGGGTGAACTGGAGCCGGACGCAGCACTGCCCGCACCCGTAGCAGCCGCTGCCGTAGAACTGGAGCTGTCATCGGCAACGATAGGAGTGGTCCCGGCACTGGAGCCCGAAGCAGGAGAGCTGGCAACTGCAGGCGCTGAAGCGGAGCTGGCGGCGGCGCTTGAGCCAACAGGATCGATCACCAGGCCGGTCGCGCCAGGCGTGATGGTAACGGGGGTGCTTCTCGTGCCCTGCGCTACCACGTTGCTGACGGTTCCGCCAAATGCCCAGAACGTTGGATCGGTGTTGCCGGCGGCATCGCTGACTTCCAGGAGCACGGCGTGATAACAGCCGGTCACGTTCAGCCCATCCACGGTGACGCCCTTACTGCCGCCGATCGTCCACGAGAAGGTCGTGCCGTTGGCAATCGAAGAACCGATTTCCACGCCGGAGCCGATGGCGTTGATCACCGTGAGGTTCGATACGCTGACGTTGAGCACACCGGAGATTCGGCAGCCATTCGCATGGGAGTTGGTCGAAGTAATGTTGGTGGCGGTTGAATTGGAGTCTGACCATTCGCCGAGCGATGGCTCGCTATAGGGTGCGGTGGCGGTGGTTGGGCCGTAATACGTCACAAATGCGAGAGTGTCGTCGCCGGTGTTTACGCCGGTGATGTGATCCGCAGTGACGTGACGGCAGGCATTGAAGTGCAGGCCGTCCGCCAGCGTGTTCATTGCGGTGTAATTCTCGACGTTGACGTCGCTGCAACCCATGAAGATCGTGCCTGCCTGTGGTGCCCCTTCGATGGTGACGTTCTCCACGGATGCATTTTCGATCGTCTTCGCATCGCTGGGATATCCCTTGAATTCTATGCCGAAGCCAAAGCTGCGCACGCTGGGCAGCGTCTTCCATTTGATGTGCGCGCCGATCACCGAGTCATTGCTCGCGTGTCCTTGAATCAGGATCCCGTTGCCGGTGCCGCTGCCTGATTTGAGATTATCCATCAATAGCGTTGCGCCGCCGTCGAACTCAACGGTCAGATTGCTGATACCGTCAAAGCGCACGGCAGAGCCCGGCGTGGCGTCGCGGTAGGTTCCTGCGGGGAAAAGGAGCGTTCCGGACCCGTGCGCCGACAGCGCCTTTGCTGCCGCGGTGATGGCCGCTTCGTCGTTGGTGACCCCATTGCCAGTAGCGCCGTAACTTTTGACGTTGAAGATGACAGGCGTTGGCAGGGCGGCAACAGTGGAAAACAGAGCGCGCGATTCCAGCGTTTCGATCGCCGCCCGAAGCAGCGAAATGCTGTGCAACGCGTCAACTTTGCCACGCCTGAGCGACGACGAATTTCGATCCGAGTGAACGAGCGTGACGAGTTTGCTTATTGGGGTGAGCATGCTCTCAAATCGGCACGCCCGAGCCGGCGGACTTGAGCCACGCGCGGAGAAAATTGATTTGTTAAATCTTTGTCGACGATCAATTCCGCACAAACCGTACAAGGGGCAGGGTCGAGCGGCCGCGGCCGTTGCGCCGGCAAGATCGTGACAGCGACTTACTTGATCGCACTGACGACCACGCCCAGCGCGCTGGGCGACACTGATACGGCAACGCTTCTGGTCCTGCGCGCCACGACGTTCTTGACAGAACCATCAAACTGCCAGAACGCAGGATCGCTCGCGCGACTTCCATTGCCGACATTGACGAGAACCGCGTGTTTGCAGCCTCTGACGGTTACGCCGTTGACGGCAAAGCCACGGCTGGCTCCGCTGGTCCAACTGTACGTGCTGCCGTTGGCGATAGTGGAATCAATTTCAATCCCGGCTCCAATCGCGTTGACGACATTCAAGTTCGAAATGCTGACATTCAGATCGCCGGTGATTCGACAGCCGTTGGCGTGGGAATCGATGGAACGAACATGCGTGGCCGTCGAATTGGAATCCGACCATTCACCCAAAGCGGGCTCACTGAACGGTCCAGCACCGCTGGTAGCGCCAGCGTAAGTGACAAAGGCGAGCGTGTCGTCGCCGGTGTTCCTCCCGGTGATGTTGCTTGCTGTCACGCGCCTGCAGGCGTTGAAGTGCAGACCATCCGCCAGCGTGTTGATCGCCGTGAAATTCTGCACGGTAACATCGCTGCATCCCATGAAGATTGTGCCCGCCTGAGGTGCGGCTTTGATGATTGCATTTCGGACGACGGCATTTTCGATCGTTTGTGCATCACTGGGGTATCCGCGAAATTCAATGCCGAATCCAAACCCCCGTTGTGCTGGTACCTTCTTCCATTTGACGTGCGCGCCGATCACGGCATCGTTGCTTGAGTGGCCCTGGATCAGGATGCCGTCTCCGGTGCCAAGCCCGGCGGTGAGGTTGTCCATAAGCAACGTGGAGCCGCCCAGAAACCTGATTGTGAGGTTGCTGATGCCATCGAAGCGCACCGCGGTGCCGGGCGTCGCATCACGATAGATGCCCGTGGGGAACAGAAGCGTCCCCGATCCGTGCGCAGCCAACGCGTCTGCCGCCCGCGTGATTGCGGCTTCGTCGTTGCTGATTCCGTTCCCTCTTGCGCCGAATGCTCTCACATTGAAAACCGCTGGCGCAGGGGCTCCCACGGTCGCCGGGATCGCCGAGAGCAAGGTTCGTGATTCCAGCGTTTCAATTGTTGACCGGGACAAAACGGCGCGACGACGCCTTTTCAATCGACTTCGGTCGTACACGTCCATGGGTGATCAGTCGTACGCCGCCGACGATCCACAGTTCGCCGCCGCGATGTGCTTCAGCGTCAGTGTCGCTCGCCTGCCAGAAGCGTGAAGGGGTTGGGTTGGGGGGATGGAGCCCAGTTGTCTTTGAGCATACGCCAGCGCGAAATTCACTTGATCGGATCAACTGCGAGCCCGGATGCGCCGGCCGTAATGGAAATCGCTTTGCTGCGTGTTCCATGTGCCACGACATGTTTCACGTAACCGTCAAAGTGCCAGTAAGCAGGATCGGTCATATCCGCGGGATTGCCGACATGCACCAAAACGGCGTGTTTGCAGCCGGTGACATTGACACCGTCGACAGCCACGCCGCGGCTGGAGCAGCTCGTGTATTTATACGTAGTCCCGTTGGCGACCGTCGAATCGATTTCGATGCCGGCGCCAGTCGCGTTCACCACGGTCAGGTTCGACACGGTCACATCCATGTCGCCGGTGATCCGACAACCGTTGGAATGCGAGTCGGTCGAGCTGATGTTGGTGGCTTTAGTATCATTGTCGCACCATTCACCAAGCTTCGGGATCGCGAACGGGCCTTTTCCGACAGTGGGCCCGGTGTACGTAACGATGGCGAGCGTATCGTCACCGGTATTTACGCCGGTGATGTCTTCGGCATGGATGTGGCGACAGGCATTGAAATGAATGCCGTCGGCCAGCGTGTTCTTTACGGTATAGTTCTTCACGCTGATGTTGCTGCACCCCATGAACACCGTGCCGGCCTGTGCCGCTCCCTCGACCAGGATGTCCTTCAGGACAATCTTTTCGATCGTCTTGTCATCGCTCGGATATCCGCGGAACTCCATGCCAAACCCGAAGCCGCGTTTGCGGGGGATCGTGGCCCATTTGATGTGCGCGCCGAGTACGGAAACGTTGGTCGCGGGGCCCTTGATTAATATGCCGTTTCCGGTGCCAAGCCCATCCTTCAAATTATCCATGAGCAGCGTTGAGTTGCCTTCGAATTTGAGCGTGAGGTGGCTGATTCCGTCAAACTGTATCGCAGTGCCGGGCGTACCGTCGCGGTATGTCCCGGCGGGGAACAAAAGCGTGCCCGAGCCGTGCTCAATCAGCGCCGCCACCGCCTTCTTCATCGCCGCCTCGTCGTCGGTTGTGCCGTCACCGGTGGCGCCGTAATTCCGCACGTTAAAAGTTGCGGACTCCGGATCGGCTGGTGCTGCCGATGGGGCCGCCCATGTAATACGCAATCCCGGCAGGATCATTAAGGACAGCGTTATGCCGCTCAGCATTGCCAGTTGAAATCGTTTGCCGTAACGCCAACGTTTCGAATCAGCAGGAAGCACGGTTCACCTCGTTTGTTGTATCTTTGAGAATCGCCGACGGTAGGCTACCGTGGGATACACCCGCGCACCAATATAATTCTGCATTGTCGAACCCGGCTGCTGTCTTCGGAACAAACTCGGTAAAGGCTTGCGTGCAGACGATCATGCCCGGGTCAAACACAGCGGTGGGTTACCGATGAGAGGCCGTTGTCGATAGGGAGCAACCGGTCGCGGAGCGGCCACTGTCCGAATCCGACAGCCCGCCGATCGCTCATCCTTCTTTCCGCGCCGAATCCGGTTGCGGCAGGTCTTTGAGCGTGTTGAGACCAAAGAGCTCGAGGAATCGCTTCGTCGTCCCGTAGAGAATCGGCCTTCCAGGCTCTTCCGCGCGGCCGGCGATTTTCACCAGGTGCTTTTCCATCAGGCTGCGGATCGTCTCGCCGCAGGCGACGCCGCGAATCGCCTCCACGTCGGCGCGGAGGATCGGTTGCTTGTAGGCGATGATTGCCAGTGTTTCCAATGCGGCTTTCGTCAGCTTGGCGTCAATTTCCTTCTGATGGAGCTTTTTGAGAAACTCGCCGAATTCCGGGAGCGTGAGGAGCTGGAATCCCCCGGCTACCTGTTCGATTCGGAACGACCGCATCGTCGTTTCGTATTGCGCGTTGAGTTCCTTGATTGCCGTGCGCACTGCCTTGGTGCCAGAGACTCCCAGCAACTCCGCGAGCCGGCCGGCCGTGAGTGGGTGATGCGTGCTCAGCAGCAGGGCCTCGAGGCGCCGGAATTGGCCGGCTCCGCGGCCGGTTCGTCGGCAGGATCCGCCTGCTCGACGGCTCCGTCGGGCTGCTCGGATGATGACGCCCTCGATTGCTCGGGTTCCAGCAATTCTCCCTCGCTGTCCACTGGCGGTGCGCTCTCTTCCATGACTTGCAAACCATCTTCCGGAAATTCATCCCGCACTAATCGCATCGTCGTTTCTCCGATCATGTCGCATCGACATTATCGGTCCACGACAAGCAGGACGTGCAGGAATTCACCGACCATGGTGGCGAAAGCGATCCGCGGAGTCAAACGGAACGGGGAAAGGATCGGAGGGACGAAGGGACAAAGGGACGGAGGGACAAAGGGACAAAGGGACGAGGGACAAAGGGACGGAGGGACAAAGGGACAAAGGGACAAAGGGATACAAAGGGACAAAGGGACAAAGGGACAAAGGGGCGGAGGGACAAAGGGACGAAGGGACAAAGGGACAAAGGAACAAAGGGACAAAGGGACGAAGGGACGAAGGGACAAAGGGACAAAGGGGTGGAGGGACAAAAGGGACGAAGGGATTTAGGGACGAAGGGACAAAGGGACGGAGCACTAGGGTTTCACGACAGAATCGATCCCGCGCCGAAGGGCGCATGGGGCGAGAATCAGAACGTGACGCGGGGCAATACCGTGGGAAGCATTCGGGTAGCCGCCGCCGGGAACTCGCCGCAGGGCCGGGCGTGGCTTGCCCTTCGCGGAGCGAAAAAGCACTACAACAGAAGTAGAACGAATGAAGTCCCCACAGCGCACCCGCACGCTCACGCCGCAACTGCTTCATCATTCAGCGACGGAAACTTCCGGCACTGCAGGCACAGCGCCAGAAAGATGTGACGCACGCGGTCCAGCGGCAGCGTTTCCAAAAAGCCCGGCGTGAAATCGACCGGAAAACTCGATGGGAATTCCTCGAAGTGCCGCATCAGCGCCGGGCGATCCAACGCCGACACGAGACAGATCAATTCTTCGAGTTGTTCCGCTTGTAACATCGCGTGCCTCTCGATCTCTGAATATACCATGACGTGCGGGTCGCGAAACCGGCAGCGCCTCAAATAAAGCAGTCCAGCACCGTCCCTTTAGCACAGATATCGGGTCTGTATCGGATGATCTTAATCTTCGCCGGCGAGCGCGACGGCTGATTCCACGGCAGCGACTTCCACGGCGGAGCCAGCGGAGAACAAAGCTCGTCAGCCACCTTTTGCACGATCACCTCGACCACCACTGGCATCGAAGCAGCAGCGGGGGAAGCAAGGGCGCACCGGTGATGTGAATACAGCGCGGGCGCCGCGGCGCGTTCAACGGCGTTTCTGATAACGACATCGTCGCGGTAGACGCGCGCGGGCTCAGCCGGCAGCGCATGCGTGACGATCGGCAGGGGGGACTTCTTATCCTGCCCGCTCTGGATGTCGGCCGTGCGAATCGCGCCCAGAACCGATTCGACCAGCTTCAGGTCGAGTTCGGCGGCGAGAAATCCGGCTGCTGTTGCGAAACTGCTCACACCTAATATGGAGCAAACGCAACGCTCGCCTCAGCAACGCAAACCACCCGCATCCCGACTTAAGCGGGAATCACCGAGCAAAATAAATATCTGTGGCTCGCGCAAGGCCGACATGACATTGTTCTGTTTATGCCGGATGATGCCTGCACGCCACATCCACGGTTGAGAAAACGAAGAGAGGACGCGAATGTGGCTCCGATCGCCATGCGCACCGATGAACTCGATTTTGATCTTCCCGAAGAACTGATCGCGCAGAGTCCGCCGGCCGAGCGTGGCGCATCGCGGCTGATGCACTACCGCCGGACCGACGGACTGCTGGCACATCAAGTTTTCCCGGACCTGCCTAATCTGCTGCGCCCCGGCGATCTCCTGGTCTTCAACGACGCGAAGGTGCTTCCCGCGCGCTTCGCGTTGCGAAAAAGCACCGGCGGCCGCGTCGACGGGCTCTTTCTCCTTGAGCGAGAACCGGGACGCTGGCGGGTACTGCTGCGAAATATGGGGTCTGGCGCAGCCAAAGAGCTATCGATGATCGGCGCGCCGCACATCCGGGCCCGGGTGATGCGGACGCTGGCGGCAGGGGAGTTCGAACTGGAGCTTTCTTCAACAGAGAGCGCTGAGGTGATTCTCCAAAACGTCGGACGGATGCCGCTGCCGCCCTATATTCGCAGAGCCAAAGACAGCGACGAGCGTGATCCATCCGATCGGGAGCGATATCAGACGGTGTTTGCAAAAAACGCCGGCGCCGTCGCCGCCCCGACGGCCGCCCTGCACTTTTCAGAGGCCTTGCTCATCGCACTGGCGTCGCGGGGAATCGAGCGGACGTTCGTCACGCTCCACGTCGGAATGGGAACCTTCAAGCCGGTCACGGCCGACACGCTTGAGTCTCACGCGATGCACGTCGAACGATACGAAATCAGCGAGGAAGCCGCCGCCGCGCTCAACCGCGCCAAAGCCCAGGGCCGCCGAATCGTCGCGGTGGGAACGACGTCGGCCCGCGTGCTGGAGAGTCAGCCCGAAGCGGTCTTTTCAGCGCGCGAAGATGAGACCCGACTGCTGATCTATCCCCCGTACCAGTGGAAGCACATTTCCGTGCTGCTGACCAATTTTCACCTGCCCCGCAGTACGCTGATCGCGCTGGTTGCGGCCTTCGTTGGGCTGGAAGTTCAGCGGAAGCTCTATCAAGCCGCGCTGGAGCAGAAGTACAAATTCTTTAGTTACGGTGACGCCATGCTGCTTGAGTAGCGTGCATTACGCGCGAATTTCGCTTCCGTCGCGGTCGGGCGTATCGGGCTGCGCCTCGGCGCGCGCGTTCCGACGGAGGATCCGTCGGCTTTGGGACAACTTTGTCTCCCGGCTCCTTGCTCCTGGCTTCTTGCTTCTCCCGGCGATTCCCGCGCACTTTACCGGTCATGTCTTGTTGCGTCGCAGTCCTACCTGGGCACCGGGATTTTCTCCAGCGATTCCTCAACGATCTGCTCGGTGCGCTGGCCGCCGTACTTGGCTTTGGTTTCGAGGACGACGCGATGCGACAGGACCGGCGGGGCGATGGCGCGCACGTCGTCTGGGGTGACGAAGTCGCGGCCTTGCAGGAGAGCGCTGGCCTGGGAGGTTCGATACAGCGCCAGCGATCCGCGGGGAGAGACGCCGAGCCGGAGGCGCGGATCGGTCCGGGTCCAGGAAGTGAGGCGGACGATGTAGTCGGCGATCGCGGGATCGACGCGCACCTGCTTCACGCGTTCCTGCATTGCAATCACGTCGTCGCACGTGGCGACGGTTTTGAGATCGTCGAAAGGGTGATGCTCCCGCTGGCTGAACAAGACCTGCATCTCGCTTTCATGATCGGGGTAGCCGAGCGTGACGCGCAGGGCAAACCGATCGAGCTGTGCTTCAGGGAGCGGATAGGTTCCGTGATATTCGGAAGGGTTTTGCGTGGCGATGACGAAGAACGGATGCGGGAGGTCACGGCGCTTGCCATCGACGGTCACCTGCGCTTCACTCATGACCTCGAGCAGCGCGGATTGCGTGCGGGGGCTGGTCCGGTTGATCTCGTCGGCGAGGAGAATGTTGGTGAAGACAGGGCCTTCACGGAATTCGAAGGAGCCGTCCTGGGGCTTGTAGAAGCTGCTGCCGGTGATGTCGGCGGGGAGCAGATCGGGGGTGAATTGCACGCGGCGGAAGATGCCGCTGATCGAACGCGCCAGCGATTTGGCGAGCGTGGTTTTGCCGGTCCCGGGAACGTCTTCCAGCAGCGCGTGGCCGCCGGCGAGCATGGCGATCAGCAGCAGGCGAATGCTTTGAGGCTTGCCACGGATCACGCTGGAGAGATTCGCTTCAAGCCTTTGCAAATGGGCAAGAACCGTCGCGAGCGGTGTGGTATCGGACCTGAGATCTGAAATTTCAGATTTGGAGTTGAAGATTTCAGATTTGAGAGGAGCAGAGCCTGGGATTTCAGACTTGAGATGTTGCGGATTTGAGATTGGAGATTTGAGATCCTGAGACTTTGCAATCTCAGATTTGAAATTGGGAATCTCTGCGGCGGCACCTGCATGTGAGTCGCGATTCATGGGTTGGGATTCCTCGGTTCCTGTTCGATCTGGTCGAGTAATTCGTTGAGGCGATGCGGGTCGCCGGCAGCGCCAAACCTCAGCGTGTTGTAGGTGCTGATGAATTCATGATAGGCTGCGGGGGCCGTCGCCAGCGATTCGCGCCACGTGCGATGGGGCGCAAGATTGTGGCCGCGCTGCTGCGCGGCTCTCTCGAAGCGGCGCGCCGCGGCGGCGAGCTCCGCCGGGGGAGGCGGATACTGGAGCGCCCGCGGGCGGAGAAGTTTTGGCCGGTTGCGCAGGTAGCGGATGAGCGAAACGAGCGATGCGATCGCGACCGCGATTGCCGCCGCAAGAATCATCGTGCTGCGATTGGCTCTTGCGGAGAGTCGTTTGAAGAGCCGGGGCAAATCGGTGATCGAGTCCCAGCACCGTCTCCACGCGGAGGTCCGGGGATACAGTGCGTCGGGAGTGCCGGCCGATGGCGTGGCGTCCACGGTCACCCAGCCGGTTCCGTCGATCCAGCATTCGGCCCAGGCGTGGGCGTCGCGGCCGCGCACGATCGTCTGGTTTCCTTCCCGTTCATGCGCGTAATAGCCGCTGACGAACCGGGCGGGGATGCCGATGGAGCGCGCCATGATGACCATCGCGGAAGCGAAATACTCGCAGTGGGCGGCACGGTGATTCAGGACGAAATCGCTGATCGGCTCTCCCTGCGGGGTGAACGACAGGCTGTAGCCATGATGCTCGCGCAATTCGTCGGCGAGGCGCGACAACTGTTCCGCCGGGCTCCCTGTCCCAGATACCTTGCGGGCGAGCTTGCCGACACCCGGGTCCAAATCTGGCGGAATGGCAAGCAGGGTGGCGCGCTCGCTCACATCAGGCGCGACGCAGAGCGCGCCTTGATAGGCGTTTTGCGGCGCCGAGATGATCTGGTAGGTGAAGTCCGCGACCGGATCGTGCAGTTGGAGTTCGCCCTCGTCTCCGCGATCCACCGGAGCATCGCAGACGATTCCGGCCGAATTCAGCGGTGCCAATAGCAAGCCGAATGTGTCGGCAAGCACCCTGACATCCAGACGCGGACCTGTCTTTCCAGCGCCCACGTCGCCGGGATCGATCGGCGTGAAAACGCGCTCGTGCATCAACGGCCGCCAGAGATGCCCCTCATAGCGATCAAATGCCATCGCGCAGATGCGGATCAGAGAGCGACCCGTCGACGACCACCACGCGCTCCAGCGAGGCCTTTGGATTGAAAACCGCGCCCAGGTACGCGGTGTCGGAAAGACCGATCTCGTCCCGCTGCTGCGTGCGATTGAAGATCCGCATGGCCAATCTCGTGATGCGGTAGTCATATCGATTGATCGTCTCAACCGCGCCGTACCCGAAGGACAGCGCAAGCAGTCCAAACAATACGCGCAGCATGACCAGCCGGGCGATGTGCCGCGGCGGCTTGGCGGGGTTCCCGAAGCGGCGCAGCGAAATCAGCAGCATCGCCGCATAGACGGGAACGAACTGACTGACCTGGCGATGTTTGTATGTGTTGGACCCCGCCGCCACGATCAGTGCGGTGAGCAGAATCGCGACGCCCGCGGCCTCGGGCGGCTTCGACCAGTCGCGCCAGCGCCACGCCTGCACCACCATTTCCGCGGCCAGCAGATATCCGGCGAGGCGCGTGTACTCCGGCTTGAAATACCAGAAATCGGCAGACTCCCGCGGAATGCCGACGATCAGGATGATCGCCCCAAACAGCAGCGTGCGCAGGGCGTAGCCGTAAAATCGCCCCGCGGGGAGACGCCAATCGGTCGCATAGGTGAACAACAGCAGCGCGGCCAGAATCGGCAGCCCGGGGAAGTGCCCCCCGGTGACGTACAACATCGCAAAAGCCGTCAGCGCAGCCCCGGTGATGGAAAGGGGGACGGAACGGGCGCGGGGTTGTTCCTCTGGCGCGTCGGTCACAGGACGCTGACTCCTCGCTCAAATTGCTCGCGGTGAATCACGGGAATGTTCCCCAGCGCGTCATCGTCCGCCAGGGGATCCAGCGAGCAGGGTTCGTCGCGGACGACGACCACCTTGATGGCAATTCCCCCCGCCCGCAATCGCAGCACGAAATCACGGCGCGTGGTGTTCCAATCCAGAAAGACGCAAATCACCGTGGACAGGCGCGCAAGCAACTCCGCGATTCGCGGCTCGATCGCATCAAAGGGTTCGGCCGGGTTCTCGCCCACGCAGGCGAGGATGTCCAGAATCTGATCGAGATACGCAAGGCTCCGCCCGGCAGTAAGATGATATAGATCGGGACCGGCGGCAAACAGATCGACCAGGTAATCCTGGCGGGCCATGTAATCGCTGACGGCGGCGGCAATCGACACCGCTCGCTCGAAATCATCGCGCCGGCGCTGCGCTCGCTTGCCGCGCAGCGAGGCTGGAACGTGCGTGTCGAGGATGACTGCTGCCCGGAGCATGTATTCCTCAACCCACTCGCGCACGATCGGGCGAGTCGCCCGGGCCGTGGCGCGCCAGTCAATGTCACGGGGATTGTCTCCCTCGCGGTAATCCCGATTGCCCAGATATTCAAACGACTCGCCAAGGTGCGACGTCATGGCAACGCCGCCCGGCTGATAACGCCGCGCCGTCGGCAGCACGAGTCGCGCCAGCGGGTGAAACGCCGGATAGACCAGCAGCGCGTGGGGCCGCGAGAAACTTTGCCGTGCGCGCAGGAGCCCGAACGGGAAACCGCTTTCCACGCGGAATCCGCGCAGGGTATAGGCGCCACGCTGTGTGCAGCGCAGCCTTACGCGGATTGGCGCACTCTCTCCGCGGCGCAGATCGGGCAGCGGAACGCCTTCGGGAGGAATCGAATCGATGTCCTGCGGCAGCCGATGCGGGAGGAGCATCAGGTCAGCGCCGGTGAGAAAGCCGCGCTGCTCGATTCGTACGTCGGCAATGAGCGTCTCGCCGGCACAGACGCGGGCGGGCAGGTGGCTTGTGAGCCTGGTGCGCGGCCGATAGACCAGCATCGTGGCGGTGGCTGCCATCCAGATGGCGAGGATATAAATTGCGGTCACGTATGCCTGGAGCTGTAGTGACGCGCCGCCGTAGATGATGAAGACGAAGCTGATGAGGACAAACCATCGCCCGGCGGGCGTGAATCTCTGGGTGTAGATGCGCCACAGCCAGCGCGAGATTCCGCCGCGAAGCAGGAGGTAGTCGCCGATGTCTTTGGTTGGCGCCAGCGGTGGCCAGCGCGCAGGCCGGGGCATTCAGGGGATTATTCCAGATTTGCCGGGAAATGCGCCATCGCGGGCTCCGGCCCGAAGCCGCGCGGGCTTGGGTTCGTACGCACCGATCGTTGCCGAAGGTCCCGCCGCCCGCTCGGAAACCCGAATGACGAAACCCGAAACCAGAATCAAACCCGAAGCTCGAATGACGAATGACGAATGAGCGAAACGGTTCGTCTGCGGGGCTCACTTCAACAATGGTGTCGGCAGGCAGATTCGGGCGCAGCGAGATCGCCTCTACGTCCGGGGATCGCCGGCAGCCCGCCGAGAGCGGTGCACGACGCGCAAAATCGACGCTCAACGACCGCGACGCTCATCCGCGGTTTCGTCATTCGGACTTCGTCATTCGGACTTGATTCTGGTTTCTGGTTTCGTCATTCGGATTTCAGCGGCGCGCACCTCGTTATTCACGACGGACGGCTCACTGCCCCACTCCCAGTTCCGTAACGGTTCCCGTGGCAACCGCATTGTCCAGTGTTGCGTTGACCGGATTCGAGAGCGTCAACGTGAAATCCAGGATGGTCGTGATCGTGGCATTGCCGAAAATCGGGATGCTGACGAGCTTGTTCGTCTGACCCGGATCGAAGGTGACCGTTCCGGTCTGGGCCGTGTAATCGATGCCGGCGACCGCGGTGTCGTCGGCGGTCGTGTATTGAACAGAGACCGGAAGCGTTGAGGCCGACTCCAGCGATACTGTGAAGTTGATCACGCCATTCTGGGCGCTGTGCACCATCGCGCTCGCATCTTCGACGGTGACCAGCGGCACTCCGACGACCTCGGCGAGATTTTGAATCGTTCCGGTCGCGGTCGCTCGCGCGATGATTCCATTCACCGGGCTGGAGATGTTGACCGCGAAAATCTGGTCGCCAAAGGCGAACGGGTCCGCAAGCACCGGCACGGTGAACGCGAGGCTGGTCTGCCCTGGCTGAAACGTGAGCGTTCCGGAGCTGGCGGTGTAATCCGTGCCGGCGGTGGCGTTCTCAAACACGCCCGAATCGGTGCTGCCGCCATCGGCAGTGTTGTAGGTAAAGGTGACCGGCAATGACGAGGGCGCGTTCAGCGTTGCGAAAAACGTCACCGGTTTCAGCGGAGCAGCATTGGCCTCATCCACTACCGCGTCATTGATCGTGATCGAAGGGTAGAAAAGGATGGTACCGATCGCGTTGTTGCCGACGATCTGCGCATTGGCCGGTGCGGAGAGAACCAGACGGAATTGCCCGTCCGCATTGACATTGCTATCGACGGCCGTGGGAACCGAAATGGTCGCCGTGGTCTGACCGGCGGGGATTGTCAGAATGCCGTTCGTCTGCGCGAATTGCGCCTCGCTTGCGGTGCCGGGCGTTGTGAAATAATGGACGGAGACATCATTGGCCGACGGAGCAGAGAGCGTCAGATTGAAGACCGCGTCGGCGCCGCGAACTGCGGTTGCATTCGAGATCGTCAGGTTGGGACGGACGATCCCGCCGGTCACATCATCCGTAATGACAACCCGGGAAAACGTCCCCGGGGGGACCTGCCCGTTGGTCGCGCCGGTGATGTTGACGTCGAAGACCTTGTCCGGCGATACCATTGCCGTGCCGACGATTTTAATCTTGATGTTGCCGCCGGTCCTGAATGGGGGGATCACGACATATCCGTTGCCGGGAAAATAGTTGATACCGGGAACGGCGGTGACGCCTTGCGTCAGGTAGTGAACGGTAACGGGTGAGGCCGTGCGGTTGGTCAGCCCGACGAAGAAGCTGGCGATCGTGACGCGATGCGCTCCGAGCCCGACTTTTACCGTTGCATCAGAAACCGTCACCGTCGGCGGCGTGCTGCTTTCGATGATGGTGGCGCTGGTCTTCTTGCTGGCAAGATCATTTCCGGGGCCGGCGCTGAGCCTGACGAAAAACGCGCGATCCGGCTCGGTCACCGTGCTGGAGAGCACGTTCACCGAAAATGTCGCGCTCGTCGCGCCCGCCGGGATCACAACATGCGAGGCGGTCGCGCGATAGTCGAGCCCCGCCTTCGCGGAACCGTTCAGCGTCGAATACGACAGCTTGATCGGACTGGCAGCGGGGGCGTCGAGCGTGGCGGTGAAGACCGCCTGCGTCGGCGCGATGCCGGCCACCACTTCAACCGGTGTGACCGTGATCGTGGAAAAGAGCCTGCGGGATTCGAGCAATTCGATGGTGTCGGTCCGTGCACGCAAGGTGTTGTTCATGGGGCGGCATCTCGATGGAAAGCGGCCTGTGGAGCTTTCAGATTCGACGCACCGGTGGAGGTCCATCCGCGATCATCGTTCGTCTAAAGGGCTCCGCCGGGACTGGCGGCAATGGTAACTTGCGCGACAAAAGAATTCCATTTTTACCGATTTTCGGGCAGCAGGGGGGAGCAGGGGGGCAGGGGAGGGCCGTTTGGAAGTCCAGAATATGCTTCGGTATCAGTGCCTTCTGAGTGCCTACGGAGCTTGCTCCGTAGGTTTTGCCTCACTCGGGCTGCTGTCAACTTCTTCCGCCCCGACTTCGCGCCTCCTCCCACTTTCGATGCCCTCCCCAGTCAATGTAATGCAGATCGGGTCGTTTCTGGGCGTACTCCTTGTACAAGGCGATCGCTTGCGGATCTTCCAGGATCTGCACCTCGCGGATGTTCCCTTCACGCAAGATTGCCTCGGTGCTGGGGGCATTGGTAATGTCCCCGATCACCACTTTCTGGAAGTTGGCGCGATGGGTGATCTGGCGCAGCACACGACGCAGGGCGTGAGCGTCGTAAACATCACCGCCTTGCGAAAATCGACCGGCCCATTGCCTTCGAGCATCGCCACTCGTCCTGCATCGCGCAGCGCCGCGGTTTCCCCGTGCGTCGTGGAGTCGTTTTGCTGACCTAGGGTGTTGTGTCCCTTCCCCATGATTTGCCGGGTGGCGCTGTCGATGATGACTCCGCCGATGGGGCAACCGCCCTCGTCATGGGATTTCTGCGCTAAGAGAGTGCCGATCCGCATGAAATCCGCGTCCGACAATTGCTGGAAGAAAACGGGATCGATCAGCTTGGGAAGATATTCGGTGGGAAGATACGCGATGACATTGAGCAGCGCATCGTTCGGGGGCGTATCTTTGGTGATAAAAAAGTCGGTCTTCATAACGATCGATTCTAGCAAAAGTCTCTGATCGTGTCGGAGCTGTATCGCCGAGGGTTCTAAGTCATCAGCGCCGCTGGACGCACCTCGCAAGCGAGGCGGCTAACGGATGCGGAGTGCTTCGCACGCGGGAAGGATCATCTGACGACGCTGTGCCTTCTTGTTCTGGTGTCTTCTCATTCCGTATTCTTCAGCCGCCTCACTTGCGGGGCGTGTCCAGCGGCGCATATATTCCACACCCAACGAGTTTCGATGCGCCTGCTCGCCGCTCACATTATCTTTACCGCATACGGTTTCTGGCTGCCCAACGACCCGCGCGGTTCATGGAGCGAGTGGGTCGCCTCCTGGGAACTTCTCAAATACGGAAGGGCAACCAAAGTCGATCACGGCAGGTCCGTCGCTCGCGTGAAGCACGACGCGGATTTACGGAGAGCCGCGAAGCAGTCACTGAAATACAGTCCAGTGCTGTTTACCGGCCTGCAAGCGCGCAGCATCGCGCGCGGATTCAGTAGAGCGATTGACGAGGGCGACTATCCCGTTCACGCCTGTTCGATTTTGCCCGATCACGTTCATCTGGTAATCGGGGACCACGAACGACGGTTCCAGCAGATCACATCGCATTTAAGGGTCATGCATCGCGGGCGTTGCGGGCAGAAGGATTGCATCCATTTGTGAAGCATGAAAGACCTGATGGGTCGCTGCCATCAATCTGGGCGGAGGGGTTGTGGAAGGTGTACTGCTATGATCGCGATCATGTTCTTGATGCGATCGGATACGTGGAGAGGAATCCGCTGCGCGAGGGGAAGCGCAGACAGCCCTGGTGGTTTGTCAGGGGCTTCGAGCAGTAGCGCCGCTGGACGCACCTCGCAAGCGAGGCGGCTAACTAAAGGATTCGGAGTGCTTCGCATGCGCGAGGAATCATTCGTGTCCTGTCGCTCAACTTCCTTATCCTTTAGCCGCCCCGCTCGCGGGGCGCGTCCAACGGCGCAACTATCGAGCAACCCAACGAGCTTCCTTATCCTTTAGCCGCCCTCGCTCGCGGGGCGGGTCCAACGGCGCAACTATTGAGCAACCCAACGAGCTTCCGAAGCGTGCTGTTATCCTGGCAGATCCCGATCCCGCACCCCGATCAGGTACAGAATCGAGTCCAGCCCAAGCTGCGAGATCTTGTGACGGGCGCTTTGTGCAACCATGGGCTTGGCGTGGAAGGCGATCCCTAACCCAGCCGCGGCGAGCATCGGCAGATCGTTGGCGCCGTCGCCGACGGCGATCGTCTGCTGCAGCGAGATGTTTTCCTGGGTTGCGATCTCCTCCAGAAGCTGCGCTTTGCGCTGGGCGTTGATGATTTCACCTTTCAGCCGGCCGGTGAGGACGCCGTCGGTAATTTCCAGGTCATTGGTGCGAACATAGTCGATGCCAAAGCGCTGCTGGAGATGGCGGCCGAAATAGGCGAATCCGCCGGAGATGATGGCGGTCTTGTACCCGAAGGATTTGAGGGCGGTGATGAGCCGCTCGGCGCCTTCGGTCAGATTCAGCCGGGCGGCGACGCGCGGCAGCGTCGCTTCGGCCAGGCCCTTGAGCAGGGCCACGCGGCGGGTAAGGCTCTGCTCGAAGTCCAACTCGCCGCGCATCGCTGATTCGGTGATCGCGCTGACGCGGTCGAAGACGCCGGCTTCGCGAGCCAATTCGTCGATCACTTCGTGCTGGATCAGCGTGGAATCCATGTCGAACGCGACGAGCCGGCGGATGCGCCGATAGATGTTGTCGCGCTGCCAGGCGAGGTCGATCGGAGTCCATTGCGTGATCTGCATGAGCGCGGCCCGCAACAGGTCTTCATCGTGCGGCTGGCCGCGAACGGAAAATTCCACGCAGGCGCGTTGCGCCCGGCCGTCCTCCACGCGCGGGGGTCGGCCTGAAAGGCGGGTGATGATGTCGATGTTCAATCCCTGCGCCGCAAGCACCGAAGAGACCGCCGCCAGGTGCTCGGCGGCGAGCCTTCGCGCCAGCAGCGTGAGAATAAAGCGCGGCGCGCCCTGCCGCGCCACCCAGGCATCGTATTGCTCATCGTCCACCGGCGAGATCCGCAGCCGCAGCTCCGCGTGATGCGCGGTAAACAGGAGATCCTTCAGCACCGCCGTCGATTCCACCTCCGGCGGGAGCCGCACGAGCATGCCCAGCAGCAGGGTTTTGTGAATCACCGTCTGGTTGATGTCGAGGATTTCGATGTTCTGGCGACCCAGAATCTGCGTGAGGGATGCCGTGATCCCCGGATGGTCCTCGCCGGTCACATGGAGCAGGAGAATGGATTGAGTTACATCAGCCAACGTCGCGGGATTGTAAGGGGCGACAGGGGGGTGTAAAGCGATCGTGAGGCGGACTCGGGCTGGGATACTCGCGCTTCCAGATGATATAAAGATGCGGACGACACGCTGTACGTTATTCACGCGATGCCGCTGACGACACGCAGACGGAAGGTCCATCGGTGATGGCGTGCCCCACGTCGACGTCCGGCGCGATCGGAGAACACTATGGACCAGCGAAAAACTCGTACCAGGGAATTGACCGGGCGTGCATTTGACGCCCTTCCTGATGTCGAGAAGCAGCGGATTTTTGACGAACTCGAAAGCGGCACGCCCGAGCGGCGCCGCGCCGAGGCGACGGCGCCGACCGCGGCGGAGAAGGCGCGGTTGCATCGCGTCCACAAAAAGATGGGACGACCGAAGATCGGCAACCGGGTCAAAGATTCCTTCAAATGAGCTGCGCTCGCATTATTCATTGTATGCGGCACTGATAGCAGTGCCTTGGGGCGCTGGCCCTTCGACACTCGCCGACCGAGCGCGATTGATCTCCTCCATCGCGGCGGCGGCAATTTCGAACGAGTGAACTCTTGCGGCATGATCGAAGATATTCGCGGTGAGGATCAGCTCATCCGCGCCTGTAGCGGCAATCAGTTTTTCCAGGTAAAGCCGGACAGTCTCCGCGGAACCGGCGATGGAGTAATGCGTTTTGCGAAAGACCTCCATTTCCTCGGCCAGGGACCAGCGGCCTTTCATGGTGTCGATGGCCGGCGGAAGCTCGCGCGGCGTCCCGCGAATGTAGTTGAGAAAGGCCTGCTGCAGCGACGTGAACAGACGTCGCGCTTCCTCATCGCTGTCGGCGGCGATGACGTTGACTCCAACGATGGTCTGAGGATGAGTCAAGAATTCGGAGGGCTGGAAGTTGCCGCGGTAGAGACGAAGGGCAACGTCGAGATACTCGGGGGCGAAGTGAGAGGCAAAGGCAAAGGGGAGTCCGAGCTCGGCGGCGAGGCGGGCGCTGAAGTCGCTGGAACCCAGGAGATAAATCGGAACGTGAAGGCCCTGCCCGGGGACCGCTTTGACGAATTGCCCCGGAGTGGGGACGGCGAAGTAACCCTGCAGCTCGAGCAGATCGCGGGGAAAGGTGTCGCCGTCGCTTCCAAGGCTCCGGCGCAGGGCGCGGGCGGTCCGGCCGTCGCCCCCGGGAGCGCGGCCGACGCCGAGATCGATGCGGCCGGGGTAGAGAGATTCCAGCGTGCCGAACTGTTCGGCGATGGTAAGGGGCGCGTGGTTGGGGAGCATGATGCCGCCGGATCCGATGCGCATGCGCGAGGTGCCGCCGGCAATATGGCCGATGAGGACCGCCGTGGCGGCGCTGGCGATGCCGGACATGTTGTGGTGCTCGGCAAGCCAGTAGAGGGTGTAGTTCCATCGCTCGGCGTGTTGGGCGAGGTCCAGAGAATTGCGAAAGGAATCGGCAGCGCTGCCGCCGGCGCAAATCGGGGAGAGGTCGAGGATGGAGTAACGGGTGGGGCTGGTGTGGGGCATGCAGGGGTCTTTAACGGAAGGCATTTTCATTCTAGGCGGGAGAAGCTGAAGCGGGGAAGGTTAAATCGCCGGATCGGGACGGGCGTGAGCATCGATTCGGAAGTCCGTTCATCCAACTCTCGCGTGCGCAGCACTCCAAATCCTTTAGCCGCCTCGCTTGCGAGGCGTGTCCAATGGCGCCGTTTCGCCGCTGAGCGCACAATGTACCAGTTCGCGCTCGCGTTCCCTCCCGCATCTGAAGTTCGGTGAATTGCTGAACATTTTGCGCCGCTGGACACGCCCCGCAAGCAGGGCGGCTAAAGGATAAGGAAATTGAGCGACAGGAGATGAATGATCCTCCACAGGCTTCGCACGCGAGCTGCAAAAAAGCTTGAGAGCGACAGGGCTACCGCGCTTCGGCGGTCTCCAGCGGGACTTGTCGGCGATATTCCTTCTCGTTGAAGTCGACCAGCTTCGGTCTAACGGAGGCAGGCGGCAACTCCAGCTCGGGCGAAGGGGGAACCTGCAGGTAAGTGAGGGCGCGCTGCATCATCTGCGACGCGCCGGGGGCGGAGACGGTGCCGCCGAAATGGGCGATGGCGGGGTCGGGCTCGTGAATGATGAAGGCGATGACCATCCGGGGATTCTCGGCGGGGGCGGCACAAATGAAACTGCTGGTGAAACGGGTGAGGCTGTAGCCGTTTTTCCCTTCGCTGATGTGCGCGGTGCCGGTCTTGCCGAAGAGGTTCCAGTATTCGCTGCGGGCTTTGGTGGCCGTGCCGCGGACGACCACGTCGCAAAGAATTTGCCGCATCTGCATCTCGGTTTCGGTGCTGATCATGCGCGGGCAGTCGGCAAGCGGTGTCGCTTTGTGCAGGGGGATGATCTGGCCATTGGGACCAAGCGTTCCTTTGATAATGGTGGGGCGAATCAGGCGTCCGCCGTTGGCGTAGGCGCAGAAGTTTCGGCAGAGTTGCAGCGGCGTGATGCGCAGCTCATATCCCTGCGCGACGGACTCGGTGCTGTATTTGTTCCACTCGCGCAGCGGATTGAGCCGGCCGGGATCTTCGCCGGGAAGTTCGATGCCGGTGGCGTGTCCATACTGCCACATGGCAAGAACCTGATGCAGGCGGGGATTGCCCATGCGTTCGCCCAGCATGGACATCACGATATTGCTGGATTTGACCAGCCCGTCCCATGTCGAGAGCGGGCCGTAGGCGTGCACGTCGGTGATGGTGCGGCCATACGGCGTGCGGTAAGTCTTGCCGGGGACGGGCCAGACTTCGTCGATGCGGGTGATGCCGGCTTCGAGTGCGGGGCCGGCGATGAAGGGCTTGCCCGTGGAACCGGGCTCGTAAGAATCGCAAACGGCGCGGTCGCGGCGAATTTTTTCATCCGAATCGTTCAGATTCTGCGGATTGAACGTCGGCCAGTTCGCGAGAGCCAGCACTTCGCCCGTGCGGGGATCCATCGCGACAACTTCCCCGGATTTGACCTTGAATTTCTCGCAGGTGGCGGAGAGTTCCTGCTCGGCGATCATCTGAATGTTCGTATCAATGGTCAGCACCAGATCCTGGCCCTGCTCCGGCGGCTGGTAGTCCTCGCTCGCAACCGAAATCGCGCGATGGTGCGCATCTTTGAGCGTGCGTTCCCACCCGTCGCGGCCCGTGAGCTGTTTGGCAAATGCCAGCTCAACACCTTCCAGCCCCTTGCCATCCTTACCGACGCCGCCCAGCACATGGGCCGCGAGCGATCCCATCGGGTAATAGCGAAAGTTTGTCGGCTGCATGCCGACGCCTGGAAGATCGAGCTTGCGGATTTGCGCGGACGTGGAATCGTCCAGGTTTTCGGCGACTTTGACAAACCGCGAGGTCGAGCGGTCGCCGAGCAACTGAGCGAGCTCAAACGAATCCCGATCGAGGATCTTCGCCAGCTTGCTGATCGCGTCATCCATCTCGACGAGGCTGTGGCCCTCCTGCTGGTAGAAATCAGACAGGAATTTGGGGTCTATAAAGAGAGTCTGCGTTTGAATGGTGCCGGCCATGAGCTGCCCGTTGGCGCTGAAGATCCCCCCGGGCCGCGCCGGGAGCGGGATTGTCTCATGCTGCTGGCGCTCGGCGCGGGAGATCGTCTGCTGACGACCGATCGTTTCGAGATAGAGCACCCGGCCGAGCATTCCGACCAGGAGCAAGCAGACCAGAACGAAGACCGCCGCGGCACGATGAAAGGAGAACGTCTTCATGGAGAGCATCTCAAGTCCGATAATGTCATCGGACAGGAAGCCCCGCCGGTTGCATTGAAAATTCGCTGATCAGCAGCCGCGGATGTACATCCGCGGCTTGATTGGGTGGGCCGCTGGGCTTTGAACAACAATGCGCGAATGCGCTGGAGCGGCGCCGGAAGGGAAGAGCAGTTGGGGACCTGTGTCGGCGAGGACTTCGCGATAGAGAGCGATGTGGCGCTGTGCCGCGGAGCGGGCATCAAAGTTTTCACTCGCGAACGCTTTGGCGCGCCGCGACCAGCGGATCAGTGCATCCGTGGATTTCATCGCCTTGGTCAGCGCCATGGCCGCGGCCGCGGAGTCCGTTGGAAGCAGCAGGCCCAGATCGTTGTCGCGAAACGCGGCTGCGAGATGAATCTGATTGGAAATCGCGCAGGGCACACCCAGATGCATGGCTTCCGCGATCGAGATGCCAAACGATTCAGATCGCGACATCTGAATGTACATCGTCGCGTCGCAGAGAGCCCGAACCTTGTCCTGGCCGTAGACCGGCGGATGGAAGAAGACATTGGCGGCGCAGCCGCAGCGAATTTGCCGAAGCCATTCGCGCGTCGCGTGGTCCTGCAGGCCATAGAGATGGAACTCATGGTCGCGCATGAGGCCCGCAACGCCCAGGAGCAGGTCAATTCCCTTGACATGCACGTCAAATCGGCCCAGAAAAACAAGCCGGGGGGGAGTGAAGTTCTGCTTCCACTGGCTGCCTGCCAACGCATCGGTGTCGACGCCAACGGGCATGTTGCGGATCGGGACAGTCGCGGGGCCAAGAAATGCCCGCAGATCAGCTTCTTCGCCAGTCGATGCGGTGAGCATTGCCGCGGAGAGGCAGCGGGGACGTTCCAGCACCCTGGCGTAAATGGCTTTCTTTATTCGATTATGACGCAACACTTCGGCGGAAAGGCCTCCATGCGGCGTGGTGATATAAGCGATCCCCATCGCGCCAACTGCCGGGCAAGGGATGCCTGGCGGGGGATGAAGACCGAATGCATATGAACCAGATCCGGCCGGCGCTCATCGACCGCCTCCGCGAGCTTGCGATGGTTCACACTCCATAACCCGCCGCCCAGAAAGAGCAGGCGGATGCCCGCCGCCTTGGCCGCACTCAGCGCGGCGGCGCTCGGTACCACCCGCAGGAGAAGCGTCACCTGATGGCCAAGCCGCGCCTGATGCCGGGCGAGGAGCCAGATGGTGGCGTTGACACCGTTGACACCCACCGAATTCGCATCGGCCCCGTCGTGCCAAATGCACATTGTACGGGCATCGACTTTCCGCGACTGAAGGTAGGAACCATCAGTTGAAGGGTGTTCGCGCAGATTGTATGGGCTCGCTTCAACACACATCAGTTGCTCGTCTCCCAACGGGCTGTTGATTCGTGGCGGACCTCAATTCTCCGGGTGGAGCGGTACTCCAAACCGAAGAAAATTGGTCAGCGCCCCGGATTCATATTCGGTCATTTCGGATTGCAAGAGAGGTGGTTTTCCAAAAATTCCGTAGGGGAATTCCCTGCCGGGCTCCGCCAATCCGCTACTCTGCGTCGGGCGTTTGGCTCTGCTGTGTCCAACTGCGGCTCACGGGGGAGTTGGAGAGGGGAACCATCCTAAAATGATGTGCGCTAAAGGTTTGCATAACCGCGGTGGGGCCGGTCCAAACTGCGATCTGCAGTTGCTGGTTCCACAGGCGGGACTGCTGATCCTCGATCTGATGATGTAATTCCGTTTGCTGATGCGCCAGTTCGAGGCGTTGCTGACGAAGCTGTACCATCCCAACAGCAAGGATGAGTCCGCTTCCGAGACATACAAGGAGCTTGATCATGAGGGATGAGACACCGATGGTTTGCGGACGTTTGGAACCGGCGTTTACTGCGCGGACGCAAGCGGTTTAGCAGGAAGACGGAGCTTCATGTTGGGGTGAATGCTGCCGTTTCCCTTTAACACATCAGCATTTAAGTCTTTGATTGCTGTCCAAGCGCTCCCGTTGCCGAGTTGATCGGCGGCGATGCTCCAAAGGCTGTCATTCTCCTTAACAGTATACCAGAACTGGGCTTGATCACTCGCTGCGGGGCTCGCAGCGACCGGCGCGGTCGGTGTCGCTGGGACTTGCGTAATTGGAAGGGGCTGCGCACCCGTCGGCTGGGCGTCAGCCGCGCTCCCGGGAATGATGTATGCCCGGCCGACGATGATTTTGTTCGGATTGGACTTTAATGACGGATTTGCATTCACGATCAGGTCGCGATTGGCCTTGGTGTTCCCGCCGAGGAATCGTCCCGCGAGCCGGTTGAGCGTATCGCCAGCCTGTGCCGTATATTTGCGGGCAGTGTTCCCGCCGGCCGGGACGCTGGTGGAATCGGCGCCGGAGGCGCCGATGATCGGCTCGCCGTTGGCGCGAGCCACTTCCTGAAGCGACCCGGGCTGCCCAACCTGGGAGGCGGGGCTGTCACCATTCTTGCCCGGCTCTGAGGGGACTTGAGTGACGGTAACCTGACGGATCTGAATCGGCGTGTTGTTGCCGCCAGGACCGACTCGCACGATGCTTTGGCCTGGGTCGCTATGGGTGGAAACGGTATCGCGCGGGGTAATGTTTTGTGTGACGACGGTGATCGGCGGGGGGTCTGTCACCGGCGCCGCAACGCTGTCGCGCACGTTGCCGGCCGTGTTGGTCAGCGGAGCCGCGACCGGCTCGGTTGTCGAAGACATGTGGTCGGAGAGAAGGATTCCGATCACGATGATGAACGCCAGCCCGACTAAGAGCCCGATTTTCGTTTCACGTGTCATTGGCTACCTCGACAACAACGGCGCTTCGGTCGGCCGATGCAAGACCGGAGCAAAACGGCAGAACTATGCAATCTTCTCGGCAACGCGGAGCTTGGCGGAGCGGGAGCGGGGATTGCGGTCGGATTCGAGCGGCGAAGGAGTGACGGGCTTTTTGGTAAGCACCTTCATCTGCCCGGTCTGCTCCGCCGACCGAAATGCCTGCTTGACCATCCGATCCTCCGTCGATTGAAAACTGATCACCGCCGCGCGTCCCCCGGTTCGCAACAGCGATGGTCCTGCCTTCAGCAGGGCCGCGAGGTTCTCACGTTCCCGGTTTACTGCCATGCGCAGGGCCAGAAACGTGCGGGTTGCCGGATCAATTCTCTGCGGGGCTCCGCCCCGCGCCGGTATTGCCGAGCGAACCAGCTCGGCTAACCGATCTGTAGTCGTAATCGGCGAGATGGCGCGGGCCTGTCCAATCTTTCTGGCGATTCTGCGTGAATAACGCTCCTGTGCCAGTTCATATAGGACGTTGGCCAAATCTGTCTCGGAGAGAAAATTCACCAGATCGGCGGCGGATTTTTCGGTCCGCGAGTCGATGCGCATGTCCAACGGCATGGGCTGGCGGAACGACATCCCATATTCCGTTTCGAAGAGCTGGTTGGTGCTGATCCCCAAGTCTGCAAGAAATCCATCCAGCGCTTCGACGCCTGCGGCGGAGACGACATCCGGCAGTTCCGAAAAGTTGGCGTGAAAGAAACGGACCTGGCAGGGGGCGTCGCGGAGCCGGTCGCGGGCAAATTGCAGATTTCGCGCATCGGCGTCGATACAGAGCAGGGTGCCATTGGGCGCCAGCTGCCGTGCAAGGAGGAGCGAATGCCCGCCTCGGCCGGTGGTGCAGTCGGCGAAAATTTGACCGGGACGCGGGGCGGTCAGTTCGATCACTTCGCCGGCAAGCACCGGCTCGTGACCGTGCGGCGCCGCTTTGCTTTCAACGGTGAAAGGATTTTCGTTGTAATTATCGTTATCGTCTGCCATAATGTGCGGGTTCGGTCGATGTTCGTGAGGCACTACACTCAGAAGACTGGTGGAGCGTTCCCAGACCTCCGCGATGGCAGCATTAGTGTAAGAGTAATCGACCGACGCTGACGTGAGCGTTTGCAATAGATGCGCCGGAGTGATCCGGCGCAACTGATGCCGCGGCACAATTGCTCGCGGCATAAACGCAGAGCCGGGGCTCCGCCCCCAAGCGATCTCCCAGGATCGAAAGGCCCCATCCGTGGGGCGACTCCACGTGCACAAATGCCGAGGCGCGATCCGTCGCGCTTTAAACCACCGCAAGCCTGCCTTGGCTTTGCGTGCGCGGTTCCCGCTGGACGAAGCTGCGCGATCCATCGCGCGAGCTTCGTCAGCGGGCGCCAGGCGGTTTCGCGTGTGACCAGGGGCGGCTTCACAACCCAAACGCCGCTCCACGCCGCACTTTCCGCATGACCACTGCCGCATCCTTGCGGCATCACCGTTCCCCCAGCCTGCGATCCGGCATCCATGCCTTTCGCCCGGCGAGGTTGACGGGCGAGGCATCCTGCCAGCGGCCCGTCACCGGTGGATCATTCGGCAGAAACCTTTGCCGACCAATCCGTTCAATTGTTGAAGCCTGCCTTCCCTGGAAGTGGCTTCGACGGCAATCCTTCGCCGTCTCCTGAATGTCGTCCCACTGCCGCGGCCACGCCCGGTTACGAAATGCTTGAATCCGGGTTCGCGGGTCCGCTGCCTTTTCTCTTCTGATCCATTATTTCTTTACGTCTCTCATGCAGGTCGTCCAGGTGCGCGTTCCAGTCTGCTCGATTCCAAATCTCGCAATGATCTCGCGAGCCAATCACCGTCACCGCACTCTCCGTTCCAGTTCGTTTCCTCAACGTCTCGGGAAGCAAGACCCGGCACTGTTTGTCAACCGCGACCAAATGAGCCGTCGGAAAATTAAGATGGTCGAAATCGAGCGCGGCATCCGCAGCCAATAGCGCGGGTGTCTCCTGCTTGACGAGCTGCTCGTAGTACTTCTCGGGGTAGAGCCAGATTTTGTTATTTTGCCCGAGGATGACAAAGAGGTTGGCCTCCCGCTCCGGCACAATCGAATTGCGGATGGCAGAGGGAATGAGCATGCGGCTCTTTTCGTCAAGGCTGATGTCATAGGATCCAAAAAGTAAGCCGTAGGTCACTGGGTTTCCGGTTGCCCTTCATCGACCAGCACTTTTTACCACAGAGACCCACCGAAGCTAGAAAAAAATCGTGAGCTTCGAGAAAAACTTTAAAATCGGCTGAAACCAGCTGCGATTGAGGCTGAAGAGGTGGAGAAGCTGTGGATAAGTTGGCGACAAGCATCTCACATCCATCGGGTCGAGTGCCGTCTGGCTCGTGATGCGCGAAATATAGCGAAAATAGCGAAGGAAGCAATTGGGGGAAGAAGTGGAGTGAAAAATCTAAAATTCGGCCCATCGGTGGCGATTTGAATCGCGTTCGTCATGGGGCCGGCAACAACTTGGGGCAGCGGACCGGCGATTTGCAGAAATTCCAATCGCAAATAAACCAGCAAGCCTCCCCCAATGGACCACACGATCGCGATTACCCAGGAAATACTTCTCGTTGGCCGCGAGCGGAACGCCGACGCCGCCATGGCAACCGCAACGAGCCACAGATCGGCGTCAATTTCTCCGCGCACGGTCGCGCCCAATGGAGCCGAGCTGAGGGTCCCCGCGATCAGCGCGATTGGCCACCCCGCAAGTACCGCCATGGCCGCCTTTGTCCAGTCCTCCAGAACGGGCAGCACCGCGGCGGCGGTTGCAATCTGCACCGCGAGCATCAGCGCCAGCGCCAGCGATTCGCCCGCAGGCGGGAATCGCGCCCAAAGTGGAACGCGAAACGCCGCGAGCGCCACCGCCGCTAGTTGAGGAGCGAGCCATCCCGCCAGAAAAGCGGATCGGGCAGCAATCTGAGAATCGGAATTGCGATCGGGGGAAGCGAGGTCCATCGGCGTCGATGAATGTTACCGCCGATTGTCCAAGCTGGCGCTGACTGAATCTAACTGGCTGGGTCTAACCGCGGGCCGCCAGGGGTGTGGGATATCGTACACCTTCAAACCGCAGGTCAATCCACGGCTGGCGCATGTCAACGCGCCCGAATTTCTCGTATACCTCTTTCAGCTCCGCAAGCTTTCGCTCCGGCCGAACTTCGATGAATGCGTCCCGGTCGCTGCGGCGCGCCCCCACAGAATGCTCGTTCCGTAGCGTGTCATCAGTGCGATCTGAGTGGCGTCATGATTCAGCCGGCCGCCAAAGTTCGCGACGTCGATCTTGACGATGTCCTCCGTGTAAGCGCGATTGAACAACACTGCCGCCATCTCCAGCCCCGCGGCAAGATCAGCTCCGTCCCATTTCTTTCCCGCCTCAGGCGGCGGCGTGCGCACCCCGTCGATAATCCGCAGGTTGATTCGGCCGTCCGCTCCCACCACTTCTCCCGGCATCTTCGCGGCCGAATATTGCTCGGGAAGCTTGCAGGCGTCGCGATCAACCAGCCAGTAGTATTGCCCCCACCGCACCCACGCCGCCGGGACCCGGAAATCACAGTCGAGTTCCAGCGTATCGCCGGGCTGATTCGTATAAGCGCGACGAACTTCGTTGACTTGGGCGATCCACGGATCGGCTTCGAGCGCCTTGCGCGTGTCCTGCAGCATCTGACGATCAAACGCGGAATGGGCTCCCTTGGGGCGAGCCACGTCCGCTATCTGTTCGACGACGTTGTCGCTCATCCATTGCGGGCGATTCTTGATGACCACAATCATCGAATCGGAAGTAATCGCGATGTCTCGCTCGACGTGTAGTTTCAAACGATCCAGCCCGAACGCAGCGCCCCCCAGCAGGATGATCGCCAGCAGCATCTGCGCGAAAACACGCCGCACCTTCGCGGCGGTCTGCGCGGTCTTGGCGTTCCCCTTGGCGGGGGACTTAGGCTTACTATTCTGCGCCATCAATTTATTTATCGGACGGAAGGGGGGAGAACAGTAGGGGAGATCAATTCAGCCAAATCATCTTGGTGTCTGGTCTGGCTTCGGCGAGTGAGCGATGGATCTCAGCGACTCATGAGCGCGGTATTCAGCACCTCGTTTGTCATTGCAGAGAGCTGCGTTAGACTTTTCCCCGCACAGGCAGCGGCGACATCGCCGAGCGGTGTGCTGGAGTCATGGAGGCGGCCGCGCATCAGACACAGCCAAGCCAAGTAAAATCGTCCGGAAGATGTGGAGCACCGGGCACGCATTTGCGCGAAATCGGCATGCGATCGCCGGGGTTTGATGGACTCATGTGGGGTCCTATGCCGCCGCGCGTTTCCGCTGATACGCTCTTCGCACCAGCAGATCGACTAGTGCCCCAAACTCAATGCCAGCATGCTTGGCTGCTTCGGGCAGCAGACTCTTTGGCGTGAATCCGGGAAGCGTGTTGATCTCCAGCAAAAACGGGTTGTGCTGCTTGTCCAGCATGATGTCGACCCGGGCCAGATCGCGTGCGCCGACTACCTCGTTCGCTTGGCGCACCAATTCCTGGCAGCGCTTCACGACAGCGTCCGGCAGACCGGTGTCGAAACGATGCTCGGTATCGCTGGCCTTGTACTTCGCTTCGAAGTCGAAAAACTCTCGCTTGGGCACAATGCGGATGGGGGCGAGCGGTCGTTCCTCCAGGAGGCCGACGGTCAGTTCGACGCCATCAATGAACTGTTCGACGAGAACCGCATCATGCTTGGCAAGCAACTGTTTGATCGCCGCTTGCCCTGCGCCGGTTGCTCCGCAGGAGATTTGCAGAGAATCACGTCGATGCTGCTGCCGCTGCTGATCGCCTTGACGACGCATGACGTGGGCGCGTCGGGGAGAACGTCTCCGCGTTTCACGACACGGTAGGCCGGCGTCGGCAAATTTGCAGTTACCCAGGCGCGTTTCGTGTCGACCTTGTTCATTCCCAGCCGCGAGGCTGCACTTCCGCTGCCGACGAAGGGAATCCCGTGTTGCTCGAGGATCTCCTGCAGTTCCCCGCTCTCGCCAAACTGTCCGTGCAGCACCGGAAACACGACGTCGGCAGGGTGATCGAGTCCAGAAAGGTCACCTGGGGAGACGTCGCTGCCGAAGACGGTGTGTCCCATCGATCGCAATCCGTCGATGACCGCTTTCCCACTGACGAGGCTGACTTCACGTTCAACGCTGGGGCCGCCGTAGAGGACGGTGACGTTCATTGGCGATTCCTTTCGCTTCAATCTTTCTCCCGGTACTCCGGGAGAGTGCTGGGGTCAGGGTGATTTCGGATGTCGCGCGCCGCTGAGACCTGGAAATCACCCTTGCCCCAACCTTCTCCCCGACTACGGGAGCGGGGGTGAAGAGGGAACAGACGTACTTCACGGCCAGATGCGCACTTCCGTTTCCAGATGCACCTGCTGCTTGTCGTACACTTTCTCCTGCACGATCTTGATCAGTTTCAGCACGTCATCTGACGTGCAGCCGGGATGCGCCACGATAAAGTTGGCATGCTTGGCGCTGACTTCCGCGCCGCCCACCCGCAAGCCCTTCAGCGCCGCCTGGTCGATCAGAGCACCGGCGCTGAGTCCGCGCGGATTCTTGAAGATGCACCCGGCATTTTTCGTGTTGAGCGGCTGGGTGTTGCGCTTGAACATCCAGATCTGCTTGGTCCGCTCCATGATCGTGCGCGGCTCTTCCTCTTCGAGCTCGAGCGTTGCGCCGAGAATGAACGGCGCGGTGATGTTCGTCGAGCGATAATCGAACACCAGGTCATCCTTCATGCGCTCGAAAATGACACCGGCCGAGTCCATCACCTGCACGCGGGACACCACCGCGCCCAGGTCGCCGAATTTTCCGCCGGCATTCATGCGCACGCCGCCGCCGAGCGTTCCGGGAATCCCCGCCAGGCACTCGATTCCCGCCAGTCCCTGCCGCACGGTGCGAAGCAGCAGCTTTTGCATGTCCACGCCGGCGCCTGCCTCGACCATGTTTCTGTCGTATCGGACGCGGCGCCAATGTTCCGCGTCGAGCCGGAAGACGGCTCCATCGACGCCGTTGTCGCTCACCAGCAGATTCGCGCCCAGCCCCAGCACGTAAAAGCGAATCCCTTCCTCGCTGCAGCGCTGCGCCGCCTGCTGCAGTTCTTCAGGAGTGCGCGGCTGCAGGAACCAGCGCGCGGGCCCGCCGATGCGGTACCAGGTATGGGGAGCCAGCGTCTCGTTTTCCTTGACGATCTCCTCGAGCCCCGCGAACGGGTTGGGTCGTGCCAGGCGCATGCTCATCGTGGTGCTCATCGGATCACGGTTCGTGGATCAGGCTGTGCCCGATTTCCCATACGTTGCCAGCACCCATCGTCACAATCAAGTCGCCCGCCTCGGCGGCCGCTTTGAGATACGACGTGATCTGATCGAAGTGCGAGAGATACCGCGCTCGCTGCCCATTTTGCACGATTCGATCGACCAGGTCGATGGCGCTGACTCGGCCGCGCTCCAACTCGCTGTCGCGCACAAAATAAATGTCGGGAACGATCACCTCGTCGGCCTCGGCGAAGCTCGACGCAAAGTCCTCCAGCAGAAACCGCGTCCGGCTGTGCTGATGCGGCTGAAACACGCAGAACAGGCGTTTGGGCCGGTAGCGCCCGCGCAACGCCGCCAGCGTCGCGCGGATTTCCGTGGGGTGATGACCGTAATCGTCCACGACGACCGCGCCGTTGCGCCGTCCTACTTCGGTCATGCGCCGATCGACCCCCGCGAAATGCCGCATCGCTTCCGCCGCCGCCGCAGGCTCAGCCCCGCAGGCAACGCACGCGGCGACGGCCGCCGTCGCGTTAAAGAGATTGTGCAGGCCCGCCACGGAAAGCCGCAGCTCGCAGACGAACTCGCCATTGTAACGGAGTCGCCCGATATAGCAGCCGTGCTCCTCGCCCGTAACGTCCGTCCGCCAGACGGCATCGGCATCGAGCGCCACGGTTTGCAGCGGAGCCGAAGCGTCGCGCATTGCCTCGGCAACGTGCTCGTCGGCGCCATTCACAATCAGCACGCCGTCCCTGGGCACAAGTTGGGAGAACCAGCGGAAGGCCTCAATGATCTCGTCGATGTCGTGGTAACAGTCGAGATGGTCCTCCTCGATGTTCGTGATGATCGCGACCTGTGGCCGCAGGTGATGGAAGCTGCGGTCAAACTCGCACGCCTCGGCCACGAACAGCCGCGACGCGCCAGAATGGCTGCCGCCGCCCAACTGCGGAACGGTTCCGCCCACCACAAAGCTTGGGTCCATCCCCAGCCGCGTGAGGGCGAAGGCGACCATCGCCGTCGTCGTCGATTTCCCATGTGTGCCCGCGACCGCGACGCCGAACCGCTCCTGCATCACCTGCCCGAGCAGTTCCGCATACTTGACAGTCGTGAGCTGGAGCGATTGCGCGACCTGAAATTCGGCGTTGGAGTCGCTGATCGCCGCCGTCCGCACGACCAGATCGATCTCGCGCGAAAGCAGCGTTCCAGTCTGGTCGCGCGAGATGTGAGCGCCGCGTCTGCCCAGTTCCCGGCTGGTGGCGTTGGGGCGCAACTCCGTACCGCTCACCACCGCGCCGCTGTCGAGCAGCATCTGCGCCAGGCCGCTCATTCCGCTGCCGCCGATCCCGATGAAATGCACGCGCTGCCCCGCAAATCGGCTCAACGACCGCGAATCCATTCGCAACCCAGCAGCAGCTTCCATGACGGACGGCATCGTACACCTCAGGGGTGAGAGATTAAAGAGAGCAGGGTCGGGAGGTCAGGAGTCAGAAGCCAGAAGCAACAAGCAGGCACGGAGGCACGGAGGCACGAAGGCACGAAGGCACGAAGGGGAGGACGCTGCGCGGCGGAGCATTTCATTTATCGTATACCCTTCCTTACCCTTCGTGCCTTCGTGCCTCCGTGCCTTTCCCCATCCGTGCCTATGTGCCTTCATCCCTTGCCCCAACCATCTCCCCAACTACATCCGCGACGCGATCCGCGGCATCGGGTTTTCCGATGCGACGGGCGGCATCGGACATTTCACGCCGGCGAGCGCCGTCGTGCAGCAATCGCTCAACAACCGGCCGCAACTTCGCCGCGTTGCGCGCGGGATCTTTCTCATCTTTCACGCGGATCGCAGCGCCGGCTCCCGAGAGCACGTGGGCATTGAGCCGCTGATGCATGTCCTTATGAAACGGGTAGGGCATCAGCACCGACGGGATGCCGCACGCGGTCAACTCCGCGCAACTGCTCGCGCCCGCCCGGCTGATGGCCAGATCCGCCACCGCCCAGACGTCGGCCATCGCGGGCGTGAAATCGATCACCCGCGCTCCAATTTCCGTCTCGCGATATGCACCGCGCACTGCGGCGGCGTGTTCGCGACCGGCCAGGTGCAACACCTGCCATCCGTCCAGCGTCATCCCCGAGAGCATCCTCACCGCGGCCTCGTTCACCGTCTGCGCTCCCAGCGAAGCGCCGGTAATCACCAGCGTCCGCAGCATCGGATCGAGGCTCAGCCGGCCGGCGGCTTCTTCCCGCGCAGGAAGGTGACGCAGTTCTTCGCGAATGGGGCAGCCGGTCATCCTGATCTTTGCACGATTGGCGGGGCTGATGAACTTGCTCGTCAATTCGAACTGGCAGCAGACCGCGAGCACCTTTGAGGTGAGAAATTGATTGGCCTTGCCGGGAATCACGTCAGGGTTCAGCAGGGCACAAGGAATATTCCGAGAGGCCGCCATGCGGATTGCCGCTCCGGCCGCGAAGCCGCCCAGCCCGATCGCCGCGGTCACGCGCTCGCGCTTGAACATCGCGCGCAGCAGATCTTTCGTCTCGCGCCATGCCCGCCAGAATTTCAACAGACCGCTGACGCTCGTCGAAGGGGGGACAATCGGCTGCGCAATGTATTCAAATCCCGTCGGTCCGAGAATGACTTTGTCGATCTCGCGCTGTGTGCAGAGAAACAAAATGCGCAGATTCCCCATGCGCCGCGCAGCGCCTCGGCAACAGCTACGCCCGGGTACAAATGACCGCCGGTGCCTCCGCCGGCAAGCACGATAGTTTGAGATTCGGCCATTGAACGTCGAGTACAGCGTATCCGCCTCTGGCGAATCCGACATCCACCGGGCGACTTTCCCGCTCTTCATCGGCCCCGCCGGTGGATTTACTCGACTGTCGGCGCCGCGCCCAATAACACCGCCTCTTCTGCCTTTTCCGGGCCGCGGCGCGCCACGCTGTACAACACCCCCAGGGCTCCGCACGTGATCACCAGTCCGCTTCCCCCAGCGCTAATCAGCGGCAGCGATAAGCCTTTCGGGGGCACGCTCACTGTGGCAACGGCAATGTTAATCGCCGCCTGCAACCCCAGCATGGTCGTGATCCCAAAGGCGAGCATGCGTCCGAAATCGTCACGCTTCTGCTTGATGATCTGCCAGCCGACGAACAGCACGCCCAGATAAAGCGCGACCGTCAGCATCGCCCCGAACAATCCCAGTTCTTCGCAAATCACCGCGAAAACAAAGTCGGTCGTGTCTTCCGGCAGATACCCGAGTTTCTGAATTCCATTTCCCAGTCCGCGTCCCAAAATCCCGCCGCTGGAAAAGCTCAGCAGGCTCTGAATCATGTGATATCCCTGCCCCTGCGGCGAATCGTACGGATGCAGAAACGAGGTGATGCGGGCCATGCGATATGCCTTGTGCGTGACAAACCAGGCAGCCACCGCCAGCGCCGGAAACAGAACGATCATCAAGTGACCGACCTTGACCCGCCCGGCCAGCAGCATCATCAACGCGCAGAGCCCGATCAGCGCCGCGGTTCCAAAATCCTGAATCACCACCAGCAGGCAGAGCATGCCGACCGGAATCAGCGTCGGGAGAAATCCCCGGAAGAAACGTTCTAAGTTCACCGGATGAATCGTCAGCCAGTATGCGAGAAACAAAACCGCCGCCCACTTGGCCAATTCCGACGGCTGCATCTGAATCGGCCCCAGCTTGATCCAGCGCCGCGCCCCATTGACCGACATGCCGATCCCCGGCACCAGCACGAGCAGGCAGCTAATTGCCGCGATCACCACCGCCCACATGATCGGCGAGCGCATCCACGACCCGCTCTGCATCGACAAGCGCGAATAATCAAACCTGCCCACCGCCATGAACGTCGCAAACGCCGCGACGGCGAATTTGAGCTGCTTGATCCCCACGACGGACCAGTGCCAACCTCCATGGTTGTCTGTCATCGCTCCCAGCGACGTGGAAGCGGACTGCACCATCACGATTCCCATAGCCAGCAGCGCAAGCACGCAAAGGACCAGAATATCCTGCGTCCGCAGACGATAAATCGAAGACTCCATGCAGTGGTTATCGGACCTGAGGGGACCGAAGCATGAGAAGACGCCGGGAAAGCGGGGGAGCGACTCAAGTGAATGAGGAATCGAAAGTGCGACGATGATCCTCCTCGAGAACTTGCACAAGTGCTTGGGGCCACGCATCTGAGGGAGGCATCGAAGTTGCGTCAGCAGGGAGCCGAGCGGCTCTGCCGCCGGGCGGATCGCGAGAATCGAATGCTTTGCAAACCCGCATCTTCCACAAATTACTCGCGCGAATTTAGAAGCCGGTTGCTCCGGGCATTATTTTGTCTATACTTAATTCAACGTGTACGAGTTCCGCTGGAACGAATGGAATATCGAACACATTGCCGCCCACGGCGTCAGTCCTTGGCAGGCAGAGTACGTCGTGAACCATCCGCCCCGCGGGTATCCGCTCCGGGGCGAGGAAGGAAAGTTTCTCGTCCGGGGATATGACATCGTCGGCTCGTACCTGCAGGTGATTTATATCTTCGATCCCCCGGGCGTCGTGTTCGTGATTCACGCCCGGCCCTTAACTGATCCGGAGAAGCGACGGCTCCGCCGGAGGAGACCACGATGAGCAGTTCACGCAAGCCCTACGGCAAAATGAACGCCGCTGAGTTGGCCGCGGCAACCGCCAAATATGACGAACCGTTCGGCGGTTGGAACGAATTCAAGCCCACGACGACCGCCGATCGACGGATGCACAAACAAGCCCGTGGGCGGGGAAGGCCCAAGGTCGGTCATGGGGCCAAACGGGTGATGATCACCGTCGAAAAAGGGCTGCTCAAAGCGGCCGACGATTACGCCAAGCGTATCGGAATGAGCCGCTCGGAACTGGTGGCAAACGGGATCCGATCAGTGCTCCCGAAGGCGAGCTGATCGCGGACGGAAAGCTCCATGCCCACGTCTTCACGTCTTCACGTTTCCCCCTCCCCATCACTGCCTGCCCGCCGTGGCGGGTTCCAATCACCAATCACCAGCCTCACCTCAGCTTCACCGTCGCCAGCGCCATCGCCGCCAGCATTGCGCCGATGAGCCAGAAACGCACGACCACCTGCGTCTCGGTCCATCCCTTCCGCTGAAAATGATGATGCAACGGCGACATCAAAAATATCCTGCGGCCTTCGCCGAAGCGTTTTCTCGTATATTTGAAGTAGCCGACCTGCATGATCACGGAGACGGCTTCCATCACGAAGATTCCGCCGACGAGGAAGAGGACCAATTCCTGGCGGATGACGATGGCGATGTAGCCGATCAAACCGCCCAGGGCGAGCGAGCCGGTGTCGCCCATGAAGACGCTGGCGGGATTGCAGTTGAACCAGAGAAATCCGAGACACGCGCCGACCATGCAGCCGGCAAGCACTGCCATCTGGTCGGTCGCCTGAACGTAGGGAATCAGCAGTTCGGTCGCCCATGTGCGCGTGCCGACGATGAGAGCGAGTATGCAAAACGCGAAGCTCACGATCGCCATGCAGCCCGATGCAAGGCCGTCCAGGCCGTCAGTGAGATTGACCGCATTGCTCGATCCAGTCATCACCACCGTCGCAATCAGCATGAACGCACCTCGGCCCAGCGGGATCCCGGCGCCCTTCACAAAAGGGTAGTAGAGCGTGTGCGTCGTGTTCCGATCGTAGTTGAACGTGAAGTAGGCAAGCACAACGCTCAAGCCGATCTGGAAGAGAATTTTCTCCAGCCCGGTCAGTCCCTGCCGGCTTCCGGACCGACGGCCGGCGGTGAGCTTGAGCCAGTCGTCGGTGGCGCCGACCATCCCCAGCCAGATCAGGCAAAGCAATGCCATCTGCACATAGAAGTCACGAAGGTTCGCCAGAAGCAGCGTCGTGGCCACGATCGAGAGAATGATCAGGATTCCCCCCATCGTTGGAACGCCCTTTTTCCCGGCCATCAGCTTGTCCATGTCTGCCTGGTCGAAGCTGGGAACATCGCCGATTTTTTGTCTTCTGAGCCAGGCGATCAGCCCCGGCCCAAGCAATATGCAGAGCAGAAAACTGCTCAGGATCGCGGCCGTTACCTGGAAGGTGGAGAACGTGAAAACGCGCAGGAAGCCGAGCCGATGGGCGTGAAGCCACTCGTACCAGCGATCGACGAGAAAATAGATCATGGTCGCGCCGTCGCCCGCCCCTCGATCGCTGTTGCCACCGTTTCCAATCGCACGCCGCGCGAGGCTTTGAGCAGAATCAGATCGCCGGGAAGAAGCAGCTCGTCGATCGCGGCAGCCGCCGCGATGCTGTCGCGAAATTGCGCTACGGCTTTGGCAGCGAAGCCCGCAGCGATTGCCGCATCGGCGATCCACTCGCCGGCGGGTCCCACGCAGATCAACAGATCGATCTTTCCGGTTCCCGCCGTAAATGCGCCGATCTCGCGATGATACTGTTCGCTGTGCGCGCCGAGCTCGCGCATCTCGCCGAGCACCGCAACCCGACGCCCATGCGCCGGCAGCGCCGCCAGCGTCTCGAGCGCGGCTTTCATCGAGCTGGGATTGGCGTTGTATGCGTCGTTGAGCACCGTCACATCGCCCATGTGAGACAGCTCGAGCCGCATGTCAGGCCCGCGCGCTCGCGACAGGCCGTCGAGGATCACTGCATCCGCCACGGCAAGCGCCCGGGCAACGGCAATCGCCGCCAGCGCGTTGCAGGCGGTATGCTTTCCCAGCATCGGCACAAAGACGCGCATCTCCCCGCCATTGACGGAGAACTCCGTGCCGCGCTCGCTGCAGACGATGTCGGTTGCGAACAGATCGTTGTCGCGGTCAAAGCCGAAGGTGACGCGCCGGCCGGGATATGCTGTGACTGCGTTCAGCAGCTCGCGATCGTCTCCATTCACCACGAGCAATCCGTCCGGATTGAGCCCCGCGACGATCATCGCGTTTTCGCGCCGCACGCCGGTGAGATCGCTCAGCCCCTCAAGATGCTCCGCGCCGCAATTGGTGATCACCGCGATGTCCGGCGAAGCCATCTCCGCCAGCGGGAGGATCTCGCCATGGTGGTTGGTTCCGATTTCGAGAACGAGGTAATCCTGATGCGGGTCGGCTGGAAAAATCGTCAGCGGAACGCCGATGTCGTTGTTGTAACTCTTGGGGGAGATTGAGCCGCGCCATCGCCCGTTCAGCGCGGCGTCGATCAGATGCTTCGTGCTCGTCTTCCCATTGCTTCCCGCGACCGCGACCACTTTCGATCGCATCGTCTTGCGCACGTGCCGCGCCAACCGCCCCAGCGCCTTGCGCGTGTCGGCCACCTGGATCAGCACGACGTTTTCCGTCCGCGTTTGCGGCACATGATCGACCAGCGCCGCGATCGCGCCGCCGGCCGCGGCATCGGAAAGAAATCGGTGAGCGTCGTGATTCTCCCCGCGAATCGGAACAAACAGCGAGCCCTGCTGCATCTGTCGCGAGTCGGTGCAGACCGCGCGAACCATCGGAAGATCCGCCGGAAGATCCGCAACGATCGTCCCGTCCACCGCCTGGCGAATCTGTTGAATCGTCAATGGCGTCATTGCATTCCCGATCAGCGCGCGGTCGAGGCTTGGTAACGTCCCGAAAGAAATCCGGCGGCCTCCTCGGTGTCGTCGAAGTGGTGCTTCTCCTTGCCGACGATCTGATAATTTTCGTGACCCTTCCCCGCCAGCAGCACCACATCGCCCGCCCGGGCATCGGCAAGAATGTGTTCGATCGCATGCCGCCGGTCCGGCTCAACGATCGTGGCTCGCGCACGGTCAGTCCCGCGGTGATTTCGTCGATGATGCCTTGCGCGTTTTCCGTGCGCGGGTTGTCGCTGGTGATGTAGAGCACGTCAGCCAGTTTCTCGGCGACGCGGGCCATCCGCGGACGCTTCGTCCGATCGCGGTCTCCCCCGCAGCCGAACAGAACGCGAAGCTTCCCCTTCGTGAGCGGACGCAAGGCGGACAGCACATTCCGCAGCGCGTCATCGGTGTGCGCGTAGTCCACCAGAACCGCGAACGGCTGCCCGCTGCGAACCGCCTGCAGACGCCCGGGCGCTCCCTGCGCATCGCGAAGCCCGCTGGCGATTTGATGCACCGTGAGACCGAAGACTTCACCGGCCAGCGTCGCGGCGGCCAGCGCGTTCTCGATATTGTGCCGGCCGATCAGTTGCATGCTCACCTCCGTCTGACCGTCCGGCGCCTTGAGCACGAAGTGAGTGCCATTGGCCGTGAACGCGGGCATCATCGCCCGATAGTCGGCTCCCTCGTCAAACCCAAACCGCATGATCCGGGCATGGCAGTCTTCCAGCATCCGCTCCGATGCCGGGTCGTCCGTGTTCACCGCCGCAACCGCCGACGAATCGAGCGACGCAAACAGTTTCGCCTTGGCGGCCGCGTACGCATGCATCGTCTTGTGATAATCGAGGTGATCGCCCGTGAGATTGGTGAAAGCCGCCCCCGCAAACCGCACGCCCGCCGTGCGGCTTTGATCCAGAGCATGGCTCGACACTTCGATCGCGCACGCGCCGCACCCGTTGCCCCGCATCTTCGCCAGCAGTCCGGCGATCTGCGTCGCCGAGGGCGTCGTCATCTGCGCCTCGCAACGGTTCTTCCCGTCATCGATCTCCACGGTGCCGATCATCCCCGATTGCACCGCCACTTTGCCGAGAATGTGCCGCAGGAGGTACGTCGTTGTCGTTTTGCCGTTGGTTCCGGTCACGCCCAGCACTCGAACGGCCTTGTCGGGCCGATCGTAGAACGCGTTCGCCAGATCCGAGGCGATCCCATTCACGTCCGGCACGACAATCTGCGGCAGCGGGCAGGTCGCCGCCGGAGCCTGCACAATCGCCGCAGCAGCGCCGCGCTCCCTGGCGTCCTCCAGAAACTCCCCGCCGTCAATCCTCGTTCCGTGACGGGCGACAAACAGATCGCCAGGCCGAACTTGGCGCGAATCCTCAGCCACGCCCGCGATGACCACATCGGGGACCACGCCAAGATGCAGATCGAATGAGAGTCTGCCCAGAAGGGTGCGGAGAAGCATTGGGACATCCCTTTCCCAGTCGCAAAAAAAGCGCAATCCCCACATTGATCGGCTTCCTTGCCGCGCGGGCCGCAAATTAGCACAGGGACCGGACGGAATCAACGCAAGGTTCTTCAGAGAGCGCCCAGGCGGGTGTGGCGCAAATGGCGATCGGCTCCGAGTAGGGCGGGATTCATCCCGCCGATTGTTGGCCGACCCAGAAAACGGCGCATTGCAAAGCTCGAAAATCGCCGCATTTGGGCTATCCTGTCGAACGTGGGAGACGAGTTCAGCATCGACCTGGAGAATGTTTCGAAGAAGTATGGCTCGCGCATCTCGGCGCTGCGCGATCTGAGCCTGCGCGTTCGCCGCGGCGAAATCTTCGGGCTGCTCGGCCCCAACGGCGCGGGCAAAAGCACGCTCGTGAAGATCATGGTGAGCGTGGTTCGGCCGACCCGCGCGGCCGGCATGATTCTCGATCATCCCGTGGGGCACAAGCCGACACTCGCGCGCATCGGCTACCTTCCCGAAAGTCATCGTTTTCCCCGCTATCTCACCGGTCGTCAGGCGATCGAGTTTTTCGCGGCGCTCTCGAGGGTCGATCGCCCGACCCGCAAGCACCGCGCGGCAGAACTGCTCGAAACCGTCGGCATGACGCAATGGGCCGATCAGCGCGTCGGCAGATACTCCAAGGGCATGATGCAGCGCGTCGGACTCGCGCAGGCGCTGGCGGCGAATCCCGATCTGGTCATTCTCGACGAGCCGACCGATGGCGTCGATCCGGTCGGCCGCCGCGACATTCGCGACGTGCTCGCGCGGCTCAAAGCACAGGGCAAAACAGTCTTCGTCAACAGCCATCTGCTCAGCGAGCTGGAGATGATGTGCGATCGCATTGCGATTCTGGTCGGAGGCTCGGTCGCCCGCCAGGGAACGCTCGACGAGCTGACGGCGGGCAGAAGATGCTTCGAAATCGAAGTGGCTCCCGCGGCGCAAAACGGAGCGCCGGGCGCAATTCAGCGGTTGTTCTCCCAGCTCGCGGTGGATGGCAAAGATGCCGTGCGCCGAGCGCTTCCCGGCGGTCAGTGGGTGACAGCGGCGGATCACACGTTGCGCATCGGCACACTCGAACCGGAACACATTCAGCCCATCGTCGACGCGCTGTGCGCGGACGGGCAGACGATCGCTCGCGTGCAGTCGGTGCGGCCGTCGCTGGAGGATCTGTTCCTTGAAGCCGTCGGAAACAAATCGAACGTGGGGGCAGACCGCGCATGATTCAGACCTGGGCGCTATTGCTGGATGCCTATCGCGAATTGAACGCGAAAAAGCTCTTCTGGATCACCCTGATTCTGTCAGCGCTGGCCGTCGGCGCATTCGCCCTGGTCGGCGTCAATCAGCACGGGCTGACGCTCGCCGGCACGCAGTTCGATATCCCCGGCGCACGCGGGTTGTACAAGGCGCTCTACAGCCAGGTAATCATCGGCTGGTGGCTCACCTGGGGCGCGATGATCCTGGCCCTCATCTCCACCTCCACGATGATTCCCGATCTCATCGCGGGTGGAACGATCGACCTGTATCTTTCGCGCCCGATGAGCCGGCTGCGGCTCTTCCTCACCAAATATGTGTGCGGGCTTCTGTTCGTCGCGGCCCAGGTCGGCGTGGTCGCCGTCGGGAGTGTCGCCATCGTTCGCTGGCGCGACGGAGAATGGATCCCCTCGCTTCTGCTGTCGGTGCCGCTCGTTTTGCTCGTCTTCAGTTACGTCTTTGCGATTGCCGTCTTCATCGGCGTCTGGACGCGTTCGGCGATCGCCGCGATTCTGCTGAGCATCCTCGCCTGGGGATTCTTCTCCATCACGCAGTGGGCCGAGCAGAGTCTGGGGATCTGGCAGTCCGCAACACAGACTGCGCCGTGCGCGCGCAGGACAAGGTGCAGGAGGCCAACGCCGACCTGGATCGCTTTGCAAAGCATCCGTTCGATGATCTGACCGGCGTGCGTGCCGCGATGGCACGCTCGCGTCTCAAGGATGCGACGGCCGAACTTCCCCAACTTGAGCACGACACGCATCTCCCGAAATTGCTGCACAAGATCTCGTCGGTGATGTGGCTCATCGTGCCCAAAACGCGCGAGACCAGCGACCTGCTGGACCGATATCTCCTCACCGACGAGGAGGCAACGCGAAGCCGCGAGCAGCGGGCGGAACGCGATCAGGCGCGCGGCCGCAACGGCCGTGAAGATATGGACAATGCCGCCGTCGAAGAGATCGAAGAACAGCGGCACCGCTCGGTTCCCCTCATCCTCGGAAGCTCCCTCGCCGCCGAGGCGCTGTTCGCCGGGCTCGGCGCATGGATCTTCTGCCGGCGCGATTATTGATTATCGAAGGTGGCCCGAGTCCCCCTCACTCTCAATGTTTCCTGTCGGGGAACGATCGCCGAAAGTGCGGATGTAGGGCGGGATTCATCCCGCCGCTTCCCTTGAAGCACCTCAAAACACGGCGGGATGAATCCCGCCCTACGGAGATCGATTTCCACGTCAAGAACCGAGTGCCGCGTGCATTGCAAATCGCAGCACGAAGAACTCAGCTGTCAGCAGCGCGGTTGTCAGCAGCACGATTCTGGCGATATGTCTCTCTTTTGTGGTGCAGGTTTCCAGTTTGCTATTGGTGCCGTCGCCGCAAGCCGTCACAAGAAGAGGCTCCCGTTGCACCCGATGCTGCACGGTCGCAATCAACAGATTCGCTTCGAACCTTGCGATCCCCATCCGTTCGGCGTCTCTCAGCAGCCGAAGGCGGTCGGAATAGTGAAGAAGGCGTCCGTCAAGGGCTTCGCGGACCTGATGCAGGAATAGGCGTGCGCCTGCGCTCGGGGCAATCTGATCGAGAACGACAGAAGCGGATGCGCTCGGGCGCCGCGACGCGTTGATTGCCGCCTGGCGCGCGCGGATCGACGGTTTGTTTGGGGTGGGAAGCCTTCGTGATCCAACTCCGGACGGCACGTGCCGAGTCTACTTCATTACAGTGTGTTCGCAGGCGGGAATCATTTCTGCGCGACAGGCTTCGCCACGCTTGCGGTGGGGTCATGGCGATTGTGACGAATATTTCGGTACAGTGGATCGCGTATGAAATGGATGCGACGATTGTTTTTTTGTGCAGTAGTCGCGGTCGCTCTGCTTGCGATCGCCGGAGCGGTCGGATCGCGCATGCTGCATGGCCGGCCCGACTGGTACAAACGCAATGCGATTGATCCCAAACGCCAGGAGCAGGCGGCCAAGCGCGTCGAGGACAAGCTCACTGACGCGAGCAATTGGTCTCAATCCGCCTGGCTCGCCAGGCAGCATGCCGCCCAACAGCGAACGACTCCGCTGGAATTCTCGCTGACCGAAGAGGAGATCAACGCATTTCTGGCCAAGTGGGCGGAGATCTCCGGCGAAGAGGCGCGCATTTCCGGCGTTCTCTCCGATCCGCAGGTTTCATTGGACGATGGACAGCTCGTGCTCGCCGCCACCTTGAAAGAACTCCAGACCGTGGTCAGTGTCGACCTGGCTCCCAGGATTGACGAAAAAGGATTAATCCATGCCGACGTCGAGAAAGTACTAGGCGGGCAGTTGCCCTTGCCGCAGGCGGTCTGGGATGTCTACGCGAAAAAGCTGGCAACGCACATCGAGGCCGAGTTGCCCGAAGCGCAGCGGAGGGCCAAGTTGAACGCCGATGGATCGGCCAATAATCCGATGGTCGAGGCGGTGCTGGGCACGATGGTGCTCCACTTCCTTCACAACGAGCCGGCCGATCCCGTCGTCTTCCTGCAGTACGCCGCCAATAACCAACTGCGCAATCTCCCGGTGAAGATCACATCCGTCAAGATTGCAGACAAGACGCTGACAGTCACCTTCGAGCCCCTGGCGGCGGGGGAGAAGATCGGGGCGAAATAGGGTTCAGGGTTCAGGGTTCAGGGTGTTGGGGTTCAGGGTGTCAGGGTATCAGGGTACCACGGTACCAGGGTTCGGGGTGTCACGTTTACTCACCCTTCGCGCGCGTCTTTGTAGCACAGCCGTCCCGGCTGTGGCTTGGCATTCACAGCCGCAGATCTATCTCACTGCCGGCGGATTGGCCCCCAGTTCGGTCATGGTCTTGTCAAAGAACTCGACGCACTTCGGCACCGCCGAGTGCAACGCGGCGATATCGCCATGCTCGTATTCGATCGAAACGTACCCCTTGTAGCCCTGATGAATGAGTTCCGCCAGGCAGGCTTTGGGATCGTTCTTGCCGGTGCCCCAAGGCACATCGAGCGCGTTCTCCGCATATTCGTTGAGATCTTTGAAATGCAGATGCTCCACGCGCCCGTTCAGAAACTGAAGCTGATTCAACGGAATCCACCCGCGGCGCATCCAGTGGCCCAGATCCGAGCAGGAGCCGACGAGCTTGGAGTGGTCCTTCACCGCCTTCATCAGATCATCCGGCGGCCAACTGTGGGGATGATTGTGAAGGGCCATGCGAATGTTGTATTCGTTGCACAGCTTGTCGAGCAGATCGGTCGGCGCGGTTTCCGTCACCAGCACCGCAATGCCCATCTTCTTTGCCCAGTCGAAGGTCTTCCGCGCCCCGCCTCGTCCGTCGGGATTGCGTCAACGCCGTAGGCGATCAGCTTGATGTCGGAATCGGCCAGCTTCTTCAGCACCTCGTCGCACTGCGCATCGCTCATCTCGCGACCCACAGTCTCCTTCGAATCCGGCTTCATCGCCTGCCCCGGATACATTTCCACGTATTTGATCCCATACTTTTTGGCGGTGTCCACCGTGGAGAAGAAACTGATCTGCCGAAAAGTCCAGCATTGGAGCGACAGCTTGATCCCCAGCTTTTCCGAAGCCGAGTCGTCGCGCGCAGCCCCAGGCGCCTCCTCACCCCGGCACAACTGCATCATTCCAAAGAGAGACGACATCAACACCCCGCAGATCAATCGTTTCATGAGCCTCCGTGTGGGTTCGCTCTGTTGTCAGGCCAGCGCGGCAACGTCGGCATTGAGCTGTGCGACGTCGAAACCTTCCGCCGTCTGTCCAGCCGTCAGGTATTCTTCGGTAAGGTTCGCTCATGTTTCCCCAAGGAAGATGAATGTCTGTTATGTTCCGAGAATCTTACATTGTGGCCGACGACGGTAAAAATTCAATCGCGCCCGCGTCAGCCGGCGCTCTCCGCTCTCAAATTGGGGCATCCCGCTGCTACATGAAAATGTAAAACCCATAAGTTCTATCGAGATAATGGATATATAAACTCAAAAAATCGCCGAATCGAGGGCCGACTCGGCTCCAACCCGACCCCCGGCTCGCACGCCCAAGCCGCCGCGGCAAGCGCCAGAGCCCAGCCGCCCGCCCGCACCCGCAGCGGCGCCTTCGATCTGCCAGTCTAACTAATCAGCGGCCAGTGTACCGGACCGTGCCGCCCGCCGCGGGACGCACGCTTCAGGCGGGCCTCGCCTCCCAGCGGTACT
>CAVWVQ010000006.1:0-8236 GCA_963758525.1 uncultured Phycisphaerales bacterium
TTAGCTCGTGGGGATGGGATCACAGAACTCCGTTTTAGTCATTCGTCATTCGGGTTTCGGGTTTGATTCTGGTTTCTGGTTTCGGAATTCGGATTTCTGCCCGAAGTGGCAGTTCTGGTTTCGGAATTCGGGTTTCCTCTTGCGACTGGTTCTCAGTTTTGCTTGATACCCCATCGTCCGGCCCCTATATTAATACAAGCCACCGGCCCTGCGGCTTGGTGGCAATCGTTCAGGACTCATACACAACGCCCTGTAAATCGAACACTTAGCGTTCGGCGTGGGCTTTGGGAGGCTTTAGTATCATGGCAATCATGCTCACCGAATTCGCGGCCAACAAGATCAAACAGATCATTTCCGAGCAGGGCCTGCCTGACGCGGCGACGAAGCTGCGCGTCGGGGTAAAGGGTGGCGGCTGCTCCGGTTTCAGCTACATGCTCGACCTCACCGAGGAAGCCAAGAGCGAGGGCGACGAAGAAATGGACAGCCACGGCGTGAAGATTCTCGTCGACATGAAGAGCTATCTCTATCTCAACGGAACCGAGATCGACTTCAAGAGCGAGAACATGAGCGAAGGTTTCGTCTTCAAGAACCCCAACGCCACCAGCTCCTGTGGTTGCGGCAGCAGTTTCTCCGCCTGATGACGCAGGAAGCTGTTCCGATTGCACGAACCCGCAGAGCACGCCGAGCCAAAGTTACTGGGAAGGCTCGGATCAAACGGTAGCGATCCGGGCCTTCGGAGTGCCTCAGACCTCGGCGTGGACACGCAAGTGCAGCCGCGCCCCGCCGCAGCGTGATGTAAAGGCTACGCATGCCCACCGAAACCAGCGAAATCGAAACCCTGGCCAACCAGGAATATCGATGGGGATTCATCACCGATATTGAAGCGGATTCCGCGCCCATGGGGCTGAATGAAGAGATCATTCGATTCATTTCGCTCAAGAAGGCAGAACCCGACTGGATGCTTCAGACCCGGCTGAAGGCGTTTCGGCATTGGCAGACGTTGTCCGAGCCAACCTGGGCCGCTGTGCATCACCCCCCGATCGACTATCAACGGACGATTTACTACTCCGCGCCAAAACCGAAGCTCAAGAGCCTCGACGAAGTCGATCCGGAGTTGCTGGCGACGTACGAAAAGCTCGGCATCCCGCTTCAGGAGCGGGCGATCCTGGCGGGCGTTGCCGTCGACGCGGTTTTCGACAGCGTCTCGGTCGCCACCACGTTTAAGGCCAAGCTTGCGGAATTGGGCATCATCTTTTGTTCCTTCAGCGAGGCGGTTCGCGAGCATCCCGACCTGATCAAGAAATACATGGGATCGGTCGTCCCCTACTCCGACAATTTCTTTGCGACGCTCAACGCGGCGGCGTTTACCGACGGCTCTTTTGTCTACATCCCCAAAGGGGTGCGCTGCCCGATGGAGTTGAGCACGTATTTCCGCATCAACGCGCAGGGGACCGGCCAGTTTGAACGGACGCTGATCATTGCCGATGAAGGTGCGTACGTGAGCTATCTGGAGGGGTGCACCGCCCCGGCGCGCGATGAGAACCAGCTTCATGCGGCGGTCGTGGAACTTATTGCACTCGATAACGCGCAGATCAAATATTCCACGGTGCAGAACTGGTATCCGGGTGACAAGGAAGGCAACGGTGGCATCTACAACTTCGTCACCAAACGCGGCGCCTGCCGGGGCGTGAATTCCAAAATCTCCTGGACGCAGGTCGAGACCGGCTCAGCCATCACCTGGAAATATCCAAGCTGCATCCTGCAGGGAGACAACTCGGTCGGCGAGTTCTATTCCGTCGCGCTGACAAACAATTGGCAGCAAGCGGACACCGGCACGAAAATGATTCACATCGGGAAGAACACCCGCAGCACGATCGTCTCCAAGGGAATCTCCGCCGGTCACGGACAAAACACGTATCGCGGGCTGGTGAAAATCCTCAAGGGTGCGACAGACGCGCGGAACTACACGCAATGCGACTCGCTGCTGCTGGGCGACAAGTGCGGCGCCCACACCACGCCGTACATCGAGGTCCGCAATACGACGGCGCGTGCCGAGCATGAGGCGTCAACGTCGAAGATTGGCGAGGATCAGCTTTTCTACTGCAAGCAGCGCGGGATCTCTCTCGAGGACGCCGTGAGTATGATCGTGAACGGCTTTTGCAATGAAGTCTTCAATGAACTGCCGTTTGAATTCGCCGTTGAGGCGCGGAAGCTGTTGGGGGTGAGCTTGGAGGGGAGCGTCGGTTGATGAAAGCCGTATTCGATCCGGCTCCGCCCTGGGAAGGAGCGCGACGCGAGTTCCTGATACTCTGGCATGGTTGCACGCATCTGGATTCCGAAGGCGTAGGCGCTGGAATCGATCTGACCAGGAGCAGGACCAACTTGGATTTCGGAAGAGGATTTTATACGACGACACTGCGGCGTCAGGCTGTACACTGGGCGGTACGGCGATTCGATTCGCGTTTCGTTGCGAAGTTGAATAACTGGCCGGTTGTGCTGCGATTTACGGTTCGGCGGGCAGAACTTGCGGAACTGAAAAGCATGAGTTTCGTTTTGGCCGCGTACGAACACGAAGATTACTGGAGCTTGGTGCAACATTGTCGCAGGAGTCGGGCTGGCAAGGTGAATGATCATCTTGGGCCGGTGAGCGACGACGGGCATTGGTATGATGCCGTGTCCGGGCCAGTTGTAGCCGACTGGCGGCAGCGTGCGGCACTGATAGGAATGGACCAGGTGAGCTTTCACACGCAGTCTGCCGTCGCACTGCTGGATGGCGCGATCCGGTCTGGAAGTGCGGAAAGGTACGAATGCGATATCAACCTGTAGCACGCAAGGCGGCTGAAGCCGACGGTGGTGTGAAGTTGCCTGTCGTTATCCGACAGTTCTGGGCTGACGTCCAAGCGCGGCTTCATCGCCACCACAAGCTTCCGATGACACAGGCGCGAAACGCCGTGCGCACCTACCGGCGACGCGTCGGAAACGTCGCGATGAATCAAGGGGAAATTGAAACTGCAGCCGATATTGCCGCTGCGGTTCGAGCTGGCGGATTCGCGTCTCTTTCGGGTCCGCGGCCGGCGCGGGTTGCGGTCGAGGTCTGACGGCGGCGCCGACGACGGTTTTATTTATCTTTTCGGATGCCAAGAATGCGTTTGCTCGAAATCAAGAATCTGCACGCAAAAGTAGCTGAACGCGAGATCCTCAAGGGGATCAATCTCACGGTCAACGCCGGCGAAGTGCACGCGATCATGGGCCTGAATGGCTCGGGCAAGAGCACGCTTGCGCAGGTGATTGCTGGTCGCGAGACCTATGAGGTCACCGAAGGCGAAGTTCTGTATAACGGCAAAGACATACTCGATCTGTCTGCCGAGGAACGGGCCCGCGAAGGCGTCTTCCTCGCGTTTCAGTATCCGGTGGAGATCCCCGGGGTCAGCACCAGCTACTTCCTCAAGGCCGCGGTCAACGCCATTCGCAAGTATCGCAACGAATCGGAACTCGATGCGGTCGCGTTTCAGGCGCTGGTCAAGGAAAAGATGAAGCTGCTGCAGATGGATTCGAGTTTGATGCGGCGCACCGTGAACGAAGGATTCTCGGGCGGGGAGAAGAAGCGGAACGAAATCTTCCAGATGGCCGTTCTCGAACCCCGTCTGGCGATCCTGGACGAAACGGATTCGGGCCTGGACATCGACGCGCTCAAAACGGTCTCGCACGGCGTCAATTCACTGCGAAACCCCGATCGCGCCATCGTTGTGGTGACGCACTATCAGCGCCTGCTGGATTTCATCGAGCCGGATTTCGTTCACGTGATGCTCAAGGGCCGGATCGTCATGTCGGGCGACAAGAACCTCGCATTGAAGCTCGAAAAGCAGGGATACAAATGGGTCGAGGATCAACTGCCCCCGCCCTCGGCCGCCTGAATTCGTGAGTCATCTCCATGACCCAACTGATGGAACACAAGGACACGTATCTCAGCAGTTTCGCCCGTCTCAAGGACGAAGCGGGCAATGGCGCGCACCCCTGGTTGGAAAAACTGCGGAAGAGCGCCATCGACCGCTTCGCCACCGTCGGATTCCCCTCGACGCGCAGTGAGGAATGGCTTCATACCAACGTCGCGCCCATCGCACGCACGCCCTTCCGCCCTGCCGGCGGGCAGGCCGATCTCGCGCATAGCGCCTTCTCGCAGTATAGCTTCGCCGACCAGGCAGCCGTCGAGCTGGTTTTCGTCAATGGCCATTACCGCTCTGAGCTTTCAACGGTGCGCCCTCTGGCCAAGAACGTGCGCGTGTTGAGTCTCCCCGACGCGCTGCAATCGCATGGCGAGCGCATCGAGCAGCACTTGACGCGATACGCCGACATCAATAACAACCCGTTTGTCGCTCTCAACACCGGCTTTTTGCAGCACGGGGCGTTCGTTCACATTCCGCGGGGCGCTGCGCCGGACCGGCCGATTCACCTGCTGTTTCTCTCGGCTCCCTCCAGCGAGCCGGTGGTCGCGCATCCGCGCGTGCTGATCCTCGCCGACGACACTTGCGAGGCGTCGATCGTCGAGACATATGCTGCCACTGAGCCAGGCGTCTATTTCAATAACGTCGTGACGGAAATCGTCGTGGGGCATGGCGCTCGCGTGGAGCATTGCAAGGTGCAGCAGGAATCGCTGGCCGCTTTTCACGTCGCGACCACCGAAGTCCGCGTCGGGCGGGCCGCCTATTTCCTGTCCCACTCGGCTTCACTCGGGTCGCAACTGACGCGAAACGACCTCAACGTCGTTCTCGGAGGCGCAGGCGGCGAAGCGATGCTCAACGGTGTAACGCTCATCACCGGCAATCAGCATGTGGACAACCACACCGTGCTCGATCATAAGGAGCCCCGCTGCCCGAGCCACGAGCTCTACAAGGCGGTTCTCGACGGCAAATCGAGCGGCGTGTTCAAGGGCAAAATCCGGGTCCGACCCGGCGCGCAGAAAACCGATTCGAAGCAGAGCAGTAAAACTCTGCTTCTCTCGGACGACGCCCTGATGCACTCGCAACCGGCCCTGGAAATCTACGCCGACGACGTGAAATGCACGCATGGCTCGACCACCGGCCCCGTCGACGATCAGCAGATCTTCTATCTCCGCTCCCGCGGCGTCAGCCTCGAAGCCGCCCGGCATCTGCTCACGTACGCTTTCCTCGCCGAGGTCACCTCGCGCATCCGCATCCGCCCCGTCCGCGACCGCCTCGAAGCCATCATGGCGGATCGTCATGGGTTGCCGCAGGATTTGCGGGTAGCAGATATCGGGTAAGACCCCGGCGACAAGTCGCTCGGCTCTGCGCTGGCGCGACTTCTCACGCCCCACGCGCGACCAATTTTTCTGTGGGGTCCCCGGCCTCGCGCCAGAGCACAGCCGAGCGACTTGTCGCCGGACTCATCGCGCGACCCTCTCATTCCCGAAAGCCGTCCGATCGGTACCCGCGGAGCGCCTTACCCCCGCGACTCCGGCGGAATCGTCTCGATCACCCAACTCGGCGCAATCGGCTTCCCCTTCACCCCGGCGGGACTTTTGCCGCTGACGAGTTGCAGAATTGCATCACTGAACGCGGGAAGATCGTCGGGGCACCGGGCGGTGATGATCGGGCCGTCAACGACACATTCTTCGTCCACCCATTTCCCCCCCGCGTTGACCACGTCGTGGACGATCGACATGTAGCTCGTGCAGCGCCGGCCGCGCAGAGCGTCGGTGGAACAGAGCATCCATGGGCCGTGACAGATCGCGGCCATGGGGATCTTCTTCGCGGCCGCGTCCCTCACGAGCTTGATCATGGCTCCGTCGCGCCGCATGTGATCGGGGCTGCTGCCGCCGGGGATGACGATCAGGGCATAGTCCGCGGCTTTCACATCCACGGCAGCCTTCTCCGATTTCTGCGGGTAGCCGTGTTTTCCGACGTACGTTTCCCCGGCTTTCGGTCCGATAACGTCGACGGTGTGGCCGGCTTCCTTCAGCCGCAGGCGCGGGTACTGCAGCTCGAGGTCTTCGTAGACTTTTTCGACAAGGATTGCGATTTTTGCCATGGCGCAGATTATCCCCTGATTATCTCCCCCTTTCCACTAGCTCGACTCCCCGCCCCGGGGTGCCCGAAGATCCGGAAGTAATGAATTCGGCGCTGTTCGGCAGCGCTGACGGCGCCGCGCCCTGATTTCTCCTCCACAATGCTCCGGCGTCAGTGCCGCCAGCTACCCAAGGATTCGACCACAATTTCCCGGAAACACACGCAAGCCCGAAACCGCAAATTCCCGCCCCGGCACTTGGCGGTTCAAGTGCGGCTAGCGTACTATTCGACCATGCAGCGGGACCTGCTCAATCGGATCACGTTCGAGCGGGAAGTGCGGCGGCAAACCGTGCATACGGGGATTGCGGATACGGGTAAGCGATATTCTCGACTTGCTCGCCGCGGAAGCGACCGTTGACGAAATCCTGCGTGATTACGCATTTCTGGAACGCGACGATCTATTTGCGGCCCTCGCATATGCGGCGCATGAAACGGATCATGTGGTCCTTCCGACCTCATGAAGAGAATGGTAGACAATCAGTTGCCGCTGCAACTTGCTGTCCACCTGCGCACTTGGGGGCTGGATTCCATTCACGTTCTCGAGAATTCCTGGAACGGGCGTCGGACTTGGAAATATGGGCCCATGCCCTGAACGAGGACCGGGCCGTGATCAGCAAGGACGAAGACTTCGTCATTCTTGCGAGCCGGCCCGGTGACTCCGGACGATTGATCTGGGGACGGCTGGGGAACTGCCGCAATTCCGCACTCCTGGCCGCATTCGACGCTGCGCGAATCGGGATTATTCACGCACTTAACATCCGTCAGCGCGTTACCGAGGTTCGGTAGAGCGCCCGAGCCGACCGATAATGCGCCATTGCCTGCACACCTGCTCAGAATGCAGCCGCGATCGCCGAAGAAGATAGTCGGAGAGTACCGCGGGCATGCCGGGTCCGGTACATTCCCCGCGGAGAAAGATTGAATGGGCCTGACATTGCGATGGGTTGGCGAGAGCGACTACGACCGCGTGGCGGACGTGCGCCTGCGCTGCTATGCGCACTCGCTCAAGGACGCCGCGCGGTACCGCGATGGCATTCGCGCCGACCGCCGCGCGGTGGGGAATGCGTATCTGCTGGCAGAGCAGGACGGAACGGCCGTCGGCACCACCGCAAGTCTGACCTTGCAGATGTGGGTGCGCGGGCGCGCGTCCCTTGTCAGGGAATCGCTTACGTCGGCACCATTAAAACGCATCGGCGCGGCGGCAAAGCTGCGGGCGGCGGGATCGCGACGCAACTGATGAACGCGGCGCTGCGCCGGGCGCGCGACGAGCAGCTCGCGGCGACGGCACTGATGCCCTTTCGATCCAGTTTTTACGAGCACTTCGGCTACGGCACCGTCGAAACGCGACACAACTGGACCATCCCGATGTCGCTGCTCCCGGCAGGAGCGTTTGACGGAATGCGGTTCTATGAGCCGCAGGATCGCGCCGCGATCGAAGCGGCCCGGCAACGCAGCGCAGAGCGCGGGCAATGCGATATCGAACGGCCGAGCCATTATTGGGACTGGGTCCTGCAACGCGCTGAGGACGGTTTCATCGTGATCGATCGACCTTCGATCAACGGCGATATCGCCAGCTATCTGTGGCTGCAGCACCATCACGAGAGCGGACAGGAGCAGCTCAAAGTGATGGACGCCGCCTTTGATGATGTTGCCGCCCTGAAGCGACAGCTTCATTTCCTCGGCAGTCTGCGCGATCAATACAGTTCAGTGGTCTATCCCTTCCCGGCGGATTTCCAGGCCAACTGGCTGCTCCGCGAAGTACAGCTCCCCCACCGCCCGGTGACGCACTCGACAGCAGAAGTGCGCATCGCCAATCGCCTGCAGGTTCGCGTGCTGGATCATCAGAAATTCATCGAGCCAATGCATCTGCCCGCCGGCGCCAAGGGGCGGGCGGTGATCGGCGTGCACGAAACGGAGGGTCACGTCAGCCGATTTGCGATCGACGTGGTTGCTGGCCGAGCCTCGGTGAAACCCACTAACGCAACGGCCGAATTTGAGGGTTCTGATCGGATTTGGGCTGCCATTGTCTGCGGAGAACTGCCGGCATCACAGGCAGTTGCCCTGGGGTTGGCCACGTCCGCTACGCCAGCCTGCGCAACGTTCCTCAGCGTCTTCTCCGACGGGCCCCGTCCGTTCTGCCGTGAAAACTTCTAACC